>NZ_JADKPU010000001.1:0-1325413 GCF_015350695.1 Flavobacterium sp. MR2016-29
TGTTTTGCACCCTTTTCTAAAAATAATGTTCTATAGATTCTACTACGAATTATAGAAGTCCATTTATCTTTTTATACTACTTGTTTATTAAGTGACAATTTGTAATTTTTGCTTTTAATTCCTTCAAATATGAATTTTAAGACAAGATTTTAAGCTACAATATTCAAATCACAATGAAGGATGTTTAGACTCCTTATAAATTTTATTTGAATTACAATTATGTCATTAGGGTCTAAACACTTTTACTTTATTAAACAAAAGAAAATTATGGAAGATTGTATACTTAATGGATACTGGGCGCAAGTAGCAGTTTTAAATGACTTGGGTTAAATAATAGCGGCAAATATCTGTCAATAAACATTCTTCACATTTTGGAGTAGGTCTGCAGGTTTCTCTTCCTAAAAATGAAATTGCCATTCCAATTTCCGACCAGATATTTTTAGGTAATGCTTGCATTAAATCTTTTTCAACTTTATTTCCGTCTTTACTTTCTTTTATTATTCCGATTCGTGGAGCTACTCTAATAACATGTAAATCAGCTATAATACCTTCAGCAGGTTTGTTAGTTTCTCTTAAAATTACATTTGCAGATTTTCTTCCAATACCTTTTAAGGCTGTCAATCCATCCATGGTTAAAGGAATATCTTCGTCATTTTTAATAGTTTGAGCAATTTCTAAAAGCCATTTTGCCTTTGTTGGATAATTTCGAACTTTGCTAATATAAGGTATGAGTGTGTCAGAATCTGCTTTGGATAAACTTTTTAATGTAGAATACTTTTCAAATAAAGCTGGAGCAATTTTATTAATATTTGCATCTGAATCTTGCGCTGACAAAATCACCATAATCATTAACTGATAGGTGTTTTCATATTCTAAAGGATGTTTTTTTCCTTTATATTTTTTTAAAATTGGTTTTAATTTTGTTTCCCAATTCAATTTTTCTCCAAATAAATCCATTTTAATTTTCTTTTTAAATGAAATAAATATTTGCAACTCTTATAAAATTAAGTGATTTTAATGAAATCTAGTATTTTTTTTATAACATTTTGATTTCCTAATATTTTTCTATGTCCTAAACCATCTGTCAAAAATAAGGTTCCTTCCATTAAATGTTGATAAATATGAATTCCTGCTTTTACTGGAACTTCTGGATCATCGTTATCATGAATTACTAAAACTGGAATTTTTATTTTTTGTGCCGCTTTATATGCTGAAAAGTCATCCATTTTAACTTTATATTTATCTTCAAAAAGATCTCGAAGATGTTCACTCATTTTTTTCTTTAGACCTAATTTTGCAATAAACTCCTCCAAAATATCCTGCACAATATCACCACTTCCAATGATTACAGCTTTCTTTACCTGAAAGCCATCTTTTATTGCATTCAAAACAGACATTCCTCCTAATGAATGTCCAATTGCAATTTCAAAAGCACCAAACTGTTTTTCAATTTCTAATATGGAAGCAATAAATTCAGACATTATTGTGGTTTTTCCTTTAGATTTACCATGTGCAGGAGCATCAAAACTAATTGTAGAATATCCAATTTTTAAAAGCTCATCGGCTATTTTAAAGAGCTGTGTGCCTCTGCCTGACCATCCATGAACTAATAAAATCTTTCGTTCACTTTTTCCATATTCATAAGTAATAATGCTTTTGTTAATACTAGGTACATAAACCGTTTTTTGAATGCTCTTATGGTCCATGTCTAGCTCTCTTTTTGGAACCTTATGTTTTATTGGTGTTGTAAAAAGTCTTCCTGCATATTTTGTTCCTAGCTTAGTTGAAATAAAAGTGCATATTCTACTTGATAATATGATAAACTGTGGAATTTTTAAAGATTGCGTAGGATTAGTAGTCTTTTTTGTCATATCAATAATTTTTTTTTGGAGTCTTTAGTTTGCTTATTTTTTCCTAAATTTAGGAAACATAAAAGTAGTACAATAAATACAGGTTTGTTTCAAAAATACTTTTCAAATTAAGATATTAATAGGTTTATAAAGTTCTAAAATGGAAATATTTCATATCAGTGCAGAATGTTACCCAATGGCAAAGGTTGGAGGTTTAGCTGATGTAGTTGGCGCATTGCCTAAGTATCAGACAAATGCAGGGCATAAAGTTAGAGTTGTAGTTCCTTGTTATGATACAAAATTTAGAAAACAAAATGATTTTGAATGTGTTCATTGGGGAAGTGTTAAGCTTGGAAATTTTGATTTTCCGTTTAGTATTTTAAGGGAGACAACAAATAAACTCGGTTATGAATTATATCTGGTAGAAATTGATGAATTGTTTAATCGTCCAAATATTTATGGATATGAAGATGATATCGAAAGATTTTTATCTTTTCAAATTGCTGTATTAGATTGGATTTTAGCAAGAAAAACAATTCCGGATGTTATTAATTGTCATGACCATCATACCGGATTGATTCCGTTTTTGGTTAAATATGCGTATAAATATGAACTTCTGCAAAGTGTTAGAACTGTAATAACAATTCATAATGGTTTGTACCAAGGCTGGTTTGGCTTTGACAAATTGCATTATTTGCCTGAGTTCAATTTAATTCATGTTGGATTTTTGGAGTGGAATAATTCTTTGAATTCATTAGCAGTTGGTGTTAAGTGCGCACATGCAGTTACAACCGTTTCTCCTAGTTATTTAAATGAAATTAATCATGCAGCAAATGGATTGGAGTCGTTGTTCAATTCAGTTAAAAGTAAATCAAAGGGAATTTTAAATGGAATTGATATTGAAGTTTGGGATCCGCTAAGAGATCAAATGATAGAGGCTAATTATTCAATTGAAACTTTTGAAATAGGAAAACAGAAAAATAAGGAAAAATTATGCGAACAATTTGAATTAGATCCGACAAAACCGCTTTTTAGTTTTATAGGAAGATTATTTGAGGAGAAAGGAGGCGATTTACTGCCACAAGCCTCTGCTTTAGCACTTTCTGAGAATTTCGAGAATATAAATATCTTAATTTTAGGATCAGGAAGTTTAATTATCGAAGAGCAGTTAGTGCAATTACGAAATGATTATAAAGGAAATTACAATGTTTTTATTGGTTATAATGAAGAATTAGCGCATTTAATATATGCTGGATCAGATTATATTTTAATGCCATCTAGAGTAGAACCTTGCGGATTAAACCAAATGTATGCTTTGCGATATGGTACAATTCCGATTGTTAGAAGAACAGGAGGTTTGCGAGATACGGTAATTGATTTTGGTGATGATGGAAACGGAATTTGCCATGATCAGGCTTCAGTTGGAGATATTTGCTATTCTATAAATCGTGCTGTAAAATTGTACGCTGACAGAGCAAATTTTAATAAAATTAGAAAAATAGGAATGGAAACTGACCATTCCTGGGAAAGTGTTTGCCAAGAATATATCGAGATATACAACTTAATAATTGAGAAAAATGAAGTTTAAAAAGAAAAATGTAGTTGCTATTATTTTAGGAGGAGGCCAGGGTTCGCGTTTGTTCCCTTTAACAGAAACAAGATCAAAGCCGGCAGTTCCGATTGGTGGAAAATACAGATTGGTTGATATTCCTATTTCAAATTGTATCAATTCTGATATATTTAAAATATTTGTTTTGACACAGTTTAACTCTGCATCATTAAATGCACATATCAAAAACACTTTTAATTTTAGCATTTTCAGTCAGTCATTTGTTGATATTCTAGCTGCTGAGCAAACTCCAGATAACCCAACCTGGTTTCAGGGAACTGCCGATGCCGTTAGACAATGTATGTCGCATTTTTTGAAACACGATTTTGACCATGCTTTAATTCTTTCTGGTGATCAATTGTATCAAATGGATTTTAACGAAATGTTAGAAGCACATATTGCCGCAGACGCAGAAATTTCTATTGCAACCTTACCTGTTAATGCTAAAGATGCACCAGAATTTGGAATTCTTAAAACGGATCATGAAAATAGGATTCAGGCCTTCATTGAAAAACCACATCCTTCATTATTGCCAGAATGGGAATCTGAAGTAAGTGAGCAAATGCAGGAAAAAGGTAAAAAATATCTTGCATCAATGGGGATTTATATTTTTAATAAGCCATTACTGGTAGAATTAATGTGCAATCCTGAAACTAAAGATTTTGGAAAAGAAATTATTCCCGAAGCAGTTGGAAAACATAAAATACTAAGTTATCAATATGAAGGATATTGGACAGATATTGGAAATATAGAATCATTTTTTGAAGCCAATATTGGTTTAACGGCAGATATTCCGGAGTTTAATTTATTCGATAATGAGAATAAAATTTTTACCAGACCGAGATTATTGCCACCGTCAAAATTTAGAAACTCAATTATAAATCAGTCTTTAATTTCTGAAGGATGTATTATTAATGCAAAAGAAATTAAAAGCTCAGTAATTGGTATTCGCTCTAGAATTGGTGTGGGAACGGTGCTTGAAAATTGCTATGTAATGGGAAATGATTTCTATCAGGATCTTGACGAAATGAATCATGAAAGCACGATCAATAAAATTCATGTTGGAATAGGTGAAAATTGTTTTATAAAAAATGCGCTTGTGGATAAAAATGTACGTATAGGAAATAATGTACATATTAATGGAGGCAAACATTTAGATAATTTTACAAACGATTTATACAGTATTAAAGACGGAATTATTGTTATAAAAAAAGGAGCTGTTCTTTCTGATAATTTTAGAATTGAATAAATACTTAAAATTAATTATTGCCTTAAAAACTATATATGTCTAAAGTAATCACGCATTCTCTATTTACTGATTTTGATATTGATTTATTCAAAGCAGGAAAACACTTCAAATTATACGAAAAATTAGGAGCGCATTTAGTTGAAGTTAATGGAGTAAAAGGTGTTTATTTTGCAGTTTGGGCTCCAACTGCACACTCTGTCTCTGTTGTGGGCGACTTTAATTATTGGACACAAGGCGAACATCTTTTACAGGTTCGTTGGGATTCTTCTGGCATTTGGGAAGGATTTATACCTGAGATTGCAAAGGGAACACTCTATAAATATAAAATCCAGTCGAATATTGATGGAATTGTAACTGAAAAAGCAGATCCTTTTTCTCTTTATTGTGAAAAACCACCTCATACCGCTTCAGTTATTTGGGATTTGGATTACAATTGGAAAGACGAAAAATGGATGAATACTCGCCAACAAAATAATGCATTAGACAAACCATATTCGGTTTATGAAGTGCATTTAGGATCTTGGAAACGAGCTGATCATAATCGTTTTTTGACGTATTTAGAATTAGCAGATGATTTAGTTGCATATGTAAAAGAAATGGGTTTTACGCATGTGGAGTTTATGCCTATAATGGAATATCCTTATGATCCTTCTTGGGGTTATCAATTGACAGGATATTTTGCTCCAACTTCTCGTTTTGGCAAACCGCAGGATTTTATGGTTTTAGTCGATAAATTGCATGAGGCTGGTATTGGCGTAATTTTAGACTGGGTTCCATCACATTTTCCTGATGATGCGCACGGTTTAGGGTTCTTTGACGGCTCACATTTATACGAACATCCCGACCGCAGAAAAGGGTATCATCCGGATTGGAAAAGTTTAGTTTTTAATTATGGGCGTAATGAAGTTCGTGCCTTTCTTATTAGCAATGCGGTTTTTTGGCTGCAGCTTTATCACGTCGATGGATTGAGAGTTGATGCAGTTGCTTCGATGTTATATCTTGATTATTCTCGAGAAGAAGGTGAGTGGGAACCAAATATTTATGGCGGAAGAGAAAACCTTGATACTATAAGTTTTCTTAAAGAATTCAATGAAGTAATTTATGCTAATTTTGATGGAGTTCAGACTATTGCTGAGGAAAGCACTTCTTTTCCGATGGTTTCCAGACCAACGTTTACTGGAGGTTTGGGATTTGGAATGAAATGGATGATGGGCTGGATGCATGATACTTTAAAATATTTTCAAAAAGAAACAGTCTACCGAAAATACCATCAAAACGATCTAACTTTTTCAATGACTTATGCGTTTACTGAAAATTTTATGCTTCCATTTTCTCACGATGAAGTCGTTTATGGAAAAAAATCTATTGCTAATAAAATGCCTGGCGATGAATGGCAAAAGTTTGCAAATTTGAGATTGCTGTATGGATATATGTTTACGCACCCAGGAACCAAATTATTATTCATGGGATCTGAATTTGGCCAAAGCGACGAATGGAATTTTGAGAAAAGCTTAGATTGGCATTTGCTTCAATATGATTATCATTCTGGAATAAAAAAGTTAGTTACAGATTTAAATCAATTGTATAAATCATGTCCAGCTTTATATCAAAAACAGTTTACTGGTGAAGGTTTTGAATGGATTAATTATTCAGATCATCAAAATGCTGTTTTATCTTATATTCGAAAAGGAAATAATCCTGATCAAAATGTAGTTATAGTTTGCAATTTTACACAAGTAGTTAGAGAAAATTACAGAATCGGAATTTCACAAAAAGGTCAATTAGAAGAGATTTTTAATAGTGATGCTGTTATTTACGGAGGAAGCGGTGTTTGTAATATTAAAACAATTAAAATTGAATCTTCGCCTTACGATGGAAGAGATTATTCTGTCGAATTAATCTTGCCTCCGCTAAGTGTGACTGTTTATTCTTTCGCATAAAGTCTCAATAATTATTTTTCTTAATTCTGTTTTATCAGTTTTGCGTGCTTAAATTATCGAATTGTCGTTTTTTGGATGGCTAATTTAGCACTCATTCATAAAAAACGTTTTCGTTAATAAACCTTTTATTCATAGTCGTTTACTAACTTTTTTTGTATGTTTGAAATAGAGATTAGCGTTATATAATTAATTCATTAGCGATATGATTACAAATACATCATTAGAATATAAAGGCGATTTATATCCATCAAAAATCGTTTCGCATGAGCATGAAGGCGATTCCATTTTTTTTCATACAGATAATAAAGTAATCTTAAAAGTCACTATTCTTAGAGACAGTTTAATCCGATTTCGCTTTACTACAAAAGGTTATTTCAGCAATGATTTTTCGTATGCAATAGATAAAACACAGCTTCACGGTTATAATTTTTTAGAACTTACAGAAGAAGAGACTTATTTTCAAATTAGAACCAGTAAGGTTAAATGCAAAATTCAAAAAGCAGATCTTCGTTTGTCTATTTACGATTTAAGCGATTTTTTAATTCTCGAAGATGAACTTGGTTTTCATTGGGAAGAAAGTTACGAATATGGAGGTAATATCGTAAAAATGAGCAAATCTTCTAAAGATGGAGAATGTTTTTACGGTCTTGGCGACAAAGCCACTCAAATGAATTTAAAAGGCAAAAGACTCGAAAATTTTGCTACAGATCAATATGCGTACCAAAAAGATCAAGAGCCTTTGTATAAAGTAGTTCCATTTTATATTGGCTTACATAATAAACAATCTTACGGCATTTTCTTTGATAATACCTTCAGAACTTTCTTTGATTTTTGTCAGGAAAGAAGAAATGTTTCCAGTTTTTGGGCAGAAGGCGGTGAAATGAACTATTATTTTATTTATGGCCCACAAATGGAAGATGTAGTAACTACTTATACTGATCTTACAGGTAAGCCTGAATTGCCGCCATTATGGGTTTTAGGATATCATCAATGTAAGTGGAGCTATTATCCTGAAAGTAAGGTAAAAGAAATCACATCAAAGTTTAGAGAATTAAAAATTCCGTGCGATGCCATTTATTTGGATATTGATTATATGGAAGGTTTTAGATGTTTTACATGGAGTAAAGAATATTTTCCAGATCCAAAAAGAATGGTGGCAGAATTGGCTGAAGATGGTTTTAAAACGGTTGTAATCATCGATCCTGGAATTAAAATTGATAAAGATTATTGGGTTTATCAGGAAGCTTTAGAAAAAGATTATTTCTGCAAAAGAGCCGACGGTCCTTATATGAAAGGAAAAGTTTGGCCGGGAGAATGTAATTTTCCAGATTATACAAATCCTGTAGTTAGAGAATGGTGGGCTGGATTATTTAAAGAATTAATTTCAGACATTGGCGTAAAAGGTGTATGGAATGATATGAATGAACCAGCTGTAATGGAGGTTCCTAATAAGACTTTCCCGATGGATGTTCGTCATTCTTATGACGGAAATCCTTGTAGTCATAGAAAAGCACATAATATTTATGGCACACAAATGGCCAGAGCAACTTATCATGGTGTAAAACGTTTTGCTTATCCTAAACGTCCTTTCGTAATAACAAGATCTGCTTATTCTGGTGCACAACGTTATACGTCTTCATGGACAGGAGATAACGTTGCAACTTGGGAACATTTATGGATTGCTAATATCCAAGTTCAGAGAATGTGTATTTCGGGAATGGGTTTTACAGGTTCTGATATTGGAGGTTTTGCGGAACAGCCAACGGGAGAATTATATGCGCGTTGGATTCAGCTTGGTGTTTTTCATCCTTTCTGCAGAACCCACTCATCTGGAGATCATGGCAATCAGGAACCCTGGGCTTTTGATGAAGAAGTAATCAATATTACTCGAAAATTTGTAAGTCTTCGTTATCAATTGCTTCCTTATTTATATACCATGTTTTGGCAATATATTGAAGAAGGAATTCCGATGTTAAAACCTTTAGTATATTACGATCAAGATGATACTCAAACTCATTACCGAAATGATGAATTCATCTTTGGAAATCAAATTTTAGTTTGCCCAATTCTTGAACCTAATGCTGTAGGCAGACGTATGTATATACCTAGAGGAGAATGGTATAATTACTGGACAAATGAGTTTACTACCGGGGGAAGAGAAGTTTGGGTTGATACTAAATTTGATGAAATCCCGGTTTTTGTAAAAGCAGGTGCAATAATTCCAAAATATCCGGTGCAGCAATATGTTGGGGAACTTGAGTTTGATGAATTGACACTTGATTTATACTTTAAACAGGGTAAAGAAAAATCTGTTGTTTATGAAGACGCACAAGATGGTTATGATTATAAAAAAGGACGTTACAGCTTTTTATCTTTTAGAACCATCGGGAAAGAGAAAGAATTAATTGTGCAGCTTCATAAAGAAGGAAAGTACGATACACCATACAGTAAATATAAAATCAATTTAATTGGATTGCCTTTTAGAGTAACTGAAATTGAAATTGATAATGAAAAAGTGGCATTTGATCAAGTTAGCTTTGATACAGACCATTTCTTAATTGTTGATAAAGAATTCAATGAACTTCATATAATTGGAGAATAAGTAAAAATTATGATAGTTTTTATGTTAATTATGTAAGATTTCGAAATTATGATTTTCGTATTTTTACTTTAAATTAAAATTAAAAAATATGAAAAATTATTTACTTATAGCGGCTTCAACAGTGCTCTTGTGTAGTGCCTGCGCAACTAATCCGATTACAGGAAAACAGAACTTGAATTTTGTTTCAAACAGCGAATTATTCCCAACTGCTTTTCAGGAATACAATAAATTTATTGCTGAAAACAAAGTTATCACAGGAACTGCAGATGCAAGAAGAGTTGAAACTGTTGGTTCAAGAATTAAAGCTGCCGCCGAAAAATATTTAACTTATTTAGGACAGACACAATATTTACAAGATTACCGCTGGGAATACAAATTAGTCGAAAATAAAGAAGTTAATGCATGGTGTATGCCAGGAGGAAAAATTGTGGTGTATTCAGGAATTTTACCAATTACAAAAGATGATGCTGGCTTAGCCACAGTTTTAGGACATGAAGTGTCTCACGCTTTGGCCAATCATGGTGCACAGAGAATGAGTGCAGCACAGTTACAGCAAATTGGAGGTGCAGCATTAGATGCAGCAACAAGTTCTAAATCTGAATCAACAAGACAAATATTTTCGCAAGCTTACGGATTAGGTTCTGAAGTGGGAGTGATGCTTCCATTTAGCAGAAGCAACGAAAGTGAAGCAGATAAAATAGGATTAACATTAATGGCAATTGCTGGATATAATCCAGATGACTCTATTACATTTTGGACAAGAATGTCTGCCAATGCAGGAGGTGGAACGCCAGAATTTATGAGCACCCATCCATCAGATGCGACAAGAATTGCAAATTTGAAAAAATTAATTCCTGAAGCAAAAGCTACAGCACTTAAAGTAGGTGTAATCAGATAATAATATCTCAAAAAAAATATAAAAGCTATTCTTTAAGAGTAGCTTTTTTTATGCGAATTCAGATTCTAAAAAGTTTATAATTTAATAATATAGATTTAGAAAAAATCACTTTGATTATGATAAAAAATGGATAAATTCGTAACCAATTAACTAAATCATTTTTATGAGAAACCTACCTAAAGGAGATAAAAAATTATTAAATGCATGGGCTTTTTACGATTGGGCTAATTCTGTTTATCCATTAGTTATTTCATCGGCAGTTTTTCCTATTTTTTATGAAAAGTTATTTTTAAATAGAGATCATTATATCGATGTCTTTGGTATGAATCTTAAAAATTCTGCTTTAATAAGTTTTGTTACCGCTGCAGCGTTTTTAGCAGTTGCTTTTATTTCACCATTTTTATCAGGTATTGCTGATTATGTTGGTAATAAAAAAATATTTATGAAATTTTTTTGCTACATGGGCGCCTTGTCATGTATAGGATTGTATTGGTTTAAGCTTGAAGATATTTATGTAGGAATACTTTTTTATTTTTTAGGATTAATAGGCTTCTGGGGAAGTTTGGTTTTTTACAACTCTTATTTGCCAGATATTGCTTTTCCTGAACAACAGGATAAATTAAGTGCCAAAGGATATTCTTTAGGTTATATAGGCAGTGTTGTTTTATTGGTGGTAAATTTAACTATGATTATGGGAGCCGAAAATGTTGCAGATGCAATGGTAGCAATGCGCTGCTCATTCTTGATGGTTGGCATTTGGTGGATTCTTTTCAGTCAATATACCTATTATTATTTGCCAAAAGGAAATAGTAAAGAGAATCAGAAAGTTACTAAAGATGTAATTTTTAACGGTTTTAAGGAATTGAAAAAAGTTTGGAAATTACTAGGAGAAAATATTTCTTTAAAACGATATTTAGGAAGTTTTTTTGTTTACAGCATGGCTGTTCAAACCGTTATGATTGTTGCGACTTACTTTGGAGCACAAGAAATTAAATGGTCTTCGGAAAGCGAAAGCACAGTAGGACTAATTATCTGCATATTAGTAATTCAGCTGGTCGCGATAATTGGAGCATTTTTAACATCAAGAGCATCAGCTAAATTTGGAAATATTCCAACTTTGATTGTTATAAATTGTATTTGGGTTGTATTATGTATTTTGGCTTATTTTATAACATTGCCAATTCATTTTTACGTTATGGCAACTTTAATTGGTTTTGTTATGGGTGGAATTCAGGCATTATCACGCTCAACCTATTCTAAATTATTGCCTGAATCAGAAGATACTGCCTCATTTTTTAGTTTTTATGATGTGGCCGAGAAAATCGGAATTGTAATTGGAATGTGCATTTACGGAATAATTGATCAGATTACAGGAAGTCCAAGATTTGCAATCGTAATTTTAGCATTATTTTTTGCCATTGGAGTTTTATTGTTAAGAAGAGTACCAAAAAAAGGTGTCTTAAATGAATAAGACACCCCACTAGTTTTTATTTAGAAAGCTCAATAATAAAGACGAAGATTCTGTTCTTTTTTTGATTAGATGATTTTTGAAATCTTTTATTATTGAGCTTTTTAATTTATGCTTTTGAAATATTTCCTGAACCAGAAACTTTTACATCTCTTTTTTCTGGATTCCCCGTATATTTAATATCTCCCGAACCAGAAACTCTTGCAGTTAAGCTTTCGTTGCAATTTACTTTGCTATTTCCAGAACCTGAAACATTTACATCTACATTTTTAGATTTTAAATCAGAAGCATCAATATCACCAGATCCAGAAAGTTTTGTTGTGAAATTAGAAGCATTTCCTTTTAAATGAACATTTCCAGATCCACTTAAATTAAGTTCTAAAGAGCTTGAATCTATTGCTAAATCAAAGTTTCCAGAACCAGAAAGTTTAGCCAGGAATTTATCATTTTTGATTGTGCTTTTCGATTGAATATCTCCTGATCCAGCCAAACTTAATTCAGAAATTTTATCGAACGGAACTGTAACTTGAACTTTTTTGCCAATACTTGAACGAATGTTAGTATTTTTCTTTACATAAATTTTCAAAGTATTTTCTTCTACTTCAACAATAATTGCATCTAGAATATTTTCTTCTCCTTTCAATATAATTTTGCCCTCTTTTCCTGCAACTAAGTCGACATCAAAAGAACCAGAAATTTTTATTGCGTCATATTCTGAAGTCGTTCTTGTGTCTGTTGTTACTTTACCATTCCCGGTAATTTTATTTGATTGTGCATTCGTCATAAAACTTATTAAAAATGCACCACAAACTGTTAATTGAATAAATTTTTTCATTGGTTTAATATTTTGATTATTGTCTTTTGATTAATGCTACGTTTCCGTAGTTAGAAGTTATTACTACTTTATTCTGTCCTTTTTTCTTATTGAATCCGCTTATTCTTTTGCTTGTATTTTTGCTTTCGTTTACTGAAATATTCAAAGTGTTGTCGCTTTTAATATTTCCGTATTTAGTATTAATATCAAAATCAAAAGCATAATTTATGTCATAACCCAGCGAAACGTCAGAATAACCTGAGTTTATATTTACATTATTCGCTTTGCTGGTTATGGTAGAAATATTTAGTTTGCTGTAATTCGTTTCTACATTTACACTATTAGAAATTTCGGCAATAGAGATCGTAAGATAATTTCCTGATCCTGAGAATGAATTTATTTTCTGAAATTTTAAATTTCCGTAATTACAGTCATACTTAATGTTTTGACCATCAGAAAGAACTAAATCACTATAGCTCGTATCAAGATTTAAATTGCCCGAGTCGTTTATTTTTAAACCAGAATATTTCGCTTCGATTGTTCCGTTTTTAATATAATCAATAGTCGAATTTTGGCAATATTCAATCTGAATTCTATTAGCTGTATTATTTAATTTTCCGAGTACAACCTTCCCATATTTGCACGTAATATCTGTAGAACCTTCTAAAGAAATAGCGTTAATATTTCCGTATTTATTCAGCAATTTCACAGTTCCGTTTTTTGGAATCTTTATCACATAATTAATTTCAAAACTATTGCTGCTCCCTTTGCTTTTTAAAGAAGAATTTCCAAGTTTGGTAATTGCTGTAACCATTGATTTCAGTGCTGTAATATCAACATCAATACTATTTAATTTTTCATTAACCCAAGTCTCATTTCCTCCTGTTACTTTAATCGTGATGTCAAGGTCAATTTTGTCTTCATCCCATGTAGATATTGAAATGTTGCCATATTTATTGTCAATATCAATTCCTGCATTCGAGTTTACGATAAACGTTTTTTTAATATTTTTTTGTTTTGAAATAAAAGTATAGTCATTTGAGAATCCTAAAAAAGGAATCAAAATAAATAGAATAAGAATTTTATAATGTTTTTTCATCAGTGGTGTTTTTTAGATTTTCGTTTTCTTCAATTCGCTGTAAAACGGTCTGCAAAAATGAAATTCGAGTTTGCAGATTGCTGATCATGGCATAAATTATTTGCTTGTTTTCGCCATTCTTTTGCAATTCATTAATAATTTTTTGATAATCCGCATCAAAAACTTTCATTTGCTTCAATGCGTCATTGATAATTTGTTCGTTTTCAGGTGAACTTTTTTGTTTCAGTTTTACGAGTTCATTATCAATTAATATTGAGAAAATAGAATCAGTTCGCTGTGTTTCCTTAGATGCAAATTTGAATTCTTTAGGTTTTTCATTTTTGTAAAAAACAGATATTCCCAGCATTAAAACTATCGAAGCTGCAATAGCAGTCACGAACCAGTAATTTTTTTTCTTTGGCTTTTTTGTGTTTAATTTATTTAAGAAATCTATTTGATGATCAGAATTCATTTCATGAACATCCCATTGATTCTCAAACTTGCTGAATAATTGCTCTAAATCGTCATTTTCCTTTTTCATATTTCCTCTAATTTTTTTCGTAAACTTTCTTTAGCTCTGCTTAACGTAGTTCTGCAGTTCGCATAGCTAATATTCAAAACTTCGCAAATTTCTTCTTGGTCATAACCTTCAATAAAAAAGAGCGTCAATACCATTCGGTAATTATCTTTTAAATCCAAAATAGCATTTAGAACCTCTTTTACTTTAAGTGAATCCAAATCAATATTTTCAGAAAAAAAGCTGTCATTTTCTTCGATTTTATAAAGCGTTTTGCTCAGATCTTCGAACTGGAAAGTGTTGTTCTTCTTATAGAAATCAATGCTGTAATTGACAACGATTTTCTTTAGCCACGCCCCAAAAGCGACTTCTTGTTTGTAGTCGTTTATTTTTGTAAACGCTTTCAAAAAACCTTCTTGCATGACGTCTTGTGCAAAATGTTCGTCTTTTACAATACGATACGCCACATTGTACATGGCTTTACTGTAACGATTGTAAATTTCGAATTGTGCCTTTTGATTGTTTTCTCTACAAAGCGCGATTAATTCTTCGATATTTTGATTGGTTATGCTCAAGTAATGGTTGCTAGTTTTTTATAAGGACTTTACTTTTTTTGATATGTTACACTTTTGATAAAATTAATTGTAATTTTTTTTAAAATAGTGCGTTTCTCAGTATTAATTGATCTCTAATTTGAATTTCCAAAGTCTATTTTTTTGCTTTTGGCATAATGATTGTCTATTTTTATCGCCTATCTTGTAAATGAAACGCTTAGCAAAGTTTTACTTAAAACTGCCTTATCTAATGTTATTTTTATAGTTAGAATAAAACTTTTAATGACAAAACGACTTATATATTATTATGTCAAACCATAAAATACTTACCATTGACAATCTGTCACTTCAAGAATTTGATTCAGAAGCAGAATTAATTCCATTATTAACTCCAGAAGACGAAGAAGAAATGAATAACGAAGAGCTGCCTCTTTCGTTGCCAATTTTGCCTTTACGTAATACTGTTTTATTTCCAGGAGTTGTTATTCCAATTTCTGCAGGAAGAGATAAATCTATAAAGCTTATAAACGATGCCAATGCAGCAGGAAAAATTATTGGCGTAGTTTCTCAAATTAATGAAGAAGACGAAGATCCATCAAAAGAGGATATTCATAAAATAGGAACTGTAGCAAGAATTCTGCGCGTTTTAAAAATGCCTGACGGAAATGTTACGGTTATTTTGCAAGGAAAAAAACGTTTTGAAATTGATGAAGTTGTTTCAGAAGAACCTTATATGACAGCTACTATTAAAGAGGTTTCAGAAGAACGTCCTGATGAAAATGATACTGAGTTTACCGCTATTTTAGATTCTGTTAAAGAATTAGCGATTCAAATTATCAAAGAAAGTCCAAATATTCCTTCAGAAGCTACTTTTGCGATTAAAAACATTGAAAGCCAGTCGTTTTTAATCAATTTTGTTTCTTCTAATATGAATTTATCCGTAAAAGAAAAACAAGGTCTTCTTTCGATAAATGGATTAAAAGAACGCGCTTTAGAGACTTTGCGTTATATGAATGTAGAGCTTCAAAAATTAGAATTGAAGAATGACATTCAGTCCAAAGTTCGTTTTGATTTAGATCAGCAGCAACGTGAATATTTCTTGCACCAGCAAATGAAAACAATTCAGGAAGAATTGGGAGGCGTTTCGCAGGAAGAAGAAATGGACGAAATGGGACTGAAAGCGAAAACCAAAAAATGGGATGAAAAAACGCAGAAACATTTCGAAAAGGAATTGTCTAAAATGCGTCGCATGAATCCCCAATCTCCTGATTTTGGAATTCAGCGCAACTATTTAGAATTGTTTTTAGAATTGCCTTGGGGTGAATATTCTAAAGATAAATTCGATTTAAAATTTGCTCAAAAAATATTAGATAAGGATCATTTTGGACTTGAAGAAGTTAAAAAAAGAATGATTGAACATTTAGCAGTTTTAAAACTGAGAAATGACATGAAATCGCCAATTATTTGTTTGACAGGGCCTCCGGGAGTTGGAAAAACATCTATTGGGCGTTCTGTAGCTGAAGCTCTAGGCCGTGAATATGTACGTATTTCATTAGGTGGTCTTCGTGACGAAGCTGAGATTCGCGGACACAGGAAAACCTATATTGGTGCAATGCCAGGCCGTATTATACAAAGTTTGAAAAAAGCCGGAACATCAAATCCAGTTTTTATTTTAGATGAAATTGATAAATTATCAAGCGGAAACAGCGGCGATCCTTCTTCAGCTTTATTAGAAGTTTTAGATCCGGAACAAAACAATGCCTTTTATGATAATTTCCTTGAAATGGGTTATGACTTATCAAAAGTAATGTTTATTGCTACCTCTAATAATATGGCTGCAATTCAGCCAGCATTGCGTGACAGAATGGAAGTGATCAAAATGTCAGGTTATACGATTGAAGAAAAAGTAGAAATCGCTAAAAGACATTTATTCCCTAAACAATTAGAAGCACACGGTCTAACTAATAAAGATTTGACAATTGGTAAAAAACAATTAGAAAAAATTGTAGAAGGCTACACTCGCGAATCTGGAGTTCGTAATCTAGAAACTAAGATTGCTCAAGTAATTCGTAATGCAGCAAAAGCAGTTGCGATGGAAGAGGAGTACAATAAAAAAGTTACAGATGAAGACATTGTAACTGTTTTAGGTGTGCCAAGATTAGAACGTGATAAATACGAAAACAATGATGTTGCCGGAGTTGTTACAGGTCTTGCCTGGACAAGCGTTGGCGGCGATATTCTTTTTATTGAATCATTAATTTCTGAAGGAAAAGGTTCGCTGACTATTACAGGAAATCTTGGAAATGTTATGAAAGAATCAGCAACAATTGCTTTAGAATATATTAAAGCAAATGCAAAGAAGTTAGGATTAGATGTAGCTTTATTTCAAAAATATAACATTCACTTACACGTTCCAGAAGGAGCAACACCAAAAGATGGTCCAAGCGCAGGTATTGCGATGCTGACCTCTCTAGTTTCCTTGCTGACGCAAAAGAAAGTAAAGAAAAGTTTAGCGATGACAGGTGAAATTACACTTCGCGGAAAAGTTTTGCCAGTTGGAGGTATTAAAGAAAAAATTCTAGCCGCAAAAAGAGCTGGGATTAAAGAAATCATTTTATGCCACGAAAATAAAAGTGATATTGATGAAATCAAAGCGGAATATCTGGAAGGTCTTACTTTTCATTATGTAAAAGAAATGAGCGAAGTTTTAGCTTTGGCCTTAACGGATCAAAATGCAAAAAATGCAAAAACATTGAAATAAACTTCAATAAAAAAAATAATATTTAAAATCCAAATTCCAATTTTACTATTGGAATTTGGATTTTTTTTTATTGGAATTTATTTAATAGTTAATTTTATTTTTCCTGTTATATAATTTTATATTTGTATTTGCGTTATTCCCATATAGGAATCGCCCCAAAAGCATGTTAAAACGATCTGTTTTACTTTTTTTTATCTTAGTTTGCTCCGTTTCTTTCGGACAAGTTGGAGGGCGTTACACTTATCAATTCCTTAATTTAACGTCTTCGCCAAGGCAGGCAGCGTTAGGAGGAAAAACAATTACCATTTATGATGATGATGTCAATCAAGTTATGTTTAATCCAGCTGTTTTAAACGAGGATATGGATAATCACCTTGCAATGAACTATGGCAGTTATTATGGAGAAGCTTCTTATGGAACCGCTTCGTATGCATATACTTATGACAGACACGTACAAACTTTTTACGCAGGAGTCAGTTATGTAAATTACGGATCCTTTGAAGGTTATGATGAAAATGGGCAGGCGACTACAAATTTTTCAGGTAGTGAAGGCGCGCTGACACTGGGCTACGCTTACAATGTTCCCTTTACAGACCTGCATATTGGTGTAAATACAAAGCTAATAACTTCTACTTTAGAAACTTATAATTCTATTGGCGGTGCAATTGATGTGGGAATTATGTATGAAATTCCAAATAATTATGTAAATTTGGCCCTAGTATTTCGAAACATTGGTACGCAGTTTACTACTTATTCAGGAATACAGGAGAATTTGCCCTTTGAAATCATTGCTGGAGTTTCTCAAGAATTGGAGCATGTTCCGCTTCGTTGGCATCTTTCGTTAGAAAATTTGCAACAATGGAATATCTCTTTTTCGAACCCCGTTCGAGGAGAAACTAATATTGATGGGTCAACAAGCAGTGAAAAGATTTCGTTCGTAAACAACGCTTTACGACATGTTGTTTTTGGAGTTGAATTATTTCCTAAAAAAGCATTTAATCTGCGTTTAGGTTATAATTTTAGAAGAGGAGAAGAATTAAGAGTTGAAGATCAACGTAATTTTTCAGGAGTTTCATTAGGATTCGGTTTAAAAATGAATAGGTTAAAATTTAATTATTCATATTCGAGATATACATTGGCAGCTAATACAAGTCTTTTTGGTCTAATTTTAAATTTTCAATAATTATATGAAAATATTCCATCTATTTTTGTTTATTACCGTAGGGTTTTTAACGGGTTCAAAACTTTACAACAAAAAAGAAACTACCATTACCAATTTAGAAATAGAAAGGATAAATAATAGGGTAAGTGAAATAAGAAATATGATTAGTATTGATCCTAAATACAATACTAAGATTGCTTTCTTTGTTGACATGAGAATACCTTCTGGCAAAAACCGTTTTTTTGTTTACGATTTAGTAAACAATAAAATTCTAGATCAAGGTCTTGTAGCTCACGGATCTGGATCAGAAACTGGAGTAAAAGGAAGTTTAAGATTTAGCAATACGCCTAACTCTAACTGCACAGCATTAGGCAGATACGTTATCGGAAAAAACTACAAAGGAATTTTCGGAAAAGCATATCGATTAACAGGTCTTGATGAAACCAACAATAATGCTTTATCAAGAGCGATTGTTTTACATTATTACTCGGCTGTGCCTTATGAAGAGCAAGATTATTATATAAGTAATAGTCATGGATGTCCAATGGTTAACGAACAATTCTTTAAAAGAATTGAAAAATACATTGATAATTCAAAATCAAATATCGTCCTAGATATTTATTACTAGAAAATATTCATTGAAATATATAAAACTATTGTTATTGAGGAATTTTCATCAGTAACAATAGTTTTTTTTTGAAATTATTTTAATTCATAACTTCGTATAAGGCAATGTATTTCATATAATATTGTTATTGCTTACTGATAGACTGTTCCATATAAAAAGCAAAAGCAATATATTTGCATTATTAAAGTTTCCTAAAACTTTAAGCCCACAAAAATTTAAAAAATAAAAAATTGGAAAAAATCACCATTGCTATCGACGGATTTTCATCAACAGGAAAGAGCACTTTGGCAAAACAATTGGCAAAAGAGTTAGAATATGTTTATGTTGATACTGGTGCTATGTATCGTGCTGTGGCTTATTTCGCTATGAAAAATCAACTTATCGGAGGTGACTTTTTTGATAAAAAAACTTTAATTGAAGCTTTGCCTAAAATTCAGCTGGAATTTAAATTTAATGCTGACTTAGGTTTTGGTGAAATGTATTTAAATGGTGAAAATATAGAAAAGCAAATTAGAACTATTGAGGTTTCAAATTTTGTAAGCAAAGTAGCCGAAGTTTCTGAAGTGCGTTCTAAATTAGTAGAACAGCAAAAAGAAATGGGAAAAAACAAAGGTATTGTGATGGATGGAAGAGATATAGGAACTGTAGTTTTTCCAGATGCTGAACTTAAAATTTTCATGACGGCAAGTGCTGAAACTCGTGCACAGCGTCGTTTTGACGAATTACAGCAAAAAGGTGATAATGTATCATACGAAGAAGTTCTGAAGAATGTGGTTGATCGTGACCATATAGATACGCACCGTGAAGATTCTCCTTTGATAATTGCCGATGACGCAATTGAAATAGATAATTCTTACTTAACCAGGGAAGAACAATTTACTGCCGTTTTAGAATTAGTAAATGATGTTGTTAAAACAGCTTAATTTTTTGTAGATATCATTTTTAATGGTAGTTTTACCGCTTCATTTTATCTTAAAGACAATTTCATCATATGGGAATTAAAAACAGGTTAATTGTAATGAGTTTTCTTCAGTTTTTTGTTTGGGGAGCGTGGCTTATTACTATTGGAAATTATTGGTTTGGAACTAAAAATTGGGAAGGAACTCAGTTTGGTTTAGTGTTTGGGACCATGGGAATTGCTTCTTTATTTATGCCTACTCTTACAGGTATTATCGCTGACAGATGGGTTAATGCCGAAAAGTTATACGGTTTTCTACATATATTGTATGCAGTTGTTTTGTTTGGAATCGCTCAAATAACAACACCAGATAATTTTATTTACGTGATGTTTGCTGCGATGTGCTGTTATATGCCGACAATTGCTTTGAGCAACTCTATTTCGTATACTTCTTTAAAATTAAATAATAAAAATATAGTAAAAGATTTTCCGCCAATTCGAGTTTGGGGAACAATTGGTTTTATTGCCGCAATGTGGATTACCAACTTAAGCGGAAGCAAAGCAACCGAATATCAGTTTTATATTGCTGGAATTGGTGCTTTGATTCTGGGAATTTACGCTTTTACATTACCAAAATGTGAACCACAGCGTTTAACTAAAGAAAATGCTTCATTGGTAGAAACTTTAGGTTTAGAAGCTTTTAAACTTTTTGGAAACTATAAAATGGCTTTGTTTTTTGTATTCTCTATGTTTTTAGGAGGTGCATTACAGTTGACAAATGCTTACGGAGATGTTTTCTTAGATGAATTCAAGCATTTTCCAAAATATGCTGATTCTTTCGTAATTAAATATTCGACTATTATTATGTCGATTTCTCAGGTTTCTGAAACCTTATTTATTCTGGCAATTCCGTTTTTCTTAAGACGTTTTGGAATCAAACAAGTTATGTTGATTAGTATGCTGGCTTGGGTATTGCGTTTCGGATTATTTGCTTTTGGAGATCCTGTAGGCGGATTATGGATGATTATTTTATCTTGTATTGTGTACGGAATGGCATTTGATTTCTTTAATATTTCAGGTTCATTATTTGTAGAAAGTAATACAGATTCTAAAATACGTTCTTCTGCACAAGGATTGTTTATGATGATGACAAATGGAGTAGGAGCAGTTTTAGGAAGTTTAACTTCTGGCTGGGCAATTGACCGTTTCTTTACCAAATCATTTCATAATACAACTGAATTAGCTGGATTTTTACAAACCGAAACTACAAACTCAAAAATGTTGGATTTTGTAAAAGGTCAAGGAAATTCAATTTCTACAGATGGAATATTTAGCAATCCAATTTTAATGAAAGACTGGCATACGATCTGGTTGTCATTTGCGGCTTATGCTTTGGTTATTGCAATTGCTTTTGCTGTTTTGTTTAAACATAAACATGATCCGAAGGAGTTGGAGAATTTGAGTCATTAATTACAAGCAAGCTTTTATATTAGCAAACCCGACAGATTTTTAAATCTCTCGGGTTTTTTTAAGAGTATGATAAACTCTAAATTAACGTAAAAAGTTTAAATTTGATTTTGCAAAATTAAAATTTTAAAGTTATTATGAGACAAATTTTAGGAGTAATAGCTGGCTATGCCATTTTTGTTTTCAGTTCTATATTTTTGTTTAGATTTTCTGAAGTAAACCCGCATGAAGGTGCTTCGAAATTATTTATGGTTTTGACGTTTGTTTACGGAACTTTTTTCTCTTTCATCAGTGGAATGATGACGCAATTAATTGCAAAGACTAAAAACTTAAAAGTGAATTATATTCTCTTTGCTATTATGGCTGGGTTTGCGGCTTTTTCGCTTTTTAAATCAAATGGTAGCTCTTGGACGCAATTGCTGGCAATTTTTGTATTTGCTCCAGTTTCTATTCTGGGAGGGTATTTTTGGATTAAGAAAAAGAGTAGATAATATGCATCTTTGTAAAGTTTAAAACTTTTACAAGAATGGTCGCACATTTGGATTAGTTAGTTTTAAAAATCGCTATACATTCTTATCTAGCCCCGATAGAAGTGGAAACCCTTTTATGGCCGGTGTTCGGCATAAAAGATTGAAACGGATAGCGGGAATTTAGGCCTTTGAAAAACCTGAAATGTTCTGCTCCCTAATAAAGATCTGACAGTTATTTAGATTAATTTTGAAAAAATAGGCATTATTGTTTACCTTGTATAAATTAGTAAGAATATTTTTAACAGTATAGAATTAGTTGATATTATTCCAAAGAAGCTTTAAAAATTAATAAAAACTTTAAATAATTAAAATAGCTATGGAGAAATATTACAAACCATCAGGCAAATTTTCGTCAATTTTTATCTTGTATTTTTTACTGGTTACTGTTGTCGCATTTCCAATTTTGGGATTAATATATGCTTACTTTATATGGTATATTCCTTTTGTGTATATAAACTTTTTTATTACAATAGGTTTTGGCTTTTTCGTTGGATTTGTAATTGCTCAATTTGTTATTCAAAAGGGAAAAGTCAGAAATCCATTATTAGCGCTTATCATTGGATTGACAGGTGCTTTTTTAGCATTGTACATTCACTGGGCCATTTGGATTGATTTGGTTATTAATGCTGGAGAAAGCTACGGTTCAAATAAAATTGGTATTACAGTAAGTAATATTGATTTTTTGCAAGTTTTTTCATTAATACTTAAACCTGATTTAGTTTTTGAATATATCGGTCAAGTAAACCAATCCGGTACATGGGGTATCCGAGGAGCAACAGTCAGCGGTGCATTTCTTTGGTTTATCTGGTTAATAGAACTTATTATTGTTATTGCGGTTTCGGGTTTTCTATCTTATTTAGAAGCCAAAAAACCTTTTTCGGAATCTACTAATTCATGGTATGAAGAAATAGTACTTCCTGCTTTTAACTATATAGAGAACAAGGAGCAAATGATCGCAGCTATATCGCAAAGTACTCATGATAATTTTAATTTTTTAAATAAAGACATTAACAGCAAAACAGATAGTCACAGTATATTTACTCTTTATAAATCTAAATCTGGAAAAAACTATTTATCAATAGATAACAAGACATCAAAGACAGATGATAAAGGTAATGTTTCATTCAATAATGATCAAATTGTAGAATACATCGCTATTAATAGTGAATTTTCAAAGGTATTATTGCATAAATAATAAGTGACCTATCTATTTGTAATTACAAATAAATGTAGTAATTTTGCAAACCTTTTGGCAAAGAAGAGTTTCCTTTAGGTATCAACTATTTATGTAAAACAACTTCTGTTTTTTCTACTGCTTTATGAAACTCAAGAAAAACAGAATACAAATTTTTTATCAGCATGTCTGAACAATTAAAATCACAAGAAGAGTTTTTAGCAAATTTTAACTGGCATAACTTCCAAGAAGGAATTGATGCAGTAGATGAGAAAAACTTACAAGAATTCGAAGAACTAGTTTCAAAAACTTTCATCGCTACAGATCAAGAAGAAGTAGTTGAAGGTGTAGTTGTTAGAATTACAGATAGAGACGTTATCGTTGATATCAACGCAAAATCGGAAGGTGTTATTTCTTTAAACGAATTCCGTTACAACCCGAACTTAAAAGTTGGTGACAAAGTAGAAGTATTAATCGACATCCGTGAGGACAAAACAGGTCAATTAGTATTATCTCACAGAAAAGCACGTACTATTAAATCATGGGATAGAGTTATTTCTGCAAATGAAACAGGAGAAATCGTTAATGGTTTTGTAAAATGCAGAACTAAAGGTGGTATGATCGTTGACGTTTTCGGAATTGAAGCTTTCTTACCTGGTTCTCAAATTGACGTTAAGCCAATTAGAGACTACGATGTATATGTAAACAAAATGATGGAATTCAAAGTGGTAAAAATTAACCACGAATTCAAAAACGTTGTTGTATCTCATAAAGCGCTTATCGAAGCTGATATCGAAGTACAGAAAAAAGAAATCATCGGTCAATTACAAAAAGGACAAGTATTAGAAGGTGTTGTTAAAAACATTACTTCTTATGGAGTGTTTATTGACTTAGGTGGTGTTGACGGATTAATTCACATTACTGACCTTTCTTGGAGTAGAATCAACCACCCAAGTGAAGTTCTTGAATTAGACCAAAAATTAAACGTTGTAATCCTTGATTTCGATGATGAGAAAACAAGAATTCAATTAGGATTGAAACAATTAAACGCTCACCCATGGGATGCTTTAGATGCTAATTTAACTATTGGTGATAAAGTAAAAGGTAAAGTAGTTGTAATCGCTGATTACGGTGCTTTCATCGAAGTTGCTGAAGGTGTTGAAGGTTTAATCCACGTTTCTGAAATGTCATGGTCAACTCATTTACGTTCTGCTCAAGATTTCGTAAAAGTTGGAGATGTTGTTGAAGCTGTTATCTTAACTTTAGATAGAGATGACCGTAAAATGTCATTAGGTATCAAACAATTGACTCAAGATCCATGGACTGACATTACTTCTAAATACCCAGTAGGTTCTAAACATACAGGTATCGTTAGAAACTTTACAAACTTTGGTATTTTCGTAGAATTAGAAGAAGGAATTGATGGATTAATTTACATCTCTGACTTATCTTGGACTAAGAAAATCAAACACCCATCTGAATTTGTAAATGTTGGTGAAAAACTTGATGTAGTTGTATTAGAATTAGATGTTGAAGGACGTAAATTATCTTTAGGTCATAAACAAACTACTGCTAATCCTTGGGATCAATACGAAGATTCTTTCGCTGTAGGAACTATCCACAATGGTGAAATTTCTGAAATCGTTGACAAAGGAGCTACTGTAGAATTCGGAGATGATATCGTTGCTTTCATTCCTACTCGTCACCTTGAGAAAGAAGACGGAAAGAAATTGAAAAAAGGTGATACAGCTGATTTCAAAGTAATCGAATTCAACAAAGAATTTAAAAGAGTAGTTGCTTCTCACACTGCTATCTTCCGTGAAGAAGAAGAGAAAAACGTGAAAGCTGCAACTGAAAATACTTCATCTAACTCTACTACTAATGCACCAGCTGCAACTTTAGGAGATAACAATGATGTATTAGCTGCATTAAAAGCTAAAATGGAAAAAACTGAGAAAAAATAATTCTTAGTTTCCTCTAAATAGAAAGTCCCACATTACTGTGGGACTTTTTTTTATGCTTTATATTTTTTTGTTTAAGGTTTTTATTTGTTTCAAATTTCAGGTTTCCTATTTAATAGAAATTTGATTATTTTACAGCTAATAATTTTGATTCTTCTGGAGTAAATTCATCCAAAATTGAATAAGAATTTATGCCTGCAATTTTCATTTCATCTAAAATATCAACTAAATTACCGTAATTAGATTTATTGCTAGGTTTAATAATAACTGTAATTCCTTTGCCAGGTTTTCCTCGTTGCGCTGAATATTCTAAAACTTTTTTATTTCTTTCTAGTAGTTCCTTTCTAATCCCACTTTTACCATATTTCATTTCTTTTGGGCCATCAATAGGGACAAATAGTAATCCCGAATAAGTAATTATTTTATTATGATCATCTAAAAGTATTGTAAAAGTGCGGTTTTCATCTGGCATCTGACAAGCAGAATTTTCAAAGCAATCATCACAATCGGGTCTGCCGTATTCTAAAACTTTAGGTTTAGCCAATTCAATTGTAACCATAAAAAATATAATCAGCAAAAACGAAACACTGACCATTGCGGTTAAATCAACTCTTGTACTTAATTTTTTACTTCTAACTTTTTTAGGTAGATTTTGCATACTGAATGAGTTTTGAATTTAAAATTAGGAATAAAAAGAAAGCAAAATCACGAAATTATTAAAAATAATAAAAAATATTTTTTATCATCAATAGCCTGTTTTACAATGTGTTTTGAGAATTATTCAATAATAAATTCAATTATTTTAATTTTCCGTAAAACCAAAACCAATATTCCCGCGTAAATGAGCTTATAACTTAAAACATTCATTATGAAAACTAGAAAATTTTTAGCAGTAGCAATTTTAGCATTAGGATTTGGATTTACATCATTTGCACAAAAAACTGTAATGGTTGGTGGAGCAGCAATGTACCCAACAAAAAACATTGTTGAGAATGCAGTAAACTCAAAAGATCATACTACATTAGTTGCCGCAGTAAAAGCAGCTGGATTAGTAGAAACATTACAAAGCAAAGGACCATTTACTGTTTTTGCTCCAACAAATGCTGCATTCGATAAATTGCCAGCAGGAACTGTTGAGACTTTATTGAAACCAGAAAACCTTAAAATGTTACAAACAATTTTGACTTACCATGTTGTGGCAGGAAAAATGAATTCTTCTGACATCGCTAAAGCAATTAAAATGGGTAAAGGAAAAGCGACTCTTAAAACTGTAAGCGGTGGAACTTTGACTGCTTGGATGGACGGAAAAGATTTATACATTACTGACGAAAATGGTAACAAATCTAAAGTTACAATTGCAGATGTTAATCAATCAAACGGTGTGATTCATGTTGTGGATACTGTTTTGTTGCCAAAACAATAATCTTCAAAAGCAAAAGAATACAATCAAAAAAGTCCTGTAAATACAGGACTTTTTTATTTTTATAAAGTGATGATTTTAATTATCTTTTAGCAGTCAACGTTGATCCCGCGGAAGCAATTACAACACAAACGACAGCTAGAATTTCATAAAAGCTAAGATTCTCCTGCAAGAAAATAAAAGCGCAAATAGAAGCAGCTGCAGGCTCTAAACTCATTAGAATACTAAAAGTGCGAGGAGGAAGCTGACCCAAAGCTTTCATTTCTAATGTAAACGGAATTGCACTAGATAAAAAGGCTAAAGCAATGCCCATTCCAAAAAGTTTCGGAGTAAGATTAGCCAAACCATTTTCGTAAAAACCAAAAGGTAATATTAATATTGCTGCAAATAACATTCCGGTCGATACGGCTTGACCACCATTCATAATTTTAGATATTTTGCCTCCCAAAATAATATAAGCTGCCCAAAGCGCACCAGCTAAAAGGGCAAATATAACACCAAGAGAATCGACACGATCGTTTGTCCAAGGAGCGATTAAAACTATTCCGGCTCCAGCGAGCAAGACCCAGCAATAATCTATTAAACGTCTAGAACCAATTATTGCGACCAATAAAGGTCCGATGAATTCTAGAGTAACGGCTAAACCAATTGGAATTCGTTCAATGGCCATATAAAAAATCAAATTCATTGCCCCTAACGATAAACCGTACGGAACAACAATTCTCCATTGTTGTGATGTGATTTTAAACAGATTTGGCCTGTATGCTATAAGTAAAATTATAGCAGAAATACCAATTCTAATCGAGGCTGTTTCCGCAGCTCCAATCGCAGGGAATAGCGTTTTTGCAATTGCAGCACCAGATTGAACACTTATGATTGCTAAAAGTACTGCCGGAACTGGCGGAATATTAAATCCTTTATTTTTCATGAGGAAGAAACTTGTAATAGAAGAATTAGAAATGAGTTAAAAAACATTTCTTATTTTATAGTAAGAATAAGTCGCTGAAATTCATTCAACTTTAATAAAACTTCTAACTACCCCAAAGCACGTTTTGTTATGTAAGCACGATATCCAATAATAGCCATTTGCCATTTTTTTGCTTTAGAAATGTCTAAACCTTGTTTCGTAAAACTAGGTAAAAGAATTTTATTTATTTTGGCTAAAATTTTATACATGGCAGGTTTATTTTTTTCAAAGATATAAAAAAAGACTTTGCGGTTAGGCAAAGTCTTTTTTTGGTTTTGGCTAGTTTTGGATTATGATTTTTCGTTCAGTTTCTTTTCAATTTTTTCCAGCATTTCTTTAGCATTGGTGTTTTCTGGAGATAATTCTAAAGTTTTTTTATAATTTTTCTTTGAATCTTGTAATTGATTATTTTTAAAATAAACATCAGCCAGACTATCATAAGCATTTCCAGAATTTGGATTTTCTTTCACATTTAATTCAAAAACTTTTATTGCATCATTTATTCTGCCATGCGATAATAACGTATAGCCAATAACATTTAGTCGATATTCAAAATTCCAATCGGGATGATTCTTTTTTGTATTCAAATAATTTTGTTCTGATTTTGTGATTTCGAGTTTCAAAAAATCTTGATTAATTTTTTCACCGGATAAAAGATAATCATCAACTAAGGATTTATCTACAATAGATGCAACATGATTTATAACCTGACTTTGAACATATAAATTAGAATATTTATGGCCATTTGATAAAAATATGATAGTTAAATTGTTATCAATAAATTTTCTAAATGCTGTTTCATTTCCGCCAGTAAAACCATATGAAAGCGTTTTATTCACGGGAACAATTTCCCACCCATATGCAAAACGATCTGTGTTGTTTGCAAAAGGATAAGGTTTCCACATATTGTATCTGGTTTCTTCTTTTAAATAAATATCATTATCTAGATTCTGATTCCATTTTAGAAATTCAGTAAGTGTAAGATTTAAACCGTTTGCCGAATGAGAGTCTGGACCGCTGTTATAATTATTTTTTTCGTATTTTTTGGTTTCGGTATTGTAATTATAGCGAATTGCGCCTCTAGGGGTGATTTGCCCAAAATTAGATAAGAAGAAAACACTAGATTTTGCTTTTGGAAATTGATTGCTTAAAATATATTCTTCAAAAGTCAAACTTGTAATCTTTTCAATAATTTTAGCTAGAAATAAATAATTGGTCTGATTGTAACGATATTGATTTCCGGTAACAAATTGCATTGGTTTTTTTGACAGCAAAGAAATTTTTTCAGTATAAGGTAAGGAAAACGGAATATCTTCAAACTGAACAATATCTGGAAGCCCAGAAGAATGTGTTAGTAAATTTTTAATTTTTATTTCCTGCCAATCTTCAGGAAGATTTTCTAAATATTTAGAAATAGGATCTTCTAAAGTTAATTTTCCTTTTTCTATAAGTTGAAAAATACCGACACTTGTAATTAATTTGGTTGTAGAAAAAATTTTAAAAGCAGTGTTTTTATCCACTGCTTTATTTTCTTCTATAGATGCTTTTCCATAATATTTCTCATAAACGATTTTTCCATCTTTTATCACGGCTAGTGCTGCACCAGGAATTTCATTTAATTCAATTACTTCTTTAATATAACTATCAATTTTCTGTTCGGTTACGTTATCTGTTTGACTAAAAGATAAATTTAAACCAAATAGAAGGCACACAATAAAAAGGATCTTTTTCATTTATGAGAACGATTAAGATTTTTTACTTTCTTTTTCCCATTTCTTTATGTCCTTTTCATTTTCTTTCATGTTTTTCTCGTAAACTTTCATTTCCTTTTCAAATTTTTTCATTTTTTCTTCAAAATCTTTTCCGAATGATTGTTCCATAGAAGCACTGTATTTTTCCATATCTGCGCTAAATTTTTCCATAGCAATTTCGTATTTTGCCATTTCTTTTTCATAATTAGCGCCTCTTTTCGACATTGCTTCCTCTACTTGTTTTTCGTAAGCAGATAAATCTGGTTGAAAGGCTTCCATCTTTTTTTCAAATTCAGCCATTTCTTTTTCGAAATTTTTCATAGCAGCCTTATCGTTCACATTTGCTGGAACACTTGGCGCTTTAGGCATTTTCGACATATCAAGAGGAGGAACTGGAGGCACCAGTCCTGCAGGAAATGCAGGTGCAACAGGAGCAGGAGGAACAACAGGCGAAACTGGCGGAACAGGAGGAGCTGGAGGCGCTATATCTGCAATTGAAGCACCATCACCGTCTGTTTCTTTAATTTCTACAACGCGATTTCTGATTGTCATTGGCTTATCAATACCGCCATCTGTAACTACGTCAATTTTTTTAGAGCCGTTATCTTCTGTTGTAATAACAATTCCACAGCTTTTAATCGCTTTTTCACCTTCAATTTGAATGGTTTGAATTTCTTCTGTTCCTTTTGTAACTTCTACTGTAATAGCAGTTAATTCTTTTTCAGCATTTCTTTTTACATTAGAAATAGCGACATCAACATCATGATTTTTTTTCAGTTTTTCAGACATTGTTTTTAATTCTTCATCTGTTGTATTTTTTTTGATTTTGTATACATCTATAGAAGATATTTTTTCAGAAACTTCGTGAGCTTCTTTTTTCTCTTGTGCAATAGTTTTAATTTGAAATAAAAACACAAAGGCTACAAGGGCAGGAAGTATTGCATAATACTTCAAGTAATTACTTTTTTTTGATTGATTTTTGTTTAACATGACAATTCGTTTTTTGATTAATGATTGATAAAAATGATTTGTGATTGCAACACAACTTTCATGTGTTGTAATTTTTAAAAGCGTGTATTGGTACGCTTTTTTGTCTGATATTTTTTTTGCGGCTTCACTATCAGCGATAAATTCAAGATTTTGAAGAATTGCTTTTTTGTAAAGCCAAATTATTGGATTGAACCAAAACAACACACAAAATATTCTAGAAATCAATACATCTACAGTATGATGCTGATCGCTGTGTACTTTTTCGTGCTCAATAATATTTTCTAATTCTGATGCCGTATACATTGATGAGTTGTATACGATATAATCAAAATAAGAAAAAGGAGCGATATTTTCATTTACATCGACAAATTTAAAATCAGCTTGCTGTTCTACTTTTTTGCCTTTTAAAACCGAATTCAAACTATAAAAATCTGCTGCAAATTTTATTATTAGAGCAATAAAGCCAATTATGTATATAGCAAGCGCAACATAATTCCAGTTGATTTCGAATGTTTCTTCTTGAACAGTTTGAGGATAATAAACTTGAGAATAATTCATTACAGGCAGTGGAGTAGGATCGACCCAGACAATTTTAGTATAAACTAAAAAAGGCAAAGCGACTGAGGTTACTAAACCTGCCAATAAAAACCACCTATTACTTTTAAAGAAAGTTTCTTTGCGCAATAAAAAATAATAAGCAAAGTAGAACAGTACTAAGAGTCCACTTGATTTTGCAATAAAAATGAAAAGTGCTTCCATAAACGATTATTTATCTTCTTTCGGAGTTTCAATCATAGCTAAGATTTCGCGTAATTCTGCCGCAGAAATTTTTTCCTCTTTGGCAAAAAATGAAACCATACTTTTATAAGAACTGTTGAAATAATTATCAATTGCAGTACTCATAAAGCCTTTGCTGTAATCTTCAATACTTATAATTGGATAATATTGATGCGTATTTCCAAAGGCATTATGACTTACATATCCTTTCTCTTCGAGATTGCGAACAATAGTCGAAAGCGTATTATAATGCGGCTGATCTTCGGTGATTTCTGCCTGAATTTCTTTTACAAAAGCTTTTTTGAGCTTCCATAAAATATGCATTATTTCTTCTTCTTTATTGGTTAGTTTGTGCATGGTAATTGTTTTTTTTTAAGAAATTGAAATAAATATTATTTAGTTTCAATTTCAAGGACACCATTTTTACCTTGGTCTCCATATTTGCCTGTTGCATTGTCGCCAGTCAGTACATTAACAGATCCAATCTTCAAATTTTCAAGATCTTTAGTGTTTGTAATATTTGAAATCACTCCATCAATGACAACTAGTTGTGTCAAATGCGTACTTGTATTTTTACCATCTGTAGATACGTGAACCACTGTAGGCGTTTTAGCATTACTGTTTACGTTTACGCTAACAGAAGTATTTGTATTAGCTTTTCCGTTTACATTAGTATCGTTAGTATTTGTACTAGTGCTTGTGCTAATGCTTGTATAAGTATTATTAGTAGTTTTAACATCACTTGCAATTTTAGAATTTTGAACTTTTTTTACTTCAACTTTACGTTCTTTATCGATGGCTTTTACTTCATTTTCTTTATCCTCAGTCTTTAAGCCTATTTTCTTAGAACCGTCACTTTCAGTTTCAATAACAATTTCACAATCCTTGATTGCTTTGCTCCCTTTAACGCGATACGATTGCGATTGCTCAGAACCTCTTGTTAAATCAAATCTAATGGCGATTAATTCATTGTTTGAATTTCTTTCAACATCCGTGATCTTTGCGTCAACATTGTGATTTAGTTTCATTTTTTCAGCCATTTCTTTTAATTGCTGATCTGTAGTTGTTTTGCTGATTTTATAAACATCAACAGATTCTTTTTTACCTTTAATTTCTTTTGAAATTTCTCTTTTTTCTTTAGCAATTACTTCAATTTGAAATAAAAGCACAAAAGCGGCAAGTGCTGGAATTACTACATAATACTTCCAAGAATTTCTCTTTTTTGATTGATTTTTGTTTAACATAACGATTCGTTTTTTGATTAATGATTGATAAAAATGATTAGTGATTGATAGACAACTTTCATGAGTTGTAATTTTTAAAAGCGTGTATTGATAGGCTTTTTTATCTGATATTTTTTGTGCAGCTTCTTTGTCAGCAATAAATTCAAGATTTTGAACAATTGCTTTTTTATAAAACCACATTACAGGATTGAACCAAAAGAGAATACAAAAGGCTCTCGAAATTAAAACATCGATAGTGTGATTTTGATCGCTGTGCACTTTTTCATGCTCAATAATATTTTCTAATTCTGATTCCGTAAACATTGATGAGTTGTAAACGATATATTCAAAATAAGAAAAAGGTGCGATGTTTTCATTAACATCAACAAATTTAAAGTCTGCCTGCTGCTGTATTTTTTTTCCTTTTAAAACAGAATTTAAGCTGTAAAAGTCGAAAGCAAATTTCACTACTAAAGCTAAAACGCCAAGTCCGTAAATGGTAAGTAAAACTAAATTCCAATTAATTTCAAAAGTATCTTTTTCAACTTGTTGGCTGTACGATAAATAATTTAAGTTTGAAATTGGAGTAGGATCAACCCAGACAGTTTTAGTATAAACCAAGAAGGGAAGCGTTGCAGATGTTATTAATCCAGCTAATAAAAACCATCGATTACTATTAAAAAAAGTTTCTTTGCGCAACAAAAAATAATAGGCACAATAAAACAATATGATTAATCCAGCTGATTTTGCGATATAAGTGAAAAGTGCTTCCATAAACAACTATTTTTCTTCTTTTGGATTTTCGATCATGGCTAAAATTTCGCGTAATTCTGCGGCAGAGATTTTTTCTTCTTTAGCAAAAAACGAAACCATATTTTTATAAGAACTGTTGAAATAATTATCAATAGCCGTTTTCATATACTTTTTGCTGTACGCTTCTAAAGTTATAATTGGATAATATTGGTGTGTATTTCCAAAAGCATTGTGCGCTACAAAACCTTTCTCCTCAAGATTACGAACAATAGTCGAAAGTGTGTTATAATGAGGCTGATCTTCTGTGATTTCTGCCTGCACTTCTTTTACGAATGCTTTTTTAAGCTTCCATAAAATATGCATGATTTCTTCTTCTTTGTTGGTTAACTTTTGCATGTGTTCTAATTTTAAATCAAACTTACAACTATTTTTATAGTTACACAACTACAAAAGTAGTTATTTAACTATTTTTTAAGTTTGATTTAAAATAAACATATAATAAAAACCTTTCAAATTTAATCTAATAAATTGAAATTGAATTGTTTATATGAAATTAAAATTTTTTAGGAAACTTTTTCTCGAAGTAATGCATTTTTTATCCATACACAGCAAAGAGTAGCAAAAACTCCTGTCGAAGCCATAAAAAGCCAGTTGGTTTGATAACCGAGACGAGTAATGATTTCGAAACCAACTTTAGAACTGATAATGTGCGCTAGACTAAAACTCATCGTATAAAGTGCCATGTAACGACCTTCCTGGCCACGCGGTGCACGGCTTAAAGCAAAAGCATTCGAAAAAGGGAACGTTAGAATTTCGCCAATTGAGATACAAATCATACTAAAAACCAGTACGCCAGCCCAAACGTTAATTAATAATAAGAAGAAACTCAAGGCCATAATAAAAGAACCCAGAATGATAATTCTGATTTTAGGAAAGCCTTTTCTTTCCATAAAACCAACAGTTGGCATTTCGAGAGCAAAAATCAAAAGCCCGTTTAAGGTCATTAAAAGTCCGGTTTGGAATTCGCTTAAACCAAACTTCTCGTTATGATATAAAGGTAAAGTTGTAAAAAGCTGAAAGAAAATCATGGCGGTAACAAAACTCACAAATAAGAAAACCCAAAAAATACGATCATGAAAAACCGATTTTATTTCTGCTGGAATTTCCATTTTATCGTCGTGAACAGCTTTTTTCTTCTCCTTAACTAATAGAGCAAATATTAAAATCGAAATAATGCAAGATGCTCCGTCAACCCAAAATAGTCCTTGATATCCAATTCCCATAATAATTAAACCGCCTAAAGCTGGTCCTGCAGCAAAGCCAAGATTTACCGCCAAACGTACTAAAGTTAAGGCACGCGTTCTATTTTCTGGTTTTGCATAAGCGCCAAGAGAAACAAACATTGCTGGTCGAAACATATCGGCAATAACCATTAAAACAAACATGGCGATGCAAAGTCCCCAGAAAGTTGTAATATATTGTATAAAGAAAAGCGAAACGCCGCTGGTAAACAGACTAAAAATCATTATTTTGTAAAATCCAATTTTATCTGAAAGTTTTCCGCCAAGCCACGAACCTAACATCGATCCTAAACCAAAAGAAACCATTATCCAACCTACTTGATTATAAGTAAATTGAAGATCTTCTTTTAGATATTTAGATAAAAAAGGAAGTACCATCGTGCCAGCGCGATTGATAAATGTAACTAGGGTAAGTATCCAAATTTCTCTTGAAAATCCACGAAAATTATTGATATAATGGTTGAAAGCAGTTTTGAGCATTATAAATTCTGTTGTTTGCAGCAAAGTTAGAAAACTTTGTCACGTATTCTGGTTGTCGCTTTGTTACTTTTAAACTATTTTTGCTCAAAATTTATAAGATGAAAAATAGTATTGTTTATATCGTTTTGCTGCTTGTTAATTTCGGCTTTAGCCAAAAGAAATTTGATCAAAATGAAGTTGTCAAATTTCAGAAAACAATAAATGCCGAATATGCTGATGCTAAGACAAGTCCGTTGATGGAGGAAGATTTAAAAACTTTTAAGGCTTTAGAATTTTACCCCATAAATGAAAAGTTTTTCGTGAACGCAAAGTTGGTAAAAGCTAAAAATGAGAAAGTTTTTGAAATGAAAACTACCGGAACGAGAACACCAAAATACATTAAGTACGGCACTTTATATTTTACTCTAAACGGCGTTGCTTTGCAATTGAATGTTTATCGAAGCATTGATCTTTCAAAACAAAAAGAATACAAAGATCATTTGTTTTTGCCTTTTTCTGATTTAACGAGCGGGAAAGAAAGTTATATAGGTGGAAGATATATCGATCTTAAAATTCCAAAGGGAGATAGTATAGTGGTCGATTTTAATCAAGCATATAATCCGTACTGCGCTTATAATCATAAATATTCATGTCCGCTTGTTCCTTTAGAAAACGATTTGAATGTTGAGATTAGGGCAGGAGTTAAAACGTTTCATTAATGGAATTTTTTAATTTTCATACACATCAATTTACCAGCCAGTCTAACGTTTTAGAATTGGTAAATCAATATCCGCAAGAATTTGATGCTTCAATTCCGTTTTATTCAATCGGAATTCATCCTTGGCATATTGTGGCAGACAGAGTTGATGCTGATTTGAAAATTATAGAAGAAAAATTACAAACTGAAAATTGTTTCGCAATTGGAGAATGTGGTTTAGATAAACGAATCGAAATACCGCTGGAACAACAAATTACAGTTTTTGAAAAACAATTGGCTTTGGCAGAAAAATATAAAAAACCAGTTGTAATTCATTGTGTTGCTGCTTTTCAGGAAGTAACTGCAATAAAGAAAAAAATGAAAATTTCGGTTCCGATGATTATTCATGGCTTTTCAAAAAACAGCCAAATTGCGAATCAGCTTATTAAGGACGGATTTTATCTTTCATTTGGAAAATATTTGCTCAGAAATCCAGAATTAAAAACAGTTTTTCAGGACATACCGAACGATCGCTTTTTTTTAGAAACCGATACAATTGAAGAAGATATTACACAGGTTTATAATCTTGCTAAAGAATATAAGAATATAACTATCAAAGAGTTACAAGATATTATCTCTAGTAATTTTGAAGAAGTATTTGAGAGGAAGTTTTGAGTTATGGTGAAACTTTAAACCTGAAACGTGAAACTTTAATCTTTAACCTTGAAATAAATTTAAATTAAAATAAACAAAAGAATTATATGGCAGAGTGGACAGAAAGAGCCGAGCTTTTATTTACAAAAGATGGATTACAAAATTTGCAAAACTCAAATGTTTTAGTAGTTGGGTTAGGTGGCGTTGGATCATTTGCTGCTGAGTTTTTAGCAAGAGCAGGAGTGGGGAATATGACGATTGTTGATGGAGATGTCGTGGATATTACAAATATTAACAGACAATTGCCAGCTTTGCATTCAACTGTTGGACAGCCAAAAATTACTATTGTTGGTGATCGTTTAATGGATATTAATCCAGAATTAAAACTCACTCGAGTTCAGGAATTTTTATCTCCAGAGCGCGCGTTCGAAATTGTTTCTCCAGAATTTGATTATGTTTTAGATTGTATTGACAGCATTACGCCAAAACTTAATTTGATTATTGCAGCAAAACGCAAAAGAGTCAAAATCATTAGCAGCATGGGTGCAGGCGGAAAAATGATGGCCTCAAAAGTAAAAGTGGCTGATATCTCTAAAACGATAAACTGCTATTTCTCAAAAGCAATCCGCAAGAGATTAAAAGCTGTAAAAATCAACAAATTGAAAGTAGTTTTCTCATCTGAAATTCAAGATGAAAAAAGCTTAAAACTAACCGACGGAAAAAACTTTAAAAAATCTTTCTACGGAACAAACAGTTATATGCCAGGTTTATTTGGTCTTCACGCTGCAGAAACGGTAATTAGACATTTGTTGAGCAAATAGAGATATTAAGCTGCTAAGTGTTTAACTTAAAGCAAAAAAAACTTAATGACTTACTAACTCAGAATCTTAGAAACTTAAAAAAAATGATTAAAACAGTAATTTTTGATATGGACGGCGTAATTGTGGACACAGAACCCGTTCACCGTTATGCTTATTACAAACAATTTTCAGAACTAAATATCGAAGTTACTGAAGAAATGTACACTTCGTTTACCGGATTTTCTACACGAAATACATTTCAAACTTTAAAAGGATTTTTTCCTACTATAGAGCATGAGGTTGAAGATTTGATTCAGAGAAAAAGAAATATTTTTAACGATGCTTTTGATACTAAAGAAGATTTATTTCTATTAGAAGGAGTTGAAGATTTAATTAAAGATTTATACGCAAACGGAATTCAGTTAATTTTAGCTTCTTCTGCATCTAAAGTTACAATTGATCGTGTTTTTACAAGATTTAATCTGCACCAATATTTCACGCACATTGTAAGTGGAGAAGATTTTCCGCAATCTAAACCAAATCCAGCCATTTTCTTGCACGCAGCTTCGTTATCAATTGCTCCAAAGGAAAATTGTATTGTTATTGAAGACAGTACAAATGGAATAAAAGCAGCAAAAGCAGCAGGAATTTATTGTGTTGGTTATAACAGTCATCATTCGAAATTACAGGATTTATCAGATGCTGATTTGATTATCAATGATTTTACTGAATTAAACGCGCAAAAAATATCACAACTTGTTTCTTGAATTAAGTTAAATTTAACAATTGTTCGCTAATTGAATTTGTAAATTTGAAGAAAACAAATAAACCTAAGAATGAAAAAACTACTTATTGCATTAGCTATTATAATAGTACCTTTTGCTGCAGATGCACAAATTAAAACACCACAAGCGAGTCCAAAAGGATACATTAAACAAACAGTTGGTTTGACAGATGTTGAAGTAACGTATTCAAGACCGGGAGCTAGAGGCAGAGCGGTATTTGGAAATTTAGTTCCGTTTGGTAAATTGTGGAGAACTGGTGCTAATGAAAACACCATTATCAATTTTAGTGATGATGTTGTTATCGACGGAAAAACTTTGAAAAAAGGAAAATACGCAATTTATACTATTCCGAAAATTGAAAGCTGGGAAGTAATTTTCTACCTTTCTACAGACAACTGGGGATTGCCAGAAAATTGGAGTGATGCATATGTTGCTTTGAGAACTACTGTTAAAGAAGATGCTTTGCCAACTCCTGTTGAGACTTTTACAATTGGAATTAATGGTTTAGATCCTAATTTTGGCTATTTAGAAATGGCTTGGGAGAATTCTCATGTAGCTTTAAAATTTGAAGTTCCAACTGCTAAAAATGCAACTGCAAGTATCGAAAAAACTTTGGCTGGACCAACTGCAAACGATTATTATGCTGCTTCGCAATATTTATTTTCATCAAACGGAAGTATTGAAACAGCTAGAACGTATGTTGATAAATCTTTAGAAATGAGCACAGATAAACCTTATTTTATCTTGAGATTAAAATCATTGATTCAAGCAAAACAAGGAGATAAAAAAGGCGCAATCGAAACAGCAAAAGCTTCATTAGCTGCTGCTGAGACTGCAAACAATCAAGATTACGTAAAAATGAACAAGGACAGTATCGCTGAGTGGAGCAGATAATCTCTTTTAATTTTTTTAATTATAAAATATAAAAATCCAAAGCTTTTAGTTTTGGATTTTTTTGTTATTTGAAAGAGTAGAAAAATGAAACCTTAAACTTGAAACAAATCAAACTATACTAAACTTGACTTTCAATTCAAGCTCGGCGGTTCTGGAATTTTAATTGTTTTTTTTGTTTTCTTTACGATAAGCAAATAAAAAGTTATGCCTCCAAGAATAATAAGCAACGCAATTTCAAGCTGTCCAAGACTATTATTATCATTATACATGGCATTGGCACTTGCTAATTTTGCTTTCCCTTCCTTAATCTGAATTTGTGACAAGGATTCTAATGTTTTCAAGGCCGCTTCACTCGAATAAGCAATTTTATTCCAGTTATTATTTTCAACTTGATCATTTATTTCTTTACAGGAAGCTAAGAAAGCATCAAAATGTTCTTTCTCCTTATTTGTCAAAACAGTTTTAGCGTATAAATCATCAATATTATGAACGATGTTTAAAGTTTGAATTATTTCCTTTTTTTTGATATTATCGCTCAAATTAAGCTTTTCGGCTTCAGTTTTTATAAAGTTAAGTTCTTTTGAATATTGAAAAATATAATGCGCAACAACCAATCGATCTTTATAAATTGCATTAATATTTTCGTTTACTTTTTTTGAATTTTGAAGTGTGTTGAAATTATTTAAAACAATAATCAGCATAACGACAAGCAAGATAAAAGCGGCTTTTGTTTTGTTGCTGTATTTTTTTAAATCTTTCATAATGCTGATTTTAAAAGAAATTTACAAATGATTAGCTTCTCAAAGATAAAGATTTTGATGGAGAATTAGCATCTTATAATCTTTGTTAAAATTGTTTATCAAAAACATATTGAAGTAATATTAAAAAAATAAAATAAAGCAAAGTTTGAATTAAACTGATACAAACACCAAAAATAAGAATCCGTTTAATCATATTTTATTTTTAATTATGCTGCTTCGAAATGACTTAACATTTATATTTTATTTATCTGTTTGCTTTATTATTTACTCCAAAACAACTTCATCTTCACTTGGTTTACCTTTAAAAAAGATAAGCTGCATCAACAACGACAGTACAATAGTCAAAATTGCTCCAATGAAATTCAGCCATAAATAACCTAGTTTTTCTTGCTTGTAAATCATGAAATAATAGATGATAAAGATGGTAATCTGACTAATTATTGCGCTATAAAACATTGGCTGTGCCTGAACGCGACGAAGGTAAAATCCGACTAAGAAGATCCCTAAAACAGTTCCATAGAAAATAGAACCAATTATGTTTACCAACTGAATTAAATTTTCAAATAAAGTTCCTACACAGGCAAAAAGAATAGCTACAATTCCCCAGAAAAGTGTAAAAAATTTGGTTGCATTTAAATAATGCTTCTCTGATTTCTCAGCTTTAAGATTTCGTTTGTAAATGTCAATTGCTGTTGTCGAAGCCAAAGCGTTTAATCCTGAAGCTGTTGAAGACATTGCTGCAGATAGAATTACAGCCAACAATAATCCGATGAGTCCTTTTGGCAAATAATGCAGAATAAAGTGAAAAAACACATAATCTTTATCATTGGTTTCACTATTGCTGTCTGCTCTCGAAATAATTTCTTTTGCACGGTCGCGCAAATCTTTTTCTTTATTGGACAGTGCTACTAGTTCTTTTCGCAAAATTGGATTATCGTAATCCTGATTTAGCTGATCGATATACAATAAATTGATGACTTTTTTGTCTTCTGAAAGTGTGCTTAATTTTTTTTCTAGAGCGTGATATTCTTCTTTATAAGCTGATTTTTCAATAACAATTTTATTATTTGGATTAAAATTTAACGGAACTGGATTGAATTGAAAAAACACAAAAACCATAACTCCGGTCAACAGAATAAAAAACTGCATTGGCACTTTTAAAAGTCCGTTCATGATTAATCCCATTTGGCTTTCACGAACTGATTTTCCAGATAAATAACGTCCAACTTGAGATTGATCTGTTCCGAAATAGGCGAGTGCCAAGAAAAAACCACCCGTTATACCGCTCCAAAAAGTATATTTTTCTTCAGGATCAAAAGAAAAATCAACAATATTCATTTTATCATTCGCGCCCGCAATATGCATCGCGCTTGTAAAAGTCATATCGTTTGGCAAATAATGCAAAATCAAGAAAAATGTAATAAACATTCCCGACATGATCACAAACATCTGTTGTTTTTGGGTTACGTTAACCGCCTTTGTTCCTCCAGAAAAAGTATAGATAATGACAAGAACACCAATTATAATGTTCATTAAAGTTAAATTCCATCCTAAAAGTGCCGATAAAATAATTGCTGGAGCATAAATAGTAAGTCCGGTTCCTAAACCTCTCTGTACTAAAAAAAGTATTGCAGCAAGCGATCGCGTTTTTAAGTCGAAACGCTTTTCTAGAAATTCATAAGCCGTAAAGACTTTATTTTTATGATATAACGGAATAAAGGTCAAGCAAATTACAATCATTGCAATTGGCAGTCCAAAATAAAACTGCACAAAACCCATTCCGTCATGATAAGCCTGTCCAGGAGTTGATAAAAAAGTAATAGCACTCGCTTGCGTCGCCATTACCGAAAGTCCAACTGTGTACCAAGGTGTTTCGTTGTTTCCTAAAATAAAATCTTCAACGTTTTTACTGCCTTTGGTTTTCCAAGAGCCATATCCAACAATAAATAAAAGCGTGACAATCAGTACGATCCAATCAAATAATTGCATAGGTTATGAGTATAATTGCATTATTAAGAAAAAAATTAGAATGTAAATAGCATTCGCCACCAAAACATAAGTGTAGCTTTTTTTCCATTTTTTTGTTTTTTTAGCTTCCATTTTTATGAATGTTTATTGCTTAAATTCTTGTTTAGGAGCTTCTATTGGCTGTTTCAGCGAAATTATATTTGAAAGTAATCGATACGCACCGGCTACACCTTCTGGCAACTCTCTAAAAAAGCTTAAACCGGTGTAAATATAATATCCTTTTCCATACGGCGCTACTAATAATGCCCCATCTTTAGCAGATTCACCTTTATCATGAGAAGATATAATAGGAGTGAAGGCAGGGTCATATTCATTAGGATAATACAAACCTTGCTCTTGTGTCCAGCCTTCAAAATCTTTTGTACTGATTTTGTTTGGTGTATTTAAAACAGGATGATTAGGTGCTAGAAAAGTAATTTTAGCATTTTCTTCAGTCACACGATCATTTGAAACTTTTAGCGAATAAGGCGCAATCTGGTCAGTGACCATTTTGCCATATGTATTGTATTGCACAATCATATTTTTACCGCTTTTTACAAAATCAAAAAGTATTTTTTGTTTGTTTGCTAAAGCATTTACAGTATTATATGCCCGAATTCCAGTAATAACGGTACTAAATGAATCAAGTTTTTCAGGCGTGATTTCTTCTGGTTTTAAAAGAGTGACTTTATATCCCATTTGAGTTAAACTTTCTGGAACTTCGTCGCCAGCACCCATAATGTAGCCAATAGCATCTCCAGAAGTTTTTAGGTCAATTCGAATGCATTTTGATTCGGCCGGTTTTAAAACCATTTGTTTGGTAATGTGCGGATAATCAATAATAGTCTGGTCTTTATCAAAACGTTTATTATCCACGGTAACAATACTTTTGGCAACAGCTTCTTCTGGATTTACTGGAGGAATAACTTCAAAATAAAAGGTTTGCTCGTTTCCTTTTTTATCTAAAGAAAATGCAATTTGTTTGGGAGAAACTACCCAGCTTTTTGGTAAATCAAGTTGTAAATTTCCTTTTATTGCATCTTTTCCAGCACGAACTTTTACTGGAATCATTTTGCTTTTAGTGTCTTTAAAAATCAATACTTTTTCTAAAATCGAAGTTGTAACTTCTGGAACTATATCGAGAAAATTATACATTTCGCCTTTTACGCCATCATTGTATTTGTAAACAACTGTGCGCTCAAACGGAATTTCAACACCGCTGATTTTTACATTAAAAACAACCTTAACTTCTCTGATAATATCTGGAATCCCAATGTTTTCTTGATTAGAAACCGTGTACATTCCAACGCTTGCTTTTTCCTTTAACCAATAAGGCTGTGTATATTCCAAATTATTTGGAAGCTGTATTTGAATGTTTATTTTTTGATCGTTATTGTTTTTTAAAATACTATTTTGGATCGTCGTTTTATTGTCAGGCAATGAGGTTACACTTGCCAATTGCATTTCAACAGCACATCTGTTTATCGCTTCTAGACTTAATTTAATAGTACTTCCTGGTGTTGCTTCTTGTTCGCTGGCAACAGCTTCTAGATATAATCCGGAGCAAGAGGCTATAATATTTTTTATTGCTGTTGCTTTTAGGGTTTTCCAATGATCGTCGTCTAAAGCTTCAATCATTTCGTATGCCTTTACCAAATCAGGAATGCTGGCTGACGGATTGCTGAAATCATATTTCGTCATAATTTTAGAAATCAAATCACCAACTGGTTTTCCGTTTTTAACTCGGTTCCAAGTCGTGTCAATTCCATCAAACAAATTATCACGTTCTTTGGGATTTTCTCCATTAATAAGTTCTAGAAATTCAGTTTCTTCTCCACGTGCTCCAGTACTTCCAAATCCTTGTGATTGGTGGCGGCTTCGGCTTAAAGCAGCAATTTCCTGATTCGATTTTCCAATTCCAGTATAATAAACGCCAGTTTCTAATTTGGTGAATTTCGATTTATTAGCAGCATCAAATTTTTCCTGGCTTCCATAAAACCACCAAGACGGATTAAAAAATTGTCTTTTTACCTGCCAAGGTTTAACATATTTTAATTGTTCGGGATATATTTTAGGATCATTTGTTAATTTAAAACTTTCAACGCTCAGTATGGCTGAAGAAGTATGATGTCCGTGCGTAGTTCCTGGCGATCGATGATCAAATCGGTTAATAATAACGTCTGGCTGAAATTTTCTGATGGTCCAAACTACATCAGCAAGAACTTTATCTTTATCCCATATTTGTAAAGTTTCGTCTGGAGTTTTAGAAAAACCAAAATCGTTTGCGCGCGAAAAAAACTGTTCACCGCCATCAATTTTACGAGCTTCAATTAATTCCTGAGTTCTTATAACACCTAATAGTTCGCGCAATTGCGGGCCAATTAAATTCTGTCCTCCATCGCCTCGTGTTAAGGATAAATACCCAGTTCTGGCATTCATTTCGTTTGCCATATAAGAAATCAAACGTGTGTTTTCGTCATCTGGATGAGCAGCAACATATAAAACGGAACCTAAAAAGTTTAGTTTTTTAATTTGATTGTAAATTTCTACAGAACTTGGTTTTTGTGGTTGTTGTGCAAAACAAATAGAAATCCCTGTTAAAAAAAATAAAAGAATTTGTAACTGAATTTTTCGCATAGCGTGATTAGGTGTTTTTGAAAGTGCTTCAAAAATACTAATTATATTGTTGATGAGTATTTAAATGAAATGTTAATGTTTGGTTATTGATTCTCTTTTTTAAGAAAATGTATTACAAAAATAAAGGCCTCTAATTATATCTAAGCTCTTAAGCTATTGTTTGTTTATATTGATTAATCAACATTAGAATTGGTACTACTAGTTTTTTATTAAAAAAAAGAGCATCAAAATATTTGATGCTCTTTTTTAAAATTGTTATTTAACAGTTTTTATCTTCTTCCGTGACCATTTCCATGGTGATCATCGTGTCTGTCGTCTCTATCGTGTCTATCATGTTTGTCATGATGTCTATCATTGTGTTTGAAATCTCTGTGATCATCATGACGATCGTTGTAACCATAAACGGGTCTTGGTTTATAAGGTCTTTGTGGTTCACCGTGATATCCTTTATAGTATTTTACTCTATGACGATCAAAATAAGTATATGGTGTTCTTCCGTGGTAGTCGTTTAAAACAACTTTGTATCCTCCATATAAATCATAGTTTCTGTATTGTCTTGGCAAATAGGTTGTTCTAACCCATCTTCCGCCTCCATAATAAATAAATTGAGAAGCTCGAACATCATAATAAGCCTCAATGTCTGGCAAATAATAATATTCCATTTCTGAATATCCTGAAGGACCCCAAGCTGGAGGTGTTCCTATATTAACGTTAATTGATACTTGGGCTTGTGTGGCATTTGCAACCAATAGAAATAATCCTGCGATTGCTATTTTTATTGTTTTCATTTTTTTAAGTTTTAATGTTAATCTTGTTTAGGGATATTCATATACTGTGCCAAAAATAAAAACAGAATGTATTTGGTCGAATAAATTGAGCATTTTAACGAGCTAATTAAAGCTAGTATTTTTATAAGTTTTTGATTTTTAAATTGTTCCGACAATTTAAAAACAAGAAAAAAAATGCAAAATATTTTATCTTATTTATAATCTACAACTCTGGGTTTAGCCAGTTCAAAATTTTGTAAACCGTAATCTGTAGTTTCAAAAGTATTGGTTTTAAATACATTATCACCATCAAAAGGTATTGTTGGATAATATGACAGTGATAATTGAAAAGAACTGAATACTAAGTAATCATTACTGATTAAAAGACCAAGAGTTACTTTAGAATATGCTTTGTTTCGAGACATGGCATTATTCGGACTTCCTAAAACTGCAATTGAATAATTAAAAAACGGATTCATACGAAAGCCCCAAAGCGCATGAGGCGTATAAGTTTGTGTCTGAAGCGATAATAGTAATTTGTTCGTTCCGTAAATAGCGCTGTTAAAACCTGCTAATCCATTTTCTTCATTAATATTAAGCTCGTCTCCAATAATGTTTTCTCGGTTTATACCAAGAACCAATTTTGGATTAACAAATTGTCTTAATTTCCATTTTCCTATACTGTATAGTTTTGTAAAGTAATTTGTTTCCATCGAAAATGCCGTTTGATAGGTTTTCGATTCATGAAAGAAAGTACCAGCTTCAAAATTCATACTCATAAATCCCCATCGGTAATAATTTCCAAATGAAAATTGCCCGCCTACATACGGCCTCCATATTGTATTTTTATATTGATAACCTAAAGTAACGCCATAAATTCTTCCTATGGGTACATCTTCAGTCTGTCCGTTTCTAAAGATGTAGCTGTCTTTTATAAATTTTCGAGTATTGATTCCAATCCCAGATAAAATAAGTTTTTCATCTGAATAAAAATGAGTCGGATCGTATACCTCAGTTGGAGTTTCGGTAAAATTTACATTTAAAAAACGACCTGTTACAATCAAATTTGTAACCCCATTTTTTTCATCAGCAAAAACCTTGCTGGCCTTTCCTGCCCATAAATCTTGCGAGTTATATTTAAATGGCTGATAAGCATACGTCATATCTGGAGCCTGCAATGTATCTTTCCTAAAATTTTGAGCAATGTAAACACCGCCAGCCCATTTGGTTAAAGGAGAATAGAATAACCGTTCAATATTGATACTTTTTACATAATTATCATCAAGGTCCATTTTGTAATGCAAAGCAGCTCCTATATAGGTGTTTTTGATATTTGGAACTGTGTAGGTAACATCATTTCCATTTTGACCATCATCAAAACGATTCGTAAAGCGATATTCAAGCTGTTGTCCTGAGCCAAAAAAATCTTTTTCTTTAAACCCGACTGAAACTTGATTGCTTGATATAGAAAATCTCGGAATCGTACTCCAAGAATCTAAAACTCGTATGGTTACATCAACAGAATCTGATGCAGCACCAACTACTTCATTTGTAATTCGAACTGCAGTAACATATTTCTGCGATCGAATCAAACGTTCAGATTCCTGTACTTTATAGCTGTCATAAGATGAGTTTTTTTTGAAAAGCAATAAATTAGTGATGGCAATTCTTTTTGTTTTTAAATGAAGTCTGTTACCCGTACGTTCTCCCCAATTTTTTGGAGTTTGTGTGGTATCCATAAGAGAATGACCAAATGGATCTAATGTTATAATATTAATTTTTCGAATGATTTTGCCATTATAATTTGCAGTATCACTTGGGATAATTAAATCTTCCTTTTTTCTGGGTTTATTTGCTCTAAACAAAAGTTTATGCAGTGTTTGGGTAAATTTATTCTTTTTAGAATAATTTCTAATTTTAGTGTATACTTCTGCGCTGTCTCTTTTAACTGTATTATTTTTTTTTGTTTTATCTACTTGAGCATATGTGCTTTGCAGACAAAAACATAAAAAGACAAAAACGATTATTTTATTGTTTAGCGACATTCAGTATTTTTTCTATATAAAATTAGGTTTTGCATGAATATATGTACTATTTTTCTTACTTTAAGAATAATATTGTTTAATTCTCAATCTTAGCTCGACGAACTCTCCAAGTAAATTTTTTAGGCATATGGTTTCCCATTAAGTAGCCCCAAGGTTCTAATGATTCAATTCTTTCAAAAATAATTTTCAAAATCGCTAAAAGCGGAATAGCCAAAAACATACCCGAAATTCCAGCCGCCGCGCCGCCAACGATAATTCCCATGATAGATACAAAGGCATTAATTTCGACTTTTGAATTGATTATTAATGGCACAAGTATATTATTATCAATTAATTGAACAATGACATTGACAATTAAAATGCCTAGAATTATTGATGTATCTGGAGTTCCAGTTAATGATGCTAAGACTGTAATGATTCCTGCAATTAAAATTCCGATATAAGGTATTAGATTCAGAATTCCAGTTATTAATCCTAATAAAATAAAATATTTTACTCCAATTATCCAAAGTCCTAAACTTGTTAATACTGAAACAACAATCATCTCAAATATTAAACTGATAATGTAATTATTAATAGAAACTTTGATTTGTGCTAAAATATCTTTTAAGGAGGCGTGGTTTTCTTTAGAAATTAATTTTGCTAAAAACAGTACAAAGTGATCTTTATATAATAAAAATAAAAAGGTATAAATTGGAATAATAGTGCAGTCTAAAAGAAGATCCGTTATTGATATTATAGCTGAGCCAATAGTACCTCCGCCATTTTTTACAGAATCTTTGGTAACGTTATCTAAATATTTCTTCTGTTCTCCAATACTTACATGAAAATTCTCTTTGACAAATTTATGTATCTCTGTTATAAAAACATTTGTATTTTTCTTAATAGTTTCAAAATCATTCGCCATATCACTGACTTCGTAGGAAATAAAAAAGAGTATACCAGCAATAAAAGAAGCAAATAACAAAACACAAATGGCTGCAGCAAGATGTCTAGGGAACTTCAGCCTTGTGTTCAAAAATGTAAAAAGAGGAAGCAGTAAAACAGCAAATAAAAATGCCATTAAGACAGGAGTAATTATATCTTTTCCAATACAAAAAATAAAAGCAAAACAAATTAAACTTACTAAAATCAAAGAAAGTTTAGCATAAAATGGAAATTGTATTGTTCGAATCATTTGTATTAAAAAATTTAGGTTTTATAGTTTAGTAAAATATCTAAACAAAATTCCTTTTTTAATACATAAATAACGTTCTACGTTTCTAAAATAACGTTATAAAATTCCCACCAAATTTTTAATCAAAAACTCTTTTTCTTCGTAATGCGCTGGCATGATGGATATTCCTTTTTGCAATAGCAAATTATTTGGAAAAATGATTCTTTCGCCTTCTTTTGTTCTCAAATTTACGTGAAAGGCACTTATATCTTCAATTTCGGCTTCTATAGGAAAATCTTTGTCGTGAATTTTTATAGTATCTCCAATTCTAAAGGGAAATGAAAAAAACAAAATCATTCCAGAAGTAATGTTGCTTAAAATAGACCATTGTGCAAACATTGCGACACCAATAACAGTAGCGATCGACGATACCGTTATAAAAATGTCTTTCGTATCAACTCCCCAAATCACAATCAGACTGATAGTTACTAGAATATTCATCAACAAATGAATGTATTTGATAACCAAATTTGTGCGATGTTCTAATAGCTGACTAGTGCTGGCGTAACGTCGAATCAATTTTGCAATAATAACTCTTAAAGCTACTAGAGTAAGAAGAAGAATTACGGTGGCTAATATTTCCTGGCTATATTCTTTAAAAGAAAACATAAATTAATTTTTACACTAAAGTACTCAAATATTCATAAACTTTAGCTGTAGGAAGTCCCATAACATTGGTATAAGAGCCTTCGACTTTTGCAACTGCCATAAAACCAAACCATTCCTGAATTCCGTAAGCACCGGCTTTATCATAAGGTTTGTAATTATCAATATAATACAAAATAGCCTCGTCTGACAATTCGTTAAAAGTAACTTTTGTAATATCATTTAATAGCGTAGAAGAAGTGTTAGTTTTAAAGCAAACCGACGTAATTACTTCATGCGTTGTATTCGACATGGATTTGATCATTTCAAAAGCATCTTCCGCACTTTTTGGTTTTCCTAATGCTTTATTTTGATGCCAGACAATGGTGTCGCTTGTTACTAATATCTCATTTTTTTTTAATTCGCCTTCGAAAGCACTTGCCTTTAGTTCAGCCAAGTAATCTGTAATCTCAACCGCTTTTAATTCAGGAGGATAAATCTCTTCTATATCTTTTAGTCTAATTTCAAAATCAAGATCTAAATCTTTAAAAAATTGTTGTCTTCTAGGAGATCCAGAAGCTAAAATTAAAGTGTATTTTTTAAGTTTTTCTCTAAGCATTATATAGATGATTTAGGTGAATTACCAGTATTGACAGAATTCCGAAAAGCAAAATCAGTTTTAAAATAGTACTCAAATGATGAAAATCTTTTGGCGATTTTGCAGTAAATATTTTAACTATAAAGTACAATAAAGGTGCTAAAATAAAGGCAAAAGCATAAAGCGTTACAATGTACAGTTTGTTTGAAAAAAAGTATGTATTGATGTAAAGCAAACATAAAATAAATGCAATAACAGCAAATCCTAAAGCAATTTTAGAGGCTCTGTTAATTCCAATTGCAATAGGCAAAGTATTCATTCCTTGATTGTAATCACCATTTACATCTTCTATATCTTTAATTATTTCTCTAATAAAGTTTATCATAAAAGCATATAATGCATAATCGAGCAAAATAGAAAATACACTCGCCATTTGTGCTTGATTGTCAGGAATTGTTGCCGGAAATAAATCAAAAATTCCAATGATTATAACGCTCAGCGCCAATAATAAGGCAACTATAAAATTACCTAAAATCATAATTTGCTTTAAACTAGTAGAATAAAAGTAAAGCAGTGATGCAATTAAAATAAAAATGGTAGCAAAACTCGGCTTCATGATAATATTTGACAACACAAAACCAATAGCAACACCCGTAATATTCAATCCGATATAGATATTATAAGCGCTGGTTTCAGATATTCCTTTTCCAACAAGCACATCATTTGGTTTATTAATTGTGTCTGTAGCAACATCAAGAATATTATTGATAACATAACCTGCTGCGGCCAATAAAACAGTGCTTAAAACTAATAGCCCATATTGCCAGTCTGCTAAAGCGAGCGGAATATTTTGCTGTTTTAAAAAAGCATAACGAAACAAAATCTGCATAAAAGCAAGCATCAATAAGTTTTTATATCGAATGAGTTTGAGGTATTTCATTTTTTTCTTAAGTTTTAAAGGTTCATAGCAACAAAGGTTCAATGTCTTGCTCTATAATTCACAATTCATAATTCACAATTCACAATTATCTAATCGTGTTTTCCATTAAAATATTCCATCCATTTTCCCTGTACTTTCATTACTTGTTCTATTACATCGCGTGCAGCACCTTTTCCGCCCTTCACGTGCGAGATATAGCGGCAAATATTTTTAATTTCTGGACTTGCATCTTGTGGGCATGTTGGCAACCCAACTAATTTCATTACATGATAATCCGGAATATCATCGCCCATATACAACACTTGTTCTGGGTTTATATTGTAAGTATCAGTATATTCTTTAAAAGTTTTTACTTTATCTGGCGTTCCTAAATGAATGTCGGCGATTCCTAAATTGCGAAGACGAACACGAACACCTTCGTTGCTTCCTCCAGAAATAATACAGACATTATAACCGCTCTCAACAGCTGCTTTCATTGCATAACCGTCCCGGATATTCATTGTACGAAGAATTTCTCCTTCATTGGTTACAAAAACGGAACTGTCTGTAAGTACGCCATCAACATCAAAAACAAATGTTGTAATGTCGTTCATTATTTCTTTATAACTTTTTGCCATTATTTTGTATAGATTGTGTTAGTATTTTATAGATATTCTTTTGATTTTGATTGGTTAGATAATCCAAATGCGATTCAATTGTTATTGAGTCATTGCGTTTTGCCGGGCCTGTTTGAGCATCAATCGGATCAAGCGTATTGATTTTTTCAGCGGTTTCCTGAATTAAAGGTTTTAGAATATCAAAAGGAACCTGATGTTCATCACAAATTTCCTGACCAATTTGATATAAATGATTCGTGAAATTATTCACAAAAACAGCTGAAACATGCAAAGCTTTCCGCTGATCTGAATTTATTGGGAAAACAGCATTTGAAATACCTTTTGCAACAGTTTCTAAAACACGAAAATCAAAAGTATTCTCAGCTTCCAGACAAAGCGGAACAGTAGAAAAATCAACCTCTTTGCTTTTAGAGAAAGTTTGAAGCGGATAAAAAACGCCTCTTCTGTTTTTTAAGTCTAAAGTTTCTAAAGAAGCAGCGCCAGAAGTATGAGCCACAAGCTGGTTTTGAAAAGACAATTGTTTAGAAACTTCTAAAATTGCATTATCAGAAACTGCTATAATATATAAATCAGCTTCTTTTAATTCTGCAAAATCATCAACAATTTTTTCATAATCAATTAAAGAAGCTAAAGTTTCCTTTTTTCTAGAAAATACTTGTACAATTTCGACAGTCTCACTTTTAGAGAAAGCTTTTATTAAATGCTGCCCAACATTTCCGGAACCAATTAGCGTTATTCGAATCATATCGCAAAATTAGCATTATTTTTTTTAAATCGAATGGCTTTAAATTCGTTTGTCTTACGTTTAAAATAACTTCTAAATTCAATATTTTGGACAAAATTTAAAAGCCCGCAGTTATAATTACCAAAGTAATTACAAAAAGCGGACTTAAGCATTGATTTTGATTTATTTAGAATTTTACTATGCCTTTAGGAACCGATTCTCCAATAACTGTTTTTTTAGAAAAATCTGATTTTTTATCGGAAACAAATTCAATATTCGAACTTGCCTCACCATCAATTGTAATTGCTTTTGCTGAATTAGAACTGAATTCAATATTTTTGAAAGTCATATTTTTACCATTATAAATTTCAAATACTGTTGGTTTTGCAATATCTAATTTAGCATTGCTGATTTTTATTCCGTTTGCGTCGATAATAGAAAAACCGTTTTCTGCTTTTGCAGTCAGATTTGATATTTCGATATTCTCGAGATTCATTTCAGGCAGACCTTGCAAAAATACAGCTTGATAAGCGCCGGCAATTGTAATATTTTTTATTAAAATATTTTTAAATTGAGGAGTTTCTTCGTTAACAGGCATTAATTTATTGGCTACTTTACTGCCGCCTTCAGCAAGCGTTTCAGCAATAGATTTTCCTCCATAGTACAAATCAAAAGAAATTGCCTGTGATGGAATATCAGTCATAAAAATATCTGAAATAAAGATATTTTCAACAACTCCGCCACGCCCGCGCGTGCTTTTAAAACGCAATCCAACATCGGTCCCCATAAAAGTACAATTTGATACATGAAGATTTTTTACGCCTCCAGACATCTCGCTTCCAACTGTTACACCACCGTGTCCGTGATAAACGATATTGTTTTTGACAATAATATTTTCGCACGGAACACCGCGATCGCGTCCGTCTTTATCTTTACCTGATTTTATACAAATTGCATCGTCACCAACATCAAAACTTGAATTTTCAATTACCACATTTTTGCAAGATTCAACGTCAAGACCGTCTCCGTTTTGAGAATACCAAGGATTTCGAACCGTAACATTACGAACGATTAAATCTTCGACCATTAATGGATGAATGTTCCAGGCTGGAGAATTCTGAAAAACAGGTCCGTCAAAAAGCACTCTTTTACTGTTTTGAATGCTTACCATTACCGGACGCAGGAAATCATGAATCGCCTCAAATTCTTCTTTGGTTTTTAAATCCAGACGTACATTTTGATCAGCTCCAACAGAAGCTTTCATGAAAGTCTCAGATGGATACCAGCTTTCTTTTTTATCATTTAAAACACCGCCTGAAGCAATAATTTTTTTCCATTGGCTTTCTGTCAATTTACTCTTTTTAACTTGTCTCCAAACTTCTCCTGAACCATCCCAAACACCGTTTCCAGTAAAGGCAACATTTTCTAGATTTTTACCATAAATAGGAGAGATGCAGCGCCATGTATTTAGTCCTTCAAAACTGGTTTCAATAATGGGATATAAGCTTTTATCTGGAGAAAATTTTATTAATGAGCCAGTTTCAGCATGCAATTCGATATTACTTTTTAGGATAATTGGGCCTGTAAGCCAAACTCCAGGCGGAATAATAACTTTACCGCCACCTTTTTTAGAAACAGCCTCTATGGCATCGGAGAAAGCCTTTGTGTTTAAAACATAACCACCGTTTACTGCACCAAAATCTGTAATGTTTACCGTATTTTTTGGAATAATAGGCTCCTTGACTTTTGCCATTTTAAATTCAATATTCTTATACGTTTCGTCAGATTTTGAATTTTGAGCAAAGGAGTCTGTACATAAGCCAGTCATAACAATTGTCAATGCAAAGAAGAATGAATTAATTGGTTTAGTTTTCATGCAATTATAATTAGAGGTTTGGTTAGAGATAGCCGTAATTCTTAATAGGGAAACCATTTTTTAAAGATAATTTAAAAATCGCTAACCTTAAAATAAGAATTAATAATGTAATCGATTACACAAATCTATAAAAAAATATCAATATTCAAAGAAATTAGTGCAAAGTATTTCTTTGTAAGAATTAACGTCTAGATGCGCTATATTAGCATCTAAAATCAAGTCATTTTTAGTTTTAATTAACAAATCACAAATATTAGAACTCAACATTTTTGAGTACTTTTGTGGCACTTTTATACAATGTAATTCCTCAAAAATGAATAAAAAAATATTCTCTTTTTTGTTTTCTACACGATTAATGGCCGTTCTTTTTTTAACATTTGCAATCGCAATGGGTGTTGGAACTTTTATCGAAAGTAAGTACAACACAGATACAGCCAGAATTTTAATTTACAATACTTGGTGGTTTGAAGCAATAATGGCTGTTTTCATGCTTAATTTCTTCGGAAATATTAAACGGTACCAATTGCATAAAAAAGAAAAATGGGCAACTTTATTACTTCATATTGCTTTTGTTTTTATCATTTTAGGAGCTTTTATTACACGTTATATCAGCTATGAAGGCATGATGCCCATTCGTGAAGGCGCTGCAGAAAACCAAATTTATTCAGACAAAACATTCCTGACTGTTTTTGCAGATGGAGAATATAAAGGTGAAATGAAACGAAGAGTTTTTGAGAAAAACCTTTTATTGTCACCGGTTACTAATAATAATTTCAGTATGTCTGGCAAGTTTGATGAAACGCCTTTTGAGGTGAGTTATGTAAACTATATTATGGGTGCTAAAGAAACTATAAAACCAGACCCAAGAGGAACTTTGTACCTTAAATTAGTTGAAGCCGGAGCAGGCGGACGTGAAGAACATTTCTTAAAGGAGGGAGAAGTTCAAAACATTCACAATGTTTTGTTTGCTTTGAATAAACAGACTGATGGAGCAATTAATATAAATACAAAAGGAGAAAAATATACAATTCAGACACCTTTTGAAGGAGAATTTATGCGAATGGCAGACAAATTTAAAGGAAGCGTGACCAAAGATAACGTCCAGCCTTTAATGATGCGTTCGTTATATAGTATAGGTGATATTAGAATTGTTTTTCCAGATCCTGCTGTAAAAGGAATTGTTGATTATGAGTCTAATAATGATTTTAAAGCGAAATCGCATACCGATGCCTTGATTGTAAAAGTAAAAGCAGAAGGACAGGAAAAAGAAGTAAGACTTTTAGGTTCTAAAGGCAGTATTGGTGAACCGCAAACCGTTAAAATTGGAAAAATAGAATACAGTTTATTCTACGGAAGCAAGGCTTACGTTTTGCCTTTCAAAATTAAATTGAACGATTTTATTGCAACTAAATATCCAGGAACAGAAAAAAGCTATTCGGCTTTTGAAAGTAAAGTTACCGTTCAGGATTCTGCAGAAACTTTTAATGAAGATATTTATATGAATCACGTTTTAGATCATAAAGGATATCGCTTTTTTCAATCATCTTTTGATCCGGATGAAAAAGGAACAGTTTTATCTGTAAACCACGATTTTTGGGGAACTTCGATAACTTATTTAGGGTATTTTATGTTATTTTTCGGCTTAATGGCAATTATGTTTACTAAAGATTCTCGTTTTACTGATTTGAAAAGAAAATTAGAAAATGTAAAAAAGAAAAAAGAAAAACTGATTACAATTTTAGTATTAATGATCAGTTTGAGTGGTTTTGCTCAAGCACCTCACGTTCACACTCCTGGCCACGATCACAATCACACGACAGACCCAAATGATCATGCAAATCACGTTACTGCTGCACCAAGTCAGAGACAGTTAGATTCGTTATTAACGATTTATAAAGCTCCAGAAGCGCATGCAGCAAAATTTGGACGTTTGATTATCCAGGATGCTGGAGGAAGAATGAAGCCTATTAATACTTTTTCATCTGAATTGTTGAGAAAAGTAAGTCAGAGTGATACGTATAACGGAATGAATTCTGATCAGGTATTTTTGTCAATGACACAATACGCTCAGGTTTGGATTCAGATTCCGCTTATTTATTTAAGATCAGGGAATGACAGTATTCGTAAAATTATTGGTGTAGAAAAAGATGCAAAACATGCTCCGTTTGTACAATTTTTTGATGCTAACGGTAATTATAAACTTTCTCCTTATTTAGATGCAGCTTATAAAGCAGCAAATCCGAATCAGTTTGAAAAAGATTTTATCGAAACGGATAAAAAAGTTAATCTAATGGAATCAGCTTTGAGCGGCAGTATTTTGAAAATTTTCCCTATTCCGAATGATCCAAACAATAAATGGGTTTCGTATTTAGAAAGAGAGCACGGCGCATTAAAAGGAATGGATTCTACGTATGTAAAGCAAATTCTGCCATTATATTTCAGTGCTTTAAATAATGCTTCCATTTCTAAAAATTTCAATACAGCTGATCAATTGGTTGAAAGCATTAATGGTTTTCAAAAGAAATTTGGAAGCAAAGTACGTCCTAGCGAACAAAAAATTGATGCAGAAATCGCTTATAATAAATATGACGTTTTCAAAAAATTGCCATATTGGTATATTACAGCGTCAATCTTGATGTTGATTTTTACGATTATAAATATCTTTTTTGAGAAAAAATGGCTTCGTTTTACAGTAAATGGATTCCATATTATTGTTGGGTTTTTATTTGCTCTTCATACTTTAGGATTAGTTGCCCGCTGGTATATTTCAGGACACGCACCTTGGAGTAATGCTTATGAATCAATTATATATGTGGCATGGGCGACCATGTTCTTTGGATTGGCTTTTGACAGAAAATCAAAACTGACTGTAGCATCATCTGCTTTTGTTACAGCAATGATTTTAATGGCTGCCTACATGAACTGGATTGATCCAGAAATCGCCAATTTACAGCCTGTCTTAAACTCTTATTGGTTAATGATTCACGTTGCTGTAATTGTAGCAAGTTATGGCCCATTTGCACTAGGAATGATCTTAGGTTTCGTTGCACTGCTGTTGATTTTCTTTACAACTGAAAAGAACAGAGCTAAAATGGAATTAAACATAAAAGAGATTACCTATATCAATGAAATGGCTTTGACAATTGGTCTAATTATGTTAACTATTGGTAACTTTTTAGGAGGACAATGGGCGAATGAAAGCTGGGGACGTTACTGGGGCTGGGATCCAAAAGAAACTTGGGCCTTAATCTCTATTATGGTTTATGCATTTGTAATTCACGCACGTTTTGTGCCGGCTTTACGCGGAAAATGGTTCTTTAATTTAATGAGTATGTTCGCGTTTATCTCTATTTTATTCACATATTATGGAGTAAATTTCCATTTGGTAGGACTGCATTCATACGCAAGCGGAGAAGCACATTCTCTAAATTGGATTTGGTATTCATTGGCAACAATTTCTGTTATTGGAGCTATTACATATCCTAAATACCATAAATATTACAAGAATAAAAAAGTAAAAAAATAGATAATTATTAGAAGTAATTATTAATTCATAAAAAAGGTTCAACGATAAGTTGAACCTTTTTTTATTTGACTATTTCTATAAATTGTTAATCTTACCTGAAATCTTTAGAAAAACTTTTTTCTAAACCAAAAGGCTACATTTACTAAAGCAATCAAAGCAGGTACTTCAACCAAAGGCCCAATCACACCGGTAAATGCCTGACCACTATTAATGCCAAAAACTCCAATAGCAACAGCAATGGCCAATTCAAAATTATTTCCGGTGGCAGTAAACGCAATTGCAGCACTCTTAGAATAATCTGCACCAAAATACTTTCCTGTAAAGAAACTCAGAATAAACATAACTAAAAAATAAATAAATAAAGGAATCGCAATTCGTATCACATCCATCGGAATCTGAACAATCATTTCACCTTTCAGATTAAACATAATAAAAATGGTAAATAATAATGCAATTAATGTGATAGGTGAAATAAACGGATTATATTTATTGTGAAACCATTCTTCTCCCTTCACTTTTATTAAAATGTAGCGGCTTATAATTCCGAGTGCGAACGGAATTCCTAAGTAGATTCCAACACTTTCTGCAATTTGAGTAATACTTATATTTATTTTAAAACCAGAATAACCAAAATAAGGAGGTAAAATCGTGATAAAAAAATAAGCATATATGCTATAAAGTAAAACCTGAAAAATACTGTTTAAAGCGATTAATCCGGCGGCATATTCACGGTTTCCATAAGCAAGATCATTCCATACAACCACCATGGCAATACAACGAGCCAAACCAATTAGAATTAAGCCTGTCATGTATTCTGGATATCCCTTTAAAAATAAAAGAGCCAACAAAAACATTAAAATTGGGCCAATAATCCAATTAAGAAATAATGATGCACTTAATACTTTTGCATCTTTGAAAATATCTTTAACTTTATTATAATTAACTTTAGCCAATGGAGGATACATCATTAATATGAGTCCAATTGCAAGTGGAATACTAGTAGTTCCGCTAGAGAAAGAGTTAATATATTTTCCGCTTGACGGAAAATAATATCCAATAGAAATGCCAATTATCATAGCTAGGAAAATCCAAAACGTTAGAAAACGATCCAGAAATCCTAATTTTTTTCTTTCCGGTGAAGCAGAAATACAATGATCTTTTGCCATATTATTTTTTTATTTGCGAGAAAACATAAAACATTTCAGTCGCAATTTGAAGACTTCTTTCTTTGTATTTCTGAGATTGATGTGGTGTGTTATCAAATGCTTTTGGATCGTCATAAGTTATTGGAATCCGTTTTTCTGCTCCAGCTATAAAAGGACAACCGTTATCGGCCTGAGAACAGGTCATAATAGCGGCAAACTCTTTTTGTGGATTAAAATAATTATCATACGTTTTAGAAAAACCTATAATTGGAGATTCATTTGGAGAAAATTTTATCGCATAAATTGGATTTTTTTTATCAGAAATTTTTTTTATCAGAAACCCAGATGATTCTAATGTTTCGGCAACTTTAGGAAATAACGCAGTTGTTTCAGTTCCTCCAGAATAACAAAAAACACTTTTTATTCCATAATAATGTGCTGCTGTCTGTGCCCAAACTTGCGACAAATGACTTCTTCTAGAATTGTGTGTGCAAATAAAATTTAAGCGAATACTTTGTTGAATATCAGTATTATATTGAATGAAATCAATAAGAGGTTTTAATATTTTTTTTCGATCAAGAGTTATTTCGTCAAAATTAAATGCTAAAACGGTTTCTTGTATTTCCTTAAATAAAATTTCTTTATGCATCTCTTACTTAATTAACAACAACCTCCGCCAGGTGTGCAAGAATTTGAACTTTCTCCATTTAACTGTGTCAGCTTCATTTTTGGTTTTTCTGAAGGGATGCCACAGTGATCCTTTGCTAAGCAAGCAGTTTGTTTATTCAACAGTTCAAAATCTTTTCCATTAAAACCTAAATCATATTTGCCAATGGTAGTATCTTGATATTCAACTTCAATTTCAAAATCTTCGATCCCTAATATCTTTTCCGAAAGTTCAATAATGTGATTTAATTTTTGAGGTTTTAAACGGTGTTCAAAATCGTTTGCATCCCAAAGCTGAAAGTTGACAACAGTTTCATTACGGACAACCCCGCCACAATCAATAAAGTTTTTTGTAATTAAACCTACTTCAGTTACATGAAAATGTTCTGGAACAAAATTTCCGTTTGGTAATTTAAAATTTACCGTTTCGAGAGTAGTTAGTATTTTTTTTATTTCTGAAAGTTTCATAATAATTTGATTTACTGATTAACAACATTCTTTGTTTCTTTTCTCTATATGATTTGCCACTAGGTTGAAAAAACTTTTAATTTTATCAAAGCCAGCTTCATTAATGCAATAGCAAATTGCATTTCCTTCAATGCTTCCTTTTATTAAACCGGCATTTTTAAGTTCTTTTAAATGCTGGGAAATAGTAGGCTGGGAGAGAGGAAGTTCGTTTACAATATCGCCACAAATACAAGTATTTACTTTTAATAAATATTCGATTATAGCAATACGTGCAGGATGCCCCAATGCCTTAGTTAGGTTACCCAGTTCGTTTTGATTATCTGTAAAGTAATCTGATTTTGTAGCCCCCATAGTAATATATTTATATTGCAATATTACGATATAAATAATTATAAAGAAAATATATTCGATTATTTTTCTTCTTTTTATTTATATATGGTCTATTTTGGAAGCTTTCCTATTATTGCAAGCACTATGATGACTATGATAATAAAACAAATTAAAAATATTAGGTGACTTAGTATAGTTAAAAAGAATGCCTTGATTTTTGATATTTTATTAAAAAATTGAATATTCGTCCAAAACGTCAAGAAAATTCCAATTATGTAAGTCATAGTTGAAAACTTCTCAACATGATTTTTACTGCTCAAATATAATAATATAGGAAATGTCAAAATTTGCACAAAAAGTCGCTGTGAGGCTTTAAAAGTATTAAGAACAAAAAATTCAAAAAAATTATAGCCTTGTTTTCTAAATACTATAAAGGTTCCAACTGTATATATGGGTATGGTAGCTATGGTTATCCATGAAAAGTGTGTTGCCATCCATTCATTATAGTCAGTTAAATCAAAATCTGGATTGTCTGAATTTGCGAATAAATTGATCTTATAGTAATGGCATAAAAAACCATAAAAAGCCCCAAGAACAGCAACTAATGACAAAGGTTTGAAATGTTTAATTCTTTTTCCTTCAATAAATTCACGAATAGAGTGGCCGGGTCTGGTAAATAATTGTTTTAAAGAATATGGAATTCCTTGGTCAAAATGAAGCAATCCGTGCTGAATATCGTGCCATAAAAAATGACCGTTTATTTTATGAGTTTCAGCGGGCTGTCCGCAATTGTTACAATAATGTCCGGTATAAGCCTGATGGCAGTTTTTACAGATTATTTCCATAAATTATGTCTTTAAAATTTATAAAACTTTATTTTCTTTTTTGAAACCATCAGGATACATAATTGCCAATAAGACCACTATTAGCAAAAAATTATATTCAACACCATTTCTGCCACCGCCCACTACAAACCAACCTTCTTTAAAATGAACCAAAACAATACCCATCAATAAAACAAAAATGGTTACAAATCCAGCAAGCTTAATGTATTTATTTGAAATTAAAAGTATTGCGGCAGCAACATGCGATAATTTTATTGACCAAGCCAGGAATACTCCAAAAGGAGCAAAGCCAATTTGATTCAGAAATAGATTTCCGAAATCATTAATTCCGTTGTCGAACATTCCAAAAACAGAATGCGTAAGTAATATAATAGCAACAGCAATTCTTAAGAGTAAAGTTCTATTCATGATTGATTTTGGTTTTTGGCTGTGCTAAAAATAATAAAAAAACGCATATTAAAATTAATTAATACGCGTTTAGAATTTATGACAAATTTGCTTTTAAACTTTTCCTAAAGTATATAACTGTGTCATTGTTGGAGTTAAACTTCCGCCGGCAGGTTCCAGTGTAATACCAAAAGCTTCTGCTTCGTTTGTACGGTCTACTGCGAATATTTTTTGAGGATTTCCTTCAAAATCGCTTAATAAACCAATACTTGTTGGCGTAAGTACTGGACTTAATTTTAAAGCCCAAACTTGATAAACCATTCCTTTTGGAGGCTTTGGCAAACCAGCGGCATCTATATAAGTCGTTTTTGTGTCCTTGTTCCAATATACTTTTGCAAAAGAGGTCGGCGAAACAGCTTGACCGCCAAGCGTTACACCAGTGTTTTTAATGTCTCTTACAATAGTTAAACTTTTCTCGATTTCTTTATTTTGCTGTCCTAAGTAGGCATAATCTCTCTCAATTTTAGTTTTCTCATTGCCAACTGTAGCAATAGCCTCCTTTGTTTTTGTCAATTCTAAAGTTTGGTACCCAAATCCTAGAAGCAATAATACAGCAGCAGCCCAACCGACATATTGAGACCAGTTTGATGCTGGTTTCATATCGACTACTTTGCCATGTTTCAGTTCTAGACGGGCTTTTATCTTTTCAAAATTAGCTACCGAGTGGAAAGGAGAGAAGCTTGATGATAAAGCCACAATAGCTTTTTCTATCGCAATTATTTCCTGATCAACTTCGGGATTTTTTTTCGCTAATTCTGCTATTTCTAGATTTTCAGTTTCGGTTAGTAAACCGTAAACATATAGTTCTAGAATTCCTGATTCTATATACTCTTGTGCTTCCATTATATTTTTAAATAATTACGTAAATCGTTAATACAGTTTCTGTTTTGTGTCTTGATAGTTCCCAGTGGCAATGCCAATTCTTCTGAAGCTTCTTGTTGGGTATATCCTTTGAAAAATAATAAATCAATGATCTCAATACATTTTGGTTTTAATTTTTTTACAAATTCTTGTATTCCAATTGTATCAATTCTATTGATGAGTTTATTACTGTCATCTAACAGATTTACGAAATTATCTGAGGAAAGGTTTTTTTGGCTGTTATTAAAATTTTTAGATCTTAACTTATCAATCGACGTATTTCGAGCAATATTAAGGATCCAGGTGTAAAATCGTCCTTTGCTTTCATTATAAGAATCGATATTTTTCCATATTTTGACAAAAACTTCCTGCAAAACATCTTCTGCTTCTTCGCGATTTTTAACTAGTACATTAATTACGGAAAATAGACTTTTCGCATACATATCATACAAATGGGTAAAAGCTCTTTCGTCTTTTTTGTAAATTAAAACTAACAATTCTTCTTGACTCATAGATTTGGATTTTAAAGTTTAAACTAAAATTATTAAACATTATTTTATTACCTGAGATAAAGTTACTTTATTTTTTTGTAAAAATTTATTTTTTTTTAACAACCAAAAACCTAGTAAAATAAGGGATTCAAAAAAAAATCACTTTTTTTTCAATTTTTTAAAACCAAAAGCAATCCAGTTACGTAAATGCTATTATAACATGAAATGAATATCTATTAAAATAGCAGAAAAACTTTAAAGGATATCGAGATGCAGTTATTTAAAGAATTGAAATGATAGAATTCTCTTTAAAATTTAACGTTTTTGAAGAACAGAAATGTAAATATAATCTCAGTAAATAAAATTAGCGTGATGGTCAGTATAAATAAATTAAAAATATTGATTGTTGGTTTGACCAGCATTTTAGCACTAACGAATTTTAACGGAAGCGAGTTGCAAAAAGAAATAATTAAAACAGCTTTTTGCAATAAATTTTAAAAAGAAAATAGTTTAATAGTTGGTGTCCTCGGACTTCCAAACCGAAATTTAATTTAAAAACAGGAATTCCCAGATTAAAAGACAGAGAAAATTTTCCATTATAAACGCCATTGAAATTAAAAAATAGGGAATTACGAATTAGGGTTTTAAAATTAATTTTCACCATAACCGAGAGGCACCAGCTATAAATTTAAAAATATAAAGCGATAATACGCATAAGATTAATTCATGGTTTGATTTGTTTGTATGGGGGGAAGCCTAAGGTCTGATTAACCTTAGGCTTCATTTTTTTTAACGTATGTTTAATGAAAAATAAAACATTCAAAACGTTTTCGTAAAATAGATTTTAACTAATTTTATAAAAAATTAAAAAATGAAAAATATAGTATTCTTAGTTTGCAGTGCATTATTTATGATGGCTTCGCAAGTTCAAGCTCAAAAAACAACAAATAAACCTAAAACAGAAGTCATGGCAAAAGAAACCATTTATCAATTTAAGGTTGAAGATTTATCAGGAAATACTTTTGATTTTGCTTCTTTAAAAGGAAAGAAAATTCTAATTGTAAACACAGCATCAAAATGTGGGTTAACACCACAATACAAAGATCTTGAAGCAGTTTACAAAGAATATAAAGACAAAGGTTTCGTAATTGTAGGGTTTCCTGCTAACAACTTTGCATCTCAAGAACCGGGAACAAACGCGGAAATTCAGACATTTTGTCAACAAAATTATGGGGTAACTTTTCCAATGATGGACAAGATTTCTGTCAAAGGTGATGACATGGCTGATGTTTATAAATTCTTAACTCAAAAATCTAAAAACGGTTTGCAAGATTCTGAAGTAGAGTGGAATTTTCAAAAATACTTAATCAACGAAAAAGGGGAATTGGTTAAAGTTATTAAGCCAAAAACGTTAGTTACAGAACCAGAAGTTATCAACTGGATAAAAAGTTAATTAGATTACTGTCTAAAACAAAAAATCCACAAACTTGAATTAATTTTCAAGTTTGTGGATTTTTTTGTAATTTATTAGTTGCAATACATAGGTCATTTCTCGTACCACGAAATGACAAAATGTAGAGAATGATCATTATCATTACGTGCGGTTAAACCAATATTAACTGCATAAAAACCAAATCAAGCCAATGATCGAATTTATAACCAACTTCTCGAATAGTTCCTGTAACAACAAATCCGTATTTTTCATGAAAAGCAATGCTTCCTGCATTATCAGCATCGATAGCACCAATCATACAATGATAACCTTGTTCTTTTGCTAAGCGAATTAATTCAGTCAATAATTTCGATCCTATTCCTTTTCCTATTACGTGATCGACCACATAAACAGAATGCTCCACAGTATATTGATAACCAATCTTTTCACGAAATTGCCCATAACTTCCAAATCCAACAACTTCGCCATCTAAATCCGCTACCACAATCGGAAGATTTTTAGCTGTTTTATCTTCAAACCATTTTTTTTGCACTTCAAGCGTTTGAATATCATAGTTGTAATTTGCAGTGGTATGCAAAATAGAATAATTTACAATATCAAGAATTTTTTGCAAATCATTTACAGTTGCGGGTCTAAGGTTTAGGTTCATGGTAATTATGTAAGTGTTATTTTGTATTTAATTCGGCCAGTAAAGTATCAACTTCTTTCGAATTCCAATTCATTTCGTTAGAAATAGTTTTAGCGTCTTTTGCATATTGCAAAGCCATTTTTTTATCTTTTATTTTATCGTAAAGTCGTGCGAGGAGCAAGTTTCCATCATAAGAATCATTTAATTCTAACGAATGTTTTACCCAAGAAATCGATTTTTTTAAACTTTCAGTATCTTTAATATGTTTTAAATACGTTTGACCTATATCTTTCAGGAAACTGGCGTCATTCCAAACTAGCTTTTGAGCGTTTTCTAGGGTTACTTTCTTATAAAACTGCCATTTTTCAGTTCTTTCTGCTAAAGTCAAATCAAACTTAAAAACTAGGGAATCTGTCTTTTGCAATCGAATCGATTTTGCAACTTCTCTTTGTTTATAATAGTTTACAGTATCTAAATTATCGACATACGGGCGAAGCAATTCGTTTACAATACTTTCTATTTTGCGGTCTACACGATTTTGAGAAGCTACAGCAGCAAACTCGTTTTGATGTTTTAAAACATATTGAAACTCCCTCGAATTTATATCCGTTACTCCATTTGCAATAATTCTCCAATTGGTTTCGCTTACTAATTGAACATCAGACTGTGTATTCAGGTAAATGTGAGTTGGCGGTGATAAATCGGTTCTGTCTTTTCCTTTTTTTAAAGTATTCAAATAAGAAAAGAATTTACTCGAATTGCTCGGATCTGCAAGAAACTCTTTTTCTAAATAGGGCAATTGCATTTTCAGATTTAAGGCATTATTGGCTTCAGTCATAAATTCAGGCGTTTTCATTTCGCCTTTTAAGCCATACAAAAGCGTTTCATTATTCGGATCAATAAATAAAAACGTAGGCAATGATTTAGTATTAAATTTATTCTTAAGCGCAATTCCTTCTTCTTTTTCAATGTTTTTCCAAGCGCAAATAAAGTTTTTTTTCAAAAAGGACATGACATTCGGATCGCTAAAAACCTCTTTTTTCATTTGGTTGCAGTGCGGACACCAATCAGCGTAAAGCATTACAAAAAGCGGTTTTCCTTGTAATTTAGCCGTTTCTAAAGCAGTTTTGTAGGGAGTGTCTTCTGGAACAAACTGATTTTGAGATTTTACGGTTTGGAATGAAATGAAAAGAAAGAATATATATAAGAAACGCATATTGAGTTTTTTTATCAAAATTTCGCTTATACAAATATATTCCCTTTTTCTAAAACCACTCTTAATATCTTCCTAATATATAAGTAAAATCAAGTGCGAAGTTTGTAACTTTGTAGTAACAAAAGAAATCTTTAATCTTAGATTTTCTTTCCAAAAGAAATACGCCATACGAATGATTTACCCCAAAATACCGCTTGCACAAAGCATTATCGAAATTTGTTCAGCAAAAGGAATCACCAATATTATAATCTCTCCAGGTTCAAGAAACGCACCTTTAACTATAGGATTTGCCCAAAATTCAAACTTTAAATGTTACAGTATTGCAGATGAGCGATGTGCTGCATTTTTTGCTTTGGGAATCGCGCAGCAAACTAAAAAACCAACGGCAATTGTTTGTACTTCAGGATCTGCGTTGTTGAATTATTATCCGGCTGTTGCCGAAGCTTTTTACAGTCAGATTCCGTTAATCGTGATTTCTGCAGATCGTCCTCAAAGCAAAATTGACATTGGTGACGGACAAACGATTCGTCAGGAAAATGTTTTTCAGAATCATGCTGTTTTCAACGCAAATTTAACGGAAGAGGCTTCTGCTGAAAATGATTTAAAAATCAATAAAGCCATAGAAACTGCGATTCTTTTAAAAGGTCCAGTTCATATAAATGCACCTTTTGAAGAGCCATTGTACGAAACAGTTGAAGCGCTTTCAGTAGAACCAAAGATTACACATTCTGACGAAATTCTCGGAACAAAAATTATTGAAAACGAAGAAGATTTTGTTGCAATCTGGAATGCAGCAAAGCGAAAACTGATTTTAGTTGGTGTGAACGAAGCAAATTCTATCGATGAAAAAACAGTAGAAAATTTTGCTTCTGATCCTTCAGTAGTAGTACTGACCGAAACAACTTCTAATTTGCATCATCCAAGCTTTATTAATAGCATCGATACTTTAATTACACCTTTTGGAGATGCTGATTTTAAAGATTTTCAGCCCGAAATATTAGTTACTTTTGGTGGAATGATTGTATCAAAAAGAATCAAAGCTTTTTTAAGAAAATACAAACCAAAACACCATTGGCATATTGATACTTTGCGTGCTTACGATACGTTTAGCGCATTGACACAACATTTTGTAATGCAGCCAAATGATTTCTTCAATTCTCTATTAAATAAAACTTCTTTTACACAAAGTGATTATTTTTCGAAAATCAATTCTATTTATGAACTTCGAAAAATAAAAAGAAAGGAATATTTAGAAAAAACTGCATTTTCTGACTTTAAAGTTTTTGAGAAAGTTATAGAATCTTTGCCTAAAAATAGTCAGCTGCAAATCAGCAACAGTTCGGCTATTCGATACGCACAGTTAATACATATAGATCCTTCAATCGAAGTATTCTGCAATAGAGGAACGAGTGGAATTGATGGAAGTACGTCAACAGCTATTGGTGCTGCTGTCGGAAGTCAAAAACCAAACGTTTTTATTACGGGCGATGTTAGTTTTTTATACGATAGCAATGCTCTCTGGAATTCATACATTCCAAAAAATTTCAAAATTATTTTGATTAATAATGGAGGAGGAGGAATTTTTAGAATTTTGCCTGGTCATGAAGAAAAACCTGTTTTTAATACTTATTTCGAAACGTCGCATAAGCTGACTGCGGAGCATTTGGCTAAAATGTACAAGATGAATTATTTAACAGCAACTGATGTAAATTCATTAGGAGAAAATATAACCACATTGTTTACTCACAATGATGCTCCAACTATTCTAGAGATTTTTACTCCTACTTCTGAAAACGATGTTATTTTGAAACAATACTTTAAAGAATTGGTTTAATTTGTAAGTTAAAGTTTGTTAAAATAAATTAAAAAGCAAAATTAAAATTTACTTTTGACTGCATAATTATGTAATCAATTTAAATTTATTATGAGCGCAAGAGAAGAATTAATTAAAAAGTATGCCGAGGATTTAAAAGAAAAATGTGGAGTAACTCCAAACATGGATTTGTTGACTAAAGTTACCATAGGTTGCGGGCCATCAATCTATAATGGAGATTCGTCTACAGTTGCGGGATCCCAGCAATCGGAGTTAGATACTGTAAAAAAGAATTTCTTAATTAAGAAATTAGGATTGAAGGATAGTCCTGATTTAGATACTGCAATTACTGCAGTTTTAGATAAATACGGCAAATCTAACAAGCATAAATACAGAGCAGTAGTTTATTATTTATTGACTTTGCACTTTAAGAAAGAAAGTGTTTACAAATAGAGTTCAAAAATAAAAGCGCCAATTAGGCGCTTTTTCTTTGATATTTAATTATTTAATTGGAACTGGAAAAATTGGTAAACTTGCGTGGCCTAAAGCATCTACAGTCTGCACAGCAAAAAAGTAATTGTCTTTAGAATAAGGGATTTCAGCCTTAGTATCTTTTATAAAAAATGTCTTTTCCCAATGTGATGAAGAAGTTTCTCGCATCAAAATTTGATAACCATATTGTGCTTTTCCGTCTGGAGCACTCCATACTAAGGTCGAGGAATTAGATAGGTTTTTAACTTCGATGCCAACATTTGCAGGTGATTTTGGTGACCAGGCCAAGTTGGCCAGTGTAGCCAAATTAGAGCAAGCATTTTTTCTTAAATATTCAAAATCCATAAATTCAGGAAGATCACCATATTTAATATTATTTTCAGTTCTTAAGTCTTGATGCTGGTGATCAAAATTTTCATTCATCTCACAAAAACGAACTGCTGCAAATCCATTTTGACTAAATGGAGTATGATCTCCCCCACGTAAAAAACGATCATTTCTATAAACCAATTTTACTTTTAACTGATCCACATATTGTTCTGTAACTGTTTTTATATAGCGAGCCAGCAATCTTGACGGACTATCATTATCACGACTTATTGCCTTGCGCATTTTAGCTTCTTCTTCAGTTTCTAAATAGGGAGTAGTTTCACTAAAAACACGAATTTGAGTATTGTCTCTTAGGTTTGTACCGCTTGATAAACTATTACCAATCATATCGTTGTTCAACATGGCAATAATATTCCAGTTTGATGATTTTGCCAATTCAGCTAAATGACGAGCGCCAATAAGTCCTTGTTCTTCACCAACTACTGCTACAAAAATAATAGTGGCAGGAAAAGACCTTTTACTCATGACTTTCGCTAATTCTATCACTGCTGCAACGCCAGATCCGTCGTCATTAGCGCCTGGTGCATCAGATTTTACGTTCATAACGTCAGTAACTCTTGAGTCAAGATGTCCGCTTATGATAAGAACACGGTTGTCCGTTGGGTCAGTTCCTTTTAGAGTAGCCATTACATTTCCGAGCTGACTGTCAACAGCAACTCTCTTTCCATCTGCTTTGACAGTAAAGTAATCAATTGTAGACGTTAATCTGCCTCCAGATTCTAAAGCAGCTTTATCAAATTCAGATTTTACCCATTGTTGTGCTGCACCAACACCTTTTGTTTTGCTTTTAGTATCACTTAACGTATGTCTTGTTCCAAAAGAAACTAGTTTAAGGATTGTAGCTTCAAGATTTTCTGTCTTTATTTCGCTTATCATTTTTTTTATCTCTGGATCTTCAGCTACTTGAGAAATTGAAGCTTGAGTAAAAAACAAAAAGGCGAAAACAGAATAAAAAATGGTTTTTTTCATTGATTTGGTATTAATTATAGGTTCTCAAATTTAATTAAAAAAAGCGTAAATCATAAAAAGATATTTTTCATCTTTTTATCTAACATATTTTTCGCCGTACCATTTTCAAACTTCGTACATTTGCGACTAAGAAACTTAGTTGCTTTTCAGCTTCGAAACTCAAGAATATGATTGAAATAGGAAAATACAATACACTTACCATACTACGTGATACTAAAGTTGGTTTATTTTTAGGAAATCCTGAAAAAGATCCGGAAGGAATTCACGACATTTTATTACCCAATAAATACGTTCCAAATGAATTTGAAATAGGCGAAGAATTAATCGTTTTTGTTTATTTGGATCACGAACAGCGCCCCGTTGCTACTACGCTAGAACCTTATATTTTATTGAATGAGTTTTCGCTTTTACGAGTAAATTATATTAATCAGGTTGGTGCTTTTATGGATTGGGGAATGGAAAAAGATATTCTGGTTCCGTTTAAAGAGCAGGCACGCCCGATGGAAAAAGGAAAGCGTTACTTAGTTTACCTTTATATGGATGAAAAAACCAATCGTTTGGTAGCTTCAAGTAAATTGAACCAATTTTTAAGCAATGAAAATCTGACGGTTGAAAAGGGAGAAGAAGTTGATTTGATAGTTTCACATATTACCGAATTAGGAATAAATGTTATTATCAATGAACAACACAAAGGATTATTGTACAAGGACGAAGTTTATGATGATGCCATTAGAACTGGCGATAGAATGCGCGGTTATATTAAAAATATTCGTCCTGATAATAAAATAGATGTAGCATTGCAAGTTCAAGGCTATCAAAGTATTGAGCCAAATGCAGAGAAAATTTTAGATGAATTAAGAGCCAATCGCGGTTTCTTGCGTTTAAATGATAACTCGCATCCAGAAGATATTAAAACAGTTTTAAAAATGAGTAAAAAGACTTTTAAAAAGGCCATTGGAGCCTTGTATAAAGATAAACTTATTGAAATTAAAGAAGATGGGATTTATTTGATAAAGGAAGAGTAAATTCTTTAAAAGATGAATTAATATAACAAGAAAGGCTGCTCATTACAAGCAGCCTTTCTCTTTTTATTCAGTTTTAAAAAAAATTGTAATTAAAAAAAAACAGAAATAAAATAATTCGAATCCATTAAAAAAATAATAGCTTTAATAATTTTAGAAATTACTTTTTTATATGGGTATGTCTTTAAACAATCAATTCATTTATCTTGATATCAAAAAATCGAGTTCACGGCTAATCCATTTGGTTTAATAAAATAACTTTTAGAAAGTTTTGGTTAGTATTTCCTCTTTTCGTAATCAATTTTATACTAATTACATAACAATTCTAGCGTTTAACCTTAGGTGTTACAGTCTCCTCTTTGAAGTTTTAACAAACGAATAAATCATTTGCTCATTATTTATAGGCTTACTAATTAAAACCGTAAAAAAATGAGCGACAAATTTTTTAAATTTTCTCAAAAAAATCATTTTTTAGGTTAATAAATCAGTGAAAGAAAATCAATCTTAAGTCAATGAAATAAAATGTATCTCATTGATTTCTAGAGTGTAAAATTACTCATTATTTTTTAAAACGAATGTTAAAAAATGTTATTTTTTGTAGGGAAATACTAATTGTTAACATTCGAAGATATTTTAGCACATACTTAAAGTAAATTGAGTAGGTAAAAATGTAAAAATGGTTTATTTTTACACTATAATTTTTAATAAAACAAATAGAAATGGATTGGATCACTGCCAGAGAATTTGAAGATATAACCTATAAAAAATGTAACGGAGTTGCTAGAATCGCTTTTAACAGACCAAATGTTAGAAATGCTTTTCGTCCTAAAACAACTTCAGAATTATACCAAGCTTTTTACGATGCTCAAGAAGATACTTCAATTGGAGTAGTTTTGCTTTCTGCAGAAGGTCCATCAACTAAAGATGGTATCTATTCTTTTTGCAGCGGCGGCGATCAAAATGCTCGCGGACATCAAGGTTATGTTGGAGAAGACGGACAGCACCGCTTAAATATTCTTGAAGTACAGCGATTAATTCGTTTTATGCCAAAAGTTGTTATTGCCGTTGTTCCAGGGTGGGCAGTTGGCGGTGGGCACAGTTTGCACGTAGTTTGCGATATGACTTTAGCCAGTAAAGAACACGCTATTTTTAAACAGACAGATGCAGATGTAACAAGTTTTGACGGTGGTTATGGATCTGCGTATTTAGCTAAAATGGTTGGGCAGAAAAAAGCACGTGAAATTTTCTTTTTAGGAAGAAACTATTCTGCTCAAGAAGCCATGGATATGGGAATGGTAAATGCTGTAATTCCGCATGATGAGCTGGAAAATACTGCTTACGAATGGGCACAGGAAATTCTGCAAAAATCCCCAACTTCTATTAAAATGCTGAAATTTGCCATGAATTTAACAGATGACGGAATGGTTGGACAGCAAGTTTTTGCCGGAGAAGCCACTCGTTTAGCTTACATGACAGAAGAAGCAAAAGAAGGAAGAAATGCATTTTTAGAAAAAAGAAAACCAAATTTCGGAGAAAATAAATGGTTGCCATAAAAGTTAAAAATTGTTTCAAGTTTCAGGTTTCAAGTTGCTAAACCCAGAACTTGAAACCTGAAACCTTAAGATAAAAAAACAATACAAAACAAAATAGAAAGAATGAAACATTGGATTGAAGCCGCAAGATTGCGCACATTGCCTTTATCAGTTTCTGGAATTATAGTAGGAAGCATTTACGCTTTATCGAACCCAACAGAAACTATCAATACGCCAACAGAAGTTTTTAGCTGGAAAATTTTTGGTTTTGCACTTTTAACAACGCTTGGCTTACAGGTTTTATCCAATTTTGCAAATGATTATGGAGATGGCGTAAAAGGTACAGATAATGCCGATAGAGTAGGACCGCAACGCTCTATTCAGAGTGGAGCCATTACCCCTCAGGCTATGAAAAAAGCAATAATAATTACCGCTGCATTGACTCTTTTATCAGCAATTACATTAATTTATTTTGCTTTTGGCGAGACTAATTTTGTTTATTCTATCTTTTTTCTGTTACTGGGAATCGCGGCAATTGCTTCTGCAATTCGCTATACAGTGGGCAATTCCGCTTACGGCTATAAAGGCTTGGGAGATGTTTTTGTTTTCATTTTCTTTGGGTTGGTAAGTACTTTAGGTGTTAACTTTTTATACTCAAAAGAAGTTGATCCGCTTTTAATTTTGCCGGCAATTTCAATTGGTTTGTTAAGCGTTGGAGTTTTGAATCTGAACAATATGCGCGATGAAGAATCAGATAGAAAATCGGGAAAAAATACAATCGTAGTTCAAATGGGCGGAGCAAAAGCTAAGATTTATCATTTTTCATTGATTCTTACAGCAATGATTATGGTAGTTGTTTTTGCTATTCTAAGCGATTATCGTTTCGATCAATATTTATTTTTATTAGCTTATATACCTTTAACGAAACATTTAATTACAGTTTATAAAAACCAAAATCCTAAGCTTTTAGATCCAGAATTAAAAAAACTGGCATTGAGCACATTTTTGCTTTCAGTACTATTAACTGTTTGCATGATTTCTTTGATTTCAGACATATTTGTTAATCTATTTTTAGGCGGCAGATAAAACAAAAGTTCAATTTTAAATTTTACAAAATGAAAATTACATTTTACGGGCACGCCTCTTTAGGCATCGAAGTTGGAGGAAAACATATTATTGTTGATCCATTTATTACAGGAAATCCTCAAGCAGCTGGAATCGATATAAATACACTAAAAGCTGATTATATTTTATTGACGCATGCGCACGGCGATCACGTTTTAGATGTTGAAGCTATTGCAAACAGAACGAATGCTGTTATTGTTTCGAATGCAGAAATTACAAGTTATTACGCCAAATTAGGATTGAATGCACACCCGATGAATCACGGAGGAAGCTGGAAATTCGATTTTGGAAAAGTAAAATATGTAAACGCTATTCACTCAAGTTCTTTTCCTGACGGAAGTTATGGCGGAAATCCTGGGGGTTTTGTGATCGAAGGCGAGCATAAAAATATTTACATTGCCGGAGATACAGCACTTACTTATGACATGAAATTAATTCCGCTAAGAACAAAACTTGATTTGGCTATTCTTCCAATTGGAAATAATTTTACAATGGATGTTGAAGACGCTATTATTGCTTCTGATTTTGTTGAATGTGATAAAATATTAGGCTACCATTTTGATACTTTCGGTTATATCGAAATTAATCATGAAGATGCTATTCGTAAATTTTTTGATAAAGGAAAAGATTTAATGCTTTTAGGAATTGGGGAATCGATTGAATTGTAAGGAGTTAATTCTTAAAGTTTAAAAGAATAATTTTTTGGCATAATATATGTCATTTCTCTTATATAGAAATGACAATTTACAATAAACCATCAATTTATATGAATTTAAAAAGATTAGCCTTACTTTTTTTAATTACGATTTCATACAGCTCTTTTGCACAAAAAGATGGCTATTGGGATAAAGAGCGCGCTACTACAAAAGAAATAATAGTTTCAGCACGTGACCGAATTGTTTTGAAAACAGAAGATTTGCCTGTTGGAACTACTGAAATTGTGTACAGAATTACACTTTTAGACGAAAATCAGCAGATGGCAAATAGTTTGGTTTCGGTTTTGAAAGCAATTCCAGATCCAACTGGAATCAGCCAAGGTTCAGCGGGAGCGGTATTTTTGATGTCGAAAATCTCGGGTGACGATACTTGTACTTATGCACTTTTTACTTCTGATGAAAATTCTAAAAAATATATTGAAGACGGAAAAACGGATAAAGCCTGTTATGCTCAAGTAGATGCCGTAAGCAAAGATGCAAAAAGGCTTTCACTTGATAAATCATCTTGTTTAGGACAAAATGTGACTACTCTTTTCTTTGGCTTTCACAGTAAAAATTGGGTTTTAAATCAAAAAATAGTTTTAGAAGTTGTGCCGTGGGTCGATACAAAATTAAATAGAGGCTGGAACCAAGACAACAAAAACGAAATTATCAGTCTTTGTAAAACATCGACAATGGCACAAAAAATGGCCAATTCAGATGATTTTTGTGTTTGTATTTTGGAAAAAATAATGAAACAATATCGTTATACTGAGTTTCAAAAATTACTGCCAATTGAAAAGAACAAAGTGTACAAAGACTTTGGAAATACCTGTTATAAAGATGCTGACATTTCTAAAAATGTTTTTGATGACTTACGAACTCAAGCTTCGGCATTAATAAAACTGCAAAAATACAATGAAGCAATTCCTAAATTGAATACCATAATTAATGAAGGAAAAGCAACAGCACTAGATTACAGCTCAATTGGTTATTGCTATATTTTAACGAAACAATATGCAAAAGCTATAAAGTTTTTAAAAGAAGGCGAAAAACTAGATGATACGGAATTAATGGTAAAGTTAAACTTGGCACACGTTTACTTGGTAAGTGATGATTACAGCGAAGCAAAAGCAATCTATAAAAAATATCAAACTCAAAATGTAACCGACAGTTTAAGCTGGAAAGAAAAAACTAAACTGGATTTTACTAATTTCCAAAAAGCAGGTTTACCGTCAAAAGACTTCGAAAAAGTTCTTAAGCTTTATAATTAAAGAGATTTCTTCACCATATAAGTGATATAAGTTCATTTAAAATTTAATGTTTCTACAGTAAAAACTTAAATTAGCTTATATCACTTATATGTTTTAAAATAATTTGCATATTGAAAGCTACTTATCATAAATACATGCTCGAGTTTAAACGCCCTTCTGGTACGTCTAGAGGCGTTATGACAGAAAAAGAAACTTGGTTTATCGTTCTCGAAGAAAACGGTAAAAAGGGAATAGGAGAGTGCGGTATCCTGCGTGGCTTAAGCGCAGACGACCGAAGTGATTATGAAGAAAAACTGAATTGGGCCTGTCAAAATATTCAGCTTGGAGAAAAAGAGCTTTGGGAAGCTTTAATAGAATTTCCTTCTATACAATTCGGAATCGAAATGGCTTTTTTATCCTTAAAAAGCGAAAATCCTTATTTGTTATTTCCGTCTGATTTCACGAATAGTTCAAAATCAATCGACATAAATGGTTTGGTTTGGATGGGAGAAGCTTCTTTTATGAAAGAACAAATTGAGGAAAAGCTGGCAACTGGATTTAATTGCATTAAACTTAAAATTGGTGCAATTGACTTTCAAAAAGAATTAGAATTACTAGCATTTATCAGAAGTCATTTTTCGGCAAAACAAATCGAAATAAGAGTGGATGCAAATGGGGCTTTTAGTTTAAATGAAGCTTTAGATAAATTAACTCAATTATATAAATTTCAGCTTCATAGTATCGAACAGCCTATCAAAAAAGGCAATATTCAAGAAATGGCAGATTTATGTGAGACAACTCCTTTTCCTATTGCTTTAGACGAAGAATTAATTGGTGTTTTTTCATTTGAAGAAAAAAAAGAATTACTACAGAAAATAAAACCCCAATATATCATTTTGAAGCCAAGTTTTATAGGCGGTTTTAGAGGAACCAAAGAATGGATAACTTTAGCAGAACAATATAATATTGGCTGGTGGATTACATCGGCATTAGAAAGTAATATTGGATTGAATGCTATTGCACAATGGACATTTCTTCAAAACTCTAAAATGCCACAAGGTTTGGGAACCGGCGCTTTATATACCAATAATTTTGATTGTCCTCTAGAAGTTTCGCAAGGGCAATTATGGTATAATACATCAAAAAAATGGGATTCAAGTTTTTTATAAGGTTCAAAGGTTCAGAGTAGCAAAGGTACAGAGTAAAAACCTAAGAGCCTTTGCTACTCTGAACTTTTGAACCCATTATTACTCTTTTCCTCCAAGCAGTCCTTCCTGCATGTCTTTCAATTCCTGCCACTTTCCCTGATAAGCTAAAAATGCCTGTTTTGCCCAAGTGCTAGGATTATGAATAGCATAATTTTCTCCGCCGGCATCTAAAATAGATTGTAATTTTTCTGTAGAAGTGTCTGATAATTGATGCCAGGTTATTATTCCGGCTTCGTTAAATAAAGCTTCAATTTTTGGACCGATTCCTTCGACGATTTTTAAATCATTTTCTTTTATTTTTTTTCCAAAAACAGTTGCAGCCAACTCACTGTCAAATAGTATTGTAGGTGTAACAGCCGCATATGATTGTGGTGAAGGTGTAATTATAGCTTTAGCAGCTAATTCAGTTTCTAAAGCAGCAATTTTTGCTGTTAGATTTTTAGTATTGGCTTTGCATGCATCAAGATCTTCCTGTAAGGATGTCGCAAGCGAATCCTCTTTTTTTGAATTCATTTTTCCTAGCAAGTAACCTAAAATTGCACAGATTAATCCCACTAGCACTGGTATTAAGATACAAGGTATATTCATAATAGTATATTTTGATTATTATTTAATTGTAATAACGGTTCTTCTGTTGTTTGCTTTGCCTTCAGCAGTTGTGTTATCTCCAATTGGTTCATCTGGTCCTTTAGATTCTGTTGTGATCCGTGAGGCGTTAATTCCGTTTTCAGACAAATATTTTTTAGAAAATTCGGCTCGTTTTTGTCCAAGAATAATATTAGCATCACGATTTCCAATATTGTCTGAATGCCCTACAATTAAAACATTTGCTTCTTTTGCATGATCTAAATATTTGACAATAGCTGCGACCTTTTGTTTTTCAACATTGCTCAATTTATCACTCGATTTATTAGTACTAAAATGAAGAATCAATGGATCTTTATTTATTTTTTCTTTAAGAATACTCCATTCGTCAGTAGCGACAGCAGTTGTAGCTGCGTTTTCAAATTTGTATTCAGTTGGTCCCAAAATGGTATCTAGATTGGTTTTCCAAGTATCAATAATTTCTCCTTTGATATCAAACTGAGATGAAGACAAACCTTTAGAAACGAAATAATTTTTCACATCATTAGCTCTTGCTAAACCAAGATTTTCAAATTTAGATGTATTAATTTCATCAGATGTCGCGTAGCCTGTAATAGTCAATTTTTGTTTAGGGTTTGCAGTTAAGAAGCTTTTCAGGTTTTCAATTCCAATTGTTACTGAATCAGCAACTGGCATAATTAAAGTAGAACTGTTTTTCAAGAACTTGAGATTATCATTTGTGTGATATTCAATTCCGGAGCCATTAAGAACAAAAGGAACAAAATTGGTGTCCTTAGATGTAACTGCTGGTATTTTTTGTATACCAACTGTTTGTGTTTCTATACTGCAATTGCAACAAAATTTGACATACAAAAAAGTACCCAAAATGATTGTGATAGCAATGCCTAAGAGATAAAGTGCTTTTTTAGACATAAATATGAAGTTTAGATACTATCAAATTTAACAAAAAAATAAATACATAACGTGTTAATAATCAGTTATTTTGTAGTTATGTATCTAGCTTTCAAAACATTACAAAATTGTCTTAAATCGCTCAAGATTGGATATTCTCAATTTAAGACTCAATTAAAATGAGTAACTTGCATTAAAAATTAATTTATAAATCAAGATGATTGAAATTGAAAGAAAGTTTCTTGTAAAATCAAGTGATTTTAAAGAGCAGGCTTTTACTCAAAATAAAATTGCCCAGGGATATTTAAGTTCATTGCCTGAAAGAACCGTTCGCGTTAGAATTAAAGGCGAAAGAGGCTTTTTGACCATTAAAGGAATTGGCCATCATGGCGGTATGTCACGTTTTGAATGGGAAAATGAGATTCCACTAGACGAAGCACAAGAACTGCTTAAATTGTGTGAAAAAGGAAAAATTGAAAAGACTCGTTTCGAAATAAAATGTGGGAATCATGTTTTTGAAGTAGATGAATTTTATGGAGAAAATGAAGGTCTAGTAATGGCAGAAATTGAATTGAAGTCAGAAACAGATACTTTTGAAAAACCAAGTTGGCTAGGAGAAGAAGTAACAAATGATGAAAGATATTACAATGCTTATTTGAGTAAAAATCCTTTTAAAGACTGGGGAAAAGAATAAATTATGACAGAACAATATGATTTGATTATTGTCGGAGGCGGACCAATTGGATTAGCCTGCGCAATAGAAGCTCAAAAGAAAGACCTACGTTATTTAATTATAGAAAAAGGTGCGATTGTAAATAGTATTTTCAATTATCCGTTGTATATGACCTTTTTTTCAACTGCTGAAAGATTAGAAATTGGAGATATCCCGTTTAATTGTCTAGCTCCAAAACCAGGTCGTCAGGAAGCTCTGGAATATTACAGAAACATTCACCGTTATTTTAATTTTAAGATTCATTTGTTTGAAAAAGTGACTCAGATTCACAAATTAAAAAATAAATCATTTAATGTAACCACAGATAAAACTTCTTATCAAGCTAAATATGTAATCGTTGCAACCGGATTTTATGATATTCCGATTGAAATGAACGTAAAAGGCGAGGAGCTGCCTAAAGTTCGTCATTATTATAAAGAAGCTCATGAATATGCTTTTAGAAATATTTTAGTAGTTGGTGCTAATAATTCATCTGTCGATGCCGCTTTAGAATGCTGGAGAAAAGGAGCAAATGTTACGATGGTTATTCGTAAAAACGAAATCAATAACAGAGTGAAATATTGGGTAAAACCCGATATTGAAAACCGAATTGCAGAAGGGAGCATCAAAGCTTATTTTGAATCAAATATTACTGAAATACGAGCAAACGAAGTAGAAATTGAAACTCCAGAAGGAAAAGTAACAATTGAAAATGATTTTGTTTTGGCCTTAACGGGTTACAAACCTGATTTGACTTTTCTAGAAAAAATGGGAATTCAATTGTCTGATGACGAATTGAAAACACCAACATATAATGCAGAAACAATGGAAACCAATGTTGAAGGATTATTTTTGGCCGGCGTAGTTTGCGGTGGCATGCAGACGCACAAATGGTTTATTGAAAACTCTAGAATTCACGCCAATATGATTGTAGATTATATTATATCCAAATAAAATATTTTCCCCACAGATTAGAATTAAATGGATTAACATTAAAATCTTCTAATCTGTTGGGAAAATAAAAATTAAGAACTGCAAGAAAGCATTGAACATCCGACTTTTGATCGTGCCCAATCTGGTCGTTTAGCAAACCATTTTTCTGATTCTATTTGTTCGTCATATGGTTTTTGCAAAAGAAGATATAATTCATTTATTAAAGAATAATCACCTTGATCTGCAGCATCAATAGCTAGTTGTGACATGTAATTTCGCAATACATATTTAGGATTAATAAGATTCATTTTTTCAACGCGATTTTCATCTGAAACTTCCTCAGAATTTAATTTTTGGATATAAGCAGAAAACCATTTTTTCCAAGAATCTAAAACAGCTCCTGAAATTTCTTTTGGAAAATAAAAAGCCTCTTGCATTTTTTCAATTGCATTTTCAGCAGAATCTGTTTTCTGAATTCTGTTTAAATTTCTAAAAAAGATGGTCATGTCGGTTTCAGATAATTGTAAAATAGTTTCTAAACCTTCAATTAATTTATCATCAGTTTCAGTTGAAGTAAATATTCCTAATTTACTTAAAAACATGGTTTTATAGTCTGAATCAAAATCAATTATAAACGATTCTAAAATTTTCTCTAAAGGTTCGGCTTCATTAATTAAAGGATAAAGCGCATTAGCCAATTGATATAAATTCCACTGTGCAATTTGAGGCTGATTTCCAAAACGATATCTTCTATTCTGACTGTCAGTTGTATTTGGCGTCCAATTTGGATCGTAATTTTCCAGCCATCCATAAGGTCCGTAATCTATAGTAATTCCGTGAATCGACATATTATCCGTATTCATTACGCCGTGTACAAAACCAACTCGCTGCCAATGCAAAATCATTTCACGTGTCTTTTCAGCAACAGTTTTAAAAAATTGCAAATATTGTTCTTTTGGTTCTCCTTCTATTTCAGGAAAATAATGTTTGATATTATATTCGACAAATTCTTTTAAATTTTTAAGTTCGTTTCTGGCTGTAAGCATTTCAAAACTTCCAAAACGAATGAAAGAAGGAGCGACACGACAAACAACTGCACCTTTTTCGTAAGCCGGATTTCCATTGTACAAAATGTCGCGTAAAACCTCGTCGCCAGAAAGCATTAGAGAAAGCGATCGGGTAGTAGGAACTCCTAAATAGTGCATTGCTTCAGCACATAAATATTCCCTAACAGAGGATCGCAAAACGGCTAAGCCATCAGCAGTTCTCGAATATGGTGTTTTTCCAGCACCTTTTAATTGAAGTGTAAAAAACTGATTATCATTCTCAACCTCCGTTAAATTGATCGCGCGTCCGTCTCCTAATTGTCCAGCCCAATTCCCAAATTGATGCCCTGCATACGGCATTGCATAGGGGCGAGTATCTGCCAGAATTTCTTTTCCTGAGAAAACATTTAAAAATGATTCAGATTGAATTTCATTTTTGCTGATTCCCACTAATTCGGCTACTTCTTCAGAAGCATGAATTAGCTTTGGATTAGAGGGTTTGGTTGGATTTACATACGAAAAGAGCGTATTTCTTACCTGACGAATTTCATTTGTTTCATCTGGATCTGCTGGTAATTCAGCTGTAAATCGATTATTTATTTTTAAGTTTTTCATTGTTGTATTTTTTATTTTTTGCCCAATTATTAAGATTATTTCTTTGAAAAGGAAATATTAATCTGAGCTCTAAAATTACTTATTCAACTAGTTTTTCTGCGTACATTTTTTTTAATTTTTGCACTTTTGGATCAATTACAATTTGACAGTAACGGGTATCTTGATTGTTATTATAATAATTTTGATGATCTTGTTCAGCTTCATAAAATACTTCAAAAGCAGCTAATTCAGTTACAATTTTGTCATCATAAAAAGGTTGTGCTTCTTCTAAAACTTTTTCTGCAATTTTTTTTTGTTCCTCATTATGATACAAAATTATAGAACGATACTGTGTACCTACATCTGCTCCCTGTCGATTAAGTGTTGTTGGATCGTGACTTGTCATAAATATAAATATCAAGTCATGATATGAAATTATGTCAGGATTAAAAATAACCTGTATGACTTCGGCATGACCAGTTCTGCCAGTACGTACTTCACGATAAGGCGGATTTTTAATAAAGCCACCTGAAAAACCTGATTTTAAAGATTCTGTACCTTTTAACCGTTGTATCACAGCCTCAATACACCAAAAACACCCACCACCAAAAGTAGCCGTTGCTAAATTTTCCATATATAAATATTATTCAAGTTTTAATGCCTATTAATCCTATAGAATATTATGATAAATTGTCAAAAAAAGGACTATTTAGTTAAATAAACTAATCGGTCTTCTAATATTTAAAGTTTATAATTGATAAATTCGCAATTTTATAAAAAAGCATTTATATTTGCATCAAACTTAGGCACACTAATGAATAGCAAAAATAGTACCATCACTTTAGAAACGTATTTTCAGGATTTCCGAAAAAATATTGTGGGAATAAATCAAGAATTTACTTCGCCTTACGGTAAAAAAAAGATCATTTACACTGATTGGACAGCCAGCGGCCGTTTATACCGACCAATTGAAGAGAAACTTCTGAATGAATTCGGACCTTTCGTTGCTAATACACATACAGAAACTACTGTGTCAGGTACTGCCATGACAAAAGCCTATCATCATGCCAGAAACATAATAAAACGTCATACTAATGCTAATACTGATGATGTTTTGATTACAGATGGAACCGGAATGACAGGTGTTGTTAATAAATTTCAGCGTATTTTAGGTTTGAAGATTCCAGAAAACCTGAAAGACTGCACAATAGTTCCAGCTGAAAAAAAACCTGTTGTTTTTATTTCGCATATGGAACATCATTCTAATCAAACCTCTTGGTTAGAAACGATCGCAGATGTTGAAATTATTCCATCATGCGAAAAAGGACTTTTTAGTCTGGAAAATTTAGAAGAACTGCTAGAAAAATATACCGATAGAACGATTAAAATTGCTTCAATTACTTCATGTTCTAATGTTACGGGTTTAAAAACACCTTTTCATGAAGCTGCGAAATTGATGCATAAGCATAACGGAGTTTGTTTTGTAGATTTCGCCTGTTCTGGACCTTATGTAGAAATTGATATGCATCCTGCAGATCCAGAATCTTATCTTGATGCTATTTTCTTTTCTCCACATAAATTTTTAGGAGGACCTGGAACGTCTGGTGTGTTAATTTTCAATAAAAAATTATACAATAATATGATTCCTGATTGTCCCGGCGGCGGAACTGTAAGCTGGACAAATCCTTGGGGAGAACACAAATATATTGACAATATTGAGGATCGTGAAGATGGCGGAACTCCTGGTTTTCTTCAGGTTATAAAAACAGCTTTGGCAATTGAGCTTAAGGAAGAAATGGGAATTGAAAACATTCTGCAGCGTGAGCACGAAATTGTTGATTTTGTTTTTAATGAATTGGATGAAATTTCAAATATTAAAATTTTAGCGGGACAGCATAAAAATCGTTTGGGTGTAGTTTCATTTTTTATTGAAAATCTTCATTTTAATTTAGGAGTAAAATTATTGAATGATAAATTCGGAATTCAGACTAGAGGAGGATGCAGCTGTGCTGGAACTTACGGGCATTTTTTATTGCATGTAGATCAAGAAACTTCGAATCAATTGGTTAATGAAATTACGATTGGTGATTTGATCAAAAAACCAGGATGGATCAGAATGTCAATTCATCCAACTACAACCGACGAAGAAATTGCTTTTGTTTGTGAAAGTATCAAAGATTTGGCTAAAAATCATGAAACTTGGGCTTTAGATTATTCTTATAATAAAAACACAAATGAGTTTGTTCACAAAAATGCGACTTCATTTGAAGATGAGTTGGTTGAAAGCTGGTTTAAATCGTAATTAACCAAACAAAGAAAAAGATTATTTAAAACTTAAATATTAAATAAACCCGACGGAATTTAAAAATCTGTCGGGTTTGTTGTTTGTTAAAAATCGCTATACGTTCTTGTCTAGCCCCGATAGTACTGAAAAACCTTTTGTGCCGGTGTTCGGCGCAAAAGTTTGAAAGGGATAGCGGGACTGATCGTCTTAAAAAATGAAACCACCGGCTCCTGAAAAAAAGCTACATAATTAAACGTACGCCTCCTAAATCTGAAACTCTATAAGAGAATTTGTTTCCTGGAGAAGCTATAAACATAAAGTTTTTAGGAATTTTCCATTTTTTGGATAAATCGTCTATAATTTCTGGCCCGAAAACACCTTCGATCTCAAGATATTCGATATCCAGACTATCGTAAGCGCGATCTAAAACTTCTAAGTCTTTTTTAAGTTCTTCGTTGTTTGTAATGCCGTTTTTGATGTGAACAATTTTAAGTTTTTTGGTCGTTTCATTACCTTCGACATATTGTAAAACTTTATTCAAAATAGCAATATCATCACCTTTGGTAAAAAAGACAAATTCCTGCGAATTAATTTGTAAACTTAAATTCTGCAAATAGCGATTGCTTACAATTACAAATCTTCTCAACGGCTGATAGAAATATTCTAAGGCTTCTATTAACAATTTGATAAGTAAGACACGGTTAAGCATAACTCCGATAAAAATTAAGGAAGGAATCATGTATTTTAGAAATGTATAAAATGAATTAATATTCAATTTCATATTTCCTATAAATGCTGCAATAATAAACGAAACGGCTATTACAACTGCTATACCTCGTGCACGTTCAGGTCTAGGAAGTTTTCTTCGTTTGAATTTCAATAATAAATTTCCAATTCCGAAAAGCGCCATAACAGCCAGAAAAGAAAAAGTATAAACTCCAGCCAAGGATTCTAAATGGCCTTTTGTAGCAAAAAGAACTGATATACAGAGAACTAAAAAACTGATTACGATTCGGTAATGCGAGCCTCTTTTATTTTGTTTTAGGAAATAGTTTGGCAAAATTCGATCTAATGTCATTCGGTTTAATAAACCAGAAACACCTACAAATGAAGTAAGTACAGCACCACATAAAACTAAAACAGCATCAATAGAAATTAGCCATGCCAGCCATGATCCTCCAGTAGTTTGACCTAAATGTGCCAAAAGTGATTCTTTGTTTTCTCCAACTTCGGTTAACGGAATTACACTTATTAATAATATGGCGATTACGGGATTAAAAAAGCTTACAATTGCCCACATGTTTCGAAGTGTTTTAGGGAAGATGCCATGTTCTTGTTCTTCGACAAAATTTGCTGAGCTTTCAAAACCTGAAATTCCGAGCATTGCGGCAGAAAATCCTAGGAAAAGTGCTGTTTTTATATTTCCAGTTGCAATGGGTGTTTGCCAATTGATATGAAAAATATTTAAACCGTGATTTAAGATAAAATACAAAGAGGCTAAAACCAATAAGCTAAGTGTCGCAATATGAGTTAGAAAGATAAAGACGGCAACAAATGCAGATTCTCCAATTCCTAAAATGGCAAGGCCAGTAAAAAGTACAAGAACGACAACGGTTGCAATTGTAACATTCAAGCCATCGAAAATTCCGTGCAAATAATGCATTCCTTCTGAGGCTGAAATTACGGCCGTCGCCATATAAGATAAAACTGTTAAAGTAGCGGCTAATGAGGCTAACCGTTTTGTAGAAGTATTTAGTAAAACATTGTAAGCGCCACCGTTTAAAGGAATTGCGCCAACAACTTCACCATAAATTTTTCTGAATAAGTATAGAACAACTGCAACGATCAATAACGAAATCCATGCATATTGGCCAGCATACAAAATGGTAAGTGCCGAAACATACAAACAGGAAGAACTAATATCGTTTCCGCAAATTGCTGTTGCTTGTAACTGATTTAATTTTTTGTGTACAATGTCTTTCATAGTTATTCAAGATTACAACACGATTAACTCAATAAGCAGTAACAAAATAATTAGAATCTTTGCAACAAGGAGATAAATAAAATTAAAAATTAAATTTTATTTTTAATCAATGTGAATTTTAAACTTGAATTTACGAATCTTATCTGGATTCTTGAAACTTTTTAAGAGATAATAAAGCCTGCTCCTGAATTTTTTTATGAAAAAATCCTGTCCATCCTAACAAATACCCTGTCAAGCCAAAAGCTTGTTTCGACCATTTCCAAACGTCAAAATTATCTGTATGCTTGATAATCAATCCGTCTTGAAATACAAACTCAGCCGAAATTCTATTGATAACATTTCGATTAGTTTTAGTAAATATATAAGTCGCAACCCATTTTGCAGAACCAGTAAATTCATCTGCTTTTATATCTGAAAATTCTAGCTTAAGATTGCCTTTGCTTCTCAAAATCAACATTTCCCACATTTTAGAAACCTGATCTTCTTTTAATAATCCAAAAGCGGGATCAATAAAATGAATTTTCGGATGGTAACATTCGCTCATTGTTTTGGCATCACCATTTGCAAAAGCAGTGTAGAATTTTGCAATTAAATTTTCGTTTGCGTTCATTAAAATAAAATTAAGCTATAAATATAAGATTTATTATACTAAATCATTTCTTTATAAAAGACTTATTTCTTTTGCAGTATCAAAAGTTTTTTTGGATTTATCAAACGCTGTCGAAAAGTATGACATTCTATTAATTGCAGTAAAATAACCAGTTTGATTGCCGAAAGTTTTTGAATTTCCAGTTATAATAAACCTAATGGCTTGTATGTCTGTTTTTTTTAACTTAATCATTTCAGCCGGAGTAAAATAGTAATATGATGTTGTTTTGCCATCAGCAGTTTCATTGGTGTTTTTATCTACACAGGCAATAACATCACCGTTTACCAAATCGACATAAACACCGCCAGAAATTCGAGCTAGATCATTTGCTGTTGCAATAGTTAGTTTTAAAACACCTCCTTTATCTGTTTTTGCAATCTGAACATTTGTCTCGCCAGTATAAGCATATTTTTCACAAATAAACGTGTAACTCTGCGTTGCCGGAAAAGGTTTAGAGCCCTTTATACTTATGGTTTCCTGAGCGTTTGAAAGATTGGAAATTAACAATAATAAAAGCAGGGGCAATTTTAAACTCATATATTTTTAGTTTATTCAGTTATTTTAGAATCGAATTTTTCATCCCAATCCATTGATTTTATGGCAGAAACAAGATTATTTTCGTCTACAAAAACACGCAGTTCTTTATTGGCTACTTTTTTTGAATACAAAGCGTGATAACGGTAAATAACTTCTTGTTTGGTTTTGTAAACACCGTCTAATTTCAAATCAATAAAACTTCCATAATATTGTCTAAATCGTTGACAGGTTTTTGTCAAACGCTCCTCAGTTGTATTTTCCATTACCGACTTGGTAACTTCAGTTTCGTTAAAGGGTTTAAATTTAGAAGTATTGCACGTTTCTAAAACTCTTTTTCCTAATTCATAAGCTTTACTTTGCTGATTTGAATTTATTTCAGCACTCGCAACTTTTTTAATTTTTAAATCTTCAGTGTCTCTGCTTACTGTTTTTGATTTACATCCAATTAACAACAGCAAACATATAATCAATCCTGCTTTCTTCATAACTATTTATGTTATTTTTAATAATAAGTTAGGGTCGGGGCAATTTTCGATATAAAAATTAAGGTCGTTTGTATTGCAGACTCCTGGATAATCTCCCCAATAATCTTCAATATTTTGTATAATCTGAAAATGTACATGAGGTGCATAATCACCGTTAACGGCAGCATTTCCTATAGTTGCAATTTGTTCTCCTTTTTTATAAAATTTCCCGACGGTTAAATCTTTTATACTTTCTAACGATAAATGACCGTATAAAGTATAAAATATTTCATTTTCAACTTCGTGTTCTAAAATAATGGTCGGCCCATAATCGCCCAGACCAAGATTATTTTTAAAACTATGTATTTTTCCATCCAGTGGTGCTAGAACGGAAGTTTCAACTTTTGTCCATAAATCAAGACCAATATGAATGTTGCGTTCTGGAATCGAATCATTTTTAAAAATGGTACTTCTTTTATATAAAGTACGTCCTTCAATATAACCGCCAAATGCAACTTCGGCATTGTTCTTTTTTAAATAATCTGATATAAAAATTTCAAATTCTGTCGCGTTTTCTGGTTTTCTTTTGACCAATTCTTGATTAGTAATTGATAAGTCTAACGGAACATATTTAGAAAAATCAATACTCGAATCGATAACCTTAGTAGGTGGTAAGGTGTTTAAAATAGAGGCAAGGGTTTTCATAAAACTTAAATTTAGGCTACTTTTTCAATAATTATTAATTCATTATGAACTTCAATGCGGGGCAGCATTTTAGTCGTAAACAATTTAGGGTTTATTTCTGAAATATACTTTCTGTTTCTAATATTATGTGCTTCATCTAAAATCATGGTGTTAAAAAGCACAAAACCCTGATTTTTTAAAAGTGAACAAATTCGTTCGCTAAAAAAGCTTTCGAATAAGAAGTTGGGCATTTTGATATCTTCAAAAATATCAATAATAATTAAATCATATTTATGTTTGGTTTTCAATACAAATTCGAAAGCGTCATCAATAATAACTTCAAGCTGTTTGATTTGGTTGAGATTAAAATATTCATTTGCTATTTGTATCATTTCAGCATCAATTTCGACTCCGGTAATTTTGCCTTTGTATTCAATTTCGTCGACTAATGTTTTTATAACACTTCCGCCAGCAACTCCTAATAATAAAATATGATCCATTCTTAAAATATTCTCATAGCCAATATTTCGAAGTCCGTACCTTAATATACGCTGCAGGCTACCATAAGAGTAATTTGTGTTTTCAGAATCTAATACCAACTCACCATTCGCCCAAGTTACCTCAATCATTTTGCTCCTTGCTGATTTTTTCTTGAATATTTTAATTGGAATAAGATAACTGAATAATTTTTGAATCATTTTATAATGCTTTTACTCAAAATTACCATTTTAAATCTTTTATTTTGCAGAAATAATAAACTTTAATGAAGAAACAATTGTACAAATTCATCTTTTTTAAGCTAATGGGCTGGAAAATAGTAGGAATTGAAAATGCAGAAGTAAAAAAATGTGTTATGATGGTAATGCCTCATACAAGTAATCATGATTTTTATTTGGGAATTTTTACCAGAGGAATCTCCGGACTGCAAATGAATTGGGTTGGAAAAAAGGAATTGTTCAAATTTCCTTTCGGATATTATTTTAGAAGCGCAGGAGGAGAACCCTTAGATCGCTCGGGAGGATTAAATAAAGTCGACTCGATAGCGGCTATTTTTGATCGTAAAGAAGTTTTTCGTTTGGCTGTTGCTCCAGAAGGAACACGTAAAAATGTAAAAGAAATAAAGAGCGGATTTTATTATATCGCACTTAAAGCAAATGTGCCAATTGTTCCAGTAGCTTTTGATTGGGGCAAAAAAGAAGTTAATTTAGGCAAGCCATTTTTCCCGACTGGAAATTATGAAGCGGATTTACAAGTTTTGAAAAAACATTATGAAGGAGTTTTAGGTAAAATTCCACAAGACGGATTTCAATTGTAAATTTTCGATATTTTTTCGATTGCGTGAGAATCGCTTAAATAAAAAATATTTTTAAAAATTTTCAAATACACGAAAAATTAAATTACGGGACATACACCTTAAATGTTCCGTTTTTATAAAAAAAGACAATTTTCTCAATTTCCCTTTCACCAGAATCTAAATTGGAATTTTTATTTTCTGAAAAATTTTTACTTTCTGTTTTTTCTTCTTCTTGATAATTGATTTCAGAAAATAAATCTGTCGAACCAAAATTTTCATTTAATGAAATAGGAGAGGTTGATTTTGTGATTTCTGAAGCTGAATCTGTTTTTGAATTTAAACTTTCATCATTACTTTTTGGGAAAGTTCCTTTTCCGTTTAATATCCAATACAAATCTACATCCGGAAAAACGTCTAAGATTTTCATCACAAAATCTAAGCTTGGTTTATTTCTGCCTGACAATAGGTGAGACATGCTAGAACGCTGCACGCCAATTTTATCAGCAAATGAAGAAGCATTTAAAGCGTAATAATCGAGTATAATTTCAAGCCTTTTTACAAAATCATCTATGTTTACCATTGTAATTGTTTTAATTAAAAACACTGTTTACAAATGTAACTAAAAGAATCCAATAAATCAATATTACAGTTGTAAATTATCATTTTAATCTAATAATGAGATAATAATAACTTTAAATAGCAGTACTTAAATCATTGAAATTAAATCATTTAATAAATAGCGCTTAAAGTAATAACAATTGTTAACTCGCATTGATTCTATTAACTATAATTAATTTATAAATCTGTTTACAATTCTAAATTTTAGACTTTTTTGATTGTTTACAATTGTAAAAATAAAGATGTTTACTTTTGTAAACTAATCAAAAGACAATGAATTTAGAAGAATTATTTGAGCAATACAAAGAACAATCTATAAGAGGCCGTTACTTAACTTTAAACCATATTCAGCCTTTATTAGATAAATTAAATACTGATAATCAAGTAGCAATTATTGGAAAGTCAGTTTTAGACCAACCTATATATAGTTATCAAATTGGTAACGGAGAAACTAGAATTTATCTTTGGTCGCAAATGCACGGAAACGAAAGCACAACAACAAAAGCATTGTTTGACTTTATTAATGTATTAAACAGTGGATCTGAGTTTGCATCTAAAATGCTTAAAACATTTACTTTCTACTGCATTCCGATATTAAATCCTGACGGAGCAAAGCTTTATACACGTGAAAATGCCAATAAGATAGACCTGAACCGTGACTCGCAAAACCTGACACAGCCAGAAAGCAATGTGCTTAGAGCTGCATTCGAAAGCTTTAAACCCCATTATTGCTTTAATCTTCACGATCAGCGTACTATTTTTGGTGCTGGAGATACAGGAAAACCTGCAACTGTTTCATTTTTAGCTCCTTCTTACAATGAAGAGAGAGAAGTTAATGATAATAGATTAAAAGCTATTAATTTGATTGCCGGAATTAATGATGAGTTGCAAAAATACATTCCCGGCCAGGTGGGGCGTTTTGATGATTCGTTTAATATCAACTGTATAGGAGATACATTTCAATTTTTAGGGGTGCCGACAATTTTATTTGAAGCAGGGCACTACAACGGCGATTATGATAGAGAAATCACGAGAAAGTTCATATTTTTCTCACTAATTTCAAGCTTTAAACTTATATCCGAAAACGATTTAGTTGATAACAGAATTTCTGATTATTTGAATATTTCACAAAATAAAGTGGTTTTTTATGATTTTATGTATAAAAATATCAAAATAAATTATGATGGTATCGAAATTATTACGAATTTTGTCGCACAATACAAAGAGGAATTGATTGAAAATACAATTCATTTTAACGCTTACATTGTTGAAGTAGGCGAATTGGAAAATTATTTTGGACATTACGAATATGATGCTAAAGGAGCTTTTTATTCTGATGATTACAGTAATTTTCCGAAAACGAATCAAAAAGCAGATTTTTATTTAAATAAAAATGTTAAATTTGTTAACGGATTGATAAAAAGTTAAATTTTTTGTGAATTTGTTGTTTTTTATATATATTTTTATACTTTGTAATAGCAATTAGTAATATTAATTAAAGAATTATGAGTAAATTTCGTTTAGATGAAGTAGATCACCAGATTTTAGATATGTTAATAGACAATACGAGAGTTCCGTTTACTGACATTGCAAAAAAACTATTGATATCTGCTGGAACAGTACATGTTAGAGTAAAAAAAATGGAAGACGCAGGTATAATAATGGGATCTTCATTAGCCTTAGATTACGATAAATTAGGGTATTCATTTATTGCTTATGTAGGTGTATTCCTTAATAATACATCTCAAACTAAATTTGTATTAGAGCGAATCAATCAAATTCCATTCGTAACGGTAGCTTCTGTAACGACAGGAAAATTCAATATCTTTTGCAAAATTAGAGCGAAAGATACTAAGCATGCGAAAGAAGTTATCTTCATGATTGATGATATCGAAGGCGTTTACAGAACAGAAACAATGATTTCACTAGAAGAAAGTATAAACGATAAGAAGCGTTTGATGCATACTATTTTTAAAAATATGTAATATTTTCTTGAATGCTATATTAAAATATAACCTCAAGTTTATTCTTGGGGTTTTTTTATGACCTATTAACCAACCAACTATAACACGATTATGTACACGTTACCAAAAATTGAGCGTTTTAATAAAGACGTTCTCTCTAAATACCACATTTATAATAGTGTTTTTATAACATTGCCATTTGATTCTATAGATAATACAGGGGTTTTACTGCCTTTATTTACAGAAACTTGCGAAACGGGATTTAAAAAACAAGAAACTCCAAAAGAAATTTTTGATTTCTTTTCTCAAAAATACTTAAACAACGCATCAGAGACTGAAAAAATCGACTTAATGTTTCGATTTATCCAGTATATAGAACGTCAGATTGTATTGTTTGATGCTATTGAAGATGCAGCTTTTCCTGAAGTAAATAACATGGAAGGGCGTGGCTCTTTGCGTGATATTAAAGAAAAATCAGATGCGAAAGAGAAAGACGACGAATTGATAGAATTTCTTGAAAACTTTAACGTCAGAACTGTTTTAACAGCGCACCCTACCCAATTTTATCCTGGGCCTGTTTTAGGAATTATAAATGATTTAACTGAAGCAATTCGTTTGAATGATTTGTTACAGATTAAGCAGTTATTGGCGCAGCTGGGTAAAACTCCTTTTATTCAAAACGAAAAACCAAATCCTTATGATGAAGCGGTTTCATTAATATGGTATTTAGAAAATGTATTTTATGCAACTTCTGGTGAAATTGTTCACTATTTGCAGAAAAATATTCTTCAAGGAAATGCTATTCAAAATCAATTGATCAAGCTTGGATTTTGGCCAGGAGGAGACCGTGATGGAAATCCTTTTGTTACAACAGAAATTACTTTAAAAGTTGCAGATCGTTTGCGTACTTCAATTTTGAAGTGTTATTATGTTGAAATGAGAAATTTAAAACGAAAGTTAACATTCTCAGGTGTAGACACTTTGGTGTCTGAACTTGAACATAAACTTTACCGTTCTGTATTTTATTCAAAAGGTGAAATTTATATTACTTTAGAGGAAATGCTTTCGCAATTAAATAAAATTAGAACCATTATTATAGAAAAACACCAATCACTTTATCTAGATGAATTAGAAGCGTTTTTGGTTAAAATTAATTTATTTGGATTTCATTTTGCGACTTTAGATATTCGTCAAAACAGCAAAATTCACGATTTAGTATTTAAAGATGTCGTAAATCATTATTTAAATTCAGGTTCTGCAATTTTCCCTGCAAATTATTTCGAATTATCTGAAGCAGATAAATTAGTAGTTTTATCAAAAGTAAAGGGCGATTTAAATCCAAATGATTTTGATGATGAAATAACTAAATCTACTTTAGAGTCGGTTCAGGCTATTAAAACTATTCAAAAAGCCAATGGCGAATTTGGAGCTAACCGTTACATTATCAGTAATAATGAAAGTGCATTAAACGTAATGGAGACATTCGCAATGATTCGTTTGAATAATTGGGAAAATCCAACAGTTGATATTATTCCGCTTTTTGAATCTGTTGACGATTTGCAAAATGCACATCAAATTATGGAGCAGTTATATACGAATCCGGAGTATGCTAAGCATTTAAAGGAACGTGGCAACAAACAAACGATCATGTTAGGTTTCTCTGACGGAACAAAAGACGGAGGTTACTTGATGGCCAACTGGAGTATTTATCAAGCAAAAATTTCTTTAACTGAAATTTCTAGAAAATATGGTATAAAAGCTATTTTCTTTGATGGTCGAGGTGGGCCTCCAGCACGTGGTGGTGGAAAAACACATAAATTCTATGCTTCTCTAGGTCCAAAAATTGAAAATAACGAAATTCAAATAACGGTTCAAGGACAAACTATCAGTTCTAATTTTGGAACTTTAGATTCATGCCGTTATAATATTGAAAACTTATTGAGTGCCGGAGTGACTAATCAGGTTTTCAGCAAAGGTAAAAATGAGCTGACTGCTGAAGAAACTCAGATTTTGACACAATTGGCTGGTTTAGGATATGAAAAATATTTAAGCTTTAAAAATCATCCAAAGTTCATTCCGTATCTAGAGAAGATGAGTACCCTGAAATATTACTCTAAAACAAATATTGGAAGCCGTCCTTCAAAAAGAAGCAAATCAGAATCGTTGGATTTCGCTGATTTAAGAGCAATTCCTTTTGTTGGTTCTTGGAGTCAATTAAAACAAAATGTACCTGGATTCTTTGGAGTAGGAACAGCTTTAAAATACTTCGAAGAAAGCGGTCAATGGGATAAAGTTCAAGATTTATATCACAACTCTTTGTTCTTTAAAACGCTTTTAGAAAACAGTATGATGTCATTGGCAAAATCATTTTTACCCCTAACAGCTTACATGAGAAAAGATCCTGAATTTGGTGAATTTTGGCAGATCATTTACGACGAGTTTTCTGAAACGAAACGTCTTTTGTTGAAAATTGCAGGTCATAAAACCTTGATGGAAAATTATCCTGATGGTATAGCATCAATTCAAGTAAGAGAACGTATTGTATTGCCATTGTTGACAATACAACAATATGCATTATTGAAAATTAACGAATTGAATAAAGAAAATAACGTTAATGAGGAATTGATTAAAGTATACGAAAAAATCGTTACCAGATCACTTTTTGGAAATACCAATGCTAGTAGAAATTCAGCTTAAAAAGTTAATTTATTTATATAACAAATTAAAAATTGTCTAAAATGAATTCAGACCAATTATCAGAAAATGAATATTCAGGCGGATTTACAACTTATATCCAAGAAGCTGGAGATGTAAATTTAATTGAAGAGTTAGAGATTTCTTTACATGGTTTTATTCGATTTGTTCAAGATATTCCAATGGACAAATTTGATTATCGTTATGCAGAAGGAAAGTGGACAATCAAAGATATTATTCAACATCTTATAGATTCTGAACGTATTTTTTCTTACCGCGCTTTACGATTTTCAAGAAATGATAAAACACCTTTGGCTAGTTTTGAAGAAGATGATTATGCAAATAATACAAATTCAAATAACAGAAGTATTCAAGATTTGCTTACGGAACTGTCGGCCTTAAGACATTCTACTTTATTGTTTTATAAAAGTTTATCTGAAGAACAGCTTAAACGAATTGGAACAGCTTCAAACAATCCAATTTCTGTAAGAGCTTTAGGTTTTGTTATTATTGGTCACCAAAAACATCATCAAAAAGTTTTCAAGGAAAGGTATTTATAAGAAGTCTTAAAAATAAAAAAATAAAAAATCCTGTGAAGTTTATTCACAGGATTTTTTGTTTTTTGTAATGTATAGAATGAGATAATTACTTATTTCTTTCAACAATAGCAAGACCAAACCTAATTTTATCGTAAGATAGTTTTTCTTCAAAATGATCATAATATGGCTTTAAAGCTGTCGGATATTCAAGTTCAACTTGCGCTTTATGCAGCATTAATACTTCTTCATCAGAAATAAATTGACTTAAGTCAAAATCATGTCCGTCAACATATAATTTTGCCAAGTGAGAAACTATGGTAGTCTGCCCTAGATTTCTTTTTTCTGCAATTTCTGCAATTGTATTACCGTTTTCAAAAAGCTCTAAGGTTGTTTTATATGTGTTGCCTTCTTTTTTAGTCTTCGCCTTTGCTTTCTTTTTTGCATTTTCAAAGTAAACAATTGCATCTATGAATTCCTGACCATATTTTTCTAATTTTGCTTTACCAACACCATCTATTGCAAGAAATTCTTCATCGCTCATTGGGCGTGTATTTTCCATTTGCCTTAAAGCAGCATCGCTAAAAATTACATAGGCAGGAACTTCTTCATCTTTAGAAATTTCATAACGTAATTTTCTAAGTATCTCAAAAAGAGTAATTTTAGTTGTTTTTGCTTTTGCTTCCTTAATTTCGTTTTTATCAATTGCTTTTTTAACAACAGTTGTTAATTTTACTTTCTCTCCTTCAAATAAAACTTTTCTGGCAAAGGGCGTTAGAAGAATTTTATTATGCTGATGAAAAGCAATTTCGCAATAACCTAGATTTATAAGCTGAATTAGATATTGATTCCAGTCGTACCAAGAAATATCAGCGCCTATTCCGTACGTTTTTAAGCTTTGATAATTTTTTTCGTAGATATACGCGTTTCTCGAGCCTCTCAAAAAATCTACAATTACCGCCAAAGGTTCAGATTCTTGCAGACGGCTAATCGCTGAGAGTGCTTTCTGTGCTAAAATTGTTCCATCAAAAAAAACTGGAGGATTTTTACAGATGTCGCAATTACCGCAATTCTCAGTTACTAATTCTCCAAAATACGAAAGAAGAATTTTTCGTCTGCAGCTTAATGCATCTGCGTATTGCTTCATTCTGTCTAATTTGGCAAGCTGCACGTCAGAATTTAATCCGTCCGAAGCAAATTTCTGAAGCTGAATAACATCCGCATAACTTTCAAATAGAACTGTTTCTGCTGGCAATCCATCGCGGCCAGCACGACCAATTTCCTGATAATAACCTTCAATATTTTTAGGCAAATTATAATGTATCACCCAGCGCACATTTGATTTATCAATTCCCATCCCAAAGGCAATTGTAGCACAAACTACCTGACAATCGTCATTAATAAATTCATCTTGCGTTTTAGCACGAAGACTATTTTCTAAACCGGCATGATAAGCTTTGGCAGAAATTCCATTTTTCTTTAATTTATCAGCTAATTCTTCAGTCGTTTTTCTGCTGAGGCAATAAATAATTCCAGATTCATTCGGTTTATTTTCTACAAACTCTATGATTTGCTTTACCCTGTCTAAAGCTGGACGAACTTCCAAACTCAAGTTTTTTCTATCAAAGGAAGCAATAAAAATTTTTGGATTTTTTAATTTTAATTGTTTCGTAATATCTGTACGAGTTGCTTTATCGGCAGTTGCAGTCAATGCTAAAACTGGAGTAGAAGGGAAGCGGCTTTTTAAATAACCCAAATTAGTATAAGCTGGCCTAAAATCATGCCCCCAAGATGAAATACAATGCGCTTCATCAATTGCAATTAAGCTGATTGTCAATTCATTAAAAACAGCATCTAAATATGATAAACTTTCTGGTGCAATATAAACAAGCTTAAAAGTATTCGATTTTAAATTATCAATATAATATTGCTGTTCTTCACTAGATTGGCTGCTGTTTATGTAACAAGCTGTAATTCCGTTAGTTTTCAAGCTATCGACCTGATCTTTCATTAAAGCTATTAAAGGCGAAATAACAATTGTAATACCTGGCAGTACTAAAGCTGGTAATTGAAAACAAATCGATTTACCTCCGCCCGTTGGCATAATTGCAAGAGTATCTTGTCCGGAAAGAATGGTGTTTATAATAGTTTCCTGATTTGGTCTAAACTTTTCAAAACCAAAATTTTCTTTTAATTTGGCGTGTAATAATTCTGTATTCATTTGGGCAGTTATATTTTAAATATTAAATTTAAAGAAATTTCTTATAAATTATAAAAATACTTAATTTATTATTTAAAGAAGTGCAAATTTGTATTAGTGTTCAATAAAAAAAGGAACCCGAATTGAGTTCCTTTAAATTATTTTGAAAGAGATAAATTAATCTTCATCGTCTTCATCATCATCTTCGTCAGCAATATCATCTGGATCTTTGTCGTCATCGTCATCATCATCTCCACCATCAGTATCCGGTTTATCTATTGCATCATCGTCATCGTCGTCGTCAATATCATCATCAAGATCAAGACCTTTTACTGGTTCGATTGTATCAACATCAACATCGATATCATCGTCTTCGTCGTAATTTTCGATTCTGTCAGCAAGTTTAGTACTAATTTTTACTAAATAAATAGTGTCTTCAGTACGAACTTCAACAGCTTCGATCAATTCGTTTTTAGCATTTCTAAAACGGATAACATCCGAATCATCATAACCATCAGGAAATTTTTCTACCAATAGGTTCAAAATTTCGTTGGTAAGTTTAGCGTAGTCTACTATAACTCTTTTCATAAAATTATCCTATAAATCTAATAAATATGCAAAAATTAACGGTGCAACAATCGTAGCATCCGATTCAATAATAAATTTAGGGGTTTTGATATCTAATTTACCCCAAGTGATTTTCTCGTTTGGCACAGCTCCAGAATATGAACCGTAACTTGTTGTTGAATCTGAAATTTGGCAGAAATAACTCCAAAACGGAATATCGTGCATTTCCATATCTTGATACAGCATTGGCACCACACAGATTGGAAAATCTCCAGCAATACCACCACCAATTTGGAAAAATCCAATACCGTTTGTGCTGTTTTTTGGATACCAATCAGCAAGGAATGTCATGTATTCAATTCCTGATTTCATGGTAGAAGCTTTCAAATCTCCTTTTATTACGTATGAAGCAAAGATATTTCCCATTGTACTGTCTTCCCAACCTGGAACAATAATAGGCAAGTTTTTCTCAGCAGCTGCATACATCCAGCTATCTTTTAAGTCTATTTCGTAATACTCTTCTAAAACGCCAGATAATAACATTTTGTACATGAATTCATGTGGAAAATAACGTTCTCCTTTATCATCTGCATCTTTCCAGATCTTATAAATGTGTTTTTGTAAACGACGAAATGCTTCATGTTCCGGAATACAAGTATCTGTAACACGGTTTAATCCTCTTTCAAGCAAGGCCCATTCATCCTCTGGGGTTAAATCACGGTAGTTTGGCACTCTTTCGTAATGAGAGTGTGCCACTAAGTTCATGATATCTTCTTCTAGATTGGCTCCAGTACAAGAAATAATCTGTACTTTATCTTGTCTAATTATTTCGGCAAAAATTTTACCAATTTCTGCTGTACTCATAGCGCCAGCCATACTTACCATCATTTTAGCACCGTTCGCTAATTGCTGTTCATACGCTTTTGCAGCATCAACTAAAGAAGCAGAATTAAAGTGTAAATAATGTTTTTCAATAAACTGACTGATTGGTCCTTTCATTTTGTTTTGTTTTTTGTTTTTTTTTGAATTAAAGTTTAACCTTTTAGATGATACTGCAAATTAATAATTTTATAGATATTAACATTTAATTTGCAAGTTTTTTTTTATACTTTTTTTGTGTAACCTAAAATTTTCAATACATCATCAGAAGTTTGCTGTTCTGAGAAAACCTCAGTAGCTAAAATCCCGTTTTCATCGCGATCTATTAAAATATGTTTAGGCTGTGGAATTAAACAGTGGTGCAAACCGCCGTAACCTCCAATAGTTTCTTGATACGCACCAGTATTAAAGAAACCAATATACAATGGCTTTTCTTTGTTGTATTTAGGCAGATAAATCGCGTTCATATTTTGTTCTGAGTTGTAATAATCGTCACTATCACAAGTCAAACCTCCTAATAAAACCCGCTCGTAAGTATCATTCCAGCGATTTACAGCCAGCATAATAAAACGTTTATTTATCGCCCAAGTATCAGGCAAAGTGGTAATGAATGACGAATCAATCATGTTCCATTTTTCTCTATCATTTTGTTGCTTTTGATACAAAATCTGATAGATAGCGCCACCGCTTTCGCCTACAGTAAATGATCCAAATTCTGTAAAAATATTAGGGACATCAACTTCGGCTTCATCGCATGCAATTTTAATCTGATTGATAATTTCATCAATCATATATTGATAGTCATATTCGAAAGCAAGAGAGTTTTTAATCGGGAAACCGCCACCTATGTTCAAGCCATCAAGAGTAGGGCATTCCTTTTTAAGCGCAATATATACTTTTATACATTTTACTAACTCATTCCAATAATATGCTGTATCATTTATTCCAGTATTAATGAAAAAGTGAAGCATTTTCAGCTCTAATTTATCATTTTCCTGAATTTGTTTTTTATAAAAAGAAACGATGTTTTTATATCCAATTCCTAATCTTGAAGTATAAAACTCAAATTTAGGTTCCTCTTCAGCTGCAATCCGAATTCCGATTTTGAATTTTCCTTTAATCTCAGCCTGAAGAAGATCTAATTCTTCATAATTATCAATAATCGGAATCGTATTTTTATGTCCGTTATTGATTAATCTACCAATATTACTGATGTATTCATCTCTTTTAAAACCATTACAAATTACATACGTACTTTTATTGATCTTACCATTTTCTAACAAATTTTCAACAATGTTAACATCAAATGCTGATGATGTTTCAATATGAATGTTATTTTTAAAAGCTTCATTCATAATGTATTCAAAATGAGAGCTTTTTGTACAATAACAATAATAATATTTTGCTTCGTATTTGTTTTTTTCCATAGATTTTCTGAACCAAGCTTTTGCCTTGTTGATATTTTCAGAAATCTGCGGTAAGTAGGTAAATTTTAGTGGGGTACCATATTGTTCAACCAATTTCATCAAATCGATGTTGTGAAACTGAAGGTTGTCTTTGTTTAGTTTAAATTCCTCCTGAGGAAAGTAATATGTTTGATTAATTAGATCAGAATATTTTGTATTCATTTATTTGTCAATATTTTAAAGTTGCAGTTTATTAAATTTAGTGATTTTTTAGGCTAAATCTAAAATTCAAACTCTAATATTGGCAAATACAATTTCCAGTTTTTCGTGTTCTGCTTTCGAATAAAGAAAAACTTCAAAACAAAACGGACTTTTACTATTATAAAAACGGTTCAACATTCTTAGTAAAGAACTATTGAGACGGTTTCTATAAGAACTAAAGTGTCTTTGTTTTTTGTTTGTTTTCATTGTGGCAAATGTAAAAAATAATATATACCTAAAGCAATGCTTTTGATTAAAAAAAGTTTAAGATTTATAATCTTGAAACGCAGCTAGAATCAATTTATTTTCAACGGATTGATTAATTTTTATTTTTCCGATGCCTTCAATTAATGCAAATTGAATTAATCCGTATTCATTTTTTTTGTCGTGAATAAGCAATTCTAAAATAGGTTCAATATCATTTTCTTCTACAATTACATCTTCATAGATACTTTTAATGGCCGTTTTTATTTCATCATATTCAGCTGGAGTAATTAAATTCTTATGCAATGAAATATAACTTTCTAAAATCATCCCAATCGCAATTGCTTCACCGTGTAATAATGTTTTTTTTGATTCGCTTTCTAAAAAGTAACTTTCTATCGCGTGGCCTAAAGTATGTCCAAAATTCAGCGCCTTGCGAATGTTTTTCTCTGTTGGATCCTGAATGACAATATCGTTTTTAATTTCAACAGAACGATAAATTAATTGGTCGAGTGAATCATAATCAATTGCTTTTAGGTCTAAAAACTGTTTCCAATATACGGCATCATATATAAGACCATGTTTTAGCATTTCTGCCAAACCAGAGCGCATTTCACTTTGTGACAAAGTTTCAAGGTAATTTGTGTCTATTAAAACCATCTGAGGAACGTTTATAACACCGATCTGGTTTTTAAGGTTTCCTAAATCAACGCCTGTTTTTCCTCCAACAGAAGCATCGACCATAGATAATAGAGTAGTAGGGATATTGATAAAATCAACGCCACGTTTGAAAGTTGATGCTACGAAACCGCCTAAATCTGTTACTACGCCGCCGCCAAGATTGATTACAAGCGATTTTCTGTCGGCTCCAAGTTCCGTAAGTACATTCCAAATTTGAATACAGGTTTCTATATTTTTATTGGCCTCTCCAGCTTCAAATTCGATTATTTCGATGTTTAAATCCGTTTCTAGTAAAGGCAAAAACTTTGGCAAGCAATACTCATTTGTCTCATTATCAACTATAATAAACAAATTAGAATATTTGTTTTCTTTTAAATGTTTATTTAAAGCTTCGTAGGCATCCTGGTTAAAATGTACTAGATAATTATTGGCTTGAATAGATTGCATAATTCGTCGGTTATTTAAAACCACAAAATAAGGCATTTTTAGCTAAATAATATTCAAACTTTTACTCTAATTTGTTTTAAAACGAATGATTCTAATTAAGGATTTGAATCAAAATAGTTAAAATTTAATTTTTTAAGTCGTACTGTAATAAAGCAGTAAAATTTTACTTCATAATATAATATTAAAAGCAATCATATTAACGATATTAAAAAATATGATGGTATTTAGTAAATAATATTCAAAACACTCTATATCTTTGCACAAAAACTAAACTTAATGGAAAAAATATTCGATAACACTCAAGTAGCATTTTCACTTAAAAGTGATACCGAACTTGACAGGGCTTATTTTCTTTTTAAAATGATTGACAGCGAACCTTTAGTACGAATTGGAACTGCTGTAACTAATTTTGCTATTAAAGCACATCTTCCGGTTGAAGGATTAATTCGTGCGACTGTTTTTGATCATTTTTGTGGAGGAGTAAACGAAGATGACTGTATAAATGTGGTTGATAAAATGTTTACTAAAGGCGTTTCATCTGTCTTAGATTATTCAGTTGAAGGAAAAGAAGAGGAAGAGCAGTTTGATGCGGCGTTAGAAATGACCTTAAAAACTATTGAATTTGCTAAAGAGCGTTTGGCGATTCCATTTGCGGTTTTTAAGCCAACAGGCTTAGGTCGCTTTGAACTATATGAGAAATTAGGAGAAAAACAGACGTTGACTCCGGCAGAACAGGCAGAATGGGATAGAGTAGTAGCCCGGTTTGATAAGGTGTGCAGTGAAGCACACAGAAAAGATGTGGCACTATTAATTGATGGTGAAGAAAGCTGGATGCAGGATGCCGCAGATGATTTGGTAACCGATATGATGCGCAAATACAATAAAGAAAAAGCTATTGTGTTTAATACGCTGCAAATGTACCGTTGGGATCGTTTGGATTATTTGAAAAAATTACATGAAATCGCTAAAAAAGAAGGCTTTTTTATTGGAATGAAATTAGTTCGCGGTGCTTACATGGAAAAAGAAAATAAGAGAGCAGAAGAGAAAAACTATGTTTCGCCAATTTGTGTTTCTAAAGAAGCGACAGATGTTAATTACGACGCTGCCGTACATTATATGTTAGATCATTTAGAAACAATGTCAATTTTCGCAGGAACTCATAACGAATTGAGTTCATATAAGTTGATGGAAATGATGGAGCAAAAAGGAATTGCCAAAAATGATAACAGAATCTGGTTTGGACAATTATACGGAATGAGCGACAATATTAGCTACAACTTAGCTGAAAATGGTTATAACGTTGCTAAATATTTGCCATTTGGACCTGTAAAAGATGTTATGCCGTACTTGATTCGCCGTGCTGAAGAAAATACTTCTGTAGCCGGACAAACAAGCCGTGAATTATCTATGATAAAAGCAGAACGTAAACGTAGGAAAGGGTAAATAGGTTTCAGTCTCAGTTATATAAAAAAAGCTCCAATTAATTGGAGCTTTTTTTATTGGAATTTCGTTTTTAAGAATTACTAAACTGAAGATTGCTCAAGTTTTTGTAAATACCATTTTCAAGATTTATTAATTCCTGATGTGTTCCTTCTTCAGTTATTTTTCCGTTATCTAGCACTAGAATTTTATCAGCATTTCTAATAGTTGAAAGACGATGTGCAATAATAATGCTTGTTCTTCCTTCCATTAAAACTTCTAAAGCTTCTTGAACTAGTTTCTCACTTTCACTATCTAAAGATGATGTTGCTTCATCTAAAATTAAAATACTTGGATTTTTAAGCAAAGCTCTTGCTATAGCAATACGCTGACGCTGTCCGCCAGATAGTTTTACACCACGTTCACCAACAAGAGTTTCGAATTTTTCTGGAAAACCTTCTACAAAATTCAAGGCGTTTGCTTGTTTTGCTGCTAACATAATCTCTTCGTCAGTTGCATCTGGTTTTCCATATGCTATATTTTCTTTTATTGTTCCTCCAAATAAAATTACATCCTGGGGTACAATACTCATGTTTCCACGAAGATTTTCTAAATCGTAATCGTAAATGTTTTTTCCGTCAACCAGAATTTCTCCTGAAGTGATATCATAAAAACGCAATAATAAAGAAGAAATAGTAGATTTTCCGGCTCCGCTTGGGCCTACGATTGCTATTTTTTGACCAAAATCGGCTTTAAAATTTACATCTTTTAAAACCTGAACTTCCTTACGAGAAGGATAACTGAAGGCTACATTATTAAAAGAAACGATTCCTTTGATTTTTTCTACTGCAGAAGTTTTTTGGTTTGCTTTAATATCCTCCGGAGTTTCTTCTAGCAATTCAAAAACACGTTCTGTAGCTCCAACTGCCTTTTGAATTTGGGCATACATTTCTGCAATACCTCCAAACGAAGCTCCAATAAAAGTAGTATAAAGCACGAAAGAAATTAAATCTCCAACGCCTTCAACTTCTCCTTTTATAGTAAGTGTAATACCGTACCAAACTACAGCAACAACACATCCGAAAAGACACAGAATAATAAAAGACGCAAAATAACCTCTGTATTGACCGCCTTTAATCGCAATTTTTACTATTTCTTTAATTTTATTCTTATAACGCTGAATTTCGTACCATTCATTAGCAAAAGCTTTTACATTGCTTATTCCTTGCAGTGTCTCTTCAACAATTACTTGGCTTTCTGCAACTTTATCTTGTGTTTTTTTACCGTATTTACGAATAAATCTTCCAAAAATCACTGCAGCAACGGCTACTATCGGAACAATCGCTAACATCATCAGTGTTAATTTTGGACTGATATTTCCTAAAATCACAAATCCTCCTATTATCAAAATAAACTGACGTAAAAACTCAGCAATTGTTGTGGTAAAAGTATCTTGCAGCTGCGAAATATCAGCACTGATTCTACTATTCAACTCACCAACACGTTTTTGAGAATAAAAGGACATTGGAAGTTTTACCAGATTTTCATACAACGCAAAACGAATGTTTGATAATGAGTTTTCAGTAAAATTTACAAAAAGCGAAATTCTGAAAAAAGAAAAAACGGCCTGTAATGTCAATATTCCCAAAAGAGCAAGAGCTATTTCATTTGCTCTGCTAAGATCTTTATTGGTTACACAATCTACCAGCATTCCCATTAACTTAGGAAAGGCGAGGGCAGTAGCGCTTGTTAGCAATAAAAAGAGTAAGCCCAGAAAAAACTTCCATTTATGATTTTTTCCATATTTAAAAATTCTGAGTGCTTTTTGAAGTGAGTTAGAGTCTAATTTAGCTTTAGGTAAATCGTTTTCTTGATATCTAGCCATTTGAGTATACAATTAAGGTATGCAAATGTATGATTATAGCGAATGAATACAAAAGAATATTATCAATTACGCTTTCAGATTTTGATTTTTAACTTAAAATTAGAAAATACCAACTTTTATTTATTTTTTAAAAAGCTGAAAAATAGATTAGTAAATAAAAACAGTAAAAAATAATTCAATTTATTTCAAAAAACACTTGCAAATACAAATTCTAGCTGTATATTTGCACTCGCAATCAGATAATGATAGCAACCTATTAAAATAGGGCGATTAGCTCAGCTGGTTCAGAGCACCTCGTTTACACCGAGGGGGTCGGGGGTTCGAACCCCTCATCGCCCACAAAAAAAACTCCTTAAGAAATTAAGGAGTTTTTTTGTTTTGTATCTATCTATTCGATAATCTCATATTAACTTATTCATTCCTTTTTCCACAATAAAAATTCTTCATTATATGTGCACGACATTGAAGAAATAAAATTATCGAAATTGAAATTTTCATATTTTGATATGATGTCATAAACCGCTTCAAATCCTTTAGCACCATGTGGAATTAAGCATCCTGAATTTTCGCCAAGCAATGCTAACCAAACATCCGGTAAAAAAGGCCCATCCTCTGTATTTATTAATTTTATTTCTTTAATATCATTCCATAAAATTTCTTCGGTTTTTCGCTCCGTATGTTCAACTCTAATAAACTCTTTAGTAATTGTCACTAAAAAATTATCTTCAGGATTTTTCGGTTTTGATTTTCCAAATATTTTTTGAAGTATTCCCATTTTTAAAGATTAGTTTTAATTATATTGATCCCATATCACGTATAACTCATTTACAAGATTTCATAAAGATCGTCTATAGCTGAGTTTCGTTATTTAAAAAATTCATCAAAACTTTCTTTTTTTGATTTTTGATACTTTTCAATATATACATCTAAAAAGCCACTTTGTTTTAAAAACTGCATCGGGTCCTTTATATTTAATATTTCTTCAATTGCTTTTTGTTTGTCTTTTTGTTTATTGAAATAAGATTCTGTTATTTTATATCCTATCCAATATCCCAAATCATTTGGTCTGTCATCTTTTTTAGATGTTCCGTATAGCCAATCCTGATAATCCGCATTTTTTAATCTCGAAACAAATTCCTGACATAATTTATCTTGGTTTTGTTCTCCATATTTATATTCAAACTTGTTTATTAATTCTCCAGAAATAAGCTCACCAATAAAGTCTGCGCCGCCTTCAAGCAAACACCATTTCAAAAGCATATCTTTTCCTGTTATTTTTTGCTGATAGTGAATAAGTTCGTGCGCTATTAAACCTGAAACGCCATCCAAATTTTTAAGCATTTCTGTCCCTATAATAATTCCATCAGGAGAAGAAGTTCCACCTGAATTAAACCTTCCATAAACAAAATAAATTGGAGGAAATTTGGCATTTGGATACCAATATTTTAGAGAACTATAAATAGCCCGTACTCTCTTTTCCTTGGAAGAAATATCATCTAAAACATTCCTTGAAAGTTCATAATCTGCTTTTCTTTTCTTTACAACAGCAAAAAGTGAGTCTGCATTTATTATTCTGTTTTCAGTAAATCCTTTAACACCTAGAGAACCTTTTTGCATGTAGTCAATAAATGTGTTTTGTTTTGATTTCTCCATCTTGTCAAATGCTTCCCAAAAATTTTTTGAATCTTTTGTCTCAAATACTGCATCTAAAGGATTGTCTGAGAAATTACTTTGCCCAAAAAGAAAATTAGAAAAAATAATTAAAAGTGTTGTGAAAATAAGGTTTAACTTCATATCTGAATTTTAAAACATTTTTTTAATAGAGTTTGGTGGCTTATGTTTATTTATGTAACGTTAAATTTTTTAAATTAATACTTCCGCAATGAATTTCCTTATCCCTAATTTTATAAAAAAGATTTTGCCCTTTTAGGCTGAGTTCTGTTCGCAAAATGCCATATTGTGTTCCTCCAGTCAAGCGGAGTACTACGACATAAAAACCGCTGGATTCTTTTGGCTTAATAATTCTTTTCAACGAAGGTGATTTGTGAATATTATTGTCTAAAAATGATTCTAAATTGGTTAAGCCATAATTAAATAAAGGTGCTTTTTCAATTGTCATCGTGTCTGACGGAATCAATGTTTTATAATATTTACCTGGCAAAGCTGGAATCTCATAAGAATCTATGGGAAAGTCAATCTTTAATTCAAGAGAATTATCTGTTTCATTGGTTATTCGAGTCCAAAATACAGCATAAACATATTGCACTCTATTTGGATCTGTATATTTGTTTCCACCTTTTGGAAAGCTATTTTGTATTATAAGGCTTGCACCGTTAGAATCTATATACTTATATTTAGTGTAAATATCCTTATCGTTATGATTAGTCAATCGTTTTTTGCTTTGGATATTTTTTACAGAATATAAAGTTTCTTTATCGACAGTATTTGGTATTGCGTTATTATCTTGCTTACAGGATAAAAGCCAAGTTGCTATCAAAATCAATATTAAAATATTTTTTTTCATTTTTTTAGCTTACACACAACAGGGTTGTTCTTGTATAAATGACATTAATACAAGTTTTTTAGTCGGTTTTAAGTTATCAGATGACTTTTTATAAGCGAATATAAGAAATATTTATACTACAGTTTATTAGCATCTTCTGATAGATAGAAATGATTTTTCATCATTCTCTTAAACAGATTTTTGACTAGTACAATTCATAATTTAAAATTTAAAAAGAAATCTTTAAAATATTTTGTGTATTGTTGTCATGTATATTATATTTGCGACAACAATTTAATTTTATTAAAAATGAGAGAATTAACCTTTGCATCGTTACAAGTAAAAAATTTAGAAGCATCAAAAGACTTCTATGAAAAAAAAATAGGATTTGAGATTGGTAATACCAATCCGCAAGCTTGTATTTTTAAATACAATGAAGGGCAGGCAAGTTTTGCTATTCGTACACCTCTTGAACCAATTGAAGATAAAGAATTAGGAATTGGTGTTGCTCTTTGGTTTGCAGTTAACGAAAATGTAGACGAATTAAAAGAGAAATTTATAGCGAATGGATTAACCACAGTGGGACCAATTATAGAAACACCTTTTGGAAGAGCATTTCACGTAAAAGACCTTGACGGTTATAAACTTACTTTTTTGGAGACAAAATAAAAGTAAACTATTACTTTTGAAACCAGTTTTTTCGTAATTTAAGCCTAACATCTTTGAATAAACGAGATTTTGATTTAATATTGACAAAATGTTTCAATATCATTATGACTAAAGAAATTAATTTTCATTTTAAAAGTCCAAAAGATAGTCCAGGCTATTTGCTTGGCCAACTGACAATGCTATGGCAGCGTAAACTTAAAAAAGTTTTAGATCCATTAGATTTAACACAGACGCAATTTGTATTGCTTGCAGCGTTGGGCTGGCTTTCAAAAAAAAGCAATTCTGTAACACAGGTTGACATTGCGAATCAAAGTAATGCTGATAGAATGATGGTTTCAAAAGTATTGCGAACGTTGGAAGAAAAAGGTTTTGTAACACGTCAAGAGCACGAAACCGACACAAGAGCAAAAACGATTCGACTAACAACTGTTGGAGAAAACGTTTTGCAAAAAGCAATCGTTGAAGTAGAAAATGCTGATCTTGATTTCTTCGCTGCATTAGACGAAAATCTTTCTTCATTCAATTCTAATATGGTAAAACTTATTGATGAAAATAAAAATGAATAAATATTGCTTCTAAAATACACTCATTAATATTTATTTTTTGTTTTGAAAAATTTATAAAAATAGGTGAGACTATTGAATACCATAAATACAATAAAGATACTTCTTAAGAAATTAAGGGGTTTTTTTATGGATTTTGTTTCAGAATCGGATAATTGGGAATAGAATCATTTTTCAAATCTTTTCTTTACTTTATTCCCTATTTTAAAACTCAAATCTGTCATTTAACACGTTATAACTTCTAAATCGCTATAATATTTTTTAACTATATTTGACATAGATATTGTTTTTTCGGCAACTATAGTATTGAAAAAGAAAATCAAATTATCAACCCCCAAATTTTAAAAATGAAAAAAATAATAATTACTCTTTTATTTGTATTTACTGTTATAAATATGTTTGGGCAAGCGCCTGCCGCTTCAAAACCAAGCAAAGCTAATTCTAATAATAAAGCTTTGCCACCTACTGAAATGGTCTCTAATAAAGTCATAAATCCGCTTAAAAAAGCACCATTAGACGAAGCATCAATCCTGATATATGATTATGACGGTTCTCTGTTTTCATTTGATTTAGAATCCGAACAAATTGGCTGGACTGTAAAAGCTTCGGACGCCTATACTGAAATGTGTGCAAATGCAATAACGCTAAAAGATGGTGTAGTATACGTACCGTTTATTAATGGTGAAATTTTCGCAGTAGATAACCAGACTGGTGATATTTTTTGGAAAGCAAGGTTAGGTAATATTACTGATCAAATTGTGCTAAAAGATCAAATTCCAGTCATAAATGGCGGAAAGTTGTATATAACTTCTCAAAATGGCAATATTTACGCACTTGATACAAAAGACGGCAGTTTAATATGGAACTACAAGTTAGATTCGTCAAATAATGATATTCCGGTTCTCGTTTTTGACAACAAGGTTTATACTCAAAGCGGGTCTAATTTCTATTGTTTTGAAGCAAATACGGGAGAACTTATTTATCATAAAGACTTTGAAGAATCGTTGCATGGAAAACCTGTTACAGACGGCGAAAATGTATTTATAGCAAATGAAAAAAATGTGATTTTTGCCTTAAGTCCTAATAAACCAGATATTTTATGGCAATTTAAATTAGATGAAAATCAGAGTAATGTCAAAGAACGTATACTTTGCAAAGACAAAAAAATATATTTTGCAGCACAAGGACCAGAAGTCTCTTCTATTTACGGTCTGGATTCGAAAACAGGAACACAGATTTGGAAAACTGATTTTAAGGGAGATAATGTAGAATACATCCTTGAGGAAAGTGATAATATTTGGGGATACACTCATAAGGCAAAACTTTTTCAATTAGACATAACCAATGGTGAAATAGCTTCTGAAGTAAAATTAACAACCAAACCTATTTCAAATCTTGAATTTGCTGATGATGATTCTTTATTTTATTATTCTGATGCTGCCTTAATTCAATTTGAATTTAAAACAAAAGACGAAAACGAAGTTTATCTTCGAACCTCTATTAAAGACAATGTTTACAGTGCATACATAAAAAAAATTCGATAACAAAAAAGCAAGCTGTCTCAATACTGAGATGGCTTTTTTTAATATTTCATTTTTGAATAATGTGGTATGTGAATATTAATTAACGCTTTTATCAAAAAAAATATAAACTGATAGAATTAATCTAAAATCAACGTTTATGAATGATATTAAAACAACTATAAAGCCTTTTTTGACAGTACAGGATGGCATAAAAGCAATAGAATTTTATAAATCAGCCTTTGGAGCCATAGAGACAAAAAGGTTTGAATTAGAAAATCAAAAAATATTTTCAGTTATTGAGATTGAGAGTGCCGTATTTTATTTGAGTGATGAAGAACGTTGCAATGGAAATTTGAAACCTGATATAAAATCAAATAGCCCGATAAGAATCATTTTGGAAACTAAAAATGCAGACGAGATATTTGAAAAAGCACTAAAATTTGGTGCAAAAGAAATTTGCCCCATCAAAACCGAAGAGGATTGGAGAATTGGTAAATTAAAAGATCCGTTTGGACACGTTTGGGAAATTGGTTATATCTTATAAGGTGGAGTTCTCTTCGTTTTGGCAAATCTTATTTTCTAAAAAAAATACGGGACCCTTTTTATTTTTCAGAGCGATTTCTGTAGTTTCTAACTAGAACGAAAACGGAGATTAAAAAAGCAATTATGTAAACAATAGCTAAACCTGTTTTCTCAAATTTTAAATTTTTAAAATCGAATTGCTTGAACAATGTTACGCCCAAAATAATTGCTACAATCCAAAAAGTAAACGATAGTAATTTTTTATTTTCCATAATTTTTCAATTTTAATAAGTCGATTTCCTTTTCATGAAACGAATATAAGAAATATTCTAACTAAAATTTAACGAGTGATTAAATGTTGAAATTGAGAGAATTAAAGATAAAACCTCCAAAATCAATGACTTTGAAGGTTTTTAAATTAATTTTTTTATGTCTTATAAAATTATTTCATTAGGCTAATATTAGTTAAACCCCCATCAGAAAGTATTTCTGTACCCACTATAAAAGCTGAATCATCTGATGCTAAAAATACGGCAGCTTTTCCAATATCAGACGGAAGTCCTTGTCTGCCAACAGGAGTAATATCGATCCAAAGTTGTTTTACCTGCTCTAATTGTTCTTCGGGCACTAATTTTCCGAAAACAGGCGTATCGATTGAGCCAGGCGATAGCGCATTAACCCTTATGTTTCTTGACAATAAATCTAATGATAAACCTTTTGCCAATGATATAATAGCTGCTTTTGCAGCAGCATAAATTGCCATTCCCGGCGCTGCACGATGCGCCGCACTAGATCCAATTAATATAATCGAAGCGCCATCATTTAGATACGGAAGTGATTTTTGTACCGTGAAATAAGCACTTTTCAGGTTTAAATCCATATAACTATCATAGCTTTCTTCTGTAGTATCATTTATGCTTCCCATTGGAACACCGTCTACAACACCTCCTGCATTTACGACCAAGGCATCAATTTTTCCAAATTTTTCAAATGTTTTCTTGAAGATATTTTCTAAATCACTTCCATTGGTGACATCACCTGAAACAGCTATAAAATCTGTCCCCAACGCTTCAATAGCAGTGTTTAATGTTGTTTTATTTCTTCCTGCAACTGTTCCGACAGCGCCTTCATTTCTAAATGCTTCTGCAATACCAAAACCGATACCGCTATTGCCTCCTGTAACTACAGTTACCTTATTTTTTAATTTGCTCATTTTGTTGTTTTTAAATAATTGTATAAAATTATAGACCGAATATTCCGCCTGATACTGAAATTTTCTCTCCCGTAATCCATGCAGCATCGTCAGAAGCAAGAAATACGGCTACTTTTGCAATATCTTCCGGCTGGCCTGTACGTCCAAGAGGGGTAGTCGCAACAAATTTTGCTTCATTGTCGCTGCCAATAAAACCTGCTGAACGAGAACCTTCTGTCTCTACAATTCCTGGGAGAATAGAATTAATTCGGATATTTCTTCCGCTGAATTCCTTAGATAAAGAAATTGTTATCGCATCTAAAGCGGCTTTAGTTGCTGAGTATACTGATCCTGTTGGAAGGGGCGTATTACTTGCTCCCGAGCTTATATTGATAATATTACCGCCTTTTTCGCCAAACAACTTTAAAGACTGTTGAATAGCAAGTAATGAACCCAAAACATTAATATTGAATTGTTCATGAAAAGAAACTGCTGAAAATTCTTCGATTGGTGCATATTGATAAACTCCGGCATTGTTTACCAAAATATCTAATGCGCCAAAAGTATTTTTCGTTTCTTCAAATAATCTGATTACATCTGATTCTTTCGAAACATTGCCTTGCACAGAAATTGCTGTTCCGCCATTATCTATAATCTGTTTTACTACCTTTTCAGCATCTTCTTTGCTTGATGCATAATTCACAACTACTTTTGCACCTTCTGCGGCAAAATATTTAGCAATAGAAGCACCAATTCCTTTTGATGCCCCTGTAACTACTGCTACTTTGTTTTTTAATTTGTTCATTTTTATATTTTTTAGAATATCTTAATGATGCAAATTTAAAACAGATTAATTTATTTTAGTAACTTTGTAACTAAAAGTAACAGTAACCTCGAAGTAACAAAGTAACATCATGGAATGTAAACCGATTGAAAAAGAACTACATAAAAAAGAGATGATGGCAGTCCAAGATTCAATGGACGTGTTGAGCGGCAAATGGAAAATAGCGATTATTTCATCTATCTGTTATTACAACAAAAGAAGATTTTCAGATATTCTAAATGATGTAGTGGGTATTTCAAACAAAATGCTGAGCAAAGAATTGAAAGAACTGGAAATAAACAAACTTATTAAAAGATCTGTTTTGGAGACGCAGCCCATAACTGTTGAATATACTTTGACAGATCACGGAAAAACACTGCAAACTATAATTAACAATCTAACAGATTGGGGAATAGAACACAGGAAAAAAATTATTGAAAAATAGTTTCTTAAAAATAACAATACAAGCCTTCAAAGTCATTTGATATTGGAGGCTTGTATTGTTATAGGTCAATAATCAGTTGCAAATCAGTTAATTTATAACTTCTTGTTTCGATATAAAATAATTATATCAAAAAAATCTTATGGAAATTATTTTATTTATCTATAGCCATTTATTAAAGCGTACATTTGAAGTGAAATGATAAATAACTAATGGATAACAAAGAGAATATAAGGATCTTACTTACTGATGATGATGCTGATGACAGAGAATTTTTTGCTGATGCAATTGCCGATATTCATCTTAATTTTCCGGTTGAATTTTGTAAAAATGGTTTAGAACTCGTAAACCGTCTTTATGATAAAAATCTTGGTATCCCAGATATCATATTTTTAGATCTCAATATGCCAATAATGTCTGGTATTGAGAGCTTAAAACAAATTCGTGATGATTCTAAATTTAAGAATATTCCCATAATTGCGATTTATTCGACATCGGCAACAGAAGATGGGATTAGAGATACTTTTGGATTGGGTGCCAACGCGTATATAGTAAAACCAACTGATTTTAATGATTTGAAAAAATTACTTAAAAAAGTTATCGAAATGGATTGGAAAGAAAAACTAAAAAAATTAGAATACGAATCTTTTATCATTACAATATAGATTTTAAGAATTTTACTACATTACATACTTAGCATCGATTTACATTCCTAATACTTGTCTAAGAAATTAATAATTGAAATCATGCAAGATCAAAAAAACAGTTTACCAAAGGCGACACGCCAAGATTTTCCCATTGTTGGCATTGGTGCTTCTGCGGGTGGGCTAGAGGCTTTTAGTCAGTTTATTGATGCTATTCCTGCTAACTCAGAAATGGCTTTTGTTGTTGTACAGCATTTGCATCCGCTGCATGACAGCATTCTTACAAAGCTTCTTTCGAGAGTTGCAAAAATTCCGATTAATGAAATTACAGATGACATTCATTTAGCTCCAAATAACATTTACGTTATTCCGGAAAATAAAATGCTTACCTCTTTTGACGGAGTCTTAAAATTAAGTCCACGTGAAAAAGAAACAAAAAATCAAGCTATAGACATCTTTTTTTCTTCATTGGCAGAAGTACATCTCGATTTAGCATATGGTATATTGCTTTCAGGAAATGGTTCTGACGGAACTATTGGCTTAAAAGCGATTAAAAACCACGGAGGCGTTACTTTTGCTCAGGATTCTGATGCGGCTTATAATGAAATGCCGCAAAATGCCATAAATGCAGGAGTTGTTGATTATGTAATGCCACCAAGAAAAATGGCAGAAAAAATAATGAGTATTTCACAATCAAAAGAAAGTCTTATCAAAGAAACTGATCCAAATGATGAGGCAGTATTTGAGGAGATTATTAAAATTTTGCGTCATAACAGCGGAGTGGATTTCACTTATTACAAACAAACTACCATACGCCGCCGTATTGCCAGAAGAATGGCTTTAAACAAAATCATAAATCTTAAAGAATATCTTAAATTTTTGCAAGGAGATAAATCAGCATCAGAGGATTTATTTAATGATATGCTTATACCGGTCACTGAATTTTTTAGGGATACTAAAATTTTTCAGATATTAAAAGAAAAAGTTTTCCCAATATTAACAGACAGAGTAACAGAAGGAAATACTATACGAATCTGGATAGCAGGATGTTCTACCGGCGAAGAAGCGTATTCACTGGCCATTGCTCTTCATGAATTTTTAGGAGTGAATCTGCAAGGAAAGGAAATTCAGATTTTTGCTTCGGATATTTCAGAAGTGACAATTAAAAAAGCTAGAATTGGATTTTACAGGAAATCTCAAATGCGCAATGTTTCTGAAAATATTCTATCAAAATATTTTACAGCAAATACAAATGGTTACACTATAAAACGACAAATTAGAGATTTGTGTGTTTTTGCAGTTCATAATTTTTTAAACGATCCTCCTTTTGCAAAAATGGATTTAATTACCTGTAGAAATGTATTTATATATATGGATTCGTTTTTGCAGAAAAAGTCGTTGTCAACATTTCATTATGCTTTAAAAGAAAATGGCTTTTTACTTTTAGGAAAATCAGAAACTGCAGTTCCGGCAGCTGAACTTTTTCAGTCGTTTGACAAAGCGGGTAAAATTTATATCCGCAAACAGGTTTCAGGAAGATTTGTGCATTCGGGTTTAGGAGTGAACGAGCGATTAAAAAGCTTTAAATCAGATGTCAAAAGAAAAGAGATTATCAAAGAGGATTTTAGAAAAAGTGCTGAATTAACGCTGCTCGCCAATTATACTCCTGCAAGCGTAATTGTAAATGAGCAAATGGATATTGTTCATATTAACGGAAGTATCGCAGACTTTATTGAGCTTTCGACAGGTAAACCTACCTTTAATCTGGTCAAAATGGCTCGAGAAGGTCTTGCTTTTGAGCTTCGTAATGCGTGGCATAAAGTCAAAGAAACGGGTTTGCTGATTAAAAAAGATGGCATACAAATTACAAATAAAGGAATTATAAGTGAAATTACTATCGAAATACAGCCATTAAAGGATACTGTAGAGCCCTATTTTCTAATATTATTTTATAAAAGTCTTATTACTAATCAAGATCCTGCTATAAGCAAATCAGGTAGTGAGCAAATACTTGAAAATGCAAATCTCCTAAAGATTGCAAAACTGGAAAAAGAGTTGGCAAAAATACATGCTGATGTTAATGCTATCAGCGAAGAGCAGGAAGCCTCAAACGAAGAACTTCAGAGTGCCAACGAAGAATTGTTGAGTGGTAGTGAAGAGCTGCAAAGTCTTAACGAAGAACTGGAAACTTCTAAAGAAGAATTACAATCCAGCAACGAAGAACTTTTGCAGATTAATCAGGAACTTTTAAACAAACAGCAGGAAATTAATATTTCTAAAAATTACACAGAAGCAATTGTAGCTACTCTTAGAGAGCCTATTGTCGTGTTAGATACTGATTTAAGAATTAAAAATATAAATCGCGCATTCTCAAAAAAATATAATATTGCAAAAGAGGAGGCGACCGGCAAACTAATTTATGAAATTCAAAATCATCTTTTTGATAATATTTCCATGCGCGAAATGCTTGAAAAGGTGCTTAAAGAAAAAACACAGCTGGATGATTATCAAATAGCTGTAAATCTATTGCCGTATGGCGAAAGTATTATGTTGTTAAACGTAAGACAAGTAACTAATGAAGCTAGTAAGAAACAATTGATTCTGCTGGCAATCGAAGATATTACTGAAAGAAGAATAGCCGAAAATAAGCTGAAAGTATTATCAGACGGTTTTGAAGCAAAAGTTCTTGAACGCACTTCAGATTTGCTTACTTCTAATAAAGAATTGGAAAGTTCTATTAAAAAATTGCATACTGCCAATGTTCAATTGCAAGAGTATGCATATGTAGCAAGCCATGATTTGCAGGAACCTTTGCGCAAAATATTAATGTTTATAAGCCGACTCGTTGGCATGGAGGAGAATATATCTGATGAAGCACATATCTTGATCCAAAAAATCAGTAAATCCTCTAAAAGGATGACAACACTTATTAAAGATTTACTAGCTTATTCTTCTTTAGATGATCCTGAAAAACAATTTGTAAATACAGATTTAAACTTAGTTTTAGCAAATATCCTAATTGATTTTGAGCTTTTGATTGAAGAACATAATGTTAAAATAACTACGGAAGAACTCCCTACTATTAATGCTATTCCGTTGCAAATGAACCAGCTTTTTTATAACCTAATCAGCAACGCTCTTAAGTTTTATAAAAATGACGGTTCTGTTTCTAAAGTAAAGATAAGTTCAAAGAAACTTTCATCTAAACAAGTTCAAAAATACTCCACTTTAGATCCAAATCTTGATTATTGTGAAATTATAGTAAAAGATAACGGAATAGGTTTTGACAAACAATATGAGAGTAAAATTTTCACTATTTTTCAAAGACTTCATAATAGTGAAATGTACACAGGAACCGGAATCGGATTATCGATTGGTAAAAAAATTGTTGAAAATCACAAGGGTATTATTTTTTCTAAAGCAGAAGAAAATATTGGAGCTGAATTTCATATCATTTTGCCACTATAATTTACTGTAAACATTAGGGTTAAATAACTCCATATAGATTTCTGGTTTAGGTAATTTATTAAATCCATATTTTTCATAAAGCCAATCTGCGGTTGATGTCAGCAAAATCCATCTTCTAAGGCCTTGCAGGTTTGGATGGGCTATAACTGTGTCCATCATTTTTTTTGAAAGTCCTTTTCCGCGGTAATTTTCTAAAACATAAATATCGCCTAAATAAGCAATTGTAGAAAAATCTGAAATTACTCTCGCAAATCCAATTTGTTTGCTGTTGTGAAATATTCCAAAGTTCAATGAATTTTCAATAGAAATTTTTACCTTCTCAAACGGAATATTATCACTCCATCCTGAATATTTTGATAAAAAATCATGAATTGCGACAACATCCATTTTGTTTTTGTCTGTCGTAATAAAGTATTCATCAAAACTAAATTCAACTAATTCCATGTGATTTGATTTATATCCGTAATTTAAATGTTGATCATTAACGAATATAAGAAAAAAAAGCCCATTATTTCTAACGGAGCTTTTATGTTATTTTTTAGCTTATTTACCACGGACTTACTTCAGTTTCATCTTCAATATCATTACTGAAAAACTTTCCTGTTGGTCCATTTTGATGTATATAAGTATGCTTAATGATAAATGTTGCAGCACTTTCTACCGTTCCTGGCCCGCTGTGATGGTTAAAATCTGTAGCTGTATAACCTGGATCGATTGCATTGACATTGAATGGCAAATCTTTCAGTTCGTATGCTAACGCAATTGTGTAAGCGTTTAAGGCTGCTTTTGATGTGGCGTAGCTTGCAGGTTTAATATCAAAATATTTCCAAGTAGAATCGCTGTGAAGTGTTAAAGAACCAAGTCCAGAAGTAATGTTGCTGATTCTTGGGCTTTCTGATTTTTTCAGCAAGTCTAAAAATGCTTGTGTAACACTGATAACACCAAAGAAATTTGTATCAAACACAGTTTGAATGTCGCTAATTGCAGTAGTCGAAGCATTCTGAGGAAAATCTCCGCTGATTCCCGCGTTATTTATCAGAATATCTAATTTGCCCTTCTCTTTTTCAATTGTGTTTTTTGCAGCTAAAATTGAATCAGGTTTTGTAACGTCGATTTGAATAGCTTGGATATTTTCAAATCCATTTTCCTTAAGCTCTTTTACTATCGCATTTCCTTTTTCAAGATCTCGTGTTCCTAAATAAACAAATAATCCTTTTTTAGAAAGTTGTTTTGTTGTTTCTAATCCAATACTTCTGTTGGCACCAGTTATTAATACAGTTTTCATTTTATGTGTTTTTAAATTATTGAAGCAAAGGTCTTTCGTTTAAAAACAAAATCATTTGTCATTTGGCAAAAAGCGATTTACTGTATATTTTTTCTAATTCGGCTTAAAGATGATTGTGTAATGCCTAAATAAGACGCCACATAAGAAAGTGGAATACGGTTGACAACATTCGGATAGATTTTTAAAAACATCAAATAGCGCGTCGTTGCGTCTTCAGTAACTAACGGACTTCTTCGTTCTACTTTTTGTCTTAATGCTCTGGAGATAATTTTGTTTACGATTGCTTCCCACGGAATAATAGTATCTAAAAGTTCTTGCCAATCTTTTTTAGAAAAAACCAGCATCTTACAATCTGTGATTGCCTGTACATAAGCATTTGAACAAATTTCATTGTCAAAACTCTCTAAATCGACTACCAAATTATTTTCATCAATAAAATATTTGGTAATTTCTTCGCCTTTATTATTGTAATAGCAAACTCGTACAATTCCGTCTAGAATAAACCCAACTTCTTGTGCAATTTTGCCCGCTTCAGAAAAATATTCATCTTTGGGCAACAATCTTTCGGTAGCTTTTTTTGAAATTAAATCAAGCTGCTGCTGATTTAAATCTCCAAACTGCAGTATAAAATCTATAAATGCTTTCATATGCGAAAGGTAAGTAAAGTTTTTTATGGAGAATTTGTCATATGACAAAAAGAAAAAAAATAGATTTTATAACGTCATTTTTTTTAGTTCCTCTTCAAGACGGTCAAAGTTTTCTTCATTTTTATCTACCACAAAAGGTCTTAATTTGTTTGATTCTTCTGGCGTTTCAAAAACCATTCTAAAAACGATTTTAGTTTGATTGCTCGAGAGTGCATCAAAAGTTGCAACGACATTAAACAAAGGCTTAGAAATGCGTATCCAAGCAATTTCAGCAGGTTTTTCAATTTTTACAAATTCGCATTCATTCTGAAAATTTCCTTGTTCTGGAGCGTGCATTACAAACTTCCATTTCCCGCCAGTACGCAAGTCAAATTCACTAAAAGTATTAGTAAATCCTTTTGGTCCCCACCAATTCTTTAAATGATTTGGATTTGTCCAAGCTTCAAAAACAAGTTCTTGCGATGCGTTCACGATTCTGCTGCTAACAATTTCGCAGTCTGGAGTTGTCGGGAAGGTTACAGCTTTCATTTTGTAAATCTTTTAAATAATTATTTTGAAATTTTAAAATCCCGTATTCGTATCATGTTGATCATGTAAGGCCACATCTCGTTTCCTATTGCGCCTGGATGAGCGCCAACATTTGAAGTTTCTTTAAATTCTTCTTCTTCATTCAATTGAATTTCAGAAAAATACTTCAATGAAAGTTTTGTTCTATTTTTAAAAAGAAGTAAAACCTTCATGTTTTTATTTTTTTCTGCTTCTGTATCGCCATTCGATCCAAGGCAGAAATAAAAGTCAATTGTTCCTTCTTCACCATCTTTTTCAAATAAATCATCATGATCAAAACTATCAATTATTTCGGTAAATTGTTCAAATTTTATAATAGAATAGGTAATATTTTCAGGATCAGCTGTATTTAATTTAATGGTAAACTTCGCACCAATTGGAAATTCAAAGCCTGATTCATAAGGGCTTGGCAATTCTTGTGCAAAACTGGTTAGGCTTAAAAAGAAAGTTAGAAAGGCTATTATTGGTTTCATTTTCATAATCATATTTTTAAATTCGATTTTCATTTAATTGCAATTGCATTATCGGTAAAAACCTGTCTTTAATTGAGGTTTCAATTTGTCCTATTTTCACAAAACCAAATTTGGTGTAAAATAATGCAGCATTTGGTTCAGCGTTCAATACTATTTTATTTATTGGTTGGCTTTTCAATATTCTTAAAAAATCATTCATTAGCTTTTTTCCAAAACCTTTTCCGATGTATGTTGGCAGAATAAATAAATTATCAAGTTTTACAGTTGTTTTATCTTGATAAACGAATGAATAATAGCCTATTATATGATTTTCCAGAACCAATTTATAAACTGAATTGGTTTCGATATATTCTTTAGTGACAGTTAAAAATTCAGACCATATTTCAATTTGTTCATCAGAATATCCCCAATACGCTTTAGATTTTTTCGTTATTGCGGTTAAAACTTCATGATCGGAGCTATCTGCTTTTTGAATTATCATTCTTAAAATTAGTCAAAATATAAGATTAAATATAGCTAAAAAAGCTCTAGTTAAAAAACTAAAGGTTTCTTAAATTGATTTGAATGCAAGTTTAGTTGTTGTAAATTAGCTAGATACGATAATTTTTAAATTTACAGACCATGAAAAAGAAGATCATATTTGTCGCCTTGCTGCTCGGTTTTGTAATATCGGCCAGTGCTCAAAAGAAGATTGAAGTTTCTGAACTGCCAAAACCAGCTCAGGAATTTTTGAAAAAATATTTCAGCAATACATCAGTTGAGATTGCTAAAAAAGATGCCGAACACGGAGAAAAAGGCTTTGAAGTCATATTGAAAGACGGCACAGAAGTCGAATTCTGGAAAGATGGTTCGTATCGAGAAGTTGATGGAGACGGAAAACCTATTCCGACTGGTTTTATTCCGAAAGTAATTAATGATTATGTGGCGCAGCATTATCCAAACGAAAAAATCACACACATCGATTACGGACATAAGGATCTTGATGTCGATTTAACGAACAAAATTGATTTAGAATTTACCAAAGAAGGTCAAATTTTAAAAGACAAAAAAGAGTAGTCGATGACATTGCATTTTATTTTTAAACCTTCAAAATAGTTGATTTTTTGGAGGTTTTTTTTATAATAACCAAGTATAAACTTTTTACAAGTGTGTAAACTTTATACACATTTATTTAGATCAGAAATAGATAAAGGCCTCACTTTCAAATTGAAAACTTTATGGCACGTGCATTGTAAAATGGGGTAGTATCCATTTGTGTATACAAATTAAATTACAATAAAATAAAAGCCATACAGATAAAAAAATCAATAGCCCGATATGAAAAGTGAAACAATTATTTCAGACCAATTTTATTCTTCAAACAGCGATACCATTAACAAGGAACTTTCTTTAAAAAGTTCTCTTTTTCGTGTAAACAGCAAATCAGCAAAAAAAGAAAATCAAACTTCAAATCCATTAGGTACAATAGTGCTTGTAGGCACTTTTATCTTAATGCTTACTGGTGCATTTTTAGTTTATAAATTACAGCCCGACTTTGATCAGTTTCAAATCGAAAGGATAAATTCTTCATGGGGTTTTCCTTTTCTAATTGTTGCAGCTGCATTATTCTTCTTTCAGACAGGTTCTTTCTTCTATAATTTATATCTGTATTTTAAATACAAACCAATTGAGTCTGTTTCAGATGAATTATTGCCAACATGTACTGTAATTGTTCCCGCATACAACGAAGGAAAATTAGTTTGGGATACCCTATTAAGTCTTGCAGAAAGCGACTTTCCTGAACAAAAACTGCAAATACTTGCTGTTGACGATGGAAGTAAAGATGATACTTGGTATTGGATGCAGCAGGCAAAAATTAAATTAGGAGATCGTTTATCGATATACCAACAGCCAGAAAACAAAGGAAAACGCCATGCTTTATACCGCGGATTCGAGCTTGGAACGGGTGAAATTTTTGTAACAGTCGACAGTGATTCAATTGTAAAAAAAGATACTTTGCGAAATCTTGTAAGTCCGTTTGTTGTTAATGGAAAATGTGGGGCCGTAGCTGGAAATGTTCACGTTTTAAATAATAAAAAAGCGTTGCTTCCTAAAATGCTAAACGTAAGTTTTGTAATGAGTTTCGAATTTATGCGTTCAGCAGAAAGCATGTTAGGATCTGTTCTTTGTACTCCGGGCGCTGCAGCTGCATATCGCAGCGATGCTGTCTTTGCTTGTCTACCAGAATGGATCGATCAAAAATTCATGGGGCAGCCATCAGACATTGGCGAGGACCGCGCCATGACGAATATGATTTTAAAACAAGGATTTCATGTCTTATTTCAAAGAAATGCATACGTTTTAACGAATGTTCCTGAAGAGTATACAGGTTTATATAAAATGTTTATCAGATGGGGAAGAAGCAATGTACGTGAGAATATCATGATGGCGCAATATGTATTTAAAGATTTTAGAAAAGAATCTAAATTTGGCGCAAGACTTTTATTTCTAAATCAGTCATTAAAAATCATTATGGCATATCCGTTCTTACTATTTATGTTGCTTTTTATTGCTGTGCATCCTCTATTATTTGTTAGTTCTACGCTTTTAAGTATATTGATTGTATCGAGTTTTTCGGTTTTATTCTATGCAAAAAGATACAGTTTTTCAGATGCTTTTTGGGCTTATTCCTATAGTATTTTTTACACTTTCAGCTTATTCTGGATTACACCTTATGCAATTGCTACAGCTAACAAGAGAGGTTGGCTGACACGTGGTTTGACTGAAGCTAAGCAGCAGGTATAAATTATAAAGTTAAAAGCTCCTAAAAATTAATTTTAGGAGCTTTTTTTATTGTTGTGGTTATGTATTTAATTGAGATAGAATAATTAAGATTATATTTTAGTAAGTGTAACTTTCATTTCTTTTAAGTCTAATATCAGTTTATCATCTGTTATAGTACTTTCGCAAGGATACGGAGTTCCTGTTTCATCTTTTATTACTAAACTTTTTCCTCCTTTTGTCAATGCATAAGTTCCATCTGTTATTGGTCGCTGTAGATATCCTGTTACATGTCCGTCTTTTGTAAAGGTTAGATTTCCTGATGTAAGGATTACATGTTTAGCCGAATCTGAAAGTGGCATTTTAGCTTCTACAGCAGTGATTTTCCAAGAGTTTACCAATTTGTTTCTTTTGCTGTGACATGAAATCATTAATACTGCTAATAATGCAACTCCGAAGATAAATAATTTAGATTTTTTCATGATTATTTGATTAAGAATTAGTTATGAAAAGTTACGAAAAAAAATAATATGTAAAATATTTATAATCAAATATTTACATATTAGCTATTTTAGCTGTAAATCTTGGATAAGAATTGGATCTTTTAGTAAAATCTTGCCTTAAGTGAATATTTTTTTGTCCAAAGCAACAACTAATAACTTAAAACTGAGACTGAAAACTTAGTTAAGCGTCAATTCTCCTAAAATCTCCTCGTATAAAAACGGACCGCCTGGGTAGGTGGCTGTATAGTCAAGGTTCATCCAAACCTGGCCTCGCTCATCAATATGATAGTGAATTTTTTTACCCTGACTTTCTTTTACAAAAAGAACGTTTTTTATCAGGTAGTTGACTTTTTCCAAGTCGATTAATGAACCAATTAAAATTTCTGGATAAATATGGCCTTTTGTATGAATAAGGCGAGGAGTACCGCCGATTGAACGAATTGCTGCAGCCATTAAAATAGAATGGTCATCGCAATCGCCAGAAAAGTATTCTAACGATTCACTTGCAGTTGCTATATAATCACCTTCTTTAGGATCATTTACATAATTCCAGTGACTGTTTATTTCTTTAAAAACAGCAAAACATTGAACCGTAGTTCTATAATCTGAATATCCTTTTATACCTTTAAAATGCTTTGTAGTAGCCATAATGGCAAAATTTCGAACCTTTGGATTCTGATATTCTATGGCATTTATGATTTTTGATTTATTTGGAAAAGGAAGAAGCTTTGCTACAATAATGTCTTGCGGAAAAGGATTGTCAGACATTGTATAAATCATTGAATTATAATCTTCAGAAATCTCACTAAAACCATAATTTCCGATAACACTTCCGTAGAATAAAATCAATAAATAAACAGCGATACATAAAATAATTATGGTTCGCAAAAGCATTAAAAGAAAGAAAATTGCAATAAAAACGAATATAAAGATAAATACACGGTCTAAATTGAAAGCCCAATTTAAATCGCGTAAATTTTGATGCAGAATGATAAAAATCGGAATGGTAATCAAAAGACTCAATAACGAAATAATAACCCTATCCCAAGGTGATTTCACCTGTAATTTGGATTTTAATCGCGGAAAGTCAATTTTAGGGAATTTCATCATAAGAATTAAAAGCAGTTTTTACAGCGCTTTTACCGTTTCAACAAAAGTACTTTTTTTATCAATAATTCCCAGATCAAATAGTTGATTTTGAATTTTAATAAATGCTTTTTCACTCAAATGTTTTTGAGACCATTGTGTAAGCTTCAGCCATTCCTGAATATCTTCAATTTTTTGATTGAAAAGTTCTGCCAAAGTTTTGTCTATATCTGGAATTTGAGCAAAATCATGTGTAGTTTTATTAATGATTTCAAGGATTTTTTCTACAATTTTTGGATTCTTTTTCAAAAACTCGTCACGAACCGTAATTACAAAAGAAGGCCAAGGAGTAGGGCAGTCACCAACACGTCTAAAAATACCTTTGTCGACTAGTGGTTTGGTCATAAAACGTTCCCACATAAAATAATCAGCATTTCCGTTGGTTAAAGCTTCAACAGCTCCGTCAATCGTATTTATAATTTCAAATTGAAGATTATCTGTTTCCCAGCCTTGTTCATTTGCATTAACGTAAGCCATTAGCTGAGATCCTGAACCTATTCTAGAAATGGCTACTTTTTTGTTTTCTAGATCTTTTATAGAATGAAAATCTGATTTTGCGCCAACATGAATTCCCCAAATCAAGGGCGACTGCACATAAATTTGAACAATTTTACTCGGATTTCCGGCAACAATATCTTTTACAATTCCCTCTGTCAAAATAACGGCAATATCAGCTTCTCCATCACGAAGCATCTGGCACATTTTTCCAGTTCCTTCGGGAATATCTTTCCATTGTAAATCAATATTTTCCGCTTCAAATTCGCCATTTTCAATACATAATTGCCATGGCAAATTGAAGTGTTCAGGAACACCTACAATTTTTACAGTTTTCATTATAATTCAAGTTTAAGTTAAGTTTGGTATGCGTATTCTAAGTGGTTTTGTTGTTTAATTTTTTAATAAATCGGCTCTGTGTTTTTCAGAAAGGCAAGGTTCTGCAAAATCTATAATGGACTGCGTTAAATATTCGCTCAAAATACTCTTTACAATCGAATAATCAATCTCTTTTTTTACTTCAACAGCAAATAAAGTTTCGTTTAAACTTTCTGATCCACAATCAATTAATTTTAATTTTTCTTTTATTATGGCAGCATCAAAGCCTTTTTCTAAAATTACAACCTGAAGAATTGAATTACCAAAACTCTCGATCGTTTTTTTATATATAAGGCGCTCTTCATCTTCATCATATTCTGCCAAGAAAATATCTTCTGTTGCTATTAAAGGGCCAAAAAATGGAATGTTATCTAATTTGAAAATTCCTTTCTCTAAATCTATTATTTCTGCCCACATTGTTTCTACAACTGTATCTTCTAATAAATCGCTGTAATATCTAAATAATATTTTTTTATGCGTTTCCTGTTCCATTATCTAATTTTCAAATTGACTAATTATCTAATTACTTCTGAGCCAGTTTATTCAAAGTATAAGCAATCAATTCATCAACAGCTTTATAAGGATCTTCGCTAAAAGTTCCTGATGCACGATTGGCGATAATCGCATTTAAAGATAAGGCATTATGACCTAAAAGCGACGATAATCCGTAAATAGCAGCCGTTTCCATCTCTAAGTTAGTAATTCTGTTGCCATCAAAATTAAAATTATCCATTTTATTGTTTAATTCTTCATCCTGAATATTCAATCGTAAAACTCGACCTTGCGGACCGTAAAATCCTCCAGCAGTTGCTGTAATTCCTTTAAATATTTTATCTGATTCTATAATTTTTTCTAATGTTTCAGAACACGGAATTACATAAGGCTTTCCTTTTCTAATATCCCAATTGGTATGCATTATAAAAGCGTCTTCGATAGCATCTTTCGAAACTTCATCAATTAAGTAGGAGCGAAGCATATTGTCAAGTCCAAGTCCAAATTTAGACATCACAAAGCTGTCAACAGGAATATCTGCCTGCAAAGAACCGGAAGTTCCAATTCTGATAATATTTAGTGAAGTCAGTTTTTCTTTTGGCTTGCGAGTTTCTAAATTAATATTGACCAAAGCGTCTAATTCATTAAGAACAATATCAATATTATCTGGGCCAATTCCGGTAGACATTACAGAAATTCGTTTTCCTTTGTAAATTCCGGTTTGGGTTTTAAATTCTCTTTTTTGAGTCGAAAATTCAATCGAATCAAAAAACTGAGTAATTTTCTCTACACGATTCTGATCTCCAACAAAAATTATGTCGTTTGCAATATGTTCTGGACGAAGATTTAAGTGATAAACACTTCCGTCTGGGTTAAGTATTAATTCTGAGTTTTGTATCATATTTTTAAGATGCTAAAGTTCTAAGATGCTGAGATTCTAAGTTTTTTTTCACATTCCAATAACTTGAAACCTGAAACCTGAAACTTGAAACTTTCACCCTCCAACTCTTTTGGTTTTAAATCCTTTATCTTTTAAAATAGCCATAATTTTATCGCGATAATCTCCTTGTATAATAATCGATGCGTCTTTAAAAGTACCGCCAACGCTCAATTTTGTTTTAATTTCTTTGGCTAGAATTTTAAAATCTTCGTCAGATCCTTCGTAGCCTTCGATTATTGTGGTTGCTTTTCCTTTTCGTTTTTCGAATTTGCAGATCATGGGCTCTTTTTGAATATAAAGAACATGATCTTGTTCCTGAACTTCTTCAGGCTCGTTCGATTCAATATGATCCGGAAATAAGTTTTTTAACTGATCTTGTAAGTCCATAAATTTTTATTCTAGAAATCCAATTATTAAGGTTTTTAAAAATTAAATTCCAAATTCCAATGAAAGTTTGGAATTTGGAATTTTATCCCGATGCTTCGGGAGGGGATTTACAAAAATTACTTTTTAATTAATCCCAAATCTACTAGACGCTCATATAAATAATCGCCTGCAGTTATGTCTTCAAATTTCTTAGGATTTTCAGCATCAATACAATTTTCAAGACAATCCAAACGCATATCGCTTACTGGGTGCATGAAAAACGGAACAGAATAACGTGAAGTTCCCCATAATTCTCTAGGCGGATTTACCACCTGGTGAATTGTAGATTTTAATTTATTGTTAGTATGTCTAGATAACATATCTCCAACATTTATTACTAATTCATCGTCTGCTGCGATAGCATCAATCCATTCTCCGTCATGATTCTGCACTTGAAGTCCTTTTCCTTGAGCACCCATCAAAAGCGTAATCAGGTTAATGTCACCATGTGCTGCAGCACGAATAGCATTTTCTGGTTCAGAAGTAATTGGTGGATAGTGAATTGGTCTCAAAATAGAGTTTCCTTCTTTAGCATATTGATCAAAATAAAACTCATCTAAACCTAAATGCAATGCCAAAGCTCGCAGCACATAAACACCTGTTTTTTCAAGCATCTGATACGCCTCTTTACCCACAGCATTAAACTTAGGCAATTCTTTAACTTCAACATTTTCTGGATATTCAGAAGCATATTTTGAATCTTTATCAACATACTGACCAAAATGCCAAAATTCTTTCAAATCTCCCTCTTTACGTCCTTTAGCATGTTCTTTTCCAAAAGATACATAACCTCTTTGTCCGCCAATACCGGGAATTTCATAATTATGCTTAGTTTCTACTGGCAAAGCGAAAAATTTTCTAATTTCGCTATAGAGTTCGTCTACCAATTGGTCGTCAAGAAAATGACCTTTTAGGGCTACGAAGCCAATGTTTTCAAATGCACTGCCGATTTCATTTACAAATTTTTGTTTACGTTTCGGGTCGTCCGAAAGGAAATCACGTAAGTCTACACTAGGAATGTTTTGCATACTTTACATTTTTTATTTTAAGATGAAAGGTGTCGAAAAACCTTTCAATAACAAAGGTAGAGAATATTTTAGAATTGAATTTTAAAAGTTATATTAAAATCGAAATATTATAACAAAAACAGATAAAATTGTTATAATTTTCTATATTTGAAACACTAAAAAACACAAACCAATGATCTTTTACAGACAAAATCTTACTGATGCTCAATTATTAGATTTATATAGAAAAATTCTTAAACCTCGTTTGATCGAAGAAAAGATGCTCATCTTAATTCGTCAAGGAAAAGTATCAAAATGGTTTTCTGGAATAGGGCAGGAAGCAATTGCTGCAGGAGTTACCGCAGTTTTAGATGAGTCTGAATACATTTTGCCAATGCACCGAAATTTAGGCGTTTTTACTTCTAGGAATATTCCGTTGCACAGATTGTTTTCGCAATGGCAAGGAAAAGCAAATGGTTTTACTAAAGGAAGAGACCGCAGTTTTCACTTTGGAACCCAAGAATATAATATCATAGGAATGATTTCGCATTTAGGTCCGCAGCTCGGAATAGCTGATGGAATTGCATTAGCACATAAACTGCGAAACGAGAAAAAAGTTACGGCGGTATTTACTGGCGAAGGTGCTACAAGCGAAGGAGATTTTCATGAAGCACTCAATATAGCAGCTGTTTGGAAATTGCCTGTGATGTTTATTATTGAAAACAATGGCTACGGACTTTCGACACCAACAAACGAACAGTATTCTTGCGAAAATTTAGCAGATAAAGGAATTGGCTATGGTATTGACAGTTATATTATTGATGGAAATAATATCGTAGAAGTTTACAATACGCTTTCACGTCTAAAAGCACACATGCTGGAAGATCCACATCCGGTTTTGTTAGAGTTTAAAACTTTTAGAATGCGCGGACACGAAGAGGCAAGCGGTACAAAATACGTTCCGCAAGAGTTGATGGATGAATGGGCAATTAAAGATCCTGTAGATAATTACAAAAAATACTTAGTAGATCAAGGCATTCTTACTGCAGAATATGATGAAGTTTTACGAACTGAAATCAAACAAGAAATCGATTGGAATTTAACCATTGCAAATGCTGAGCCCGAAATAGTTCCTACTTATAACGGAGAATTAGATGATGTCTACAAACCATTTATTTATCAAGAAGTTAGTTTTGATCCAGTAACACAGAATATTCGTTTTATTGATGCAATTAGCAACAGTTTAAAACAGTCAATGGAGCGCCACGAAAACTTAATTATAATGGGTCAGGATATTGCTGAATATGGAGGTGCTTTTAAAATTACAGACGGCTTTGTAGAGCTGTTTGGAAAAGAGAGAGTTCGTAATACACCAATCTGCGAAAGTGCCGTAGTCTCTGCCGGAATGGGATTATCAATTAACGGTTACAAAGCAATTGTCGAAATGCAGTTCGCTGATTTCGTTTCTACTGGTTTTAATCCGATTGTGAATTTGCTGGCAAAATCGCATTACCGCTGGGGCGAAAAAGCAGATGTTGTCGTTCGTATGCCTTGTGGCGGAGGAACTCAGGCAGGGCCTTTTCATTCACAGACTAATGAAGCTTGGTTTACTAAAACTCCAGGTTTAAAAGTGGTTTACCCAGCTTTTCCGTATGATGCAAAAGGCTTGCTTAATACGTCAATAAATGACCCGAATCCGGTTTTGTTTTTTGAACACAAGCAATTATACAGAAGCGTTTATCAAGATGTTCCTACTGATTATTACACAATTCCATTAGGAAAAGCTGCAGTTTTGAAAGAAGGAAATGCAGTAACTATTATTGCATTTGGAGCGCCAGTTCACTGGGCTTTAGATACTTTGTCAAAATATCCAGAAATTGATGCTGATTTAATTGATTTAAGAACACTGCAGCCTTTAGATACCGAAACAATTTTTGCTTCTGTTAAAAAAACAGGAAAAGCTATTATTTATCAAGAAGATACTTTATTTGGCGGTATTGCCAGCGATATTTCGGCTTTGATTATGGAAGAGTGTTTTGAATATTTGGATGCTCCTGTGAAAAGAGTGGCCAGTTTAGATTCACCAATTCCTTTTACTAAGGCTTTAGAAGATCAATTTCTTCCAAAAAATAGATTTGAGGAAGTTTTATTGGAGCTATTGAAATACTAATTACAAATTAAGATATTACTTTTCACGAACAGCATTTTTTTTATCTTTAAACAATAAATTTTTAACTTATGAAAAAACTGTTCGTATCTATTTTTGCAATGTCATTGCTTTTTTCTTGTAATAAAAATGCTAAGGGAAATGATGGTAAAGCTTTAGACGGAAAATTTGACAAATATAAAGATGGTTTTGTTACCGCTTTATGGAAAATTAATCCAAGCTGGGCCTCTGGTGCCGGTTATCACAAATATGACAGTATTTTAATTGTGCCTGATGCCAAAGACACAAAAGTACAGCTTGATTTTGCCACTGCAAATTTAGATTCGCTAAAACAATATGATATTGAAAATTTGTCTGACAATAACAAGACTGATTTTCAAATGATTAAAAATCAGTTAGAAGCAACTATTTTCAGCATTAAAGAATTAAAATCATCTGAGTGGAATCCGTCAGAATATAATGTTTGTGGCGCTTTCGCGGAAATTTTAAACGGAAAATACGATTCGCTAGAAGTTCGCCTCCGCGCTTTTAATATTAAAATGAATAATATTCCTGCTTATTATGAAGCGGCCAAAAAGAACATCAAAAATCCAACAGTTGAGCACACTGATCTTGCCATAGCACAAAACATTGGCGGTTCTTCTGTTTTTGAAACCGATTTAAATGCTGCTTTAGAAAAAAGCAAATTAAGCGCAACTGAGAAAAAAGAAATTCAAAATAAGGCAAAGGTTTCAATAAAAGCAATTAAAGATTATGCTGACTGGCTTAAAGCTTTACCAAATAAAACGCCTCGTTCTTTTAGGTTAGGAAGCGCTTTGTATGCTAAAAAATTCAATTTTGACATTCAGTCTGGCTATACCGCAGATGAAATTTATAAAATTGCGGTTGATCATAAAAAAGATCTCCATGATAAAATGTTCGTTTTGGCAGATAAGCTTTGGACAAAATACAAAGGAACCGAACCAAAACCAACTGATAAATTAGATTTAATCAAACAGGTAATTGATAAAATCTCGTTGCAGCATACAACTCCAGAAAAATTTCAATCTGAAATAGAAAAACAAATTCCAGAATTGACAGCTTATGTAAAAGCAAAAGATTTGTTGTATATCGATCCTTCAAAACCGCTTGTGGTACGCAAAGAACCAGCTTACATGGCAGGAGTTGCAGGTGCCTCTATATCTGCGCCTGGACCTTATGATAAAAATGCAAATACTTATTATAATGTAGGAAGCATGTCAGGATGGACGCCCGAAAACGCTGAAAGTTACTTAAGAGAATACAACGATTATATCCTTCAAATTTTAAACATTCACGAAGCAATTCCGGGTCATTACACGCAATTGGTTTACAGTAATCAATCGCCAAGTATTATCAAATCTATTTTAGGAAATGGTGCAATGGTAGAAGGCTGGGCCGTTTATGCTGAAAAAATGATGCTGGAAAGCGGTTATAAAAATTCTGATGAAATGTGGCTGATGTATTATAAATGGAATTTAAGAACCACTTGTAATACTATTTTGGATAACAGCGTTCATACAAAAAACATGTCTAAAGAAGATGCGATGAAACTGCTGACCAGAGAAGCTTTTCAGCAACAAGCAGAGGCAGAAGGAAAGTGGAAGCGTGTTACCTTATCTCAAGTTCAGTTATGTTCTTATTTTACAGGTTATACAGAGATTTATAATTTAAGAGAAGAGCTTAAAAAAGAACAAGGAAAAGATTTTAATTTAAAGAAATTCCACGAAAAGTTCTTAAGTTTTGGAAGTGCTCCAGTTAAATACATCAAAGAATTGATGTTGGCTAAAGAATAGATTTTTAAAGATATTTCAAGTAAAAAAGGTTTGACGAAATTAATTGTCAAACCTTTTTCTTTTTTAAATAGTAACAACCAAGCGTTTGCCGTCAGGAACTTTGGTATCCCACATTTTTTCAATATCAGCTAAATTAACTTCCTGAATATTAATTTTTAATTTGCCTTGAGCCGCCAACAAAAACATTTCTGGAAGAATTTCTGAAAACAATAATTTCACTTCTTCTTTAGTCCAGCTTCCTAATCCAGAGCCTGATAATTGAAGATCAACGCTTCTTAAAATACCCGCTGATAACTGAATGCTATCACCAGCCATAGAACCAACAGAAACGTAACGAACTTTGTGCGTAAATGAACCATTACCTTTTATAGATGCAAAAATCAATTCGGCAGAGTGACCCCACAAATAATCTATAATAATATCAATTGACGCATTTTCATGAATTGTTTTAAGCTGATTTACAATTATTTCATCGTCTTGTTTTAAACATACAATTTCATCAGCTCCTAATTCTAAAAGGCTTTGAAGTGTTTTTTCATTTCTTCCTGTAACAATTATTCTTTTTGCTCCATAATGTTTAGCAATCTGAATGGCGATTTGACCTGTAAACCCAGTTGCTCCGTTTATCAAAACTGTTTCTCCGGGTTTTATTCCAGCTCTAAAACGAAGCGCCATTGCAGAACCTGCAACTGCATTTGGCATAGATGCCGCAATTGAAGTACTTATTCCATCTGGAAGCAGAACCATTCTGTTTTTTTCTACAATAGCTTTTTCGGCAATTGTACCACTTATACCACGTGCGTAAACTCTTGTTCCATCATCTAAAAAACCTACGCCATCGCTGCCGACTACAAATCCGTTTTTATATTCATTTTCTGTTGAATAATGTTCTCCGCTGGCTTTGCCTTTATCTAAATTGGTAATAGCTACTGCTTTTACCGAAATTAGAATTTCGTTTTCGTTATTTGAAACTGGCGTTTCAAATTCTGCATATTTTGGCATTTCGCCTTTTTTATAAACTACTGCTGCTTTCATAATTATTAAATTTTATGATGCAAAACTATACTGCAGTTTATGGGCAGGCGATAACATTTGTTATCAAATGAAATTGAATTATTTTTTTTGGACTAACTTACTTTTGATTCGGCTTAAATGAACGGTAGTTATACCAAGATAAGATGCAATATAATGCTGTGGTACACGCTGAATTATTTGAGGTCTTTCTTTAATTAAATTAATATAACGCTGAGTAGGGGAGTCTTTTATGAATGAAACAAAATGTTTCATATAATCGAATGTGCGCTGAAAAAGCATATTAAATAAACGATCTCTTAACTCGGGAATTTCTTTAATTTCTTCCAGAACTTTATCCAAATCCTTTTTATGAATCCACCAAACAACACACGGCTCAATAGTTTCAATAACAACTGGACTCGGAAATTTTTTCATGAAACTTTCGATAGAAGCAACACTTTGATTTTCAAAAAAGAATTGCGTAGTAAGATCTTTTCCATTATTATTAAACCAGACCCTGATACAGCCTTTTTCTATAATAAAAAGCTTTTTAGAAATTTCGCCTTCTTCTAAAAGAACTGTTTTTGCAGGAACTTCAAGCCGATTGAATGAATTGGTATATTGAATCCATTTAGCGTCATCTAATGGAAATTTATCTCGGAATTGGTTGAACATTTTTAATTATAAATTTTAAAAAGGATATCAATTTGAGTTCGATTCCAACTCAAATAACTGTACCTGACTTTTCAATCGGTCAACCAATAAATTCATCATTCTTTTATTTAAGCTTGAAGAATTTTGAATATAAGTTTCGTATTCCTCAATCGTAAAAAGAGCCATAATAATTCCTTTTAAAGAATTTCTGAACTTAATATCTTTTTGAATTGAATTTTCGATCGTTTGAATTTTCTTTTCAACAGTGTATGAATAAAAGTCTGCTTTGTTTTTATTTACATAATTTATAAAAACTGATATAAATAAATCGTTCTGAAGTTTTAAAATAGGCCTGATCGTCTGATTTTGGAACAGCTCATCAGCGGAAGATTGAGCACTAACGGTTCCTAAAGTGTCGCCTCTGAATTCTTTTAAAAAAGTGTCTCTATCTGCCATGTTTTTTCTTTTAAATTTAGAAAAAAATCAGATACAAAAAACAAGAATATTAAAAGTTTTAAGTTTTTTTGTTTCAAGTTTCAGGCTGCTAAAGGTAAATACTTGAAACCTGAAACTTGAAACCTGAAACCTGAAACTTGAAACCTGAAACAAAAAATTATTTTAAAGGCCCCAAACTTGATGGGAGTTCGAATATTTCAAGATCAAAATAAATGACTGATGCCATTATATGGTCAAAAATATCAGACATTATATATTCGTAATTCGCCCATCGTTTATCGCTTGAAAAGGCATAAATTTCTAAAGGAACTCCATGCGCACTCGACTGCAGCTGACGACACATAATATGCATGTCTTTATTCAATCCAGGATGATCCATTAAATACTGCATAATGTATTTTCGAAATAAACCTAAATTCGTCATATTTCGGCCATTAAGCGCTAATGATTTATCAATTCCTTTAAGATTGTTGTACTTTTCTATTTCGGCTTGCCTAGTTTCAATATAAGAACTGATGAGCTGCACATTTTTCATATGATTTAGATCATCATTATTCAAAAATCGAATACTGCTGCTTTTGATCAAAACGTGTCTTTTAATACGTCTTCCATCCGATTTTTGCATACCGCGCCAGTTCTGAAAAGAGTCTGAACTCAAAGCATATGTTGGAATGGTCGTAATCGTATTATCAAAATTTCGAACTTTTACAGTTGTTAAATTAATTTCGATTACATCTCCGTCGGCTCCAAATTTATCCATCGTAATCCAGTCGCCAATACGAACCATATCGTTGATTGCAACTTGAACACTTGAAACAAATCCTAAAATAGTATCTCTGAAAATCAGTATAATAATGGCAGAAAGTGTTCCTAAAATGGTCAATAATTCACCCTTCTTGATTCCGAATAAAGTTGAAATAATCATAGCAACCCCGAAAATCCAGAGCACAATCATAATAACCTGAACGAAACTGTCAATTGGTTTGTCGCTGTATTCTGGCTTCTGTTTTAAATAATCTCGTAAAGCATTGAAAATCGTTCTAATGATCCATAAACTGATCAAGACGATATAGATACCAACGATTTTTCCAAACAGCGTTTCCCAATATTCGTACTTGTCCAAAATAATGGGAACAGCTTTATAAATAAAGAAAAACGGAATTAAATAGGCTGTGTATTTTGTGGTTTTGTTATGAATTAAATAATCATCAAATTTTGTTTTGGTGCGTTGCGCAAAAACGGCAGTCAAAGTAACTAGAACAAATTTTGCAACATAATATATGGCAAAAGCCAGAGCCACCATAATGGCAATATTAAAAATTAAGCTGATATAAGACGCAAAATTGCGGCTCATACCCCAATCTCTAAAAAGCGGATATAAGAAGTTAAATATTTTATCCAAAAGCTTATGCATTATTTTCTAGATATTTTTTCTCAATATAAAAAGTCCCAAACGGAACAAGAGAAGCGATCAAGATGATTCCGAAAGTTTTTAAATCCCAATTTTGAGATTTTTTTAGCAGAAAAGCTAATATAAGATAACCTATAAATAACACGCCATGTGTCATTCCAAGCGGTCGCAATATAGTATGATATAGTTCTGGATTATTGTTTTTGATAATTAGCATATTAGCAAATAATACTAAATAAGAGATTCCTTCTAAAATTGCGGTAACTTTGAAAATCTTGAGCATGTATCTTTTTTTTGAGTTTATACAAGCAAAATTAAGTATTATCGTTGGTTTTTGCAGCATGAATCAAGAAACTAATTTACTTTTGTATTCTTAAACTTTGATAATGAGTAAACGCGATTTAAAAAAATATTTAGCCGAATTAAATAAAGAACAGCTTGCAGAACAAATTCTTGAGCTGTACGAAAAATTCAGTCCCGTAAAAGTTTATTATGATTTCGTTTTTAATCCGAAAGAAGATAAATTATTGCAGGAAAGCAAAGTCAAAATTTCTCACGAATATTTTCCAATAAAAAAGCCTGGGGCTCGTTGGAAACCAAAAGCTAAAATGCGCCGTTCAGTGGCTCAAAAAATAATCAAACATTTTATAATGTTGGGAGTTGACCCGTTTGTTATTGCAGATATTATGCTTTATAATATTGAAATTGCTCAGACTTTCTCATCTTCAAATTTTATAAAGCAAGAATTGTTTTACAAAAGTATACTTAATTCTTTTGAACAGGCTGTAAATTTTTTAATTTCAAATGGAATTTTAGCTGAATTTAAAGATCGGATTAAGTCAATTCAAGAGCAGACAATGCAGCAAAAATGGAAAAATAAGTACGATTTTGAAGCTATTTTAGAGAAAATCGACTTATAAAAGCACTTCTCATAAAAAATCTTATTTAAAAAAATCATTTATTTTAGGTTAAAATAAGATGAATAACTGTTTTTTAGGTGTATTTTTGCAAAAATCCAAAAATAAACAATGTCTCAAAACACTTTAGAAATAGAAAGAGAAGAGAAAAAAGAACTTTATGCATACCAAAAAGGCGATATTGATGCCATTTTTGAACGTTTAGATAATGCTCCTTCGAAACATCATTTATTGTACCAGCTGCCAACAGGTGGAGGAAAAACAGTGATTTTTTCCGAAATCGTTCGTCGTTATTTATCTAATAACGATAAAAAAGTAGTTGTTTTAACACATCGTATCGAACTTTGTAAGCAAACTTCAAAAATGTTGAAAGGTTTTGGTGTTACCAATAAAATAATCAACAGTAAAGTTAAGGAGCTGCCTGATCAGAATGATTATTCTTGTTTTGTGGCCATGGTTGAAACTTTAAAAAACCGTATTAATGATGAAAAACTGCATCTTGACAATATCGGTTTGGTTATTATTGATGAGGCACATTACAATTCATTCAGAAAATTATTAAACTCATTCAAAAACGCTTTTATTCTTGGAGTGACTGCAACGCCTTTGAGTTCGAATATAAAATTACCAATGCACCAAAGTTATGATGAACTTATTGTGGGTGACACAATTAGCTCTTTAATTGACAAAGGTTTCTTAGCTAGAGCAACTACATATAGTTATGATGTTGGTTTAACTTCGCTTAAAGTGGGAATTAACGGAGACTATACTGTAAAATCATCAGATGATTTGTATACCAATACGTTAATGCAGGAAAAACTTTTGCACGCATATACAGAACGTTCTTTAGGTAAAAAAACATTGATTTTTAATAACGGTATTCATACTTCATTATATGTATATGAAACGTTTAGAGAAGCGGGTTACGATATCAGACACCTTGATAATACAAGCAGTTCTGAAGAACGTAAAGATATTTTGGCATGGTTTAAAAAGACTCCGGATGCGATCTTAACTTCGGTTGGAATTTTGACAACTGGTTTTGATGAGCCAACTGTAGAAACAATTATTTTAAACAGAGCGACAAAATCGCTTACATTATATTATCAAATGATTGGCCGTGGATCTCGTAAATTACCTGGTAAAGACGAGTTTACAGTTATTGATTTAGGAAATAACGCTGCACGTTTTGGATTGTGGAGCGAGCCTGTAAACTGGCAGCATATCTTTAAGTCTCCAGAATTTTATTTAGAAAACCTTCGTGATGATACTGAGATTGAAATGTATTTTAAATACAGTATGCCACCAGAATTGCGTGCTAAATTTAGTAAAACTGCTGATGTTACTTTTGATGTTGATGAAGAGCATAAACTGATTATCAAACAAAATTTACGTTCTAAAGTTGTTTTAGATAAGTCATTAGAGCAGCATGCAGCAATGTGTGTGGATAATACAGAAACGTTGCAAGAAGCAAAATCACTAGGAAAAGAACTTGATGATGATATCGAATGCCGAATTAAACGTTATGCAAAATGCTTAAGCCAATGCAGTAAAAACTACCGTGAATGGCTGGTTGACGATTATAAGTTAAAATTGGTTTTACTAATCGGTAAAAAATACCGTGAGAAAATCATGAACGAACCAGATGAATAAAAAATTAAAAAATGTTTCAAGTTTCAGGTTTCAAGTTTGATGAAACGCAAAGACAACCTGAAACCTGAAACTTGAAATAAAAAATATAACAAAAAATAAAAAATGTCTAAACAATTCTCATCATTAGGAATTTCAACACCAATTTTAAAAGCGTTAAGCGAATTGAACATTGTTGAACCAACAGAAATTCAACAAAAAACAATTCCGCTTTTATTATCCGAAAATCATGATGTTGTTGGTTTAGCCAAAACAGGAACAGGAAAAACAGCTGCTTTTGGGTTGCCACTATTGCAGTTAATTAATACAGAATTAACGACGGTACAAGCTGTAATTCTAGTTCCAACGAGAGAACTTGGTCAGCAAATATTTAAAAATTTAGAGGATTTTGGAAAACATATTCCAAATATTTCTATAGCTTCAACTTGTGGCGGAATCCCCATAAAGCCACAAATTGAACGTTTAACTTCGCCAACGCACATTGTAGTAGCAACGCCAGGACGTTTGATTGATTTGATTCAAAGAAAAGCAATCGACTTAAAACAAACACAATATTTAGTTTTAGATGAAGCCGATGAAATGGTTTCGATTTTAAAAGAAAGTTTAGACGAAATTGTTGCTGAACTTCCTAAACAACATCGAACATTATTGTTTTCAGCAACTTTGCCAGGAACAATCAAGCAACTGATTCAGAATTACTTAAACAAAAATGTAATTCAGGTTAGTGCCAATATGGAAACTGTTGGAAATCAAGGAATTGATCACGAATACATTGTTGTAGATCCAATTGAAAAATTAGATGTTTTAATGCATTTTTTAAATTCAAAAGATGGAGAACGCGGTATTATTTTCTGCAAAACTAAAGCTGCAGTAAATAAATTGGCTAAAAATTTAGCTATAAACCGTTTTTCTTCGGGAGCGCTTCACGGCAGTTTATCACAAGGAATTCGTGACAGAATCATGGAGCAATTTCGTGAAGGCCACATCAATATTTTAGTAGCAACAGATTTAGCTGCAAGAGGAATCGACGTTAAAGAGATTTCTTATGTTGTAAACTATCATTTGCCTGACACTTACGAAACTTATGTTCACCGAAGCGGAAGGACAGCAAGAGCAGGAGCTAAGGGTCTTGCATTAACTGTGTTACAAGAGGAAGAAGTAAATGAAATCCCTGAATTTGAAAGAGAATTAGGTTTGAAATTTACGCAATTTAAAAAGCCTTCTCTAGTAAGTTTAGAAGAAAACAATACGCTTTTATGGGCGAAACAAATCTTCAAAACAAAGCCAAACCATGATATTTCGGCAGATTTAAAAACAAAAGTTAAAACAGTTTTTCATCATCTTACTAAAGATGAATTAATTGAAAAATTGATGGCTAACTACGTTTTGCAAAACAAAGTTGAAGTGACTGAAAAACCTGTTAAAAAATTCAAAAAGTAATAATTGTAACTTTTGTCTTTGAATTTTAATGTTGTATATTTATAAGGTATTATTTTATAAAACCTATTTAAAGAGACAGCATCTATGAATATAGTCATTATAGGAGGAGGTTTTGCAGGAATAAATCTAGCAAAAGAACTTGTAGACCAACCTCAGATACAGGTAACACTTGTAGACAAAAACAATTACAATTTTTTTCCACCACTTATATATCAAGTTGCTACGGCTTTTTTAGAGCCTTCAAGTATCAGTTATCCTTTTAGAAAATTTTTTGCAGGCAAAAAAAATCTACAGTTTCGTTTAGGGGAATTACTTTCTGTAGTTCCCGCTGAAAATAAAATAATTCTAAACAATGGCGAATTGTCTTATGATTATTTGGTTTTTGCAACTGGCGCTGAAACCAGTTATTTTGGTATGGAAAACGTGATGAAAAACGCAATTCCGATGAAAACCTTAAATGATGCCATCGAAATGCGAAATACGTTACTTAAAAATCTTGAAAAAGCCGCTATTACAAAAGATATTCGCAAACGTCGTAAATTATTAACGATCGTTGTTGCTGGAGGAGGACCAACAGGAGTAGAGGTTTCGGGTATGTTTGCCGAAATGCGAAAAAACATTCTTCTTAAAGAATATCCGGAATTAGAAACATCAGCAAGTAATGTTTATTTAGTCGATGGAGGAGATGCTTTATTGTCTCCGATGAGTAAAGAATCTCAAAAAGATACTTTAGAAGCGTTGAAAAAATTAGGTGTAGTCGTAAAACTAAACACTAAAGTTGTTGATTATGTAGATGATACCGTATTTTTTGAAGGAGGTGAAACAATTAAAACTAAAAATTTAATTTGGGCAGCTGGAGTTTCAGCAAAACTTTTTGACGGAATTCCAAAAGAAAGTTATGGACGAGGCAGGCGAATGGCAACAGATCAATATAATAAAGTAAACGGTTTAGAAAATGTTTATGCTATTGGTGATACAGCAATAGCCGCGGGAGACAAAAATTTTCCTGACGGACATCCGCAAGTTGCACAGGTTGCGATCCAGCAAGGTTTAAATTTAGCAAAAAACTTTAAAGCTTTAGTTCAAAACAAGCCTTTGAAACCATTTGCTTATAATGATAAAGGTTCGATGGCAATCATCGGAAAAAACAAAGCTGTAGTTGATTTGCCAAGTCCGAAATGGCATTTTAAAGGATTTTTTGCATGGATTATTTGGCTATTCATTCACTTAATTTCTCTAATCACTTATAGAAATAGATTAAATACTTTTTATAACTGGATGGTTGCTTATTTCGCAAGAGATCAATCTCTTAGAATGATTATTAGACCAGATAAAAGAAGTTAAATTTCATAAAAAAGCCAGAATCGAGATTCTGGCTTTTATCTTATTATCAAAGTATTAAAAAATTGGAATCAAAAATTTAATGCGCAACGACAGTATTATCGTCTGCAGACAATTCTACTTTTTCTTTAATAAATCGCTTTCCAATATTTAAAACAATAAAAGCAATTATAGTTGTTGCTGCCATAATAACAACCATTGGTGTAATAGAATTCTTTACAACAACACCAACAGCAAATGATGCCAAAGCTCCCAAACCAAGCTGAATTGCACCCATTAATGCTGAAGCACTTCCTGCATTTTTAGCAAAAGGAGCCATTGTAAGTCCGGCTGTATTTGGATTTGAGATTCCTAAACAGGCTAAAAATAAAAACAGCATAGCGATTGTTTCATATAATCCCAGTAAATCATTTAATGAGAGTACTAAAAAAACAATACTTATAACTGATTGCGAAATTAAAGCTCCAAAAATCATTTGTTCACTTGTGAATTTTTTCAATAAAAGCGAATTTAATTGGCTCGAACCAATAAAACTGACAGACATAAAAGCAAAAATCCAACCGTACGTTTTGGCATCAACATTATAAATATCCATAAAAACTATAGGTGAGGCTGCTACATATGTAAATAATCCAGAAAAAGCAATTGAACCTGTAAATGCATAAGTAAAAAACTGAGGTTCTTTCAACACCTTTAAAAAGTTTGAAATAATGGGTTTTGGTTTTAAGGAAATTGAAGTGTCCGGTTTATAACTGTTTGGCAAACCTAATTGTGAGGCAGTTAAAATAGCGATTCCCATACACATTAAAATAAAAAAGACAGTATGCCAGCCATAATCTTGAGTAACGTAACCTCCAATAGTTGGCGCTAACATCGGCGAAAGCCCGAGAACAAGCATCAACAATGAAAATACCTTTGGAATATCTTTCACCGGAAATAAATCTCGTACCATGGCTACCGAAGCAACTGTTGCTGCACAGCTGCCAACAGCTTGAATAAAACGAAGCAATATAAAAGTATCAATATCTGAAACATACACACAACCCAAAGAAGCTAAAATGTAAACCAGCAAACCAATAAATAAAGGTTTTTTACGTCCAAAACGGTCTAATAAAGGTCCGTAAAGTAATTGTCCTGCAGAAATTCCAATAAAATAACTGGATAAACTCATCGAAACCTTAGCTACAGATGTATGCAAGTCTTTTGCAATACCAGAAAAACCTGGTAAATACATATCGATTGAAAAAGGGCCAAGTGCTGTTAAAGAACCTAAAATAAGTATGAGCTTAATATATTTTTTTGTTGTCATTTTCTTAAAATATTGCTTAAAATTTTGTTTAAAGATAAATATACACTACCTTGTTGAATATAATTTATACTTTTAATATAAAAAGTGGTAATTATGTAAGTTTTCAAAAATGTTTTGAAACAATAAATCTAAAAATTTTAAATTATGAAAAAATTCACTTTACTATTAGCTCTTATTTTTACAACAATTTCATTTTCTCAAACCATTACATCAAAACTTGAAGATGCAAATGTAGCGCAATATGCCTTGCTTACAAAGGTAAATGAGTATTATCCAGACATTACATTAAACAAAGCCATTACAAATTTTTATGCTGATGGAAAAATTATCGATTCGCAACAGCAATTTGACTTAAAAGGAACAAAATTTTCAAGTTATAAAATCGGAATTGAGCCAGATAACAGAAAATTGTTATTTGAATACATTTCTGATGAAACTGGAAAAGTTTATGGAGATGTTCAACTTTTTAAAGGAAATGTACTAAGAACAACTTTCTCTGAAAAAAATAATGAGATTGAAGTTTCTCTTAATGGAAAATCTGTTTATCTAAAGAAAATCTAAATTTAATATTTGAGAATTTAAAATATCAAATATGTTAGAAAAGAGGCATCACAAACGTGATGCTTTTTTTATTTTAATAATTGTTGAGAGCCTAGAAACATTAAATTACTTGCATTTATAGGTTATGTATTTTGAACTATAATTTATAGTATGTAGCGTTGTTTTCGATTTTTTTGTTATATTTGTCATAGATTTATATCAATGAGAGGCGAGCTGTTCCACCAGCGTTTGAGCCTCTTTTTTTGTGCGTTAAAATTAATAAAAGCTTACCATCCTTGTTTAGTCCTACCTCTTACGGTAAAATTTGGCTTTGAGTCGATGAAGTCTCCATTTTTATAGTAGCAAAGAATTGCCCTAGAACGCCTAACATAAACCAGTATATAATCCCAATTTATCGACTGTTTTGCAAGCCATTGAGTGTAAGAAAATACTGAGTTAACGTATTCTGTGAAAAGTTTTTTTTCGTTATTCAGATACACCGTAACTGAATAATCATTCTTATTTTTAAAATCTGACATCTTAAATAGAGGTAAGAGATAAAAAAAAAATAGCAGAATAAAAAAAAGATAGTACCGACGAATCAGTACTATCTTGTATGTATAGTTTTGAATTTTTCATGTAGATCGATTTATATCTCTGAGAGAGGTATTCCACTACCTATAATCTCCCGTTGAAGTTGAGCCAAATATACATAATTTTTTGAATTAAATGTTAAAAATTAGATATTTATCGATAAATTTCTTATTTTATAGTGGACAGCTTATGTTATCATCCCAAACAGTATCAATAATATCACCTATATCTAAATACAATGAATTTTCTCTAATACACTCACCAACACCATATGAAAAATAAAATGTTGCTGTAGGAGAACCGGAAGGAGTAAAAACATGCTGTACCGCAGTACCGTCAGCTTTAACAAACTGTAGCGTCATTGGTGCTAAACCATAGTTACTAACTTGAACCTCTGTCAAAAAGCGGTTAGAAACGCACGGAGAGCCAAAAGGAATAGCTTCATTTACATAACCATTTTCTAAAACTAAAAGCATATCTCCTGAAGTAACGTATAAAAATGTTTCAGAAACCGGCGTTAAATCTTCATTAAGGTAACGCGTTCCAATAGCAAACTTATCTGAACTTTCTAAAATTTTATAATTAAATGATGCAATTGTATTGATTCTAGTAGCACCGTCTTGACAAATTCTAGTGCCATAATAGGCATAAACATTTTTATAAACAGGCTCAGGGTCAGTAGGTAATTCAGGCTCTTGGACATCATCACAACAGCTTGCACGAGGGTCTTTATCTGCCTGTTCAATAGTACATGAAGCTTGTAAATAGGTATTTTGTCTTCTATAGTCATAATGCTTAAGAAGTTCAATATCTGTAAACTCGGAAGCCATAATTAAACGCTCCATGTCATTAAAACCAATACATTCATGAGGTTCTTTTATGAATTTTACTCCGCTTCTAAAATTACAGAAAACCAAGTCTTCAGGGATTAAAATTGGTTCATCCATAGAAGAAACACTAATAGTTCCTAACTGATGGTTTCTATTTAAATAATATAATGTATACATATTTTTTAGTTTTTAAAGCCAAGAATAACCAGCTTTTTTATAAAAGTTAGACAGTTCTTTAATATCAGAAGCACTTAAAAGCCTGATTAAATCATTTTTAAGATTTTTTGATTTAGTAGCAGTTTTATAATACATTTCTTCAACGATTGGAAAAGTACCAGTGTATTTTTTAAGTTCTTTTATAACCGCAGCTTCATCTTCAACCATAGCCCTAATATTATACAGATCAATTATACCGCCAAAAAGCACGTGATTATCATCAACGTTAGTGCCCAAGGAGTAAGCTATTTTCTTTGCAGATGTTTCAATTTCTTCGATTCTTTTAGCAGAAACATTAGGATAAGCCTTTTTAATAGCCTCTACTTTTGCCTTTGTAATTACAGGATCAGCCTTAGCGTTTTCATTTGCGTTTTCTGTCTGTTTAGCTCCTAGATTAGTATCTTTTACAATGTTTATAGCCATTTTTGCGTATTTATATACATATGGAAAAACAAGAAAGAGCACTATTAAAAAAATCCCATACTTTTTAAGAAATGGGATTACTTTAGTATCTAGAAAGTTAGGTTTTTTTCTAACGTTTCTCATTATTTTTTCGTTTTAGTGTATATAAAATACGCTGTGATTAGACCTGCGACAACTAAAATTGCCGTTTTGTTTGCTGTGTAAAATGCTGTTATTTTCTCCACTTTATTTTTGTTTTTAAATTGTTACGATTACGATTGAATAAAAAAAAAGACCGATTGTGATTAAAACAGGGATAATGTACTGTTTTGCCAAAGCCAATTTATCAATGGTTACTTTTAGTGTAGATGTAGAAACATCGCCCAGCATTGTAATTGCTTTTATGATATCAGAATCGGTTATTTTTGTGTTTGACGTTCCAAGCTCAACTTTAAGTATTGCTCTAGAAAGCTTAAGAAGAAAGGCGGAATTAATCTCCGTAAGCCTTTCAGTAGGAGAGACACCCAATGTTTTAGCAACAGAATTAATATAAGCTTTTGTATCATTCTCACTTGGTGGCGCATACTCTGTGATTAAAAGTGAAACGGTGTTTTTCCCTTTGTTAATGTCATTAATAACATCTTTAAGCATTGCTCTAAGACCGTAATAAACATTAGTGAATTGTTCGAAATTTTTATCGGTATTATCCGAGTGAGGAATTTTACCCTGCCAAGCTATATTTGTTTTAATTAGATTGCCAGGATTGTTATTTCGTAAACCTCTTACTTCACTAGACTTGTTCAGAAATGACTTCGACATCTTTTACGCTTTTTACTGGTTCATCCTGATTTAATTTAGCAAACTCATCGTGAGCAAACTGTACAACTTTAACAGCTACGGCAATAAAAGCACCATATTTAACAATGACTTTTAAAATGTTGGTAATAGTTGATATACTTTTCATTACTGTTCTTTTTTTTGTCGTTCAATCTCTTTGCGCTCTCTGCGCTCTTTGATTTTTTCTATAATTACCTCTGCAATTTCATGAATTATCAGAGGCAATAATTTTGCAAGACCTCTAAACAGCATTACATTGAACCTGCGGTAGGTCGTTTTTTAACTAAAGTTACTTTTACCCAGAACTCTACACCGTCTTTTTGAGCAACTGACGGTTCAACTTTATAAAGTTTACCACCTAACTCAATATAACCGGACGCGAAACCTGTTCCTTTTTTGTCTTTACAACCTACTAATTGATAAGGATTACCAAATCTGTCTGTACTAATTCTTTGACCTTGTGCCATTTTGTTTTTTTTTAGAATAAATGTTTTACAATTGCGATTAAATCGCCTAACTTTTTTAAGAGAAGTATTACAGTATCTATCAAGAAAATCAATCCGTAAACCCTGTAATACTTCGATTTAAATTTATCTTCGTCTTGCTGTGGCACGTCTTCTTGGGTATTTATTGTTATTATGCTTTACAAGCAAATAAATAGCACCAATAACCGAAAGACCTATTAATATATGTTTCCAATGCAATTTGAACCACGCTTTAATTGTAGAATCAGCAACCGATGCGCCGATAGTACCAAGACCGTTTTGAACACCTACAGAAGCACCTGCATAAGCCCCCTCCGTAACGCCTTGGGTAAACATCTGCATACCTGCGTTTGCAACCGCTCCAACCTGTTCGCCTGCATAAGAAAGAGTAGCCTGTTTTAATGCCTCAGCATCCGCCGCCTTTCCTGCCTTTTTAAGTTCGTGTGCATCTTGAAGACCCTGCGAAAGATTTTGAACAGCACCACCAACGAAAGGAATTGCACCCATAACAGGAGTAGCTATTTTCACAAGATTTTTGAAAGAAACATTTTTCTTAATTGCAGTACCTATTTTTTTGAAAAATCCCATATTTTATAAGTGGTTTCTAAGAATTAAATTGACAACCGCACCCTGCGATTTCCTGATATTTACATTTCTGACCGCCAATAATGGAAGCTGAATTTTACCTGAAAAAGAACTTTTTACTGTACCGTCCGATTTAACATAAGCAACTGGGTCGATAGATTTGCTTAAACTCTCTAACTCATAAAGATCATATTTGACAACCTGACCATTTGCAAAAGTGTAATTAACTTCCTCAATAGTAGAATCTTTGTCCAACACAAGAATATCGTAACCGTCAACGTTAAAATCTTTGTTTGTATCGTCTGAACCCATACTTTTATGCTCAAAAGAATAAATTTCAGTACTTGTTTGCGGTTCTTCAATACCGTTAATAGCATAAGTTTCGCCAGTAATTAAACCTCTAAGCTCAATTTTAATAACATCTTTTTCAAACAAGTGAATAGAACCGTTATTGCAGATTTCACAAATAGCAACCGTAGCTAAACCTCTTACAGAATCAGATACTACAGCATCAGAACCGTAAGTATTTGCCAAAATGAAATCTTTTAAGAACATTAATCCTTTTGTGATTTCGAAATTTGAACCGTTTGCGCGTTCAACTTCAACTCTGATCTGTTCAGTTGTCAAAGAATCGAAAGCTAGAGAAGTAGCTAACATTAAAGTTGAAATACTTTTAGTAACTGCAATAATTCCCGTCTGCAAAACACCTGTTCCTTTATAAATTTCCATAATTTTAAATTTTTTGTTTTTATCGTTGAGACAAATTTGCGCATAAAAAAACCCTCGTTTTGAGGGTTGATACTAATTGACTATTTTTGATTCTTATTGATACTATTTGGCATCAATTTTGAAATACTTGTTTACATGTTCGCCTAATACGATTTTACAAGCTAATTCTTCTTTGATATCTTTTAAATATCGCTTTGCAGTTGAAATACTTACACCCATTGATGAAGCTAATTCTTTGGCGGTAATCACTTTTAATGTTTCCATGTTAGAGGTTTTGGGAGTTTTGATAGGAGAGGAGCGGGAACTCCTCTCTTTTTTTTTATTTTACTTTTCCGAAAATGTGTAGTATTATTGTACCAATAGCTACTAAAGTCCAAAATAAATAATTGTAAAGTGTTTCTTTTTTCATGATTAAAATAGTGTTTGTTGATTAAATTCAATATTCAATTTTGATGCCCTTTTATTTCTTTTGTGTAAATCTTCCTTTTTTTCCAAAGTGCTGAGCTTACCAAGTTGCTCATAATAGGTGTTTTGCTTAGATGTCCAACAAGCGACATTTTTTTCATTCAAATCAACGTTTTGAAACCATTTAACACAAAAACCGTTGTCAATATTAGAAGTTGGTTCATTATGATAATTTAAAATGCAGTTACCGCATGAACCGCATAAAAGAGTGGGTAATACCTTTTTTTCTTTAGGAGGGTGAACTCCGTTTAATACATCTAGATAATTGATTTTGTTTAGACTTTCCATGTTTTAGCTACTATTTGTTGATATAAATTTGGATAACGGATTTTAGGTAATTCACACATACCGAAAGTTAAAATCGGTATATCGTCCTTATCAATTTCAACATCTAAACCGTTGAAATCACGGAAATACTTTAATAAATTATATACTCCCTCTAAGTTATTTTCTTTGTATTTAATAAGAACCAAAGGCTGTAAATCATTTTTACAAATAAGTTTCCATATTGGAAGAGAAACTTTTAAAAGAACTTCATCTATAGTAGTTTGATTTACAATTTCTTCATCAGTTTTATTAAACTCTTCCATAAATTGACTGTATTCGGTACGTAAAGAATTAGAAATATTTACAAAGTGTTTTCCTTGAGTTTCCTCTACATAACAGCTGTAAATGCCGTAAAGTCTGTGTTTCTCCATGTAGCCCTCAAAATCTCCACAAGCAATTTTTGCCAAAGCTGTAAAAGGAGTAAGACCTTTTGAAGATTTTATTTGACCTTTAGTCATTTCGCTGGTGATATCGTACTTAGCCAAGTAATTTGAAATGTCAGCAGTCAATATTTTTTGATTCTGAGCGCCTAGAGTTCCGTTATTGTCTTGATATTTGAACCATTTGCTGATAAATTCTTTTTGAAATTTTTCAATTTTTTTTATATCTGAATGATTATAAAAGAATAATATATGTAAATGGGGATGCCAGCCGTTATCCATAGAGTAAGTAATTTCTAACGTTTTTACCTGACCCATGAAACCTAATTCAATTTTATTTCGTGAGAAAAATCTTTGATTTTGAAAACTTCTGTAATTTTTTGAAATTTTTTCAAGTGATTTTTTTAGTGTATCAAACCTTGAGTGCCTAACTGTGAGTGTTAGAAATCCAATTGAAAAGCCTTTCAATTGGTGAGCGTTAATAAGTCCGCTCAAAAGTTCCTTTTTGTTTTCTGAAATTTTGAGCGCACAAACCGGACAACGCCAGTAACCCCCACAGTTTGCAACGCCATTAAAAAACAATCCGCCTTTGTCATTCTTGCAGAGCCTTACAGGCTGATTGCTGTTAGCGTTAACGGAATAACCGCAAAATTGTATTCTCGGTTTACGCTTTTCCTTAGTTTCCTTAATAGTATAATTCTGTTTAGCAATGTTTCTCATTCTGTGAAGTAACGTTTTATATACACTTGAAATGTCTTCCGGGTGATTTATGTGGCGTACCAAATCCGTATTATTATCAAGGGCCAAGGCCTTTGGGTAACGTTCAGAGTTAAAGTACTGATTATCAAATATTTGCGCCAATTCTTTTGAACTATAATTTATATTATGTAAAATAGAATATTTTAAAACCTGCTCTAATTGCATTGTAAAAACATTACATGAATAAGACTTTTAACTGTAAAAAACTTTTACAAGTTTAATTCAAACCTACTCTCAATGAATAACTTTGTCTAGCTAACTTAAATATCAAAACAATATTGACATACACAATACATCGATTATTTAGAATTTAATCTTAAAAAAAACATTTTAAAGCCTTTAAATCAGCATATTTTAACATTTCTTTAAAATAATTACATTCTGTCAAAGATGCTTTCATTGTAAGAGTTTATTTTATTATTTTTACATTCGATACTTTAAAAAAATTATCATCCGTATGAATACAATTGCTGAGCATATTGCAGATTTTTTAAAAGAATACCCGCCATTTGATAATTTGACTTTTCAGGAATTATCTGATATTGCTACGAATATCCGTGTACTAAATTTAGAAAAACATACTGTACTGTTTCAAAACAACGATGCGCTTCATGATAGTTTTTATGTCGTAGCTTCTGGCGTTATAAATTTAACGACAATTGCTGATGCTGAGGAAACCATTATTAATAAATGTCACGAAGGAGATATTTTTGGCTTGAGACCTTTTTTTGCCAAGAATAACTATATGATGACGGCGAAAGCCCGCGAAGAAAGTATTATTTATGCGATACCAATTGCGGTTTTTAGACCATTTGTAGCTAATAATTCTGATGTTCTAAACTTTTTGCTTGAGAGCTTTGCAATAAACTCAAGACATACTAAAGACAGCGTTAGTTCGAACGGAAAGGTAATTTCTGATACTCCATTTTATGCAGATCAGGGTTCGGAAATGCAATATATTCAATCACTTGCGTATAACAATTCACCTTTAACGACCGAAGCGACGCATATTGTAAAAGATGTTGCTATTTTAATGACAGAATCTATGGTAGATAATATCATTGTGTGCGAAAAAAATCGCCCAATTGGTATTGTAACCGCAACAGACTTAGCTTCTAAAATTGCAACTGGACGTTATCCTATTACAGAAACAATTGACAAAATTATGTCTTCGCCTGTAGTTACTGTAATTGAGAACGTCTCTTTAGCAGAAGCGCAATTACTTATGCTGAAACACAATGTAACGCATTTATGTGTTACCAAAGATGGCACAAGTAAATCTACTGTAAAAGGAATTATTTCTGAACACGATTTAATTGTGGCTCAAGCTAGTAATCCTGGCGTTTTAATTAAAGAAATTAAACGTTCTCAACAACCAAAAGACTTAAAACAAATTCGTGATAGATTATCGGATTTGATTCAGAATTCGATTCAGAAAAATATTCCGATTTCACATGTAAGCAATATTGCAAGCGAGATTAATTTGGCCATAATAAAGCGTTCTGTTGAGTTATCTATTTTGGATTTAGGCTCACCTCCTGCTCGATTTGCTTGGTTAAGTATTGGAAGTCAAGGGCGTAAAGAACAGCTTTTGCTTACAGACCAAGATAGTATTTTAATTTTTGAAGATGTTGCTCCTGAAAAATACAGAGAGGTAAAAGATTACTTTTTAAGATTGGCAAAAAGAACAACTTCAATATTAGAAAAAGTAGGCTATGAATATTGCCCTAACGGACATATGGGAAGCAATATGTTATGGTGTAAGTCGTTGACTGACTGGACAAAACAATACAACAGCTGGATGAATACTCCAGGTGAAAACAGCAATGATTTGAGCAGTATTTTCTTCGATTACGAGATTGTTTTTGGGGAGCCAAAAATTGAAGAAGTAATAGAAAATGTTATCTTTAAAAATGCTGTTAACAATACTTTATTCTTTGACTTTTTAGGAAATGACGCGTTGAAAAAAAATTCTCCCCTGAGTTTTTTCAAAAAATTCATTGTTGAAGAAGAAGGACCGCATAAAACAAAATTTGATATTAAAACTCGTGCTCTGATGCCTTTGATTGATGCTGCACGTTTACTAATTTTAAATGCAAATATAAAAGGAATAAAAAATACCTATTTGAGATTCAAACAATTAGCGATAACAGATTCTAAAAACGCAGAAATATACCTAAGCTGTGCTGATGCTTTTTTAACGCTTTCTAAATTTAGAACTGTTGAGGGATTAAAAAATGATGATTCTGGACAATATATCAATTTAAGAGAAATGTCTAAAACAGACAAAGAGAAGTTAAAAAATGCTTTAACCCCAATGAAAGACCTTGAGGAATTAATTAAAAGTAAATTTCAACTTACGCAATTCTCATAAATATGCTAGACTGGCTGAAAAATATCAATAAAGAATATCCTGATTTTTGGAAGGATTACTTAACAAAATTCGAAACAAAACCTAATAGATTCGTTGTTATGTCAACGGAAACTTCTGGCTTGAATCCGAATAAGGATGTTATTTTGTCTTTGGGAGCATTTTCTGTTATTGATGACAGTATTGTAATTAAAGATAATTTTGAATCTGTTTTATTGCAATACAAATTTCTTGAAGACAACGGACTTTCTAATGAATTTATCATTGAAAGTAAAATGATCAAAATGCAGGAACCTGAAGCTGTAGAAGCTTTTATTAATTTTTTAGGAAATGCTATTTTGGTTGGGCATCATATTAATTTTGACATCGAAATGCTAAATTCAGCATTAGAACGTTTGGATTGTGGCCGATTAAAAAATGAAGCCTTAGATGTTGATGTCATGTACAGAAAATTGATGGACGTTAATGACAAACAATTTTCATTAGATGATTTATGTGAAATTTTTAAAATTCCAAAAAGTGACCGAAATTCTTCAGCAGAAGATGCTTATAAAATTGCGCTTTTGTTTTTAAAATTAAAATCGCGATTGGGAATTAAATAAAATGTTTTAACCAAATACGTTATTCTGTATCACAGACTTCAACTTCGCTTAATCTGAGTTTTAAGTATAAAAAAATGCCTCTTAAATTTAAGAGGCATTTTCGTTTTTATTTCTATCAGAATTATGCAATTCTGTCTTTCATAATTTCTTCTACTATTTCAGGATTTAATAATGTTGAAGTATCTCCAAAATTAGAATAATCTCCTTCTGCTATTTTACGTAAAATTCTACGCATAATTTTTCCAGAACGTGTTTTTGGCAAACCCGACACAAACTGAATCTTATCTAATTTAGCAATTGGTCCGATGTGATCAGAAATATACTGATTAATCTCTTTTGACAAATTCTCCTTATTTCTAACTTCTCCAGTTTCTTTTAGAATTACGTACCCGTATAAAGCATTTCCTTTAATATCGTGTGGAAATCCAACAATTGCAGATTCAGCAACTGCAGGATGCTCATTAATTGCATCTTCAATAGGAGCCGTTCCTAAATTATGACCAGAAACAATTACAACGTCATCTACTCTACCTGTAATTCTGTAATAGCCAACTTCATCTCTTAAAGCTCCGTCTCCTGTAAAATATTTTCCAGGGAAAGAAGAGAAATATGTGTCTTTGTAACGTTGGTGATCGCCCCAGATTGTTCTGGCAATTCCAGGCCATGGAAATTTAATACATAAACTACCCACAACTTGGTTACCTTCAATTTCATTGCGTTTTTCATCCATCAAAACAGGCTGAATTCCTGGCAAAGGCAAAGTTGCATATGTTGGTTTCGTTGGCGTTACAAAAGCAATTGGAGAAATCATGATTCCGCCAGTTTCTGTCTGCCACCAAGTATCAACCACCGGACATCTTTTATCTCCTACGTGGTCATTAAACCAGTGCCAAGCTTCTTCGTTTATCGGTTCACCAACAGATCCAATTACTTTTAAAGATTTTAGAGGGTATTTTTGAATATAATCTAAACTCTCTTTTGCTAACGAACGAATTGCTGTTGGCGCTGTGTAAAATTGTGTGATTTTATGTTTTTCGATAATATCCCAGAAACGGCTAAAATCTGGGTAAGACGGAACTCCTTCAAAAATTACAGTTGTTCCTCCGTTTAATAAAGGTCCGTATAATATATAGGAGTGCCCAGTAATCCATCCAATATCTGCAGTACACCAGAAAATATCATTTTCTTCGTGGCTAAAAACATTTTTGAATGTGTAAGCTGTGTAGACCATATATCCGGCTGTGGTATGTACCATTCCTTTCGGTTTACCTGTTGATCCTGAAGTATATAAAATAAATAAAGGATCTTCAGCATCCATGATTTCAGCTACACTGTTATCTAAAGCTGCATCTAATAAAGGCTGTAACCAAATGTCACGACCTTCTTTCATCTTAATTTCAGTCTGCGTTCTTTTTACAACCAAAACTTTAGAAACAGATGGGCAAGTATCTAATGCTTCGTCTACAATTCCTTTAAGATCAATTGTTTTGTTTCCTCTGTAACCTCCATCAGAAGTAATTACCATTTTACACTCACAATCATTAATTCTTGCAGAAACTGCAGAAGCTGAAAATCCAGCAAAAATAACAGAGTGAATAGCCCCAATTCTAGCACAAGCTAAAACGGAAACTGCTAATTCTGGAATCATTGGCAAATAGATACAAACTCTATCGCCTTTACGCACGCCTTGCTCGCGCAAAACATTCGCCATTTTTGAAACTCTTTCGTATAATTCGTTATACGTTATATGTAAAGCATCTTCAGAAGGATCATTCGGTTCAAAAATAATTGCCGTTTTTTCTCCTCTCTTGCTTAAATGTCTATCGATACAGTTTTTTGTAATGTTGACTTTTGCATCCGTAAACCATTTTACTTCGGCATCAGCCATATTAAAATCAACTACTTTTTCCCATTGTTGGTACCACGTAAAATTTTCTTCAGCTATTTTCCCCCAGAATTTCCTTGGCTCTCTTATTGACTTATTGTAATGTTTAAAATATTGTTCTAAATTTTCAATTTTATAATAACTCATATGTTTCTGAATTTTTTTTATAAATGTATTAAATATCAACGTATTCCTAAAATTATTTAATTCATAAATTTTGGCAAAAAAAAACACAAAATAAAAAAAATATCCTTTTTTTATGAATTTAGTATAATTTTTTGCTTTTTCTCTTAAAATGAACATTGCAAAAAAGGCATAGTAAAAAAATACTATGCCTTTTTAATTTTAACAATTTCAATAACAATTAATTTCGTAATACTGTAATTACAACACTTTGACTTTTTAAAAAATAGAAAAGCATTTTTTTTTATTAATTATAATAGAAATTTCTACAAGTATATTTATATCTAAACATACCCCAATTCGGGATTACCTTCACTTAACTTACGAATTCTTGAAGTTAAGTGAATAGCAATGTGCAGCTATATCCTATTATTTTAATATGTGCTTACTAATTCAAAATATTAAATAAAACAGAGATACAGTGCAAATCCCTCACATACGATTGTGTGGTAAATCCCAATTTATTATCCAATTTTTTTCATTGCAGTCATAGACTCTCTCAACCATGCTCCTACTTCTTCGATAGGATGCTGACGAATTTCTTTGTTTACTGCGATTAAAACAGCATTATCTACTCCATTTGAAGTTGAGAATGGTTTTCCTATTATATTTGTTTCTACTTTTTTCATGAATTCAGTCAATAATGGCTTACAAGCATGATCAAATAAATAACAGCCATATTCTGCTGTGTCAGAAATAACACGGTTCATTTCGAACAATTTCTTTCTTGCGATAGTATTTGCAATTAATGGTAATTCGTGAAGTGATTCATAATATGCAGATTCTTCAATTATTCCCGCTTCTGTCATTGTTTCGAAAGCTAATTCTACACCAGCTTTTACCATTGCAATCATTAAAACACCATTATCAAAATACTCTTGTTCAGCGATTGGAGCTTCTTGCGGTGCAGTTTTCTCGAAGTTAGTTTCTCCTGTTGCAGCTCTCCATTTTAATAAATTAACATCATCATTAGCCCAGTCAATCATCATAGTTCTTGAGAATTCTCCAGAAATAATATCATCCTGGTGTTTTTGGAATAAAGGACGCATAATATCTTTTAATTCATCTGCCAATTCGTAAGCTTCGATTTTTGCAGGGTTAGAAAGACGATCCATCATATTTGTGATACCACCATGTTTCAAAGCCTCAGTGATAGTTTCCCATCCGTATTGAATTAATTTTGAAGCATATGCAGGATCAATTCCTTTTTCAACCATTTTATCAAAACATAAAATAGAACCGGTTTGCAATAATCCGCAAAGGATAGTTTGCTCACCCATTAGATCTGATTTTACTTCAGCTACGAAAGATGATTTTAAAACTCCAGCTTTATGTCCTCCAGTTGCTACAGCATAAGCTTTTGCCTGATCTAAACCTAAACCATTAGGGTCATTTTCTGGGTGAACGGCAATCAAAGTTGGCACACCAAATCCTCTTTTGTATTCTTCACGAACCTCAGATCCTGGACATTTAGGCGCACACATAATTACAGTAATATCTTTACGAATCTGCATTCCCTCTTCAACGATATTAAATCCATGAGAGTAAGCTAAAGTCGATCCTTGTTTCATTAATGGCATAATAGCAGTTACCACAGCTGTATGTTGTTTATCTGGAGTAAGGTTGCAAACTAAATCAGCAGTTGGAATTAATTCTTCATACGTACCTACAGTAAAACCATTTTCAGTAGCATTTTTATAAGAAGCTCTTTTTTCAGCGATTGCATCTGCACGTAATGCATATGAAATATCTAAACCTGAATCTCTCATATTTAAACCTTGATTCAAACCTTGCGCACCACAGCCTACAATGACAACTTTTTTTCCTGCTAAAGCTGCAATTCCGTCTGCAAATTCTGATTGCTCCATAAACTCGCAAACTCCTAATTGTTCTAATTGTAATCTAAGTGGTAATGTATTGAAATAATTTGCCATTTTTTTTTAATATTTAATGAATGTGTAATTTTAATAATTGATTATAATGTAACTAAAATGATCCTATTTGAATGTTTCTAATAAGGTTGAAATTTCCATTTTTTCTTTAGAAACTGATATTCTGCCCGAACGTACAAATTGCATAATGCCGTAAGGTTTAAATTTCGCATACAGTTCTTCAATTTCAGAACGTCTTCCTGATTTCGAAATCACAAAGAAATCACGAGAAACAGTGACAATTGTAGCTTGACTTTCTTTGATGATATTTTGAATCTGTTTCTCATCAAACAATAAACTTGACTGAATTTTGAATAATGCGTTTTCTAAATAAATAGTTTCTTCGTCCGTGTGATAAAATGCTTTTATCACTTCAATTTGCTTTTCTATTTGGCCTACAATATTCTTAACCCATTTCTCTGTTGTATTTACTACAATGATAAATCTTGAAACGTTTTCTATTTCTGATTCTGAAACGTTTAAACTTAATATATTAATGTGACGCTTTAAGAATATTCCCGATATTCTATTCAGCAACCCAACGTTATTTTCTGAATATACCGATATGGTAAATGTTTTATCTTCCATTTTGTTTTTTAGTTTATTTTGCTTCAGTTTTCTAGTTTCACGTTCTCAACAAAACTTGAAACTTTAAACCTGAAACTTGAAACTTCTTTTTAGCTTAATCTAATTTCAGAAACACAAGCTCCTGTTGGAATCATCGGAAAAACATTGTTTTCCTTTTCTACCATAACCTCTAAGAAATAAGAATCTTTTGAAGCCAGCATTTCTGCTACAGCTGCATCTAAATCTTCTCTGTCGGTTACTTTTTTAGATTTGATGTAATATCCTTCAGCAATTGCGGTAAAATTTGGATTAATCATATTTGTTGAAGCATATCTGTTATCAAAAAATAACTCTTGCCATTGACGCACCATTCCTAGAAATTCGTTGTTTAAAACCACGATTTTTACTGGAACCTTAGTCTGGAAAATAGTTCCCAATTCCTGAATTGTCATCTGGAATCCTCCGTCTCCAATAATGGCTACAACTTCACGGTCCGGTCTTCCCATTTTGGCTCCAATTGCAGCCGGAAGTGCAAATCCCATTGTTCCTAATCCTCCAGAAGTAATATTACTTTTGGTCGAATTAAATTTAGCATAACGACAAGCAAACATCTGGTGCTGACCAACATCTGATACTATAATTGCATCACCGTTTGAATGTTTGTTGATCATTTCCATAGCTTCTCCCATCGAAATTCCTTTATTATTTGTCGGATTTAATTCTTCTTTTATAACAGAATCAAATTCGATTTTATGAAATTCTTTGAATTCATTGTGCCAAGCATCATGAGAATTTTTCTCTATTAACGGCAATAAAGCATTTAAGGCTTCTTTTACATCTCCTAAAACAGCAACTTCAGTCTTCACATTTTTATCAACTTCAGCAGGATCAATTTCAAAGTGAATTACTTTTGCTTGTTTTGCATATGTTTTTAAACTTCCTGTAACGCGGTCATCAAAACGCATTCCTAACGCAATTAAAACGTCACATTCATTCGTCAGCATGTTCGGACCGTAATTTCCGTGCATTCCTAACATTCCAACATTCAATGGATGATCTGTAGGTAAAGCTGAAAGTCCTAAAATTGTCCAACCTGCAGGAATTCCTGATTTTTCAATGAATGCTTTCAGTTGTTCTTCGGCTTGACCGAGAATAATTCCTTGACCAAAAACAATAAAAGGTTTTTTAGCACTATTGATTAAAGCTGCGGCTTCGGCCACTTTCTCTAATTTTAATTTCGGAACCGGAACATAGCTTCTGATTGCCGTACATTTTTCATAACTAAAATCAAACTCATCAAACTGAGCATTTTTAGTAATATCAATCAATACAGGACCTGGACGGCCAGAACGTGCAATATAAAAAGCTTTTGCAATGATTTCTGGAATCTCAGAAGCCTCTGTAATTTGATAATTCCATTTCGTAACCGGAGTTGAAATTCCGATAATATCTGTTTCCTGGAAAGCATCAGAACCTAATAAATGTTTCCCTACTTGTCCTGTAATACAAACTAATGGAGTCGAATCGATCTGAGCATCTGCAATTCCGGTAACTAGATTTGTTGCCCCAGGGCCAGAAGTTGCAATCGCAACTCCCACTTTTCCTGTAGCTCTGGCATAACCCTGAGCTGCGTGCGTTGCACCTTGTTCGTGACGTACTAAAACATGGTGTAATTGATCTTGAAATTTATATAATTCGTCATAAACTGGCATGATGGCACCTCCGGGATAACCATAAACCAAATCTACTCCTTCTGCTAATAAACATCTTATAACGGCTTCTGCCCCTGATATTTTCATAGTATATTTTGTTTTCAAAAATCAATTTCAATATTCGTTGATATTGCAACTGATTTTTGATATTGTTATTTATTAATTATCGGTAACGCAACCTGTTGATGCACTTGATACCGATCTGGCGTATTTAAGTAAAACTCCTTTTGTAACTTTCAACGGTGGCTGTACCCAAGCCGCTTTTCTTGCTGCAAATTCTTCGTCAGATATCTTCAGGTCGATTGTATTTTTTACAGCATCAATAGCAATTAAATCACCATCTTTAACTAGCGCAATACCTCCGCCATCATAAGCCTCTGGTGTAATGTGTCCTACGACAAAGCCATGTGAACCTCCAGAGAATCGACCGTCTGTGATTAGTGCACAGCTGCTTCCTAATCCGGCTCCGATAATCGCAGATGTAGGTTTTAGCATTTCAGGCATCCCCGGACCACCTTTTGGTCCACAATACCTGATGACGACTACACTGCCTGGTTTTATTTTTCCGGCTTCAAGACCCGGAATTACTTCAAATTCACCTTCAAATACAACAGCAGGCCCTTCAAAATATTCTCCTTCTTTTCCGCTGATTTTTGCAACAGCACCTTCAGAAGCAAGATTTCCGTATAAAACCTGAATATTTCCTGTTGGTTTTAAAGCTTTTTGAATTTCATGAATCACCTGTTGTCCGTCTTGTAAATCTGGAATACTTGCTAAGTTTTCTGCAACAGTTTTTCCAGTTACAGTTAAACAATCTCCGTGAATTAATCCTTCTTTCAATAAATATTTCATTACTGAAGGAATGCCTCCAACAGCGTGAATATCTTCCATCATATATTTACCACTTGGCTTCATGTCAGCCAAAACTGGTGTTCTATCATTAATTGCCTGAAAATCATCTAAAGTAATTTTGATATCAACAGCATGAGCCATTGCAATCAAGTGCATAACCGCATTTGTAGAACCTCCTAAAACTGCTACAATTGTAATAGCATTTTCGAAAGCTTTGCGCGTCATGATATCTTTTGGTTTGATATCTTTTTCTAATAAAACTTTAATCGCTTCTCCTGCCGCAAGACACTCCTCTCTCTTTTCTTGGCTTAAAGCTGGATTTGACGAGCTGTAAGGCAAACTCATTCCTAATGCTTCAATTGCAGAAGACATTGTGTTTGCAGTATACATTCCGCCACACGCACCAGCGCCTGGGCATGCGTTTTGAATAATTCCTTTAAAATCTTCTGGAGTTATTTCTTTTTTTACTTTTTTTCCTAAAGCTTCAAAAGCTGAAACAATATTTAGAGATTCGCCTTTCCACTTCCCTGAATGAATCGATCCTCCGTAAACCATAATCGACGGACGGTTAACTCTTCCCATTGCAATAAGAGCTCCAGGCATATTTTTATCACAGCCAGGAATTGCGATGATACTATCATACCATTGTGCTCCCACAACTGTTTCGATAGAATCTGCAATTACATCACGAGAAACCAATGAAAAACGCATTCCTTCAGTACCGTTCGAAATTCCGTCACTGACACCAATAGTATTAAAAATAAGTCCGACCAGACCTGCATCCCAAACACCTTTTTTAACATCTTTTGCTAAATCATTCAAGTGCATGTTGCAAGTGTTGCCATCGTAACCCATGCTCACAATGCCAACCTGTGCTTTTTTCAGATCTTCTTCAGTTAAACCAATCCCGTACAACATCGCTTGCGCGGCTGGTTGTGTTTGATCTTGAGTGATGGTCTTGCTGTACTTATTTAATTCCATTATGTATTATTTTATTTTAATTTTTGTTCAAAAAAAAACCTTCCAAATATTGGAAGGTTTGTAATATAGTTTTTCAATTATATTTATACCATTCCCGATGCAGATGTGTGAATCACATTGACAGCAACGACAGAAATAATAATAATAATTGAGATTTGCATCATTTATTTTTTAGTGTTCCAAAAGTATAAAAACTTATAGGACTAAAAAAATAAAATCTCAACATTTTAAATACTTCTTGTTAATTCATTCAGCTTTTATAATAAAAAACTAAACAATTGTCGATTGTCCGATATGAACGTTATCATTATTAAAATATAGCAAGTCGTCTTTGCTGAAAATAAAGTTAGAAACAAACTCCCCTACTTCATTTGTACCGAATTTTGAATCTGGTTTTAAATCAACAGTAACCACTTTATATTCAATTGCTTTTTCTACCGCTTTATAAATTACATTAGCTTCTTTAGTCAATCCAAAATGCTCTAGCAAAAGTGCCGCTGCTAAAATCGAAGCAATAGGATTGGCAATGTTTTTTCCTTTTGCCTGCGGATATGATCCGTGAATTGGTTCAAACAAAGCATTCTTTTCTCCTAAAGATACTGATGGAAGTAAACCAATAGATCCTGTGATTACACTAGCTTCATCAGATAAAATATCTCCGAATAAGTTCTCAGTCAAAATCACATCAAATTGTTTCGGATTTAAAATCAGCTGCATTGCTGCGTTGTCAACAAATAAGAAATCAAGCTTAACATCTGGATAATTTTCGCTCACTTTCTGAACTACTTTTCTCCACAATCTAGAAGTTTCCAAAACATTTGCTTTGTCGACCATTGTTAGCTTTTTACGTCGTTTTTGTGCCGATTTAAAAGCTAAATGTGCAATCCTTGTAATTTCTTCTTCTGAATATTCACATAAATCTGAAGCATGTGTTCCTTCTTCATTAAGTGTTTTCGTTCCAAAATACGCACCGCCTGTTAATTCTCTGAAAATTGTAAAATCAGCTCCTTCAATAATTTCTCTTTTTAAAGGAGAAGCATCAATTAATGCTTTATAAGGTTTAATTGGGCGAATATTTGCAAACAAACCTAATTCTTTACGAAGCCTCAATAAACCTTGTTCTGGTCGAACTTTTGCATTCGGATTATTATCATACTTAGGATCTCCGATTGCGCCAAGCAAAACAGCGTCAGTATTTAAACAAAGATTTAGCGTTTGTTCCGGAAGCGGATTTCCAGTTTTATCAATAGCAACTGCGCCCATGAGTGCTTCTTCAAAAACAAACTCATGATTATATACTTCGCCAATAGCGTATAAAGCTTTTTTGGCTTGTAAAATTACTTCTGGTCCTATTCCGTCTCCTGGTAAAACTGCTATTTTCAAATTCATAACGTCTCGTTCTTTATGTATTTAAATCTTTATTATTTTTCTCTTTCTTCTTTGCTTTATTTTCTATTCTTAACTAGCTTCTGATTAAATCACCTTCGATTTTCGAAGCTTCTATAATCTGATGAATGTCTGCGTCAACCACTTCTTTTTTGATATCAGCAAATTTCAAAAACTCAACATATACAATATCCAATTGTACTTTAGTAAGTTCATAACCTACTTTTTTCGCACGGTAGGCCAAAGCTGCTCTTCCGCTTCTTGCTGTCAAAATAATTGATGATTCGTTTACACCAACATCGAGCGGATCCATGATTTCGTACGTTGCTCTGTTTTTAATAACACCATCTTGGTGAATTCCAGAACTGTGTGCGAATGCATTTGCACCAACAATTGCTTTGTTTGGCTGCACAATCATTCCCATGCTTTCAGAAACTAAACGGCTCATTTCGTTTAATTCTCTTGTATTGATATTAGTATCTAGGTTTAAGTATGGATGTTGTTTGAAAATCATCACGACTTCTTCAAGTGCTGTATTTCCTGCTCTTTCTCCAATACCATTAATAGTACATTCTATTTGTCTTGCTCCATTTATTGCTCCTGCAATTGAGTTTGCAGTTGCCATACCTAAATCATTATGACAGTGGCAAGAAAGGATAACGTTTTCGATTCCTTTTACGTTTTCTTTTAAATATTTAATTTTTGCTCCATATTCTTCTGGAAGACAGTATCCTGTTGTATCAGGAATATTTAAAACGGTTGCGCCAGATTTTATTACTTCTTCACAAACCTTTGCCAAGAAAGCGTTATCTGTTCTACCTGCATCTTCGGCGTAGAATTCGACGTCTTCTACATACGATTTTGCATGAGAAACAGCAAACTTTGCTCTGGCAATAATATCTTCTCTTGTGGTATTTAATTTATGGAGTATATGAGATTCTGATGTTCCAATTCCTGTGTGGATTCTTGGTCTTTTAGCATGTTTTAAGGCAGCAGCGGCAACATCAATGTCATTTTTTACGGCTCTTGTCAGTCCGCAGACGGTTGCATTTTCTACAATTTTACAAATCTCAGAGACTGATAAAAAATCGCCCGGGCTTGACACAGGAAAACCTGCTTCGATGATATCAACTCCCATTTTGTCTAGTCGTTCTGCGATAACTAATTTTTGTTTAGTATCTAACTTACATCCTGGAACTTGCTCGCCATCGCGCAAAGTGGTGTCAAAAATTTGAACTTTCTCTCTATTCATATTCATTTATTTAATGTAATTTCACATCTTGATAACAAATATATATTGTACTTATGCAGTATGAAATTCATTTTAATGAAATTATACTGTTCATAACGCAATTTATAAGGTGTTAAATATTTAATAATCAATAAGTTATATTATTATTTTTTACAATGGCTAACCATCAAAAAGATTTCTTATTTGTTCTCATAAAATCACTTTCTAAATCTGAAAAAAGGCAGTTTAAAATTTTTGCAAGCCGATTAGAAACAAGTTCGAATACTAAATTCATTGAATTATTTAATATTTTAGATAAATCTGAAACGTATGATGAAAAGCTTATTCTAAAAAGCGGAATTATTAAAAAAGTTCAGCTATCCAACTTAAAATCATACTTATACAAACAAATTTTAGTTAGTATTCGATTGAATATTCCAAGCCAGAATATTCGTTATCAATTGCGCGAACAAATTGATTTTGCGGGTATTTTATATAATAAAGGATTGTATAAGCAGAGTTTGAAAATTCTGGACAAAACAAAAATGATTGCGCTTGAAAATGACGAAAAATATATGGCGTATGAAATTGTTGAATTCGAAAAACTAATCGAATCACAATACATTACACGAAGTATTCAAGGCCGTGCCGATGAGTTGGTAATTCAGGCAAAAGAATTAAACTACAGAAACACCATTTCAAGCAAATTATCTAATCTTTCGCTTCAATTATACGGAATCATGCTTAAAACAGGTTACGTAAAAAATGATGAAGAATACAAATACATTGATGATTATTTCAATAAACATATTGCGAAATTAGACGAAAGCAAATTTGGATTTCGTGAGAAGTACTGGTTTTACAATGCGAACTTATGGCGCAGCTTCCTGGTTCAGGACTTTTTAGCAAGTTATAAATTTGCCTACAAATGGGTAAGATTGTTTTATGACAACCCAAATATGATTTACCAGAATCCAGTATTTTTTTTAAAAGGAAATCATTATTTTTTAGAATCACTTTATATGTTGAAATATAAATCGAACTTTAAAAAATACCTTTCACTTTTAGAAGAAACGATTGAAGATGATAAATTCCCGGTAAATGATAATATTGCGTCGCTGTCATTTCTATATGTATACAACAATAAATTAAATCTGCACATTCTGGAAGGTACTTTTGCTGAAAGTGAATATTTGATTCCTGAAGTTTTGGACAAAATAAAACTGCACAGTGAACATCTCGACGAGCATCACGAAATGCTGTTTTATTATAAAATTGCCTCTATTTATTTTGGAAATGAAAAGTATACTGAATGTATTTATTATTTAGATAAAATCATCAATAACAAGAACTTAAGCATGCGCGAAGATTTAATGTGCTTTGCGAGATTATTGTCTTTAATTGCGCATTATGAGTTAGGAAAAGATTATTACTTAGACAATCATCTTAAAAGCACTTATAAATTTCTATTAAAAATGAACGACTTGCACGAAGTTCAAAAAGAGATCATTAAGTTTTTAAGAAACTTGAATAACTTTTATCCTGCAGATATTAAGAACGAATTCAAAAAAATGCATGCCCGCTTTGTTGAGCTTGAAAAGAATACTTACGAAAAAAGAGCTTTTTTATATCTGGATATTATTTCGTGGCTTGAAAGTAAAATTGAAAACCGCAAAATTGCTGATATAATTAAAGAGAAAGCAAAGCTGAATAGTCGTTAATTTAAATTTTAATCCCGAGGCTTTGGAAAAAATCCCAATAAAAAAAGCTCTGAAAACATGTTTTTCAGAGCTTTTTCTGTCATTTCGACCGAAGGGAGAAATCACACTCGAAACTCTACAAAGCTTAGCTACTATGCGGAAATACTAGTGTGATTTCTCCCTTCGGTCGAAATGACATACTTTATATACAAAAATCCCAAACTCCACTTAATTGGAATTTGTGATTTTAGTATTGGAATTTAAATAACTATTCTACAATATTAGAACTCGTTACATAAAAATCTTTATCAACTTCTAAAGTTCTGTTTTCATTAGTTGTTTTCTCAGATTGCCATTCTGTTGTTGGTTTCAGCCAAGTATCAACACCATTTATTTTTACTTTAACAGGCATATCAAATTTTGCAACGCAATTTGTCCAGTGATAACCCAAAGTTCCATTTTTAAAAATATATTCAAAAACAGGAATTTGTGTTGTTGTCAAATATTGAGCAAATACTCTATTGAAGTTAATTCCAGATTGTGTATTAATATAATCTTCAATATCTTTTGAAGTAACTGTTTTATGATAAAAAGTACTATTTAAGCCTCTTAAAATCGATTTCCATTTTGCATCATCGTTAATAATTTGACGAATTGTGTGCAGCATGTTTGCTCCTTTCGGATACATATCTCCTGATCCTTCGTTATTTACATCATAGTGTCCAATAATTGGCGCGTCGTTGCGAATGATTTTTCTACAGCCTCTAACATATTCAGCTCCTGCATCTTTTCCATAATAATATTCTATGAAAAGACTTTCAGAGTAATTTGTAAAACTTTCGTGAATCCACATGTCTGCAATATCTTTATAGGTAATATTGTTTGCAAACCATTCGTGTCCAGACTCGTGAATAATGATAAAATCAAATTTTAATCCCCAGCCTGTTCCGCTTAAATCACGGCCTAAATAGCCATTTTTAAATTCATTTCCATAAGTAACACTGCTTTGGTGTTCCATACCTAAATAAGGCGCTTCAACAAGTTTGTAGCTATCTTCGTAAAACGGATAAGGTCCAAACCAATTTTCAAACGCTTTTAGCATTTTTGGAGCATCTTTAAAATGCTCTTTAGCAATTGCCAAATTATCTCTTAAAACATAATAATTGCAATCTAAATCGCCTTTTTCTCCTTTATATTTTTCTGAAAAATTAACATAATCACCAATGTTGATATTAACACCATAATTATTAATTGGGTTTGAAACGTACCAATTAAAGGTTTTGGTTCCGTCTTTTTCTTTTTTAACGCTTTTCAGTCTTCCGTTCGAAACATCAGTCAAATCTCCTGGAACGTTTACACTAATTAGCATATTTTCTACTTCATCATACATATGATCTTTGTTTGGCCACCAAATACTGGCACCTAAACCCTGACAAGATGATGCAATAAAATCTTTTCCGTTTTTATCTTTTTTCCAAGTGATTCCTCCATCCCAAGGCGGACGGACAGCTTCTTTAGGTTTTCCTCCAAACGAAATAATGATTTCTTTTGTTTCTCCAACTTTTTGTTTTGCTGTTAATTGAATAAAAAAGGCATTTCCGTCTCTTTGAAATTTCAATTCTTTGCCATCTTGAGTCACTTTATAAATCTGCATTGGTTCCTGCAAATCAATCTGCATTTTATTATATTCTGTCAAAACAGTATATTTTACAGTATTCGAACCCGTAATGGTTTTTTCCGCTGGATTTACTTTTACATCTAAATGATAATATTTTAAATCCCACCAAGCTCTTTCTTTTGTAATGCTTCCGCGTAAAGTGTCCTGATGTGTAAAAACGGTTTCAGACTTATTTAGAAGTCCTTGAGCATTTGCTGTAAAACCAATTAAAAGGGCGATAATAACGCCACCAAAGTATTTTTTCATTATTTATAAATTTGGAATAAGTAGGCTGTTATCGTTTCTCGATGCTTTTAGGATCGAGACGAAACACATCAACAAAAGTAAACATTCAGATCAAGTTTTTATTAATTTTATAATTTCTATTAGAAAAATTTAATGTTAAAATTCATTATTCTTCTTTATTTTAGCCATATTAAAGTCTTTAATTCTGTTTTATGAAACCTATTCAAATTGTTTATTTTTTGTTTTTTACTTGCTCAATAACAATATATTCTCAAAATAATATGATTCATAATATAAATGATAAAATAACAATTGACGGAGATTTATCAGATTGGAAAACACCTTTTTTGGGTCCGTTTGTAATTCACAATTCAGGAGAAAAAGCTACACAAAATACAATGGTTTCACTTTCGTGGAATAATGAAAGCCTCTACATCGCTTATAGTGTAAACGATTCTAAGATTATTGGCAAAGTTAAAAAGAAGGATTCTGAAATATACAAAACAGATGATTTAGTAGAAATTTTCATCGATCCTGATGGAGATGGTCAAAATTACATAGAAATTGGAGTGAATGCTTTTTCAACAAATTACGATATGCTTCTCAAATGCATTTCTGCAGATTGCGGCGGATGGAAAACTTCAATGAATTTTAATATTGATGGGTTAGAAACTACAAGCAAAATAACGAAAGATGGCTTTTGTTCAGAAATTAAAATTCCATTTTCAAGTATAGAACAAATTCAAAATGGCAATTTTTCAAAACCTAAAACAGGTACAAAATGGAAAGTAAATATGTTTAGAATTGATTACGGTGACATTACAGAATATCTTGCATTACAACCTTATAAGAGCCTGAATTTTGGTTTTCATCAACCGAAAGAATTTGCAGTTTTTGAGTTTGTGGAGTAATTTTTGAAAGGTTTAATTTGTTTCAAGTTTCAAGTTTAAGGTTACTTCACATCACCTGAAACTTGAAACTTGAAACTTGAAACCTCAAAAAAACAAAATATTTTACTTTTGTCGTTTCTTCAAAACATCCACGACATCATTTAGTTGAAAACCTTTTGCTTGTAATAAAATTAGATAATGAAATAGTAAATCAGCACTTTCGCTTAAAAACAAATCATCGTTGTTATCTTTTGCCTCAATTACTACTTCTACAGCTTCTTCTCCTACTTTCTGAGCTATTTTATTGATTCCTTTTTCGAACAAAGAAGCTACATAGCTCTTCTCAGAATCAGCATTTTCTCTACGAATTTTAATTGTATCTTCTAAATGAGAAATAAAACCATAATTTGGATCATTGGGTTCCTGCCAACACGTATCTGCGCCTGTGTGGCATGTTGGCCCAACAGGTTTTGCCTGAATTAAAAGCGTATCGCCGTCACAATCATTTTTAATACTCACTAAATTCAAAAAGTTGCCACTCTCCTCGCCTTTTGTCCAAAGCCTTTGTTTTGAGCGACTAAAAAAAGTTACTTTTTGTGTTTCAATTGTTTTTTGAAGCGATTCTTCATTCATATATCCCAGCATCAAAACATTTTTAGTTTCTGAATCCTGGATGATTGCCGGAATTAATCCGTGGGAGCTTTTTATATCTATGTTCATTTTTATTTTAGATTTTAGTCCCGATCCCGAAGCCTCGGGACGGGATAGATTTTAGATTCTCTGAATTCTATATTTTTATTTCTTTTTTATTTCTCTAATGTTTACTCTTTCCTCTTGCTTCTTGCCTCTTTTCTTTATTTCCTAAAGCCTAACCGCAATCTCATTTTTCCTCAATTCTTCTTTCAAAGCTTTAATTTCGATTTCTTTAAAGTGAAAAACGCTTGCTGCCAAAGCTGCATCTGCTTTTCCTTTTTTAAATGAATCTACAAAATGCTGCATATTTCCTGCGCCGCCAGAAGCGATAATCGGAATATTGATTAAAGTCGATAATTTGGCCAAAGCTTCGTTTGCGAAGCCATTTTTAGTTCCGTCATTGTCCATCGAAGTAAATAGAATTTCTCCCGCTCCACGTTCTGCCACTTCAACCGCCCAATCAAATAAATTAAGTTCTGTTGGCACCTTGCCTCCAACTAAATGCACAATCCATTGTCCGTCAATTTGCTTGGCATCAATCGCCACAACTACACATTGGCTTCCAAATTTTTGTGCCAGATCATTAATCAATTGTGGATTTTTTACTGCCGATGAATTAATAGAAACTTTATCTGCTCCATTATTCAGTAAGATTTCAACATCTTCTACAGACGAAATTCCACCGCCAACTGTAAACGGAATATTGATCTTTTCCGCTACACTTCGCACCATATTCACCAACGTTTTACGACGTTCTTCTGTTGCTGAAATATCCAGAAAAACCAATTCATCAGCTCCTTCTGCCGAATAAATTTCAGCCAATTCTACAGGATCTCCGGCATCACGCAAGTCAACGAAATTAACACCTTTTACAGTTCTTCCGTTTTTTATATCCAGACAAGGAATAATTCTTTTTGCTAACATTTTTTTAGTTGTTTCACAGAGATTCACGAAGATTTCGCAGAGTTACACAAAATTTTAGTGAATCTTTGTGTTTGCTTTGTGCACCTTTGTGAAATACTCTAATTTTATTTACTCAAATACAGGACTCAAAAATGTTCTTTCGTAACTAATTATACATCTTGTATCTTCTGCAATTTTAAAAGCTTCTACACACTCTTGATCGTCTTTTGAAAACATTTTTTTTCTGTAATCTTCATAGTCCGCAAAACTCGGAAACGAAAATAAGGCATAAGCGATATTATTTGCTCCTTCCGAAGGCATAAAATAACCGTGATGCTGACCTCCTAAACGGTTTACGATTTTAATCCATCTTTTTCCATAATCCTCAAAAGCCTCTAATTGATAAGGATCTATGATGTATTTCAAGTGACAAGTTATCATATCTTTAATGTGTTAATTAGAAAATTATTCAATTAGATAATTTTAAGCACAATGTAAAAAATTATCTAATTATCAAATTATCTCATTTGCTAATTATAAAGTTTTCCAGTTGTTTTAACGTAATCCTGCCTTCATAGATTGCTTTTCCTATGATTGTTCCTTCGCAGCCTAATTCAGCTAATTTTGGTAATTCGTCGAAAGTTGATATTCCGCCAGAAGCAATTAATTTTACGCCAACGGCTTCTGTTAAAATTTTTCCATACAAATCAAAACTTGGACCTTCTAACATTCCATCTTTTGCGATATCAGTACAGATAACATACTGAATTCCTTTCATCTGATAATCCTGAATAAACGGAATCAAATCTTCATCTGAATCTTCTAACCAGCCTGAAACTGCTATTTTCTCATCTTTGGCATCTGCTCCTAAAATGATTTTATCTGAACCGTATTCGGAAATCCATTTTTCAAAAATCGCTCTGTTTTTCACCGCAATACTTCCGCCTGTTATTTGATTTGCACCACTTTCAAAAGCAATTCTTAAATCATCATCAGATTTTAATCCTCCGCCAAAATCAATTTTTAAGCTGGTTTGTGAAGCAATTTGTTCTAATATTTTATAATTCACGATTTTACTTGATTTTGCTCCGTCAAGATCTACTAAATGTAAATATTCAATTCCGTGTGCTTCAAAGGATTTCGCTACTTCAAGCGGATTTTCATTGTAAATTATCTTGGTATCATAATCACCTTTGGATAAACGAACACATTTTCCGTCAATGATATCTATGGCTGGTATTATTCTCATTTTATTTTTTTATTAAAAGATTTAAAAATTGAATGATTTAAAGATTTCTGATTTTTTTAATCTTTAAATTGTTCAATCTTTCAATTTTAAAAAGTTCTCCAAAATTTTCTCTCCAACCGCACCACTTTTCTCTGGGTGAAATTGAGTTCCATAAAAATTATCTTTTTGCAAAGCCGATGCATATTCTAACTCGTAATTCGTGGTAGCAATGGCTTCATCGCAATTTGGGGCGTAAAAACTATGCACCAAATACATGAATTCATTTTCGGAAATATCTCTAAACAAATCCGATTTTAAATTGTAAATCTGGTTCCATCCCATTTGAGGCACTTTTACCTGATTTGAAAACTTAATGACATCGACATCAAAAATTCCTAATCCTTTGGTATTTCCTTCTTCAGATGAATTGCACATCAATTGCATTCCCAAACAAATACCTAAAACGGGCTGTTTCAAATTCGGAATCAAACTGTCTAAACCGCTTTCACGAAGTTTAATCATCGCCGAACTCGCCTCGCCAACACCAGGAAAAATAACCTTATCTGCCGCACGAATTTCATCTGGGTTATTACTCAAAACAGCTTTAAAACCAAGCCTTTCAATAGCAAACATAATGCTCTGAATATTTCCTGCTCCGTAATTTATGATTACTATTTTCATTTAATTTTTTGTTTGTTTTGTTTCAGGTTTTAGGTTTCAAGTTATGGTACTGAACGTGAAACCTGAAACTTTAAACTTGAAACAAAATTCTTTAAAGCATCCCTTTAGTCGAAGGTAAAATCATTTTTTCTGTATCTCTTTTCACTGCAACTTTTATTGCTTTCGCGAAAGCTTTAAAGATCGCTTCAATTTTGTGGTGTTCGTTGATTCCTTCTGCTTTGATGTTTATGTTGGCTTTTGCTCCATCAGAGAATGATTTGAAGAAATGGTAAAACATTTCTGTTGGCATTTTTCCCACCATCTCACGCTTGAATTCGGTTTCCCAAACGAGCCAGTTTCTTCCACCAAAATCAATCGCAACCTGCGCTAAACAATCATCCATTGGAAGACAGAATCCGTAACGTTCTATACCTAATTTGTTTCCTAACGCTTTCGCGAAAACTTCCCCTAGGGCAATTGCAGTGTCTTCAATGGTATGGTGTTCATCGACTTCTAAATCTCCTTTTACGAGAATTTCCAAATCCATTTGACCGTGACGCGAAATTTGATCTAACATATGATCGAAAAATGCAATTCCGGTTTCGATTTTGCTTTTTCCCGTTCCGTCAAGATTTAAATCGATAAAAATATCGGTTTCATTAGTTTTACGCGTAATCGAAGCCGAACGCGCTTCTAATTTTAAAAACTCATAAATCTTTTTCCAGTCTGTCGTTTGTAAAATAATGGTTTCGTCTAATTCTTCACGTTTTGATGAAATTTCATTACTTCCCGCTCCATCAGTCATGTTCATAAAAATGGCTTTTGCACCAAGGTTTTTCGCCAATTCAACATCCGTTAAACGATCTCCCAAAACAAAAGAATTTTGTAAATCATATTCAGGATTATTCAAGTATTTGGTCAACATTCCGGTTCTTGGTTTGCGAGTTGGCGCATTATCTTCCGGAAAAGAACGATCAACAAAAATTTCATCAAACAAAACACCTTCATTTTCAAAGGCTCTTAAAATAAAATTCTGCGTTGGCCAAAACGTATCTTCTGGAAAACTATCTGTTCCTAAGCCGTCCTGATTGGTTACCATTGCGAGTTCATAATCCAATTCATTGGCAATTTTAGCCAAATATTGAAATGCTTTTGGATAAAATTCAAGTTTATCCAAACTGTCTAATTGTAAATTTTCCGGTTCTAAAACGATCGTTCCGTCACGATCGATAAAAAGTACTTTTTTCATGTTTTATATTTTTGAGACCTAACAGGTTTTAAAAACCTGTTAGGTCTTCTAGACTTTATAATAATTTCAATTCTTTAATTAAAACTGCATTTTCCGCAGGAATTCCAATCGTAAAACGCAGGCAATTTTCGCATAATGGCTGAGTTGTTCTGTTACGAATTACAATTCCTTTTTCAATTAATTGATCATACCTTTTATTCGCATCATCTACTTTTACCAAAACAAAATTAGCCTCTGTTGGGTAAATTTTCTCTACAAAACTCACTTCAAGTAAAACTTTAAGAAGTTCCTCTCTTTGTTCAATAATAGAAGCTATTTCCTGTTTAATTTTAGCTGAATCATTCAAACGAACAATTGCTCTTTGTTGCGTTAGTTCATTTACATTATAAGGTGGTTTTATTTTGTTTAAAACCGAAATAACAGCTTCAGATGCATAGCAGATTCCTAAGCGAATTCCGGCTAAACCATATGCTTTTGAAAGTGTTTGTGTAATCACTAAATTTGGATACTCGTCTATTTCTGTCAACCAGCTTTCTTTGTCTGAAAAGTCAATGTACGCTTCATCAATCACAACCAATCCTTTAAAGTTTTGAAGTAATTTCACCACACTTTCATCAGAAAAAGAATTTCCTGTTGGATTATTTGGTGAACACAAAAAGATGATTTTTGTATTGTCATCAACAGCATCTAAAATTTTCTCAACTTGTGGCTGAAAATCTGTTGAAAGTAAAACTTCTCTGTTTTCTACCGCGTTTATATTTGCCAAAACGCTGTACATTCCGTACGTTGGCGGCAACGAAATAATATTGTCTGTTTTTGGTTCGCAAAAAGCTCTGAAAAGCAAATCCAGAACTTCGTCGCTTCCATTTCCCAGTAAAATCTGACTTGATTTTACGTTATTATTTTTTGCTAATATTGCTTTAACCGAATTTTGCTGCGGATCCGGATAACGGTTTACTCCATTTTGAAACGGATTTTCATTGGCATCCAAAAAAATCATTTCTGCAGTATCAAAATCCTCAAACTCATCTCTCGCAGAGGAATACGGTTTTAAGGTTTTTACGTTTTCACGTGTTATGGTATTTATATCGAATTTCATTTTTCTTTATTTTTAAGAAGCTAGAACCAAGATAAAAGAATTTGTGAAAATCTTGACTCTTGCTCTCTCTTCTATTCTCTTGCTTCTATTCTCTCTATTCTAAACTCTTCAATCTTAAAGTAACCGCATTTTTATGCGCTTGCAAACCTTCAGCTTCAGCCATAATTTCAATCGCTTTTCCTATGTTTTGAATTCCTTTTTCAGATATTTTCTGGAACGTCATCGATTTCATAAAACTATCCAGATTTACTCCGCTGTAATTCTTTGCGTATCCATTTGTAGGCAGTGTATGATTGGTTCCTGAAGCATAATCCCCTGCACTTTCAGGAGTATAATTTCCGATAAAAACTGAACCTGCGTTTACAATTCCGTTACAATAAAAATCATCATATTCAGAGCAGATAATAAAGTGTTCCGGCCCGTATTCATTGATTAAATCTAATGCAATCTGATCACTTTCAACAAAAATCAATTTCGAATTTTCGATTGCTTTTACAGCTATTGCTTTTCTCGGAAGAACTTCAACCTGAGATTGGATTTCTTTTTCAACATCATTGATCAGTTTTTTTGAAGTAGAAACCAAAATAACCTGACTATCTGTTCCGTGTTCTGCCTGAGACAATAAATCGGAAGCAACAAATGCGGGAACTGCAGTCTCATCTGCCACAATTAATAATTCTGATGGACCTGCAGGCATATCGATTGCAACGCCAAACTGCGTTGCCAACTGTTTTGCCACTGTTACAAACTGATTTCCAGGGCCAAATATTTTAAACACTTTTGGAATAGATTGTGTCCCGAAGGTCATTCCGGCAATTGCCTGAATGCCACCAACTTTTAATATTTTCGTAACACCGCATAAATTTGCCGCGTACAAAATTGCAGGATTTATTTTTCCACTTTTATCTGGTGGCGAACATAATACAATTTCTTTGCAACCTGCAATTTCAGCTGGCACAGCTAGCATTAAGACCGTAGAAAAAAGAGGCGCGGTTCCGCCCGGAATATATAAACCAATTTTCTGAATTGGTCTTTTTTCCTGCCAGCAATTAACACCTTCGATAGTTTCAATTTCAATTCTATCTGTTTTTTGTGCTTTGTGAAATTTATAAATATTATCTTTTGCTAATTGAATTGCTTCTTTTAATTCATTTGAAATCAGACTAATCGCTTCTTCAATTTCTGCAGTTGTAACTTCATAATTATCTAAAGCTATTCCATCGAAAATAGAAGTGTATTTTGCTACAGCTTCATCTCCTTTTTTCTGAACTTCTTTAAAAATTTCTTTAACCGTAACCTCTATATCATCGATCGTTTTGGTTGGTCTTTTTAATATTTCTGACCAGGTTTCTGGTTTTGGATTGTCTATTTTATTCATTTTTTTTATGCTTTATGCTATAAGCTTTTTGAATTATCTTTAATTTCTTTGGCAAAAGCTTAAAGCTTTTAAAGAACCATTTTTTCAATTGGGCAAACTAAAATTCCTTCGGCTCCAGCTTCTTTTAATTGATCAATTACATCCCAAAAAGTATCTTTATCGATCACTGAATGAACACTGCTCCACCCAGGCTCTGCCAATGGCAAAACAGTTAAGCTTCTTAAAACGGGTAAAATTTTTCCAATTGTTTCAATTTTATCGTTTGGCACATTCATCAAAATGTATTTTGAATTTCGGGCTCTTAAAACTGCTTGAATTCTGAATTTTAGAGTATCAATGTGTTTTTGAATTTCTGGAGAAACTTTTGGAGAAACTGCTAAGACAGCTTCGCTTTTCAAGATCACTTCTACTTCTCTTAAATTATTTTTGAATAAAGTGCTTCCGCTAGAAACAATATCTACGATGGCATCGGCAAGACCAATATTTGGCGCAATTTCTACAGACCCTGAAATTTGGTGAATATCAACAGATAATCCGAAAGAATTAAAATATTCGTTAACTGTATTGGGATAAGACGTAGCAATTCGCAAACCGGCTAAATCTTGAATTGAGTTATATTCGAAAGTTTTAGGAACAGCTACAGAAACCTTACATTTTGAAAATCCTAATTTCTGAACGACTTCTATTTGTTTTCCTTTTTCTGCTAGCAGATTATCGCCTACAATCGCAAGATCTACAACACCATCAATTAAATATTGAGGAATATCTGAATTTCTCAAATACAACACTTCAAGAGGAAAATTAGAAGCTTCTGCTTTTAGCTGGTCATTTCCGTTATTGATCGAAATACCGCAGTCTCTAAGAATCTGAATGCTGTCTTCGTTTAAACGACCTGATTTTTGAATTGCAATTTTTAATGTACTCATTTTTTTAGTTTTTTGTTGAATAATAGTCTGAGTACAAAGAATTGGTATAAAAAAACCCGTTTGATGTACTCAAACGGGTTTTAAAATATGATGATTTACATGCATACCATTAACACATCGCTTGAGAGCAATAATGAAAATGATGATGATGTAATTGATTAGAAATCATTGTTGGGTTTATTTTTATTCTTTGATTCGGTTGCAAATATAATAGTTAATTTCATAAAAACACAATATTTAATTTAACTTAATGATAGTTTATTGTTAAAAAAAAATCTAAGTATTGATTTTATTAAGTACTTCTTACTTATGATAGCGTTTTCATTTTTTCGTTAAAACTTAAGGTTACAGTTGTTCCAATTCCTATTTCGCTTTCTATTTTAAACTTTATATGCAGTAGTTCAGTAATTCTTTTTACAATTGACAAACCTAATCCTGTTCCTTTAATTTCTGGATGATCTGTAGAATTTGACCTGAAAAACGGATTAAAAATAGCTTCTAAATCTCCTTTCTCAATGCCAATTCCATTGTCTGAAATTTCACAAATTATTTTTTCATTTTGTTTCGAAAGCAAAATTACAACTTCGCCGCCGGCATTCGTATACTTAGCTGCATTAGAAATGATATTTCTCAGAATTGTAATTACTAAAAAATGATCAGATTCTATATAATAATCCTCTTCAGCATTGAATTTAATATTGATTTTTTTGGCATGAATTTTTTCTGAATTCAATGTCAAAACATCTAAAATTAAGGAATTCAAGTACACTGATTCTGGGATTATATTTTTTTTCTGATTTTCAAAACGAGCCATCAAAAGAAGTTGATCAACCAGCATATTCAAATGGTCAACTTCATTAATACAGTAATTAATTTTTTGCTCATATTCCTTGCTGTCACGTTCTTTACGAATCAAAACTTCAAGCGTACCTTTAATTACAGTTAAAGGTGTTCTTAGTTCATGCGAGGCATCAGAAGTAAATTGTTTTTCACGCTCAATCGCGTCTTCAATTCGATTTAATAAATTATTTATCGTTTTAGAAAGTATGTATAATTCGTCTCTTGTTTTGGGCAGCGGTATTCGGATTTTGAGATTGTCTTTGGTTATAATTTTAGAAGTATTTATAATTGCATTTATCGGTTTTATACTTCTTCCTGCAAAAAATCTGGCGATAAAAAACAAGAATAATAAAATAGCCAGAAAAGACAAGCACATTATTTCGAATAAATTATTAAGAACCATTGTAGAATCTGCCAATGACATTGCTACTATAATATAACCTATTTTTTTCTCTTCGACATGAAGCGGAACCTGAATTTGTCTTATGGCATTATTTCCCAGTTTGGTGTCGAATAACTCATAATCTTCAACAGAATCTTTAAATTCAAGTATTTGTGTTTTGAGATTCGGCGCTTTTTCGATAATATTTTTATTCAAATCTAAAAACTCTACAAAAACAGGATTTACATCAACTGTATTGTGTTCGCGCTCATTCCATTCTTCTTTATCAATTAGGATTATTTTGCCTTTTTCGACTTTAATTTCCTTTAAGTGGTTCTGAATTTCAACATTGATATTTTCATCTACATGACTATAAACAGTATGTTTTACAATAAAATAAATAACCGAAAAAGCCACTAAAATCAGCAAACCAGTGGTAATAATATAATTTAATGCGATTCTGTTTTTAAACGAAAGCTGTGCCATCTATAAGTCGTTTGCGATATAACCAATACCGCGAATTGTTTTAATATAATCTTCTTCAATTTTTAAATTGAGTTTTTTTCGAATAGCATTCATAAAAACATCAATTACGCCAGTATCATATTCAAAATTAATTTCCCAAACATCTTTTAAAATCTGATTTCTTGTACAAACTTTTCCTTTATTTTTAACTAAATAAGTCAACAACTCAAATTCTCGCTGTGTAAGATTTACTTCTTCTTCATTCTTAAAAATAATATGCTTTGATAAATCAATTTTTATAGTTCCGAGAGTTAAATTTTCAGTGTCTGTCTTATTTCTAAAGTGAATTTTAATACGTTCAACCAATTCTTCAAAACTAAAAGGTTTCTTTATATAATCATTCGCTCCGGCCTTTAATCCTTCAATAGTTTCCTGAACTGTATCTTTTGCAGTCAAAAAGATAATTGGCGTTTTTTGATCTTTAATTCTAATGGCTTTGCATAAATCTAAACCATTAATTTTCGGAAGCATCCAATCTAATAAAATCAAATCAAATTTCTGATTCTGAATCAATTCAAAACCTTTCGAGCCATCAATTGCCGTTGCAACTTCATAACCTTCTTCTTCAAGGCCTTGCTTCAAAAATTGAATAATTCCCAATTCATCTTCAACTATTAAAATATGCATGTATATTTTTATTAAGATTATTTACTTCTTTACTTTGAATTGGTCAAAGATAAATATTTTAATATTCAGAAAATCCTTAAAATCATCGGAATACAACAATAAATGTCATCTTAAGTAAACTTTAAGTTAACACTAAGCAAGGTAAAAGCATAACTTCATCTAGAACTAATTTATCGGAATTAATTTTGTAAAAAATAAATTCTATGACATTTTACAAAAAGTTTTCTCCTTTTTACAATCTTGCTTTATTTTATTTTGTTGTAAGTTTTATATTGCGAATTGTTTTGTTTTTTCACCCCATAACTCAAACTTCATTTACAATTCTTGAGAGCCTGAAAATATTTAGTTTAGGATTGATCTCAGATTTTTTTGTCTTTATTGTAGCCAGTGTTTTTCTATGGTTATATTTAATTTTTATTTCAAATTCTAAATACAGCAAGCCTTCAGGATATATTATTCTTGGCTTTTTTGCGATTGTATTTATTTATACAGCTTCAGGAAAAAGTATTTTCGACGAATACGGAGGTGCTTTGCCAAGAATTGTCTTAATTTTTATCGGAATTAAAATGGCTCTTTTTGCCTTGTTGCTTTTTCTCCCAAAATTGAGAGACAAAATCAGGTTTTGGCTCTTTGCTTTTGTGATTTTTTTATATGTTTTGCTGATTCTTCAGAATGGCTTGAGTGAATACTTCTTTTGGAATGAATTTGGTGTAAAATACAATTTTATAGCCGTTAATTACTTGATATACACCAATGAAGTTATCGGAAACATTATGCAATCTTACCCTGTAATTCCTTTATTTTCTGTCCTATTTTTAGTAACTGGAATTGTCACTTATTTTATTTTAAAACACTCTAAAAATTATATAAGCGACATTCCAACGTTAAGCGAAAAAATAAAAATAACAGTCATTTATCTTGGTTTATTTTTAATTTCAATAATCGCAATTCCAACTCTATCTAAAACTGAAAATTCTAAAAATGTTTTTGTTAACGAACTGCAATCTAATGGATTATACAAGTTTTATTTAGCTTTTCAAAATAATAAATTAGATTATTTCAAATTCTACAAGACGCTTCCTAACAAAGAAGCATATACTATTCTTAAACAGCAATTTCCTGATATATCTGGACAAAATACCTTCAGAAATATTATGGGAGACTCTCTAGAGAATCATAAAAATGTTGTTTTAATTACTATAGAAAGTTATAGTGCAGAATTCATGAAATCGTATGGAAACCAACAAAATATAACTCCTTTCTTAGATAGTTTAGCCCAAAAAAGTTTACAGTTTACTAATTTGTATGCGGCAGGAAACAGAACAGTCCGCGGACTTGAAGCTGTAACATTATGTTTACCGCCAACTGCAGGCGAAAGCGTTGTAAAAAGAGAAGACAATAAAAATAAATTTTCTACGGGAGCCATTTTTAAACAGAAAGGCTACAATGTTAAATTTATGTATGGTGGCGATGCATTCTTCGATAATATGCAAGACTTCTATTCAGGAAATGGTTACCAGATTGTAGACAAATCGAGTTTTTCTCCAGAAGAAATTACGTTTTCAAACGTTTGGGGTGTTTGTGATGAAGATATGTACAACAAAGCCATAAAAGTCATGAATACAGAAGCAAAAGAAAACAAACCTTTCTTTAATCACATTATGACTGTTAGTAATCACAGGCCTTTTACATATCCAAACAATAAAATTGATATTCCTGGAGATATTAAATCACGCGACGGTGGTGTAAAATATACGGATTATGCACTTCGAAAATTCTTCGAAATGGCAAAAAAACAGCCATGGTTTAAAAATACAGTTTTTGTAATCGTTGCCGATCATTGTGCTTCAAGCGCTGGCAAAACAGAACTTCCTCTCGATAAATACAGAATTCCAGGCTTTATCTACAGACCAAATGAAAAACCTGCAAAATTCAGTAAATTAATGTCACAGATTGATTTAATGCCAACTCTTTTTGGTTTGCTTCATTTTAATTATGAAAGCAAGTTCTTTGGCCAAGATGTTTTTAAAGGTGATTATAAACCAAGAGCTTTTATTGCAACTTATCAAGATTTAGGATTGATAAAAGACAATGTACTTACAATTTTATCACCAAAACAACAAGTTAAACAGTTTAGTTTGACGCTAGATTCAAAATCAGGAATTTCTCCTGAATTTCAAATTGATTACAATGAAAAATGCTTAAAAACACAGCGAAAAGACTTAATCAACGAAACGATTTCATTTTACCAAACGGCATCAGATATGCTAAAGTATAAGAAATACCAAAAGTAAAATACTAAAATTCTAATTCAGAAATCAAAATTTCAAATTATCGAACATTACTAAAAAAGCCTCAAATTCAATATGAATTTGAGGCTTTTTTAATCTGTAAACTAAACATTGAGACTGAATACTCTTTTGTTAGTCATTCTGATTCTGCATTCCAAAAAGATCTCCTTTTTGAAACGATTTAATATCTTGTTTTAAAGCTTTGCTGTTACGTTTTGTAATCTCTGGAGCATCTAAATCGCTCAAGTCTGGTTTTCCGGCATTTACCCAAGCAGTATACCAAAAGCTTGCTGTAGCAGTGATCGCTTTTTTCATTTGAGTTTCTACCATTCCGTTTAATTCTTTATGCAATTTAGCTGCATATTCATCAGAGAATTTAGCCGAATTGTATTTGTTTTTAACTACTTTTCCATCAGCATCAACAACAAAAACCTGATTTTCAGGAGTCGAAGTTCTCAGCTTTTTATCTACATCTAAAAGCGGATTTACTAGACTATGTGTATCTTTAATTAAGTCCCAAGTTGCTTTATGAACATCTTCGTAATAATGCGCTTCTGGAACATTCAATTTATAGTTTTTAGCAAACAATTCTGGTAATCTGCTTTCCCAAAGAGAGTGAATCCCTTTTTGATCGCTTAATTGTCCGTCATGATTTGCAGAAGTATGCAACGGCATGTGTGCGTCCCCAACATAATGTCCTAAATCTGCAGCAAGAAATAAAATTTCTGCTCTGTTTTTGTCTTTAAAAGCTTTAGTCAATTTTGCCATAATATCTTCGATAAACCAAGGCAAAACACCATTATCATTTAGAAATTTAGCATCGTATTTTTTATTTACTTCTTCTAGTGTCTTAGGCAAACTGTCAATTGGACCAGCAAAATTTTCCAAATCAATATAATGTCTCGGATTTTCATCTTTGTATTTTAAAGCATATTTGCGAATATCTGGTACAGATGCTTCTTGTGTAATAAAATCGATGTGATTATAAAAGAATAGTTGTAGCGGTTGAGGCAAAGCCATAACGGCAGCTTTATTAATACGTTCGTGTCCAACGATTCCCCACGACAATGTCAAAAATCCAATTCCTAACACAACAAAAGCGATTAGTTTTGGCTTCATTTTAAAGTTTTTCATTTGCAATTTTTATTTTGGTGCAAATTTATTTTATTTAAAGGTAATTTAAAAGGATACCAATTAAGATTGTGTTAATTTAATTTATTTTAGATTTTTAACCTTATTATTAATATTCTCTCATATTAAAAGTTTCTTTGTAAATTCGTTTATATTTTATTTAAACTTTATAATATGCGCCTAATCACTTCATGTATTATTTTTTTGATTTTCACCTCTTTATGTACAGCACAAGATGACATTGTACAATTAAAAAATGTAAAAGATACCATCTTAAATACCAAAAGAACGTTACAAATAAATGATCCTTTGGACGCTGTAAAAACAATGCAGAAGCTTTTTCCAGGCAAACTATATAATCTTTCTGATCATAATACATTTGTGAGCTGGAATTGTAAAACATGTAAACCAAACGCTTTTACTGATGTAAATGGCGAAGAGGGTGATCAAATGTTTCCGTACACAAATGGTGTGGCAACAAGAATTCTTGCGAATATTGATTATTCAGATTCTAAAGGAAATGAATTTAAAGTACTGGCATTCAACCATTCCGTTTATGATGAAGATGGTTTGCAAACAAGCCGCTTTTCTGGTGGCTTATTAGGCTTGGCTAAATTCGCTAAAAATGGAAAGGTCTGGGAAATGAGATCTTTTCAGCCTGCAGTAGCTGCTTTTGGCGCATTTGCACAATGTCCTACTCCAAAGCTTTTACAAATCGGCGAAGATCAGTATGGGTTTACAATATTGCCCGTTAATGGCGGCGGTGGCGGTCCTTTCGAAGGATATCTTTATCTTATTGCCGGATTTGACGGCAAATACCAGCCAATCTTGGAAGTTAATAATTATCAGCTTACAAATGTTGAAAGCACATCATGGTCGAGCTCTTATACAGTTGTAAATGATAATATTAAAAAGCATTTTAGAGATATTATCATTAAAACAAATGGTTCGTTTAATAAGGCTGCTCAGGCCAATGACGAATTCGAAGTTAACTTTCCAGATGAAATTATAGCAATGACAAAGACAAAGAAGCAATTTAATTTTGAAATAGAAAGGCGGTTTTCATTCAAAGGAAAATCTTACAAGATGATTGACAAACCAATTGTGAAGTTTTCTAAAGTAAAATAGCAGTTTTTATTTTTTAACATATAAATTATATAGATTCTATAGTTTAGAAACTAATTAAGCCATATAATTGCTGCCAAGGCCAAAACAGCAATAAAAATCCACAGGAAAATTCCTTGCAATAAAGGCTTCACTCCTACTGCTTTTAAAGTGTTTATATTTAAAGTTGCACCAATTAAAAACAACGTAATTGTTAATCCTATTTTGGCAATATTTACTAGGTATGGGGCAAAAACTGCTGTTGCCGGCACGAAAGTATTAAAAAGCATTGCAATAATAAACAAAGCAATAAAGTATGGAATTTTGATTTTAGAATTTTTGTTTTTAAAAACTACTGCTGTTATAAGTGAAATCGGAATAATCCATAACGCTCTTGCAAGTTTTACAGTAGTTGCAATCTCCAAAGCTTCAGCACCGTATTTGTTGGCAGCACCAACTACAGAACTCGTATCGTGAATCGCAATGGCGCACCATAAACCAAATTCTTTCTGCGACAAATCAAGCTGATGACCGATAAATGGGAACACAAATAAAGCAATTGAATTTAATATAAAAATCACTCCTAATGCTATAGAAGTCTGATTTTCATTTGATTTAATTACTGGAGAAATCGCCGCAATAGCGCTTCCTCCACAAATTGCGGTTCCACAAGAGATTAAATGAGATGTTTTTTTATCGGTTTTCAACCATTTTCCTAAAAATGTACCTAATAGCAAAGTACTAAAAATAGAAAATATAGTCAATACAAAGCCTTCTTTTCCAGCTGAAAATGCACTTGCAGCATTCATTCCAAATCCTAATCCAACTACAGAGAATTGAAGTAAGAAAGTGATTGCTGTATGATTGAATGCAACAAATGGATTTCCGAAAATATTTACCATTAAAACACCAAATAATAAAGCAATTGGCGGACTGACAATTGAAAATAAACATAAAAGAATTATTACTGCAAAAATTGCCTGTTGCAAATAGTGGTTAACTTCGAATAAATGGGATACTGAATTTTGATTCGTTTTCAAAATAAGGAATTTTATATTTCCTTACAAAGGTCTGCTCTTTATACTTAAGTTGCCAATCGTAAAATACAATTGACTATAACTTCAAATTATAGTAATCAGATAAGTTTTGAATAAATAATTCAGACAAAGAATCTGATTTACCGATTAAAGTAATAATATAAAAATATCTTTCAATTGCGAGTGTTTCAACATCTAAAACAATTAATTCATTATTTTTCAGTTCATTACTTACCGCGTGTATTGACATAAAAGCAAAACAATCTGAATTTAACAAATATGATTTTATGCTTTCTGTACTTCCTAATTGCATTTCAATTTTTAGATCCGTAAATTTAACTCCAAGATTTTTCAGAGCATATTCTATAACTTCAAGTGTTCCAGAACCTCGTTCTCGGGTTATAAATTTCATTGATTTTAAGTCTTCTAATGAAATTTTATTTTGCCTAACGAAAGCATTTTTAGTATTGCAGACTAAAACCAATTCGTCTTTTAAAAACGGAATATATTTTATGGATTGATTTTTAGATTGCCCTTCGACAATTCCAATTTCGATTTCTTTATTGATTAAAGCGTTTTCAATTTGCTCTGTATTTCCATTTAGCAAATTGACTTTAATATCTTTTTGTTTTTGATGAAAGCGGGCCAAAACAGGAGAAATAATATATTGCGAAATTGTTGTACTTGCTCCCAATCTCAATAAACCTTGCCGTTCGTTTAGGAAAGAACTCATATCAAAATCAATTTCTCTGTAAATTTCGAAAATATTTTTGGTGTGTTTTAAGAGAATTTCTCCAGCTGGAGTTAACGCGATTTTAGAACCATTTCGTTCAAAAAGTTTGGTTTTATAAGTTTCTTCAAGTTCTTGAATGTGCTTAGAAACCGCTGGCTGTGAAATGTATAATTCTGTTGCCGCTTTAGTAAAGTTAAGGCGGAGCGCAACGGTGTAAAATACTTTTAGCCTGAAATCCATTTTTTGTCTCGTTTTGTTTCAAGTTTAAAGTTTCAAGTTAAAAAATACCTTAGAAACTTTTAAAGTAGTCCATTATACTTTCTAACAAACCATTCAATCGTTAATAAAGAAGCAATCAAAATCAATAACCAAACCCAATCAATTAAAGGAGTTTTTGTTGAAACATTTTTTTCGATTGATTTATATTCCTTATTTTCTAAAAGAGTATTAATCAAATTATCTGCTTGATTTTCGAAGAACGCTTTTCCGTTCGTTTGCAAGGCCAATTGTTTCAGTTTGGTAACATCAGGATTTACAAATTGTTTTTCGATATCAAAATCTAAAATTTCAAAATGACTTGAATAAGAGGTGTTTGTATTTAGCTCTTTTACAGAAAAATTATATTTTCCAGCTGTTAATCCATCAAGATTGGCTGAGAAAGAATTATTTCCTTTTAATAGATCATAATTTTTAGTTTGTTTTGTTGCAGCATTTGTAACTGTAATTGTAAGCCTCGCTTTTTCGTCGAACTCATAATTTTTATTAAAATACTGTGCATTAATTACAATAGCTTCTCCAGAATTATAAAAACTCTCATGCGTAACAACTAGTGATTTTCTGGTCGTTGATGAAGCTAAATATTGAATGATCTTATCAATAAAAACATCATACTTTTCAAAAGATTGATTGTCAATATGACTTTGCAAACGCCATTTCCAGCTGTTTTCACCTAAAAGAAATGCAGTTCGCTTGCCTTGATTTTCGGCGAAAGCCAGCAAAGGCGCATTTGTTGCAACGTTTCTAATTTTAGAAGAAAGCAAAACTGATACATTTCCGTTCGTAGTAACAGTTCCGAATAAATTCTGCAAAGGCGGAAAATTTTCAAAACCAATATTTTCGATTGCAAACAAATTAAACTGCGATTGAAATTCAGATAAATAATCTTCTCTTTGTCCGCTCATTTTAAAAACCAAATTATGCTGCTGTTGGTTTAAAAAATTAAAATCGGTGTTGTTTCCAGTAATAATAAAGGTATTTGTTCCTGCTAATTTATTATTATCAAAAATAGCTTTAAAAGCAGTTGTTGGCTGATATAAAACCAAAACTGAAATATCTTGCAACTGATTAATTTCATTTGGTTTAACCAAAATCACTTTACGCTGTGCATTAACTTCAATCGAACGTTTTAATGATGCAATATCTGGATGATTAATTGAAGAAACGATAGCAATTGTTGACTTTTGATCAATCACTTCTACAGCAAAATTCTTGATATTATTATAGCTGTTTTTCTCTTTTGCATTTGATGAAATAGCAGCTTTAAAAATTTGCAAACCTACTTTATCAGCAGGCAAAAGTAAATTTATAGTTGCCGTTTTTTTTGATGGCGAAAAAGAAACTTTCTCTCTTGCAACAACAGAATTTCCTTGTGAAATTGTAAAATCTGCGTTTGAAGTTTTATCTCCAGCATACTGCAGAAAAACTTCTACAGGAAATTTATTTTTATGAAATGCGTATTTATTTACATTAAGCTGATTGATTTTTAAATCAAAAAACGTAGTTGTATCTCCTACAACCAAAGGATAAACTTTATTGACAGGATCAAAACGATATACATAATCGTTTCCTGTAGTTTGATTTCCATCACTAATTATAACTGTCGGGAAAATCAGATTTTTATTGATGCTTTTTAGATTCTTGGCAACTTCATCAAGATTGGTTTGTTTTCCTTTAAAATCAAATGTAGAAGAAGGTTTAAAATCTGCATCAAATTGATACGACTGAATTTCGAATTTTTCTTTAAGAGCAGGATTTGATATTAATTTCTGATATAAATCGGAAACCGTTTTATCTGATTTTAAAGCTGTAATCGAACTGGAGTTGTCAACCGCAATTGCAAGCGGTGTTTTTGTTATTTCCAGCGAATTTTTGGTCATTATCGGATTTATCAATAAAACCAATAATGCAAAAATGGCTAGAAAACGTAAAAAAGCCAAAAGCCAAATCACATTTGATTTGCTTTTGGCTTTGAAAAAATATTGAAAATACGACAGACCAACAGCTATTACTAAAGAAAGCAATAATAATAGAATCGTGTTTGTAGTCATATTTATTTAGTATTCAGATTTAAAAAAGTCAATTATTCATGACTAGCAGTGTTCATTTTTTATTTTAGCGTCAGAGAAAAAACTAAATACTAAAACTTTTGAACCTTTGTAACTTAGAACCTCAGGGCCTTAAGTAAGCATTCCTCCACAAACATTAAGAACTTGTCCGGTAACGTATGCACTTAAATCTGAAGCTAAGAAAAGACAAGCATTTGCAACATCTTCAGTAGTTCCACCACGTTTCAACGGAATACCTTCTCTCCATCCTTTTACTACATCTTCAGGTAATTTTGCAGTCATTTCTGTTTCAATAAATCCAGGAGCAATTGCGTTGCAGCGAATATTACGAGAGCCTAATTCTAGAGCTACTGATTTTGTAAAACCAATCGCACCAGCTTTAGAAGCTGCATAATTTGTTTGTCCAGCATTTCCAGAAACTCCTACTACAGAACTAATATTAATGATAGAGCCAGCACGTTGTTTCAAAAAGGTTTTTTGAATTGCTTTTGTCATATTAAAAACTGACTTTAGATTTACATCAATAACTAAATCAAAATCAGCTTCAGACATACGCATTAATAAATTATCTTTTGTAATTCCGGCGTTGTTTATTAAGATATCAACTGTTCCAAAATCAGCTAAAACAGCATCAACAAAAGTTTGTGCTTCATTAAAATCGGCTGCATTCGATTGGTAACCTTTTGCTTTAATTCCTAAACCGTTCAATTCAGCTTCTAAAGCCTGAGCTGATTCTACAGATGAACTGTATGTAAAAGCAACATTTGCACCGTGTTTAGCAAAAACTTCAGCAATTCCTTTTCCAATTCCACGACTAGCGCCTGTAATAATGGCAACTTTTCCTTCTAGTAATTTCATATTCAAAATTAATTTTAATTATTTGTAGCTTTTCTGCTATCCGTTATTCCTTTTTATATTCTAAATAAACACAAAAAAAAATTTACTTCTATCAGCGCTAATAATGACTTGTCAAATATATGATAATTCCCTTTTTAAAAAAATAACAATTGCAATAACCTTTCAACATTGCAAAGATTAATACTACTATAAAGTATCTATAATCAAAAAAGCAACCCAAAAATTGAGTTGCTCCTTCTTCAAAATAAAAATAAAACTAAATTTTTAGATATGATTTTGCTTTGTTGTGAAAAAGAAAACCAATAAAATTACTGCCATAAAAAGCATTCTATAAATTGACGATTTTCCAAAAACTGTAACAATCTAATTAATTAAGTTGCCAAGTTGTCATTCTAAATGGACTTGAAGAACTTGTAAAGGTGTAAACAGTGTTTGAATAATATAATTTAAAACTTTCTTTCTTGACATAAATTCCGTTAGCATCCATCAAGTACTTATCAAAACCTGCTAGAAATGCAGGAGTAGAAACCGTAGTATTTCCATTCCATGATTTATGTTTCAAAATGATCTTTTTACCAACCGCATCCTCTTGAACATCAACAAAATGCTGTAAAGCTCCTCTACCAACAAAAGTGTAGTATATGAAATTTCCAAGTGAATGGTTTAAATATAACTGTACCGATGTAAGATATTGCCCCGCAGGTAAATTTGCATTAATTTTATCTATTTCTGCTTGAAATAATTTTGAATTAGTACTTGCATCAGCTGTAAAATCATCTGGGTAATAGCCAAATCGAGAATACACTTTTCCTGGAAGTACTATTTTGTAATCATCATTTAGCACCAGAGGTGCATTGCTGTATTTAATTGTAGCAGTTACACCACCAGTACCAGTAGCTTTAAAACTTCCATCAGCATCATTGTAAACAAACTCTTTTAAACTTTGTCCTCCAACCGTGACAGCTGGACTTACTACAATACTTGTTGGAGTATATCCAACTCCCATACTAATAACTTCTGAAGAATTTACGTCTATAGATTTAGAAGATGAAAATCTAGTTACAGGCGAAAAACCAAAATCATACTTTTTAATAACTGTACCATCATTAATTTCCAACACTCTAAATAATGGTCTCTCAATTCCTCCAATAACATTTTGTTCCGTTATAAGATTTTTAGGCAAATTTGCCCAATCTTGTGCAGTTGCTTTTACAAAACGCACATCTCTAACTAATCTATTGCTTTTAAAAAGAAGATCTCCATTTTCTTGTCCGTAGTATAAAAACTGGAAATCACCCAAATAGCCTTTACCTCTTAAAGCTGTAGTTGGGTAGCTGTTAGAATCAGACAAAAGATGAATTCTGTTGTAAGAGTCAAATAACAAACTAACTGTACTTCCTAAAGCAATGCTGTACGTACTTTCATAAGTTGCTGTATCGGCATCAAAATCTGATGCCATTTGCACTTTTCCATCAGCAGAAAACTTAAATAAATGGGTAAAACCGCCTAATTGAGTATCATCTGTAAAATAAACAGCTTTCCATCCAAATTCTGATGAAAGCAATGCTGTACTTAGTTCCGTTTTTTGTTCGTTTATACGCTCTACCGGAGTTTTGTCGAATTTTTGCTCAGCTTCTGTATCGCTTGAACATGAGCCCAATAAATGTATTGCAAAAAAAGCAACCATTAAGTACTTAAATATATTTTTTGGTTTCATAATAGAAATATTTTAAATTATAATTGACGAGCTTAATTATTGATAACATTGTTTGTGTTTTTTTCTGCTTCATCTCTTAAAGCATAGAAATCAATATTAAAAGCATCTTTATAATATTTTACAACCATAGCTTCTTTTTGTTTCAATTTTGCTCTTCCTTCTTCATCAGAAATACTGGCTAGAATCGCTGCGTATTCTGCTTTTGAACTTGTTAATATTGTGGATGCCGTTTCAGCAAAATCTTCTATAATATTATTTCTGGCATAATTGGTTATAAAACCTAAATTTCTCGAATCTTCCAATTTTTCTAAATGCCATGTTCCTGTATAATCCCCAGGACTTATTTTTTGCCAAGCCTGCTCATCAAAAGGTTTGTTTTGATTTAGAATATGTACATATTCGTGTTGTATGGTATGAATAAACTCCGTCACATTTGCGCGATTTGTTTTATCTAAGTAATCAACCTCAAAAAGTGTAATTCTTTGTCCTGAATCTGCAATTCCCAGCGTTCTGGTTCCGTTTGTGTTAGAGTTTACTCCTCCAACCAAAACAATTTCTCTTGGTGCAATTTTTTTGACAAAATCAGCGCCTCCAACTTTAGAATAACTGTCCAGCCATATTTGTTTTACAACATCTAATGCAGGCTGCACACTACTAATCATTGGAGGAAATAAAAATCTATTATTATCAACAGTATTTTGATTCCACTTATACTGCGCATTAATGTTGTACGGCACTAAGTAATTTGTCGAAATCCAATTATCTAAAGCTGTTTTTTGTGGCTGTGAATAATCAAGCTGACTTTCGCCCGGCTGATCTTCATGAGAGCAGGCTCCAAAAATTAAGACCCCAGCTGCAAACATTATTACTCTATATTGTTTTAATATTTTCATAGTTTTAAAATTTTAATTAAAATTTATCTAGGATTTTTCTCTAAGCCGTTATTAGAAGCACTAAGTGGCACTTGCATTGCTCTGCGTTTATCATCTTTAACCAATACATTTACAGGTTTGCCAAAAGTGGGGTGATTTACGACAATATTGAAACGCTTTACATCCAGCCATCTTAATCCTTCGTGAACAAAATCTCTTCTTCTGGCTTCGGCAATTGCTTTAACATACGAAGTCTGAATTGGCGTCAAAGCATAATATGGTGTAAATTCATCTGCAATAACAGGATACATTGTTGTTACTTTCGCTTGAGTCAATTTATCTGTTGTCGGATTGTATCCGGTTGTTCTAGTTCCTAAAAAGTATTCTAACTCAGTATTCGCTTCCGTGATTCGGCCTTTCATAACAAGAGCTTCAATACGATTTAAATAAAACTCATCATTAGACAAAAGAACGATTCCTGCATAGGCTTCTCCAATATTAGCTGTCAAATTTGTGTATTTAAAATATTCTTCAAACTTTGGTGTAAACAATGTTCTGCTGCTGTTATAAGTATAAAAATCATACAGCCATGTTTTATTAAATGGATTAGTTTGTACTCTAAAAAGTTCTGTTTGCTTATCATCTGACAAATAAAAATTATTGCTGCCCGCGGATCTTCCGATAAGTGAATTAGGAGAAGCTATAAGCAAATTAGCTGCATATGAAGACTTTCCATACTCAATAAATTGAATATCTGGAGCCAGACTTGATAAAGTAGCGTAATCTTTTAGTTTGCCAACTGGTTTAGAACCAAGACTCTCAGAAACTTCAAGCACTTTATCCCAATCTCCTTTTACTAAATAAAAACGGCTTGCAAATGCATTTGCAGCTTCTTTATTAAAGTGAAATTTTGGCTGTTTATAATCATTGGTTACATATTTTAAACCTTCTTCAATATCTTTTTGAATAAAATCGAAAACTTCTTTTACAGTATTTCTAGTATACTTTTTTAATAGTTGAGTTTCTGGCTCAGTAACATACGGAATGCCTAAATCAGTTTGAGCTGTTGCTGGATTATAACGATTAGACCAAAAAGTAACCAACATAAAATGGGCGTATGCTCTTGCTAATAATGCTTCGCCCTTTTGTGGATTTAAAGTTGCTGGACTGCCCAGCTCTTCAATTGATGCCAAAGCCTGATTAGCATGCGCAATCGCTCTGTAACAAGCATCCCAATAAAAAGCTTCACTGTCTATATTGGTTTCATTATGCATTTCCCAATTGTAGCTTTGTTCATTTTTTATTCCTATAGAACCTAGTTGTCCATCATCTACGTTATCAGACATAGTTTCTGCCAAATCCAAATAAGATGCTCCTGGATAGGCATTTACTAATAATTCTGAAATTTTTTCAGGTGTATCTATCTGAGTTCTGTTATCTGGAATTTCTGATAAGAATTCATCACAGCTGTTTAGAGTAACAAACAGTAAGAAAGCTGCGCTTAATTTTATATATTTTATATTTTTCATAATCAATTATATTAAAATGAAAGGTTTATAGAAAAACTGTATTGCGATGTAATTGGAAAGGCAACACCACCAGTATTACGAAATTCAGGATCTTGTCCGTTTAATTTCTTATCAGAATAAATCAGCCACGGATTAACCGCAGAACCTTTTAAATTAAATGTACTTACTCCTAATTTTTTCTTGAAATCTGTAGGGAATTCCCATCCAAGCGAAACATTTTTTAATCTCACAAAATCTCCATCTGCAATTCTTACATCCGAATAATTATAGGTGTTATAAGCGCGTCCGAGTGTATTAGCACCACCATAATTTGTAATTAATCGTTTGTCAGCTATTACAGGAACATTTGTAAATTCTTCATCACCAGGATTAATCCAACGATTTGTAAAATCTTTTGTAAATACTGTCAAATCATCATATTGGCTGCTGAAAGCTGGATTTAAACGCACTTTATTTCCGCCAGAACCTACAACAAAAACATATAGTGACCAGCTTTTATAAGTAAACGTATTAGCTAAACCAATAGATTTATTTGGTTCAATAGAACCTTCATATTTCAAATAATCTGTTACGTTTTCAGTATCTTGAAAATTAGCTCCTGTAACATTATCAGTTTCACCATCCTGCATAATAAAAGTTGGCAAACCTTGATTATTAAGGCCTGTAAATTGATAAGAGTATATTGAATTTCTTGGATGACCAATAGCATTTCCTCCATTTCCATCAACTAGATCAAATGCTGAAGGCTGATTTTCAAGTCTTGTTATTTCTTGGTTAAAGACAGAAAAGTTAAGTGTTGTCGACCACTTAAAACTATTAGTAACAATGTTTTGAGTAGTAAAAGCAACCTCAATACCTTTAGTTTCCATATTGGCATTATTTCCCTGTTTAATTTTTTGTCCTCCAATTCCTGAAGTCACAACATAATCAACTAGATCAAATGCTTTACGTCTGTAAACATCTGTTGTAAACTGTATTCTGTTATTAAACATTCCTAAATCTACTCCAATATTGGTTTCAAATTGTTTTTCCCAAGTTAAATCAGAGTTTTGCAATTGATCAATATCAATTCCTGTTTCTCTGTCAGAAATACCTAAACGATCTGTAATAAAACTTTTGTAAATAGCCAGTGAATTGGTAGCTGGACCCGCCGTAGCAGTAAGTCCGTAAGATGCTCTTAAAGCTAAATTATTAATCGATTCTGTATTTTTCATGAATTTTTCTTCGGTAACATTCCATTTACCACTAAAAGTATAAGTTGGAAGCCATCTTGACGAACTGCTATTTCCTTGTCTGTTTGATCCGTCATAACGTCCTGTAATTGAACCAGTATAACGACGATCATAAGTATAGCCTACTTTTCCAAAAAAACCTACAGTTCTTTCTCTTTCAGCTGCAAAACCATAATAAGAATTTCCTTCATTTATAATTTTTTCGATAATTCTAGGATCTGTAAACGCCGTAAGCCCTCTGTCATACTGAATTCCGGCAGCAGTAAAATTGTCGCTGTTTCTATCTAAAGATCTAAGCTCAGTACCAAAGAAACCTTCTAATTCATGTACATCATTAAGGGTATTTCTATAAGTAACACTATTTCTAATATTATATGACGTCATATCATTTGTATACTTTCTTAAAAATCCTCCGTTTGGCAATACAGAAATTGGCTGTGCTGTTAAATCGTCTGGATCTTTATATAAATAGATATTAGCATTTCTAACTGTTGTATTTACACCATCTGCACCATATTCTGTACCTGCTCTATAAGCGCCGACAACATTCGAATTTTCATATATTTTATGCTCACGTGAGGTATTGGCATATCGGGCAGAACCTGTTAGATTATACGTCAGGTTTTTGTTGATTTTATAGTCTAAATCCAATTGAAAACGAATGTCTTTTACTTTAATTTCTAAAACATTATTTTCTAATTCATTTATAATATTCATTGGCGCCCAGTTGTTTCTATAATATTCTAAATTACCAGCTTCATCATAAGGTCTTAACGTTCTGCTAGTACTCAAAACATAGTTAAATGGATTAATATCAAAATCTCTTGTTACATTACCAAATACAACATCTTGCTGACTTTCATAAGTACCAGGAGCTTCCTGATCACGCACAGATGCTAAAGTCGATAACGTAATATTCAGCCTGTCATTTACATAAAAAGTTCCTTTTATATTTGATGATAATTGTTTTACATTGTCTGCAATAGTCCAGCCTGGATCTGTATAATAACCTAGCGAAGCATAAAAAGTGTTGTTTTTTCCTCCGCCAGAAAAGCTTAAGGAGTGGTTTTGAGTAATAGAAGGTCGGAACAAAACACTAAACCAATCTGTATTTGCTAATTCGTACTTTTTTAAAAAATTATTTCTGCTTACAGGATCATTATTAACTAAATAGCTGTTTGTTTCAGGTACATAAGTATTAATTGCTCTACTTAAAATATTATAAACACCACCGTAGCGCCCCTGAAGAGTTGATGGTACATCAAGAAACCCTTTTTGCTCCATTTCTTTCAAAATACTCATTGATTCTTGAGAATTTAAAATATCATATTGGGTATAATTCGGAACCGTTCTTACTGTATTCTCTCCTGTATAAGTTACTTTTAACGGAGAATCTCTACGACCTTGTTTTGTAGTAACTACTACAACCCCATTTAAAGATCTTGAACCATAAATAGAAGTTGCCGAAGCATCTTTAAGAATTTCAATACTTTGAATATCATTTGCATTTAAACCTGCTACAGAAGAACTCAATAAAGTTTCTGAATTACCTGAAGCCAAATCGGCAAACGAAATATTAATAATATCTTCCTGAACAACACCGTCAATTACCCATAATGGTTTTGTATCACCAAAAATAGAAGAAGATCCACGAACAGTAATTTTAGGCGCAGTACCAAAAGTTCCTGTAACATTTTGTACCGTAACCCCTGCAGCTTTACCCTCAATCATTCTGCTCACATCTACTACTCCATCCACTTTCAATTCAGCTCCAGATATTTTACTGATAGCTCCAGTAAATGTTCTTTTTGAAGTTTTTTCATAACCTGTAGTTACTACAACTTCCTTTAAGTTTTGTCCTAACTCATTCAAAACTATAGTTGGAGATGTATTTTCAATTCCAATTTCTTTAGTTTCCATACCAACATAAGAAATAACTAAAGCAGTACTGTTTGCAGGCATTTCGATAGAAAAATTACCATCAAAATCAGTCAATACTGCAATTTTTGTTCCTTTAGCCAAAACAGTAGCACCTGGCAACGGAATACCGTTAGCATCAGTAACCTTACCTCTTATTATAGGCCCTAAAACCAATACATCAAATACAGATGGATTATTTTCTAAATTTGAAAATGGCTCGAGCGAGTTGTTTTTTTGTAAAATAATTTGATTGCTTACTTCTGAAAAAGTAATATTAAATGGTATCAAAATTCGGTTAAGAATGCTTGATAAAGTTTCCTGATTAGCCTCTATACTTACCTTTTTATTTAATTGAGGCAGTCTTGAATTGTACGAAAATTTTACATGAGCAGACTTTTCTAATTTAGATAATGCATTGTCTAAAGTTAAATTTTCAACTGTAATTGTAACCTTAGTATCTAATTTTTTTTGTCCATTTACATTATTCGCCATAGCAATGCTTGAAAACACAAGTGCTAGAACAAACTGAAATAGTGTTATTTTCATGATTCGATGGAGTAATCGTTGTTTAACAACTGGTTTTTTCATAATTTTGGTTTGTTTTGATTAATACTGATTCGAGTGTATTTTAAGAAACGTATTGAATTGCTCTTTACAGAGAGAAATTCAAATTTATAGGTGTCGAGATGTTACAGCATTTCGGCACTTTTTTTATGTTTATTTTTCACATAGGCAAATAAGGTTAATTTAGTTTTTGGTTAAAAATTGCTTCATTTTGATTTTGAAAAGAACTAAAAACAGGAGATTCTCAAAAAGAAAATTCGCTGTTAAATTCAAATCTCAACTCACACCCTTTCTCTATAATTACAGTTATAAAGATTGGATTAATTACACCCGTCCGAGTTTATAATAATTTGATTTCCATTCATTTCGAAACTTGTATTTGTTCCTATGCTTTTACAGACAATCTTAAGTTTTTCCGTCAAAGGCTGATCACTAAGTGATGTAGTAAGATGGCAATCTTTCAATTTATTCTTTGGATAATCTATATCAACCAAATATGCCTGTTCAATTGTTTCGAAGATTTGAGAAACAGGAATATCAGTAAATTCAAAACTTAATTGTTCAATATTGCCAACACTATGAGCCAGTGTCTCATCTTCGGTGATATTAGTTATTTTATTAAATTTCAAATCTTTACGCCAAAAGCGTAACGCTTGATTAGGAAGCAAAACTACTTCTTGATCATCTTTTGACGCAACAAGATTATTTGGTTTTACCTTAACTTTACCGGTGCGAACAAGAACTTCGACATTAGGCTGATCAGAATAAGCTTTAACTCTAAAACTGGTTCCAACTACCTTTGTGACAATCTCGTTTGCATAAACGTAAAAAGGCTTTTTAGGATTTTTACTAATTTCAAAGAAACCTTCGCCGGATAAATACACCTTTCTTTCGTTTCCGGTAAAGATTTTAGGGTAACTTAATTTACTATTGGGTTGTAATAAAACTGAACTTCCGTCAGATAATGTAATGATTTGCGATTTATTCGAATTATTAGTCTGTTCAACTAAACCTTCGCTATTTTCGTCAATAAGTTCTTTATAAGTAACCACTTTATCTGTAGCAAAATGATCTTTATAAAACCAAACAGATATCAGGCAAAAAAGCAAGCTTGCAGCAATTCCAGTAATAAAAGGCCTTTGGAAGAATCTTCTTGAATTACGAATAAAATGGTTTTGATTTTCTTTTTCTTCAATTTTAATCCACGTTGTGTGCAACGCTTTATGGATATCTGATAAAGATAAGTTAGAGTCAGGTACTTTCATGGCTAATAATAAAAGCCTTGCATTTTCGACCAACTTGGCACGCTGACCGTTTTCCAGCGTCCATTCTTCCCAGCCATTTTCATCAATTTTAAACAAAATCCATGATTGGAATGATTCATCAGATAAAAAATCTTCAATTTCGGTATAATTATTACGTTTTTGCATCTAAAAATGAGGTTACAAAAACATAGAGGACAGTTCTCTTATTATATACTCACCAAATTGTGATTTTTTTTTATTTTTTTTTAATAAAATTAAAAAGTACTTGAAGATATAAGAAGAAACAATGAAAAATTACCTTTCCAATCCCTACGGAGACTAAGTAAACCGCGATGCAGGAGATTACTTGCCGATTGGTAATTAACATCTAACATTTCAGCGATTTGTTCTACAGTTAAACCTTGATGATAACGAAGGTATAAAGCTTCTTTCTGTCTTGAAGGTAACTCGTTCAGTAATTTATTTAAGTGAATTACTTTTTCTTTTGCAATTTCATCATCTGCAATGAGTTCATGTTCTACCGAAAATTCCAAAAGAAAAGCAATAGAATCTGTGCTTGTAGTCTTACGAAAAATATGATCTCTTTCATACAAACGTGCAATTCGCTTGCGAACGCTGGATAAAAGATAGGCCTTTACAATAACAGAAGCCTGCAAACTATTTCTATAAACCCATATATCTGTAAAAACATCTTGTATACAATCCTGTACTTTTTCGGCATAAGGAGAAAGCGAGTTTCCGTAACTCACTAAGTCAGCATAGTGTCTTTCAAATAATACCGAAAATGATTTTTCATCACCTTCTTTTACGTTATTCCAAAGTGTACAGTCATCTAAAGTATTGATTGGCAAAATTTGGGTTTTCATGGTAACTTGGAAACTGCGTTTTAGAATGCGTTTTATTAATACAAAAAATATAGTTTTTTAACATTATTTTTTAGTTTTGTGTGATAAAATTATAAAATCAAATATTTAAAAACAATTTTTTTACATAGAAGAAACACTTTCGTAATATTAAAAAACCAGTCGCACAACCTTATTTTCTTGGGGAACTAAAACATTTACTAAATTATTTTAATTTTATAAAAACATTGTAATTGTAAGATTATGGCGAAGTCTTTTTCATTTGAAGCTACAATATGAAGTTATAAACAAAAAAAAAGCCTTACTAAAATTTAGCAAGGCCTTTAATGATTCGATTTTGAAAAAGCTTTTAGAAAGCTACATTCCATCTTGGTAATTTAGCATTTTCATTTAAGAAATTTTGCAAAACCTGTCCTTCTACTGAAGTTGGAATAGCTTTTACATCTGCATTAAAAGTTTCATACCAAACCACTTCAAGAGCAGAAATCTCTTCTAACTTCATTTGTGCAGGCCAAGAATATTTTCTTCCTGTTTTAGCAAATTGATGTCCGTTTACGATCTTATCGTATAAACCACCATTTTTACTTTTCAAAGTTCCGTCATTTTGAACTGTCCCAGTAGAACCTACCATGATTAATTCTTTTGCATCACCTTCGACTGCATAGACAACAAAAATACCCGCACCTGCTTCGGGAGCGTTACAAGCTTGTTCTAAACTGTCTTCAATAGTAAAAGTAAAACTATTGCTTACTTTAAACTTTTCTAATTCTTTATACATATTTTTTATTTTTCAAGCTTCTATCCTGAAGCCTCGGGACTAAAGGTTGTAGTTGCTAAGTTTTTATTCTATTCCAAACATTTTAAAAATGTAAAAAAGTCTCAACAAAATATTGAGACTTTTTTTTGGAATCTGTTATTTTGTCCCGTCCCGAAGTTTCGGGATCGGGATTGGATATTAACCCAATACTTCTTTTACTTTTTTACCAATTTCAGCTGGTGAATCAACAACGTGGATTCCGTTGTCTCTCATAATTTGTTTTTTAGCAGCAGCTGTATCATCAGATCCTCCAACAATAGCACCTGCGTGACCCATTGTTCTACCAGCAGGAGCAGTTTCTCCAGCGATAAAACCAACAACTGGTTTACGGTTACCATCAGCTCTAACCCATTTAGCAGCATCAGCTTCTAATTGACCTCCAATTTCACCAATCATGATGATAATTTCAGTTTCTGGATCGTTCATTAATAATTCAACAGCTTCTTTAGTTGTAGTTCCAATAATTGGATCTCCACCAATACCGATAGCTGTAGTAATTCCTAAACCTTGTTTTACAACTTGGTCAGCAGCTTCATAAGTTAAAGTTCCTGATTTAGATACGATACCAACTGTTCCTTTTTTGAAAACGAAACCTGGCATAATACCAACTTTAGCTTCACCTGGAGTAATAACTCCTGGACAGTTTGGTCCGATTAATCTAGAATTTCTTTCTTTAACATAATTATTTGCTTTAATCATATCTGCTACAGGAATTCCTTCTGTAATAGCAATAATTACTTTAATTCCAGCATCAGCAGCTTCCATAATTGCATCAGCAGCAAAAGCTGGCGGTACAAAAATGATAGATGTATCAGCTCCAGCTTGGTCTACAGCATCTTTTACTGTATTAAAAACTGGACGATCTAAATGGCTAGTTCCTCCTTTTCCTGGAGTAACACCACCAACAACATTAGTACCGTACTCAATCATTTGAGAAGCGTGGAAAGTTCCTTCGCTTCCTGTAAATCCTTGAACAATTATTTTGGAATCTTTATTAACTAAAACACTCATGATATATATTTTATGTAGTTTTTAAAATTGTGATGCAAAAGTAAGGTTTTGTAACGTATTTTAACCTTTTTATGCTCAAAAAAATTAAGAAAATTGACTCATTTGATAACCGCGATAAAGTTTATCATCTTTTATTTGCCAAATAGTAGCAAAATGTGCCAATAACATCTCTTCTCGTGGGTTTTCTATCGTTTTTACAAAATGAGAATATCGAATAGAAACCAAGTCATCTTCAGCAATAATATGGCTGATTCTAACTTTTGAACGCACATAAGCGCGACTTAGTTCGTTGGCCATATCCAGCATCGAATTATAATCCATTTCGATTAATCCTTTAGTGCTGTTCCAATCCAACTTAACATCTGGATGCAGATAAGTTTTCATGATTTCGCTATCAATTAAGGCATCTGACTTGTAAAATTTTTGAACAAATTCTTTTATAGACATATTACTTCAATTTATTTAAAATTTCAGGAATCTTTTTGATATTGGCCAATTGTTTTAATTTTTCTCTTGATTCTTCGATTGGGGTTCCAAAATATGATTTGCCGCCTTCAACTGATTTTGTAACACCAGTCTGTCCCATAATAACAGCCTTCGCTCCTATTGTAATGCCACTGGTTGTACCTACTTGTCCCCAAATAGTAACTTCATCTTCAATAACAACACAGCCTGCAATACCGGTTTGCGATGCAATTAAACATTTTTTTCCGATAACAGTATCATGTCCAACATGAACTTGATTATCCAGTTTCGTTCCTTCGCCAATTGTTGTATCTCCTGTAACTCCTTTATCAATTGTACAAAGAGCGCCAATTCCAACATTATTTTCAATTACAACTCTTCCTCCAGAAATTAACTGATCAAAACCATCTGGACGTTTTTTATAATAGAAAGCATCTGCTCCTAAAATAGTTCCAGCGTGAATAATTACATTGTCACCAATTACAGTATGATCGTAAATAGTAACATTGGGATGAATAATGCAGTTTTTACCGATCGTAACGCTATTACCAACAAAACAATTAGGCTGAATTACAGTTCCTTCTCCAATAGTTGCAGAAAGAGCTATCGATACGCTAGTTGCTTGAAAAGGTCTAAAGTGTTTGGTTAAAGTATTGAAATCTCTGAAAGGATCATCAGAAATCAAAAGCGCTTTACCCGCAGGGCATTCTACTTTTTTATTGATCAATACAATAGTAGCTGCTGATTGCAAAGCTTTGTCGTAATATTTTGGATGGTCAACAAAAACTATATCACCTGGTTCAACAACATGTATTTCGTTCATGCCTAAAACCTCAAAGTTTTTGTCGCCAATAAATTCGCAGTTAAGCAAATTTGCAATTTCTTCTAAAGAGTGAACTTTTGGAAATTTCATATTTTTAAATTAGAAAATTTGTCAATTAGAAAATGTGCCAACTAGAAAATGTGTCAATCAGAAAATGAATGCTCAAAATTGTGACAATTCACTAATTTTCTAATTGACTCATTGACAAATTATCTAATTAAAAAACTACTCTTTTACACGCTCCATGTAATTCCCTGAAGCAGTATCGATTTTAATTTTATCACCTTCGTTAATAAACAACGGAACGTTTACAGACGCACCAGTTTCTACCGTAGCAGATTTAGTAGCATTTGTTGCTGTATTTCCCTTTACTCCTGGCTCAGCGTATGTAACTTCAAGAATTACAGAAGATGGCATATCTACAGATAAAGGCAAATCAGTTTCAGTATTTACCTGAACCATTACACTTGTTCCTTCTTTTAATAATCCTGGAGCATCCAGAATATTTTTATTCAAAGAAATTTGCTCAAAAGATTCCGTATTCATAAAATGAAACTCATCTCCTTCAGCGTATAAAAACTGATAATTATGTGTTTCAACACGCACATCATCTATTTTATGTCCTGCAGAAAATGTATTATCTAATACTCTTCCTGTAGTTAAACTTCTCAATTTTGTTCTTACGAAAGCAGGACCTTTTCCAGGTTTTACGTGAAGAAATTCAACAATTTTATAAATATCGTGATTGAATTTAATACACAATCCGTTTCTAATATCTGATGTAGATGCCATTTGTTTTTATTTTAGATTTTTGATTTCTGATTTTAATTTTAAAAATCAGTCTTCTATATTTATTGTTTATTATTTTGTTATTGTAATTATAAATCTAGTTGAGTTTAAAAATCTAAACCCTAAAATTAATAATTCCCTGAATAACCTTTCATGATTCCTCTTGATGAATTTCTGATAAAATCTAAAATTTCATCTCTCTCAGGAGTAGCTTCCATCTCAGCTTCAATAATGCTTAAAGCTTGAGTTGTATTGTAATTTTTTTGATATAAGATTCTGTAAATTTCCTGAATTTCTCTAATTTTTTCAGTGCTGAAACCTCTTCTTCTTAAACCAACTGAGTTAATACCAACATAAGACAATGGCTCTTTTGCCGCTTTTGTATATGGAGGAACATCTTTTCTGACCAAAGATCCACCAGAAATCATAGCATGATCGCCAATATGAATAAATTGATGAATAGCAGCTAAACCTCCAATAACAGCATGATTTCCAACTACTACGTGACCAGCCAATGCAACACCATTTACAATAATGGCATTGTTTCCAATTTCACAATCGTGTGCAATGTGAGCGTAAGCCATTACTAAACAATTGTTTCCAAGAATAGTTTGCCCAGAAGCAACTGTACCTCTGTTAATAGTAACACATTCTCTAATAGTACAATTGTCTCCAATAATAGCAAGAGAATCTTCTCCTCCAAATTTTAAATCTTGTGGCACCGCAGAAATTACTGCACCTGGAAAAATGTTGCAATTTTTTCCAATACGAGCACCTTCCATGATAGTCACATTTGAACCAATCCAAGTACCATCACCAATAACAACATTATTGTGAATTGTTGTAAAAGGCTCGATTACAACGTTTTTAGCGATTTTAGCGCCGGGATGAACATATGCTAATGGTTGATTCATCTATGTTTTATATTTTAATTAAAATAATCTAATTTAGGGCAACAAACGTAAACAATAAATTTGATTAATTATTATTGTTTTCTAGCAATTTGAGCCATTAATTCTGCCTCAGTCACTAATTTTCCGTTTGCGTAAGCATTTGCCTGCATATGACAGATTCCTCTTCTGATAGGAGAAATCAATTCACACTTAAAAATTAAGGTATCACCTGGCAATACTTTATGTTTGAATTTAACATTATCTATTTTCATAAAGTAAGTCAAATAATTTTCTGGATCTGGCACTGTGCTTAAAACCAAAATTCCTCCTGTCTGAGCCATAGCTTCAACAATCAAAACTCCCGGCATAACTGGCGCCTCAGGAAAATGTCCTACGAAGAAATTTTCATTCATAGTTACATTTTTCATACCTACAACGTGATTGTCAGACATTTCAATAATTCTGTCAATCAACAAAAATGGAGGTCTGTGCGGCAAAACAGCCATAATTTTATGGATATCCATTAAAGGTTCTTGATTCAAATCGTAAACCGGAACATGATTTCTTTGTTCAATTTTGATGATTTTTGCTAATTTTTTGGCAAACTGCGTATTTACATAGTGACCAGGTTTGTTAGCAATAATTTTTCCTTGAATTCTAACTCCAATTAAAGATAAATCTCCAACAACATCTAATAATTTATGTCTTGCAGCTTCGTTTGGATAATGCAAAGTAAGATTATCTAAAACTCCGTTTGGCTTAACTGAAATTTTATCTTTTCCAAAAGCTTTCTTTAAATTTTCCATTGTAGACTCAGATATTTCTTTATCTACGTATACAATAGCATTATTTAAATCCCCACCTTTTATTAATCCGTTTTCTAATAAAGACTCTAATTCGTGCAAGAAACTGAAAGTTCTTGAATTGGCAATTTCTTCTTTAAAATCGGCTATGCTTTTCATAGTTGCATTTTGAGTACCTAAAACCTTAGTACCAAAATCAACCATTGCAGTTACTTGATAATCGTCGCTTGGCATTACCAAAATCTCGCTTCCCGTAGTTTCGTCAGTAAACGAAATAACTTCTTTTACTACATAAACATTACGTTTAGCATCTTGTTCTTCGATTCCGGCATTTTCAATCGCTTCAACAAAATATTTTGAAGAACCATCCATTATTGGAAGTTCAGAAGCATTTAATTCTATAATAACATTATCCAAATCACAGCCCACTAATGCGGCTAAAACGTGTTCTGGAGTTTGAATTTTTACGCCTAATTTTTCTAAATTGGTACCTCTTTGCGTATTAACAACATAATTAGCATCAGCCTCAATGACTGGTTGACCTTGCAAATCTACTCTTACAAAAGTGAAACCATTATTAATTGGAGCTGGCTTAAAAGTCATTGTAACTTCTTTCCCAGTATGCAATCCAACGCCTGTTAGTGAAATTTCATTTTTGATGGTCTTCTGTTTAACCATTATTTCCATTTTTTGGGTTTATTATTTGTTTTTTTAATTCATCAATTTCGGCAACAATTTTAGGCAGATTCTTGAAATGTACGTATGATTTATTAAAATCTGTATACCCAAGTGATGGTGTCCCCTGCAAGGTTTCATCATCTTTAATATTTCTTGCAACTCCAGACTGTGCCTGAAGCCTAACATTGTTACCTATAATTAAGTGGCCTGCGATACCAACTTGCCCGCCAATCATGCAGTTTTCTCCAATTTTTGTAGAACCAGCAACGCCAGATTGTGCTGCAATTACGGTATTTTTACCGATCTCTACATTGTGAGCAATCTGAATCTGATTGTCTAATTTAACTCCTTTTCTAATAATTGTAGAACCAAGAGTTGCTCTATCTATTGTAGTATTAGCACCAATATCTACATTATCTTCGATGATAACATTTCCAATTTGCGGTACCTTACTATAAACTCCTTCTTCATTTGGCACAAAACCAAAACCATCTGCACCAATAATAGTTCCTGAATGAATTGTGCAATTGTTTCCAATAATAGTTTCAGAATAAATTTTAGCGCCTGCAAAAATATACACATTATCGCCAATAACAACATTATCACCAATAAAACTGTTTGGGTAAATTTTTACATTATCGCCTAAAACTACATTTTGTCCGACATAACTAAAACTTCCTAAATATAAGTTTTCACCATATTTAGTTCCTTCAGACATAAAAGATTGCGGTTCTATCCCGTTTTTATTCAATTTAACTTGATTGTAAAATTGCAAAAGTTTCGAAAAAGAGGCATACGCATCTTCAACTTTTATTAAGGTTGTAGTAATTTCCTGTTCTGGTATAAAGCTATCATTAACAATGGTTACTGTAGCTTTTGTAGTATATATGTAGTTGATATATTTGGGATTAGCCAAAAAAGTAAGCGATCCTTCTTCACCTTCTTCGATCTTAGATAAGCGAGAAACTTCTGCATTGGGATTCCCAACAACTTCTCCTTCTAAAATTCCTGCTATTTGTTCTGCTGTAAATTTCATTGCGACAAAAATATAAAAAATAGATTTTAAATGTTAATTTTAGATAAGTTGTTTTGGAAAACAGATGTAATATTTTGTTACCAATTTAGATAACGATTTCAAATTCAGCTGATCAGAGGCTTCTACAACATCTTCAATTGTTTTATCTTTTTTCAAAATTCGTATCGGTTCAGCTTCTTTACTGTAAGCTTGATTTTTTATTTTTCCTCTAAAAATAAAATATCCAGCTTCTAAAAGCGAAATATTGTGTTCGCTGGCAAATTCCTCTTTCATTGATTGCGATTCTTCCATCGGAATTTTATCTGCACTCAGTTTTATTTTAAGCAAGTCCCTGTTAATGATCATTTTACTTAAAGTAGAAAGTATAAAATCATCTTGTTTTTGCCATGCTTTTAAAGCACTTATAATATCAAAATCATCTAATTGAGAAAATAAATCTAATTTTTCTGCATCAAAATCTTCTAAAGAAACTTTATTTTGCATAAAAAACCTAAGCGGTTCACTGCAAGGTAAATTCACTCCTTTCAAAGTTAATTCTTTTGCTCTTTTCAAAACTTTCATCAAAATTAATTCGGCAACTAAGCTGGTTTTATGCAGATAAGCCTGCCAATACATTAATCTTCGTGAAAGCAGAAATTTTTCTACAGAATATATTCCTTTTTCTTCAATAACTAAAACACCATCGACCACATTCATCATCTGAATCAAACGTTCAGAATTGACATTTCCTTCTGCAACTCCGGTATAAAAACTATCACGTTTTAAATAATCCATCCTATCCATATCTAATTGACTTGAAATCAATTGCAACATGAATTTCCTGTGATAATCACCTTTAAAAACCTGGATGGCCAAACTCAATCTTCCGTCAAATTCTTCATTTAACTGATTCATGAATAGCAGTGAAATAGCTTCATGATTAACATCTTCAACAATGCTTTTTTCCATTGCATGCGAAAACGGCCCATGCCCAATGTCGTGCAGCAAAATAGCGATCAATAAAGCACATTCTTCTTCATTTGAAATAGCAACACCTTTAAAACGAAGCGTTTCAATAGCCTTCTGCATTAAATGCATACAGCCTAATGCATGATGAAAACGCGTATGATTTGCACCTGGATAAACCAAATACGATAATCCCATTTGCGAAATACGGCGTAAACGCTGAAAATACGGGTGTTGAATTAAGTCGTAAATAAGCTCGTTCGGAATGGAAATGAAACCATAAATGGGATCATTGAATATTTTTAACTTATTAATATGAGTCACTATTTGGTATTTTTTTAGGTCAACAAATATAAGTAATTAACTATAAACAGCTTTGCGTTTTATACTTAAAAGTTAACAATAATTTATTGTGATTTTCAATGTAATTACTGTATATAAAAATGATTTTAATAAAAAATCACAATTCATTATTCTGAAATTTATACTATTTTTAATACTTTTTAAGTTCTATACGATTAAATTGCATTAAAAATAAAATACGTTTATGGATAAGATAAAAATACTTTGGGTCGACGATGAAATCGATCTTTTAAAGCCTCATATATTATTTCTCGAAAAGAAAAACTACGCTGTAACAACTTGTAATAACGGTTTAGATGCTATTACATTGTTTGACGAAGATAATTTTGATATTGTTTTTTTAGATGAAAATATGCCCGGTATGAGTGGTTTGGAAACACTTTCTGAAATGAAAGAAAAAAAATCAGCTATTCCGATGATTATGATTACCAAAAGTGAGGAAGAATATATAATGGAAGAAGCGATTGGCTCTAAAATCGCTGATTATTTGATAAAACCAGTAAATCCGAATCAGATTTTATTGAGTTTGAAGAAGAACTTGGATCATTCTAGATTGATTTCAGAAAAAACGACCTTAGATTATCAAAAGGAATTCCGTAAAATTTCGATGGAATTAGCGATGGTAAATTCATTTGAAGATTGGGTAGAATTGTATAAAAAATTGATTTTTTGGGAATTAGAACTCGAAAATATTAACGATCAAGGAATGATTGAAATCCTTGAATCTCAAAAAGTTGAAGCCAATTCGCAATTCGGAAAATACATTGAAAGAAACTATGAAGACTGGTTTGCACCAAAAGCTGATAAACCAATTCAGTCTCACACTTTATTTAAGGAATTAGTTGTTCCGGAAATTAAGAAAAAAGACAAGCCTATTTTATTTGTCGTAATCGATAATTTGCGTTATGACCAGTGGAAATCCTTTGAAACTGTGGTTTCTAATTATTATAAATTAGAAAAAGAAGTTCCCTATTTTTCTATTCTTCCAACAGCGACTCAATATGCCAGAAATGCTATTTTCTCTGGTTTACTGCCAACTGAAATGGAAAAACAATTTCCGCAATATTGGAAAAATGATGTAGAAGATGGAGGAAAAAATCTTTACGAAGCTGAATTTCTCTCTGCACAATTAAAACGCTTAGGTTTAAATATTAAGGAAGATTATTTCAAAATCACTAATTATGCTGGCGGTAAAAAACTGGCAGAAAACTTTAAAGCCTTAAAAGGCAATGATTTGGTAACAGTTGTCTATAATTTTGTAGATATGTTATCGCACGCTAAAACTGAAATGGAGGTTGTAAAAGAACTTGCTTCAGACGATAAAGCGTATCGTTCTTTAACGCTGAGCTGGTTTAAAAATTCACCATTATTAGAAATTATTCAACAGGCTCAGTTATTAGGTTTTAAATTAATTTTAACCACAGATCACGGTACAATTAATGTAAAAAATCCTTCCAAAGTTGTTGGAGATAAAAATACAAGCTTAAATTTGCGCTACAAAACCGGGCGTAGTTTAACTTACGAACAAAAAGATGTTTATGTTGTTAAAGAACCTAAAGACATAGGTTTGCCAGCTATAAACATGAGCAGTTCATTTATTTTCGCTAAGAATGATTTCTTTTTAGCTTATGTAAACAACTACAATCATTATGTGAGTTATTATAGAAATACATATCAACATGGCGGTATTTCATTAGAAGAAATGATTATTCCATTTTTGGTATTTAACCCTAAATAAAAATTTTCAGTCTCAGTTTTCAGCTTTCTGCTGCGACTGAAAACTGAGACTATTATACAAATAAAATATAAGCAATGAATATCGTTTTTTCATTAGATCAAATTCAAGAAGTAGCCGAACAAATTTTAGCACAAAATCCAAAAAAAATAATTCTTTTTAACGGAGAAATGGGTGTTGGAAAAACTACTTTAATAAAACAATTATGCAAAAGTTTAGGAGTTGAAGACGCAACAAGCAGTCCAACCTTTTCTTTAGTTAATGAATATTATACTTCTAACAATCAAATCGTTTATCATTTTGATTTTTACAGATTAAACAAAGAAACCGAAGCACTCGATATGGGTGTAGATGATTACCTGTACTCTGGAAATTGGTGTTTTATTGAATGGTCTGAGAAAATTGCTGGTTTGCTTCCGGAAGATACTTCTACAGTTACAATTGAATTATTGGCTGATGGAAAAAGAAAATTAGAACTAGTTTAATTTCACAAAGATCCGCAAAGATTTCGCAAAGAAACACAAAAAACTTTGTGTCTTATTTGAGCTTTGTATTATCTGTGAAACAATATAAATTATAATGAGCATAAAAAATACCATAGAAATAATCCCCTTTTCATCAGATTTAAAAGATCACATCAAAACCTTAAATATAGAATGGCTTCAAAAGTATTTTAAAGTTGAAGAAAAAGATGAATTGACACTTTCAAATCCGCAAGAAGAAATTATTGATAAAGACGGAATGATATTTTATGCCAGATATAATGGTGAAATTATTGGGACATTTTCTTTAATGAAGATTGACGATAATACTTTTGAATTGAGCAAAATGGCAGTTTCAGATTCGGCGCAAGGATTAGGAATCGGAAATAAATTACTAGAACATTGTATGGCGGTAGCTAAAGATAAAAACATTAAAAAACTCCTTTTATATTCTAACAGAATCTTGCTTCCAGCAATTCATTTATATGAAAAATTTGGTTTTGCTGAAGTTCCGTTAGGCGATGTATCTTACGAAAGAGCCGACATAAAAATGGAAAAAATAATATCCTAATCTTAAAATACTATTAGCAGAATTTTTACACTGATTTAAAACTTTTTACGTAATTTGTACTCTTAATTTTTTCAACAACCCATGTCAATCACCTTAACTCCATTTACGAAACAACAATTGTTGCCTCAAGAAGAAAAACTTGAAGTTGGCCGATTTAAAAGAGAGCTCTTCATAGGAATACCTAAAGAAACAAGTTATCAAGAACGTCGTATTTGCCTGACGCCAGATGCAGTAAATTCTCTTACTTATGAAGGACACCGCGTAATGATTGAGTCTGGTGCTGGAGAAAGTTCAAGTTATTCAGATAAAGAATATTCTGATGCTGGTGCAGAAGTAACAAAAGACACTAAAAAAGTTTTTGGCTGTCCGATGTTATTAAAGGTTGAACCGCCAACTTTAGCTGAAATAGAAATGATTAACCCGGAGACAATCATCATTTCGGCAATTCAACTAAAAACAAAAAAGAAAGCATACTTTGAGGCTTTAGCTCAAAAAAAAATAACTGCGCTTGCATTTGAATATATTAAAGATGAAGATGGGTCTTATCCTGCCGTAAAATCATTAAGTGAAATTGCAGGAACTGCTTCCATCCTAATTGCTGCCGAATTAATGATTACAGATGAATTCGGAAAAGGTCTTTTATTTGGAAATATAACTGGAGTTCCTCCTACTGAAGTTGTCATTTTAGGTGCGGGAACTGTAGGCGAATTTGCCGCTAAAACCGCAATTGGTTTAGGCGCAAATGTAAAAGTTTTTGATAATTCGATTACCAAATTACGTCGCTTGCAAAACAATTTAAATCAAAGAATTTTTACTTCTACAGTACAGCAAAAAGCACTTTTAAAAGCTTTAAGACGTTGTGATGTAGCTATAGGTGCAATGCGTGGTAAAGAACGCTGTCCTATTATAGTGACTGAAACTATGGTAGAACACATGAAAAAAGGTGCTGTAATAGTTGATGTCAGTATTGATACTGGCGGTTGTTTTGAAACCTCAGAAGTTACTACACACGAAAAACCAACTTTTATAAAAAGCAATGTTTTGCATTACTGCGTACCAAATATTCCTTCAAGATATTCTAAAACCGCCTCATTATCAATCAGTAACATATTAACTCCTTATCTTCTTCAGATAGCTGAAGATGGTGGTTTGGAAAGCGCAATTCGATGCAATAAAGGGCTAAAAAACGGAATTTATTTATACCACGGAATCCTAACAAACAAGGCAATTGGCGAATGGTTTGATTTACCAGACAACGATATTAATTTACTTGTATTTTAAAGGAACTTTAATGTACCTTTGCAAAAATTTTATTTCATGAAGTTCGTACACCGTTTTGCTTATTATTTGATTGGTTTAATTATGGGATGCTTTTTTGTAGCCCTTGTATTTAGTGGAAAAGACACAAGATGCAATTATTTTCCAAATGCCAGAGTTTTAAACAATTTAAGAACAAAACCATTTCAATATTCAAATAAGGCAATTCAGACTTTAAATGAAAAATGGGTTGATACTGCAGATATTAAAAACACATTAACTTACGGAGATGTAGATTTTGATCAAAGTAACGTTCCGTTCAACAAAGGAAAACTTTATATAATTGAAGGAAAAACAGTTAAAAATCAAGGAATTATTCTAAAAGTTACAAACTACGAAAACAAAGCTGTTTTAGAAGAAATTATCAAAAAATAATATTAAGAACTGATTTGTCATTTCGACTGAAAGGAGAAATCACACTAGTAATTCCATCTAGAGTATCTTTTAATCTTTGTAGAGTTTCTTGTGTGATTTCTCCTTTCAGTCGAAATGACAATATTTTAAATTAGTGACAATTATTGGAATCAGTTTTTAACTACCACTCAATTTCTTTCAAGCCCTTTGATTTTAAGAACGTATTGGTTATGCTAAAATGCTTATTTCCAAACCAAAAACCTCTATTTGCACTTAAAGGAGAAGGATGTCCCGATTTTAAAATATGATGTTTTGAAGCATCAATTAATGCTGCTTTCTTTTGAGCAAAACCGCCCCAAAGCAAAAACACAACATTTTCCTTTTCAGCAGAAATTTGCTTAATAACAGCGTCTGTAAATTTTTCCCAGCCTTTGCCCTGATGACTTCCGGCTTCTGATTGTCGAACAGTTAGAGTAGCATTTAAGAGAAAAACACCTTGATCTGCCCAACGTTCTAAATTGCCTGTTTTTGGTAACGGTATATTTAAATCAGTTTCAATTTCCTTGAAAATATTTTGAAGTGATGGAGGAAACGGAATGCCATCGTTTACAGAAAAACATAATCCATTTGCCTGATTTGGACCATGATACGGATCTTGGCCAATAATCACAACTTTTACCTGATCGAAATGACAATGGTCAAAAGCGGAAAAGATCTGGCTTCCTTTTGGATAACAAACCTTTGTTGTATATTCAGATTTTACAAAAGCGATTAAGTCATTAAAATATGGTTTTTCAAACTCTTCATTCAAAACTGGTTTCCAAGAATCATGCATTTTAACGTCCATAATTTTTTTATGCGAATTTCAGGATTTTTTTAATGAAATCATATTTACAACCAATAAAATTAGACATAAACTTTACAAGATTCAATCATACTATTTTCGTATTTTTGCTTGTACTTTCTTAAAGAAATTAAATGATCAGTATTACCGAAAAAACATTACAAGACTTACAATTTCCAACAGTGCTAGAAACTATTTCGGCTGGTTGCAACACCGATATTGGAAAAGAAAAGGCTTTACAAATAACACCATTTAGAGACAAAGAAACTTTGATGCAGGCTTTGATGCAGACATCAGAATATGTTTCGTCTTTTGAAAATAATAACGCCATTCCTAACCACGGATTTGATGCTATAACTCATGAAATTAAGTTTTTAGCCATCGAAGACAGTTTTTTGGAAGTAGGAAGTTTTAGAAAAATCGCAACACTTTCTTCTACAACAAATGTGCTGTTGACTTTCCTTAAAAAATTTGATGATTATTATCCGAATTTAAATGCGAGGGCTTCAAGAGTTGAATATACTAAAGATATTGTCACTCTAATTGACGCTATAGTAGATAAATATGGAGAAATTAAAGATAACGCCTCCCCTGCTCTTTTGAGTATTCGCCAAAATATGAATATTGTTCGAGGTAAAGTAAACCAAAGTTTTGGAGTTGCTCTTTCTCACAACAATAGTCTTGGCTATTTGGATGATATTAAAGAAAGCTTTGTGCAAAATCGCAGAGTTTTAGCTGTTTTGGCTATGTATCGCCGTAAAGTAAAAGGCTCTATTTTAGGAAGTTCTAAAACAGGAAGTATTGCTTATATCGAACCTGAAGCTACGCTGCAATATTCTCGTGAATTAGCTAATCTTGAATACGAAGAAAAAGAAGAAATTACCAGAATTTTAAAACAATTGTCAAATGCAATTCGACCATTTTTGCCTTTGCTGATTGAGTATCAGGAATTTCTAAGTGATATTGACGTCGTTGCAGGAAAAGCAAAATATGCAAACCGAATTAACGGAATCCTACCAACAATTACAGAAGAAAGAAGATTGTTTTTTAGAGAAGCCTATCATCCTATTTTGTATTTGAATAATAAACAAAAAAATGAGATTACGCATCCGCAAACAATTGAATTAAAACAAGATAACAGAATTATTGTAATTTCCGGACCTAACGCGGGAGGAAAAACAATCTCGCTTAAAACAGTTGGTTTATTGCAATTGATGTTACAATCAGGAATGCTAATTCCGGTTCATGAAAGAAGCGAAACTTTTTTATTTGATAGAATTTTGACGGATATTGGAGACAATCAATCTATTGAAAATCATTTAAGTACTTACAGTTACAGATTGAAAAACATGAATTATTTCCTAAAGAAGTGCAATAAGAAAACCATGTTTTTAATTGATGAATTTGGTACAGGTTCTGATCCGGAACTGGGTGGCGCTTTGGCTGAGATTTTCTTAGAAGAATTTTACCATCGTGAAGCATTCGGAATTATTACAACGCATTATTCTAATTTAAAAATTTTAGCAAATGAACTTCCTTTTGCAACAAATGCGAATATGATGTTCGATGAAAAATCATTAGAACCAATGTACAAATTGGCCTTGGGTCAAGCCGGAAGTTCGTTTACATTTGAAGTTGCCCTAAAAAATGGTATTCCGTTTGGATTGATAAATCGCGCCAAAAAGAAAATTGAAGTTGGAAAAGTTCGCTTTGATAAAACAATTGCTACGCTACAAAAAGAAAGGTCCAAACTCGAAAAAACTTCTATCAATTTAAAAGAAGAAGAAACTCGTGCTCGTGAAGAAAGTAAAAAGATGGAAAACATCAATGTAAAAATCAAACAAAAACTGGAAAGCTATCAGGAGCTATACGACAGTAATCAGAAAACAATTTACATTGGACAAAAAATTGAAGATATCTCGGAGAAATATTTCAACAACAAAAATAAAAAAGAGCTGATTGGCGAGTTTTTGAAAATTATTGAAATTGAAAATTCAAAACGTAAAAAAGCAACTCCAAAAGAAGCTAAAGCAATAATTGAAAAGAAAAAAGAAGTAATTGCAGAAGTTTCGGTTCAGGTCGAAGAAATTCGAAAAGAGAAAAAAGAAAAAAAACTCAAACCAGTTATAGAAAAACCAAAGCCAATTTTAAAAGTTGGAGACAGAGTTAGAATGCTTGACGGTAGATCTGTTGGAAGCATCGATTCGATAGAAAAAAATAAAGCAACAGTTAATTACGGAATTTTTACTTCTAAAGTAAGTTTGGATGAATTAGAATTTGTTGAAGCGGGGAAAAAATAAATTTCCATCCACAATAGCAATTTTAGGTGCTTAAAATTCATTAATTTGATCGGAAATTAAAATAAGACGATTTAAAGAATGATTTTTACGTGGACAATTCTGAAGATGAAAAAATTTAAAAAATAGCTATAAATTAATTTCTGAAAGCCGTTTTTGATTCATAAAAACTATTGAATTTAAATTCTTAATAGATAAGAATAATCGTGACAATTATTGCTTTTTTTGTTATTTCGAGGAATGAGAAACTAGACAAAGATCAAAAAACTGAAACTTGAAACTTGAAACTTGAAACTTTTTCAAAAATGCAAAACCTTCCAAAAAATAAAAAAATAATCCTTTTCGATGGAGTTTGCAATTTATGCGATGGAGCAGTTCAATTTATTATCAAGCACGATAAAAAAGATATTTTTCGTTTTGTGGCTTTGCAATCAGAATTAGGAAAAGACATTTGCAATTATATAGGTGTAGACCAAAATAAAATTGACAGTATTATTTTGTACAATCCTGGAGTTGCCTATTACTATAAATCATCAGCAGTTTTAGAAATAGCTGATGAGCTTGGAGGAATTTATAATTTAATTTTAATCTCTAGAATTTTTCCTGAAAAACTTCGAAATTATATTTACGATTATATTGCTAAAAACCGTTACAAATGGTATGGTAAAAAAGAGAGTTGCATGATACCAACTCCTGAATTGAAGGCTAAGTTTCTTTAGATACCAGCTATCAATCTTTACTATTAGAGAAGTTGTGATTTCTCCTCCGTCGAAATCACACTAGAAATTCCTCATAATAATTTCCCAATCTTTGTCGAGTTCCGAGTGTGATTTCTCCTTCGTCGAAATGACAAACTAGACACAGTATAAAAAATAAAAATCCCAAATTCACTATAATTGGAATTTGGGATTTTCTATTTGCAATTTATCAGAAAAATTATCTAATTAATTTTCTGTATTTCAAACGTTTTGGAGTTAAATCTCCACCTAAACGTTTCTTTTTGTTTTCTTCATATTCAGAGAAACCACCTTCAAAATAGTAAACTTCAGAATCCCCTTCAAAAGCTAAAATGTGCGTACAAATTCTATCTAAGAACCATCTGTCGTGCGAAATAATTACAGCGCAACCTGCAAAATTTTCTAAACCTTCTTCTAACGCACGAAGTGTATTTACATCCAAATCATTCGTTGGCTCATCCAATAAAAGTACGTTTCCTTCTTCTTTCAATGTCATTGCCAAGTGCAGACGGTTACGTTCTCCACCAGATAACATTGATACTTTTTTATTCTGCTCACCGCCACCAAAATTGAAACGAGATAAATAAGCTCTTGAATTAACCTGCTTTCCTCCCATCATTATTAATTCCTGACCATCAGCAAAATTTTCCCAAATCGATTTATTTGGATCAATATTAGAGTGTGACTGATCTACATAAGCAATTTTCACAGTTTCACCAACTGAAAATTCTCCACTATCTGTTTTTTGTTCTCCCATAATCATTTTGAAAATGGTCGATTTACCAGCACCATTTGGCCCGATAATTCCAACAATTCCGGCTTGTGGCAAAGTAAAGTTCAAATTATCGTATAATAATTTATCACCAAAAGCTTTTGCTACATTTTTTGCTTCAATAACATTCGTACCTAAACGTGGACCATTTGGAATATAAATTTCCAAGTTTTCATCCAATTGTTTTTGGTCTTCATTCAATAATTTATCGTAATTCTGCAAACGCGCTTTTTGTTTTGTCTGGCGTCCTTTAGCACCTTGGCGAACCCAGTCCAACTCACGTTCTAAAGTTTTTCTGCGTTTAGAAGCCACTTTTTCTTCCTGAGCCATACGGTTTGATTTTTGATCTAACCAAGAAGAATAATTCCCTTTCCATGGAATTCCTTCTCCTCTATCCAGCTCTAAAATCCAGCCAGCAACATTATCCAAGAAATATCTATCGTGCGTTACCGCAATAACAGTTCCAGCATATTGCGCCAAGTGCTGCTCTAACCAAAGTACAGATTCAGCATCAAGGTGGTTGGTAGGCTCATCAAGTAACAATACATCAGGCTGTTGCAATAACAAACGACATAAAGCTACACGGCGGCGCTCACCTCCAGAAAGGTTTTTGATAGGCGTATCACCTTCCGGCGTACGCAGCGCATCCATTGCAATTTCTAATTTTGTATCGATTTCCCAAGCACCAAGAGCATCAATTTTGTCTTGTAAAGCTGCCTGGCGATCCATCAATTTATCCATTTTATCCTGATCTTCGTAGTATTCAGGAAGACCGAATAAATCATTAATTTGGTTGTATTCTTCTAAAACTGCCATAGTTTCTGCAGCTCCTTCACGAACAATTTCGATAACTGTTTTTGAATCATCAAGAATTGGCTCTTGCTCTAAATAACCAACAGTATAACCAGGTTGAAAAACAACATCACCTTGATAGTTTTTATCAACTCCTGCAATAATTTTTAATAGAGAAGATTTTCCAGAACCATTAAGACCTAAAATACCAATTTTAGCTCCATAAAAGAAACTCAAATAAATGTTTTTAAGTACCGGTTTGTCTGCTCCCTGATAGGTTTTGCTCAATTTCTGCATTGAGAAAATTACTTTCTTATCGTCTGACATTTTTTATATTTTATTTTTAATTATTTATTCTCTTAAATTTGATATTGCAATTGATTTTAGCAATTGAAAAAAGTTAAACTCTACCTTTTAGTGCATTAAAAACCCAAGCATTAGCAAAAAAGCCAACCCCCACAGCTACAAATCCCCAGCCAGAAACATCCCTGTATCTAAAAGCACCAAGTCCTATAAGCAACAATCCCATAAGTATCATTATAAAAGTAGCCCATCCTAAAACGGTATTTTTATTCATTCCCATAATTGTGTAATTATTATTTTTAAGTAGTAAAATTTTTAGAAAGGCAAATATCGTGAATTTTCACGGCTTAATTAAATATTTTATAAAGCATTTCTTTTAACAAATCTGACTGTGGCAAAGCATTGGCTCCAACTCCCTTGCTTTTAACATCTACATCACGTAAAGCACCCACAATCTGACTTACTTTTCGCATTGGATAATTTTTGATAGCTAAATCATATTCCTTTAGAAAATAAGGATTTACACCAATCGCGGCCGCTACATTTTTAGGATTTTTATCTTTAAGTCCGTGGTATTTTAAAAGCTGTACAAAAAACCCAAATACAAGTCCTGTTGTCATTACAAGTGGATATTCTTTAGGATTGTGGGCAAAATTTTCAGCAATTTTATATGCTTTCATTTGGTTGCGTTCTCCAATTGCTTTTCGAAGTTCGAATACATTATAATCTTTACTAAAACCAATATTTTCTTCAATATGTTGCGGTGTAATCATGGTACCTTGCGGTAAAATAATTTGCAATTTTTCGAGTTCGTTATTTATCTTACTTAAATCAGTTCCTAAAAACTCAACCAGCATAGCATTTGCCTTTGGATCAATTGTATATTTTTTTCCAGCCAAAACACGCTTTATCCAATCTCCGACTTGATTTTCATATAATTTTTTACTTTCATAAACGATTCCATTTTGAGCAAGAAGCTTGGTAACTTTTTTACGTTTATCAAGTGTTTTATATTTGTAGCAAAAAACCAAAACAGTAGTTTCCATCGGATTATTGACATACGATTCTATTTTATCAATAGTTCTCGACAAATCTTGTGCTTCTTTTACAATAACAACTTGGCGATCAGCCATCATAGGATAGCGTTTGGCTGTTGACACAATATCTTCTACCGAAACATCTCTGCCGTACAATACCGTCTGATTAAATCCTTTTTCTTCTTCAGATAGTACATTCTGTTCAATATACTCTGACAATTTATCTATGTAATAAGGTTCTTCCCCCATTAAAAAATAAATTGGTTTTATATTGCCGGCCTTGATATCATTAACAATCTTTACAACTTCGTCCATTCAATATTTTTTGTTTCAAGTTCAAAGTTTCAGGTTTTCCGTTCAATAACTTGAAACTTTCAACCTGAAACCTGAAACTATTTTATATTTTTGTTTTATGTTAAAACTAAATTTCCCTACTTATACTTTCCGATTCAAAAATAGCGAAAATAAAGTGTCTATTTTTGATGAAATTAGGAAAAAATTTATCATTCTTACTCCAGAAGAATGGGTTCGTCAACATGTTGTTCGTTTTTTAATTTACGAAAAAAAATACCCGAAATCTCTCATAAATGTAGAGAAGGTTTTAACAGTCAACGGATTACGAAAAAGATATGATGTTGTTGTATTTAACTCTGATGGTTCTATACATATATTAGTAGAATGCAAAGCCCCAGAAGTTAAAATTTCACAGGCAACTTTTGATCAAATTGCACGTTATAACATGACAATGCAGGCACGATTTTTGAATGTCACAAACGGACTGAGTCATTTTTACTGTCAGATGGATTTTGAAAATGAAAAATATCAGTTTCTGAAAGGCTTGCCAGATTATAACGAATAAAATAATATTAAAATAAATAAAATTACTTTTGGATAAAATAGCAGTAGTCATTTTAAATTGGAACGGGGTAAAATTATTAGAGCAATTTTTACCATCAGTTATTCAATTTTCTGAAGAAGCCTCTATATATGTTGCAGATAATGCTTCAACAGACGATTCAATCAATTTCGTCAAACAAAATTTCCCAACTATAAAAATAATTCAGAATAGCGGTAATCACGGGTTTGCAAAAGGTTATAACGATGCCTTAAAACATGTTGACGCCGAAATTTATGCTTTAGTTAATTCTGATATTGAAGTTACTGCAAATTGGCTAAAACCTATAATTGAAACTTTTGATGCAGAAAAACAGACCGCTATTATCCAGCCTAAAATTCTAGATTTTAAAAATAAAGAATATTTTGAATATGCTGGTGCGGCAGGCGGATTTATTGATAAATATGGTTATCCATATTGCCGTGGCCGAATTTTTGAAACTATTGAAAAAGATAATGGTCAATATGATGATCATTGCGAATTATTTTGGGCTTCAGGTGCTTGTTTTTTCATCAGAAAAGAAGTCTATGATGAATTGAAAGGTTTTGATGAAAGCTTCTTTGCACACCAAGAAGAAATTGATTTGTGCTGGCGTGCCTCAAATGAAGGTCATATTATCAGATATAATTCAGCATCAGTAGTTTATCACGTTGGCGGTGCAACACTGCAACAAGGAAATCCTAGAAAAACTTTTTTAAATTTCAGGAATTCATTATTAATGCTTGTTAAAAATCTGCCTAAAAAAAGATTATTTTTTGTAATTTTCTTCCGAATGATTTTAGACGGAATTGCTGCTATCCGTTTTCTTATACAAGGAAAATTCAGTCATACTTTTGCTATTTTAAAGGCGCATTTTTCATTTTATTGCATATCTTTAAAATATCTACGAGAAAGAAAAGATTTTCAAATACAGCAATACTATACCGTAAAAAGTATCGTTTTCCTATATTATATAAAGAAACTGACCGTATTTAAAGAAATCTTTAACAGTTATCAAAATATTAAAAACTAAATTTGTAATCAACGTTTAATTAAATATAATACCTATGAGAAAAATAGTTATCGCACTATCAGTATTAATGGCCTTAACTTCGTGTGTATCGAAAAAGCAATACGCAGCATTAGAAGCTAAGAACAAAGAAATCCAAGATTTATTAAACTCTTGCACAGTTAAATTAAATTCTTGTCTAGAAGAAAAAGCAGGATTAGCAGCAACAGCTGAAAGTTATAAAGCACATAATCAAGACTTAATTAATAGCTCTAAGGATTTAACTGTATTAACTACAAAAGGTGCTGAAAACCTTGAAAAATCATTAGAAAGCTTAAAAGAAAAAGATTTAAAAATATCTAGACTACAAGATGCACTTACTAAAAAAGACAGTGTAACACTAGCATTGGTTACAAGTTTAAAAGGAGCAGTTGGAATCAACGATCCAGATATCGAAATCAATGTTGAAAAAGGAGTTGTATTCATCTCTATCGCTGATAAATTATTATTCAAAAGCGGAAGCTATGAAGTAAGCGATAAAGCAAAATCTGTTTTGGCTAAAGTTGCAAAAGTTGTAAATGACAAACCTGATTTTGAATGTATGGTTGAAGGTCATACTGATGATGTACCTTACAAAAGCAATGGAGTCTTGTTAGACAACTGGGATTTAAGTGTTAAACGTTCTACTTCTATCGTTCGTGTTTTAACAAATGATCTTGGAGTTAATCCAGCTAAATTAATTGCTGCAGGTAGAAGTTCATATGTACCTTTAGTTGCAAATGATTCTCCAGACAACAAAGCTCGTAACAGAAGAACTCGTATTGTTGTTATGCCTAAAATTGATCAATTCTATGATATGATTGAAAAAGAAATGAAAAAACAAGCAAAATAATCTCGTTTTTACATATCTATAAAACAGAAAAAGCAGGTCTAATGACCTGCTTTTATGTATCCTTAATTCTTTTAATAACCAATTAAATATAAATCAAGAATAGCATTATTTTTAATCAACTAACTAAATTTTAACTAATATTAAAGTTAGCTATTTATTTTAAATAATTATACTATTTCAGTATTTTTTTACAAAATATCAATATCGCCTTTACCTTCTCTCACAATTACTGGTTCATTTTCAGATAAATCTATAATTGTAGAACCTACGTTATCTCCATAACCTCCATCAATAACAAGATCTACAAGGTTTTGCCATTTCTCAAAAATCAGTTCTGGATCTGTAGTATATTCGATTACATCATCTTCATCCCGAATCGAAGTCGAAACGATCGGGTTTCCTAACTGACGAACAATTTCTAAAACAATATTATTATCTGGAACACGAATTCCGACTGTGGTTTTCTTTTTAAATTCTTTTGGCAAATTATTATTTCCCGGTAAAATAAAAGTGTACGGTCCTGGCAAAGCTCTTTTCAAAATTTTGAAAGTAGCAGTATCAATCTGTCTTACATAGTCCGAAAGATTACTTAAATCATGGCAAATAAAGGAGAAATTCGCTTTCTCTAGTTTTACACCTTTAATTTTAGCTATTTTTTCTAAAGCACGTGAATTGGTGATATCACAGCCTAAACCGTAAACGGTGTCAGTTGGATAAATTACTAAACCTCCATTTTGAAGCACTTTTACAACTTTTGCAATTGCAGCTTCACTAGGTTTATCTGGATATATTTTTATGAACTCAGCCATTTTTCTTTTACGTTTTAATTTGTTTCAGGTTTCAGGTTTCGGGTTTCAGTTCTAAACTTGAAACCTGAAACCTGAAACTTTTTTAACCTATTACATCCAACTTAGCAAATCGAAGCAACAATTTCTTAATTCCTCCCACTTCAAATTTAATTTCGGCTTTTTTATCAGCTCCAACTCCTTCTAAATTAACAACTTCTCCTTTTCCAAAACGTTCGTGCATGACAACGTTTCCAACCGTTAATTTGCTGTCAAATAAATTTGAAGCACTGCTATTTGGATTATTTCCTGCAACTGGTTTTAATTTACGAATATTTAAATCAGGTTTAGGTTCATTATCAGTAATATATTTAGGCGGAGTTCCTCCTACTGGCTTCGCTAAACGCAATTTTGATTTGTCGACATCACCAAAAATATCCCCATCAATCATTGGTTTAAAACGATAATTGCTTTCTGCTGGCGTTAAATATTCTAGGTATTGCCCATCAATTTCTTCAATAAAACGTGATGGTTCACTGTCTGTTAATTTCCCCCAACGGTATCGCGACTGTGCATACGTTAAATAGGCCTGATGCTCCGCACGTGTTAAAGCTACATAAAACAAACGACGTTCTTCTTCCAATTCGCTTCGGGTGCTCATACTCATCGCACTCGGAAACAAATCTTCTTCCATTCCAACCACAAAAACATGAGGGAACTCCAGTCCTTTTGCTAAGTGAATTGTCATTAGCGCCACACGATCTTCATCAGAAGTATCTTTATCTAAATCCGTTGCCAGTGCTACATCTTCCATAAATTCAGATAAAGCTCCTCTTGCACCGTCAATTTCTTTTTGCCCTTCAGTAAAATCTTTTATACCGTTTAAAAGCTCTTCTATATTCTGAATTTTGGCCATTCCTTCTGGAGTAGCATCTTTCTTCAATTCCTGAACCAATCCGGTTTTTTTCGCAACATAATCTGTAATGTAAAAAGCATCCTGGTTTTGATTAATAACTTGAAAACTCTGTATCATGGTCACAAAATCATTCAGTTTTTGTTTGGTTCCAGAATTCAATTTCAAGTCGATTTTATCAATATTCACCATTACTTCCCAAATAGAACGTTTGTAATGATTGGCAGCAATGGTAAGTTTTTCAACAGTTGTATCCCCAATTCCACGTGCGGGATAATTGATCACACGAATCAAAGCTTCTTCATCTTTAGGGTTAATTACCAAACGTAAATAACACAACACATCTTTAATTTCTTTACGTTGGTAGAAAGATAATCCACCATAAATTCGATACGGTATATCGCGTTTTCTCAACGCATCTTCCATTGCACGCGACTGTGCGTTAGTACGATATAAAATTGCAAACGAACCATTATGCAATTGGTTCATCATTTTTTGTTCAAAAATTGTACTCGCAACAAAACGTCCTTCTTCGGCATCTGTCAAACTGCGGTGCACTTTTATCTTTGGTCCAAAATCATTTGCTGTCCAAACAATTTTATCAAGCTTGGTTTTATTATGATCAATAATTGTATTTGCCGCTTCTACGATATTTCGAGTCGAGCGGTAATTTTGTTCTAATCGAAACATTTTAACTCCTTCGTAATCCTTTTGGAAATTCAAAATATTATTGATATTCGCACCACGAAAAGCATAAATACTCTGCGCATCATCACCAACCACACAAATATTCTGAAATTTATCTGACAAAGCTCTAACAATCAAATACTGAGAGTGATTTGTATCTTGGTACTCATCAACCAAAATATAACGGAATCGGTTTTGATACTTTGCTAAAACTTCCGGAAAACGAGTCAGCAATTCATTGGTTTTCAACAATAAATCGTCAAAATCCATAGCTCCTGCCTTAAAGCAGCGTTCTACATATTGCTGATAAATATCGCCCAATCTCGGTCTTTTTGCCATTGCATCAGCTTCGACCAATTCTGGATTATTAAAATAGGCTTTCACAGTAATCAAACTATTTTTATAGCTCGAAATTCGGCCTAAGATCTGTTTTGGTTTATAAATATCGCGATCCAGCTGCATTTCCTTTATAATAGAAGAAATTAACCTAGCTGAATCCTGAGAGTCATAAATAGTAAAATTAGAAGGATACCCTAAATGATCCGATTCTGAACGCAGAATACGAGCAAAAATCGAGTGAAAAGTTCCCATCCAAAGATTTTTTGCTTCAGTGGCTCCCACAATATCCGAAATTCTATGCTTCATTTCACGAGCTGCCTTGTTCGTAAATGTTAGCGATAAAATGTTGAAAGCATCAACGCCTTGCGCCATCAAATAAGCAATCCTGATAGTCAAAACTCGAGTTTTTCCTGAACCCGCACCAGCAATAATAATCATTGGCCCATCTTTTTGTAGAACGGGTTCACGTTGTGCTTCATTCAGCTGGTCAATATATTTACGCATGAAATTTTTCTCCTTTTATGCAAAAATAAGAATTATACATTTAATAAGCTACTAAGTTTCTAAGGTTCTGAGTTGCTAAGATTTTTCTTTTTTGATGAAGCCAAACAACAGGCATTTTATTGAGCATGGTTTCCCGCTTTCGGCTATATCTCTTCATTTCATTACGAGGATACCGCCTCTATCGGGGCTAGTAAACAAATAATTTTTGCAAAGTTTCTGAGATACTGATTTTTTTTAAATATTACTCCATTTTAGAAGGTTTAAAAATATCTTAGAACCTTCAATTCTACTTAAAAAACACATCATAAGCAAATCGAATCAGTGTTCCGATTACCACAACCAAAAAGAAAATTCGAATAAAACCATTTCCTTTATTGATCGCTAATTTTGCGCCAAGCCAGCCTCCCAGTCCGTTGCTTACTGCCATCGGAATTGCGATTGCCCAAATTATTTTTCCTTTAATCATAAAAAGGCAAATCGAACCAAAATTCGTTGCCAGATTTACCATTTTCGCATTTGCAGAAGCGTGCAAAAAATCAAATCCTAAAAGTGCAATAAAAGCAACTACAAAAAAACTACCGGTTCCGGGACCAATAAATCCGTCATAAAAACCAACAATAATACTGATGACAACAGCATAAATTATCTGTTTGGCAGGCGAATGATCTTTAGCAACATGCTGACCAAAGTTTTTCTTTGCGTAGGTATAAATAAACAATAATGACAAAACAACAAGTAAAAGCGGTTTCATAAAATCATTGCTTACCATTGTTAAAATAGTAGAACCCAAAAATGCAGATGGAACTGCTAAGCACATCATAATCAAAAGCAATTTCCATTGAATTACTACTTTTTTCAAATATTGAAAAGCAGCAAAAGCTGTTCCGGTAAAAGCTGGAATTTTTAAGCTCCCAATAACTGTTGAAACTGGTAAATTAGGCAACAAAATTAATCCCATTGGAGTCTGGATCAAGCCTCCGCCACCAACAATTGCATCAATAAATCCTGCAGCAAAAGCTGCTAAACAAAGTAAAATTATAATATATGATTCCATTAAAATTGGGTTTCTGGAGATTTTGACAACTCCGTACAAAAGTAGCCTTCCATTTTATTTATTACAATAAAATTTAAAGTGGATTTCTCATCAAAAAGTATATTTTTGTTGAAAAATTGAACCAAATGGATTTTACAAGAATTATAGAATTAGCAAGTTATACTTTACCAGCCATCGTTACTGGATTTGTAGCGTACAGTTTTTTTGAATTGCACATTAAAAACAATGATAAGAAACGTACTTTTTTATTGAGCAGAGAATATCAGAAACAATCTTTGCCAATACGTTTACAGGCTTATGAACGTATGACTTTATATTTAGAGCGAATTAATTTGACTAAATTATTAATTAGAATTTCGCCTATTTCACCTGAAAAGCACGATTATGAAAACTTTGTAATCGACCAAATTGAACAGGAATTTGAACACAATTTAACACAGCAAATTTATATGTCTGATGAATGCTGGACAATCATTACAACGGCTAAAAACTCAACCATACAAATCATACGCAAAGCCGCAATGAGCGATCGCGTAGACAGCGCTGATAAATTGCGTGAAAAGATTTTAAACGATTTATTAGAGAAGCAGTCGCCAAGTAATGCTGCATTAGGATATATCAAGAATGAAGTTTCAGAATTGTGGTAAATACTGCCTTTAGATTTTATTCAAAATAGTTTGAGTCCAATTTTCATCTGTTTCAGAAATCACAATTGTTCTAAATCCATATTTTTGACCTTCTAATTCAACTCCTAAGGAATCATCAATATGAATATCAATATTAAACATTGGAGGAAATTTTGAACAACAAAAATTTTCTTTTTTGATTTTACTTAGGTGTTTCTGTTGATTTATAATATAATCAACAGAAACACCATAAGAATAAAACATACATTTTATTCTTAATTTACTTCTGTACGATGTAGTGTAAATATAAATTTGATGCTTTTGACTCTTTAATTCTTTAAATAAATTGACTGTTCCTTCTCTTATATTTTCAATTCCAAAAAGCTTTTGAAATAAATTTGACCTTTCTAATCTAAATTTATTTTTAGCAATTAAAGTATCATCTAAATCAAAAGATATTTTCATTACAAATCTAAAATTTATCTATTATCACTCATAACTTCAGACTTATTCTGAGCATATTCATAACCTTGTTCCCACCATTCTTTCATTACTTCTTTATTAAAAATGAGTGCGTTGTCGGTAAGTTTTGTGGGAGTATAATATAAGTTAAGTTTTACATTCTTATTGTTTGCCATAAGTTTTCCTATAGCAATATCGTGTTTTTCGACTTGATCTAGTGCAATTCGGAACAAATCGATCATTAGCGAAAATGGATTTTTGCCAATTACCATTTTGTCCATATTCACTTCAGTTTCTAATATAATAACATCTATTTCTGTGGCACCGCGATTGATTGCTTCACGAATAGGAACCAAACTTGAAAACCCGCCATCACCGTATTCAAAATTGTCTTTTTCGACCAAACTCATAAAAGGAACGTAATTACTCGAAATCCAAGACCAATCACAAAATTCTTCGTACGTACAATCTTTTACCGATTTATATTCTGATTCATTTTTGGTAAAATTGGTTACTGTAATGACAACATCATTATTTAGTTTTTTCAATTTATTAAAATCTGAAAGCGAAAAATTATTCTTGATATATTTCTTCAATCCCTTGCTTTCTCCAAAAGTTCTTTTTCCTTTAAAAAACTGACGTATTACATTGAAGTGATTAATGGTTACAATATCAACACCGTCTTTGTTTTTAACCACAAACGGACAAATATTAAAAATACTTGCCATGGTAACATTGGTATAAACAGAGTGGATTTTTTTGATATGACCCAGGGCCAAATGCGGAATAAGCAAACTTCCTGTCGAAGTTCCTAAAAACAAATCGTATTCGTGATTTTTTTCTTCAATTAGATACTGCGCCACGCCACCGGCAAATGCTCCCTTACTTCCTCCACCAGAAATAACCAATGCTCTCATATTTATTGTAGGTTTTTGTTTTTGGATTTTTTAAAAGAAAAAAGATCTAAGAAGCAATATTAAATATTTTCTCTGATGTTAATCTTTAATCTTGCTTGTTTCTTAATCTTTTACTCTTTTAATAATCGATTCAATTGAAACTGTTCATCGGGGTTCAAATTAGGCAAAATTCTTTCAAACGAAGCACGCATTTCAGGATTTTTTAATAAAAGTCTGATTGTATCTCTTCCAAACTTCGAAAATTGCCACATGTGATGCGTAGTTGAATTGACTAAATTACTGAGAACCTGATCGTTAATAATCTTAAAAGAAATTAATTTTTCAAGAGCATTTTGTCTGGTTGGAGCTTCATATTTAGTAGAAGAAAATGCAATCAATTCTGAAATTAATGCCTCGGGATTATTACTGTAATCTGATGTTGACAAAGCTAAAGAAAGCCACATTGTACGCAGATTATAGTCATTAAAACCAATCCAGTTTTTAGATTTATCAAGATATTCAGTACGATGTTCTGGGAAGTTTTTCCAAAGCCAATATAAAGCTATTTCTTGTGTTTGATACGATTTGTCATCGAGCAAAGTTTCGTAATTCATTCTAAAATCTTCTGGAATTTTAGTTAGAGAACTTGCAACTGACTGACGAACCTGAACATTTTTTGATTGCAGAGCTATAAGTAAAAGTGCTTTTTTAGCATCATACTTTTCATTTTCAAGCTGATCAACAACAGCCTCTTTTACAGTATGATAAACATCTGATTCTAATGTTTTCTTCAAGAAATCTTCTTTTTCTGCTAAAGGCGTTTTTTTAAATTTATCTACTTCTAAACGAACTTGAACTGCTTTATTTTTGCTTAATAATGCATTTGCTGTCGGCGTATCAAAAGCGGTAGATTCCAGCCAGGTTTTCTGAAACTGAACTAAATCAAAATTAGAAACTTTTTTGATTTCATCGAAGAAATTTTCAGTGTTTACAGATTGATACGCATATTTTTTTAAATAACTTTTTATTGCTTTTTTAAAGGCTTTATCACCAATTGATTCATGCAGTACAAACAGTGCCCAAGCACCTTTTTCGTAAAAAGTCAATGAGCTTGCTTTTGCATTCAAAACCGGATTAGGATCTGTTCTAGAAGCAAATTTTATTTGTTGTGCCGTATCGTATAGTTTTGCATAAAAAAAATCGTCTCCAAAAATAGCTCTTTCTGCCAACGCAGCATAATACGTTGCAAAACCTTCCTGAAGCCAATGATGTGTACTGTTTTCGGCGGTAATTAAATCTCCAAACCAATGATGCGCTAATTCATGCGCGTCGACATTGGTATAATTACGATCTTCAAAACCAATAGAATCAACTACATAACGTGTTGCTAAAAGTGTTGAAGTTGTATTTTCCATTCCGGCATATAAAAAATCCCGAACCGGAATTTGTCTGTAGATTTTCCACGGATAATTTATGCCAATTTCTTTTTCTAAAAAGTCAAAAATTCGTTTTGAATAGCGGTAAGTGGGTTCAAAACGATTTGCATCTTTATTTTCTAAATAATATTCTAGGGGAATTTTAGATTTTGCCGTCCATTCTTTTTTATCGTATTTCCCTATCGCAAGCATTAATAAGTACGAGCTCATTGGTTTTTCCATTTCATATTGCCAATGAAATACATTTTCGTTTTCTTTCTTTTCTTTTAGAATTCCATTTGAAACTACTTGATATTGTTTATCATATGAAATTCCTAAATTAAAAATTAGTTTTTCATTCACATCATCAAAACTCGGAAACCAATTGCTGGTATATCTTCCCTGCCCCTGCGTCCAGATTTGCACTTCAGAATTTTCAATATCAACAAAATACAAAGCCTGTTTAGGCTTAACAGCATATTCAAAAGTTAAATGATTCTCTCCTTTTATAAAATTAGAAATGATCTGCAATTGTTTGCCGGTATTTATAAAAACAACATTTTTGTCATTGATCTGAACTTTAGAAAACTCCATATTTTTAGCATCAAGTTTAATAGTATCAATAGGTTTTAAAATTTCAAATTGATAATCGACAGATCCAGAAACCGATTTTTCTTTTGCATTTAACGACAGTTGTCCAGAAACCGATTTAAAATCAACAAATTGGGTTTGCTGTGCAAAAATGAAAGTTGTGAATAATAAAAAGATGTATTTCATTGAAATAAATTTTGAAGGCAAAAATTCAAAGTTACAAAGGTTTGACAAACAAATCGAATGAAATTTGTAAGTTTACAACAGAAAATTAAAACCACGTGCCAACACCAAAAAAAGCCTTATTTAACTGGAGCAGCGGAAAAGATTCAGCTCTCGCTTTGTACAAAACACTGCAAAATCCTGATTATAAAATTGAATATTTAGTAACGAGTGTCAACCAGCAGTTCCAGCGAATTTCGATGCACGGCGTTCGTGTTGAATTGTTAGAAGCGCAGGCGAAAAGTATTGGCTTGCCATTAAAAATCATGCAGATTCCGGAAATGCCCACTATGGAAGTGTACGAAGATGTTATGTTCCAAACTTTGTCTAAACTAAAAAAAGAAGGAATTATACATTCTATTTTTGGTGATATTTTTTTAGAAGATCTGCGAAAATACCGTGAAGATCAATTAGCAAAATTAGGTTTTGAAGGTGTTTTTCCGATCTGGAAAATCCCAACAAAAGAGTTGATTCAAGAATTTCTCTCGTTAGGATTTAAAACGATTGTCGTTTGCGTCAACGAACGTTATTTAGACAAAAGTTTTGTTGGCCGAATTATCGATCAGGATTTTATAAATGATTTACCCGAAAATGTTGATGTTTGTGGTGAAAATGGCGAATTTCATACTTTTACTTTTGACGGACCAATCTTTTCTAAACCAATAAATTTTGAAATTGGTGAAATCGTTTACCGCAAATACGAACGATCTAAAACGGATGATTCATCAGATAAAGCTTGCGACACAAGTGCCAGTGATGCTTTTGATTTTGGATTTTGGTATTGTGATTTAGTAACTAAATAAAAAAGTTTGCAACTAATTTCAACTAATTGATTTGTGAAAATTGATTTAATTCGTGGAAAAAAAATTACTCAGAATACATCGCTAACAAATTTGTAACTGTATTCCAATTGCGCATTGTTACTATAACGTTTAGTTTTTTCTCAATGTATTTACCTTCTAATCTAGTTTTTCCGGCTCCAACAGCATATTTAATAAAAATTCTGTTTCCGTCGATACTCGCTTCATCGGGTTTAAACTGACTGATTTTCAAATCATTTATATTTTCGCTTTTCAACGCAGTAGATACAAAAGCAACATATAATTTTTTAGTATCAATGTCTTTTTCTATTAAGTAAGGATTATTTTTAAAGCACAATTCTAAATCTTCTTTCGTAATCACAATCGTTGGAACTTCATGTCCAAAAACCTTAAAAATTTCCTGTTTAATCATAAAACCTACTTTTGAGGCATCTTCTTCGCTATCAACAAAAACATTCCCAGATTGCAAATAGGTTCTCACATTCTGAAAACCAATATTTTCTAACATTGTTTTCAAAGCTTCCATTTTCATCATATTGTGACCAGAAACGTTGATGCCGCGTAAAAGTGCTAAATGTGTTTTCATACTTAAGGTTTAAAGCAAAAAAAGTATTCAAAAATTGAATACTTTATGATTTAGCAAACTTACGTTTTTTATTTTGCTTTTTTATATTTCCCATAACGATCGCACATACCGGCATTATCGTTTAAATGTCCAAATTTATCTAAAGTTAAACTTTCTATCAATCCTCCTGTACAGCTCGAAATTATAGTACTTTGCTGTGTATATGTCAAAACAAAAACTGTAGTATTTCCATCTTTATTCACCTCAAAAGTCCCTGATGCATTTGTAGTTGTATCATAATAATTTAGCGTTTTTGTAAACGTATTATCTTTATTAAATTGATATGAAACCTGACTTGGATTTGGATCATCATTATATTTTGCCTCGACAAACTGGATCCATTTTCCATAATAATCCGTTCCAATAGGATCTGTTTCTGTTTCATTGCTTGAACACGAAACAATACTAAATAATAGTATTAAAAGAACTCCAATTTTTTTCATCTGTTATGTTTTTAAGGTTTTATCTATTTATACAGATGCTAATTTTGTTAAATGGTTGCTTTTATAATTAATAAAATAAAAAGACTCTGCCTTTTAAGCAGAGTCTTGAAATAATTTTTACAATTATCTATACCTATTATAATACAGTAGCAATTTTAGATTTTAACGGAATATTACTCGAATTCAATCCAGGTTTTTGCCCGTGCATATCAAAAGCAAGTTTTACTTGTGGTCCAAAAAACAAACAATGCGTTGATCCTCCAAAATGAAACATTCCTAATTGATCCCCTTTTTTTACATGCTGTCCCTCATAAACCGTAATATCGCAAGAAGAAACTTCGGCCATACCAACTGGCATAAAACACATTAGACCTATTTTCGGATTATCAGCTTCTATAAAAATCAAAGCTCTTGTGGCAAGCTCTGTAATATATCCTTGTGAATCATTTGGTCCTGCATCGTCATAACCTTCAGAAATGGCTTCAGCATAATAAGTCCCATCAATGGTATAGGCTTTCACAATAGTCCCACTTACCGGACTATGCCAGCGATGATAACTCAGTGCGCTTAAAAAAGCTTGATAAATAGTTCCTCCAATAAATTTTGATGTGAAAGAATCACCAGCCAGCATATGCTCAACAGAATATGGCTGTGCTTTTATCCAAAATTTGTCTCTTGCATTTACCTTTTCTGCAATTCTGTACGGAGCAGATTCGCAGGCATTTGTAATAATACTATCATCGTTTGGACTTGCCAAAGGTCGTTGTCCTGGTCTGAATTCGCGCGTAAAAAAATTATCCCAAGATGTAAATCCATGATATTCCAGCTCTGGCTGGCAGATAAATTCTTTATCAAAATTTGGCATAGCATCCATCGCATCTTTCCCGAACCATCCTTTTCTTGGGTCTTTGCTTAATACTACACAAGAATCAGCAGATTTCAAGAAAATTCCCCATTCGTTTAATATCTTTTTAAATTGTTCATTTACTTTTTTATTTAAAAATGCTGCATATCCCGCTTCCGTTCCCATTGACCAGTCTAGAATTGCATTTATAGGAAAACCAACAACACCGGTTTTATTAAACTCTGGTGCATTTGTCATAATAGTATTAAACAACTGCAGCATATGATGATAATCTCTAACTTGCTTATGGCCGCTTGGATCTTTCTTATATTTTTTCGGAACCTGACTGAACATCAAATTAAAAAACATAAAAGCTTCTGGATCATTTTCGATAAATGCTTTAAAATCTGCAATTACAGGTAATAAATCTTTCGGATTTTTGTCTGTTTCGTCAATTAAATCATTCATCCAGTTTTGAAGAATTTTTTTGTCTGACGGAAGCCAGCTTCCAACTCTAAAAGGGGTTTCAATTGAATTTTGCGGTTTTGTTTCCGTAAATTGGGTTGTTTCCATAATAATTAAGTGTTTAATTAGATTTAAGTGTTTTTGGTGGTAATATTGAAAAGAGGAACTTATTTTTAAGGTAAAAATCTTATAAATCAAAGATACTAATATGTAGGATAAGTACGATTTAAAAACATCAATATCTTTTAAAATCAGGTATTTATACGTATACAAACAAATTCCATTTTAAGCACTAAAAAATATTTTTAATACTTGCCTAACATTCAAAAAGAATATGACGCTTTTAAATTTCCTAATTAAAATCTATCTTCGCTTTTTAAAGAGAATACAGCTAAGAATATAGAATAAAATATGCTCTATTTTCATTACTCTGGTCTGAGAAGTCTAAAATCTAAAGATCTAACAATCTAAATTAATGTCTAATAATCTTCTAGAAACTCCAATCGAATACTTAAAAGGCGTTGGTCCAAGTCGTGGCCAGCTGCTTCGCAAGGAATTGGGAATTCATAAATACGGAGATTTAGTAAATTTTTTTCCGAACAGATATATTGACAGAACGCGTTATTATAAAATAAACGAACTCCAGAATACAGGAACAGAAGTTCAGATTATTGGAAAAATAATCAATATTAAAACCGTTGAATTTGCCAAAAACAAAAAGCGTTTAGTTGCGGCTTTCGTGGATGAGACAGGGCAAATTGATCTGAATTGGTTTCAAGGCCATAAATGGATTCGAGAAAGTTTGAAATTAAATGAACCGATGGTTATTTTCGGGAAATGTTCTTTGTATGGAAGCCAGTTTAGTATGGCGCATCCTGAAATTGAGTTGCTGAGCGAGCACGAAAAAAGTCTTCGTTCTGCTATGCAGCCAGTTTATCCTTCTACAGAAACCTTAACTAATCGAGGCATTTCAAATCGGACAATCAATAAATTAATGGAACAATTGTTTATTGAAACTCAAGCTTTGTTTACTGAAACTTTTCCTCCTTATTTAATTGAGGAATTAAAACTGATTTCAAAGAAAGCGGCTTTATTCAATATACATTTCCCAAAAAGCACTGATGCTTTGGCGAAAGCCCAATTCCGATTAAAATTTGAAGAATTATTCTTTATTCAGCTGCAATTAATTACCAAAAATCTAATTCGAAAACATAAAATAAAAGGTCATCCGTTTACAAAAGTGGGTGAATTTTTTAATGAATTTTATCAAAATCATTTGCCTTTTAATTTGACCAATGCACAAAAAAGAGTAATAAAAGAAATTCGTTCAGACATGGGAAGCAATGCCCAAATGAACCGATTATTACAAGGAGATGTAGGTTCTGGAAAAACTATTGTTGCCTTTATGAGCATGCTTTTGGCAATTGATAACGGTTTTCAAGCGTGTTTGATGGCACCAACTGAAATTCTGGCCAATCAGCATTTTATTGGTTTATCTGAATTAGCTCAAACTTTAAACATCAACATTAAAATATTAACCGGTTCAACCAAAACAGCTGCACGAAAAATTCTTCACGAAGAACTGGAAAATGGCAGTCTGCATATTTTAATTGGAACTCACGCTTTATTAGAAGATAAAGTTAAATTTAAGAATCTTGGATTGGCTGTGATTGATGAACAGCATCGTTTTGGCGTAGAACAGCGCTCAAAATTGTGGAAGAAAAACGAAATTCCGCCACACGTTTTAGTCATGACCGCTACTCCTATTCCGAGAACTTTGGCGATGAGTTTGTATGGCGATTTAGATATTTCTGTAATTGATGAATTGCCTCCAGGCCGAAAGCCAATTCAGACTGTTCATAGATTTGACAGTAATCGCTTGAAAGTCTGGAAATTTTTGCGCGATGAAATTGCCAAAGGAAGACAGATTTATATCGTATATCCGTTAATTCAGGAGTCTGAAAAAATGGATTTTAAAGATTTAATGGACGGTTACGAAAGCATTTCGCGCGATTTTCCGTTACCACAATATTCTATTTCAATTTTGCATGGAAAAATGAAACCGGCTGACAAAGATGCCGAAATGAAACGCTTTTCTGAAGGAAAAACCAATATTATGGTAGCCACAACTGTAATTGAAGTAGGTGTAAATGTACCGAATGCCAGTGTAATGATTATTGAAAGTGCAGAACGTTTTGGGTTATCACAGCTCCATCAGTTGCGCGGACGCGTTGGTCGTGGCGCAGAACAAAGTTATTGTATTTTAATGACGAGCCATAAATTAAGTTCTGACAGCAAAACCAGAATGGATACAATGGTGCAAACAAATGACGGTTTTGAAATTGCAGAAGTTGATCTTAAACTTCGCGGTCCTGGAGACTTAATGGGAACACAGCAAAGCGGTGTACTAAATCTTCAAATTGCCGATATTGTTCGCGATCGAGATATTTTGGGCCTAGCCAGAAATTACGCCATGAAAATATTAAAAGAAGATGCTCCGCTTGCAAAACCTGAACATGCTGTACTTAAAGCTGTTTTTATTGAATTGACTAAGAAGAAGAATATTTGGAATTATATTTCTTAGTAAGGTTCAAAGAGGCAAAGGTTCATAGGTGCAAAGAAACCTGAAACCTGAAACCTGAAACCTGAAACCTGAAACCTGAAACTTGAAACTTGAAACCTGAAACAAAAAAATATACTTCACTGCATCACATAGTTTGTTATTAACTCTAAAATATTCATTTACTATTGTAAACTTGATTTTGATTTGTTGGGGTGCAAATTTTAAATTTTGAATATTCTACCGGATACAGTGAAGCATTATTAAGTTACTTTTTTGGAGGGTCTTTCTTTTCAAAAAGTCCGTTGAATAAACCTTTGCTTATTTTATTTTTATCATCTTTTCCAGTTGCTATTAGATGATCAATATATTCCATGTATGTTTTTTTTCGCTCTTCTAAAAAACCAACTAAATATTCTTCAGACGCTAGCATACCACTGGCTTCCTCTATGTGCAAAAGTTTTTTATACAACGGCTCAATAAATTTTACAATTATATCCTCTGGAACAGATTTTCGTGTTCCAAAATAACCAACGATTTCTCCATCAGAATCGGCAATAATCTTAAAATCGGTAATTACCCAATAATATCTGCCCGTTTTAGACATGTTCTTGATGATGGCATGAATATTTTTACTCGATTTAATACTATCCCACAAGAATTTAAAAATCACTTTTGGCATATCAGGATGACGTATTATGTTATGTGGCTGACCAATAAGCTCAAATTCATCATATCCAGAAACATCAATAAAATCTTCATTGGCGTATAAAATAGTTCCTTTTGTGTCTGTTTTGCTGAGTAATACTTTATTCTTATTCCAATCAACCTCTCTGTCTGATGGAGTCGGGCGGGTAATTCTGCTATCCATAATTTTGTATTTAAAATTGATATGTAATTACAATTCTGCTTGTACTTTTAAATTTTATAAAGTATTATTCTAATTAATTCTGCTTTTAATTTGTACCTCTGTTACTGGTTGATTTAAAGTGAATATCATTAACTAAATCATCAATTTTTTTGGCACTTTCTCTCATCATTTCTAAATAACTTAAAAGCTTATCATTGTCTGTATGCCCTTTAGAAACATCAATTAGTTTTAATACAGAGTTTACAGGCATTTTTAAATCTAAAGTTGTTCTGTGAATAAAATCATTGTACTCTTTTGTAGCTGACATCGAGCTGTATTTTGCCGAAGCCAATTTCATATTTTCCAATTCATATTCATCAGAAATTTTAGAAATATGATTCTGACTGTGTTCTTTAAAATAGTATGCCCAATACCCATTCATAAAAAATACAACTGCTGCAAGAATAACGTGAATCAGAAAAGTTTCTAAATCAAAATTAACCTGCGAAAAATAAATTTGTGGTCCGTTCGCATCATTGTAAACAAAATTTTGCAAGTAAGCCAAACCTCCGTGGTGCAAGACTACCAAAAGCGTAAGCGGAATTTGAAGCTTCCAGTTCTGATAAATAATTAAGATCGTACTGGCGATAAATACGGTAAAGTGCATTTCGAACAAACCATGCATCTGATAAATATACTGTGCCATAAAAACAGCCAAAACTACAGAAAGAACATACTGATAAAATTTGGAGTTTTTGAGAAAAAATTTAGCTGAATAATAAGCAAGCAAATTTAAAGTTCCTACTCCTGCTCCAATTTCCCAAGTGTCATATTTAAAAGACAATGCGATTCCGAGAAGAAAATAGGCAGCAAGAACATAATTAATAATAGTATCTGATTTTTGTGTCATTGTAGACATAAAATTGTGCAGGTAATCCTGTTCATTTAAACTAGCTTTTGTTTTCATAAATTTTAGGTAATTAGTTAGGGATAGATTTATTTAGTGCATTTTGGTAGCGAACATCCATAAGCTCTGAGAGCTAAAGCATCAAATGAAGGGGCATTTGTTTTACTTAATAAAGAATCGATGGCTTGTTCTGCATAATTGCTTTTAGCATCGGTACAATATCTTGTTTTATTATAGTTGCCTCGATAGTATAAATTTTGAGAAGCATCAACAAGAACAGCTTGAGGCGTTGAATAAACACCACAGTTTCGCGCTATACCTTCATCAAAATAAACAGGAATTTTGGCATCAAATTTTTCTTGGATTTCTTGAATTGTAAAGCTCTTTTCTTTGTTTAGCACTACAATTTTAAAGTTAATTCGATCACCGTATTTTTTAATCAATCCGCTTACATGAGGAATATTAAAGCGGGAACAAGGGCAATCTGGATTAAAAAAGTGAATAAAAATAGGTCTCTGATCAGTTGCACAGCATTTTAAATCAATTTTACTTCCCATGGCTATCTCACGGTAATTTTGTGGAACTGGTGTAGGCAAACTATATTTAAATTCGTTTTGCCAAAACAAAGTAGAAACAGCTACAATTAATAAGGCAAACCATAGCACTAAAAGTAACTTTTTTACCATAAACAGCAGAGATTTAATTTTAAAAATATAAACAGTTGTTAATTATTTTATTTTACAAAGTATAAAATTTAACTAAAAACAAATAAAAATACTACATTAATCAACGCTTTCATGTTTTAAACGTTAATTTTCCGACAAAAAGAAATCTGTTTTGTTTAACGTTATCAATGTTACAAATAAAATCGATAAACTGCAAAATAAATAAGACAAAATACAATAAAAAAAATAAAAATAGGTTTTTCCTTACTTTAAAAATGAGTAATTATACCTTTTTTATAAGTAAAAACTTATTTAAATTTAGTTTTTATAAATAATTTACCACATTTACTTATAACTTTAAATTACATAAGATCATTAAAAATTTATTTTTTTTACCTCTGCATTAAACCATTGTAAACAAAAACGATCTAAATGTTAAGCCAATCAAAAAACTTGTACATACAAATGTTAAATAAACGCTAACGTATTACGTTTTCGCTTCAAAAAGTTAAATTTGTAAGCTTACTAAAACATACACCAAAAAATACATTTACCTCAAATTTTATGAAAGTAAAAAATCTTATTTACGCCCTGTTAATTATTGGCATTGGAGGATTTATCGCCTACCGAGTGGTATCTAACAAAAGTAAAAATGACGAATCTAAAAAGTCTGGCGACAAAGACAAACCAACAACTGTAACTGGAATAGTTGTTAAAACAACCACTTTTGACAACAATTTATCTTTATCAGGATCAATTGAAGCCAATGAGCAAATCGAAATTAGAAGCGAAGTTTCAGGAATTGTTGAAGGGATTTATTTTAACGAAGGAACTTATGTAAATAAAGGTCAAGTACTTTTTAAGGTCAATGATATTGAATTAAGAGCACAATTAAAACAGGCACAAACCAAAGAAGGACTAGCTGGAGAAAATGAAAGAAGAGCAAAATTACTGCTGCAAAAAGAAGCCATAAGCCAAGAAGAATTTGATGTTGCAAATGCTGATTATGCTTCAATGAAATCTCAAACTCAATTAATTAAGGCACAAATTGCAAAAACTTCTGTAAAAGCACCTTTTTCAGGAAAAATTGGTTTGCGTTCTATTTCGCCGGGAACCTATATTACGCCAACTCTTTTAGTAGCAAAATTAGTAAATACCGGAAAATTAAAAATTACATTTTCTATTCCTGAAAAATATGCTGCACAAGTAAAATCAGGATCAAACATCGATTTTTCTGTTTCAGGATCTGACAAAGTATATTCAGGCAGAATTTATGCGATTGAACCTGAAATTGAAGTAGCAACACGTACGCTAAAAATTCGTGCTATTGCAGATAATATCGATGGAAAACTTTTTCCTGGAACATTTGCTGATGTTAAATTGCCTTTAAACATTATTAAAGACGCAATTGTTGTTCCTACAGAAGCTATCGTACCTGTACAAGACGGTAAAAAGGTTTATATCGCAAATAATGGTCAAGCCAAAGAAGTTATGGTAGACGCTACAACAAGAACAGACTCTTCTATTTTGATTTTATCAGGATTAAAAGCTGGAGATACTCTGATCACAAGCGGTGTTATGTCCTTAAAAAATGAAGCTCCTATAAAAGTTCAAGTAAAAAAATAATTTAGTCTTAAAGTCTAAAGCCAAAATTGAAAATAGAGATTAGAAACCTAAAAATCTGTTATCTAAAATAAAACCTCACATGAGTTTATCAACTACAAGTATAAGAAGACCCGTTTTAACCATTGTACTGAATCTTTTGATTATTTTATTCGGTTTCATTGGTTATACTTTTTTGGGTGTTCGAGAATTCCCTTCTATTGATCCGGCACAGGTTTCTATCAGAACTAATTACACTGGAGCCAATTCTGACATTATAGAATCACAAATTACTGAACCTCTCGAAAAAGCTGTAAATGCTATTGATGGAATTAGAAATATAACTTCATCAAGTAATCAAGGCAGCAGCAATATTACCATAGAATTTAACTTAGACAAAGATCTTGAAGAAGCTGCGAATGACGTTCGTGATAAGGTTTCACAAGCTGTCCGTAGTTTACCGCAAGATATTGATGCACCTCCTGTAGTTTCTAAAGCAGATGCGGATAGTGAAGCCATTATTTCGATGACCGTTCAGAGTGACTCTAGAAGTTCTTTAGAATTAAGTGATTACGCAGAAAATGTAATTTCACAGCGTTTAGAGACTATTCCAGGAGTGAGCGGGGTACAAATTTGGGGACAAAAACGTTACGCAATGCGTTTGTGGATTGATCCTGTAAAACTAACTGCTTATGGCTGTACCGTTGCAGAAGTACGCGACGCCTTAAACGCACAAAATGTTGAATTGCCTTCTGGAAAACTAACTGGAAACAATACAGAATTAACTGTAAAAACAATTGGAAATTTATCTAAACCGGAAGAATTTAACAATATTATTATTCGTACTGACGGAGATAAAATTGTTCGTTTAAGCGATATTGGCGGTGCCGAATTAGGACCAGAAAATTTAGAGACAAAATTAAGCCAATCAGGACTTCCTTTAATTGGTTTGGCAATTGTACCGATGCCAGGTGCAAATTACTTAGATATTTCAAAAGAATTTTATAAAAAATATGATGCCTTAAAGAAAGATCTCCCTAAAGATATCAAATTAAATATCGCTCTTGATAATACTATTTTCGTAAAAAAATCGGTTCTTGAAGTTGCAGAAACTTTAGGAATTTCGATCATTCTGGTAATTATCATTATTTATTTATTTTTTAGAGATTGGGCCATTGCATTCAGGCCTTTAATTGATATTCCAGTTTCATTAATTGCTACTTTTTTTATTATGTGGCTTTTCGGATTCTCTATCAACGTTTTAACTCTTTTGGCTATTGTTTTGGCAACTGGATTAGTTGTGGATGATGGAATTGTAGTTACGGAAAACATTTTCAAAAAGGTAGAAGAAGGGATGTCGCCAATTGAAGCAGCAATAAAAGGTTCTAACGAAATTTTCTACGCTGTAATTTCGATTTCGGTAACACTTGCTGCAGTATTTTTGCCTGTAATATTCTTAGAAGGTTTCGTAGGCCGACTCTTTCGAGAATTTGGTGTAGTAATTGGCGCAGCGGTATTAATTTCTGCTTTTGTATCCTTAACTTTAACGCCAATGCTAAACGCGTATTTAATGAAAGGCGGCGAACAGAAAAAGTCAAAATTCTACGTTAAAACTGAACCATTTTTCGAAAAATTAAATAGCGGCTATGCCGATTCATTGCAGCGTTTCATAGCTAAAAAATGGCTGAGTTTTCCTATCCTAATTGTTTGTTTTGGATTGATTTATTTGTTTTTTACAATTCTGCCAAAAGAGACAGCTCCTTACGATGACCGTAGTTCTGTAACCATGCGTATGACAACTCCAGAAGGATCTTCATATGAATACACAGATCGTTTTATGCAGGAAATCTCGAAACTTATTGATGACTCCATTCCGGAGAAAAAAGTGAGTTTGGTTATTACTTCACCTGGATTTAGTTCGAATTCAGTGAATTCAGGATTGGTAAGGTTAACATTAAAAGATGTTGATGAACGAAAAAAATCGCAAAAAGATATTGCAGATAAATTAACAAAATGGACTAAAAAATATCCTAGTGCCAAAACATCTGTAACACAACAGCCTACAATTGCTGTAAACAGACGTGGAGGACTTCCTATACAATATATTATTCAGGCTCCGACTTTTGAAAAACTACGAGAAAAAATTCCTGTTTTTATGGATGAAGTAGGTAAAAGTGACGTTTTCTCAACAACAGATGTAAACCTGAAATTTAACAAACCAGAAATCAACGTAAGTATCGATCGTGAAAAAGCAGAGAGTTTAGGTATTTCTATAATGGATATTGCCCAGACTTTACAGCTTTCGTTAAGCGGTCAGCGTTTTGGATATTTCATTAAAAACGGAAAACAATATCAGGTAATTGGCCAGTTTGATCAAAAAGATCGTTCTAAACCTCTGGACTTGACATCGATATTTGTTAAAAATAAAAGCGGACAGCTTATTCAAATGGATAATGTTGTTAAGGTTGAAGAACAAAGCAATCCGCCACAATTGTACCATAATAACCGATACATGTCGGCAACAGTATCAGCAGGTTTGGCGCCAGGGAAAAGTATCAGCGACGGTATTGAAGAAATGGACCGAATTAAATCAAAAGTTTTAGACCAAAGTTTTACAACTGATTTAAGTGGAGAATCTCGAGATTTCGTAGAGAGCAGCTCGAATACTTCATTCGCTTTTGGATTAGCTTTATTATTAATCTTTTTAATTCTGGCAGCACAGTTTGAAAGTTTTATTGACCCGTTTATTATCATTTTAACAGTACCAATGGCGGTTGCGGGAGCTTTATTTTCATTATGGCTGTTCAACCAGACTTGGAATATTTTCAGTCAGATTGGTACCGTAATGCTTATTGGTCTAGTAACGAAAAATGGTATTTTGATTGTTGAATTTGCGAATCAATTGCGAGAACAAGGCAAACCTAAACTAGAAGCTATTTTAGAAGCTTCAGAAGCACGTTTGCGTCCTATTTTAATGACAAGTTTAGCGATTGCTTTAGGAGCGCTTCCAATTGCAATGTCGCTTGGAGCAGCTTCGACAAGCAGAATCGGAATGGGAGTTGTAATTGTAGGGGGAACAATTTTCTCTTTGGCTTTGACACTTTTTGTAATTCCGGCGATTTATTTAATGTGGTCTAAAGCTAGAAAACATTATCCTGAATTCGACCATATTGAAGAATACGAAAAAGAAAGTAAATAATTTATTGGTCACAAATTCACGAGTTAATCATAACATTCGTGAATCTGTGGCAAAAGAAAATCCATATGAATACTAAAATTGTATACCGCATTTTAATATTATTCTTCCTTTGCATTACAAAAATAAATGCTCAGGAAGTTTTGACTATTGAAGATGCTATGAAAATAGCTTTAGAGAATAATTTTGAGATTAAGATCGCCAAAAACAATTCTAAAATAAGCGAAACAAATGTTACCATTGGAAATGCTGGAATGCTGCCAAGTGCAGCAGCTTCAATTACAGATAATAACAGCGTTACAAACTCATCTCAAACACGTCAGGACGGCACTTCTACTTCTTTGGACAATGCCAAAAACAATAGTTTAAATTATGGGGTCAGTTTAGGCTGGACCGTTTTTGACGGAATGAAAATGTTTGCTAGATTAGACCAATTAAAAGAACTTCAAAGATTGGGCGATGCTGAATTAAAAAGAACGATTTTAGTTAAAATCGGGCAAGTAAATTCAGCTTACTACGACTTAGTACAGCAACAGCATCAACTGTCAGCTTTAGATACTACGATCGTAATTTCGAAGCAAAGATTAACATTGGCACAAAACCGTTTCAGTATTGGAAAAGCTTCAAAATTAGAAGTCTTAAATGCGCAAGTTGACTTAAACTCTGATCAAGTTGCCTTATTGAGACAAAAAGAATCCTATGCAAATGCTAAAATTTTATTGAATCAATATTTAGCGCGTGATCCGAAAATAGATTTCAAAGTAACTGATTTGGTGACTGTCGACAATACTCTTGTTTTAGCAGACTTAATCAATTTGGCACAAAAACAAAATCCAGCATTAGAATCTCAAATAATAAACAAACGAATTGCAGAATTGCAGCTTAAACAAATAAAAGCAGACCGCTACCCGATCGTTAATTTGACTTCAGGCTATAATTTTGCTGAAAATCAATCAAGTTTAGGTTTTACAAGCCAATCTTCATCAAAAGGTTTCAATTATGGCTTTAATGCCACATTAAATATATTCGACGGTTTTAATCAGCATCGAAATGAAAAAGTAGCAAAAATTCAAATCGAAAATTCTCAGATTGCTATAGAACAGCAAAATATGATTTTGAATACCCAATTAAGCACCGCTTTTCAAACGTACTTAACAAATTTAGAGTTAATTGATTTAGAAGAAGATAACGAAGCGATTGCAAAACAAAACTTAGACATTACATTAGATAAATTCAGAATCGGAACAATTACGACTCTTGATTTCAGAACAGCTCAATTAAATTATGTAAATGCAAAAGTGCGTTACAGCAATGCTCAATATGAGGCTAAATTATCTGAAATTGCTTTGAAAGAATTAGCTGGAAATATTAATTTTTAAATTAAATTTGTTATTAAAAACAAATTAAATGATCGCATACAACACCAAAGAATGGTTTAGTTTTATATTCCATTTTCATAAATCTGATACCGTTCGACAATTATTTCCTATAATGATTGCGATTGGGATTTACTCTGGACTTGTGGGCTATTTTGAAGTAATATATTTGGGTATAGATGAAAATCATTACATCAAAAATATTCCTTTAATGCACGGAATATTAGGTTTTGTAATTTCTCTTTTACTGGTTTTTAGAACTAATACTGCTTATGACCGTTGGTGGGAAGCTCGAAAATTATGGGGTGCTTTAGTCAACAACAGCCGTAATTTTGCTATAAAACTTTCGGCTATGCTAAAAGATGAAAATGATCGAAAGTTTTTTAGAAAGTTTATTCCTGCGTATGCTTCAATTTTATATAAACATCTAAACAATTCTGAAACGGCAAAACAACTTTTTGAAGATGTCGATTTAGAACTTGACCATCATAAGCACAAACCGAATCAGGTAAAAAAAATGATGTCGCATAAAATCAATGATTTGTACGAATCAAAAAAAATAACGGGCGACCAGCTTATCATCTTAAATGCTGAATTGGTCGCTTTTACAGATATCTGCGGTGCGTGTGAGCGAATCAAGAATACGCCTATTCCCTACTCTTATAGTGCTTTTATCAAAAAATTCATTTTCTTTTACATCATGACTTTGCCTTTTGGATATTCTTTAAGCTTAGGTTATTATGTTGTTCCGGTTGTTGTTTTTATCTTCTATGTTCTAGCTAGTTTAGAATTGATTGCTGAAGAAATTGAAGATCCTTTTGGCGATGATGAAAACGATCTTCCGATCAAAAAAATCTCAGAAAACATTAAAAAACATGTTGAAGAATTGATTTAATATTCTTTTATCGTGAGCTTTATAAATTATTACAAGCCGTTTTAGAAACTTTTAGTTTTTAAATATTGTTTTTAAATTCTGATAATCGGCATATTTTTAAGGCAAAAAACAAAAAAATTGTTTCCAACTCCGGCGATCAATCCTTATATTTACACCCTCGTACAAGAATAAAAAAGTTAAAATGAAAATATCTTACAACTGGTTAAAACAATTTATTAAAACAGACTGGACTTCAGAACAAACTTCAGAATTACTTACAGATTTAGGTTTGGAAGTTGAAGTTGTTGAGAAATACGAATCGGTAAAAGGAGGTTTGCAGGGAGTTGTTGTAGGACACGTACTGACTTGCGAAAAACATCCTGATGCTGATCGATTGAAAGTTACAACGGTAAATATTGGTTTAGAAGCTCCAATTCAGATTGTATGCGGTGCTTCAAATGTCGCTGCAGGACAAAAAGTTCCTGTTGCAACTATTGGGACAGTTTTATATGATAAAGATGGTGGAGAATTTACTATAAAAAAAGGCAAAATTCGCGGACAGGAAAGTCATGGAATGATTTGTGCCGAAGATGAATTAGGTCTTGGAACAAGCCACGACGGAATTATGATTCTTGATGAAGCCTTAGTTCCTGGAACTCCAGCAGCAGAAGTTTTTAAAATTGCAAATGACGAAGTATTCGAGATTGGGTTAACTCCTAATCGTGCTGATGCTATGAGTCATTTTGGAACTGCACGTGATTTGAGAGCAGGAATGCTGCAGCGCGGTGTTAACGTAGAATTGATTACCCCTTCGGTAAGTAATTTTAGAGTTGACATGCGCACCTTGAAAATTGATGTGAATGTTGAAGAACCTCATTTAGCACCAAGATATTGCGGTGTAACCATTTCTGGAATTACTGTTCAAGAATCTCCAGCTTGGCTTCAAGATCGTTTAAAAGCTATTGGATTGACTCCGAAAAATAATATTGTTGACGTTACTAATTATGTTTTACATGAATTAGGACAGCCTCTGCACGCTTTTGATGCTGCAAAAATCAGCGGAAAGGTAATTGTAAAAACACTTCCTGAAGGAACAAAATTTACTACTTTGGATGATGTTGAAAGAACATTACATGCAGAAGATTTGATGATCTGCGACGAAAAAGGACCACTTTGTATTGCTGGTGTTTTTGGAGGAAAAAAATCTGGAGTTACAGATGGTACAACTTCTATCTTTTTAGAAAGTGCTTATTTTGATGCTGTGAGCATTCGTAAAACAGCAAAAAGACACGGATTAAATACAGACGCTTCTTTTAGATTTGAAAGAGGTATCGACCCAACAATTACAGAATATGCACTAAAACGTGCTGCTCTTTTAATCCAAGAAGTGGCTGGCGGAAAATTGACTTCTGACGTTGTTGAAGTTTATCCTAAAAAAGTTGAAGATTTCTCTGTGCTATTAAATTTTAGCCATGTTTCTAAAATCATCGGACAGGAAATTCCAAAAGATACTATTAAGAAAATATTGGTTTCTTTAGATATTAAAGTAAACAGTGTTTCAGATTCAGGTTTAGGATTGACAATTCCGGCGTATCGAGTTGATGTACAGCGTGAAATTGATGTAATCGAAGAAATATTAAGAGTTTACGGTTACAACAACATCGAATTTTCTAAAAAATTCAATGCAACGGTAGCAAACTCTCCAAGAACTGAAGATTATAAAGTGCAAAATGTTATTGCATCGCAACTAAATTCTCAGGGTTTTCATGAAATGATGGCAAATTCTTTGACGACTGCTGCTTATGCTAAACTTTCAGCTTCACTAAAAGAAGAGCACAATGTTACCATGCTTAATCCGTTGAGCAGTGATTTATCGACTATGCGTCAATCATTGCTGTTTTCGGGTTTAGAAGCAATTTCATATAATATTAATAGAAAAAATTCGGATTTAAAATTATTTGAATTTGGCAAATCATACCATAAATATCTTAACGGATATGAGGAACATAAACATTTGACTTTATTGATTTCTGGAAACAGAAATAAAGAAAGCTGGACAAATCCTCAAAAAACAACTGATTTCTTTTTATTAAAAGGATATGTAAAAGGAATTATATCTCGTTTAGGAATTGACAAAATTTCGAATGCTCCAGTACAATCTGATATTTTTTCAGAAGGAACATCAATCTGCTATAACAATGATACATTAGTAGAAATGGGTGTGGTTAAAAAATCAATATTAAAACATTTCGGAATAAAACAAGATGTTTATTATGCTGATTTTAACTGGGATTTGATTCTGAAAATTATTACTGGAAAAATTAAATATTCTGAAATTCCAAAATATCCAGAAGTTCGAAGAGATTTAGCTTTATTGATTGATCAGAATACAACGTATGAAAGTATTTTTAATTTGGCGAAACAAACTGAAAAATCACTTTTAAAAGATGTTAATTTATTTGATGTTTATGAAGGAAAGAATCTTCCGGAAGGAAAAAAATCATATGCATTGAGTTTTACCATTCAGGATAATACAAAAACATTAACTGATTCTCAAATTGACAAAATCATGTCAAAACTGCAACAGACTTTTGAGACTGAACTTGGAGCAAGTTTGAGATAAAACATTTATAAATATAAAATCCCGATTCGTTATGAATCGGGATTTTTTTTAAAAGCCATTTTGCCTTTATCGAATTCTTTCGTAGACTCTTTTGTTATTGCCATTAGAAAACATAACTCTATTACTTTCTGCATAAAAGGTTGCCTGAGATTCTTCTTTTGTTGTCAAATCCACAAAATGTATTGTTTTATCGGTTGTATACCAGCCCAATTTATTGGCTTGACCTTCTCCGCTCTGCAACGAAACATCTCTCGTTCCTCCTCCACTTTTTCCTGTCCAAGTCAAAACAGTGCCATCTGCATTAAATTCGAAAAAATAATCTGTAGCAATTGATGCATAAAATTCTCCGCTTCCACTGCTTATAACATCTGTATAGCGCCAAGTTCCTACTAACATTGAATTCTTTTCCCCTTCTTCTTTAAAAGATAATGGTGATTCAGAATTTTCTTTTTCAAAATTAAAAACTATAGCTTGATCTGATAATGGCAGTATAATTGATAATTTTAAAACTTTTCCTTCCTGAATGGCTTTCACAGCACATCCCTGATTTGTAAATTCATCAAATAAAATTCCGCTAAAAGACAAATCTGTTCTTGTCGCTTTTATTTTGGCAAGTTTGCCATCTAAGACAATAGTACCCGAGATGATATCATCTTGAGATTTCAATGTCAACTTGGCATTACTTCCTGAATTTACAGCAGTGTACTTTCCTGAAAAAATTTCATCACTTTCCATTTTGTTGCATGAATTTAAAAATAATACCAGTATAAAGAAAAGGATTCTCGTAATTAAAATCTTTACTTTCATACTACTAAAAATTAACTCGAGTTGACAATCTCCTTGCTCCTGCTGAATTTGGATGGATTTCATCTCTCCAATATTCAGACGAATTTAAAAGTCCGCGGTAATCTATAATTCGGCTTTGAAAGCGATAACCATAATACCCAAAATGATTTTTGATCTGGCACAAGAGAGCGTAAAATCTATCCAATAATCGAATAATGATATACGATCTCAAAATTTCATCTGCAATACCTAAACGATCGAAAACAGGTTTTATCCAAGGCCCTAAAGGCAAATCAACACCAACAATTGAAGGTCTTACGCCCAGCTTAAACAAAGGATAGTCGTAAGTGTGCATATAAAATATAGTGTTTGGTGTACAATGCGCGTTTACAATACTTCCAAAACCAAGATAGTTTCGCATAATGGTACTGAAAATAGCATTGAGGTTAGTTGAATTAAAAAGCGCAGTATCAAACGTATTTGTATTTAAATATCTTTTGTACAGAATACATTTTTGATATAAAGCATCGCCAGACAAACTTCTAAGCTCAGTCAGTTTTGCCTGATCTGTAAAAAAACTAGAGCTAAAAGTCGTTACTCCGGCATTTAATATTCTCCCAAGCTGAGGAAAAACATCATTTCCGCCTCCGCTAAAATAAATTCTATCAATTCGATAACCGCTTACATATTGTACAAAATGAGTTCTATCAGCATACATCTGAGAAGTCGTTTCTCCAAATTTTGCCAAGTGAAGACAATTCAAATTTAGACTCTGATTTCGATCGGTAATTGTATCATATAAATCTAAGATTCTCGGAACAGGATAATCCAGCCAAGAATCTCCTTCAAAAATGACATTTAATGTATTGGCATTTCCGGCGCTTCTTCTAAATAGAAAAGAGTTAGTCAAAAATGGCTGATGCAGTGATTCATCTTCTCCTTCGGCCAGCGAAGGACTTACACTATTTAATTGTTTTAAAGCATTATAAGTACTGTCATCTGGGTGAATGTTTCCAGTAACTTGAATCCTATTGTTTGCTTGGAAATTTAAAATAGAAATAATTGTAGTATCGGTTTGACTGTTTACAATTGTACCGTTAGTCTGTACGGGATATCCCAATCCTTTTAAAAAATTTTGAATTTGCAACACATCTAATGCATTGTTTACAGCATTGAGTCCAACGCTATTGCTTAATGTATTGGCAATGCGAGAATTTCGATTTATAATCGGGGTATTTGAAACTAAATTTTCCATGGTATTTATTTTATTTTATTTGGATTGACATAACCGTGTCCAGCTCTAAAGACCTCTAAATTGCTATCTTTAAAAAAAGCAGTATCACAAGCATCAAAAAGTTTTTTTCGTATTGAAATAATATCAAGATGCGGTTCTTTTTCTAGAATTTTCATAACTAAAGATGCCACATAAGGCGATGCCATGCTGCTCCCGCTTTTAGACGTTAATTTATTAGACGCTCTATTTTCTCTGCTCGAAGACGAACAAGATGATTTTATCTTAAAACCAGGCGCAACGACTTCGGGTTTCATTCGCCCATCTGCCGTTGGACCGGAACTGCTGAAAGACAAAATAGGTTTTGCATCATCATTCTGATTATAAGCACCAACAACAATACTGTATTTAGAATTGCAGATCGAGTTTGTTGTATGCGTTTTATTTGCCACTGCAGGCAAAAAAATAGATTGTCCTCCGTCATCTCGCTCGATATAACAATGATAGCGGCCATTTTTTACAGTTTTGCCAATCAGTTCAATCGTCCAAAATTTTGACTTTAGTTTGCCATTCACTAAAATATTAATCTGATTTTTACCGGTATTGGGTTCGTTGCTTCTGTGAAGGCAAATTCCAACTTCATCATTTTCTTTAACAATTAATTCATCCTTAAAAGGCGTTGATGACAATAGCAGCTTCATATCGTCATCATAAATATCTACACTTAAAACATCATCTCCATGATACCAAATCTCCATTTCGTTTGGAGTACGATCATGCTTTTTAAACATCCAAGGAATTTTGACTTTCTGATTCAATTTAATATCACCATAAGTATGCGCATTTGCCTGATGATAATTTCCTGTACTTTGCACGATTGCCGTTCCTTTTCTTGTCGTTACAATATGATCAATGATTTGTTCGAATAAAGTTTTCCCCATATGTGCATCGCCATGTCCGCCTAAACTCATATTTATTACAAGCGGTCTTTTACCAGCTTCAGTCGTAATAAAACATAAACCTTCTGCTCCTTTTACAGAATCACCCAATGAAAGATTTGATCCGTTTACGAGATTAGTTCCCATATCAACCGCTATTATTGGCACATTCGGCGCGAAGCTTTTGGGTGCAACGGCACCGTTTCCGCAAGCAATTCCGAGTACGTGAGTACCATGAGTTCCGTTTCCAAACAAATCCGATTTTCCGGGATGATATCCCAGTTTTTTAAACGGAAAATCATCCAACAATGCCTCATTAATTTGTGCTTTTGTTACAATTCGTCCATAGCCAAATTCATTGCCGTCATATCTGTCAGACTGGATCCAAATTTTTTCAAAACGTGTTTTCCCATTCGTTATAAAATCTGGATGCGTAAAATCGAAACCGAAATCAATAATTCCAAACACAACATTCGAGACAGTGTCGTCTATGACATCATTTTTTTTATCTAAAATCTTAGTTTCAGGCTGCAGTTCAATTCCGTCATTTGCGGGAACAACACTCGGAGCTTTTAGGCTTTTTACTTTTTTGCTGTTGTAAATCGAACATAAAAAACGTCGCTGTGTTCTGATGCTCACAACGGTTCCAAATTCTGAAATAATCTTGCAATGATCTGGATATTCTTTTTCTTTTTCTACACGCATCAACAAGGATAATTCTTCATCAGGATTGCCATATAATATTATTTTAAGTCTTGGATCCATTTGCTTGAATTTAAGGTTGAACAGGAATAAGATTTAGCTTATAAGTAATATCAAAAAGCTGAGAATTTAAATAATTGAAAAAAACATTGTCTTCTGCTAAAAAGAAAATCACATCTATTCCATGTCCCTGCGTAAAAAAATTGATAATTTCGCTTAGATAATGACTGTTTTTAAGATCCATATTTTTCAATCTTACTATAAAATCCTGATCTTTTTGATCCAGTTTCGAAAAGTTGGCATGATCTGATATCTGACTCAATAATTCCAATGTTTTATCGATTGAAAAAATCTTTTCTGGAATTAATTCCTTAAACAACAATTCCTTTTCTTCCTCTGCTTTTTTAGAGAATTTCAAGCTGCTGGAAAAAAAATTAGGGCGAATAGAATTAATTTTTTTCAGGATTTGCATAGTTGTTTTTTCAATCTTATCTAAACGAATGGTTTCTTGGTTAGAGACAGCGGTTTTCATTTTGGTTCGTTTTTAGTCGATGCCTTCTGATTTGCTAAACCTTTAACAGGCAAAGTATTATCTGGTCCTAGTGGATTAGTTGAAATTTCATTCAATCGTTGTTTGATTTCCAAAATAGAAATACTTAAAGCATCATTACTCTTTGTTAGTAGCTCAATTTTGGAATTTAAACTGTCTGTGAAATTTTTAGTTATTTCCGCTTTATTCTTTTCTGAAATTTTAAAAAGCTCATCTTTCAAATTTTGAGTACTTATTGAAATCTCATTTTTTACTGCTTCTAAGGTTACAAAATCAGCTGTTGATGTTCCTTTTACTGGTGATCCTGTTGGTGTTTCAGCAGGATTTGGTGTATTTATTATAGGACCACTACTAGGTGCTGGCAAACCAGGTCGGGTTTGCGGTGAGGCAGCTGCAGAAGCATTAAACTTATCTCCTTCATCTTTTGCTTTGTTCTCTATAAGTAAATAACTCAACAATGGATTTTCAGAAACTACGCCCGCTAAAAGTGCAGTATTAGTTATTTCTTGATTTCCAGGAACGTTGTAAAAAGTCGCTCTGCTGTTTGCAATAAAATAATTGATTAATAAATTAAATGGATTCATCGTTTCATAATTTTAAGGTTAATAGAAATAAAAGGGCAATTGGGAAGCAATCGCCCTTTCTACATTTACTTATTCATCATCATCACCATTGCAAGAGGCAATATGTTGTTGTTGTTTGTATTGTCTTTATTTTGAGACATAATTAATACTAATGGCAGCATCATGTTTGAGTTGTCAGATTTTCCAGAACCTGAATCTCCCATAGTGGTCAGCATTGGTAATAGTAGAGACAATGTTTGATCCACATAAATAGGATTTTTACCGTCTTTCGCTATAATTTTAGAATCACTTCCTGTACCAGTAACTTCAAGATTTTCTGTTACTAATTTTGGCTGATTCAGCAATGATCCCATCATACTCATCATTTGCATGTTTTTTAAAACCTTAGTCTGGTTATCGCCTTTACGTGCGTCTATTTTTGCAAATTCTGTATGTTTTTGATCTAATGCAACCAAAGCTTTATTTGTTGCCAATGAAGTCTTTTTAAGTTCATTAACTTGGTTTGAAATGGCATCTAATGATTTTTTAAGCTCGCTTTTTGTAGCATAATCATTGGCTCTTCCGCTCAGTGCTTTTCCAAAGTTTGATCTTTGTTTCACCGCTGAACTTACGTTAGGTCTAATTCCTCTTGTCGAAGGTCGTCTGCGTTTTGCAGCTTCATCAAAGCTTTCGTCATAGCTTTCTAATAAATCTTCGCCTAAAAGATCTTCATTGAAATAATCTTCATTTAATAAATCTTCGTCTAAATAACTTTCGAAATAACTCATAATTTTAGTTTTTAATGATTAATTTTTATTGAAATAATGTTTGTTATATTTCTGGATGGCTGGCTGAATATATTTATTGAAAAGAATAAAATCTGGAATGCTGTTGCCTGGTTTTCCTGTTCCGAAACATTCTGGACAATCTATGTTTTCTCCAAAACATTCGGTGCAGGCGCCAATTGCTTTTGCTAAATCATCATTTTGATTTAACTCAAATTCCAATTGAAATTTTAAACCTTCGATAATGGTAAAAAGTTTGTGATTGATTTTTTTTAATTTCTTGATTCTTTCCTCAAGTACTGCATCAATTTTTGGAATTTCTTTTTCCTCTTCAGGCTCTTTTTTTTCCATCATAGGCTGCATAAGCTCAAAATATTTAGCCATTTCAGGATTGTGTTCTTTCAAATATTCTAAATAAGCATCCATTGTTATAACTTTTAGGTTTTATAAACTTGCAATAGAATTTTCAAGTCTATTGATTCGGTTAGGAGTATTTGTGCCCACAAACTGGCCATATTGGTCTACATAGTAATCCTCGGTCGGAATTAATCCTCCGTTGTAATACTCGTATAAAATATTCTCAGTCAAATAATTAACACTTTCTATCAATTCTGCAAAAGAATGACTTTCTATTGGTGCATTTGGACTCGCAGTTCCCAGGCTTTGCTGTGCTTGGCCTGCTTGAAATTGAGGATTATTAATAACACCTCCCAGCTGATTATATAGTCCTTGCACTCTGCCAATATCCTGTGCTGCCTGCGGACGCAATTGTACTGGATTATCCTGCACATATTGCTGAATGGCAGGAAGTGCTGCTCTGCCGGCATCTGCTAAATAGCGGGTTGTATTGCCCCAAGCTTGTCTGATTGGTGATGGCTGTGATGGTGGAGATGGTCTGTGTTGTGGTTGTTGCGGAGCTGGTCTGTACTGCTGTTGCGGAGCTGGTCGGCGTTGCTGCTGACGGTTGTTATCTAAAGCTGTACTTGCAGATCCTGCCAAGTTGCTCACCAAACCTCCTACTGCTCCGCCAATCTGTGGTGCTCCAAAATAAGTACCTATAGCAGTTCCCGCGATTGGAGCAACTGCAGATACACCGCGCAAAACTCCAGAACCAATACTGCTGGCTACATTTCCTAAACTTGACCAAAATCCTTCTGCTTCACTTTCAGACATTTGATCTACTCGTGATAATAGGACATCTTCTAATTCACTTTCGTTTAAATTAGAATATTCTGGTCCTAATACATATCGTACAGCTTCGAAGTAATTGTCTTCGCTGAATGATTCTCCCTGAAAAACTTCATGATATAAACTCATAATTTTTAGTATTATAATTAACTCTTACTCTTTTAACAGGCTTTTCAGATTTCGCCTATCCATTTTTGTGCACAAAAAGGAACGATGTAAAATTGATTTTTTATAAATTACTACAAAACAGTACTTTAACCCAAATTTTTAAATAAATTTACCCTAAGAAAAAGGGTACATTTCCCCTTGTCAATTTTAGGTGTTTAAAATATTTTTGCTTGCAATAATTACAATAAACTATTATTTACCAATCAATTAACCCATTAAATCAAAATCATTATGGAAAAACAACCTGGAAGACCAACCCAACTAATTACAAAAAAATTCGCTAAGGAATTACATTTGAATTTTATGAAATATCGAGCCAGCATAATTGCAAAATACATTAAGAAAGAAGACGCAAATGCGGTTTGGTTTTCTGTAGAAGAACTCGAAAATTACATTTCTTACATTAAGTCAAAAGGAGAAAAAAAAGGCTACGATGTAAAAGGAATTCATTTTTATTTTGGAGTATATCCAGAGGAAAAAAAATATGCTGAAAAAGCAGGTTTAATGACTTTGTTTTTAACGGCAACTGGAAAAAGAATCAAAACACCTAAAACAGCAGGCATACAAACTTTTGCTTTAGTTCATGAAAGCGATGATACTGATATAGAAGGCATCGAACCAATGAATTACGGAAGTATTGGAAGACCGCCTGCCTTATCATACTAAAAACTATGTTTGAATTTTTAAGATTTTACATTTTCTATTTAGCTTTATTTTCTGGAATTATCGGATTGATTTCCTGGCATAAACTACCAACCAATAAAGCTAAATCTCTCGTTATTTTAATTTGGTTTTCTGTCATAATAGAAAAAGTAGGCTATTATTTTACGGAGTGGACAGGTTTACTAAATTATTATGTATTTAATTTTTATATGCTTGTCAGTTTTTCAGCCTATATATTGCTTCTAAGAAGCCTTTTGATAAAAATTAACCATAGACTTATTGCATTTTTTTCTTTAATAGTTTTTATAGCCTCATTTTTTCTAAACATTTTATATTTTAAAGAAGATATAAATCACTCCTACACATATAGTTTTGCCATTGGCGTACTGTTGGTTATGATATTATCCTGCTTATATTTGGTAGAAATTTTTAATTCAGACAAAATATTAAATTTTAAAAAATCGGTCTTTTTTTGGTACATATTAGGAATATTAGTCTTTCATGTACCTTTTTTGCCCTTTATGCTGGCTTTAAACTGGTTCCTGATCAAACATGATGAATCTGTTTTTAGTTTGGTAGTGTTTATTTTAAATGTCTTGGCGCAAAGCTGCTATATTATCGGATTTTTATGGAGCGAAAAGAAATACAATTATTAGTCATTTCGTTAGGTATTGTTTTCTTAACTTTACTGATCACTTTGCTTGTCATATTCTTTTATTTTTTGAAGAAAAAAAATACTTATCTGGTTGAAAAAATGGAATCAGAGCTGTATTTTCAATCTGAATTAATCAAAACCAGAATCGAAATAAAAGACCAGACCCTAAGTGAGATCAGCAAGGAACTTCATGACAATATAGGCCAAATCATTTCTGTAGGAATTATGCAGCTTAACATGTATCTTAATAGTGAAAAACCTATTCAGGCAAATGAGCTGAGCGATCTTAAAGAAATTCTCGCTAAATCATTAGATGAAATCAGGATTTTGTCCAGAATCATCAATAAAGACAATTTACTGCAAAGCAATTTTATCGAAGCCATTCAACAAGATTTAGAGCGTATAAAAAAACTAAAAAACATTCAGTACAAGTACAATCTTAAAGGAGAAATTCCGAAGATTAATCAAGAACATGATTTGTTTATTTATCGCATTTTTCAAGAAGCCTTACACAACAGTCTTAAACATTCGCACAGCGATTTATTTGAAGTGAATATCAAAACAGCAAATAATATTTTTTGTTTAGAAATGAAAGATTTTGGCGTAGGATATGATGTAAGCCAAGTAAATGCTGGATTAGGTTTAAACAACATGAAATTAAGAGCCAAATTAATTGGAGCGCAGTTGACAATGAATTCATCCTCAAAAGGAACAACCGTAACTTTAGAATATCCCTTAACCATAACCAATGAAACCTAATACAAAAAAAAGAATAATTATTGTAGATGATCATCAGCTTTTTTCACAATCTCTAGAACTCCTAATCAACAGTTTTAAAGATTTTGAAGTAATAAACCGTTTTGAAAACGGAAAAATTTTTCTGTCTTATTTACAGGATAATCCTGATGACGAAATCGATTTGATTCTACTAGATGTAAATATGCCTGTCTTAGATGGCGTAAGCACCATGAAATGGATCAAAGAAAACAGACCCGACTTAAAAGTAATTGCTCTTTCTGTCAATGACGATGAAGAAATCATTATAAAAATGATAACCAATGGCGCCAAAGGTTATTTGCTGAAGGATACTTCTCCAGAAATATTCAAAGATGCTATGATTTCAGTAATCGAAAAAGGTTTTTATTTTACTGAACTAGTCTCTGGAATGCTCGTTAAAAAAGCAAATAATGACTCTAAAAAAGTGAATTTAAAAGAAAAAGAAATTGTCTTTATAAAACACGCCTGTACTGAAAAAACCTATAAAGAAATTGCTTCGGAAATGTGTTTAAGTCCCAAAACAATTGATGGTTATCGAGAATGCCTGTTCGACAAATTAGAAATTAAAACCCGAATTGGCTTAGTTTTATATGCTATAAAACATAAAATTGTCTTAGTTTAAAAATCAAACTAAGACAATTTTTATTTTTTAGGTTAGCTTTAATTGAATTCGACTAATTTATCGTTTGGTAAATCATACTCATATAATTGGTTATTATTGCTGTCAATATAAATCCACTGAATAATATTGGTATGATGCTCAAAATCATTTGAAATTCCCAAAACGTAAAAGATGTGCCCCTCTTTATCTTTTTCTTCGATAGAATAACTTAAGTCAGCATCAGGATTTTTTATGGCCGTTTTTACTAGCTCTTGTTTAGAATTTGCCAGATAATATTCGACCTGGGTGTACAAATAATCTTTAAAACCATCTGTATAATCTTCTTTTGCAGAAGAATATTTTATAGGTTTCTTGTATTTTTTAAGAAACAAGCTTACATTTCCATCTTTTACTTTTTTGGCACTGATCATCCATTCCGAAAAATTAAGCTCCTCACTTTCTCCAGCAACATACAGCGTGTCCATTTTCCATTTTAATTCAAGTACATCGCCTCGTTTAAATTTAGGCGCATCCTCAGAGTTTGAAACTAATCCAACTAATTTTTTATTTTTTTGAACTGAAAATAACGGAAAATCTCCATTGTTATCAAATTCAACAAATTCAACGGTATCAGAATAAGGCTGTCCAAGTTTTAGTTTTTCACTCGGTCTAAGATCACTTTCAAAATTCTCTTTTGAGGCTGTAGTGTTTATTTCTTTTACGCTTAAAGTATCTTTTTGTGCACTTTTATTTAAATTTTCAGAATTGGTTTCCTTATTTTCTTTACAAGAAAAAAGTAGCGCGAATAATGCTAAACAATAGATTTGTTTCATGTAGGCGGTATTTAAAATGATTGGGGTTACATTAATACGTTATTGCAGCAAATATAGGATTATCCTTTATTTTATCTCTGCCGTTTAAAAAAGAAAGTTCCATCAAAAAATTACATTGCACAATTACACCGCCTAATTTTTCTACCAATTCACAAACCGCTTTTGCAGTTCCGCCAGTAGCCAAAACATCATCGTGAATTAAAACACGATCTCCTTTTTTTATGGCATCAGTATGCATTTCTAAACTATCAGAACCATATTCTAACTCATATGAAGCTGAAATAGTATCAAACGGCAATTTTTTAGGTTTCCTTACGGGAATAAAACCAGCATTTAATTCCTGCGCCAATAAAATTCCGAAGAAAAAACCACGGCTCTCTGCTCCTACTACCTTATCAATTTGCTGTCCTTTTAGAGATTCAACTAAAATTCTTAGGCATTCTTTTCTCGCATCTGGGTCATTTAGCAGTGGCGTGATATCTTTAAACAAAATTCCCTCTTTCGGAAATCCCTGAATATCACGTATATAATTTTCAATCTTCATTTTTTTTTATTTTTATGTTATTTTATGTTTGTATATCTCACATTTATCCCTATATTTGCACCCGCAAACAGCGTTCACAAAGGTACGAAAATTAGCTGAGTGAAAATATAAAGGCCTCGTGGCGCAACTGAATAGCGCATCTGATTACGGCTCAGAAGGTTACTGGTTTGAATCCAGTCGAGGTCACAATAAAATCCCATTTCTTACGAAGTGGGATTTTTTTTATGTCTTTTCTTTACTGTTCAAATTATTTTAAATATTTAAGCTTTTAGTATTATCACTTTTCCGTAAGTGTCCACGACTTAAAATCCAGCTCATTCCTTTTTCATTGTAGAAATGATACGTTCTCTGTGAATGAATCCCCATTCTGCAATAGTATTGGTAAGGTCTTTGAGCGAATTACCATAATCTGTAATCCGGTATTCTACGGCGACAGGTGCAGTGTTTAACACTATACGCTCAATTAATTCATTCATTTCCAAATCCTTCAATTCGCGGCTAAGAACTTTACCGGAAATACCCTTTACTTCCCTCAGCAATTCAGAGTAGCGCATGGGCTTATAACACAGACACGCAATTATCGACATTTTCCATTTTCCATTTAAAATGTCCATTGTATCACTAATCGCCAATATTTTATGGCTGCAACTTTTTATTGGATCGAAATTTTCCTTCATATCATAAACGTGGTTACTCATTTGTCACTATAACTTTTTGTCACTTGGTTACAAATGTACACATCATTACTATAGCTTTGCAGTAAAAATTATAAAAATGGAATTAATTAATAATTTAAAATGGCGCTATGCTGTTAAAAAGTATTCAGAAGAGTTGATCAGTGAAAATAAGATTGACCAAATTATCGAAGCCATCAACCTGACTGCATCTTCTTGCGGGATACAGCCTTATCGCCTGATTGTGATAACTAATCCGGAAATAAGAGAAAAACTGGCTGAAGGTTCTTTCAATTTACAAATCCAGGCTTCTTCTCACTTACTCGTCTTTGCCGCATTTAACAGCATAACAAACGAATACATTGCAGATTATGTAGCAATGATGGAAGAACAACGCAATTTGGAAATTGGAGCGCTTAACGATTTCAGAGATGTTCTGATCTCTCATTTTTCAACCCAAACTCCTGAACAAAATGCGGTATGGTCGAGCAAACAGACTTATATTGGCTTAGGAACTGCCTTAATTGCAGCTGCTGAACTTAAAGTAGATGCAACTCCTATGGAAGGTTTTAATCCGGAAATATTTAATGAAATTTTAGGTTTGACAGAAAAAAATCTTCACGCTTCAGTGATTATTTCTCTTGGATATCGAGATGCTGCAAACGACTATCTGGCATCGATGTCAAAAGTTCGTCTTCCAATTGACGAATTCTCAACTAAACTATGATAATTTAAATTATTATTTCATGAACAAGCTTATCACAGAAAAATCCCATTTCGTAGAAATGGGATTTTTTTTATGGTTTTACACCCTTTCGATTTTACAAATAAAACAACAAGCTTCTGAATTTCTTGCGTGAAGATATTCAACATCGCTTTTTGTTTCAAAGATTTCGGCAATTAGTAAATCGATATCATTATCGCCAACTAATTTTGTAAAAATCATTTTTTGTTCTTTGCTATAGCCAATTAGCGATAGAGGGAAATTTTCTTTATCAGCTTTTAATTCTGTGGGGAAATTGTAAATATCCGAATATTGCTCCACTTCGTTTTTATGAATAAATATTGGGCCAGATTGATTAAAGGCATTGTTCTCTGAAAACGGACTATAAGCAAAAACCAAACGAACATCCTGACCAACAATAAATGGCTTCAACGAAATTCGGCATGGTCCTTTTCCTGCTGCTAATTGCTCATAAACTTGATTACCAAAATTATCAATATTTGTTTTCCGAATTTGGCTTACAAACTCTTTAGACAGCGGAACAATTTTAAATTTTTTCATTTTTTTAATTTTTAAATCAAAACAAATTTATATTCTGTTCTTCTTATTAAAAATCCGTTTCTTGCTCAATTTCCCTCGATATCCATCAGGACATGCAGACCAAATTCATAAAACAATGGAAGATCTAAACTACATTTAGTAAGTCAATCTCTTCAAATCATCCATAAAATTTATAGAAATTTGTGCAGTCGAGGTCATAAACAGCAAAAAGGCGCCAATTGAAGACAATTGGCGCCTTTTTCGTTAAACTTCATTGTAAATCAGAAAATTCCTAACTGCCCTAAAAGAATAGTCCCTGCACTATAACAATGGAAAGATTTTATTCTGCCGTTTTCGATTTTGAAAACATCACAACACGGTACTTCTATTTTTTTTCCAGTGGGATCGATTATTCCTGACGAAAACTGTAGTGGTCCTCTATGGGTTCCATTTAAAGATAATTCTACCACTACAGTATTTTGATTGTCCAAAACATATAGTTCATATAATTCTCTGTGCATATCAGGAAAAGCTGCTGCATAAACATCTACTGTTTTTCCAATATCTTCACCATAATATTTAGTTCCCGCAGAGACATCCCAAAAATAACCGTCATCTGTAAAAAGTTCGACAAATGCTTTCGCATCCTGGCTTTCTGCCACACTGTAAAGTTTTCGAATTAATTTTTCGTTTTCTGAATTTGAATTTACTATTGAAGCTTTCATAATTGTTGTTTTTTATGTTTAGTATTTAAATATAAATTGACGTTTTTTCTTAAACAGTTCTGAATACAAAACCGTAAAGCTCACCGATAATTCTTATGGTTTGTTTTATTTTTTGATGTCAACAAAAACATATAGTTTGACCGCTTTTCCATTTTCGAAAACAAAAAGATCCATTCCGGTAACGGCATTAGGTTTTTCAGCAGGTCCATTCTGCCAATAAAGTCTTGCGGTATTCTGATTTACATCGATTGCTTTGACAGGCGAAAATTTAGAATTCAAACTTTTTTTCTGAAGATCTTCTACAAATTTGTTGATTTCCTGGTATCCAATAGCAGTAAAATGAGTATCAACCATCTGGATGTTCTCAGCATACACTTTTTTCATTAAATTGCTGCGCTTTTTAAGATCTTTTTCATTCCATATTGCAAGGTGTAATTCTACCAATGATTTGATTTCAGATTCAGAGATCATATTTGAATTCGGCTTATCAGTCCCCTTTTTTTCTATGTCTTTAGGTGACCAAAGAATTGCTGAAGGATTATTCTTTTCGTAACCTTTTCCATTCGGATAAGAAACCAGCTCCATTTTAGAACCCCAAGGTGTTTCAAAATAAACCCATGATTCTCCTGCCGTATCTCCAGATGGAGTTAAAAATGGTTCTCCTAATATTTTTACGCCTTTGGATTTCAAATATTTTACGGATTCACTTATATCAGCTGTATAAAAAGCAATATGAGAGGCTCCGATATCATCAGAATTAGGATGTACTTTACTGCCTTTATTGTCAGCGTAACTAAATACTTCAATACTTGCACCTGTTCCGGCATTTATCATCTTTATAGTAACAGCCCCAGTAGCAGGATTTATATGATTCGCTTCTTTCCAGCCAGCGTCCAACGGTATAGGTCCAAGTTGTGTTATGGGTTTAAAACCAAGTACCTCACTGAAAAATGTTATTCCCTGATTTAAATCCGGTACATTAATTCCAATATGATCGATTCCGATAATTCCTGCATTATTTTGAGCCTCCACTTTTTCTGCCGTTGAAAACAAAAAAACGAGATTTAATAAAGCAACTGCAGAAGTTTGTATTTTTTGATTTGATTTATTACGTGTTTTCATGATTACTGTTTTATATATAATTTGATTTTTTGATCTTAATTAATTACTGTAAGCTGCTAACCATTTTGCTTTGATAGCTGCACGAGCTTCTATAAATTCCTTGTCAGTCCCTTTAGCGATCGCATCCAGCGGAAAACGAAGCGGTCTGTCTCCTTTTTTCATACTTACCAATTCTAGAATTCCGTCAGCAATGGTCTGGGGATTCATATCAAACTCAGCCATTTTACCAAACAACGCAGTCCCTAATGCATTAAATTTTTCCGACGCTGCTTCTCCATACTCCTCTATAATTTCAGCTTTATCTGCATGAATACCAGCTTTAGAACCGTTATTCATTTCTGTTGGATAAACTCCCGGCTGAATGCTCACATTCTCAATTCCGTAATCTCTTAGTTCATCCTGAAGACCTTCGGTAAAACTTTCAACTACCAATTTTGATGCGATATAAGGAATCATAAAAGGAAGTGTATGACCGCTTGCTCCAGTAGTAATATTGATAATAAGACCATTTTTTTCTTTTCTCATTGTAGGAAGCACTGCTTGATACATACGAAGCACGCTGTAAACATTTACATCGAACATCCTGCGGACCTGATCAATTGAATATCCTTCCAGCAGACCAAAACCGCTTACTGCAGCATTATTGATAAGCACATCAATTTTTCCGTATTTAGTAAGCATTTTTTCTACAGCATTACTAACCGATCCATCATCTGTAATATCTATATCTACTACTTCAATGTTATCAATTGCACTTAATTCTTTTGCTGCTGCTGCATTTTTATCTTTTGTATTTCGCATTCCTGCAATTACTGAATGGCCGGCATTTGCTAATGTTATAGCTGTAAGTTTACCAAATCCTGAACTTGTACCAGTAATTAAAATTGTTTTTGACATGATTTCTAATTTTATATGTTTATAAAGTTTGTCCCTTTTGAACATTACAAAGTTGCGACAACTGCAAAACCTTTACATTGATTAGAAATAAGTAAAAACTTGATATAGATCAAGTGTTCTGCATGGGGCATAAAAAAAAGGAGCTTTAAGCTCCTTTCTTTTAATTATTTCTTTGCCGTCTGTTTCCGTATACGGCTTAATGTTTCTGGTGTCATGCCGAGATAAGATGCAATCATGGTCTGTGGTATGCGTGAAGCAAAACCAGGATATTTATTGATAAAGTTTAAATACTTTTCTTCTGCCGTAAAACTAAGTGATCCTTGAATTCTGTTTTGTGCTGCAATAAAACTTCTTTGCAAAATTACATTGATCATATTATTAAAAGCAGGTATTTCCCTGCAAAGCATTTCAAAATTTTCATGGGTAAACAATATAAGTTCACTATCTTCAATCGCGTCTATATTAAAACGTGACGGCTGCTGGAACATCAGGCTTTCTCTATCTCCTGTCCACCAATTTTCAATACTAAAGCTATTTACATGCTCACTTCCTTTTTCATCCACAGAATAAGTCCGAAGGCATCCCTGAGTAATAAATGCATCATATTTCCAAATATCCCCTTCCTGAAGAAGATACTGTCTTTTACGCAGTTTTTTTTCAATGGCAAAGGATTTAATATAAGCAGACTCTGATTCTGTCAGGGTTGTTTTATCGTCAAGATATTTTTGGAATATTTCATACATACAAATGTAAAATTATATAAAAGCTCTCTTATCGGCAAATTTATCTCAGCAGATATAATTCCAATTTTTGTCGATATTACGCTTTATAAAGATTTTTTTTAAAGTTCATTATGTATTATCATATGACCAAAAAAGACATTAATCCCCTACACAACACTACATATGGTAAACTATTTCTTCAAATCATCCATAAAATTTATAGAAATTTTTCCAGTCGAGTTCACTAAAGCCAAAAGGAGCCAATTAAAGGCAATTGGGGCTTTTTTTTAACGAATCACACAATTAAAACTTACGTTTATGCTCTTCTATTTAATCAATACAATACTGGTTTTAGCATACTGGTTAACTGCAATTTTCACCTCGTCAAAATCAGGTGCTGAGAGTTTTGGTTTATAATTTTTAGAAAATCCAAATCCTTCTGTTGGATAACCAATCATATTTCTATCACATTTTCCGTTATTATTTAGGTCTTGATAAACAGCAATAGCATAATCGCCATCCGGCAGGTTTTTGAAGGTGTAAACCACTTTATTTTCTGTAGCTTTTACTTTTGCGGTGGCAATCTGTGACGCATTATCAAGAAAGCCTTTCTCTTTATCGTACAATCCAAAAAAAACAGATCCTTTGCCGGGTTCTACGCCCGATACTTCAACGCTGAAATTATGTTGTGCAAACAGTGCTAAATTAACTGTTAGAAGTATTATTAAGCTTATCATTTTAATTTTCATAAGTAATATTTTTTAGGATTTACAATAGAACCTTTTCTAGCTTCTCTTTCTCTAATGGGTTAAAAAAGTGATTCATTTTTTTTACATTCCCTTTTTTAAACGCCTGATAGGGTTCTGATTGTGAGAGCAGCCATTTTTTTATAATACTTTTAAAAATGAAGGTGATTGCTTTTTGGAGAGGATGAATTTTCTGTCGGACCATCTCGAAATAATCGTTCAAATTTTGCTGTCTAAAACCTAGAATATTATCTAAATCTTCGCCATCTTTTAAAATCCCGCAGTGAAAATTTTTCTCTGCAAACGCCTTTTGTGGAAAATCAGCCTCGCCTAAGCCAAATTCAGCAAACATTTTGTCTAGAAAAGATCTATAAGTAATAACACAATCCTCTCCCCCTCCTAGGTTGAATATTTGGTTCTCTAGTTTTTTTTGGTTTCCAATTGCTTTAGCAAAAGCTCTGCCCGTATCTTTTGGCGTGCAGATTTCCATTGGTGTATCCAGCGGCATGTGAAACATCAATTTGGATATCTTATGGTTCCCCATAATTGCAGCGAGACGAAAAATACTCCACGATAATTTGGATTTCGCAATCAACGATTCACACAACACCTTTGTTTCTCCATACTGATCACCGTGACTGGGCTGCAAGATATCAGTGATACTTATCTCGGGATTCTTCATCCTGTCACCATAAACTGAAATACTGGAACTAAAAATCAAATAACAATCTGGTGAATTCTTCTCTAAAGCGTAAATAAGGTTTTCGGTTCCTCTCACATTGACACTGTAAGCCATCTCTGGATCTATATCGGCAAGAGGTGGAATGACCGCTGCCAAATGGATAGCTGCATCCTTATTTAGGGCAACTTTTAGCACTTCTTCTCTATTGCTGATGTCGCCGTATATAATCTCTACATGAGATCGAAAGGGAGCCAGTTTTTTTACCGAATTTTGGGTTTTTAAATCAAAAACCGTTATCTCATAATCCGTATGCTGAACCAGATGCTGCAAGGTTTCAAATCCTACAGTTCCAGATGCACCCGTCAGAAGTATTTTTTTTTTCGTGAGATCTTATTTTCCATTTTTTTTAATTTAACATTTGTCCTTTTCAATCCGATTAAATCTTGATGAAAAAGTTAGATTTGTTATACAATATGTTCATTATTTAACGTTGTGTTCTTTTTTGATTACTATGTAAATCTATTAAAGAAGAATGTATTTGCTGTTTCAAAAAAGGATGATACTGTACATTAACGAACAAAGACTAATGCTTTTGTAGCGTATGTAAAATAATTTATGATGGATTTAAGAAAAGATAGAAGGGTTCAGTATACTAAAAAAATATTGCGTGAGGCATTATTTAGTTTACTGAACAAGAGTGAATTAAGTGAAATTACCATAACCGAACTGTGTAAAACAGCCGATGTCAACCGCAATACATTTTATCGGCATTATAATATTCCGCTGGATATACTGCTTGAAATAGAAGATGATGTTTTTGAAAAACTCTCAGTGGTTTTGCGTAAAAGCACCAATATGGATGATGTGATATTGCTCAGCTGCCAGTTACTGGAAAGCGATAAGCAGATGAGTAAAATTGTCTTTACCAAAGCAGATGGAAGCGGAATTCTGTCGCGAATCTTGAGAAGTGTTCGCAATAATTTTCAAGTTGAAAATCAAATAGAACTTACTGACGAAATGAAGCCTTTTGCTGAAATGGCCTACCAATTTGGCGAAAAAGGAAGTATTGCTGTCATTAAAGATTGGATAGAAAACGATTTCTCTATTCCTGCTGAAAGTATTGCACAAATGATTAGTTATCTAGTAAATAAACTCAATAAATTATAGCAATTTTTATTAGCTACCAATTCCTAATAGAATGTGTCAAAGCAAACGAATGCAGACCTTTTTTGCAAAAAGGTAAGGCGGTATCTTTTACATTAATTAAATATAGTAAAAAATATAAAAGTACATTTTGTGAAAATCAAAAATAAAACGATATCAATTTTCTCTCAATGTCCCGTAGGGTTCACAAACAGCCAAAAGGCGCCAATTGAAGACAGTTGGCGCCTTTTTCGTTTATACTATTAAATAAGGTAACTTTGAATCATTTTTTTCTTTTTTTTAGAATCATTCTGAGAACAAGATACAACAACAGATATTATGTATTTAGACGAAAATAAGATGAATTTTAAGCTTATCATTCGATAAATTAACAGGATTCGAACACCAAGAAGATATCCGAAATTAAGTTTTTAATTCTCCTAAATTGTTTTTCAATTGCTGTTCAAAAGATGATAATGCTATCCTATTTACTATTGTTTTATTATCTCATCATCCGTTTCCATTTGTTGATTATTACCTGTTACCCCAACTTATGCAAAAACTGGTTTATTCCTCCTGTTAATTTCTTGATTATTACCGTAAACTAGTAAAGCAAATAATCCTGATCAATTTAAAAAGTGATACTAATCATATTTACACATAGTATAAATTCTTACTTTTAAACATAATTAGAATCGATTTTGGTGTAGCCAATAAAAACATTAATATATATTTCTGATTTTCAATTCATTTACTTTAATCGAACAGATATAAAATACCAAAATTTTCAACTATAAAAATTAAGCATAACATAATTTAGAAAACACATGAAAAACTTGATTTTATTGCTTGCTTTTTCCATAGTTATGGTCTCTTGCAGACAAGAAACAGCAAGAACTGATAATGCAGATAAACCTTCATCTATAAGCACAGTATATTACAACGGAGATATTCTAACCATGGAAGGCGAAAACGCTACTTACGCCGAAGCCGTAGTCGTAAAAGATGGGAAAATATTGTTTGTAGGCAAGAAAGACGAAGCCATGCGACAAGCCGCGGAAGGCCATAAGATGGTGAATTTGGAAGGCAAAACAATGATGCCCGGTCTTATAGACCCGCACTTGCATCCCAATCTTGGTGCTATGATTTTGAGCACTAAATTTGCTACACCTTTTGACTGGGTTTTTCCTTGGGGAAATGTCAAGGCTGTGAGAGGACATGAAGCATTCATAGCCAAGGTAAAAGAATATGAAGCTGAGTTAAAAGAGCCTAAAGAACCTCTTGTGGTTTGGGGTTTTATGGAGCCTTTTCACGGAGAAATTTCACGTAAGGAATTGGATGGAATTTCTACTAAACGACCGATTATGATTTGGCAATATTCTGCTCATGTAATGTGGTTGAACACCGCTGGTTTGAAGTATTTGAATATTACCGAGAAGGAAACTGAAGGAAACAGCCAAATTGATTATGCTGCCGGAAAATTTGTAGAAGCTGGATTTTTCAATGTCGTTGTTCCGAAATGGGCACCGACCATTAGAAATGATGAAGTTATGAAGACCAATATGTTAAAACTTCGTGACCTTGTACATATGGGAGGACTAACTACCATTGGCGATATGGGTACAGGTTCATCGGGAGAACTTTGGGGCGATTTTAATTACATGAAGAATAATCTGGAAAACGATAAGACACCTTTCCGTATGCAATTTACTCCCGATGTAAATACATTGAACCTGGTAAATGGCGGTGATTTTGAAAAAACGTTTACCGATGTAAAGGAGTTTGGCAAAAAGACTTCGCCACATATTATAATAGAACATGCCGTAAAACTTTATGCTGATGGTGCATTTTTTGGTCAGAATTTTCAAGTTTTACCTCCAGGATATTTGGACGGGCATAGCGGCGAATGGATTATGACCCCTGAAAATTTAAATGAAGCCATGAAATTTTGGTGGAACAAAGGTTATCCTATCCATATTCATTGCAATGGCAGCATGGGATTAGAAACCATCTTAGACGAACTAGAAAAATTACAAAAAGAATTGCCACAATTAAAACAAAGACTCACCATAGAGCATTTTGGAGAATCTAAACCTGAACAGTCTGCCCGTATTGCAAAATTAGGAGCGGTGGTGTCTGCTAATCCCTACTATCTCTATTCTATGGGTGATAAATATGCATCCAATACTGTTCTTGGCCAGCAAAGAGGTTCAGAAATGGTTCGTTTGGGCTCATTGGTTAAAAACAAAGTGAAGTTTGCCCTGCATTCCGATTTCACTATGGCTCCTATTCAGCCATTGCTCTTGGCTTGGATAGCAACTAATCGTGTAACGGCCGATGGAACTTTGATGGCGCCTCAAGAAAGAGTATCTGCTTATGATGCATTGAAAGGCATTACGATTGATGCGGCTAATTTAATGCAATTGGAGAAAATTACGGGATCCATAAAAGTGGGTAAAAAAGCGGATTTCGTCATACTTGCCGAAAATCCTTTAAAGATAGACCCTATGAAAATGAAAGACATTAAAGTGTTAGAAACTGTCTTTGAAGGCAAATCATTTCCTTTAAAAGATTAGTTAACAGATTATTTAAATAATAATTTTTAATCATTTACATACAGATTTTTAATAAATTAAACAGTTAAATAGTATGAAAATCTTGACATCTATCCTTTTATCATCGTGCATAGTATTATTCACTAGTGCTTACAGCCAGAATACTAATAAAAGCAAAACAATTGAAAAATTGAGTCCCACAATAAACACCTTTAGCAAACCACCCAAAAAGAACACCGAAAAGCTGTTTGATCCAATTACCCTGCCCAATGGAAAACAAAAAATAACAATCGATAATTTTGTCCGCGCCGAAACTGATAACTATTTTAAAATCAGAACAAATGACGGATGCTTTGGTAAATTATGCCACAACAGCGGTCCGGCAGATGTTAATCATCAACCCATAATTCGCACCAATCGCGATACTAGATATTCTTATGGGATTTTTGATCTCAGCTCACCGCTTACCATTACCATACCCAATACCAAAGGACGTTTTATATCGATGATGGTGATCAATGAAGATTCCTATATCCGGGTATTTTATGAACCGGGCAATTATACCTTGACCAGAGAAAATGTTGGTACCCGATTTATTCATATAACCGTCAGAACTTTGGCAGATCCGAATAGTTCTGAAGACAATAAAATAGTAACAGCAATACAAGAGTCAATTGTTTTCAAACAAGCAAGTACGGGCAAGTTGGAAATTCCCGATTGGGATGAAGAGAGCCTTACAAAAACGCGTAATTTACTTTTGGCATTGGCCAAAGATTTACCTAACAGTAAAGCCGCTTTTGGCACAGAATGGGAAGTAACCCAAGTACGACAACTGTTAGGAACAGCGGGAGGTTACGGTGGAAATCCAGAAAAAGATGCTATTTATCTTAATTTAAATCCACCTAAAGATGATGGTGTAACTGCTTATACCCTGACTCTGAAAGATGTTCCTGTAGATGCTTTTTGGTCTGTTTCTTTATACAATGAAAAAGGATACTATGAAGTAAATAAATACAGTAGCTATAATTTCAATTCGATAACATCCAAGAAGAATCCTGATGGCAGCGTAACCATACATTTTGGAGGAGATCCCAACCAGCCAAATTTTTTATATATCATGAAGGGATGGAATTATATGATTAGACTGTACAGGCCTCGCAAAGAAATTTTGAATGGAACCTGGAAATGCCCGGAATTAGTAGAAGTAAAACAATAAAAACAAATGATTTATTCTTTTAATTAACTAATAAGCTTATGAAAAATTTAATCTTATCAATATTAGCATTTGCAATGTTGATGATCTCCTGTAAAAAAGACGAAAAACTGTTGACAGATCAAAGTCCTGCCAGCAAAGCTATCGTTTATTACAATGGGGACATCATTACCATGGAAGGAAAAAAGCCCACTTATGCCCAAGCGATTGTCGTTAAAGACGGAAAAATACTATTTGTAGGCAAGGAACAAGAAGCCATGAAGCAAGCAGGATCAGAACACATCATGATTGATTTGGAAGGAAAAACCATGCTTCCCGCATTTTTAGATGCCCATAGTCATTTTCTAAATGTCGGTTTTACCGCATCGGTTGCCAATCTACTTCCGCCTCCGGATGGTCCCGGTGCCGATTTTGCTTCAATTATCAATGCAATGAACCAATATAAAAATTCAGCAGACGGTAAAACGATGATTAAAAAATTCGGTTGGATTTTAGGTAATGGCTACGATGATTCCCAACTCAAAGAAGCGGACCACCCAAAAGCTGCTGATTTAGATAAAATAAGTACCACTGAACCCGTAGTTATCGTACATCAATCAGGACATTTAGGCGTACTTAACTCCTATGCAATGAAAATATTGGGCATCAATAAGGATACCAAAGACCCCGCGGGTGGAAAATATCGTAGAAATGCTGATGGGACGCCAAACGGCGTATTGGAAGAAGGTGCTTTTTTTGCCGTGCTATTCCCTATTTTAGGCAAAGGAGATGCAGAAGCTAATACTATGTTTATTGATAAAGCGCTCGTTGAGTATGCTAAAAATGGCTATTTAACAGTACAAGAAGGCAGGGCTACTTTACAGCAAATGTCACAGTTAGAAGATGGAGCAAACAGCAAAAAGTTCTATTTAGACATTGTTTCTTATCCTGATGTTGCGCTGGGTGTAGAAAAAATTATGAAAAGCCCTTATTACAGCCCCACACATCAATATAAAAATAAATACCGAATTGGCGGCGTAAAATTGACCTTGGATGGTTCGCCACAAGGTAAAACCGCATGGTTATCCCACCCTTACCATATTCCGCCTGCAGGTGAAAAAGCAGATTATAAAGGACAAGGCGTAATGACCGATCGACAGGCGGATGATTATGTAGCACTTGCCTTTAAAAATAAATGGCAGCTATTGTGCCACACCAATGGTGATGCTGCAATTGATCAATATTTAGAAGCGATTGATCTCGCGGAAAAAAAATACAATTATCCCGATCACAGAACGGTACTTATTCATGGACAAACATTGCGTAAAGATCAAATTCCGGAATTGGTCCGCCTAAAAGTGATTCCATCATTATTCCCAATGCACACTTTTTATTGGGGCGATTGGCATTTGACTTCGGTTTTGGGACATCCAAGAGCTGATTATATTTCGCCGATGAGAGATGCAATAGATGCAGGACTTATCACCACTTCTCACCATGATGCACCGGTTACTTTCCCGAATTCGATGCGAGTACTGGATGCAACGGTAAACAGAGTCACCAGAAGCGGAAAAATATTGGGACCAAACCAACGAATTACTCCTTACGAAGGATTAAAAACGCTGACAGAATGGGCTGCAATCCAATATTTCGAAGAAAACTCGAAGGGCACATTAACGAAAGGAAAGCTGGCCGATTTGGTGATTTTGGATAAAAATCCATTAAAAATAAATCCAATGGATATTAATACTATTCAAATTTTAGAATCCATCAAAGAAGGGAAAACTGTATTTAAAAATTAAAAAAAAAGTCGAAATGAAAAAGTTATATCATACTCACTCAAAGCCATTGCTGAGCATATTTATTTTGTTGACTATAACATTCGGATACTCCCAAAAAAACGAATCAAACGGGACAAGAAAGCTGATACAGGCAAACGGCATTCAAATCGAAACCTTTGTTTATGGCAATGGCCCAGTCGCTTTAATTATGGCTGCCGGTAACGGCAGGCCCGCAATCCAGCTAGATGAACTGGCTCAGGCAATTGCATCAAAAGGAATCAAAGTTATTACCTACAATTACCGAACCTTAGGAGCCAGCACCGGAAAAATTGAGGGATTAACACTCCACGATTATGCAGATGATCTTTGGAAAGCGGCAGACGAACTCGGTCTAAAAGAAGTTTACCTAGCTGGAAAAACGTATGGAAATCGTGTGGTGAGAACCGCTTCACAAGATCACCCCGAACGTGTTTTGGGTATTGTTTTAATTGGTGCCGGTGGTGAAGTACAACCATCTGTAGAGACTATGGCGCTGTATCAACGCTATATGGATCCGTCAATTAGCAAAGAAGAATGGCTTAAATTACAAGGACAGCTTATGTATGCTCCAGGTAACGAGCATTTGGCATTGCTGGATCAAGCACAAGGCGAATTTCCAACCTTGGCCGGACAACAGGCTAAGTCTAGTGATGCCACACCAAAAGAACAGTGGTCTACGGGTGGTACTGCGCCAATGTTAGTTATAACTTGTTTATTAGATCGGGTTGCAGTGCCTGAAAGTGCCTTAAATATAGCCAAAGAGAGACCTAAAACCTGGTTAGTAGGATTGCCGTTATGCGGTCATAATATGCTGAACGAAAAAGGGAATGACATCAAACGTCTCATGGTAGAATTTATACTTAACACTCCCTCTGACGAGGTCAAATCAGCAAAGCAAGATTAATTATCAATATTCAAAGATGAAAAAACAGAATTAAATTACTGTCTTTACTGTTTACAGTAATAATTCCCTTGCTTTTTTTTTCCAATCAGGCAATGATGCAAATTGGATAAAATAGCCGAAAACAATAACGCTCAAATCAGATAAAGATATGGTTACTTCTTCTGGCAATGGAAAAAAGCAGATAGAATAAAGTGTGCTTAAAATATTAAAGCATTTAAATTCAAAACATAAAACTATATTTTGATTAGAAATATCTAAGTAATTTATTTTAAGTTTACTTTGAATATAACTTTAATTAAGTAAAAATTTTAATCGATCGGAAAACGATGGAATTTGCTCTTGGAAATTTAAAAAAAATACAACTTTTTTATCATTTAACCCCTACGATACATACAAACCGCTTACAAACAAAAAATAAAAATAATTATCTTACAAATCAATAGAAAAATAAGCCAATTTCTTTAAATCATTCATAAAATGATTTGTAAATTGTAAACTAGATGTCACTCTTAAAAAAAAGTTAAAACCTTCGTTTTAACTTTTTTTTTGCACTTTTTCTAAAGAATTAACCCACTTTAACTTATAAATATTAAAAGTTTGTAATCCAGTAAGGTCAACTTAACTGGATTCAAACCAAACATAACAATCTTAAAACCATATTATTAATAAAGCACACTGCCTTTATGTTAACAAAATTTTTGCTAATGTAATTTGAAGAAGAATCTAAAGATAGAATTACACCTCAAACAGCACAAAAAATGCTTAAAGATGAAGGAATGAATGTTAGCGTTGATGAAGCAAGTGAAATCTTAAAATTTCTAACCGATATGGCAACTGTAGTTATTCGGAAATTTTTAAGTGGGAAAAAAGAGAGTCAATCAAATAAATATTAAAAAACACTATAAATACCTTTAAATTTTTTATTTACTATACTCGGTGTCACTAACTTGTTCCAGCCAAATCGTTTCTCCTTTTTCTCGTCCTGTAATTGCAACCTGAATAAACTTCTTATCTGCGCTCGCACCATGCCAATGCGGAATATCAGTCGGACATTTAATGACATCTCCCTTATTGACAATAATTTTTGGCTTTCCTCTTTCCTGGTAATATCCAACTCCGTCAAGAGCGAGTATAATCTGCCCTGCGGGATGACTGTGCCATTTGGTTCTTGCTCCAGGCTCAAAAGTTACACTTCCAATTGCATTCTGATTAATGCTGTCAGCCTGCGCCAGATTATTCAACCATACTTCTCCTGTAAAATTCTTATTTGTGATTTTATCGCCTTTCGGAAAAATTAAAACAGAATCTGCCTTCTGTTCTTTTCCATCTTTACAAGAAACTACAGCTATTGCAATACAGAATAGAAAAGCTATCGCCGTGCTTTTTGTTAAATTTATTAGCTTCATAATGTTTTATTTTATTTAAAATATCAAATATTGGCCTGAAAAAACCCCAATAACTTAGTTACAGCCTGCGAAACATATTCTGGTTTATAATAGGTTTGGATGTGAGTAGCGCCCTCAATAACAAAAAGTTCCTTCGTTTTTGCATTAACTGCTTTGGGAAAAGCTTCATCGGTCATATACTTGGTATCGGCCTTACTGCCGGCCATCATCAGCAATGGCTGGTTGATTAAATCCATGTTCGTTGCAGCATCCCAAGTCATTAAGTCCAGCAGACTGCTCATAGTATAAAGGAAAGTTGAATTTGGATGCGCATAAGTTCTATAGTAGTACTCATACCCTTCGCGATATAAATCAGTTGATGTTTTAGCGATTTCTTCATCGGTAATACTCGCCACACCTGCGTAAATCATTTTGCCGCCTGCAGCTTCCTGGGTGCGGGCTTCTGTTGCTTTCTTCAATCTTTCCTGAATTGTAGCCAATTGGGAATTTTGAAAACCATTTCGTCTTACCTCACCAGAATTGAACATACTCAATGTTGCTACTGCCTTAAAACGTTTGTCCGATTGTGCTGCTTTCAATGTATAACCGCCGCCTCCGCAAATTCCAAGAACACCCAGACGATTGGCATCGACTCCAGCATATTGTGTGATAAAATCAGCCATACCGTGAATATCTTCAACACGGCTTGCTGGTTTATCAGTATGACGCGGTTCTCCACCACTTGCTCCCTGATAGGCAGCGTCAGCGCTAATGGTTATGTACCCATGCTCAGCCAGACGCTGCGCATAAAGTCCTGCTGTCTGCTCTTTGATACCGCCATTAGGATGTGCTATTACAACTGCAGGATATTTCTTTGAAGCATCATAATTTCCAGGTGTATAAACATTTGCAGCAATATCAATTCCGTTGAGTTTATATTTTACGGGATGAATATTTACTTTGCCTTTTTCATTTTTAGTTATCGCGCCATCATACACTAAGGTAAATGGATTCTGCTCATACCTTTTTTGAATAGTTTGTGCATGTGCCATATTTATAGTAATTACGGTTATTATTAGTGCTTTTATAATCGATACATTTTTCATGCTTTAATTTTTTATTTTTTGGCTTTTAATACCTCGTTTAACACTTTTTGTGCAGCCGAAGCTTCCTTTCCGCCAATCGTTGTTTTGATAATTTCAACAAATTCCTGGAGCTGTTTTGGCGTTAAACCCACATTCAGGCAGATATTCAAATGTGATTGCAGCATAGGTTCTGCCTCTCCTATGCTGGCTATTACAGAAACCGTTACCAATTCTCTTTCAGAATAAGTTAAAACATCACGATCAAAAATATCTGCAAAAAGATGTTCTTTCAAAAAAACATCAATTTCCGGTGCAAAGGCAGAATAGCCTGTTTTTGGTACATCCTGCGATGTCTTGGTGAGTTCTGCCAGTACTGCCTTACCACGATCATATTTTGAACCTTCGTCCTTTATGGGTGATGCCTCTGCTCCAATTGTATCGGTTATTCCTTTTGCTTTACGCTCTTCCAATACAGCCATAAAAGTCTGCAGTCCGCGAATGCTTCTTGGAAATCCGCAGTAGGCGTATAAATGCACCAGTGTTTCCTTAATCTGATTAACGGTCAAACCTGCGTCAAGTCCCTGATTTAATTCCTTCTTTAGTTTTACTAAATCACCTTTGTTAGGGCCGATATACTGATAATCGCACGCTGTTTAGAGTTTAAATCCTGACCTGAAGTTGTTTGTGCTTTCATAGACGCTGCAATTAATACCGTTAACAATAATGTCAATCTTAAAAGTGCTTTCATTTTTTATTTTTATTTTAGTTGACCATTTTTATTTTTCTGAGCCAGTTTTGAACTTCAGTCTGAACTTCTTTTTCCTTGCTGCCTTCCATCACAAATAAAACTCCGTCTCTTTCTATTCCGCCTTTTGTAGAAAAACCTTCTAAAATGGCACTTTTAGGGCATAACTCTTTTACAGTTTGAAAGGTGCTCCCTATTCCATAACCTGCATTGGTATTGAACGGGATAACTGTTTTCCCTTCTAGATTGTACTGCTTCAAAAAACTTTTCATAGGCGGCGGCAGCTGCATTCCCCATGTTGGAAAGCCTACAAATACAATATTAAATTTTTCAATATTGTCTATCTTGGTCTTAAGCGGAGGAAGAAATCCTGTTTCGTTTTCTTTGGCAACCTGGCTCACTATTGCTTTATAATCTTCTGGATAAGGATTCTGCAATTCCAGTGCTGTCAATGTGCCTCCCACATTCTTATGAATCATCTCGGCAACTGCTTTGGTATTTTTTGTTCGTGTCAAATACACGATCAGTATTTTTTTATCGGTTTGTACCGCTTTCTTATCCTGAGATGCTTCCTGCGCTTTGCTGCAGCCTGAAAACATGCAGGCAGCTGTTGTAAGCATAAAGCAGATTGCTGTTAGTTTTTTCATTTCTTGTTTTTCTTTCTAATTACTTATCCAATCCCTTTTCTTTTAACCAGTCAGACATAAGATCTGCAATTTGGATATTATTTAAATCTGAAAATGGAAAGTGCGTATTGCCCTTAATTCCAATTTCAGGAAGATGCACCACCGTTACATCGCCGCCTTTTTTGTTTACGGCATCTCGCCATAGCCGCGCCATTTCCAAACGTGCACGCCATCCATCGGCACCTGAATTTTTAGATGGTTTATCGGGAATATTATCTCCATAATAAATTATGATCGGAATTTTTGTCAGCTTCATAAAATCACTAAGGGGAATGCCCGAGGCTTCAAGTGCTCCCGCAGAACTAGCTATGGGTGGTGGAAACTCTCCTTCAGGAAATAAAAATCCGCTTCCTGGTTCATAAGATACAATGGCTTTTACATTCTGATTTTTAATTGCTGTCATCCAGCCCATTCCGCCTGAATGAGAATGCGTCACAAGAATTGCAGGACCTGTTTTTGTAAACAGCGCAGCAGCCGCATCTGTAGTAACATTCAAATCAATTGTACCTAAATTTGGAGTCATCGATCGAAAGTACTGGTTAAGTGTTTCTTTATCTCTGGCAAACTGTACTCCCTCAAAATAGTCTGGCCAGATTCCCACGCGGAAAACGCCAAACCATTGCTGCTCATCCGGAACTGGTTTTATAGCAGCTTCCGAAGTACTCCTGCCCGCATTTCCTCTTCTGGGCTGATCGATCAGATAAACAGGATATTTTCTGCGAAGAAAAATATTCTGAAACCCTTCACGCCCATCTGGTGTGGTTTCCCAAGTCTTGGAAAACTGGCCTATGCCGTGCCACATGACCAATGGGTATTTGCGCGCATTGGCTGGAATTTGATAAAAAACATAAGCATGATCTCCGTGAAAAGTCTGTCCTGCCGGCGTAATATTATATGGATCAAAAGTTCCTGGGTTTTCTATTATGGTTCCCCCAACAGCAAAGCTTCCCTGCTCTTCTATCATTAATGGCTTTTGTTTTACTTTTTTCTGCGCTGTAAGTGAGATACTGCTTATTATCAATAACAAACAGAAAATACTCCATTGTCTTATTATTTTGTTTTTCATCCTGTTCTCTTTAGTTTAGTGCTATTTATTTTCAACAGACTTTTCTATCGCATCAAGTCGTATTTTCCTTTCATCGCTCCTATTTCCTGCCGATCCATCTTGTTTGAATTCAAAAACTTCATTTTTATTGGTATCATAAACCGGCCATTGAGGTAATCCCTTACCGTTTGGATTGTCTGTTTTAGCGAAATTTATCCAATAGGCATTCATAGTTTTGGCAACTTCATGATCTTTTGCATCTGCTTTAAAACCATACCCGTCAACAAGATTATCAAATACAAAAGGAATTTCTGAGGCGTGGGAAGCACCAAACTTCATTCTTTCTTTCATTGATTCAGGTACATAGGAGAACAGATACAGATAAGCAGCTGTCTTTTTAGACGTAAATTCCCTTGCTGTAAAACGGGCTGGTTCTGCCCAGACTTTATCTGTATTGACAAGTGTTAAGATTCTGGAGAAATCTCCTTTTCCATCAGGATCATAGGCTTTTGACACTTCATTTTTAAAACTGCCAAACAAGGAAAGCAATTCCTCTTTTGAAGGTGCGTTGACAAATCCTGCTGTAACTTCAGCATTATTAGATCCTATAATTATGGAAACGTTATGCTGTCTTCCTGCTTTATAAGAACTCTCGGCTGTCTCTGTAACAAAGCGCCCGTCAAGAATAGGTCCAGAATAAGTAAGTGGTCCGCTTTGTCCCGCTGTTTCCTGACCATCATCCACAATTTCCAAAGCGCTGAGTGCTCTTAATTTAGTAAGCGCGTCAGCATCCGTTCCTTGAATATTATATCTTTTGGCAAAATTAATACCTATGGTTTCGGCAGAAACGGGATAATTTTTATCCGCATTCTCTTTATCAATCGGTCTTCCTGTAAGCACTCCGTCGCGTCCTCCACCTGATTCAATAATCGCCTTTTGGAATAATCCTTTTGCTGAAGGAATAGTCAGCAGAGAATGCACTGAAACCCCTCCTGCCGATTCTCCAAATATGGTTACGTTCTTTGGGTCTCCTCCAAATGAAGCAATATTTTTCTGTACCCACTGCAATGCCGCAATCTGATCCATATAGGCATAACTGCCTTTATATTCACTTGGATTTTCCTGGCTTAATGCCGGAAATGCAAAATGTCCTAAACGTCCCAGACGGTAATTGATTGTTATAAGAATGACACCCTGTTTCGCAAACGCAGTTCCCGAATAACCCGAACCGCTGCCTGCTACAAAAGCACCTCCATGAATCCAGACCATTACTGGTAATTTCGATGTAGATGCACCATAAGAAGGTTTCCACACATTTAAAAACAAACAGTCTTCACTTGAGGTTTTCGACATGCCCGAACCTCTGGGCCAGCCGGCCTGCGGGCAGTCTGCACAGTCTTTAGCGGCATCTCTGATGCCTTCCCATGGCTTTACGGGCTGTGGAGGGCGCCAGCGATTAGCACCAACTGGCGGTGCCGCATAAGGAATACCTTTGAAAACCAAAACATCTCCCTCTGCAATACCTCGAACAGTTCCTGAAGCCGTGGTAACTTCTAAACTATTTTTTCCTATCTGCTGTTGCGCCTGTAAGACTGTGACACTTATTAAAAAGAAAACCCCGATAACTATTTTTTTCATTTCTAAATGTATTTGAAAGTAAGAACAGCTGGAAAATTATTTCCCAACCCTATCCTGCAATTGCTGTGGATAACGTGCACCAACTATTTCTATGTTTTTAAGAGCAAGATTTATATTGTTTAATTCTTCTTTGCTTAAATGAATTGCTGCTCCTCCAATATTTTCTTCCAATCGATGCAGTTTTGTTGTTCCCGGAATTGGCACAATCCAAGGCTTTTGAGCTAGCAGCCAAGCCAAAGCAATCTGTGATGGTGCAGCATTTTTTTGTGCAGCAATTGATTTTACTAACTCTACTAAGGTTTGATTGGCTTTTCTGTTTTCTTCTGAAAATCTGGGAACAATGTTTCTAAAATCAGACGATTCAAATTTTGTATCTTCATTTATCGCTCCTGTCAAAAAGCCTTTTCCAAGCGGACTGAAAGGCACAAAACCAATTCCTAATTCTTCTAAAACCGGAATAATTTCTTTTTCAGGTTCACGATAAAATAAGGAATATTCGCTCTGCAGCGCTGCAACCGGCTGTACAATGTGGGCTCTTCGAATGGTTTCTTCCCCTGCTTCTGAAAGTCCAAAGTGTTTTACCTTTCCTTCTTTAATCAATTGCTTTACAGTCTCGGCAACCTCTTCAATAGGCACATTTGGATCAACCCTGTGCTGGTAAAATAAATCAATATAATCTGTCTTCAACCTTTTAAGTGAAGCTTCGACAACTGCTTTTATTCTTGCGGGACTGCTGTCCAGACCTTTTGTTGAGTCGCCATCCTGAAAACCAAATTTGGTTGCAATGACCACTTTTTTACGAAATGGTTCTAAAGCTTCTCCCACAATTTCTTCGTTTATAAAAGGACCGTAGCATTCTGCTGTATCAAAAAAAGTAACACCATTTTCAAAAGCAGCCCTGATTAAAGCTATCGCTTGATTTTTTTCTGTTGCTTTTCCGTAACCAAAACTCAGTCCCATACAGCCGAGCCCAAGAGCTGATACTTCAAGTCCGTTATTTCCTAATATTCTCTTTTCCATTATCTTTATCTTAAAATTAGATTATTTCTTTTTTTCGGGAGCTTCCACATCAGAGAAAGCCAATACCCCGGCAGGCAATCTTTCGCCCGTAATTTTAATGGCATTTAAGGCCGTATTAAACTCCTGCAATTCGTTTGCAGTAAATTTTATTTGAGATGCTCCTGTGTTCTCCAGCATATGCGCCATCTGGGTTGTTCCCGGAATTGGTACTATCCAAGGCTTTTGTGCCAGCAGCCATGACAGTGAAATTTGAGCTGGTGCGGCTTTTTTCGCTGCGCTCCATTTTTGAATTAATTCAACCAAAGCCATATTTGCAGGCAGGTTTTCAGGCGAAAATCTGGATTCAATACCGCGGATATCACCCGGTGCGAATCGTGTGTTACTGTCAATGGCTCCTGTGAGAAAACCAACACCAAGCGGACTCCAGGGCACAAATCCAATTCCCAGTTCTTCGCATAACGGCAGAATCACTTTTTCAGGACCTCTCCATAAAAGTGAATATTCATTTTGAATTGCTGTAACCGGATGAACAGCGTGTGCACGTCTTACGGTTTGATGACCCGGCTCGCAAAGTCCATAATGCAGTACTTTACCTTCCTTAATCAGATCTTGTATTACCCCGACCACATCCTCGATTGGAACCTGAGGGTCAACACGATGCTGATACAATAAATCAATTCTGTCTGTTCGCAGGCGTTTCAGCATTCCTTCCACCACTATTTTAATATGTTCAGGCTGGCTGTTTAAACCCGGTAAACGTTTTCCTGTCTCCTGATCAATGTTCCAGCCGAATTTTGTAGCAATTGTAATCTTATCACGAAAAGACTGAACCCCTTCGCCTAAAATTCTCTCCACTTCCAAAGGTCCGTAAGCTTCGGCAGCATCAAAAAAAGTGACGCCGTTATCATAAGCTGATCGGATAATGCGGTGCATTTCAGGTCTGGAAGGAATTGTGGTCTGGTAATTACGGCTCATATTCTGTACACCGATACCAATGCTGGAAACTTCGAGTTTCCCCAGTTTTCGCTTTCCAGGAGCTGTTAGCGGAATCTGATTATCTTCTTCTAAAATGATATCCTTTCTTCCAGAATTTGCAAAAGAAGCAAAAGGAAGCAGTGCACTCCCTGCCAATGCCAAACCCGCCGTTTTTAATATTGATCTTCTATCCATTTTAAAATTTTTCTTTAGTTAGTTATCTTTTTAATGTTCGCTCACTCAGCCATTTTACCATGTTAGGATCTCTGTGATCAAAAAACAGGCTTGCGTTGGTATCTAAAGTTTTGATCGAAGCCATATCCTCAGCTGTTAATTCAAAATCAAAAATGTTGAAGTTTTCTGCCATTCTTTCTTTACGAACTGATTTCGGAATTGCCACTACTCCTCTTTGAGTCAGCCATTTCAGGATAACCTGCGCCGTAGATTTATTATACTTGGATGCAATTGCTGTGAGAAGTTCGTTTGTGAAGATGTCATTCTTCCCTTCTGCAAACGGCCCCCAGGATTCGATCTGAATATTATTGTCCTGAAGAAATTGCTGCGCTTCATTCTGCTGATGAAAAGGATGTGTTTCAATCTGGTTTACTGCCGGTGTAAAGCCGGTATTCGATACTAAGTCCATAACTCTGTCCGGATGAAAATTGGAAACACCAATAGCTTTTACCTTTCCTGCTTGGTATAATTCCTGCATGGCGCGCCACGATCCGTAGATATCGCCATATGGCTGATGGATAAGATATAGATCCAGATAATCCAATTGCAAAAGGTCTAATGATTTCTGAAAAGCTTTTAAGGTATTTTCATAACCTGCATCACTTACCCAGAGTTTTGTTGTAATAAAAAGTTCTTCCCTTGCAATGCCGCTTCGTTTAATTCCGTTTCCAACAGCTTGTTCATTCATATAAGACGCTGCAGTATCAATTAGTCTGTAACCTGTTTCGATAGCATCAACCACAGCCTGTTCACATTCTGCCTGATCCTGCATTTGAAAAACACCAAACCCTAATATGGGCATTTCAACTCCGTTGTTTAATTTTATAGTTTGCATTGTAACGCGATTTTATAATTCTATTATTACAAATTTCCGAACTAAAAACATGGGTTTTGGTATACGGATTACGGAATCTCCTACCAAGATTACTGATTCAGAGTGTGCTGCTGTTAAAACTGTACTTAAATAGTTAAATTTGTGTAACAAACAACGATGAAAACATGGGACAGGTATTTAACTTCGAGACTATTAATGAGTACAATGATTTTAATAATCATGAAACATTACATCCTTTAGTTAGTATAATTGATTTTAATAAAGCAAAACCAAGAACAGGTTCAAGGATGAACTTTGAATTGTACTGCATATTTTTGAAGGATGTAAAATGCGGGGATTTGAAATACGGCCGTAATTATTATGACTATCAGGAAGGAACTTTAGTTTTCGTATCGCCCGGCCAGACCATTGATGTAGAAAACAAGGTAGATTATTACCAGCCCACAGGACATGGATTGGTTTTCCATCCGGATTTAATTCGCGGTACATCACTTGCTAAAAGTATTAGTGACTATAACTTTTTCAGCTACAATACAAGTGAAGCCTTGCACTTATCAGAAAAAGAAAAACAGCTTGTTTTTGACTGTTTTGCTAAAATAGAAACGGAATTAAAGCAGTCTGTTGACAAGCACAGCAAAAAGCTTATTGCCTCAAATATTGAGCTTTTTTTGAATTACTGCGAAAGATTCTATGACCGTCAGTTCATTACAAGAGATAATGAAAATAAAGGTATAGTTGAAAAATTTGAAGAACTCTTAAACAGTTATTTTTCATCAGATAAACCTAATATTATAGGACTGCCTTCTGTAGCGTATTATGCTGGCGAACTAAACTTATCTCCTAATTATTTTGGCGACCTTATTAAAAAAGAAACAGGGAAATCTGCCCAGGAATACATTCAGAATAAAATAATAGATACTGCTAAAAATAAGATATTCGATTCGACAAAAACCATTAATGAAGTCGCTTATGAATTAGGATTTAAATACCCGCAGCACTTTACTCGTTTTTTCAAACAGCATGTTGGAAGCACTCCTAATGAATATCGAATTATGAATTAAGTAAATAAAGAATTTATATAATTACAGTTTTTTAATTAAAAAAGGCAGTTCCCGATTAGGAACTGCCTTTTGTGTTTTATGACGTTACCAATTATAACGGCGTATAATTAAAATTTTTAAAAGTTACACTTCCTTCTCCAATTGAACAAAGCGCTATCCTTAAACCTAAAAAGCCGCTCAGTGCGTTATGGTTATAGGAAGAAACCTCAGCTGAATTCTCAATTTTAAGCCATTTCTTGCCATCAAGGCTGTAAAACATATCTACATTATTATTTATATTTTTTAATCGCAGGTATACATGTCTTTTATGTGCATTTTTCTCGGTTACAAACTGCCATCCTCGCAGGTTTGCCAATATATTTTCTTTATCAGCCAATATGCCTGAAAAATAACTATTGTTGTAAAAAAGAACTAAACCTCCTGTGGCATCACCTTCAATTTCCATTTCAACATCGGCAGTATAAGAATGACCCGATGGCACGGTGACCAAAGGAGAACTGTTTCCTACTCCGGTTCCTTTGCCTTTAATGACCAGACTTTTATTTATAACTTTAAAACGGGAATTATCAACCCCTTGAAAAAATTTCCACTGCGGTTTCAGTGCTGTTCCTGAAAAATCATCACTTTGCGAGAATCGTGCAACGGCTATTCCATTTGGTTTAGCAATAGGTTTATCTGTCTCAATTGTATCAGGGATTTTGTACCATCCGTCTTTAGTCCATTCAACCGGCTGCAGCAGCGTCTGGCGTCCTAAGTTGTAAAAGCTTTTTTCGTAGGCGTGCATAATCATCCACCACTTGCCGTTATGATCTTCAAAAATGGTGCTGTGCCCTTTTGACCACCAGCGCTCATCACTGCTTTTAGTTCTAACTACCGGATTGTATGGAGAATTTTCCCAAGGTCCAAAAGGGGTTTTAGAACGTGCTGAAATTACCATATGACTGGTAGCAGGACCTGCAGTACCGCCTTCTGCAACAGTTAAATAATAGTATTCTCCTCTTTTAAATAGTTTCGGTCCTTCCATACAAAAACACTCAATGGACCATTCTCTCGGTATTGCCCAGCCGTCATAAGTATGTTTTACTTCTCGGATAGTCTTTAGTCCATCTTTGGATAAACCAATATAATCACCATTACTGAAATATAAGTATCTGTTCCCATTATCATCTGTAACGTGGCCTGGGTCAATATTGCCAATTTTCAGGTCTACAGGATCACTCCAAGGGCCGGCTATATTGTCTGCGCTGACAACAAAATTTGTTTTGTTGGCTGGAAAATAGATATAGTATTTATTATTGTATTTTATTAAATCTGGCGCCCAGACATCACCTACATATTTCTGTAGTGCATTAGCGAGAGGCTCCCAATTAATTAAATCCTGCGAATGCCAGATGGTAAGTCCGGGATAATAATCAAAAGAAGAATGTACAATGTAATAATCCTTGCCTTCGCGCAGTAAACTCGGGTCAGGATAGTCACCTCCAAAGATTGGATTCTGATAGGTTGATTTGCCTGCTATTGGTTCCGGTTGGTTTTGCGCAGCTGTTTTACCTGCATAAAATAGCACCAGCAATACTAATATTGATTTTTTCATTTGGATTAATAATATTTGAAAAAACAAATATACATAACTTATAGTCTTTTTTACCATTAGATAAAAAGCGTTAGATAATATTGATTTTCATCTTACTAATCTTTAGAAGCCAAATAACATTCTGCATCAAGCGGCCATAGAGCATGTTCCAGCAGCAGTAATTGCCTGGCGGTATAGGTGATCTGCAGCATCTCCGGCTACAAAAACATCTTCAACATTAGTTCTTGACATTCTTGGAATATTGATGATATAACTGGTTCCGAGAAGCCTATTAGAGAGGAGTAGCGATTTCGCTTCCCAGACCGGAAACAGAATATACAGAATAAAAAAATAATCATTATTATCATTCGTTTTTCTGTTTATTAAATTCATATGCTCAAAATGAGATTAATCAATTATTATTCAATCTCCCATTGTATTAAGCAGAAATACGATCTACTCCTCAAAAGCCGAAAAATAGCTATCACAAAAAAAATTCAGTGATCATAGAAAAACAGGGGCAAATGATAAAGTTATCGATGCCCAGAACGAAAAAGTTTCACTTTACTACCTGTAAAAACAGTATTGACAATTTATCTTGCTCTATCTATTAATCAATTCCGTCATTAAGCTTTGCATTTTGTCCGGCTAAAATAAGCCATTTGCCATCTTTTTTTGTCAGAATGATTGTTCTGCGAAATTCAAACGTTTTTCCAGGAAAACGTGTATCGCCTGAAAGACCAGTACGAATGTGAGAAATGGCTACATCAGGTTTTACAAAAATTATGTCTTCTACAGCACGAGTATAATAATGTGACGATTTGAAATAGCTTGTATGAACAATTTCATAATGATTCTGAATATCCTCTTTGCCAATATAATATGCGCCAAACCAATTGACCCAAGTTGCATTATTATCGTAATTATCTGCAAGTCCTTTAGGATCATGTCTATTCCAAGCGTTTTCATAATTTGTTACAAGTTGTTTTATAGCATCTTTGTCATTTGCTGTGTCAACTTGAGCAACAACACTTTGTAGCGTTAATATAAAAAATAAAGTCATTGAAGGAATTGTGAAAATCTTGTTCATAATTAAGCTAATTAAAGGTTATTTAAAATCTCGCAATGTTAGTCTATGAGAAACCTAATTTGAGATGTCTCAAATTTAACAAAAAAAGCTGTGAAGCCGATACCTTTTCGCTATAAAAAGCTAAGCCACAGCTGGAAACGCTGAAAAACCTGATCGCGCAGATTTATAATCCGTGCCCGCAAAGTTCATCTTAATGGTTTAAAAAAAGAGAAAATCTAGTTACGCATATCCGAGTAGCTGTTGTCAAGACTGTTGTTGCGAAGTCAGAAGAAATTAAGAGCTTTCCAAAAGAAATCGGCGGTAGCAGGAGATCAATTAGCAATATTAAAGAAATCAAATTCTTATAATAATTTAAAGCTTCCACAAAATCTAATTGGAGTCTGTTTTCGTATATATAAGCAAAAGCTGTTGTCATGGAAACATTCCCAACCTTTCTTATAAAAATCCTGCAAATGCTTGCCGACAGATACGGCATGAGTTGTACTTTAGAAGAACTGACAAGTCTTTTAACTCCTGTTTTTAATATGTATACACCGGTAAAAGACAGTATATCTAATGAAAAGAAAAAACAAGCAAGAGTATTAGATGCTTTAATGCTTTTGAATAATGAAGGATATATCTTTTTAAATTCAAATTCTGATGAAAGTACAATAAGTATAAAAGGTTTGATTTTAGTAAACAATAGGGCCATTTGCAATTAAAATTAACTTCATTTACAAAGCAAATTTTCCTCAACAAATAAGCAACAACCGATATTCCCCGTCATTTTCTCTTGGTGCTCTATGAATACAGGGCTGCACTTCTTGTTTTGGATGATCTACAGCCAGTCGCCAAAGATGTCCTAATCCTAAATTAACAGGTACCGCATCTTGATGTGCCTTATAGTGCAAATCAAAATAATTTTCCTTTAAAAAGTTTTCGAATTCTTCCTCTGGTCCGTCATGCAGTTCTTTTAGCTTTGTTCGAATTTCTGGAATCCGAATTTTTTGCTCTGCCTGCGAATTAGAAATAATATCACTTGCGGCTCCGTGATAGGTACATAAAAAAGTATCTGTTGCAATTGGCGAACGATCAACATGAAAAGAATATACATCAGTCGATATAAAATCAAATTCTTCGTCACGTTCATAACACTTCAGTAAATTAAGAGAAGGTGAAGCTCCAAAATCAGTTAGTAATTTTAAATCCTTTAAGATTATTTCCCTTGCTGTATTCCCCTTTTCTGAGAGTTGGAGTGCGGTTAGATCTTCAGGATAAACTTCTGTTATGTTTTCTTTTAAACGCAATTGGGCAACAATCTCACTAAAATCGCCATCTAAATTTCTGTACCAGCATAGCGCATTCATTTCTCCTTTAAAATCGGTATGTAAAAGTTCAGAGAAAGCAGATACTATTCCAATTTGGCTGTTTTCAGAAAATGTGTTGTTCATAGTATAAAATTAGAAGCTAGTAACTTCATAGTACAAAATTATGTAATACCATCCAGCTGCAGCATTTTTATAGCCATAAACTTTTAAAGCTGTTATTTTTTTTACTTGAAAACACAACACTATACTTCAACAATAATTGATTTTGAATAATTAAAGACATTAGTACAGCAACTTTAAAAATTAAATAATCTACAAAACATTTTTTTGAACAAAAAAAGAAAATCGTAAAAGGTAAACCTTGAGACTTTTTTAGTAACCCTGTTTCTAATCTGAATAATAAATCTTTCAATATTATTTTAATACCCGATAAATTTAGTTTGCTTATTATAATCTATATGTAAGATTTAATACTTAAATTGGTAATATGGAAACAAAGATAGATGTACTGATTATTGGTGGCGGGCTTGCTGGATTAACAGCTGCAATTCATCTGTCTCAAAAAAATCTAAAAGTAACATTGATCGAAAAATCCACTTACCCTCGACATAAAGTTTGTGGTGAATATATTTCGAATGAAATTCTACCCTATCTCAAATGGCTTGGCGCCGATGTTGTAGCACTAAATCCTACCAATATCTCTAAATTTGAATTTACTACAAACAGTGGAAAAACTGCAAAAGCAAAATTACCGCTGGGAGGATTTGGCATCAGCAGATATGCGCTTGATGATTTTTTATATCAAAAGGCATTGGCTAACAACTGCACCGTAATTAAAGAAAATGTTATTGATGTTTCTTTTGCCGATAATTTATTCACAGTTACAACATCAGATCAAATTTTAACCGCTAAAATAGTTTTGGGTGCCTATGGAAAACGTTCGAATGTCGATCAGGTCATAAAGCGAAATTTCTTCAATAAAAAATCTCCTTGGCTAGCGGTAAAAGCACATTATTCTGGTAATTTAGATAATGATCTAGTGGCGCTTCACAACTTTAAAGGCGGTTACTGTGGCGTTTCTAACGTAGAGAACAACATCATAAACATTTGCTATCTGGCAGATTATGCGACTTTTAAGCGATATAAAAATATTGAGGAATATCAGCAAAATGTACTTTACAAAAACAAACATCTTAAATCTGTTTTTGAAAACAGCACGCTTCTTTTTGATAAACCGCTAACAATTAGCCAGATCTCTTTTGATAAAAAACAAGCGGTAGAAAACCATATTATCATGATTGGCGATACTGCGGGTCTTATCCATCCGCTTTGCGGCAACGGAATGGCGATGGCAATTCACAGCGCAAAAATAGCATCAGAATTAATTTTAGAATATTATTCAGATGAAAAAATGTCTAGAGAAACATTAGAAAAAAAGTACTCCAAAGAATGGAAAAAACATTTTGGAAAAAGAATCTTTATGGGAAGGATTCTAGCACGGATCTTAACCAATAAAACCATTACCAATATATTCGTTGCGACAACAGCATCTATTCCAGGAATACTGTCTCGAATAATTAAACTAACGCATGGTAAACCTATAGCAATCAATTAAATGGCAATAAATACTCAATATCGAACAGAGGAAAGTGAAATAATGGATGATTTCTCTCTTCAGGGAGAAGAACTAAGAGATGCACTCGATCAGATTGCCCGCATCAATCAGTTGCTTGGAGGCAATAAAATTACGCTGCATGGAATAAAAAAATTATTAAAAAAATCTCATAAAGCTAAGACAATTACAATAGCAGACATAGGATGCGGCAACGGAGATATGTTGCGAATGCTGTCTGAGTTCGGCCAAAAAAACAATCTCAATTTTAAACTTATTGGTATAGATGCTAATGATTTTACGATAAATTATGCGACGAAATTATCAACAGCATATCCCAATATCGAATATCAATGCGTAGATATTTTTAGTGAAAATTTTAAAACTATGAAATTTGATATTATTTTATGTACGCTGACCCTGCACCATTTTACGAATGAGCAAATATTAAATATAATTACTATCTTTAGGAATAATGCAGAAACTGGCATCATAATAAATGATCTGCATCGAAGCAAACTGGCCTATCGGCTTTTTGAATTGATCTGTATTATTTTTAATCTGAATAGAATGTCGCGTGAAGATGGACTAGTATCTATCTTGAGAGGATTTAAGAAAAAAGAACTCGAAGAATTCTCTAAAAAACTAAATTTAAAAAACTATACCATAAGCTGGAAATGGGCTTTTCGCTACCAGTGGATAATTACAAACAAATGAGTGTAAAAATAGTAACAGTTGCCAAGCAGCTACCACAATATTCCCGCGAAACAGCCGATATACTTCCAATGCTGGAAGTATGGCTGGAAGGGCAAGATGATCGTTTTATAAAAAAAGTCAAAAAGATATTTGAAGGCGCGGCTGTAGACAAACGGTATTCTATAATGGATCCCGCAGAAGTTTTTACTGCCACATCATTTGAAGAAAAAAACGATATTTATTCTCACGAAGTTATTATTCTGGGTGAACAGGTGCTAAAAAAAGCACTCGAAAAAGCAAATTGGGATCCGCAGACACTGGATTACATTATCACTGTTAGCTGTACCGGAATTATGATTCCCTCTTTAGATGCTTATCTTATCAATAAAATGAACCTGAGACAAGATATTGTTCGGCTTCCGGTAACGGAAATGGGTTGTGCCGCTGGAATTTCGGGTATTATTTATGCGAAAAACTTTCTGAAGGCAAATCCTGGGAAACGAGCTGCAGTAATTGCAGTCGAATCTCCAACGGCGACATTTCAGCTTGATGATTTTTCGATGCCAAATATTGTAAGTGCGGCTATTTTTGGAGATGGATCTGCCTGTTGTTTGTTATCTTCTTACGAAGAGGATAAAGGTCCGGAAATAGTAAATGAAGAAATGTATCATTTTTACGAAGCCGAGCATATGATGGGTTTTAAACTTACAAATACAGGACTTCAAATGGTCTTAGACATCGAAGTTCCAGATACTATTGCCTCTCATTTTGGAGACATTATTCACCCTTTTCTTCAAAAAAACAATTTACAAATCAAAGATATAGATCACATGATATTTCATCCAGGCGGAAAAAAGATTGTTACTACTGTTGAAGCACTTTTTTCTGGTTTAGGAAAGAATATTGAGGATACAAAAGAAGTCTTAAAACAATACGGAAATATGTCGAGTGCAACAGTACTATACGTTTTAGAGCGAATTATGGATACAAATCCAAAAGAAGGTGAAAAAGGATTGATGCTCAGTTTCGGACCTGGATTTTCAGCACAAAGAGTTTTATTGCAATGGTAATTTTTTAGAAGATAAATGATGAAACTGACCGATATTACAGCACAGTTACCTTACAGCAAACCTTTTTTATTTGTAGATGAGCTGCTTCACGTTGATGAAAATAGTGTGAGCGGTACTTATACTTTTAATGAAGATCTTGATTTTTATAAAGGTCATTTTAAAGATAATCCGGTAACTCCAGGCGTTATTTTAACAGAAACAATGGCACAAATTGGAATGGTCTGTCTTGGTATTTATTTATTAGGTGATGCTTTTAATAGAGATACTGTAATTGCTTTTACTTCAGCGGATATGCAGTTTTTAAAACCCGTTTATCCTAATGAAAAAGTAACGGTAACTTCTCAAAAATTATTTTTCAGGTTTGGAAAATTAAAGTGTGATGTCATTATGAAAAACGAAGCCGGACAAGAAGTTTGTAAAGGCATTTTGGCTGGCATGATTACGAATAAATTATGAGCAAGCGAGTTGTTATAACAGGTTTAGGCGTTGCTGCTCCAAACGGAGTTGGAATTGAAGCGTTTAGCCATTCCATAAAAAACGGAATATCAGGAATTCGGCATGATGCACAGCTGCAGGAATTGCAGTTTTCTTGTCAGATAACAGGTCAGCCTCAAATATCTGAAGAAATTAAAGCACAATATTTTACAGAACTTGAACTGCGCGGATTCAATAGCACAGGTATTTTGTACGGTGTTATTGCAGGAATGGAAGCCTGGAACAATGCTGGATTATCAATAGAAATTAATGACGAACCCGATTGGGACAACGGCGCTATTTTTGGAGCTGGTACTTCTGGAATAGATAAATTCCGAGAAAGCATTTATAAAATTGACGAATTACAAGTAAGAAGATTAGGCAGTACTGTTGTAGCACAAACTATGAATAGCGGTATCAGTGCTTATCTTGGCGGAAAATTGGGACTTGGAAATCAGGTTACTACAAATTCGTCTGCCTGCACCACAGGAACAGAAGCAATACTAATGGCCTACGATCGCATACAGGCCGGAAAGGCAAAAAGAATTTTAGCAGGAAGTACCAGCGATAGCGGTCCTTACATTTGGGCAGGATTTGATGCGCTTCGTGTCTGCAGTTCAAAATATAATGATAATCCCGAAGCAGGTTCACGGCCTATGAGTGCAACAGCTGCTGGTTTTGTACCAGGAAGCGGCGCCGGAGCATTAGTTATAGAAGATTTAGAAAGTGCCTTAGAACGAGGCGTAACCATTTATGCAGAAATATTAGGAGGTGATGTAAACTCGGGAGGTCAGCGCGGCAATGGAAGCATGACTGCTCCTAACAGCACTGCTGTTCAACGCTGTATTACAAATGCAATTCATAATTCAGGTATTTCGCCAGATGCTGTTGATGCCATAAACGGACATCTTACTGCAACCACAAAGGACAGTCTTGAAATTGAAAATTGGACAAAAGCTTTAGGCCGAAAAGGAACTGAATTTCCATATATTAATTCTTTAAAAAGCATGACAGGTCACTGTTTGAGCGCGGCAGGAAGTATTGAAAGCATCGCAACTGTTTTACAGCTTTATGAAGGTTTTATATTTGGAAACACAAATTGTGACGATCTTCATCCTGATATTACGGCGCTTATCGATTCTTCAAAAGTATCTTTAAAAACAATAAACAGTAATCCTGCTATAATTGCTAAAGCCAGTTTTGGCTTTGGTGACGTAAATGCTTGTATAATCTTTAAAAAATTTGAAAAATAATCCTATTATGAACAAAGAAGAACTTATCGCTAAATTAAAATTAATCATCAAACCATATACTACAAATACAGAAGCATATGACAACCTTACTGAAGATACTGATTTTATTAATGATTTGAGTATCAACTCGGCTAATCTGGTAGATATTGTACTTGATATCGAAGAAGCTTTTGATGTTGTAGTTGACAATACAGATATGGAACGAATGCTTGACGTTAAGACCGCTGTAGAAATCATCGAAACCAAATTGGCACAAAAATGATTGGTAATGACGTGATAGATATTAAGCAGTCACGCGAAGAAAGTAATTGGCAGCGAGAAGGTTTTATAGAAAAAATATATACTCGTGAAGAACAATTGCTTATTTCTAACGCATCTAATCCTGAATTTATGGTTTGGATTCTTTGGAGCATGAAAGAAGCTGCTTATAAAATTTATAATCGTCAGACAAAAGTTAGAGAATATATTCCTAAAAAACTGATTTGTTTTATTGAACTGCACAACAAAAATTTTATAATTGGGAAAGTTAGTTGCAACGAAAACATATACTATACAAAAACAACGCTCTCAAAAGATGAAATTCATACGGTAGCGGTCAGCAACTTAGAGGATTTAAAAAAGGTAATCGAAATTGAAAAAAAATCTATTTTAAAAGACAACGACAATATTCCATATTTAGATACTTCGTTACAAAATACAATTGGGGATGTTTCTGTAAGTCATCACGGAAGGTTTGAAAAAGTAGTAACAATTATGGCATTTTAATTTTAAAATATACTTTTTAAAGCCGGATTGATTTGTTCAACAATTGGAAATTAACCTTTAAAAAAGCAATATAATATCTATTAATATTATTTGCTAAAACCTTTGCGTGTCATCTCACCCCAGCTATTAGTGCCCTTAATTTTTTCTTTATAACCAATTAAAGCAGCATAAACTGAAATAGGATGAAAATAAAATGGCTCTATAAAAGCCGCTAAAAGCAATTTAAAGAAATCCGTTTGTTTTGGGTATTTGTGGTACGTTCGTTCTTCACTGTATAAAGCAATTACCGAAAACATTACAGCAAAAAAGTAAACAAAAAGTACAAGTAACAAAAAAAAATGCCAATTAAGCAATCCAAATATAATAAATAGGAAAGTTAGTAAAAGACCTGTAAATTCTATAGCAGGCGCCAGAAATTCAAATAATGCCCAATACGGTATACTAAGCATTCCCAACATTTTATACTTTGGATTTAAGAACATTTTTTTGTGAAAAATCAATGTTTCAATTGTTCCTCTCATCCATCGGCTTCGCTGTTTTTTAAATATTTTAAAATCTTCAGGTGCTTCTGTCCAACACAATGGGTCAGGTATGTAGGAAACAGAATAAGGGATTTTATTCTCTAACATATACCGACGCATTCTTACTACCAGTTCCATGTCTTCACCTACAGTTTTTGTATTATACCCTCCTGAAAGCAATGCTATTTCTTTATCGAATGCTCCAAATGCTCCGCTGATCAGCAATAGACCATCAAGCCTTCCCCATGCCATCCTGCCGAGTAGAAATGCCCTTAAATATTCTAAAACCTGTATTCTTGGCAACATAAGATCGGGAATGTTTACCTCAACCAAACGACCATTTTTAATAACGCATTGGTTTGCAATCCTTACAACACCGCCAGTAGCAATAATGCGTTTTCCATGAGATTCAAGAAAAGGTTTTGCGAGTTTAAGAAGTGCGTCCTTATCAAGAATACAATCAACATCGATACATACAACGTAAGGATTGTGCGCAATATTTAATCCTACATTAAGAGCATCTGCCTTACCTCCATTTTCCTTGTCAACTACAATTAATTTTTTATATGCAGCATTTCTAGAAGTATAAATACCCTTAATTTTTTTTGTTTCAATTTGATGATGAAAGTTAAGGTCAGTAAGCAACAGGTCGTAGGTTTTAATAAGTATTTCCATGGAATCGTCTTTACTGCCGTCATTTACAACAATTACCTGGTAGTTATTATAATTTAGTGAAAGTAGGGATTTTATATTCTCTTCAATAGTAAAACTTTCATTATAAGCAGGCGCAATTAAAGAAAGTCCGGGTGCAAATTCACTTGTAAGCAATACATCATAATCTACAAAACTATTTTTTTTAAGATATTCTCTTAGTTCTCTAACAGAGAGATGAGCCAATAGTAGGTAAGAAGACATAATCAGGATGGCATACCCAAGAATGAGGATCATAAAAATATGAGAGAATATTGTTAGTTCATTATTTAAAAAAGTCATTTGCTTAAGCTCTTAAAGTTTGCAATACATGTTGGGCTTCATATTTTAAAACTGCATTTGGCGTTGTATCAGACAAATGAGCTACAAATGGCATTTTTTGTGTAAGCTTCAGTTCTCTAATAAGTTTTAGCCCCAGAGTAACTACTGTTGTATTTTGTGATTCGAGTAAAAACTCAACACCTTCAGTATCTCCTATGTCATGTTTTTTAAAAGCATTTATAATATTAACCTGAGTCCAGTCATCAATAGGGTAAGAATGCTCTGTGAGATGAACAATACCTTTTACTCCGGCAAGTTTAATACACGCGTTTAAAGCCGTTATTTTTAAAGTTTTGTTTTGTGCTTTAGAAATTGTAATAATGCTGTCAAAAACTTTAGTAATATTCATTTCTGCAAGCTCAGTAATTCCTTTGCATTTTATTTCCCATTTAGAGCTTCTGAGTTTTTTGAAAGAATCTTTTATTAGTCCTGATTTTTTATAGAATTGTTCAAGTCTCTTTGCATAAATGCCTTCGTAGTTTTTGTGCAGATTGATAATCGACTTGGTCATTACCTGTCTAAATAAAGTATTATTAATGAGTCTTTTAAAATCTATATCTTCTTTCGTTTCTGCTATTGTAGTTTCCTGAAAAATAAGAGCGAATATTATTTTTTCAGTAATGATCTCATATTCAATGGTTCGTCTTTCTTTTTTTATATTCCTGCTTCGGCTGGTAATAATCAACAGGTAAAGTATAAAACACACTGCTATAAAAACTCCTATCGACACAATTAGGAAAGATTGCACCCATACACCACTTTTATAAAACTCCCAGACCTCTTTCATATCAAAAACGTTTAGTAATAATAAGCTGTGCGCTAAACCTGTTTCTGTATTCATCAGGCAAATATTCTTCATACTCATAAAGAAAAACAGGACGTACAAAAAATGAACCGCCAAAACGATTCTGATACTGTATTCCTACTCTGTATGCCTTTAAAGGAGTAACAAAATTATTGTAGAGATAAAGGTATGGCACATTACCATATTGAAATTCCAGCCTTATTAAACTCTCTTTTTCTTCATTACTAGTCTGTACACTTAAAACATGAGAAAATAATTCGTTTGATGTATCATAAAAAGGTCTATAAGCTAATGTATAACTACCTGCACGATATCCAAGCTGTCCTGTAAGCAATGTTACATCGTCTGTTTCGAAATGCATATATTTAAATCCCAGAGAATAATCAAATCTTTTACGAGGAGCAAAAAAATACTCTGCACCAGCTTTTGCGACAGGAAATATGGTTTGACCGGTTGAAACGCCTCCATTTACATACAAGTAATTTCTTTTTGAAAAGGTCTGATAATAATCTGCTTCAAAAAGCATTTGCGTATCATTATTGGCATAACCTAGATTTGCTCTTCCTACAAGTGCCGATTTGGTAAATTTATGAGAATACTCAACATAGCCATAATGAAGCGGCGATTGTCCGGGATTTGAAGTAGAAACATTTAAATACGAAAAGGCCATTGCATTTTTTGCCTTTCGACCAATAAGTGTTCGAAGACCTGTAATAGCCTGAGTGCTATTATCAGTAACAGATACTTTGTCTACAATTGCCAATGCTTCTTTATCGCGACCCAACTTTTCAAGACATTTTGCCTTCGTTATTATAACGTCTGTTGAATTGGGTTCAATTACTAAATACTGGTCACAATATAAAATACATTTATCAAACTGCTCTGACCAAAAATAGGTGTTAATAATTGCCAATAAAGCATCAGGGTTTGGATTTGTTCTATCTGTTAAAGGGGTCAGTATATCTATTGACTTCTTGTATTCTTTTTTCCAGCTGTATACCCGGCCTGCAAAAATTTTCATCTCTTCATTTTCAGGAAATCCAACAAGCAGAGGCTGAATAAGTGATAACGCTTTGTCGTAGTTGCCTATCTCAGCTTCATGTCTGGCCTCGGACATTCTAGTATCTAAATTAATTTCCTGTCCCAAACAAGTCTGGGAAATAAATAACAGTAAAAGTAAGTAGTATATAAACTTCATGAAGGGCGTATATTTAGCAGTTTGTTAATTCTTATTAAAAGAACAGCGGGACTGACTGGTTTAGCTATGAATTCATTTGCTCCAATATCAAATGAATCCAATTCAGTCTGTTCTATTCCTGAAGAGGTAAAAATAATTATCGGAATATCAGAACCCATTGCTTGTCTTACATATTGTGTAATTTCCATCCCGCTTATTCCGGGCATATTGATATCTGTCAAGATTAGATCATAATTGTTTTTTTCAATAGCATCTAATGCCTCTTTACCATCCGAAAACTGATCAACGGTAAATCCTTTAGACTCTAAAAAAAAAGATAATGATTTACGCAGGATATCATTATCTTCTGACAAAATTATTCTCATAGGTTAGATATTTAATTGAAAATAACTCAATTTTATAAAATTAAGTACATAAGTAAAGCTAGCGCATATTTATCTTTTATCATAGTTCATTCAAAATTTTAACTATTTCAGCAATTTGATAATCGAGTGTTTTGATTTCACTTTGAGTTCTAGAAGTAAGTATTCCTCTTTTTGCTTCATCTTCAATAATAGATAAAAAATTAGAAAGATCTTCTAATAGAAACATATCTAAACTTGATTTCATGTTATGCGCTAATTTCTCTAACTTCTCTAAGTCATTATCATTAAATGCTTCTTCTAGCTTTGTTACTTCACTTGGAATTTTTGCTATAAAAAGATCAATCATCTCTTTCTTAAAGTTTAGATTACCACACGAAATTTCGTCTAAATATGATAAATCTATACTTCGTTCGTGTAGCTGTTTATTATTTTTAGTTATTGCGGTTTTTATAGCTTTTAAAAGTGCCGGCTGTTTAAAAGGTTTTGGAACATAACCGTCCATCCCTACAGAAAAACAATGTTCTTGTTCTCCTACAAGAGAGTGTGCTGTCATGGCAATAATAGGAATACTTAGTTTCATTTCGTTTCTAATATACTCAGCAGTTTGATAACCGTCCATTACAGGCATCTGAAGATCCATTAATATTAAGTCGTATGCATTTTTTGATAAATAGTTTATCCCTATTTCACCATTTTCAGCAACGTCTAATTCAAATCCGAAGCTGTCCATAACACTTTTAATAAGCTTCTGATTTAATATGTTGTCTTCACAAAGAAGTATTTTAAGTTTACCTAGATTTTCTACCGGTGTTTTCTCTGCTAGGGTTTCAGCATAATTTACTTTTCTGTAATTAAATACAAAGAAAAATTCTGAACCCCTTTCTTTTTGGCTTTTTACATGAATTTCGGCACCGTGCAATTCTACAAGCTGTTTTACAATGCTAAGGCCAAGTCCTGTACCGCCAAATCTTCGTGTAGTACTTTCTTCGGCTTGTGTAAATCGCTCAAAAATAGTTTTAAGCTTATTTGATGGTATTCCTATACCTGTATCCTTAACTGAAAATCTTAGTGAATATTGATCTTCTGTCTCGCCAACTTTTTTGACTGAAATTGTCACTTCACCTTCTTCAGTAAATTTAAGCGCATTGCCGGTTAGGTTAACCAATATTTGATTTAATCTTCCTTGATCACCAATAACAATTTCAGGCATATCGGCATCCAGAAAAAGATTAAATTCTACATTTTCAAGAGCCTTAACTTTTAAAAGATCATAAATATGTTTAAGTGTTTTTTTTAAATTGAATGGCTGATCTTCAATAGTCAAATTACCAGATTCTATTTTTGAGAGATCTAGAATATCATTCACGATCAAGAGTAAATTTTCTCCCGCTACTTGCACACTGTCCATATAATCACGCTGAATTCTATCAAGTTTTGTCTGTGCAAGAAGATCTGTAAACCCAATTATAGCATTTAACGGCGTCCTGATCTCGTGACTCATATTGGCTAAAAAACTATCTTTTGCCAAAACTGCACGATCAGCAATTTTTTTCTGAGTATTAAGTTCTATATTTTTTGTTCTTAATTCCAATTGATTTATAACGTGCTTTGCAACAATCGAAAGTGCATTTCTCTGATTTTTATCTAGTTTTTTACTTACATGATCTGCGGCACATATAGTTCCTATGTTATAACCATCAGGTGTTGTAAGAGGTACACCAGCATAGAATCTTACTTTAAAACCACCTTTAACATTGGGATCATCTTTTAACGTTTCATGTACGTGAGTATCTTCAATTTCAAGCATTTCCGATTCCATTATAGTATAACGGCAAAAAGAAATTTCTCTCGGCACTTCAGATACACCCACTCCAATTTCAGATTTAAACCACTGTCTGCTTTCATCTATAAATGATATATGAGCGATAGGTACACTACATATGTACGAAACTAGCCTTGTTGCGTCATCAAAAGCATCCTCAGGAAGCGTATCTAATATATTGTAGCGCTTTAGCGCTGCGAGTCGTTTTGTTTCGTTGGCTGGTATTGGATTGTCTAGACTGCTCATTTTTTCAAAGTATATCTATAAATGTAAGAAAATGCATTAACTAAATTAAATATATTAGCATTTTTTTATAATTGCATTTTGTTTGTTTTTCGAGCTATGGGATCAAAATTAAAATAGTATAGGAAAAAATATCAAACCATTATTTTGAAGATATTTTAAAAATTGATCTCCAAAATACCTATTAAAAAGAACAACCTCCAAAACTATTTTTTCTGGAGGTTGTTTTCAATTATTTGAAATGTTTTATTAACTATATAGAAATTATTAAACTAAATCAAATCTATCCAAATTCATTACTTTATTCCATACAGCAACGAAATCATTTATAAATTTCTCTTTTGCATCAGCACTTGCATAAACTTCTGCGATCGCTCTTAGTTCTGAATTAGAACCAAAAACAAGATCGGCACGCGTTCCTATCCATTTAGGCTGTCCAGTGTTACGATCGTTTCCTGTATATAATTCTTTATCATTAGAGACAGCCTGCCACTGCGTATTCATGTCAAGAAGATTTATAAAGAAATCATTGGTCAACTGGCCTGGTCGATGCGTAAATACACCATTTTTTGTATGATCAGCATTAATATCTAATACGCGCAATCCACCTAAAAGAACAGTTAATTCTGGTGCAGTAAGAGTTAGTAAATTTGCTTTATCAATAAGAAGTTCTTCTGTAGAAACTGTTGATTTTGTTTTTCTGTAATTACGGAAGCCATCTGCTTTAGGTTCTAAATAACCAAATGACTCAACATCAGTCTGCTCAGCTGATGCATCCATACGGCCTGGAGAAAATGGTACTTTTACTGAAAATCCTGTTTCCTTAATTGCATTTTCTACCCCAACAACTCCTCCTAAAACAATTAAATCTGCCAATGAAACTTTTTTGTTTTGTGACTGTGATGCATTAAACTCTGATTGAATGGTCTCAAGTTTGTCTAAAACTTGTTTAAGATCTGCAGGATTATTTACCTCCCAATCTTTTTGTGGCGCCAACCTTAAACGTGCACCATTAGCGCCACCACGCTTATCCGATCCTCTAAAAGTAGAAGCAGATGCCCATGCTGTTGCAACTAATTGTGATATTTTTAATCCAGAATCTTGTATTTTTTCTTTTAATTGGTTCGTATCGTTTTCATCTATTAATTCATGATTTACTTCTGGAATTGGATCTTGCCATAACAACTCTTCCTGCGGAACATCTGGTCCTAGATAACGTTCACGAGGTCCCATATCACGATGTGTTAGTTTAAACCATGCACGTGCAAAAGCATCCGCAAATTCATCAGGATTTTCAAGGAAACGACGCGATATTTTTTCGTAAACAGGATCTAATCTTAATGACAAATCCGTGGTAAGCATTGTTGGCAGGTGTTTTTTTGAACTATCAAAAGCATCTGGAATAATTGCTTCGGCATTTTTAGCGACCCATTGATGTGCACCAGCTGGACTTTTAGAAAGTTCCCATTCAAATCCAAATAAGTTTTCGAAAAAATTATTGCTCCATTGCGTTGGAGTTTTTGTCCATGTAACTTCAAGTCCGCTTGTAATAGCATCAGTTCCCTTTCCTGAACCAAAACTATTTTTCCAGCCAAATCCCTGCAGTTCTAAACCAGCTGCTTCAGGTTCTTTATCTACGTGATCAGAAGAAGCTGCACCGTGAGTTTTTCCAAATGTGTGACCACCAGCAATTAATGCTACTGTTTCTTCATCGTTCATTGCCATGCGGCTAAACGTATCTCTTATATCTTTAGCTGCTGCAATAGGATCAGGATTTCCATCAGGACCTTCAGGATTCACATATATAAGTCCCATTTGCACAGCTGCTAGAGGTTTTTCTAAATTTCTGCTATGAATATTTCCATCAGCATCATCATCTGATGATACTACTCCATGATTTTTAGGAACACCTTCAGATCCATCATCATAACGTACATCTCCACCAAGCCATTCCGTTTCTGAACCCCAATAAACTGACTCATCCGGTTCCCAAACATCAGCTCTTCCTCCTGCAAAACCAAATGTTTTGAAACCCATAGATTCGAGAGCTACATTACCTGTCAATATCATCAAATCAGCCCAAGAAATTTTTTGACCGTATTTTTGTTTTATTGGCCACAGTAATCTTCTGGCTTTATCAAGACTCACATTATCAGGCCAGCTGTTTAAAGGAGCAAAACGTTGCTGCCCTGCACCTGCACCACCACGACCGTCATACACTCTATATGTTCCCGCACTATGCCAAGCCATTCGAATAAACAGACCTCCATAATGACCAAAATCTGCAGGCCACCACTCTTGCGAATCAGTCATTAGTTCGTGCAGATCTTTTTTTACTGCTTCAAGATCAAGACTTTTAAAAGCTTCTGCATAATTAAAATTCTCTTTTAAGGGATTTGATAGTGCTGAATTCTGTCGTAAGATATTTACCTTTAGCTGTTTTGGCCACCAGTCACGATTTTTTGTGCCTGTTGCAGCTTCGTTGTTCATACTGCCGTTATGAAAAGGGCACTTGCTGATGTCATTTGATTGATTATCCATAATTCCAAATTTAATTTTGATACTAATTTACAAAGTAATTAAAGAGAAAGTGATTAGTATTGATAATAAATAATTTTTAATTGATAGATAAAATCTATCAATTCACTTGATTAAGCTTTAGAATAGAACGATAACCTTGATTCTATAGAATTTAAATTGAAGGAAAAAAGCCTCCTTACTAAAAGGAGGCTTCATTTTATTTATTTTAAAAAATTATCGCCAACCCAGTGCTGGTGCAATATGTTCTAATATAGACGACAGTATGTGTACATTGTAGTCAACACCTAATGTGTTGGGTATTGTCAGCAGTACTGTATCTGCTTCCTGAATAGCTTCATCCTGAGCCAACTCTTCAATGAGTTTATCTGGTTCAGCTGTATAACTCTTCCCAAAAATTGCCCGTTTATCAGTTTCTATATTACCAAAACTATCAGAGCCTTTACCTTGATTTCCAAAATAATATCTGTCCTGATCGTTGACCAATGCAAAAATGGAACGGCTTACTGAAACACGTGGTTCGCGCTCATGTCCTGCTTTTCTCCAAGCTTCTTTATACAATCGAATCTGTTCTACTTGCTGAATATGAAAAGGTTTACCATTTTCATCATACTTCAAGGTAGAACTTTGCAGGTACATGCCGTTTTCGGCAGCCCAAATAGCGGTCGCATTAGACGCTGCTCCCCACCAGATTCGCTCTCGCAATCCTTCGGAATGAGGCTCAAGTCTTAATAAACCCGGCGGATTTGGGAACATAGGGTACGGATTTGGCTCTGCAAAACCTTCACCCTTAAGCCTCTCTAAAAATTCTAAAGCTTTTTGGCGTCCCATATCTGCATCTGTTTCACCTTCATTAGGTTTATAACCGAAAGAACGCCAGCCGTCAATGACCTGTTCTGGTGATCCTCTGCTGATTCCTAATTGCAAACGTCCGCCTGAAATTAAATCTGCGGCGCTGGCATCTTCCACCATATATAGTGGATTTTCATATCGCATATCGATTACACCTGTACCAATCTCTATTTTGCTCGTTTTAGCACCAATAGCCGAAAGTAGCGGAAAGGGTGATGCCAGCTGTCGTGCAAAATGATGGACTCTAAAATAAGCACCATCTAACCCAATTTCCTCTGCAGCCACAGCCAAATCGATGGACTGCAAAAGAGTATCGCTTGCTGTACGAGCGACATAGGAAGGATGATCAGCCCAATGGCCAAACGATAAAAATCCTATTTTCTTCATAGATAGTTTTAATAGATATATTAAATTGCAATTATTAATACATAACAAATGCAAACAAGAATTTATTAAAGATATAAAAAACTTAATTAACATTCTTCATCTTAATGTTAAATGCATTTGTGAGTTTACCAAATCATATGTTATTATCCCCTAGAAAAAATAAAGTTTTTCATTGCTTCAGCCTGATTAAATCTTTGCACTATTAACATGATATTTGAAAGTCCTCGAGTGTAAATTTGATAAAGGAATTTCTTTTTCTTATAAAATAAATTCATGTTATAAAGTTAATTTTATTTCTATAAACAATTAAAAATTAGCATAATGGGAAATTTACAAAATTATACGAGCGAAGAACTTCAAAAATGCCCATACCACAGCCAGATGAACACAGCTGCAAAAAATGGTAAATCTGGAGAGGATGCCAATACAGGAGACTGGAATGAAGAGCGAGAAGATGAGGCAGGCACAGATCCTGATCGTAACGAACAAGGCGGCAATGACAACTCTGGAGGCTCTGGAAGCAGCGGAAGCGCAGCTACAAACAGCTAAGAAAAAATACTTTACTAAACAAAACAGCAGGCTTTATTTAAGCCTGCTGTTTTGTTTAGTATTAAACGACAATAATTATGCAGCATTCATTTTTGGGAACAATTTTGTAATAAGTACTTTAAGGCGCTGCTGATAATCCTCAATCAGCCATTGTTTGTAATTGGTGCTGGCGTTTTCCAGACATTTCACGTACTGCTTCACTCTCCACTCAATTTCTGGTTTCAAAGCTTCAGCTAGTGATAAAGCTTCTGACAGTGTTGCCGCATTATCCAGACACATCTTTGCTTGCTGTCTTATAGACTGTTGAATAACTGTTTTAGGTTTTTTATCTGTGTGATGGGCTTCTTGATAGTGCTCTTCAATATCAAAAGTCATTTCAAGAGTGTTGGGAAACTTCGCACGGAGTTCTGCTGAAAATCCATGAGATTGTACAGCTGATGTTCCGCCTGCCTGATAGTGAAGCTGTTTGGCAAATACATCAGGATGTTCAAACACATGCTGCCAGTCAACAGGTTCTTCCCAATTTCCAAAACGCTGGATATTGTTGCCAAGATCTATAATTCGAAAGCTTTTTTTGGACGGAAGCCTGCGTGCTCCTCTTCCTACCATCTGATGGTAAAGCGTTATCGATGTTGTGGGGCGATTAAGAATAATATTCTCAACCGTCGGCTCATCAAATCCAGTAGTCAAAATGGAGACAGATGTGAGAACAGCATCTTTTGTCTTTTTGAACCACTTTAAGATTTCTTTTCTATCCTGATCTGAAGTCTTATTGTCCAAATGCTTAATCGAAATACCGGCTGCAGTAAAAGTTTCATATACTTTTTGCGAAGCAGTAATTCCATTATTAAATATAAGAGTCTTTGTTCCCGCCGCATGCTCTCTATAGGCATTTAAGAGCAAATCCTGCATGACTTGCGAACTATAAAGATCATTAGAAGAACTGACCGTGTAATCTCCATGCAGACCCGTTTTCAACGAGTTCAGTTCTACTTCATAAACATAAGATGTTGGTTTGGCCAGAAAACCTTTCTCGATAAGGCCTGCAATATTTTCTCCAGTAATTAAAGATTTGTAATGTCGATTCATCGGTTTGGTTATATCAGAGCTGAAAGGTGTAGCTGTAACGCCAATGATAAAAGCTTTTTTAAAGCTGCTCATCAATTTTCTGAACGAATTATGATGTGCTTCGTCGACAATGACAAGACCTATGTCTGCAGTTTTTATTTTTTTTGATTTAATTCTGTTTCGGAGCGTCTCCACCATAGCAACATAACAGTCGCAATCTTCTTTTATATTGCCGCTGGTACTATTTATAACACGGTTTTTGACACCGATATTTTTTAGCGTTCTGGAAGTCTGTGTGCATAATTCTATACGATGGGTAAGGATTATTACCTTTTTGCCGAAGCGCACCATAAATTGTCTTGCGATTTCTGAAAACACAACTGTCTTCCCTCCTCCTGTAGGCAACTGATATAAGAGTTTCAGGTTCGAGGCATTTTCCATCTGGTCCAGTATGTTTTTAATATCTTTCTCCTGATAAGTGTAAAATGCCTTAAGAGGCTTTGTAGTAGTTTCCATTTTATCTTTTATTATGTTTATGCGAAAGTGTTGCTCTCCTTACTAGTACTAAAATTAATATTTAAGGCATAAGCATGTTTACAAAATTGCACGGCTTTATTATATTATTCTGACGTGCAAATAGGAAGCAATTTCAAAAAATGCAAAAATTCTGAAAGAGATCTTATCATTTCTCATTTGAAACTATTATAAGTTGCAATTAAAAAATATTATTTTTATCAAATACCGATCGGTATTTATAGTATATTTGTTCCTGAATTTATATTAAAACCAATGAATACTACCGAATTTATACTAGAAAGAGTAGCTCCTATTTTTAACAAACAAGGATATGTAGGTACTAGTTTAACTGATATATCAAATGTCACGGGACTTACAAAAGGTGCTATTTACTGCAATTTTTCTAATAAAGAAGATTTGGCTTTAAAGTCATTTCAATACAACATAAATGCAGCCATAACTCCATTATTCGAACTAGTTGCTGCTACGAAAGGAAGCTTAAATAAATTGCATGCTATAACAACTTATCAGCGTAGTTACTATGACTTAGTTAAAGACAGAGGCGGATGTCCCATGTTACGTGCAGGAGTTGATACAAAATTTATCAATCCGATGTTGTTTAAAAGTGCTCAAAAATTATCTCAAAAATTCACTACTGGTTTAACTAATATTATTAACGATGGTATTGTCAATAATGAAATTAAAGAAAATACAGATTCGGCTCAGTATGCAAAAATAATTTTATCCCTAATTGAAGGAAGTTCACTTCTCGCCTTTACCCATAATGATCAAACATATATCAGCACAGCAATGGACTTTATAGATACTTCTATTATCGAAAGCATCAAAAAATAAAAAAATTTTAACTCTTCAAATACCGATCGGTATTTGATGTAATACTATAGAAAAATGGAAAAAGTTTTAAAAACAAAAAGAAAAATCAGATTTCAGGATTGTGATCCTTTCAACCACTTAAACAACTCAAAGTATTTAGAATACTTTATTAATGTTCGCGAGGATCAAATTGAAGAACATTATGGCCTTGATATATTCAAATATTTAAAAACAACAGGATTAAGCTGGGTAGTCGCGTCAAATCAAATTAGTTACATGAAACCTGCTTTTACGATGGAAACTGTAGTAATTGAATCTCAATTGATACAATTTACCAACAATATGCTGCTGGTTGAAATGAAAATGTGGAATGAAAATGAAACCGAATTAAAAGCAATTTTATGGATAAAGTTTATTCACTATAATGTTCAAACAAAAAAAGTGGCTGATCATTCTGATGATTTGATGAAACTATTTCAATCGGTTGTAATACCGGTAGATGAGACTATTTTTGAAAAGAGATATATAGAAATTATTCAAAAATCTTATATTTAATTTAAAGCTATGCCCTATTTAAATCGGGCTAAACTAAATTCCTATTTCTTAAGAAATAGGAATTTTTTATGCTTTATTTCTGCAGAAATTATTCTTTCAAGAAAAGCGTAATCATAATTATCCACAAATCTTTTTCAATGCAAATCAAATAACATACTAAATCCTACTTACTTGTGTAGAGTATTTTTTTCAATAAAAAGGTTGTGACAATTTTAAAAAAAAATAAAAGGCATAGGAATGTAGGCAGAAAAGTTCTTGAAAGTAAATCAATTTCGCTTTCAGAATTAGTTTTACATTATTAAGAATTAAGAATGGCTGCAGGCTTGCAGGATTTAAAAAATTCATAAGCTCTTTTCTCTGCATAAGAATGCGTTGAATCACGGAGTGGAAAAGCGCAATGTCCTCCATACTTTGGGGTTTCGAGATACACATATGCGCTGTCTTGAGCTATTGCTTTAGGATAGCATCTTTCGCCCAAAAAAGGATCATCTAAAGAATTAATAATTAAAACTGGAGTCGTAATATTTTTAAGGGAAAATTCTGGAGAAACACGCTGATAATAATCGTCTTTGCTCGCATAGCCATGAAGTGGTGCGGTAAAATATTGATCAACTTCATCAAAAGAAGTGATTTTATCAATTTGATCGCGATTTATAAAATCAGGAAACTGCGCTGCTTTATGATTCAGCTTCTTTTTAATATCAATTGTAAAATTCTTTAAATACACTCTGTTGAAACCTTGTTTAAGTACCGCTGCACTTGTTGCAATATGAGTTGGTACAGAAATACAAACGCCGGCTTTTATGCGCTCATCAATTTTTGTCCAGCCAAAATAATTCAGCAGCTGAACACCACCCATGGAATATCCAATCAAATAAACCTCTTCAAATCCTTTTTGTAAAACAAACTTGACTACTTCATCAAGATCATCAACTGCGCCGTGATGATAAAGTCTTGGCAGGCGGTTCATTTCTCCTCCACAAGTACGATTGTTCCATGCGAAAACCGAAAAATCTTTTTCCTGAAAATAAACCGCACAGCTATTATTGTACGTTCTTCGGGAATCTCCTTCTAAACCATGACAAAGTATAACTGCTTTTTTAGGATCATTTAAAATAAAATCGATATTGATAAAATCTCCATCATTTAGCTCATGTTTCTCTCTTGTATATCTTGGAGCATCAAACCTTTTAAACAAAGCCGCATAAATAGTAGAGACATGCCTGTTGCGATGAATAAAAGAAGGAAAATTATATTCTGATTGTTCAATTACTGGCATAATACGAAATTCTTTAGTGGATTATACAAATCTAAGAAATCAATCAATATGTAATCAAAAACTGTCTTTTTATTTTACTTTAAAAATAGCCTTGATCAGAGAACAAATATGATGTTTTTTAATCAATACTGATCAGAAAATGTTAATTCATTATTAATAATTACTCGGTATACTCTTCGCCATCCGTTTTGTTGAGTCTAGAGAATGTAATACTTGATAAAATAGTAAAAACGGCAAGCGTTATAAAAGTATACTGAAAAGCACGCGCGGTATTCATTTCAAAAATACCGGTTTGAAACAAAGAAAGTACCAAACTTGCCACCGATACCCCAAAACTTACAGACAACTGCTGCATAATAACCAGCATGGTATTGCCACCGCTGGCAGTGTCCTGATCAAGATCGGCCAGCGTTATGGTATTCATTGCAGACATTTGTATAGAGGTAAAAATGCCGTAGAAAACCATCAATATAATATAGTAACCAAGCGGTGTATCTTTTTGTACAAATCCAAGAATTATCAATATGATACCCAGCATTATAGTATTGCTTATCAATACATTTCTATAACCCATAAATTTAATAATACGAACCATAAAGGGTTTAATTGCAACATTAGACAAAGCAGACGGCAAAAGCAAAAGACCTGATACCGATGCTGAGTAACCAAAACTCGTTTGAAGCATAAGAGGCAACAGCAACGGCAGTCCGCCAATGCCAAGTCTGGTAATCAAACTGCCGGTTAATCCTATTTTTAGTGTTCTTATATTTAGAAGACGCAAATCAATAATTGGTTTTTCTGTTCTTTTATAATGAATAAAATAAAACACTGAGAGCAGTCCAGCAAGAAACAACAATCCCATAATAAGCATAATGTGCATTCGTCCTCTCCCTACAAGTTCTAAAACCATAGTAATTACGATCAAGGCAAGACTAAAATAAACAAGTCCCCTGAAATCAAATCTGCCAACAGCATGCTTAAAGTTTGGCATGATTCGGTAAGCCATTGAAATTCCAATTAGTCCAATTGGAACATTTACTAAAAAAATCCAATGCCAAGAAAAATTATCAGAAAGAAATCCGCCAAGACTTGGCCCTATCACCATACCCAGAAGACCAAATACGGTTATAAAATTCATGGTTTTTAAAAGTTCCTTTTTGGGATACTGATATAAAATAGCAAGTCTTGCTACAGGAACCATCATTGATGCGCCGATAGCCTGTACAACTCGTGCAAGATTAAAAGTTGTTAGATCAACAGAAAGTGCACAAAGCAACGAACCGGTTACAAATAACCCTACAGCAATCATAAACATGGTTCTGGTTCCAAATTTATCAGCCAGCCATCCTGATAAAGGGATAAACATAGCCAGCGTTAGCGTATAGGTAACAATAACAGAATGCATCTGTGTGGGAGAATATGCCATATCGCGTGCTATCGAAGGCAATGATGTATTTAAAATAGTACCATCAAGGGACTGAATAAACATTGCCACAGCAGTAACCCATGGCAGAAGATGCACAGCATTCTTCTCTTTTTGCTCTGTTTTATTTGTCATATTGTAATTAGTAGCCGAATTTTAATTTAACCCGGCTATGTTGCCGTTATCAAAGTTTTAATAATTCAAATATAGGAATACTGATAGTTTTGGTCTTTTATTTAAATCCGAAAATTTTATAGAATTTTCTTTTAAAATGCAATTGAATTATATAACGTAATCACCCTAACATATAATTTATTAGCAGTATTTCACTTGTAATTTTATTCTGCTAAAAATTCAGGAGTAAACAGTTATTAAAATAATAAAGCTGTTTCCGACTTATAATAGAATAGACAACAAGGATTTAAAATTAGTGAGAATGAAAAAAATTACAAAATTACTGACCTTCATTTTGTTTTGTTTTGCCTTTACGGCTAAAGCACAACAAATACAAACAGACAGGCCTAATGAAACAGAGAGTCCAACAGCCATAAAAGTTCATCATTTACAAATAGAAAGCGGTTTTTCTTATGAAAAGCAAGATGATGAAAAAACTTTTGAAATTCCACAGGCAGTGTTTCGTTACGGACTTTTTAAAAATGCTGAAATAAGAATTGAAACTGCTTTTAAAATAAATGAAGAACAACAGGATAAGCACGAAGGAATTGATCCTGTAGTAATCGGTGCGAAATATCATCTTATTGATCATAAAGGTCTTATGCCAGATCTTGCCTTACTGTCGCGCGTTAGTATTCCGTGGATGGCTGATAATGCTTTTCAAGAACCGAAATACAGTCCAGAAATTCGGATGCTGGCACAACATGAGCTTTCAAAATCCTCACATGTAGGTTATAATATGGGAATAAAATGGTTAGCAGAAACTGCTCACCCAGAATATATTTATACACTATCTGCCGATCATGCGCTTACTAAAAAAATCAAATTAGTAGCAGAAGCTTATGGTTTCACTGAATCACATCATCATGCTCAAAACAGTGCTGATATTGCTCTCTTATATGTTCTTAAGAAAAATATGCAATTGGATATCATGTGCGGATCTGGAATTATGCATTCTCCAAAAGAGAAATATGTGGAGATAGGACTTTCTTATGTATTATAAATAAAGAAAATATGACAAATCTAAATCATAAAAATACTGGAGCGAGTTCGCGAACTTCCGACAAAAAACCGGCAATTAAACCGGCGTCGTCACGCACGAACGAAAAATTTAGCAGTGAAATAAAAAAATCAGTATTGCCTGGAAATATTTCTGAGCATTATTAATATAAATTTACTAATCGAACATTAAAAATGAAAATTTGACAATGCTTCGCGAAAATTATATAAAATCACTTGTCTCTTAAAATGTACCTTTAAAATAGTCTAATTGAAGATTAGGCAATTACTATGTTATTAATTTAAAACTCATTTATATGGAATTCGAAAATTACTTTTATTCGTCTGAAGAAACTGCAAATGATATGACATCTTATGAAGAACAGCTGCTGCTAAATTATGATGATTATCTTGAAGGCAGTTTTGCCGCTGCACTAAAAGCCAGCAACCACTACAACTTAGAACTTGGAGAGTTAGAAGATAATCTTGAAGATGATTTTGATTCTGAATATGACGAAAATGACTGGGAAGAAGAAGATTCAGATGACTCTGCAGGAGAATATGATAAAAATGAGGAAGAGCCTGGAACTTTTTTGATGAAAAATTGAAATTTTAATTTTTCTAAATAAAATCCTCAATCCTTAATAATTGAGGATTTTTAACATGCGCCAACAAACCATCTCAAAACTCAAATGCTTCCTAAAAATACTATTATGAAAAACCTTTCAATGCTTTTACTATCCATTTTCTTTTTTTCATGCCAGCAAAAAGAAAGTAAGAATCCTTCTGTTGAAATCTCAGATTCAATTGTTACAAATAAAAATAAGCAAGAAATTAAATATGAAAGTAAAAAGGAAAACAAACAAATAGGCGATACTATAGTCATGAATTTTAAGAATGAAGAAGGTTTGTTAGTAGCTGAAGGCTCTTTAGATTCTATTCATCCGAGAGTATACATCAAATTTAAAGATGAAGATTTGGGAGAATTAAAGGGACTGATTATTCCAACTACCGGAAAAGGAAACATCCGTTTCAATCAAATTATTTTTCCAGACCAAACGTCAGACGGACCCTTTGGAATGGATCTGACAATACCCCTTAAACAAAAAGGAAATTATATTTTAGTAATTGGACATTCTCAAATGGCTGATAATCCGTTTTATGGTAAATTCAAAGTACAGCTTGAGAATAAAAAAGGATAAGCTCGAAATTAAATGAACGATCACTTCGTGTACTTTTCATTCAATTGGAGACAAAGCAACTGGCAATCCTATAAATTCTGATGTTAAAACTATAATAAACAGCACTTTACATTTTATAGCTTTGATGATTATTAAATTAATTATCAAACTAATATGGATTCATCTAGAGATAAAATTAAAAGTTCCAGTATTACTTCCGGCGATACAGTATCGTTTTGGATTGACACTACTTCTATAATTTCATATAATAAACCAGATCAGGACGTCAACACCGAAGTACTTATCATAGGTGGCGGTATTGCAGGCTTAACAACTGCTTATAAATTATTGCAGGCGGGAAAAAAAGTAGTTCTCGTAGAAGATGGTTTTATTGGAAGCGGTGAAACCGGCCGTACTACAGCACATCTAACTTGTGCACTTGATGACCGGTATTACTTTCTTGAAGAGACCTTTGGGGCAGATGCCACAAAACTTGCTGCTGAAAGCCACAAGGCCGCAATAGACGAGATTGAACAAATCATTACTACACTAAATATAGACTGCTCTTTTAAAAGGGTTAACGGCTACTTATTCCTTGATCCAACAGATAAAGAAGAAAATCTAGATAAAGAATTTCAGGCTACACAAAAAGCAGGAATTGCTACTTCAATATTACAGGGAACTCCAGCTGTTGCCAATGGCGAAAATCAAAGATGTTTGGTATTTAATGATCAGGCTCAGTTTCATATTCTTCATTATTTAAAAGGGCTTGCAGAAGCTGTAATTGCTCTTGGTGGCATTATTTACACAGAAGCTAATGCAAGAGAAATTACCAAAAAAGGAGCAGAAGTAAATGGTTTTACTTTTTCTGCAGACCAAATTGTGGTTGCTACTAACAGTCCGATTAATGATACTCTAACAATGCATACCAAACAACATGCTTATAGAACGTATGTAATTGGAGGCAAAATTCCAAAAGGACAACTGCCCTACTCATTATGGTGGGATACAGGCAATCAGGAATCAAAATGGGTTTCGCAGCCGTATCATTATGTGCGCCTCGAAGAATACGATGAACATTATGATATATTGATTTCTGGAGGAGAAGATCATAAAACCGGTCAGGAAGATGAGGAAAATATTTCTCAAATGGAACGCTATGACAGGCTCGAAGCATGGACGCGTAATTATTTCCCAATGTTAGAAGATGATCTTACCTACAGATGGTCAGGACAAGTAATGGAACCTGTAGATTCTCTTGGTTTTATGGGCAAAAATCCCGGAGATGACAACATTTATATTATTACAGGAGATTCAGGAAACGGTATGACACATGCTACTATTGGAGCCATGATCATCAGCGACAGCATAAATGGCAGTAAAAATAAATGGGAAGATTTATACAGTCCTTCGAGAATTACTTTAAAAACGACTGGAGATTTTATTAAGGAAGCCGGAAACATGGCATCGCAATATCTCGACTGGATAAAAGGATCTGACTTAAAAAATACAGCAGACTTGCCGGCAGGAGAAGGTGGTATAATTTCTTCGGGATTAAAGAAAATTGCTGTTTATCGTGATTATAACAATACTTTGAAAGCATTTTCAGCAGTATGCCCGCATTTAGGCTGCATCGTTCAGTGGAACAGTGATGAAAAGTCATTTGACTGCCCATGTCACGGTTCACGATTTGATACAGAAGGCACAGTTATAAACGGACCATCTCAAGACGATTTGCCAAAAATTCATATCAAATAAAATCTCTATGAATTTAAAAGCCTTCAAATAATATCGATATAATAATTACAAGATGATACAACAAATAAGTGCACCAGAAAATACAGTAGCTTTTAGAGCTATTGGAGAAGTAACAGCAGAGGATTATAAAATGGTTATTGCACCTGCAGTAACTGCATTAGCAGAGCAAATTAACGAAATCAATTTTTTGTTTCTGATTGATACTGAACTCGAAAATTTCAAAGCTTCAGCTTGGCTTGAAGATGCTTTAATTGGGCTTAGAAATCTTGGGAAATGGAATCGCGCCGCAATTGTAACCGATTCTGAAAAAGCGATTACTTTCACTAATGGATTCAGTTATATCGTTCCCGGAGAATTTCGCGGTTATAAAAAAGAAAAATTTCAAGAAGCCTTAAACTGGGTTCATGGAAGTGAAATACTCAATAACGATGCAAAGCAAAATGAACCTTATATTGATCCCGATGATTTAGGAGAAGAAGATCTTTCTAATGGCTATTCAGACTCAGATGATATAGATTATAATTACAAAGAATAATTAATGATAAGTCCTAGATACAAGGACTGAAGATTTTTACAAGACAATATTATGTTTTTCATTTTTTTATAAATCTTACAAATTGATTGACAAACCGTTTAATAAAATAATATGGAAGAGCTTTTTTTTAAAGATTGGAAAAGTATAGAGCACGTTATCCTTGCAACCTTTATAGCATTTATAACATTATTTTTTTTCGTAAGGATTTCAGGTAAACGCACTCTGGCGAAACTTAATGCATTCGACTTTGTGGTAACTGTGGCATTAGGATCAACATTATCGTATATGATGCTGGCCATTGTTCCCATAATTGAAGGTGCTATTGTTTTATTTCTCATTATTCTATTGCAATATATTTTTGCATGGACAGCGCGTCTTTCAAGAAAAATGGAAAGACTTATAAATGCTGTTCCGAGTCTTATATTTTATGATGGAGAATTTATAGAGAAAAATATGGCAAGAGAAGCTATAACTAAAGGCGAAATATTTTCAACAATCAGAAACTCCGGAATAGACCAAATTGACGACGTAAAAGCTGTTGTAATGGAATTAAACGGACAAATTACAGTAGTAAGAAAATCAAAAGGTAACGGAACCAGTTCATTAGATGATATTAAACCTTTAGAAAAAAGATTAAATACAACTCTTAAGAAAATTTAAAGACTGAAAGCCCTGCTCCTTTTTCATTCAATTTTTTCATTAAATTAAAAATTTATTTGTCTTATTGAATATTTTAATTCATTTCAATTCACTGCTGAATAACCAATATTTTTTTTAAAATTATACTGATAACCGCTCTTTTAATATAGAAACAAGTAATTTATTCAGTATTATTCATTACATTCGCGCACTACCGCACATACAAGCTAAGTATATTATATGTTAAGGTAAACATTACATCATTATTGAATTTCAATGTTACATAACTAATAAAATATAGGTGCTTTTCCAGCAAATTACCGCCGTTATTTTCTAAATACCATTTCGCTTTATATGAGCAAAGAAGAAAAAAAAGACGGAAAAGAGCTGTATACTACAAGCAAAGCAAAACCGTTTAATTCCGAAAAAGAATACCAATACGTCGAGGAGCTAAACATAGCTAAAAAAGAACTGCTTTTTCAAGATGGTGAAAAACAGAAAAGAGCAGCGGAATTAATCATTGCCAATATAGAACTCGATTATCAAAAAGATGAAAAAGAAAAAAGAGCAGATGAACTTCTTATAGCAAATAAAGAGCTTATTTATCAAAATGCTGAAAAGGAAAATCGAGCCGACGAACTTATCATCGCCAATAAAGAACTTATTTATCAGAATACTGAAAAGGAAAATCGCGCATCAGAATTAATTATTGCCAATAAAGAGCTTGCTTTTCAAAATAAAGAAAAGCAAAAGCGAGCTGATGAACTTATCATCGCCAACAAAGAACTTATCTATCAAAACACTGAGAAAGAGAATCGGGCCTCAGAATTAATTGTTGCCAACAAAGAGCTTGCTTTTCAAAATGAGGAAAAACAAAAACGTGCTGATGAATTGCATCTTATAAACGAACAGCTGAGAGCCAAAGAACAGCAATTAAACAATCATATTAATGCAATAGCGGTCTCAAATGCTTCTATAGAATTTGATCTTGAGGGTAATATCTTAAACGCTAATCAAAACTTTCTTGAGATTATGGGATACACTTTCGATGATCTGGAAGGAAAACACCATAGCCTTTTTGTAGATAAAGTTTATGCTAAATCTTCAGCTTATAAACAATTTTGGAATAATTTAAAGAAAGGGATTTACCAAAAAGATGAATTCAAACGAATTGGAAAACAAGGACAAATGATTTGGCTTCTTGGTAGTTACAATCCGATTTTGGATATTTCTGGAAAACCGTACAAGATATTAAAACTTGCTACTGATGTAACGTTAGCAAAAACACAGTTCCTTCAGTTAGCATCGCAAGCAGGAGAAAAAGAAAAGCGTGCTGCTGAACTCATCATAGCTAACAAAGAACTGGCTTTTCAGAATATAGAAAAAGAAAAACGCGCCGCAGAACTTATTATCGCTCATAAAGAGCTAGCAATAGAAAGCATAGAAAAAGAAAAGCGTGCCGCTGAACTTATTATAGCAAATAAAAAATTAGCCCTAGAGACTATTCAAAAAGAGAAAAGAAAAGCAGAGAAAGAAAAAAGTGCCGCAGAGCTTATTGTAACAAACCGAGAATTGGCTTATCAAGAAAAAAGAGGAAAAGAACTCTTTTTGGCTAACAGCGAACTCAAAAAAGCTCAGGAAGAGTTAGAAGGCTTCTCCTACTCTGTCTCTCATGATTTAAGAGCACCTATTCGTGCTATTAATGGTTATACGCAAATTTTAGTAGAAGATCACGCCGCAGCTATTGATGAAGATGGTCAAATGGTACTGAAAGCCATTATACACAACTCCAGAAAGATGGGACTTTTAATTGATGACCTTCTTGCTTTTAGCAAGTTAGGCCGTAAACAAGTAAGTACCGAGTCTATAAATATGAGATCTTTATTAAATGGAATCATTAGTGATATTGTGTTTGACAATGGTGATAAAATTCCAATATTTGAAATAGAATCGATTGAACCTGCTACCGGAGATCCTGCTTTAATCAAACAAGTATGGATTAATCTTATTTCTAATGCTATTAAATACTCTAAATATAAACCTGAAATCCGCATTAAAATTAGCTCATTTGCCAAAGAAGACAAGATTGTCTACTGCGTACAAGACTTTGGTGCCGGATTCGACATGGAATATTACGATAAACTGTTTGGTGTTTTTCAGCGTCTGCATTCACAGGAAGAATTTGACGGCACAGGAATTGGCCTTGCTATAGTACAAAAAATAATAAACCGTCATCACGGGACAGTATGGGCAGAATCAGAATTAGATCATGGATCGACATTTTATTTTAGCCTTCCAAATATTAATCTTTAAATATAAAAAATGAATTACGACGACGTTGAAATATTATTTGCCGAAGATAGTCTGGATGATGCTATGCTGACAATACGAGCATTATCAAAAAGCGGTTTTACAAACAAACTGCTTCATGTAAAAGACGGCGCAGAAGCACTTGACTTTATTTACTGCCGTGGCATATATGCAGATAGAAATCCTAAAGCATATCCAAAATTATTTCTTTTAGATCTTAAGATGCCAAAGGTTTCAGGTATGCAGGTGCTCGAAAAAATTAAAAGTGATCCTGAGTTTAAATCAATTCCGGCAGTAATATTAACTTCTTCACAAGAAGATCCGGACATTGCTAAATGTTATGATCTGGGTGCTAACAGCTACATTGTAAAACCGGTTGACAGTAATAACTTTTTCAATGCTATAAAAGAAATGGGCATGTACTGGATGATCCTGAGCCAGCCTTCACTCTAAAATTACAGTGGCTGCTTCTCACCTTATACTGTCTAATAAAATGAAGAAACAAATTAAGATATTGATTCTTGAGGATAACAGCTCAGATGCAGATTTGATTCTGCGACAGCTCCACAAATCAGGAATGAACTTTTTATCGAAAACTGTCGAAACACGAAAAATGTTTGAAGAGGCATTGGAAAATTTCTCTCCGGACATTATTTTGTCTGACTATTCTTTACCAACATTTGATGCTGTATCAGCTTTTGGTCTGCTTAAAAACAGAAAACTTAATATCCCATTTATTATAATTTCAGGAACTATTGGCGAAGAAAATGCTGTAGAGCTTTTAAAAGATGGAGTAACTGATTTTGCTTCTAAAAACAACCTAAGGTCATTACCGCAAAAAGTAATTAGGGGACTTAAAGAAGCTGAAGAAAGTCTTGAAAAAAAAGAAATTTTAGAAAAATTAAAAATACAAACTGCTGCACTAGTTATTGCAAATGAAGAACTTCGATTTCAAAATAATGAAAAAGAAAAACGAGCTATAGAATTACTAAATGCGAACAAAGAACTATTGGCATTTAATTTTATCTCAAGCCATGATCTTCAGGAACCGTTGCGTAAAATCCAAACTTTTATTTCAGTAATTATGTCGAATGAGGCAAAAAACATGAGTGAAGCTGGTAAGAACAATATGGAACGCATACAAATAGCTGCAACCAGAATGAGACAGCTAATAGATGATTTATTGGCTTTTTCACGTGTAAGCAGTACGGGCCGCAGTTACGAAATGAATGATTTAAAAGGCATAATTGAAGATGTTCAATCAGATTTGAAGGACACAATTAAACAAAAAAATGCTACGATAGATATAATCGCACTCGTGCCGGTGAATGTAGTTACATTTCAGTTTAGACAACTTATTTATAACTTAATAAGTAACGCGCTTAAATTCTCCCATCCTGATTTGCCTCCGCGTATTAGCATAGAAACCAGTATTTTAGAATCTACACATTCTAAACTGAACGAACTAAATTCTAAAGTATTAAACTGTGATTATTGGAATCTAAGTTTTCAAGACAACGGAATTGGTTTTGAAACTGAATTTAATGAACTGATATTTGTAATGTTTCAAAGGCTTCATCATCGTCATGAATATGCCGGTACTGGAATTGGGCTTGCCATTGTAAAGAAAATTGTGGACAACCACAATGGGATTATCACTGCAAACGGCATCTTAAACAAAGGAACTACTTTTGAAATTTTTATTCCTATACAGGAAAAATTAACTCCTAAAGCTGTAAAAATTAGGAGAACTATTCTGCCAATGCTAGTTTAATATAAGTATACATATGCTTTTATTTCAAGTTTTATTTTTTAAGGATTAACTACTTTAGTTGAATAGAGGAAAAATTCAGGTGAAAATCATAAAAAAAGCTAAATCGAAAGATTTAGCTTTTTGTTTTTTATCTCTAATAGCAGTTTAGATATGTTTTGAAATCGATCTTACTTTGCATCAAACCATAGTTTTGTAGTAAGCAAATCTTTTCCTTGAGCGGCTACTGCAGCTTGGTAGCTCACTCCGTTCAATGATTGCTCAGTTCCTGGATAAAAGAAACGCAAAGGCAGTTGTCCGTCTAAAACTGTAGCTGGACCGGCTTTTAACACCGGATAATCGAGTCTTCTCCACTCTACAAAAGCATCAAGACCTTGTCCGTAAAAAGCAATCCATTTTTGAGTCCCTATAGATTTCGCATAATTTGTTGCATCGTACTTCACAGTTGCTTGATTAACATAATTTGAAATTGCTGTTGCATCAGTAATACCAAATTGATTTAACGATGCTGTTATTGCATTTTTATAAAGCTGTTCTGCATCTCCTGAAATATAACCACGTGCCACAGCTTCAGAAAGATTAAATAGCGTTTCAGAATAAGAAGCAATTACTGCTGGCGATGTTGAGGTTAAAAAGTATGTACCCGGTTTTGATGTCTTAGCAAATCCTTGACTATTGGCATCACTATTTGATAATCCATTAGCACCTCCAACGTATTTTCCTACGGTTGCATCTGAAGGTAATTGCGCATAAACAGGCAAACGCGGATCTGACAATGCATTTAACTGATCCACCATTGTTTTTGAAATACGAAAATCATCACGGGTTTCAAACCAGGCAGAAGCTGGATTTTGCTGAGGTGAACTGATGTAAGTAAACTTAAAAGTATCGTTATTACTGCTGATTAATCCTCCAGCATCAGTGGTTGCATCAATCGCAGCTTGCTTAGCCAAAGCAGGTTCTTTGTCTGAAATTCTCAATGCTATACGCAAACGAAGCGAATTCACAAATTTTTTCCATTTTGCAATATCTCCTTTATAAACTAAATCACCTGTTACAGCACCATTTGCCGTATTTAGCAAAGATTGAGCTTGTTTTAAATCTTCTAACAATCCAGTGTATACCTCTTTTTGTGTATTATATGCCGGAGTTACTTTTAGTCCTGCTTCTTTATAAGGAATACTTCCGTAAGCATCTGTCAATAATAAAAAAGTCCACGAGCGAAGGGTCAGTGCAATTCCTTTATAATTTGAATTAGCCTGCTCTTCTGGAAAATTCAGAATAGTGTTTAGATCTGTAATCAAAGTGGCATATCCAGTATTCCACAATGATGTGAAAGATGTATTAGACACATCGTATCTGTCCGGTTCAGTATATTGGATTTTAGCCCAATGCTGTACAAATAACAAAGACGAGTTAAAATTATTGTCTGATCCCCAATATAAGTCGGCTCCCTGCTTTAATGTTCCTGTTAGCAGGTAAGGTGCCAATGGTGTTTCAGTTGCATTTGGATTTTTATTAATATCATCCAAAGTATCACTGCATGAAGTCAGTGATAATGCAAATAGAGTTATATAGGCTATTTTTTTTAGCATGATTCGTGTTTTTAGAATTTAAGATTTACATTAAGGCTAAAATTTCTGGTAGTTGGCAAAGCTAAACTTTCCAGTCCTTGAGCGTTTCCAGTGTTGAAAGCTGTTTCAGGATCAATATTTGGTGCATCTTTATAGATAAACATCAGATTACGGCCTACAGCAGTAATACTTGCAGCCTCAAATCCCAGTTTCTTAGCAAATGACTTATTAAAATTGTAAGCCAATTTTACTTCTCTAAGTTTTACAAAAGTTGAACTGTAGATATAAGCTTCACTAATATTGTATGAAGCTTTGTAATATTCCTGTGCACTAATCACTTGATTGTTAGGAGTTCCGTCGGCATATACTCCTTTAAAAATCATTCCATCATCATAAATCGCTGCTCCAGCTGGAGGCGTTCCGCTCGGAAGCAAGATTTTGTTAGTACCAGAATAATAGTAATTTAATCCGCCATTTGCTGCATCACGGCCTGGAAGCGTTTGCGCTAGCACACCCGTATAATTACCTGTTCTGTTCGTTCCTGAAAAAAGCTCTCCTCCTACACTTGCATCAACAAGAAATGACAATTCAATATTTTTATAGGTCAGCGTGTTTGTAACACCTGCTAAATAGTCTGGAGTATAATGTCCTAGAACTTTCTTAGTCGGATCAGCTTTTGGCAATCCGTTAGCGCCTACAACTATATTTCCACTTGCATCACGTTCGTAAGCTGTTCCATAAAGTGCTCCGTAAGCCTGTCCTACAGATGCCAATACGTCAACACCTCCTGAAGAACCAATAGTGTAGTTTTGAATCTGTTTTTCATAGTCAAGAATCTCAACTTTGCTTATATTCTTTGAATAATTTACACCTACATTCCATTTGAAAGCTTCAGTTTGAATAGGGCTTCCATCTAATTGAATTTCTATACCGCGGTTGTTTATTTTTCCAGCATTGATTAATTGCGAATTATAGCCACTAGAAGCTGTTGTTTTTATCTCCAGAATCTGATCAAAACTATTGGTATTGTAATATGCTGCATCAAAATGCAGTCTGTTTTTCCAAAAAGAGGCTTCTAGACCAATTTCGGTAGATCGTGTTGTTTCCGGTTTTAGGTTCTCATTTAGTTTTCTTTGAGAAGAAGTTTGTATAGGATTTCCGTCGAATGCAGTTAGAAAATTATAAACTGTAGACAATTGATATGGATCTGCATCATTACCAACTTCAGACCATCCGCCACGTAATTTTAAGAAATCAAGCGTGTTGCTTTTCAAATTCAAAGCTTCAGATAATACCAAACTTCCGTTAATAGAAGGATAGAAATAAGAACGGTTACTGCTTGGCAATGTCGATGACCAGTCGTTACGAGCTGTAAGATTTAAATAGGCATAGTTTTTATATCCCAGTTGTGCTGAGGCATAGGCACTATATACTCTCAATCTTGATAATGTATTTGATGACGTTAACGGATCTCGCGAATTGATCAATGTATATAAATCAGGTACTGCCAAACGTGGTGCTTTTTGATAATTGTTAGCATCACTGTGGTTGCGAATATTAAATCCAGCTAAAGCATCTAAACTAAAATCATCATTCAGTTTCTTAGTATAAGTAAAAATACCTTCCGTATTTTGCTCGTTTACAGTGTACGCATCTTCAGCATAAGACCCAAAAGGAGTTCCATTTGTACCATATTTAATCTCGTATTTTCTGCGATCGTTATAATAGTCAACTCCAGTGCGGAATTTAAAATTAAGTCCATCGAAAATCTTGGCATCCAAATGAAAATCACCAATTAAACGGTTGCGTTGCTGACTTGTTGTATTATAATATGCATTCCAATACGGATTGCTGTAATAGCTATTATTCCAGTTTCTAGTCCAATCATTACTAAGCTGATTAATATCAACCTGACGTCCGAACCAAAGAAACTGCAGCATCACACCGGCTGCACGTCCGCCTGATGGACCACCCGGCAGTGCTGGAGCATTAGTAACAATATAGTTGCCTGTTACCCCTACTTTTATATTTTTGGATATTTGATAATTAGTATTAATAGTAAAGTTTGTTTTGTTTACTTCACTGTTAGGCACTACTCCTGTTTGCTTTTGATTGTTTACTCCAATACGAAAATCTGATTTATCATCTGATCTGGCCACAGAAACACTATTATCAAAAGTAAGCCCTGTATTAAAGAAATCTTTCACATTATCTGGATGAGCTACAAAAGGAACTGCCTCACCATTTGAGTAAAACTGAGGAATAAGACGTCCGTCTAATTTAGGACCCCAGCTTTCATCAACTCCGTCATTAATACCGCCTCCTTTGCCATCTACATAGCTGAATTTTCCGTTTGAACCTTGCCCAAATGAATTTTGATAGCTTGGCAATGTAGCAACTTGAGAGATCGTTATACCTGAACTAACGCTTATGCCCAGTCCTTTTTGACTTTTTCCTGATTTTGTAGTTATTAAAACAACACCATGCGCGGCACGTGACCCATAAAGTGCAGCGGCATTAGGTCCTTTCAGCACAGTTAATGTTTCAATATCTTGTGGATTTAAATCGGCAATTGCATTTTTAAAATCGCGCGTAGCTCCTCCAGCGTTAAGCTGTGAGTTATCTACTGGAACTCCATCGACCACAAATAACGGCTGATTATTTCCTGCTATAGATGTCTCACCACGAATAATAATACGTGAAGATCCCATATCACCCTGTGAATTAGTAATACGTACTCCGGCTAATTTACCAGTAAGACTATTCAGAAAATTAGTTTCTTTTGTATCTGCTATGTCCTTATTCTTAAGTGATTGAGTAGTATAACCTAAAGATTTTTTTTCTTTTGTAATACCAAGCGCTGTAACTACTACTTCTGACAACACATTTTGTTCTTCAATAAGACTAATAACAACTGCATTTGCAGTAACAACAACTTCTGTTTTTTTATAACCCAAATAACTTATTACCAGTGTGTAAGGGAATTTTTGTCCCGTTTGGAAATAAAACTTTCCATCTAAATCTGTTGAAACTCCGTGTGTAGTGCCTTTTATATTTACTGAAGCACCAATTACTGGTTCTTTTGTAATAGCATCAATTACTGTTCCTTCGAGTTTGGATTGTATTAAGGGTTTGGTTTCTTGAGCTTTAATCCCAATTGAAATCAATAAAATACATAACCAAATATATCTATTTAATTTTTTTTTCATTACTTTGTTTTAGTTTAAAAAATAAGGCTAGCCGAAAACGGATTTAATCCATTATCGCTTTCCTTACAGAGATCTACAATTTCTTTAAGCTTCGCCATTTCTGCTGCAACAGAAATGGTTTTTTTTTTAGCCGCAGCACATTCGTTTTTTCATTTTTATTTTTTTTGATTACTATTATTTGAATTTGTCTTTAAAATTCAATCCTGAAATTAGGATCAATTCTATTAAAATTTTTATGATTTAGAGATTGAAGAATTTTAACTGGGAAATTATAAGACATCCAGTGTCAAATAGTTTCTCCTTAATCAGAAATTAAATGCCTGACAGCCTTTAAATCTGGAGTTAATTTTATATTCTACTAATTTGATAGAACAAAAGTATATTAAAATTATTAACCTCAAAAGTTAAATCGCTTTTTTTGTAAAAAAAATGTTAATTAAAATTTTAGTAAAATTTTAAATTACTAAAAATAAGATCTTTAATACTATCATCCCGTTTACTACGGTGTAAGAATTTTTCTAAACAGAAAGCATCTTAGTTAAAAAAATCACTATTTTTATTATACTTTCATTCATTACTATGACAAATATATCAGAACTAAGAAGCTCCATTTTCAGACATCTTGACGGTTTGGCTGTAGCACCAGTAGCAATAGCACTCAAAAACCAAGGAGTTTTAAATTTTATCCTGCAAAAAAAGCAAACACAATTAGCAGAGCTTGCTACTGTTTTCAGAGCAAACGAAGGTTATCTGAATGTAGGTTTGAGAATTTTGGCTTCTCAAGGTTTTTTAGATTATAAAGTCAATAACAGTACACAAGAAATTATAATTTCAGAAAATGAAAAGACAGAAATAGCTTTTTCTATGTTTCATCTTTATGAAGATGTTGTTGATTTGCTTCAGTTTTCTGTACAGTTTCATTCACGATTATTTGAAGATGCACCCTTCGAAAAGCTCAATATTATTTTTGAAAAATATAAAATGAGTTACGGAATTATACCTACCGATAATATCTTGATTAATAGTATTCAAAACCAGATTTTAAAACATATAGAAGGTTATTTGATTGGACCGACAATAGTACGTTTGGCAATGAATGGAATGTTTCACAAGTATTTTATGGAGACTTCTTTCAGACCCGAAGAGTTTCATAAATCTCCTGAAAATTTCAAAAAAATATTAGACTTTTTTGTGCATCTTGGATGGTTCTTAGAAAAAAATGGCAATTACCAATTTACAGAAGTCGGTTTGTTTTTCGCTAAAAGAGCCAGTGCATATGGCGTTACGGTTTCATATTTGCCAACATTTGCAAAAATTGAAGAATTAATTTTTGGTGATCCAGCTGTTTTAAGAATGATAGCCGATGGTGAAAACGAAATTCATGTTGATCGGGAAATGAATGTATGGGGAAGCGGTGGCGCTCATGATACTTATTTTAAAGTCGTCGATGAGATTATCATTAGCCTTTTTAACTTGCCAATTGAAGAACAGCCTAAAGGAATCCTAGATATGGGTTGTGGCAATGGTGCTTTCCTACAACACATTTTTGAAGTAATCGACAGACAGACATTACGCGGAAAAATGCTCGATGAATATCCACTATTTTTGGTTGGAGTAGATTATAATCAAACTGCTCTGAAAGTAACCAGAGCGAATCTTATAAAAGCAGACATTTGGGCAAAAGTAATTTGGGGAGATATTGGACGACCAGATTTACTTTCGAATGATTTGAGAGAAAATTATAATATTGACCTAAAAGATTTGCTTAACGTAAGGACTTTTTTAGATCACAATCGAATTTGGACAGATCCGAAACACATTAATCAACATCGAATCAGTAAATCTACTGGTGCATTTGCCTATAGAGGAAAAAGAATAAGCAACAATCTGGTAGAAGACAATCTCTTGGAACATTTGCAAAAATGGTCGCCTTATGTTTGTAAATTTGGTCTGCTTCTAATTGAATTACATACTATAAATCCAAAACTTGCAGCTGGTAATTTAGGAAAAACACCTGCAACCGCTTATGATGCCACGCATGGCTTTTCTGATCAATATATTGTTGAAATAGATGTGTTTAATAATATAGCTGCAGAAGCAGGATTATTTCCAGATAAATCAATTTTTAAACGATTTCCAGATGCAGATATAGCTACAGTTAGTATTAATTTATTGAAAGGAAACTAAATACATTCCTACTCTATTTTTTCATAATAACCTCTTACAAAAAACCGAAATAAAACGTTTTAAATAAACTTCGCTTAAAAATGTGTTAGACCAATTTAATAAAAAATAGCTTTAACGAAACAGATTTTTGGCTAATAGAAATTTCTTTATTCTAATTCGAATATAAACGCTCTAGTATTTTTCTCCCGCTTTCATTGTTAGGATTCAACTCTATTGATTTTTTATACATCTCAATTGCTTTCTTCTTATCTCCTATTTTCAATAATATTTCACCATAACTGTCAAAAGCATTTGAGCTTTCTGGAAACAAATGGGCATTTAACTTTAAAATTTCTAAAGCTTCATTATTTTGCCCTTTGGCCATCATACGATACGCCCATTCATTAATTTCAAATTCATTAGGGATAAACAATGGATTATTTTTTATTTCCTTCTCTGAAAATGGAATTGCATTCTCAAAACCAATCTTCCTCAAAGTCGTACGGAGATTTGTTATTGGGTCAGCTTTGGGTATACTTGGAATATATATGCCTGCAATTTCTTCTAAAAAATCTTCTGGATAACTTCCTCCAAGATTTGTCAGGATTATTACAGCCAAATTATCATCTGGATATATCAAAAATGCAGATCTTCCTCCTCCGGACATTCCAACAGCACGATGTTTATTCCGAAATTTATTCATTCCCCAGCCTAAACTCCAAGGTGTATTCTTGCCATTGTTAAAAACTGAAGGTGTCCACATTTCCTCAAGTAACGATTTAGATTTCAGCAGTTTGCCACTTTGTAAAGCAATCACCCAATTTGCCATATCTTCTGAGGTACTGTTTAATCCTGCTGCGGTTCTTCGAAAATACGGAAATTCATAATAGTTATTAATCAGCTGGGGACTTTCTAATGCGCGTCCGTCAGTACTTTTTCTCCAGAAATAAGTCGGTGCAAAATGCGTTATTATATCGCGGGAGTCACCAAAAACAGTATATTTCATTTGTGCGGGCTTAAATTGCAGATCCGTAAAATTTTCAGTAAAAGGTTTTTCTGATAATTTATCTACGAGTTTCCCTAGTAAGTAAGCATTGGTTTGATTATAGGCAAATTTTTCTCCTGGAATAAAATCCATCGGCATTGTTTTTAGTTTTTCCCAAACTGCTTCTTCTGTTTTCAGAGCCCCTACACCACCTGTATTTGGATCAAGAATTTTTAGTAAATCTGGAAGTCCAGAAGTATTTGTAAGCAAATGTTTTATTGTAACTGATGCATCCCATTTTTTTGGAAATATATCTAAATAATGAGATACGGGCAATGAAAGATCTAATTTTCCTTTTTCGGCCAATTGCATTACCGATACAGCAGTAAAAACTTTTGTAATAGAATTGAGAGCAAATACAGTTAGATTTGTTACTGCAATACTATCTTGCACATTTGCAATACCATAACTTTTATTTAAGACAATTTTTCCATTTTGAACAACGGCAACTTGCAAACCGGGTATTTTACGTTCCTGCATTTCCCTAAAAATAATAGCATCTACATCTTTCTGTTGACCAGTCATCTGTAAAGTAAATATCAAAACGGTTATAAGAGAAAGTATTTTTTTCATTTGCTGTTAATTTAGAAGGTATAATTGAAGTTTAGATAAATAAAAAAATAAAAGGTTTAATGGTTCCTTCTAACAATATTTTAATAAATAAATATTCTGCATTAAACATCGTAATTAGCTAACATCAAGTTAATTTTAAACGAAAAACCTCCAAAATCAAATGACTTTGGAGGTTTTGTTTTTACAGGTGGTTTCGAATTCGAAACCTAAATGATATTTTCTATTAATTACTACCGTTCAAAATGAATCAGTGTAACGCTTAGAAAGTATATTATTTATTACATTTCGTTCAAGTCGTTGAACTCGTGTAAAGATTTTAATGTGCTTTCGTAGAATAAGATTGCAGCTATTAGATTTCCTTTATCTGAATAAGGCATCATTTTTCGCTGAAAGTCTACTGTTGTATCTAAAAATGCTGTTGTACCTACTGCCTGAGCATCTAGTACTTTTTTGTGCTCACTATCGTCTGGAATACCTAAGTCTGCCATTGTAACACCTGGTTTAGTAACCAAAGCAATATAAGGGAGAGTTTTTACCAAAACTTTAATACGCTCAATGTACAATTCCAAAAGTTCTCCTTTTTGCATACCACTTAATTCTTTTTGATCGTGGTATTTACGAATTAGAGCTGTTGTACTGATAATACTTCTTGGAGCATTTTTTGCCTGTGCTGAAATAGCGCCAGTTGTCAAGAAGAAAAGGAAACTTAGTAAAATAATATTGCTCTTCATTTTATTATTGTTATTGGTTATTGATTGAAACAAAAATATATAAATTAACTTAAATTGCAACTTTATTATCATTTTTTTTTAATGTAATAATAGCAGTATTTTATTTTTAATGTCAGGCAGGTTAAATACTGCTGTCACTGCTTACAAAACTAGTAGCGGTATTCTTAATTTTAGGAGTAGTACTTGCCTCTTGCTGTGACTTAATATCGACTTCTTGCTGTGGTTTGATATTTACTTCTTCCTGCGATTTTATTATTCTAAAGCGTCCAGGATATTTTATCCATATGCTTTTTTTATTTCCATAATAGTCCATAAATTCTTCGCAAACAAAAACGGCATGTGCTGTTGACCAGGCAACAACGCCACAAAATTCACTTCCGGACTGTCGTTTTAGCTTTTGTATTTGTTTGCCTTTTCTGAATCCTAAATATTTATAAATTGTTGGAGTATAAACTGCACCGTCTTCTAAATCCTCTAATGCTTTATCAAAAGTAGACTCGTTGTCTATAATTTGCTTGTATTTTGCCATTACTGCATATGTCAATACTGCATATTCTGTAATTTTTTCACTTTCCAGATTATCTTTTATATACACAAAACCAGCAGAAAATTTAGCTCTGTCTATTTCGGCTTTTTTTAGATTAAAAGAGGCGTTATTTTTTAATGTTATTTTGTATAAACTGTCATTTACATGTTCCGTTACAAAAAGATTATCTAATCCATACACGTTTAAAGAAGCTTTGATAAAAGCAATTGAGGAACAGTTTGTACGTTCTCCTTGTTTAAAACTTTCGAATATTTGATCTGAGCTTAATTGCGCATAAGAAGTGGAACAAATAAACATGAAAAATAAAAATATTGAAGTAACAGATTTCATTGTCTTTAGATTTTATAATTGTTTCCCAACTGATTTTAGAAATATACAGATTTTACAAATCTATAAAAAATCAATTCATAGTCGTTTTTTACCTCTTAACTTTTTTAAAAAATTATAAAAGATACTCCAAATATAAATCTTTTAGATATGACAGAATGAAATGAACAACTTTTTTTTTACTAACAGTTTATGATTGCACATTTATTACAAAAATTATAATAAAAGACAAATACGGCTCCTTTTCAGAATACCGTATTTATCAAACTAATTCAACTTAAATTTTTACAGACTTGCTTTTACCACACCGCAAGTCAGCATATTTTTTGGGTAGTACGGATTTTTAATTTCTTTACTGTCACTTACCCACTCTGCACTCGTCATCGGACACATTTGTAAATGAAGATCTGTATCAGCGGCTTTGAATTTAGGTGCCAGTTCCCAAAATTTTACAGAAAGTGATTGAAAAATTCTACGTTGCTTATTGATGTTTTTAGTTGATGTAACCTCTGCAGCAAGTGCTATTATTTCCTTTCTTGTTTTCGCAGCCTCGTTCATTTGTTCCAGACTTAACTTTTTAAATCTGAAGTTTTTTAATGAATTTTGCAAGGCAGTGGCATTTGTAATAACTGCCAAACTATCTGAAGCTATAAGGTTATTTTTTAAAGCAAGGTAATTGCTTGTGATTTCCTTTTTTTGCGCTTCACGTTTTGCTGCTAATTCTGGGGCAACTTCTTCTTTTGATGTTAATTGGGCTTGCGCCAAAGCGGTGATGCAAACAAATACTATCATTAATAATTTTCTCATATATCCGTTTTATTTAGTTTTGAAATGATTTTGTCTATTTCTATCAAAATGCCTTCGTAATGTTCTTTATTAAGTCCGGTTGTAACACTCATTAATTTTGTAACATCAGTTCTTAATTTTAAAAGATGCTGCTTAGCATACAATCTAATATCACTTCTCTGTGCTGCATTTAAAGCTTTGCCTGGCTCTACTTCTTTAGGCAATAACAGCATGTTTAGTTTGTCGATATAACTGCGTTGCAGGCTTCGTCTGTAAAAATCTAATTTTTCGTCACCACTAAATTTTACCCAAACAGTTTGCTGCAAATCATTTAAAAATTCAGGAACAGTGTAAGCTCCTTCAAACTGCATGGCTTTAAGACTGATGTTATAAAGCATTCCAGAGCTAAGCAGCATATTTAATACCTGATTTTGCTGATCTGATATTTGATCTTCTGTTTTTAACGAAATCATTTGACCAATATCTTGAGGATACATCCAGAGAGGAGCTACAAATAATTGTCTTCCTACATAATCTACAGCTGCTTTAACTTTTGCTTTAGGAACAGGCTGATATACCAAACCTTTTTCATCAACAGTTCTTTTGGTTACATAATTATTCCCAATATATTTTAGCACATGATACAAATACAAGCCGTATTGCTTTACAACCGCTTTATGCATATCTGATAAATTATCATATGCATCGTTAGGCTCGTAAGTCCATTTAATAAGGTTTGGTACAACACGCTTTAAATTTTTAATTCCATAATCACTGGCAAGAACAGCGTCATCGCCAAGATCTTCTGTTTGGCTTCGAGGATCTTCTTCTTTTCCTTCTCCACCAAACCATAATTTAGGATTAGCAGTCAAACTATCAGTAGCTAGTTTGCTGAGTATTTTTTCTTCCTCAAACTCATCTTTAGATTTTGGAAAATAGCTATACCCCCACTTTACAGCCCATTTATCGTACATACCAATACGCGGATAAATACCTTCTGGACTAATATTATCTTCTGGCTGTGCAACATAATTAAGTCGGGCATAATCCATTATAGAAACGGTATGACCATTTGCTTCAACCCATTTTTTATCTCTCAGTTTTTCTACAGGAGTGGCACTGCTGGCTCCCATATTGTGGCGTAACCCAATAGTGTGCCCAATTTCATGAGAAGAAACAAAGCGGATTAATTGGCCCATAACCTCATTATCTAAGTGCATTTTTCTCGCTCTTGGGTCTAGAGGACCTACCTGAATCATATACCATCTTTGCACTAATTTCATCACATTATGATACCACCCTACATGGCTCTCGATGATTTCTCCACTTCTAGGATCGCTTACGCGTGGTCCATAAGCATTAGGCGTTTCTGATGCATAATAGCGTACTACAGAATATCTTGCATCTTCCAGACTCATTGTTTTATCATCTTCCGGCCATTCCTTGCCAACAATAGCATTTTTAAAACCAGCAGCTTCAAAAGCCTTCTGCCAATCGTTAATTCCAGCAATTAAATATGGTCTCCATTTTTTTGGCGTTGCCGGATCAATGTAATAAACAATTTGTTTTTTTGGTTCAACCAATTCGCCATTTAGGTATTTCTTAATGTCTTTATCCTTTGGCTCCAGACGATAACGCTGAATAATGAACTTCGTTTGTGCCCGCTGTTCATCATCATCAAACAAAACATATTTATTAGCAAAATATCCCACTCTTTCATCTGCAAAACGTTTGCGCATTGGTGTTTTTGGCAACAATACAATTGAGGTGTTTAATCTCAAAGTTATGCTTCCGCTGCTTGCTGTGGAATTAGTATAGGTTTTCGTTGTTTTTATTTCAATGTTAATAGGATAAGTATCTATTGTTTCGATAAATGATTTGTCATCGGCAAGAGAGGTCAGCTTTTTTTCTGTTTTCTCTTTATTTTCTATAGAGAACATTGGATTATCTTTCTTGAAAACATCCGTTACATCGATGACAACATTTCCAGTATCAGGATTTGTTGTTTTTACTGGAAAAGCAGCAACTATTGGATTTTCATTACTACCTGCTAATGCTTTTGCCAACATCGAATCTGGATTACGCACATCTTGCCTGTAATGTAATGATCTTAAAAAAACGGTATTGTTTGCTCCTTTTTCAAAATAAACAGTCTGCTCATTAGCTTTCTCACCACCAAAAAGCCCTATGCCTTCTGGAGTAGAAAGATATCGAGTTACCACCAACATATAGCTGTTAAACAAACTGTCCGGAATTTGGAAATAAAATTTATTATCGACAAGATTAACTGTAAAAAGACCCAATTTGCTTTTAGAGCCGTCTTTAATAATTTTATTATAAGGCTGTAAGGCTTTAGTCTGGGTACTTGTACTATCCGCTTTTTTTTCTGGTTGCGTTTGTGCAAAACCATGCTGCTGTAGCGTAAGCAGCATGATTATTAAAATAAATATTTTTTTCATTAGAATTAAAATGGAACTTTTTCGTCTGTGTTCAAAGTAAGTTTAGGATTCTTTTGCAGAGCAGATAAAGGAAATGGTATAATATATAATCTTGAATTAGGCAGTAAAGTATATGTTTTTTGAGGCACAGTCTTATTCACTATTGGAAACACTCTTGTAACCGTTTTTGCATAGTCAGCTTCGTTATTTAATCTCTTAAGGTCAAAAAAACGATTAAAACCTAAAAGCAACTCTTTTCTGCGTTCGTTTATAACAAGTTCCATCGTTTCTTTTCTGGTTGTTGGAACGGTTAAATTGACAGTACCTGACAAAATACGTTTTGCTCTTAATTTATTTAAAACATCGACTGCATCGCTATATTTGTCTTCTCTGGCATAGCATTCAGCCAACATTAAATATACTTCAGTTGTTTTCATTCCAACTGTAGAGTAAAAAAACTTTGTATATACAGTTGCCCAATACGCTGTATTTGAACCCTGATCTAGATTTGTTGTGCTTGTAGTATTGAAAAACAAATTAAAACGTGCATCATTTGTACCAAATAAAGTTCGCAGCTCCGGGCTTATGATATATTGATAGGCAAAGTTCATTTCATTATAGCCTGTCATGTACTGATAGCTCAGTACCTCTATATTATTTGCTGCTGGTACGGCGACTACGTTTGGTCCGCCTTGTTTATTGTAGGCTACCATATCAAATATTTGGCTATTATAGGTTAGCGACTTTTCTGCAGCTTCTTTAGCGCTTGCAATTTCGCGCTTAAATAAGTGCACTTTTGCTTTAAAAGCGTAAGCAAATGCAAGTGACGGATGGTAAATATCAAGAGGTTTTTCCTGAAGATAAGGAAGTGCATCTTCTATATCCTTCTGAATAAAATCATACACCTGTGCTACGGTAGATTTTGAAGGCTTCGCTTCTAAATCAAATTTATCCATAATACAAATACCACCATCAGTGGCAGCAGTTTGCGGATCATAAGCCTTTGCGTACGTATTCACTAATAAAAAGTGATCGTAAGCTCTATAAATTTTAGCTTCTGCCTTTGCTAATTGTTTTGTGCTTTCTTCTCCTTTGCTTTCATCAACTAATGAAATAATAGTATTCCATCTGTTGATATAAGTATAAGCCTGATTATAAAAACTTGAACCTGTTAACAAGGAAACTCTGTCTGTACTTTCATCAAAAGTAAAATTAATGATGTCAATATTTGGAGTTTTCCCAATTACGTTTGCTTCTTTCATCCATTGATCGTCTGATAAATACTGAAAGTTATTAATAGGATAACCTCTGTTTGGCAGAGATACCATTTCATGAAATTGCGTGGCAGTTTCTATAACTAATGCTCCTTTAGGAGTAATGTCAGTGTAATCTTCGCAAGATGCCACTGTTAACAGTAACAGCGACAGTGTTATAGTATATAGGTGTTTCATTTTATTAAAGAGTAAGATTAAAGCCGAATAAGAAAGTCTTAGGCAATGGTAAATTACGTGTGCCAGAGTTAGCCGAATAAACTTCTGGATCAATATGATTTCCAGCAGCACTCCAGTACCAAAGATTATTCACTTGAAAAGTAAATTTAGCCGATGCTATTTTAATTCTATTTGCAAATGATGTTGGCAAATTATAACCCAATGAAATGTTTCTCAGCTTGATATAATCGCCGTCTACCACATTTGCACTAGAATTTCGCCATTGACTGCTGATCGTTCCTGCATAATTTCTGATACTTTCATCAAAATCTACATATAAACGTGTATTGCCATTTTGGTTCGTATCTGTATAACGATCAGCAATACCTGAAAGTGTTACAGCATCAGAATCCATAGCTATAGTTTCTTTACGCATTACATTTCCGCCAGAAAAAATAAACATGAAATTTAAGTCAAATTGCTTATAAGAAAATCGTTGTGATAAGGACCCCGTATATGTTGGCATTAAGCTTCCCATATTAACTAAAGCATCAGGATTTGTAACTGTTTTAATACTAGTAGATATTGGATTTCCATTTGCATCAAAAGTGATCGACGGATTTCCATTTTCATCTAAAATATACGGGTAGCCATTAGTGGTTCCTCCATATTTATAGGCATATAAACTATTATATAACTCATTTTCTGAAAAATAATCTATTGGAGAACTTACATATACCGAAGCTATTGATTGAGCTCGTGTAACTTTTTTAACAGTTGTTCTATTGAAAGCCAGAATTGCATTAGAAGCAATACGGAAATCTCCATTATTATACCATTCAGAACCAACACTAAATTCAACTCCTTTATTAAGCAAAGCTCCAGCATTAATTCTTCGTGTCAATGCACCAACTGTAGGATCTAAATCTGTATTTGCTAATAAGTCGCTGCTGTATTTGCGATAAATATCAATGCTACCATTTAACTTAGCTCTAAAAAGACTATAATCTATACCAAAATTAGCACTTTGAGTTTTTTCCCATCTTAACATAGGATTAGGCTGCGCTGTAATATTTATATATTGCAAAGACTGATATAAGTTATCGTTTTTTCTAGTAGCCGTTATATAAGGAGTTGTACTCTGATCTATATTTCCGTTAATACCGTAGGTTGTTCTCAATTTCATCATGCTGATCCATTTTATTTCTTTCATAAAATCTTCATTGCTGATATTCCATCCTAAACCTGCAGACCATAATGGGCGATTTTTATACTTAGGATCTACACCAAACAAATCTGCCCTGTCAACACGATAACTTCCTGTTACATTATATTTTGATAAATAAGTATAACTAGCAGTACTAAAAACTGAAAAATAACGGTGTAAAATTTCTGTTTGTGTTCTAGATAAAGCACTAAGCGTTCGGTTATTTCCATAAATATAGCTGGCAACTCCCGTCTGGCTCATAGCAAGGCTATTCATTACTGTAGAAGTTAATGTTACAGGATCATAACCATATCGCACCTGTTCAATAGTCCTTGGCAAATAAGTTTCACGCATTTCAATACCAGCTAAAGCATTTACAGAATGTTTTCCATCACCAAAATCCTGAGTAAAATCTAATTGATTTCTAAAAGAATAATTACTGGCTTGATTGCTTGATTGTGCGTAACGCCCACCTGCAGATAATCCCTCTGGATAAGTATAAGCATTCGTAGTCGCATTATATCCTGTTAATGCATTAATAGCATAACGCATTTTGTATGAGTCGACAGCATAATACTGCTCATTATCGTTTCTTTTTAATTCATATTGAAATTGCGTACTATAGCTTAATCCTCTCCATAGTTTAGCTTTAACGTTTGCAAAAGCTCTTAAGCTTAATGAATTTTGATGTTCTATACCTTCTTGAAGCGAATTTAAAACATTAAAACTCATAGATTTAAAACCGCTTAAAGCTGCTAATTTTTCAGCTACGGCTGGGTTAATAACACTGCCTGAAGTAAAACCATCGCTAATACCTACAAATGGTGATATTACAAGATTTCCGTTGTCATCAGTAATTCGCTCGTATCTTTTTTGAATATCATAAGTACTGAAACTAGGATCAGTAACATCTTCATTGCTATAGGTTCCGTTTATTCCAAATGTAGCATTCAGCCAGTTATTAACCTGAAAACTGCTTTTTGCATAAAGATTAAAAGCACGGCTTGTGTTGTATTTAACACGATCTTTTGATTCATCATAATTTAACGAAACATACGTATTTTGCTTGCTTGTACTGCCAGAAAAAGCAATATTATAACGCTGTCTCATTTCGTTTTGCCACACATTATCACGATAATCTTTTATATAATCATTCTTTCTCCATTGTGCAATTGTGCTGTCATAATCAGAATTGGTAATTTTTCCTTCTTCCAGATTTCTGTTAAGCTGATAAAGAGGACTATAGTATTTCATACTGCTGCTTCCTATATCTCCATAACTGTTAAACATAGAAGCTGTATTGGTAAATCTCGCTCTTTCTCTATTGTATACTGACTGCTCAAGATCAATTAAATCGCTTGTAGACGCATAATTCATATCTCTTAAATTAGGCTTGTCTGCAATAAATAAATCAGAATTTACAGTTACTTTTAATTTACCATTTCCTTTTTTGGTAGTTAAAACAATAATACCGTTTGCGGCTCTTGAACCGTAAATAGAAGCTGCTGCTGCATCTTTAAGTACATCAACACTTTCAATATCATAAGGATTAATATCATCTAAAGTCAACTCGGTTGGCAAACCATCTATAACCAAAAGCGGACTGTAACCAACTTGATCAGAAGAAAAAGTACCGATACCTCTTAATATAGGTTTATCTGACCCAATTCCAGCCACATTTTTTTGAAACATCAAACCTGAAACACGCCCTTCAAGTGCACTTGATAAATTAGAATTGATGTTTTCATTTAAGGTTTTCTCGTCTACTTTAGCAATTGCGCCAGTAAAATTACTTCTGGCAATAGTTTGATACCCCGTTATTACCACTTCTTTCATTGCAGAAATTTTGTCTTCAACGATAAGTGTTACTATGTTTCTTCCGTTAATGGCAAAAGATTTTTTTTCAATAGTCAATCCTGTACATTCGAGAATGCCGTTCTCTGGAACATCATCAAAAGTAAAACTTCCGTCAAAATCGGTTATGCTGGTTCTGTTTGTTCCAGAAAGAATCACAGTTACTCCGGGAAAAGGCTCATTTTTATTATTTAATACTTTTCCGCGGATATCGATTAGACCGTTTCCCAAATTCTCCGCTTTTTCTTTTACAGCAGTTACCACAATTGTTTGATTTGTAAGTGCGTACTTTAGATTTTGAGCATTAAAAATTTGATTAAGCGTTTCTTTTAATGTCGAATTCTTAACGTTAACAGATACAGGTTTCGAATCTTTGAGTAATTTCTGGGTGTAAAAAACTTCATAATTTGCCTGTTTCGCCACTTCTTTCAAAACGGTTTCAAGAGGTGCATCTTTAAAGCTTATGGTAATGTTTTGTGCCTGCCCGGAAAAACTGCAAAGCAGTAAAAAAAGAGCACTTATCATCCATAAAGGAGTAGAAAAATCAAATCCGGGAATCTTTTTTTCAGTTTTTTTGTAAGGTTTTTTTTGTTGTAAATTAAATTTCATACATTTACATTTGGTTATAGTTAAACAATAGGTGGACAACTTATACTGGCTATAAACTTTTATAACAACCAGAAGCATCGCAACTGCTTCTGGTTTTTTAGTTTATATACTCAGTATAATCGGGCAAATTTAAAATCAGGGATATACAATAATCGTTTTTCCTTCAACCTTAAATTTTATATTGCTAAGCTCAAGTACTTTCAATACTTCAGACAAATTTTTATTCATAAATGTACCTCCATTAAACCTGACATCAGAGACATCACCCTGGTACTCTACTTTTACTCCATACCAGCGTTCCAATTGTCGCATTACTGTTTTTAGATCTGCATTGTCAAATTTAAATCGGCCGTTTTTCCAGGCAATTGCGGCTTCGGTATCCACTTCTCTAATTTTAATATTATTATATTTATCAGATACATTAGATTGCTGTCCGGGTTTTAAAATTGATTTTTGATTTTTATAAGAAACTGCTACACTTCCTTCTAATAAAGTAGTTTTTACAACAGATTCATTCGTATAAGCATGTACATTAAAATGAGTTCCAAGTACTTCGATAGACTGTTCACCAGATTTTACTATAAAAGGTTTGCTCTTATTTTTGGCAACTTCAAAATAAGCTTCACCTTCTAGCTCTACAATTCTTTTGTCTCCGTTAAACTGGGTTGGATATTTTATAGAAGAAACTGCATTTAGATACACTTTTGTTCCATCTGCCAAAACAATATTATATTGCCCGCCAGTTGGGGTTGAAAGTGTATTAAACGAATTTTTATTTTCTTTTGAAGCCGCATCTGGATTTATGATATAAGTAACAACCCCATTTGCATTCATTTTAATTGTAACTTCTTCTCCTTCTTTGGCAATTGTATCTTTTGCAGAAATATCAGAAAGTACAATCTGTTTTCCGTTAGAAAGTGTCAAAATACCGCGATTACCTCCGGGCGCAACATCGTGAGGTTTTTCAGCAACTTGAATAGGTTTATCCTCTGGGTTTGTAAAATAAAAAATTCCTGTTCCTAATAATAAAGCGATTGAAGCAGCAACAGCAACACGCGGCCAAATACGAATTACTTTTGTTTCCTGCTTTAAAGGTAATTTTGCTTTTAGATATTCGTAACTATCTTCAAGTTCGTACTCGTTAAGCTGTAATTTGCTGTTAGCTGCTTTGTGCAAATACCATGCATCTAGTTTTTCCTTATCTGCATTAGATAAAGTATCTTCCTGGTATTTTTTAAGCAGCGCTAAAATTTCTTTTTCATTCATAAATACAACACGAAATTTGGTCCCGTTTTAAATAAGACAGTTAGGAATAAGTTTTGTCATAGACAAAAACAAAAAAAATTAAAAAAATATTATTATATCATTAACAAAGTAAGAAGAGTATTATTTCTTCTTTATCGATTAAGACGATATGCGTAGATTTTGATACAAGAATTAACAAAAACGCAACGATTTATTTACCAAACAAAAACACCCATGAAATCCTTGAGTTTTTCTCTTAGTATTTTAAGGGAATTGTATACTTGCTGCTTAGCTGTTTTATCAGTAATATTGAGCTGAATCGCGATTTCTTCATACGACAAGTCTTCTACTTTTCGGAGTAAAAAAACTTCACGCATTTTAGCCGGAAGAAGATCTATTTCTTTTGCAATAATAGCTTCTAATTCTTCTTCCCTAAGTTTAAAATCTGCCAAAACGTAATCATCTTCGATAAAGTTTGAAATAGATTCAGCATATCGCGAAACCACTTTTTCATGGGCGATGTGATTCAATATTCTGTTTTTTACAGCTTTGTATAAATAAGAAGAAAGTGATCCAGTAATAATCAATTCATAACGTTTGTTCCAGATAGACAAAAATACTTCCTGAACAACATCGTTTGCTTCATCTTGATCGCCAAGTATTTTATAAGCGTGGTTAACGAGAAGTTTACAATACCTTTCAAAAATTTCTGTATACGCTAACTGATCATCTTCTTTAAGAAGATTAAATAGAATATGATCAGCATATTTGCTATAAACAGGCATTATTTAATAAGGAATTGTGGGTCAAAAAAGCAATATTAAACATTTTTTATGTTAAAAACTAAAAGATGATTCAGTTAGAAAAACTACATCGATTTATAGCTATTATTTTCTTACAGAATTATATTACGCATCGAACAGAACTACAAAAAACCAATACTAATAAAAAAGCCCACTCCTATTGGTTTGGGCTTTCTAGTCATTACAATTCCATTTATTTTTAAGACTAATTCAAATAAAATTAGTTGTTTTTTTTAATTATCTGCAAGTGCTTTCAGTGCAATATACCTATCTAAGCTTTTAAAATCATGTCCTTTTGCTCGCATTGACTTAATAAAAGATGGCGTAGCACCTGTTGCTTTTGCACCAACAACTTCTTCTAAGTCTAAATTATCAAATCCAAGTTTTTTATATTCTTTTATTAACTCAGGTGTTACATTTTGTGATTTCAAAGCAATTAGATTTTCTGCCTGAATGTTTTTAAAACCTGCATTTTGAAAACTCTTTATATATTCTGCCGTAACATCTAGCGATTTCATAGCAATAAGATCACTATTTGAAAGATTATTATATCCAACGGCTTTAAAAGAATCAATAAAAGCTTTGTCAATGTTTAATGATTTAAAAGCAATGATATCATCATCATCGTCATCGTTGTCATCACTATTATTGCTAACGTTGTTTTCATCGCTATTATTTTTAGAAGAACTGCGGAAATCAGTAATATATTTTGCATCAATTCCTTGTGATTTCAATGCTATTATATTACCCGGACTAACATCTTTGTATCCAGAATTACGTATTTCTTCAATAAAAGCTTTATCAATCCCTAATGACCTGAAAGGAACTAAATCATCCAAATCAATATCTGGAATTGCTTTTTTAATTGAAGCAATATAAGCTTCGTTTACATCTAAAGCAGCAAGCGGAATAACTTGATCTTTATCAATTTTGTCATAGCCATTTTTTTTAAGCATTTGTACATAAGAAACTTTAATGTTGATCATAAAGAAAACCATAAGATCTTCATCGTTTTTAAGATCAATACCTTCTTTAGCCATTGCAGTGCTGTACGATGCATTTGGGGTAAATTTATAAGTTCCCATTCCTTTATCACCTTCAAATTTTCCTTTAAAAAGCATTGTTCCTGCCTCGCGTGTTAAAGTAAATTCTCCTTGCTTATCTCTCGGAAGACTGCTAATCTCGCTCAATTGAAAATTACTGGAAGAATTATCATTCTCGTCGCTTTTAAAGGTAATCTCTATGGTATTGCCTTTTATTACAGCAAACCAGTTTCCGTCTGTTTTCATTCCATTTTGAATGCCTGCATCCTCTTTCGATTCTTCTTTAGAATTAAGAGTTTGACTTTGCGCAGCCGGTTGATTAAAAAGGCAGGCAAAAAGTACCATTAGCGGTACAAGGAAAAAATATTTCCAAGTAGTGTGAACATTTGATTTTTTTGAGTTCATCATGATGATTCGTTTTTTTAATAATGATTGATTATAATTGGTTGTAAGACTCAAAGGAAATTGTGGTGCCGCTACCTTAAGCAGGCTAAACTGATAACTTTCTTTTTCTACAGTATCTTGCTGCAGCATTTGATCATCAGTCAAAAATTCAAGATTAATTTCTAAGGCTTTTCGCCATTGCCAAGCAAAAGGATTAAACCATTGAAAAACAAGAACCATCTCTGCAAGCAGAAGATCAATAGTGTGTTTTTGCTCAATATGAATTTTTTCATGAAGCAAAATCTGATTATAGGTTTCCCATTCGTATTTTTCAGGATTGATGAAAATATTATTTCCAAAAGAACAAGGAGCTTTGTCGCCGGTTATCTCAACAATACGAAACTTGCCATCTTGAATTACTGTTGTAGAATAGGCTCTAAACAATAATATAACGGCTTGCATCAAAAAATTAAGAGCAAAAACTATTACTCCAAACCAGTATAAATAAACCAGACACTTTAGTAAGACATCCGCATTGATTAGCTGTTTAGTCTCTTCAACAAGCGTTGGCTGAACTGGCAATTCTTTTATAACGGCTGTTTCAGTTTTATTTGATGGAGCTTTAGAAATTGTAATATGATTTTTTACAGGAATTTTTCTAAATGATAATTGCTGCGGAACTGGAATCAGTGGCAAAACAAACGCCAATAACATACAAGACAGCAATACATATCTGTTTAAATGAAAAAAAGTTTCTTTCTGTAAAAGCAGTTTATAAAACATAAGACATGCCGAAAGAATAAGTGCCGCATACAAAATATAAGGTATCATATTTTATCTTTTTTAATGATGTTTACTATCTCATCTAATTCTTTTTCTGAAAGTTTTTGTTCTTTTGCAAAAAAGGCAAGCATTCGAGGATAAGAGTTATCAAAATATTGGCTAACAATATCCTTCAGTGCAAATTGCTGGTACTCTTCTCTGCTGATAACGGGAAAAAAACAATGCATATTCCCGGCAGTTTCATGATTTAGAAATCCTTTTTCTTCTAATATTTTTACTATTGTCGCCACACTATTGTAATGTGGTTTCGGATCTGGTAACTGGGGAATTATATCTCTTATAAATGCTTTGTTTAAATCCCAAAACACCTGCATGATCTGTTCTTCTCTTTTTGCTAGTTTTATCATAGTTAAATATTTTAGTGCAAGATACTACTAATTAATTAGTAGACAAACTAATTTGTTAGTTTTTAAACTAATTAATTAGTAAGTACTTGAAATTACTGAGATACCAAACGCTAACAACCTATAAATTATACAAGTAAAACTGGTTTTTCTGTAATAATTTCAATTGATGTCTGGGCTAAATTTGTAAAACATGATCCTTAAAATGGATTTTTGCTAAAAATTAATTTAAAAAAACACTATCATGGAAAATCAAATCAACCACGATTATGGTCAAACAGATCCTGATTTTATAGATCAAAATACTCTTATAGATGGTCATCATATCGAAAACAATGATCAATTTCAAAAACAGCTTCATACTGAAAATAAATCTGAATTTGGAGAAAGCGATCCTGATTATTTAGAACAAAATACTCTCGTTGATCATGATAATTACGCCAGAGACGAAGATCCCTATGAGGCTAAAGAAGAATTTATTGAACAATTTAAAAATCCTGAAAGCGATTTGAATGTAGAAAACAAATCGGATCAAGAAGAAATTACAAATACAGATGAAAATCTTGAAGAAGAAAATAAAAAAGAATCTAATCCTGAACCAGAAACTTTTGCTGACGACGGATATAAAATAGATTAAGAATAAAATTAACTAAATTATAAATCCCATTTTTTAAGAATGGGATTTTTTATGCACTATTCTCTCCTGAATTTTAATCTTTAAGTGAAAAGTGTCACAAAAACAATGAATTAAACGGAATGTTTCTTTAATTTGTCTTTTTGTAAAACTCTTGGGAAGTTTAAAAGCCCTATATTTACTTTTTTGGCTTACAAATTATATTGTATAAAGATTTATATCCTGCAGTATAAGCCAATAAATTTTAAGCAGTCAAAATGGAAAATTATACAGTATCACAAGCTTCATTGCCTCTGGTTGATAATCCGATACCGAATACTCAAATAAAGAAAGCCGATTTATTGCCGGATGCAGAATCTCGACTAGATTCTATGGAAATGAAGGAAAAACCAATTTTGGACTCCACTATTCCATTTAGAGATTTAACAAATGCTGAGAGTAAAAAAGAAAGCATTCACAGACTTATTAATAAACTCGATGTTGAGACAAATCTAAGATACCAAAGAACTGTAGAAGATACCTATTGCAATGTCTACTCGTATGATTTTTGTTATTTTGCTAAGGTCTATCTTCCAACGGTTTGGTGGACAGATGAATCTCTTCAAAAAATAGTAAAAGGCCAGGAAATTGAACCGGTGTTTGAGCAAAGTGTAGATCGTATTTACTCAAGTGCCATACACGATTGGTTTTTAGAATGGGGAGCCAGTTTTGGCTGGAAAAGAATGTTTACTGCTGACGAAATTCAAAATAAAGTAAATGCTGAGGGTGGAATCGGAATAATTTGTGCCAAAAGAAAAATAAAAGGACTTTCTGGACATATCGTTCCAGTTGTTCCTGAAACAGATTTACATAAAGCGTATCGAGAGAATGGCGTTGTAATTTATCCACTGCAGTCACAGGCAGGAAAACTGAATTATAATTACTTTGCAGAAGTTCGAAAAGACTGGTGGAAAGACGAATTATACTCCTCTTATGTGTTTTATTACCATGAATAAATCAAACAATTCGCCCAATTGTTTAAACTCTTAAAAAAAATATTGATTTTCAACAAGTTAACTACTTGTAAATAACATAATAAAAAACTACTTTTGCAACTTGGAAAAAACAAGGACCGCAAAAGTTACATTTTGGCTGTTCATCTGCTTAAATTATTGATATAAAAGGCTTTAACAAAATAATATTTTATAACCCAATTGTAAAATCTTACTTTTTTTATCAATTATTCAGTCGATATAAAGTGCAAAATTCCTAAGACCAAATTATAACCTACATTTTAAAAGTAAAATAAACTATTAATGGAAAACAATTCTGTTTAATCCATTAAGTTTTCGTCTCTGATTCTAAACAGATTAGATTCGCGTTTTCGAATAAAAATAATGACTTTAAAATTATAATCAACCTAAAAAAAGAAAGTAAGTATAAATGAAAGACAATCAGACAAAAAAATATTATTGGGGAATTGGATTAGAAAACGAAACCTACATGCAATTTGAAGAATCCCTAATAGTTTCTGGTGAGTTTATACAAGAAAAAATTGGTTTTGAGAAATATAGTATTGACTATAGAAAATGCTACAAACCAGAAAGCTTGGCCCCTATTTTGAAAAAAGCTTTTGACTTAAACGAAAATTACAAAGTAAGCCGAATGATGAACAGTCATTCGCTTGAAAAACTGGATATCAATTATCAGCATAAAACGTTATCTCCAGTAAAGCCATTAATTGATACAGAAAATGGTGAAGTAAGTGCGCAGCCAGTTGAAAATCCTGAGTATCTTGGAAAATCAATTATGGAGCTTTTTCTTGAGGATCAGCCGTACAACATTCAAAGTATGATTACCCAAAGAAACAAAACAATGGGTTCTGTACATTTTGACGGAGACTCTATTGAATTTGTAACCAAATATTTTGAGAATCGAACCATTGCTGATTCTTGCAAAGAATTAAAAGCAACCAAAAAATTATTTCTGGATAAAATCAATGAATCGTCTGTTTTGGATGGAAAATTAAATTTTCCGGATTACAATAACGGACTTAATATGTTTATGACCAATCAGGAAAATCTGGTGTTGTTCAATAACGGAACATATCATTTTCACATTACTTTGCCATCATTAACAGAAGACAGCAGAATTGTTGATTACAATGAATTTGAAAAAACTCATGCCAATGCTATTTATTTACTGCAATGGTTTGAGCCTTTTTTCATTGCAACGCTCGGAAGTCCAGACATTATGGGTGTGATTAGCGACAAATACAGTTTGGATAAAAAATTTACGCTAGGTTCTATGCGAAATGCAATGTCTCGTTATATTGGCGTAGGAACGTATAACAAAGCAATGCCAAAAGGTAAAATCTTAACGTATAATGTAGATGATTTTAGAAAATTGCTGCAATTTGAAAAAGAAGAAAACATTTGGTGGAGAGATCAAATCGAAGCTGATATGGAATATGAAATGCTTTCAGAAGTTGGTCTTGATTTTAATCAGGAAAAAATGTACCAGAGCGGATTTGAATTCAGAAGTTTTGACGAGTTTCCTGCAGAATACTTAAATGATGTTCTTTTTTCTATCATTCTAATTTGCGAACATTCTTTAAATTTGCCTGATGTTCAGTGGGGACACGATAGTAAAGCTTGGAATAATTTGGTTTTTAAAACCTTAAAAATGGGTTATTCAACTGAAATAAATAAAGAAGAAAAGAAAGAGGTTTTAGATTTACTTCAATTATTGAATCCATCAGATGCAAACTATAATACTTTAAAATCTGAATTTGACGCTATTGTAATGCTGGATGAATTTTTCTTTAAAATTCTTGCTGTGCTCCATGACAAATACAAAGACAATAATGTTTGCCTTGATGCGATGTACGGACAAAAAACAAGTTCTCCTCCAAAATGGGATAACTTTAATAAATATCAGACAGAAAGGCATTTACAACAAATTGGCTCTTTTTGTGACAATTAAATAGTACTAAAAAAATCCCATTTCTAAACGAAATGGGATTTTTTGTTTTGTTGAATTCTTATCTTAAATTTAATTAATTTTAGAAACTAAAATTGAAAACTCAACAATGAAACCCTCTAATAAAGAGCCACGCAAATTACAACTCTCCTATTTTCTTAATAATGATGTAATTTTTCTAGCCAAAGACCTTTTAGGAAAAGTACTTTTTACTCAAATTGACGGAAAAATAACTGCAGGCGTTATTGTTGAAACCGAAGCCTATTTTGGAGTTCAAGATAAAGCTTCTCATGCCTACGGAGGACGACGAACTGATAGAACTGAAATATTGTACAGCCAAGGAGGCATTTCGTATGTGTATTTATGTTATGGCATTCATCATCTTTTTAATATAGTGAGTTCCGTCGAAGGCGAGCCACATGCAGTTTTAATACGAGCAGTTGAACCTCTGATTGGTAAAAACATAATGGAACTTAGAAGAAATATGTCTGCCGATAAAGCCGCTATTTCATCTGGCCCAGGTTCTGCAGCTAAAGCTTTAGGAATCGATCGTAGTTTTAATAGAAAAGATTTAAATGGTGATGAAATCTGGGTTGAAGATCACGGTTTAAGATACGCTGATAATGAAATTACAGCAGTACCTCGTGTGGGTGTAGCTTATGCGCAAGAAGATGCTCTTTTGCCTTGGCGATTTTTTATTAAAGGAAATAAATATGTAAGCAAACCCAATAAAATATAAATTCAAAAAGCCCATAAAAGCAATATAGGCTTTGAATTTTACTGATCAGTTATAAAACTGAAAATTACTTATTCTCTTTGTTTTTATCCAAATTTATCTGCTCTTTGTGTTCCAAATTTTTCCCTTCAAGCAGTATTTATTATCATTTTTACAAAAATAAAAGTCCACTTAATATAAGGACAAATGCAATTATTGTTAGTGTTTTCATATTATGTCTTTTTCTCTTTAATTTTTTGCAAATTTAGAATCATAATTAAACTTTTTTCTTACATAATTACCGTAATATTTTATAAAACATACGTGTGAAATAATAGTTTAAAGAAAAAACAAAAATAGAAACCGATAAAATAGAATTATTATTTCGTCAGCTTAAAAAGTCAAAAGCAAATATGAGATAACCTTTATTAAATTTAATACACTACAGTATCCTTTTTTTATAAATTATATTAAGATGTTAAAAAACAGTAATTGTTTAACTAAATTTTCAAAATAATAAACAGAATAAAATTTATATAATTAATTTAGCTATGCTTATCAAGTCATTTGCAGTTGGATTTCACATCGTAATTGTGAAACACTAACTTAAAGTAGTATAACGATCTCATATTAAAAATAGATAGCTTCGCAACTATAATTAATTCAATTCGCTATGTGCCAAAATATTAGCTTCTTTAAAGATATAGTGAACAATACTCCTTCACCTATTGCAGTTTATACTGGGGATAATCTCAAAATAGAACTTGCCAATACGGCCATGATTGAAACTTGGGGAAAAGGCGATCAGATAATTGGAAAAAATTATCTTGATGTGCTTCCTGAAATCAAAAAAGAAGTTTTTTTTCAGCAGGCAATTACTGTTTTAAAAACAGGAATTCCTTTTCATGCAAAAGATGCAAAAGTAGATTTACTTATCAATGGCAAGTTGACAACACATTACTTCAACTACAGCCTTATACCCCTTAAAGATGCAGAAGGAACTATCTATGGCGTCATGAATACTGGCGCTGATGTAACGAATTTACATCTAGCAAAACAACAAATTCAAAACGCAAATGAAAGACTGAATGTAGCTATTGAATCCTCTGGTATGGGAACTTATGAAATAGATTTGGCTACCAAAAAAATAAAAACTTCTGGAAACTTCAATACAATTTGGTCTATTGACAAAATTACTCATGACAACCTAGTATTTAAACTTCACCCTGATGATCAGCTAATTCGTGAAAAAGCACATCATGAAGCAGAGACTACTGGAAAAATGTGTTACGAAGCTCGAATTATAAATGAGGATAATTCGATTAAATGGGTTCGTATTAATGGAAAATTAATTAAAGATGAAGATGGCACACCATTAACTATTATCGGAATTATTCAGGATATAAACGATCAGAGAGAATTTGAAGAAGAGTTGAAAAAACAAGTTTCTGAAAGCACTATAGAATTGCGGAGATCAAATGAAGATCTATTGCATTTCGCTAACGTAGTGAGTCATGATCTTAGAGAACCGCTCCGGAAAATAAAAATCTTCAATACTCTTTTAACCAATGAAGAAAAGGGAAATTTTGATGAAAATTCTAAAAAATATCTCACTAAAATAGACTTGTCTGCTCAAAGAATGAATGATATTATTGAAGGTATTCTAACCTATTCTACCGTAGACAAAACCCAACAGCCTGTTGAAATTATAGATCTCAATGAAATTGTTGAAAATATAAAAACAGATCTCGAACTTATTATAAAAGAAAAAGGAGCTATACTAGTTAATAGTGAACTTCCTGAAATAGAAGGCGCACCAATTCTTATACACCAGCTTTTTTACAACTTGCTTCAGAATGCTTTAAAATTCGCAAAAGCAGATCTGCCTCCACGAGTGGTTATCAGCAGTTCTACTATACATGTAGACGATATAAAATGTGTGAAAATTATAGTTAAGGACAATGGTATTGGCTTAGATGCCGCTTTTGTGGAAAGAATTTTTACCGCTTTTGAAAGACTTCATTCTAAAAGTGAATATGAAGGAAATGGGCTGGGTCTTTCCTTATGCAGAAAAATAGCCAAAAGGCATAAAGGATCTATTACTGCTGCTGGCGAAAAAGACAATGGAGCTGAATTTACAGTAATTCTGCCTTTAAAACAAAATGCAGAAACAATTTAAAATGATTTATTAAAGGAAATCAATTGCTTCAGATAACATCCAGCGTCATTTAGAAACAAAACAACTGCAAAAGTTTTAAAAATAAAGTTTCTTTTTGTTAACAAAATTACTAACTTGTATAGAATTAGCGTTACTACTTAATAGTAATGCCTATTAAAAACAGGTTCTTTTTTCATTTTTCGAATCGAATTATGAATGAAATTGAACTGAAGTAATTTTATAACACAAAAAAAACAGAACTTATTATGCGAGTATCAGTCATCCGAAAAAACATACTATTTACCCCCGATTCTAAAAGAGTTGTTGCCCGATATTTTATGAATGGTGATGAACGGACCAAACAAATGGTCGTGCGTATAATGATGCTGAATGAAAAACAAGTATTAGAAACCTTAGAACAGACACTTCGTGAGTTTGCAAGGCGCCATCGAAATATTTCAGCTATATTTTTTAGACATTGCGAAAAAATCAGACCTGTTATTGAATCTATGCAAATTGATTATGAGGCCATTTCTCTTGATAGAAAAATGCTTATTGGCTCTTATTGCACAATGGAATATGCAATAGAATCTGCCGCTATATTTAACCCTTCAATAGTAGAAGATTTTGATCAATCAGGTTTAGAAGAGGGCGAAAAACGTGTTATCATTTCTTTCCGCGCAACAGGCGAAGGCCATATTTCATCTATTGTTTTTAGAAGAGGTATTCTCGATAGAAATAATAATCTTCAGGTAATGAAAATTGGGCATAATATCGATAAAGCCGAGATTATGCATAAATCCTTTTTTAATAAAGAACGCTTTTTACTGAAATTATCTGAAATGCATACGCAGGACAAATACATTACGCAAATTATGCAGGATCTGCCAGATGAATTTGAGTATGCCGTTTTAAAAAGCATGGTTAATACAGCGTTAACAGACCCGTCTATTCGCGAAGAAAGAAGAGTTGCTCTAGAAGAAATTATATGGCTGGCAAAGTCTTTTTATGATTTAGAATTTAAACACGATTCTGATATTACGGAGCGTGTTATATTCCCTATTTCTGATTCTGAAAGCCGAGGTATTGAAGATGCACGTTTTGTTCGTTTTGTTGATGACGATAATTCTGTTCGTGTTATGGCAACTTACACTGCTTACAATGGCCACACAATTTTGCCAAAACTTATTTCTACTGAAGATTTTTACACCTTTAGAGTAATGCCTTTACACGGAATTGGTGCTCAAAATAAAAATTTGGCTTTATTTCCAAGAAAAATAAAAGGTAAATATGCCATGCTTGCCAGAATCGATGGTGTAAACAACTACATTATGTATTCTGACCGAGTTACACAATGGAATAACCCTGTTCTGCTTCAAGAGCCTCGATATACTTGGGAGTTTACGCAAATAGGAAACTGCGGATCACCTCTTTGGACAACAGAAGGCTGGCTCGTTATTACTCACGGTGTGGGAACAATGAGACGTTATTGTATAGGAGCTTCTTTATTTGATCTTGATGATCCGTCTAAAGAAATTGGAAGGCTTAGTGAACCCCTGCTTTCGCCTCTTGAAGACGAACGTGAAGGTTATGTTCCGAATGTAGTGTACTCTTGCGGTGCAATTATTCACAACAACAGCCTAATTTTACCTTATGCCGTATCTGATTATTCATCAACTTATGCCATTGTTGATATGGTAGAATTGCTGGATGCTTTGAAGAAAAGCAAATAATTTTTTAATAACAAGAACACTATTCTTGACTCACTTGATCAAGAATTTTTTAATCCTAAAATCATTTTCTATGAAAAATTATGTAATACTATTCATTTCTGTTTTAGCACTATTTTTTAATTCTTGCACAACAATGAAAGACACCAGCAAATCTGATGATTTATACAATACATCATGGGAGTTAGAATATATCTCCGGACCACGTATTGCTTTTGAAGGTTTATATTCAGACAAAAAACCTTTTATAAAATTTGATAAAAGTAAAAGCCAAGTATTCGGCAATGCCGGATGCAACGGATATAGTGCTCCATTTACTCTAAAAGGAAATTCATTAGCGTTTGGAGAACAAGGCCCAGCTACTATGATGTTTTGTGAAGGCGGCGGCGAGCAGACTTTTTTGCAAATGATCAAGAAAATCGACAGTTATGTTATTGATAAAGATGGCAAGCTTAATTTATTGATGAATAACATTCCAATGATGCGATTTAAAAAAGTAACGAAATAAACCGAAATACAGTTAAGAACTTCTTTATCAGAAAATAAAATCCCTCAACATAGAGGGATTTTATTTTTAAAAAGGCAATAAATCCAATAATTAAATGTTTTATAAGTAAGCGTTATTGTATTTATTTTTAACGGTTAATTTTTATTTATCAAGATTTAAGAATATGAAAAAAATATTGTTTTTTATTATAATTGGTGCTTCTTTACACGCCTATTCACAAGATGAGCTGAAAAGAAAACAGCAATCCATTCAACAAAAAAATTCAGAAAACAAAGAAGTGCCGCCACCAGCGGAAGTTTCACCAAATGATCCTCCACCGCTTCCAAAAGAGCCAATTGTTTTTAAAATTAATCCGGATGAACTTTATAAAAATAACATTCTATATAAAAAAGAAGCTAACGTTGAAGGCATTTTTTATAGAAGAAATGAATTTTTAGGAAGTTTTGTAACCAATACAATTGTCTCTACCGTTCGCTATCGTGATGCGGCTTTTGTAGATGGAGACAAAATCAAAGTTTATTTGAATGATAAGGTTATTGAACCAGAAGTGCTTTTAGATGGAGAGTATAAAGGATTCAAAATAAATTTAGTGAAAGGAATCAATAAAATTGATTTTGAAGCTTTAAACGAAGGTTCTGCATCGCCTAATACCGCAGAATTTCAGGTTTTTGATGATAAAGGAACTGTAATTGAGTCCAGCCAATGGAATGTTGGAACAGGTTATAAAGCTACAATAGTGCTCTACAAAGAAAATTAAACTAACGTAAAAATCCCATTTCGAATTGAAATGGGATTTTTTTTAGTATTCAAAACTCGATTAATTTAATATTGATGGCAAAATATAATCCTTTACAATTGTATCAGCTTGAGTATGTGCGTATCGTTTATTATAAGCTTTTGATGTGATAATGATTACAATTGGCAATTCTTTGAAAATTATAAATTCATTTCCTCCATTTCCTGCACAATAATACGTTTCGTAACTTTTTCCTTTATATTCAACTGTTTTATTCCAAAACAAATAACCATAAAATTGATTCTCTCTTTCTGGAATCTGAATTTGATGCGACAAAGTCTTGCTAACCCAATCAGAGGGAATAACTTGCTTGTTATTCCATATTCCGTTGTTTTTATATAATTGCGCATATTTAGCATATTCTAAAGACGTCATTTGCAAACTCCCAGCCGTGTTAACTACTTTTTGCGGTGTATATTGCCATTGATATTGTGTAATGTTTAATGACTTAAAAAGCTTTTCTGCTGCATACTTTTCTAATCCTTCAGGAACTGACTTATTTAAAATATCTCCTAAAATGACGACTCCTGCTGTAAAATAATCCCATTTGCCACCATTGGTTTTGTTTTTATCCATTGGCAGATCTAAAGCAAATTTTACCCAATTATCAGTTGGATACATGTTTTCTTCATTTCCAGGCGAATCACCATTGCTGTCAGATCCGTCAAAGGCTGAACTCATCGTTAATAGGTCTTTTATTTTGATATTATCTTTTTTAACTTCATAATTAGCAAATTGTTTTAGATCATAAAAATTGCTTAATTTTTCGTTTTCGCTTTTAATATATCCGTCTTGAATTGCAATTCCCATGAGCGTTGAGGTAAATGATTTTCCTGCAGATCTGGTATCGTGCAAAGTATTTCTATCCGCATCATTAAAATATTCTTCAAGCATTAATTTACCTTCTCGAATTACCACTACACTCGTAATTTCTTTTAAAGTGTAATTGGTAATGGCAGTATTAAGCTGTTCGATTTTGTTTTTATCAAATGACAAAGTTGAAATTTTCCAGCCACTGTTAGGTTTTATCGATTGAATTTCAATTTGTTTTGCTGTTACTTTAGGCGTTTTTATAATCAGTTCTACCTGACCTTCAGCAATTATATTTCCCGTTTTTACTGTACTTTTTTCGTCTAATTTAACATAAGGCCGGATTTCAATTTTTAGCAGATGTTTGCCTTCTGTCAAAGCCTTTTCTCCTCCATTATTTATAAATCGGTCCCACATGTACATTGCCCACCAGTCCTCGCCTTTTGAACTGGTCAGCGGAACCCGAAAAGTAATAGAAGTATTTTTATTGCCGCCAGATCCAAAATTACATCCATGATGGATATTTTCTTTATAAATAAACTGATTGTCTATATAAAAAGAAAACTGAAGATTTCCTGATTCTAAAAGCATTTCTGCTGGTAAATCTGGAGCCAATTGATGTAAATAATTAATAACAGAATTCTCCATAAAAACCCTAATATTAAGATCTGACTTATATTTAAGCTCATACGATTTTAGAAAATCTGACTCCTTATATTGCTGTAGCGGGATATTTCTATCCATAAAAGTTATTTTGCCTTTGTTTGCATTTTGGAGATTGCTTGTAATAGTATCTGTTTTATACAGATCATTATTTTGAGCGCTCAAAATACCGCTCATAAAAAGTACCGTCAACAACAATAAGATTTGTTTCATAATTTGATTTTCATGGAGATTAAAAGTCAAAACTACACTATTGCTATTTTATAAAATTGTACCAAATTAACATCGAATTTATTTCTGGAAAAGGATTTTGGCATGCTCAGACGGATTTACACCATTCATTTCCTTAAAACATCGATTAAAATGGCTTTGATCTGAAAACCCGCATTGATAGGCAATCTCTGTAAAAGATTGCTTTTGAAGCGCCATCAGCGAAAGTGCTTTTTCTACTTTTAATTTCCGGATATATTCGCCTAAATTACAATCAAAATATTTTGAAAAATCTCTAGAAAGATGAACAGGATGAATATCTGCTATTTTAGATAAATAATCAAGCGTAAGATTTTCGGCAAATTGTTCATGGAGAATTTCATCAATTATTACAACCCATTTAGGATTTTTAAACAAAACATCATCAGTATTGTTTTGCAGTTTATAAAGCAGTTCAAGTAAAATAGTCTGTGTAGAAAGATCAGATTGATTATTCTCTAGTTTAGAATCCCTAAAAATTTTATACATCAATAATTTAATCGAAGGATCTAGAATTTTTGTACTTCCTTGCAGACCTTCAATACTTAAGGCAAAATCATCAAACCATTGTTTCTCTATTTCGAGATGAAAACCTCTCGTAAAACCTTCCGGTTTGATATTATAATGCGCTTCTTGCCAATTATGAAACAATAAACTACCGGGACTGCAATTGTAGATTTCCTTTTTATTTCCTTCCATTACATTTCCCTGAAGAATAAAAGTAAAATAAGCATGTTCATGATAATGCCACTCTACTTTTGGATGTGTGTAGACGGTATCGGTCAAAGTAATTCCATCAAAACAAATCGTTTTATTCGTTTGACCATAAAACTCGCCTTTCTTTAAATGTTTCATTTTTTTCTCTAGGTTAAGAGGCTGATAGGTTCAAAGATACAAAGTTTATTTTTTTTAGTTTCAAAGGTTGAGGTAGAAGGTTTTGCATTTGCTACTAAGCCTATGATTACATCTGGAAATTGGCGCCTCTGAATCTTTGGACCTTAAAAAAAAACTTATAAACAACTATATATCAAAAAATTAACTATTTTTAACTCCCCCAACATTTTAAATCATTTTATGACTTAATTACAATGACCAAACTAAATCAGAAAATTATGAAGTGGTTTACTAATTTAACAATGAAATTTAAAGATAAATTTTCGGCTTCAAACTCAAATGAAGGCTTGGAAAATTTAGAAAAGGGAAAACAATATTATTTCTCCAACCAAATTCAGGATGCTTTATTTTATTTGGATAATGCTATAAATTCTGGATTTGATAATGGTGCTTATGAATTGAGAGGCAATTGTCTGCAAAAATTAGATTATCATTACAGAGCTATTGAAGATTTTGATAAAGCAATAGAAATTGATCCTTTAGAGTTTTCAAATTATTACAGCCGTGCGGTTTCAAAAAAAGCAATATTAGATTTTACAGGTCAAATTGAAGATCTGCACAATGCCATTTATTATTACAAAAAAAATAAAAATGTAGAAAATAACTTATTGAAAGCATTTGAAACCGACTTGTTAAGTGCTAAAACCTATATAGAAAGCTTAAAACAGAATATAACCGAACTGCATCAGGCTCCGTATTTAGAGATAAAAACTTTAATCAAAGATTCACTGCATCTCATTAAAAAAGTTAAATTGAGAAACGTAAAAATTAGATAATATCATATCCTAAAGTATTATTATAAAAAAAAGCTCAATTCTTAAGAACTGAGCTTTTTGTATTTAAGAAGCGAAATTGAATTAAAAAGTAACCACTTTTACTCCCAAACTAAACCATCGTGAAGGAAGAGGAATCGCTCCCGCCTCATAATAAGTTGTATTGAAAATATTTTGTGCATCTGCATAAACCGTAACTTTTTTGAACGATTGGCTTAATCTGAAATCATTTATCCAATAAGATGGTCCGGTAATTCTTTGATTAAAACGAGTCGCAAACAAAACTGTAAAACTTTTATACTGATAATCAATTGTATTCGTCAATTGATGTTTTAAAGATGAAATCGAGTATTTAGTATACGTTGCTGGTATAACATCTTTAAATTCAAAATCTAAGTAACTATAACCAAGCATTATATTTAATCGAGAATCTTTAGAAAAATCAGCTCTGTAAGTCGAACGCAAATTAAAACCATTCGTATTTAGATTTCCATAGTTGTTGCTCTGCCAAGGCTCTGTAGTAACATTTCTGGTCCAATCGATGAAATTGCTGATCTTTCTGTAAAAATAATTAGCATTGAAACTGAATTTTGGCTTATTATATTTAAAACCAATTTCGCTCTGAAAGGCGTTTTCAGAATCAAGATCTGGGTTTCCAATATTTCCCGGACGCTGATTTAAATATAAATCTGTAAAGGAAGGTATACGCTGGCTTGTTCCGATATTTCCAACAATTTTAAAAGCATTTGTTATCGCATAACTGGCATCAAGACCTGGATAAATTTGCCAGCTGTAATCTGAATTATAGTTTACATACGTCCCTAAATTTACATCAAGTTTTTCGATAAATGTAGTTCTGTATTGCGCGTAAATCCCAAAGTTTTCGCGATCATGCTCGCCAATATTAGATGAATTTATATTTTCGTTTCTAGCTTCTGCTCCAAAACCCCATTCTCCATTACTGGTTTCATAAGTTGTATTAAACTCTGCTGCTATAGAATTTGTGTAATGCTGGCTTCGTCCGGCATTTAAATTTGCCATTCCGTAATAACGATAATCGTCATAATTGTATCTGTAACTGATTCTAGGCATCAATGTCCATTTCTCAGATACTTGGTGTTTCGACTGAATCGAAGCAAATGTTGTCTGAACTGCCTCGCTTGAATTTCTATCTCCGGGAGCGGCATAAAATCCGTTTGCTCCAAATCCGTTATTTATGTAGCCAAATGAAGTCAAAATTTCATTTGCATCATTAAGCTGGTAATTCCCCTGATAAAAGATTTTATTGTTTTCGAAATCAGTATTGTAACGGTATCCGTTGCTTTTATCGTGTGACGCAAAAAGCGAATGCTGTTGTTTTTCTTTACTTAAAACACCACCAACTTGAATTCCGGTTCCAAAATAAGTGTCTCCAGTATCTTGTGTGTCTTTTTCAAAGTTCGAGCCTGCATAAGTATTTACTAAAAATCCAGATTTTGTTGGTTTTTTGGTAATAATATTAACAGCTCCTGTCAAACTGTTGATTCCGTATATCAAAGCAGCTGGTCCGCGAATTATTTCGATTCTCTCGATTACATCAACCGGAATAGGCAAATTTAGCATATTGTGAGCCGTTTGAGAATCGATGATTTTTGTACCATTGATCAAAACAACAGTCTGCTCAAAACTTCCTCCATCAATACTAATATCTGCTTGGGTTCCAAAAGGTCCTCTCTGTCTTAAATCAACCCCATTTGCATATTGCAATACTTCTTGAAGCGTTCTGCCTGGCAATTTTGCAATTGCTGCCTTGTCAATTACATATACATTTCTGTTTTTCTTAGAAATTGGAATACTGAAACGGTTTTCATGAATTATAACTTCATCAATGTTTATAGTATCTTTTTCTGTTTGAGCGTATGAACCAACGCTAAAAAGAATCAGAATAGCAAAATAAATTTTCATCATTTTTTTTAATTTTTTTGCAAAAGTACTACCTTGCCGTACTACTAATGTGTACCAGTTTTACAAAAATGAATAGTCCGGTTCAAATTCCTTTTAAAAGTTTCATTCAGCTCAAACCTGAAGATAGTACTTCGCTGTATCTGCAAATCGTTTTTGAGTTTATCAAAGCTATACAAATTGGTTTGCTTCCTGAAGGCACAAAACTTCCGGGAACCCGCGTATTGTGCAAACTGTTGTCTGTTAATCGGAATACACTTATCAAAGCTTTTCATGATTTAGAACTGCAGGGCTGGATCGAAATTCTGCCCAACAAAGGCACTTTTATTTTATCTGAAAAGAAACAAAAAAATAAAACTGAAACAGCTGTTTCGCAAAATTTATCAAATCATAACGCTGGTTTTACTTTTAAACAATCTGCAATTCTTGAAAATCCGTCAGAATTGAGCGCTTTGCCTTTTCAATTTAATGATGGTCTCCCCGATTTAAGATTAGTTCAAACCGATGTTTTGGCGAGACTTTATGTTTCTAAATTAAAAAGCCAAAAAACACCAAAAACTTGGGAAGAAATTCAGACACAATCGCATTTAAATTTCAAAAAACAATTTTCAAATTTTTTAAATGTAACTCGAGGCATACGTATTTCGACGTCAAATTTACTCACAACGAGCAGTCATGAAATTAGTTTGTATCTGGTTACAAAATTACTGATAACACCTGGCGATAAAGTAGTTGTAGCTTCTCCAGGTTATTATATTTCTAATATGACGCTCTCTGACAGCGGAGCGCAAATTATTTCGATACCAGTTGATAAGGACGGAATTATCACAGAAAATCTGAAACAGATCTGCGAAGAGCACGAAATCAGGATTTTATATCTGACGTCTAATTATCATTATCCCACTAACACGGCATTGAGTGCAAAAAGGAGAATGGAGATTTTAGAATTGGCCAATCAATACGGATTTGTTATTTTGGAAGATGACTATGATTTTGATTTCCATTACGATAACAACCCAATATTGCCATTGGCTTCTTTAGATTCGAATGAAAGAGTGGTTTATATTGGGTCTTTTGGAAGATCTTTGCCTTCTGGTTTTGGATACGGATTTATTGCTGCAACATCAGCATTTATAAGTGAATTAGAAAAACACCAGAACATTCTAGAACCCGGAAAAGATGTGATTAAAGAACAGGTTTTAGCAGATTGGATTCAGGAAGGCGAAGTACATCGTCTTTCTAAAAAAAATAAAAAAATATATAAAGAACGCCGAGATTACTTTGTTTCTTTATTAAATCAAAATTTGAAAGACAAAATAAAATTTCAAGTACCTCTTCGCGGTTTAGCAATTTGGGTAGAGTGGCTTGATCCTTTTAATTTGATAAATCTTCAAAAAAAATGTGCTGTAAACGGATTGTTTTTACCGAAAACTATTTTATATCAAACCAAAAATATTACCGCAACGCGTTTAGGATTCGGACATTTGAACCCAACAGAAATGGAGAATGCCGTTATTATTTTAAAGAAATCCCTTGAAGCCATTGTTTAAAAACTAAAATTAAAAAAGCCCAATTCATTAGAATTGGGCTTTTACTATTTTTGAAATTAATATGGATAATATTATTTCAAAGAAGCCATATCAATTACAAAACGATAACGAACATCACTTTTCAGCATTCTTTCGTATGCTTCGTTTATTTCCTGCATTTTGATCACTTCAATTTCTGATACAATATTGTGTTCTCCACAAAAATCAAGCATTTCCTGAGTTTCAGCAATCCCTCCAATTACAGAACCTGCTACGGATTTTCTTCCCATAATCATGGGTACAGTATTTAGAAATGGCTCTAAACCTCCTAAATAACCTACTATAACTAAAGTTCCATTAATATTTAAAGTTGCTACATACGGGTTAACATCGTGTATATAAGGAACTGTATCTATAATTAAGTCGAATTTTCCGCTCACCGATTTCATTTGACTGCTGTCAGTTGAAATAATTACTGCATCAGCTCCTAATTCTATTGCTTCTTTTTCTTTTTCTGGGGTTCTTGAAAAAAGTGTAACATGAGCACCTAGACCTTTTGCTAATTTAATAGCCATATGTCCTAGTCCGCCTAAACCAACCACAGCAACTTTAGAATCTTTCCCAACATTCCAATGTTTTAATGGCGACCAAGTAGTGATTCCGGCGCATAATAAAGGTGCTACAGCAGCTAAATTTAAATTTGATGGCACTTTCAATACAAAATGTTCATCGACTACCACTTTTTGAGAATAACCTCCAAAAGTATGTCCGCCTAAATGTTTGTCTTTGCCATTATAAGTTCCTGTAAAACCATTTAAGCAATATTGCTCCAAATCTTGTTTACAGCTGTCGCAAGTATGGCACGAATCAACCATACATCCTACTCCAGCTAAATCTCCTACTTTTAGTTTCGTTACACCGCTTCCTACCTTTGTTACTCGGCCTACAATTTCATGTCCTGGAACTGCAGGATATTGGCTTCCTCCCCAATCGTTTCTTGCAGTATGCAAATCAGAATGACATACACCACAGTATAAAATTTCTATCTCTATATCTTTTTCCAAAACTTCTCTGCGGGCGATTGTCATTTCCTCTAATGAAGCGTCTGCAGCTGTTGTACCAAATGCTTTTGTTTTATCTGAATTCATATTTTAGAATTTAAATTATTTTAAGATGTAAATTTAAGGCTGGTTCGTTTCTCAAAATAATAGAAAAGAAACATTTACTTAAGAAATTCAAATAATTTTGAATTTAATTTTCATTTCCAGTAATAAGCTGTGGATGAATTGTTTTCGCTAAAATCTCTGATTTATAAATAGTCTATCACAAAAAAAGCACTAAATCTTATGATTTAGCGCTTTTTAAAATTGAAATATAATCTAAGATTACCAGCCTTTTACAGCACCGCCTTTGAATTCACGAACTGCTGCCTGCTCTACTTCTGCAGATTGAAAAGCCTGAAGAAACTGTTTTACTTTTTCTTCATTTTTATTGTCTTCACGGCTAACCACAAGGTTTACGTAAGGTGAATCTTTATCTTCAACAAATAAAGCATCACGAGCAGGAACTAATCCAGCCTGTGAAGCAAAAGTGTTATTGATAATTGCAATCGAAACATTTTCATCGTCTAAAGCACGAGGCAATTGCGGCGCTTCTAACTCTAATATTTTTAAGTTTTTAGGATTACTGATAATATCCGTTACTTTAGGCAACAAACCTACACCATCACGCAGTTTTAATAAACCATTTTTCTGCAAAAGCAATAAGGAACGCCCTCCATTTGTTGGATCATTTGGAATAATGATTGTGCTTTCGTTCTTTAATTCAGACAGATTTTTGATCTTTTTAGAATAAGCAGCAATTGGGTAAATAAACGTCTTTCCGATAATCGCCAATTTATAACCGCGTTGTTTAGACTGCTCATCTAAATAGGGTTTATGCTGAAAAGCATTCGCATCGATATCTCCTTGGCTCAAAGCTTCATTTGGGATCACGTAATCATTAAACGAAACCAATTCAACTTCTAGTCCGTATTTTTCTTTTGCGACTTTTTTAGCTGCTTCAGCAACTTTATATTCTGGTCCGGTTGCAACTCCCACTTTTATAAAATGAGGATCATTATTTTTACTTTTTCCACAATTAGCCACAACAAGTGATAAAGCTATAATTCCGGCTGTTTTTAAAAAATTTACTTTACTATTCATTGTTATATTTTTTTTTAATAATTATCTATGATCAAAATGTTTCGATAAAGCATCACCAGCAAACTGAATCAGGAATACCAAAATAACCAGCAAGGCTAATACTGAGTTCATTGTTACGGCATCATATCCAATATATCCGTATTGATAGCCAACCTGACCCAAACCTCCTGCTCCAACGGCACCACCCATTGCAGAATATCCTACAAGCGTGATTAAAGTAATCGAAGCTGCGTTTATTAAAGATGGCAGAGCTTCTGGAAGCAAGACTTTATAAACAATTTGAAAAGGTGTTGCTCCTAATGCTCTAGCTGCTTCTATTAATCCTGAAGGCAAACCTAAAAGACTATTTTCTACCAATCTTGCAATAAACGGCGCGGCGCCAATACTCAAAGGCACTAATGCTGCACTTACTCCAATTGAAGTACCAACAAGTGCACGTGTAAACGGAATCATCCAAACGATTAAAATAATGAATGGAATAGAACGAAAAATATTGACCACAACCGATACTGTTCTATTTAGAATTGGCTGTTCTAATATTTGATTTTTTCTAGTCAGGAAAAGTAAAATTCCTGTCGGAAGTCCAAGTGCGAAACCAAAAAAGCCAGACACAAATGTCATAACGATAGTTTCCCAAGTACCTTTTAATAATAATTCTATAATGGAATCAGACATAACCTATAATTTCTGTTTTAATATGTTTTGAAATAAAATACTCAATTGCTGCTTGATAATTTTCCCTCTTTCCTGATAATTCTATAAGCATTACACCAAAATTCACTTCACCGGCCTGATCCATCTGTGCACTGATAATCTTAAAATTGGTATCAAATAATCGAGAAACCTCTGAAATAACAGGTTCATTAACTGATTTTCCGGTCATTTCCAATCGCAATAGCGGGTTTAGATTTCCGTCATCTTCCTTCTGAAGTTTTTCCTGATAAACCGCAGGAATATCTAAATGCAATGATGATGCAATAAACTCTTTTGTCAATTCATGCTTGGGATCTGCGAAGATTTCACCTACACTTCCCTGTTCTATTAATTTTCCATGACTGATAACCGCAACTTCATCACAAATCGATTTTACGACTTCCATTTGATGTGTAATTAATAAAATAGTAATATTAAGACGACGGTTGATGTCTTTCAATAAATTTAAAATAGATCGCGTTGTTGCTGGATCAAGCGCGCTTGTAGCTTCATCACACAATAAAACTTTTGGACTATTGGCCAGTGTTCTTGCAATAGCAACACGCTGTTTTTGACCACCAGAAAGGCTTGCAGGATAATCATTTGCCTTTTCTGCCAAACCAACTAACTGCAATAATTCCAAAACACGTTCTTTTACAGCTGATTTTGACGCTCCGGCCAATTCTAAAGGAAAAGCCACATTGTCAAAAACTGTACGCGATGAAAGCAGATTAAAATGCTGAAAAATCATTCCGATTTGTCTTCGCTCAACAGCAAGCTGTGCATTTGACAATTGGATCAAAGATTTTCCGTCAACGATAATTTCTCCTGAAGTAGGTCTTTCTAAAAGATTTACGCATCGAATCAAGGTACTTTTCCCCGCTCCCGAAGTTCCAATTACTCCGAAGATTTTTCCCGGCGGAACTTTAAGAGAAACATCAGATAAAGCCGAAACAATTCGATTTTTCTGATGAAAATTTTTAGTTACATTTTTTAATTCAATCATTTTATTAATTCAGTTTAAAAACAAAAAAGCCTTTCATAATTATATTTGAAAGGCTTATTAAATAAGTAATATTATTTTATACAGAAAGCCAAATCAATTATAAAGCAATACAGCACATCATGCTGAAGCTATAATAATTATTCATATTCTGGCTATTTTTTCTCATTGTTGCTGCAAATTTAAACAGATAATTTTAATTTACAGCATAATTGCTTAAAACTTTTAATACCCTATCAATTTAATAGATTAATTAACAAAATTGTAATTATTTACTATGTCAATATCTCAAAAAAAAGCTCACTTTATTTAAAAATGAGCTCGTGTATCTAAATATCTATATCTCTTTAGCTTACGCTTTCAATTCATCAAAATAAGCGGTAGTTTCCTTAATTAATGAATTCATCAGATCTTTTGCTTTTTTATGTTTTAAGATTGGCGCAATCTGTCCTCCCCAAAACAATATCATATCCCATTTTTGCTGTTCAAGCGCCGCTTTTCTCAAAGGAGAAATAAAAGTAGTCTGCAACGGAAAAGGCAAAACTGCTGCTTCTTTTCCTAAAACTTCTTTCGCAATCCTGCTTGTTATTCCGCGGCCGAGTCTTCCTGTGTAGGCTCGCGATAATGTCGTATATTTTGCCATATCAGAAAACAACATTTCTCTGTGAATAGGCAAAGCATTTGATTCATCAACCGCTAAAAATGCAGTGCCGATTTGAGCCGCACTTGCTCCCAGTGCTAAAGCTGCAGCTACACCTTTTCCGTTAGCAATACCTCCAGCTGCAATAACTGGAACTTTTACTTTTTCACGAATCAATTGCAACAACACAAAAGTTCCTGTTATAGATGATTCAGCCGAAGCCAAAAACGAAGGGCGATGTCCGCCGGCTTCAAAACCAGAAGCAATAATCATATCTACTCCTGAATTTTCTAAAAAAATAGCTTCGTCTAAAGTGGTTGCTGCTCCAACAGTTACAATTCCTAATCTGCGGCATTGCTCTAAAATATCTGGCGAAAGTGAACCAAACATAAAACTGAATACTTTTGGACGAACATCTAAAATAACTTCAAGCTGGTTTTGGAATCTGGATTGGAATGGTGCAGGCTTTTCCGGTAACGGAATTCCAGCTTCATCAAAATAAGGTTTAAACAGTTCTTTTGTTTTATCAAATTGTTCATCTGTCAAACCAGATTCTGCAATATCATGATCAGAAACCCAAAGGTTTAGGTTATAAGGTTTATTTGTCGCCGCTTTTATTTGCCTATCAGCTTCAAAAATTTCCTGAGGACTCATTGTATAAGCTCCGTAACCGCCTAATCCTCCTGCATTAGAAACAGCAGCTGTCAATTCTACTGTTGATAAATTCCCTCCAAATGGTCCTTGCATAATTGGGTACTGAATACCCAATAAATCGGTTGCTTTTGTATTGTACCACATCACTTTAAATTTAAAATTTATTCGCTTATATCCGTCAACATTTTATTGACGATCAGCCATTTGCCGTTAATCTTATGGAAAGATAAAAAATCTCGGTAATTAAAGTCATACATTTTGACATTAATAACAGCCATTGCAATAGAATTCGCTACATTTATTTCTAGAATTTCTCCCTTAAAAGGTTTTCCAGAATCCTTGGGACTTTGTCTGTTTTTAACACCTTGAAGATACAAATCAACTGTTTTAAAATAAGGCTGTCCTTTTACATCTCCATAAAGTAAAGTTCCGGGCTGAAAAATACTTCCTAATACCATTTCATCACCTTCGTAAAGACCTTTAAAATAGAAGTTTTCAATTGTATCTTTAATGTCTGTTATTGCTGCTTGATTTTCCATTTTGATGTTATTTTGTGCTTTTATGCCCTGAGAAAACCAGAGCATAAAAGCAGTTAATAAAAGAGTTTTCATTTTAATTTAAATTGTGTCCAGCACCTTTACCGCCATCTACATTGATAATTGAACCTGTAATAAAATTGCTTTTTGCAACGGTGTAAACCATTTCTGCAACATCATCGATCTCTCCTACTCGGTTAACTAAATGAAGACCAGCACTCAAATCTGCTTTATCACCATGCATAGGCGTACGAATCACACCAGGAGCAACTGTATTGATTCGTATATTTTGTTTTCCGAATTCTGCTGCTAACTGAATCGTCAAAGCATGAATGGCTCCTTTGCTTGAAACTGGCGCAGAAGCCGGCCAACCGCCCAGACCGTGATTTACCAAAGGTGTTCCGATATTGATTACAACACCGTCTTTTTGTTCCAGCATTTGAGGTATAACAGCCTGTGTGGTAAAATACGTTCCTTTAAAGTTTGTAGTCAAAAATTTATCCAAATAAGCTTCATCAACTTCTAAGAATGGTTTGCTGTCAAAAATTCCGGCATTGTTTACCAAAACATCTACAGCACCAAATTTCTCTAAAGCGATTTTTACCAATTGTTCTCCAGTTTGTTTTTTGCTTACATCGCCAGCAAACATCGCTAAATTATTGCCTGCACCAAATTCTTTATAAGTGTTTTCTAAGGCACTTGGTGTTACCGAATTGATTACCACATTATCGCCTCTGTCTAAAAAGTATTTAGCGATTCCTTTCCCGATACCAGAGGCCGCTCCGGTAACGATTATAGTTTGTTTTTTCATGATATTTATTTTTTATCGGCTGTAATGCCTTTTTCTCTCAATACTGAAACTTGTTCTCCTGCATAACCCCAATCGTCTAAATCTATTTCCTGAATCACGATATGAGTTAAATGCGGATCTTTGTTTAATACTTCTGTAATCAGGTTGGTAATACCGCTGATTAATTCCTGTTTTTGCTCGCGTGTTACTCCTTCGCGTGTCAATTCAATTTTTACGTAAGGCATGGCTTTAGTTTTTAGATTGTTCTGAAAAAACAGCTTCTGCAGTGATAGTAAAATCTAAATCAAAGTCGTTGTAGATCAATGTATCTCCTAAATCTTTGAAGAAATTTCCAGATCGAAATTTTATATCATATTTAGTACGGTCAATTACTAATTTGCCTTTAAGGGTAATTGCATTTTGGTTGTTTTCTACTAAAGCTTCAAACCCTACAATGTGCGTAATATTTTTTATAGTAAGATTCCCTTCAAGATAATAAGTGCTGTTTGAAAGTTCTTTTACAGAAAGAATATCAAAAGATGCAGTGGGAAATTTTTCAATAGAGAAAAAATCATCAGAGGCAAGATGACCTGCGAATTGTGCATTTGTTGCCGGATCTGTCACATCCAAAATTTTAATTGAAGAAGTATTAATGATAATATTTCCACTTTTTACCTTTCCATCATTTAAGACGAAATTACCTTCTTTGATACCAATTGTACCATTATGTGCACCGGTTACTTTTCTGCCAGTCCAATCTACGCTGCTGTTTGAGCTTACGATTTTAAAATTTGTTGTTTCCATTTTTATTGTATTTAAAAGTACAATACAAAGGAACGACGACTATGAAAATTGGTTACGTGACCTAGATCACATTCTTTTTTTGAGTTTAAAGGTTGAAATAAACAAAGGTACAGCGGTACAAAATTTTATTCTCATTTTTTCATACGGAAGAATGACAAACTACAAGAAAAAACAGGTATCAAAAATGAGAATCTGTAGAATCTGCGTAAAAAAAATCATTTATCTATGAATCTGTCACTAAAATTTAAGAATTATAAAGTCGGCTAAGGGTTTCTCTTGAAACACCTAAATAGGAAGCAATCAAATGTTTCGGAACTAAATTGTACAATTGTGGATATAAAGCCAAAAGCTCTTCATAACGAATTTTGACATTATTATTCATGAAAGACAAAAGCCTTTTTTGAGAAGCAATATATCCTTTATTGGTACGCCAGCGAAAGAAGTGTTCGACCTCATGAAATGCAGCACATAGTTTTTCACGGTCAGCATTAGAAAGACAGAGTACTTCTGCATCTGTAATACAGTCAATATTTATTGTAGATTCTTTTTGATTGTAAAGTGCATCATAATCAGAGGTCCACCAAGTTGGCATTGCAAACTGCAGGATGTACATTTTGATTTCATCATTAATAAAAAAAGCTTTCAAACAACCTGAAACTACAAAATATTCGCAATCTACTTTATCTCCGGCACTAATAATGGTCTGGCCTTTTTTATAAGACTGAAACTTAAAATGAGAAAAGAAATAATTAAATTCCTCTTCTGTCAATGAAGCAGTTTTGGCTATATGCTCTTTCAGTAATTCTTTTGCTTCCATTTTTAATTTAAATAAATACCGCTTCTTTCAAAACGTAAAGTTATAAAATCAAATGAACTTATTCATTGTCTATTTTGAAGTTCAAATTGTCCACTTCGGTTAATTCCTCCTAGTTACTGTTTTTATTATGAAGCAAATTTGCCCTGTTTAACAACTTAAAATATAAAATCATGAACACAAGGATTACAAGAATTATCTATTGGACAGGCATCGTATTAACTTCATTATGGTTTGGTGCCAGCGGTTTTTTTGAATTAACCAAAAATCCGGTTGTCTGGGAAATAACACAACAATTAGGCTATCCGGCACATTTTATTTACCTGCTTGGCGTATTCAAGGTATCGGGTGTAATTACATTATTGATTCCGAATAAGGCATTACGATTGAAAGAATGGGTATTTGCAGGTGTATTCTTCGATATAATTTTTGCCTTCTTTTCTAAATTGGCTGTAATTGGGTTCTCAGCGACAATAGATGCCATTATTGCCTTTATAATGGTGAGCGTAACGTATGCTATGTTCAGAAAATTATATACTGCAAATTATACAGAAAATATAACAGTTTACTAATTTTATTAATTCTATAACTTAAAAATGCCTGCGAATGACTCTCGGGCATTTTTGATGTTATAAAAAACTTATTATCTTTGCCATTCAGATTAAAAACTCAACAAATGTGAATAAATAATTTCTTTCAGATATAGAAACAGTGAGCCGTTTTTCGGTTTGCTGATTTATTAATGCTTAAGAAAGATATTATGCTTATTCTACAAAATATATCCTATACACATTTTAATAAAGAATTGCTGTTCAGCAACATAACCCTGACAGTCACAGCCGGCAACAAAGTTGCATTAGTAGGCAATAACGGTTCTGGAAAATCAACATTATTAAAAATTATAGCCAAAGAACTATTTCCGACAAGCGGCATTTTAGAAACTGATTCAGTACCATATTACATTCCGCAAATTTTTGGACAATACAATCATTTAACAATTGCTGAAGCTTTGCAGATCGATCAAAAGCTTAGCGCTTTTCAGGAAATCCTCAAGGGAAATGTAACCGAAACAAATTTGAGTCTGCATGATGACGATTGGACGATTGAAGATCGCTGTACAGAAGCCCTAAATTATTGGCAATTAGCCAACTTTGAATTAAATCAAAAATTAGAATTTTTAAGTGGTGGCGAAAAAACAAAGGTATTTCTTGCTGGAATCATGATTCATCAGCCAAAATTGATTCTGCTTGACGAACCTAGTAATCATTTAGATTTTCACGGACGAGAACTTTTATATGAATTTATAGACGCGTCAAAAAACACAATACTTATTGTAAGCCACGACAGAAAATTATTGAATTTGCTTTATACTACTTTTGAGTTAAAGCCTAATGGAATCAGAATGTACGGCGGTAATTATGATTTTTATTTGGAACAAAAAAATATCGATAAAAATGCATTGACACAAGATATTCACGCTAAAGAAAAAGCACTTCAGAAAGCAAAAGAAAAACAGCGCGAAACTTTAGAAAGACAGCAAAAATCTGATGCCAAAGGAAAAAAGAAACAAGAAAAAGCCGGAGTTGCACGCATTATGATGAATACTTTGCGCAATAATGCTGAAAATAGCACCTCAAAAACTAAAAGTGTTCATGCTGAGAAAATTGGCGGAATATCAAAGGAGTTGCGTGAATTGCGTGAAGAAGTTCCGAGTATCGATAGAATGAAATTTGGACTAGATCATTCGAGGCTTCATAAAGGAAAGATTATTGTGAAAGCCGAATCTCTTAATCATAATTATAATGAAAAATGGATTTGGAGAGAAAATTTGAATTTCCAGATTTTAAGCGGACAGCGAATTGCATTAAAAGGAAATAACGGAGCTGGAAAAACCACGCTGATTAAGCTTATTTTAGAGGAAATAATGCCAAAATCAGGCAGTTTGAAAGTAATAGACTGCGAAAGAATTTATATCGATCAGGATTATTCGCTCATAAACAACAAACTTACGGTTTATGAACAAGCACAACAAAGCAATACTGAAGGTTTAGAAGAACATGATATTAAAATGAGATTAAACCGATTTTTGTTTACCAAATCAGATTGGGATAAGTCCTGCAGTTATTTAAGCGGAGGTGAAAGAATGCGATTAATGCTATGCGGTTTAACGATTACCAATCAGGCGCCGGATCTCATCATTCTAGATGAACCAACTAACAATCTTGATATTCAAAATATCGAAATATTGACGGCCGCCTTAAATGAATATCAAGGTACTTTAATAGTAGTTTCTCACGATGCTTTTTTCTTAGAAGAAATAAGCATAACGAATAGTTTTACTTTAAGTTAAGGCAGAGGATTTATACAAAAGCTTGAATAATTTTAAATACATATTCCGGTTTTTTTATCGTGATAAAGGAACGATTCAACTTCTATTTTGGACGTTTGGCGCTTTTTGAATTCCAGTTAAACTACGGTGATTATACCTTTGATGAAATTAAATAGTATTAAAGTTTAAAATCAAAAAAATCATGAAAAACAGTATCTTAATCTTATTCGCAAGTGCGCTTTCAGCACTCTTTTGTTTAGATTGTTTTATGTTTCCAGAAAGTGAAATTTCAGAAAAATTCAAGACCAAGAAAACAAAATTACAAATTACAGAAAGCAATAATTTTGCTGTTGTAGAACTTTTTACCTCAGAAGGATGCTCCAGCTGTCCTCCCGCTGATAATTTAATGGCTAAACTTCAAACTGAAACCAAAGACAAAAATATTTATTTGATAGCTTATCATGTTGATTACTGGGATCGTCTGGGCTGGAAAGATCAATTCAGTTCTAATGAATTTACGAAACGCCAGGAAAAATATCAAGATTGGTTAAATTTACAAGTTATGTATACACCTCAGTTTATCATAAATGGAACTTCTGAATTTGCCGGTTATGATGAAAAAGCTTTGTACGCAAAGGTTTCTGAAGCATTAAAAACAAACGAAACGGGGAATCTAATACTTAATTCAAATACGGTTAAAGATTCTCTGCAAATTGATTTTAAAGCGAATGAAATTATGAACTCAAGTTTGTTTGTTGCTGTAATTCAAAAAGATGCAACCTCAAAAGTAAAACGAGGAGAAAATAAAGGAAGTACTTTGCATCATGTTCAGATTGTGAGACAGCTCAAAAGTTTCCCTCTAACTAAAACTGAAGGAAGAATAACAATGTTAAAACCTTCTGATTTAAACAATTTCGAGATCATTGGGTTTATTCAAAATAATGCTACCGGGAAAATTTTGGCAATATCTAAGATTAACTTGAAATAAAACTAAGCGGTGGATTAACTTTTTAAGAGATTTCCACTGATTATTGTTTTATGATCAGTGGATTTTGATTTTTATCTGTTTTCTAGCCAGCTTAGGAATGCTGTGGCTTTTTCTTTTCCTACCAATAATTTTTCTTCGGTCGGAATTGTTAGTTTGATAATTAATTTACGCGAAAAATAATGCTCAGCTTCTCTAATTGCCGAAAAATTAACTAAATATTGCCTGTTCATTCTAAAGAATTGTATTGGCGATAACAATTTATGAACCTCATCGAGTGATTGATTAATTTGATATTCTGTTTTATCAAATGTCATAATCGTTGGCGTTTCATTTTTGATATAGAAAAACGCAATATTCTCTGTCATAATGGTTTGATATTTATTGTTTTTAAAAACCAAGAAACTGCTTTTTCCTTTATTCTCGCCAGTTCTAGTCAATAAATATTCGAAATCTGGTATCATTTTTTTATTTCTTTGAAAGAAATTCTTCAGTTCGCCAGTTTTTTTAATTGCCTGTGCGATGCTTTCTCTGGAAAAAGGCTTCAATACATAATCAATTCCGTTCGACTTAAAAGCTTCAATCGCATAATCATCAAAAGCAGTGCAGAATATTACAGGCGACAAGACCTCAACATTTTTAAAAATTTCAAAACACAAGCCATCTGCGAGCTGAATATCCATAAAAATCAAATCTGGCTGATCATTTTCTGACAGATAACTTACTGCTCCGTCTATGCTTTGTATATACGACAAAATTTGAGCATCAGGCCTGATACTCAAAATAAGCTGGCCAAGTGCTTTGGCCGTTTTTACCTCATCTTCAATTATTATGATAGTCATAAATCAGTGGTATTTTTACTTTAAAAATAGTTTCATTTTTTTCAATTTCGATTTCCTTATGAACCAAATGCATAAAACGCTGATTGATATTATCCAAACCAACTCCAGTTGAGAAAACGCCTCTTTTAAGCTGAATCGGATTCTCAATCACTAAAAAATCATTCTCAGTATATAATTTAATTTCTAAAGGTTTATCTAAAGAAACGACATTATGTTTGATACAATTTTCTATTAATAACTGCAAAGTAAAGGGCGGAATAACGGCATCATATTGTCTTTGATCAGCATTATTTATCAAAACAAAACCATCTTCAAAGCGGGCTTTCAGTAAATAAACATACGAATCTAAAATTTGGATTTCTTCTCGAAGCGATATCAAGTCTAACTTTCGGCTATCTAGTGTAAAGCGGTAAAAATCAGATAATTTCAAAATAAAATCAGAACTCTGCGGATCTTGAATATCCACCATTGATTTTAAGGTATTTAAACTATTAAATAAGAAATGCGGATTTACCTGCTGTTTTAATAATTCATACTGCGCGCCAAGATTTAAGGCATGCGTACGCTCAAGTTCAAGTCCCATTTGCTGCGTCTGATAATTTTGAAAAAGCAAATGCAAAAACATATACACAATCAAATTTATTAAAACACCACGCAGTTCGAACATGATTGGCGCATCCATTTTAGAAATCTCAAAAAGCTCTTGATGCCCAATTACCAGTAAAACCATAACTACAATTCCCATTACAACACTAAATAGAAGTTTCCAGTTAAACAAACTGGTATTCGTGCGCTTTGATGAAAATTTAGGAAGGCTGTAAATATTATAATACCATATAAAAATAGAAAAAAGCAACGTAATTGAAGAATTGATGACAATGTCTCCAAACTTTGAATCGGCATCAAATAATTTTGGTATCGAGGCAAGAATGGCAAGTGCAATAGAACTTCCCCAAATAACCTTTTTGGAAACCTGAAAGCGTTTTGTTTTTTCCATATTTGATAGTTGATTTTTATCTTACTTTGTCAAAGATATGATTTTTTTGAAAGGATTTTTTATCTTGATTTCTTAGGTTATATTTTTTTCAACAAGGATAACAGAGATGGTATTAAAGATAAATAAAAGCTTTATATTAAATATTAAAAATATTTGGTTATCAATAGATTAATAAAACAAATAATCACATACTGACATTTCGTCAGAGGCATAAAAACACGCTTTTTAAGCAAATTTAATTGCTGAGTTCGCAAGGATCTTTAATTAGGTTTGGTGGAATTTATTTTGCAATAATTTTTATTGTTTTGTGCATTTATTAAAGTTGAATTTTGCTGTTGCATTGAAGTTTTATCGCTTCATTTTGTGAAAAATTAATAAAAGAAACCTCAACAATCGAAGAGGTTTTTTAATTAAAATATATTACAAGATATTTATTTGAACCTTAATATTACCTTTTGTTGCTTTAGAATAGGGACAAGTTTGATGCGCTTCATCGGCTAGTTTTTTCGCAGTTTGCTTATCGAGACCCGGAAGACTGACATTCAGACGCGCTTGCAAAGAATATTCACCTTCTGCAACACATAAATCTACTTCAGTATCAACCGCAGTATCTGCAGGAAGTTTAATATTTTGTTTTACTGCAGCTATTCCCAATGCGCCAATAAAACAAGCAGACCAGCCCGCAGCAAAAAGCTGTTCTGGATTGGTTCCCGGACGTGATGATCCCGGAGAACTCAATTTAATATTTAATTGATCATCAGAGCTTTTAGATGCTCCTTCCCGTCCGCCTGTAGTGTGTGTTTTTCCTGTATATAAAACTTTTGTTTCCATAATTTTTTTTAATTTTAGATTATTTGATTTGATTGATATTGACCCTTTTTAATTTAAATTTCTAATTCTTAAGTCCATCCACATCTATAATCGCTTGTGCGAATGCTTTAGGATCTTCTTGCGGTACGTTATGTCCAATTCCTTTTAAAATTCGATGCTCGTATTTTGCTGTAAATTTGTCTGCATAGGATTTTCCATCCGCGTAAGCGCCATCAAAATCACTCGCTATCGTTATTGTCGGAACTCTAATTGCTGGTCTCGAAGCTAAACGTTTCTCTAAACTATCGTACTTAGATTCTCCAGGTTCAAGCGACTGTCTCCATCTGTAATTGTGAATTACAATCGCCACGTGATCTGGATTGTCGAATGATTGAGCAGTTTGATCGTAAGTTGACTTGTTGAATTTCCATAAGGGAGAAGCTATTTGCCAAATTTGTTTATTAAACTCATAAGTATTTTGTGTGTAGCCTAATTTCCCTCTTTCAGTCGCGAAGTAATATTGATACCACCATCCTAATTCGGCCTTCGGAGACAATGGTTTTAAGTTAGCTTCGAGATTTACAACCAGATAACCACTGACAGAAACCAATCCTTTTAAGCGCTCTGGCCAAAGTGCCGCCATAACTACAGCTGTTCTCGCACCCCAGTCGAAACCGCCAATAATAGCTTTATCAATTTTAAGCGCATCCATAAAAGCAATAATATCACTTGCCAGAGCGGCTTGCTGTCCGTTTCTAAAAGTATCTTTTGATAAAAAAGTTGTGGTACCCGATCCTCTTAAATAAGGCGTAATTACACGATATCCTTTTGAAACTAAAATCGGAACCACTTCTTCATAACTGTGAATATCGTAAGGCCAGCCATGAAGCAAGATTACTGGTGTTCCGGTTGAAGGTCCAGCTTCTGTATAACCTACATTTAATAAACCGGCATTGATTTGTTTTAATGTTCCGAGTGAAGGGTTTACTTCTATATTCTGTTTCTGCGCCTGTATTACTGCTGTTGTCAGGAACATCACTATTATTAAAATTGCTTTAAGAGCAATTGTATTCACTATTGTTTTCATAATTTTAGTTATTAATAAGTTGATTAGTAGTTAATTTATTCGTCAAAAGTATTCTGGTAATACTCTCAATACAATCAGAAAATAACTCAACCGGACAAAGTGAAGATTGAAACAGGCTGACCGAAACCTGAAAATTCTGATTTATTGTTTCATTACAAGAATTGGCTTTCCTTTTTCGACAATGTAAGTTGCCAACTCTGAAGCTTTTGTATTACTATGGTTTTGAGCTGAGTGAATCTGACCTGCCGGAATGAAAAGCACTTCTCCTGCGGTAAGTACTATAGGCTTTTGATCTTCAATTTGATATTCTAAAGTACCTTCTAGAACATAAATGATTTCTTCGCCGGGATGCGAATGTTTACCAAAAGCAACATGGGGTTCAAAATCGATGCGTGCTTGCACTGTTTCTTTTCCAGTGACACTTATGTCGTGTTTTTGCAAATCCGTGCGTTTAATGCCTTTAATTTGTGCTGTAACGGTAATAGGCATTACTAATGCGATAAAAATAAGAATAGCAATTCCCTGTAAACTGAAAATTTTATCTGTTTTCATAATTTTTTATATTAATTTATTGGTCAAAAGTATTTCAGTAATAGATCTTCTGAAATGAGAAAATAGTCCAAACAGACAAAGTGAGAGCTGAACTGGACATAGTGAAATGGGAATTAAGATTACTTTGTAATTTTATTGCAAACGTGCAAAGATTTTATATGAGGTACTTTATAAACAAAGACCGCAAAACATATCTAAATATACTTTGCGATCTTTGCGTAATCTTTGTGAACTTTGAAGTTAGATTTCTATCTCCATTTCAACTTGAAACTTGAAACTTGAAACTTGAAACTTGAAACTTGAAACCTGAAACTTGAAACTTGAAACTTGAAACATGAAACCTGAAACTTGAATCAATTAAAATCAAGCTAAAACCATTCCTCCATCCATAATAAAATCTGCTCCGGTAATAAATGTTGCTTTATCACTGCTTAAATACGAAACCATTTTAGCAACGTCCTCTGCAGTTCCCATTTGCTTTAGCGGAATTTTATCAACAATTGCACTCATCAAAGCTGTAACTTCGTCTTCATTTAAACCTACTTTTTTCATTATTTCTGTTTCTGTTGGACCCGGGCTTACCGAATTCACTCTTATCTTTCTTGGAGCCAGCTCTAAAGCTGCAATTTTCATAACTGCATTGAGAGCCGTTTTGCTAGATGAATAAATTGACGTGCTTGCATAACTCATACTTGCCGTGTTAGAAGAAAGAAACACAACTGATGCACCATCTTTTAAAATTGGAATGAATTTGCTTAAGGTAAAATAGGCTCCTTTAAAATTAATATTGAAAATACTGTCAAATAAAACTTCTGTCGCGTCTTCAATTGCTGTTTGCCCCGTAATTCCAGCATTTATGAAAAGAATATCAACTTGACCAAAATCTTGTTTTACTTTTGAAGCCAAGTTTTCGATATCCAAAATACGCGATTGATCTGCAACAATTGCATGTGCGCCTAACTCTAAAGCAGCTTTTTCGATTGCGTCCTTTCTTCTTCCAGTAATGATAACAGTTGCGCCTTCTTCTTTTAATTGTTTTGCTGTTGCGTAACCAATACCGCTGTTTCCGCCTGTTATTACAGCAACTTTATTTTTTAAATTTTCCATTTTTAATGTGTTTAAATTAACGAGACAAAGTTAGATTCGAAAACATATTGCTTTTGCGACGGTATCATGGAGTATATCAATATTTTCAACATATGTATTATTCTTGCAATTGATTTTAAACCATATAAGCTAAAACTCAACATTGACTTTAAATGAACTTATATTACTTATATGGTGGAAAAAAATGTTTTTATATCTTAGTATAAAATAAATTTCGATGGAAAGAAATCAACAAGAAGAAGTTCGAGCACTTCAGGATACGATATACGTTTTGGGCGGTAAATGGAAATTGCCTATCATCAACTCCATTTGTAATGGAAATAGTCGCTTTAAAGAAATTCAGCAAAGTATTCCGGGTATTACTTCACGAATGCTTTCGAAAGAATTAAAGGATATGGAAATGAATAATTTGGTTAAAAGAACCGAAGACCGAGATGCCAAAGTACCGATACTGTATCAATCTACACCCTATTGCCAATCTTTTGGACCTATAATTTCTGAGATGATTAAATGGGGAATCTCACACAGAAACCATATCAAAAAACAACACGAGAAAATATAAAAGGCATTAAATTGGCTATTTTTACAGGAAGCACTTTTAAAAACACAATATGGATTACGTATTAATGCCAGATAAGATTGCAGACCAAGAAAACACAAAACCTAAATTAAGTTTTGTTCCCTATGTTTCAGATGCGCCACTTGTAAAAGGCAAAAGCCGGTTAACGCAACACATGATCAGTTTGATCATGCAGGGTGAAAAGCATATTTACAGCGACGGCAAACCCATTCAAATTAATCCGGCTAACATATTATTGCTTTCTGCAGGAAATTACATTTTTACAGAACGACCAAATGGCAACCCAGGAATAAGAAGCATACTTGTTTTTTTTGATGATGAGTTCTTGCAAGATGCAGTGCGCAATAACATTAAATTTCCTAAGAATGCTTCTAAAAAAACACCGAATATTTTAGTACCAAAAGATGATTATCTTAATAATTTTATCAGCACTGTCCAATCTCTGATATATGATCCCATTTTTACTGAATCAATGCAGGTTGCCAAGTTAAATGAACTGCTGGTTTATCTTTGCCTGCGATTTCCGGAGGAGCTTAATAATTTTCAAAACGTCTCCATAGCAAAAACACCTGAAGAAAGGATTCAGAATGTAGCACAGCAAAATATTTTTAATAATTTTTCGGTCAGCGAACTTGCTTTTTTTTGCCACATGAGTGTGTCTACATTCAAACGTAAATTCCAAAAAATATATAATGAAAAGCCGGCTAAATGGATGCAGGAACAAAGACTCATCACTGCAGCAGCCTTATTAAAAAACGGATCGAAACCAAGCGAAATATATTTAAAGGCAGGATATGAAAACCATTCCAGCTTTTCTAAGGCTTTTAAATCTCATTTTGGAAAATTACCAAAAAACTACAGTTACATGAACTTTTAGCTACAGGAATATGATCTTTTTGCGCTATCAGTTTCCCGCTTTCTCAGAATAACTTTGTGCTATAAAATTATCTATTATGAGCACAGCACAAAACAAGGATTTACTTCTAAAATACAATAAAGAGGTAATCGAAAAAGGAGACATGGCATTTTTTCAGCAAATTGCTGCGACTGATTTTATCAATCACTCTGCGCCGGAAGGAATGTCAAACAAAATTGACGGTGTTATTTATTTTTTCTCTGCTATTATTCATACTGCTTTAACAGACGTTACAGTAAAAGTTTTGGATATGGTTGCGGAAGATAATAAGGTTGCAACCCGAAAAGAAATAACCGGAATTCATACAGGTCCGCTTTTTGGAAAGCCTGCAACAGGTAAAAAAATAACTATAAAAGTTATCGATATTTTTACAGTTTTTGATGGAAAACTAAAAGAACATTGGGGTGAAAATAATTTTGCTTCCGTTATTCAATCGTTACATTAATAAAAGTGAAGTACCAGAAAAAGGAGGTTTCTATTGTTTAGAAACCTCCTTTTTTCAGTTTGTACATTATTTAGATAAAAATAATCTACAAAAACAATAATTAATTATACCGATTGGTATATATTTGCAGTCTAAAATCATTCTTTATCATGAGCAAGGCTGAAAGAACCAAGCAATTTATTATAGAAAAAACCGCTCCACTTTTTAATATGAAAGGCTACAGCGGTACTTCGATGAGTGATATTACCGAGGCAACCGGACTTACAAAAGGAAGTATTTACGGCAATTTTGAAAACAAGGATGAAGTTGCTCTTGCTGCTTTCAAATTTAATATAAAGAAACTTCAAGATGCGTTTGCAACCGAACTTGAAAAACAAAACACTTTTAAAGGCAAACTATTAGTTTATCCCCGCCTCTATTCTCATTATTATGACTTAAGAGTTACTCAAGGAGGCTGTCCGATTCTGAATACAGCTTCTGAGGCAGATGACACGCATCCGGTACTTAGAAAAAGTGTGGAAAGAGTAATCTTGTTTTGGAAAGAACGACTAATGCATTTTATAGAACAAGGGATTATTGCCGGCGAATTCAAAGCAAAATCTATTGATATTGAAAGAACCGCATTAACCATTATTGCCATGATCGAAGGCGCAGTGATGATTACGAAAGTAACCGGTAATTTAAAAGATTTATCAAGTTTAATGCTCTCTGTAACTCAAATCATAGAAAACTTAGAATAAAGCAATAAAGATAGGTTGCTTTTTTTAGCAATTAAAATATACCAAACGGTATAAAATAATATGAATTTTGAATTAACATTTTTAATATAACATAAGTCCATAACTCATAACTTAAAACGCAAATGAAAACTAGACTACAAGTACTTCAAGATCACATTGACAGAGAATTTACGGCTTCGCCTTCACCTTTTATGCTTTGGATGAAACCCATTGTTCTTGCTGCTGAAAATGGCAGTGTAACTTTTAAATACCTAGTCAGAGAAGAAATGTCCAATCCGATTAAATCACTTCACGGAGGTGTAATAGCTGCAATTGCTGACGATTGTATTGGCGCTACACTATTTTCTTCAGATGAAGAAAATTTTTATACGACCATAAATCTCAATGTCGATTACTTTGCTCCTGCCCGTGTTGGCGATATTATTTTGGCACGAACTTCTATCATCAAAAAAGGAAGACAATTTGTAAATGCACAATGCGAAATTTGGAATGAAGCCCAAACAAGACTAATTGCAACGGCATATTCTAATCTTTTTAAAACAAATGCTATCAAGCAAGAGCTTTAAATGGAAATGCAAAATCTTAAATTCCAAATTTCAATCTTTCCCTTTTTTTAATTAAAAATATACCAATTGGTATAATTAAATATTATGACACCACTACACCGAAAACTTTTAATCATCACAGTTATCTTGGCTGCGATTATGGAACTTATTGATATTTCTATTGTCAATGTAGCGCTATCTCACATGAGCGGTAATCTTGGCGCAACACTAGAAGATACTTCCTGGGTTATTACTGCTTATGCGATTGCGAATGTGATCATTATTCCCATTACGAGTTTTTTGAGCGCTAATCTTGGGCGACGCAATTATTATATTGGATCTGTAGTTTTGTTTACATTCTGTTCTTTTATGTGTGGCCATGCGTCGAATATATGGATGCTGGTCTTTTTTAGATTTCTGCAAGGCATTGGCGGAGGCGCTTTATTATCAATTTCACAGGTTATTGTTTTTGAACTTTTTCCAAAAGACAAACAATCGACTGCGGGAGCCATTTTTGGAGCCGGAATTTTTATCGGACCCACCATTGGGCCAACGCTCGGAGGCTATATTACCGAAAACTATGATTGGCCGTGGATTTTCTTGATTAATATTCCGCTTGGAATTCTAGTCGCAATTTCATGTTATTTTCTGTTGAAAGAACCTCCTGTAAAACCCGAAATAACAAAAGTCGACTGGACAGGAATTGCTCTATTAGCAATTGGCGTTGGTTCGCTGCAAACGGTTTTAGAACGCGGCGAAGTCGAAGATTGGTTCGAAACCCGATATATTATTATATTGAGTGTAATTGCTGCCACGACTTTGCTTGCTTTTATTTATTGGGAATTGAAAGTCGATAAACCTGTTGTGAATCTGCGCGTACTTAAAAGCAAATCGTTAAGCATCGCTGCCATTCTGACTTTCGTCACCGGATTCGGAATGTTTATTTCGATTTACATCAGTCCTGTTGTAGCGCAAAGACTTTTGAGTTTTTCGCCTTATCAAACGGGCTTGCTTTTGCTTCCTGGCGCTTTGTTTGCACTTTTGGCACTAAAACTTTGCGGCACATTATTGCAGAAAGGCGTTTCTCCTGTTCTTATTATTGCAGCTGGATTTCTTTTGTTTATTTATTTTAATTGGAGAATGTCCGGAATATCACTAGAAACCAGCGCTTTTGAAGTAGCAACAGCGCTTATTTTCCGAGCTTTGGGATTGGCTTTATTAACCGTTCCGCTGACGATGCTGGCCGTTTCATCTCTTGATGATAAAGATGTGGGACAAGGTGCGGCGCTCAACAATATGATGCGTCAATTAGGAGGTTCTTTCGGCGTTTCGATCATCAATACCTATATTGTACATCGATATGCGGCGCATCGAAACGAATTGGTTTCAAACATTACTCCAGACAATAGTAGAGCGATGGACAGAATCAATGCGTACATCAATTATTTTCAGCACAGAGGTTTTACGTATAATGAATCGCGCTTGAAAGCCCTCAAATTAATGGAAAACATTGTAACCAAACAATCTTCATTACTAAGTTATAGAGATGCTTTTTTTCTAGTCGGACTCTTTTTTGTTTTTACACTGCCTCTTTTATTGCTGGTAATGAACAGATCAAAAAAACCGAAAACCAACATTATTATTTCAGATCATTAAAATAGTTGTTTTAACATATAGAAACATAATTTTTTGTGATGTATAAAGGCGTTTCACTCATTTAAACAAACAAAACTGTTGCTCTAAAAAGAAAAAAAGTTATTAGCAAAGCTTCAAGACTATGCAGATATGGCATAAAACCTTGAAGCTTTGATCAATAACTCTATTTTATTCTTTATTCTTTATTCTTTATTCTTTATTCTTTATTCTTTATTCTTTATTCTTTGCTCTTTGCTCTTTACTTTCACCCTTCAACTGCAGCGCTCTTTGCAAAAAACTCTGCTGGCTTATTTTATTTTCGGCTTCGTTAATTGCTTGAAGCAAATTATTTTGGTTATCTGCAATTGTAGAAAGAACCGTAGACATAACATCCCAAACCGGTTTCATTTTTAAAATAAGCTCCTCGCCTTTTGGCGTAAGCAATAAAAGCCGTTTGCGCTCGTCTACTTTGTCTTTTTTTGACCGAATCAGTTTTTGTTTTTCGAGTTCTTTCAATAAACTAATAGTCGAAGGATGGGTATAACCAATTTCATTTGCAATTTCAACAACACTCAAAACCCCTTTGTGATGCAAGGTATAAATAACTGGAAACCATTTTGGCTCAAAATCAATATCGTATGATTTGTATAACAGCGCGCCGTCTTTACGCAATTGCTCGCTCAAACGCTGCAATCGTGTCGAAATAGCTAATATTCCTGATTCGTCTATAATATTCATTCTTATTTTTTTAGTGGTAAATGGCAAAAAACATTATCGGCACTCATTACAGGAAATGATTTTGGAAGCGCTTCTTTTTCAATACGCTCAAATTCATTTCTTTCATAAAAACGCAAAGCAGCTTCTAATATGGATACGGTTCCCAAATATAAATCATCAATTTGATTTTCTTTGCAATAATCAATTAAAGTCTGCAATAGCTGTTGTGCAATCGAAAATTCTTTGCCTCGAAATTCTTTCTTTACAAACATCTTTCTTATTGCGGCTTCGTGATCGCTAAATTTCACTAAAGCGATCGTACCAACCAATTCATCATTTACAAAAGCGCCCCAGAATCCGCCACCGCTGGCGTAATAAAAGTTGGTAATGTTTAGCAGATCAGGCTGATCTTCTAATGTAATGGCAACATTAAATTCTTTTTGCTGAATGTTTAAAACTAAATCTATAATAGCATCTGCATATTTATTTTCAATCGGAATAATAACTGGTTTCATAGCTTAAATATTTATATCACAAAACTACGTAGTTAAATACATAAATGCAATTATTTTTATTAAAAATTTGCTACGAAGGCGCAAAGACACAAAGTTTTAATTCACTTAAAACATAAGATAAATAATTTAATATCTGCTTAATATGCCAAGAAGACACAAGGACACAAAGTGTAAATTTAAAAGATAGGATAAAATAATTTAAAATGCTTAATCTGCCAAATCTGCGAGAGAAAAAACTTCATAAACTAAACATAATATGCCACGAAGGCGCAAAGACACAAAGTTTAATTCATTTAAAACATAAGATAAATAATTTAATATCTGCTGAATCTGCCAAATCTGGGAGAGAAAAATTTCAAAAACTAAATATATTTTTAAAATTTTCCCGTTCTTTAAATGTAAAACTTTTCACAAAATCTAAAATAAATTTGCATATATGACCAATCGGTCATATATTTGTACCGTAATTTATTTCAATCTACAAAAGATCAAATAAAACGATCATGGCAAAAGGGGAAGAAACCAGACAATTTATTATAGAAAAAGCCGCACCCATTTTTAATACAAAAGGGATTGCAGCAACTTCTATGAGCGATATTATGGAGGCTACGAAATTGTCTAAAGGAAGCATGTACGTTCATTTTGAAAACAAAGAAGTTCTTGCTTGCGCTGCTGTCGATCATAATATGAAAGTATTAGGCAACAAACTGCATTCTGAATTATCAAAAAGCAAAACAGCAAAAGCCGAATTATTTGCTTATATCGATTTTTTCAGTAATCCCGTGCATCCTCCAGTAATAGGCGGTTGTCCGTTATTGAATTTCGGTACAGAAGCTGACGATACCAACCCAATCGTAAAAGAAAAAGTAAACAGCGGTATCAAATACAACCAGCAATTACTAGGAAGTATCATTAAAAAAGGCATCGAAAAAGGAGAATTTAAACCTGATTGGAACGCCGAAGATTTCGCTACCGTAATGTTCGCCATGATGGAAGGCGGTCATCTAATTTCAAGAATGTCAGGAAACAACGAAAAAATGCAAGTCATCACCAAAACCCTAAAAAATTTAATAGAGGAAAACACGATCTAATTTTTTTTTTCTAAAAAATGACCTTTCGGTCATAAATATAAAATATTAGTTGTAAATGTAAAATCATAAAGCGCATATAACATATATCAACTCACATAAAACAAAAACAAAAACATTTAACATCTAACATTTAACATCTAACATTTAACATCTAACATTTAACATCTAACATCTAACATCTCACATTTTAACAATTCACAATTATGAAAACAATTTTAATTACAGGAGCATCAAAAGGATTCGGAAGAGCCTGGACAGAAGCATTTTTAGCAAAAGGATACAAGGTAGCTGCAACAGCCAGAAATATTGATACCCTAGCCGACTTAAAAGCGCAATACGGAGACGCGATTCTGCCTCTTAAACTAGACGTAAACAAACGCGAAGAATCGTTTGCCGTAGTGCAAAAAGTACACGAACATTTTGGTGCCATCGATATTTTGATCAACAATGCCGGTTATGCCTTAAACGGTGCGGTAGAAGAAGCCAGCGAACAAGAAGCCAGAGCGCAGTTCGAAACAAATTTCTTCGGAACTTTATGGTTGACACAAGCGGTATTGCCTATTATGCGAAATCAAAAAAGCGGTCATATCATTCAGGTTTCTTCTATTTTAGGAATCGCCACTTTGCCAATAATTGGTTTATATAATGCTTCTAAATTTGCGGTTGAAGGCCTTACGGAAACTTTGGCTCAAGAAGTAAAACAATTTGGTATCAAAGTGACTTTGGTCGAGCCAAACGGTTACGTTACGGATATTTGGGGCAACGGATTCAACAGCGAAAGCATTGATGCGTATGACGGAATCAAAAAAGCCATTGCAGAAGGACATGATCCTGATACTTTCGGAAAAACCAGCGCTACAGTTCCGGCCATCTTAAAACTGGTCGAAGCCGAAAATCCTCCTCTGCGCCTATTCTTAGGAAAAGTAGCTTTGCCATTTGCCAAACAAACCTACGAACAAAAACTAGCCACTTGGGAAGAATGGGCTGACGTTTCTGTAGCCGCTCACGGATAATTTATTTCTGATTTTTTTAAGTTGATTGCAAACGAGATTGTTTCTTTTAAGAAGAGATGGTCTCGTTTTTTTTGGTATTTTAATATTAAATTCTCTTATTTAATGCCTTTACGGTTTTTATCATTCAAAAAAATCTTTTTTTCAATACCTTAGCAAAAATTCTATTTACGTAATATAAATCTTATGAGTAAAAAAGATCTTTCAGAAAGGGATATTTGTACAAAATTTATCACTCCTGCTTTACTAAAAGCAGGTTGGGATTTGCAAAAACAAATTTTGGAAGAAGTCTTTTTTACAGATGGTAAAATATACGTAAGAGGAAAACTTACTGCAAGAGGTGAAAGAAAAAGAGCTGACTATATCCTTTATTATCAAGACAATCCAATTGCAATAATTGAAGCAAAAGACAACAAACATTCTATTGGTTCAGGAATTCAGCAAGCTTTAGGTTATGCAACTATTTTAGATATTCCTTGTGTCTTTAGCAGTAATGGTGATGGTTTTTTATTTCACGATAAAACTGCAAATGACTTCAAAATCGAATCTGAATTATCTCTTGACGAGTTTCCATCACCTGAAGTGTTATGGAATAAATATAAAAAGTATAAAGGAATTGTAAATGTTGAAGGTGAAAAAATAGCTTTACAAAAATATTTTTCTGACGGCTCCGGTAGAAAACCTCGTTATTATCAACAAAATGCTATTAATAGAACTGTTGAAGCAATTGCGAATGGTCAAAATAGAATTTTACTGGTGATGGCAACTGGTACAGGAAAAACATATACTGCTTTTCAAATCATATATCGTTTATGGAAATCACGAAATAAAAAGAGAATTTTATTTTTAGCTGATAGAACTGCTTTGATCGACCAAACAAGAAAGGGAGATTTTAAGCACTTTAAAGATAAAATGACCATTATTAAAAAGAAAGTTTTAGAATTTAATAATGGAAAAGAAGAATTAATTAGTAATAAAAAAAGAGGCATTGACACTTCAGACAAAGCCTATGAAATATTTTTAGGACTATACCAAGGTTTAACCAACAATGAACCAGGGATTGAAGATGCGTACAAAGATTTTTCTCCAGATTTTTTTGACTTAATTATAATTGATGAGTGTCATCGTGGAAGCGCAAATGAAGATAGTTCTTGGCGTGAAATTTTACGATACTTTAAAACTGCTACTCATGTTGGTCTAACTGCTACACCTAGAGAAACTAAAGAAACCAGTAATACAGAATATTTTGGTGATCCGGTTTATACTTATTCTTTAAAACAAGGGATCGATGACGGCTTTTTAGCTCCATACAAAGTAATTCGTGTTGCACTGAATGTTGATACCGAAGGTTACAGACCACAACGAGGGAAAACCGATATAGAAGGAAATCTTATTGAAGACAGAATCTACAATCGAAGAGATTTTGATAAAAAACTCGTTATTGATGAACGTACAGATATTGTAGCACAAAAAGTAACTGAATATCTAAAAGGTTTAGATCGTTTTGCTAAAACAATTATTTTTTGCGTAGATATTGATCATGCAGAACGAATGCGTAACGCAATTGCTAAACACAATGCTGATTTAGTTTCTGAAAATTATAAATATGTAATGCAAATTACTGGTGATAATGACGAAGGAAAGCGTGAACTAGATAACTTCATAAATCCTGAAGAAGTTTATCCTGTTATAGCAACTACTTCTGAATTGATGACAACTGGCGTCGATGCGCAAACCTGCAAAGTAATAGTTTTAGATACTAATATTAATTCGATGACCAAGTTTAAGCAAATTGTTGGTCGTGGTACAAGAATTAATGAAGAGTTTGACAAACTTTATTTTACCATTTTGGATTTTAGAAATGCGACAGATAACTTTGCTGATCCAACTTTTGACGGTGATCCATTGCGAGTTAAACCAATTACTGAAGAAGCTGATTTAACTCATATCATTGATGAAGAAGAAACCGATTATTCTCCAATAATTGATGATATAAGTGGCGAAGAAATCATATTGGAACCTAAAATTAGAATCCCATTAAATGAACCAGAAACAGAATACAAAAAAAGAGAAAAACAATACATAAATGGTATTGATGTATCTGTTCTAATAAGTCGTGAATTATATTTTGATTCTAATGGAAAACCAATAACTGTTAGTTTACAAGATCACACTAAAGGAATTATTAAAGGAAAATATGCTTCTTTAAATGACTTTTTATTGATATGGAATCAAGCTGATAGAAAAGAAGCCATTATAAAAGAATTGCAAGAGCAAGGCATTTTAGTTGAGGCTTTATATGAAGCTGTTGACAAAGATGTTGATTTATTTGATTTAATTTGCCATGTTGCATATGATCAAAAACCTTTAACAAGACAAGAGCGTGCAAATAATGTAAAGAAGCGAAATTATTTCACTAAATATGAAGCTAATGCACGTAAAGTATTAGAAACATTATTAGAAAAATATGCTGATGAAGGAGTAGAAAATATTGAAAATATTGATGTTTTACGGGTAAAACCTTTTGATGATTTTGGCTCTCCTCTTGAAATTATTAAAGAGTTTGGCAATAAGCAAAAGTATTTAGAAGCAGTAAAAGAACTAGAAAACGAATTATATAAACAAGCATAAAATATGGCTTCAAATTATTTATCAAGACTTTCTTCAAGTGATAGAGAAAAATTAGTTAATGACTTATGGACAATTCAAAATGGAAAATGTTTTATCACTGAAGACGCAATAGATAGAGTTTTACATAAGGATCTTCTGGATATTGACCACGTTATTCCAGCAAAAATGGGAGGTAAAGATGATCCGAGTAATTTTGCTCTTACATTTTCTTCCGCCAATAGATCTAAACAAGCTTCTGATTTAAAATTAGCTAGAATTTTACACCGCTTTAAAAAGATTCAAGATAACTTAAAAGAATTCGAGGATAGAAGTCCTAACTTAAATGATATTCTAAAAACAAAACTAGGCTCTAAATATAAATTAACCTTTAAAATTGAAGACAATCATATATTATATTCCTTAGCACAAAGCGGTAATAATTCTATAGTAAAAACTCCAATTTATCAAGATAAATTAAGTGGATTAGATTATTTTTTTGCTGTACTACCTATAGAATATGTTTTTCATGACGACAAATTAAATCCAAGATCAATAGGAAGTAATATTTCAAAATTAATTGATGAATTCTATCAAGGAAATCCGCAATTGCATATTTCTTTAGGATGGATTGACATAAATAATACTTCTGATTCCTATATAAAAATATTTGATGGACAACACAAGGCAGCTGCTCAGGTAATGTTAGATGTAAGAGAAATTCCAGTTAGAATTTTTATAAATCCAGATGAGGATTTAATTATCTTGACAAATTTTAGAGCAGGAACAGTCTTAAAACAAGTTGCATTTGACAAGTCTATACAAAGACATCTCGGTAATACATTATTTTTTGATAGAGTAAAAAGATATCAAAGTGAACTAACTTTAGAGGAGGATAATCTTAATTTCTCAGAGCGGGAACTTGTAAACTATTTTAAAGGTGAATCACGTGAATTAAAACGATACATTCTTGATTCTGTCAGAGATGGTGTTACAAGAAATTCAGAAAACAAACTAATGGAATACGTTGATTTAGGTGGACGTGCAAAAGAAAAACCTATGTCTTACAGTTCTATAGAAAAAACTTTTTATTCATTTTTCATTTATCAGGATTTATTAGATACACCAATCTCTTTTAAGCTCGAAGAAGGAACTAATCCAAGAAGTTTAGAAAAATCACAGATTGTGAAATTAATGAATATAATAGCAGAAGAAATTTTCATTGGAAAATTTGATTTTGAAATTGGGACAGCTCAATTGGAAAGTAAAATTTAAAAAAACGAAGTTTTACCCGAAGAACATATGCGAGCATATAGAATGGCAAAAGAAGAAATTTTATATAATTGGCTAAAATATCTAAGCCAAATTATACAAACACATTTTATTTCATTAGGACATCCTGTTGATGAAAAAAAGTTATTTCAATATGAGTTTTCTGATACTTTATGGAATAATATTCGTAATTACGTTATAAATCTATCTGAATTACCTATTTGGACAAATAATGAATTATCAAATACAGTATTTGGAGGAAAACAAAATAATCAATTTTGGCAAACAATTTTTTCTACTGGCTCCACACCTCAAGGGTTTAAGGTACTGGTTACCCCATTAAATTTAAATCAATTACAAATTTCAAGAAATTAAATAATGTCCAACATTTCAAGCATATTAAAAAGCATACAAACCATAATGTGGCAAGACACTGGTCTAAACGGTGACGCCCAAAGAATCGAACAATTAGGTTGGATGCTTTTTCTTAAAATATTTTCAGATAAAGACAAAGAATTAGAACTTCTAAATGACAACTACACCTCGCCTATTCCCGATTTATTTCATTGGGTAAATGAAAAAGGAAATTGGGCAGGTGATCCTGAAGGAATGACAGGCGATGAATTGTTAGAATTTGTTGACAGACAATTATTTCCTGCACTTCGTGATATCGACGTAAGTACAGGAAATCGGCGCGCATTGATTGTACGTGAAGTATTTGAAGGCAATAACAACTATATGAAAAGTGGTACCAATATTCGTAAAGTCTTAAACAAACTGAACGAAATGGACTTTAATGTTGCCAAAGACCGCCATGCATTTGGAGAATTATACGAAAACATTTTAAAAGGATTACAAAGTGCTGGTAAAAGTGGTGAGTTCTACACACCTCGAGCTATTACTTCCTTTATTACTGAAATGATTAACCCACAATTGGGCGAAAAAATACTAGATCCAGCCTGTGGAACAGCAGGATATTTAACTTCTGCTATTGAACATCTAAAAAAACAAGCGAATAGTGTAGAAGAGCTTCAGAGTATAGGCGAAAATGTGATGGGTTGGGAATATAAGCCATTACCCTATTTATTAGCCACTACAAACTTGATTTTACATGACATAGAAGTGCCCAACATTCGATTTGGTGATGCATTAGATCAACCTCTAAGTAATTTTACTGAAAAACATAGAGTGAATGCAATTTTGGCAAATCCACCCTTCGGTGGTATTGTTGCAAATAATAATGAAACCAACTTTCCGCAGAATTTTAGAACCAAAGAAAGTGCCGATTTGTTCTTAATTTTGATGATTCATTTGTTAAAAAAAGATGGTCGTGCTGGAATTGTTTTGCCAGACGGCTCATTAACTGGTGATGGTATAAAACAACGTGTAAGGCAAAAACTTTTAGAAGATTGTAACTTGCATACTATAGTGCGTTTACCAAATTCTGTGTTTCAACCTTATGCAACTGTGGCTACTAATTTATTATTTTTTACTAAAGGAAAACCTACTAAAGAGATTTGGTATTATGAACACCGTTTACCCGAAGGACAAAAAGCTTATAATAAAACAAAACCAATACAAGCTAAAGAGTTTAAACCTATAAAAGAATGGTGGAATGATCGTAAAGAAAGTGCTATAGCATGGAAAATAGACATTAAAACGATCATTGAGCGTAACTACGATTTAGATATAAAAAATCCAACTAAACTAGAAGAAGCCCACGAATATAGTAGTATTGAATTAATGCGTTTACTGCATGATTCTTTTGAAAAAGGTAATGACTTATTGAACAAATTAAAACAAGCTATAAAATAACGATGAGCTGGAAAAAAGTAAAACTAAAGGAAGTTTTAAAACAATATCGAGTTCAACATATTGTTCAAGATCATATTGAATACAAGCAAGTAACAATTTCAAAATACGATGGTGTTATTATTAGAGGAACAAAAATCGGTAAAGACATTGGGCGTAAAAGACAATTTATTATCGACTTAAAAAAGTATCCTAATACTTTAATGTTTGTAAGACAAGGAGTTCAAGATGGCTCTATTGGTATTGCCCCAATCGAAGTGAATGGTTATATTGCTACTGAAAATATGCCAATGTTTTCTGTTGAAGGAATAGATTTAGAATATTTACGTTTTCTATTAAAATCACCATATTTTCATGATCAACTTAAAAAAATAGAAACTACTGGTTCTGCACAAAAATCCATCCATGAAAGACAAATTTTAGAAATTGAAATTCCTTTACCAGACATTAAGCAACAAAGAGAATTTGTTATACAATTAACTAAATTAAAGAATGACGCAGGAGAAATTTCAAATGAACTTGTACATCAACTAAAATTAATCAAAGAATTACGTCAGGCATTTTTGCGAGAAGCAATGCAAGGAAAATTGGTTAAAAGTACTAATACAACTAAGACTGGTCAACAACTATTAGCACAAATTAAAGCTGAGAAAGCAAAACTGGTTGCTGAGAAAAAACTAAAAAAGGAAAAAGAATTACCATCTATAACAGAGGATGAAATTCCATTTGAAATTCCAGAACATTGGGCTTGGTGCAGATTAGGAGAAATTTGTACCAAAATCGGATCAGGTAGCACACCTAAAGGTAGTAATTATTCTGAATTTGGCAAACCTTTTTTCCGTTCTCAAAATGTGCACGATAAGGGATTAATTTATGATGATATCAAGTTTATTTCCGATGAAGTACAAAAACAAATGAGTGGAACTATTGTGTTGTCAAATGATATTTTATTAAACATCACTGGCGGATCATTGGGAAGATCTGCATTAGTTCCAAATAATTTTAAAGAAGGAAATGTAAGTCAACACGTTTCTATAATTAGACCTTTAACATCAAATAATATATTTATCCATAATTTGATATTATCACCTTATTTTCAAAAACTAATATTTAGTTCTACAACAGGTGCCGGTCGCGAAGGACTACCAAAGTACAATCTAGAACAATTTATAATTCCGCTTCCACCTGTAAACGAACAGAAACAAATTGTAAAGAAATTAGAAGAATTAATATTGTTTTGTGATAATTTAGAAAAAAGCGTAAAAGAAAGCCAAGATTATAATGATATGCTATTACAACAGGTTTTAAGAGAAGCTTTGCAACCACAGGAAAGCTTAAAAACAATTTCCATCGAAAATAGAAAAATAGAAAATCCATTAAAAACAATTCTTGCAGGTCATATTATCAACTTAAACAATACGACTGATTTTGGCAGAGTTAAATTTCAAAAATTATTGTTCTTAACTGAATATATATGCAAAATTGATTTTGATTCAAATTATATAAAAAAGGTAGCCGGGCCGTATGATGATGTTTTGATCAAAAGTATTGAATCTGACTTTAATCGTATGCGTTTTTTTAATGTTGTTCAGGATAAAACGGATAATAAAAGAGTACGTTATACTGCACTTGCAGGAGCAAAAGAATTGGAAAGTTTATTTCTAGAAAACTTTGCTGATGAATCTCTAAGAATAAATAATACACTTTTGAAATTTAGACCATTAAGTTGGGGAGAATGTGAACTTATAGCTACACTTTATGCCGTTTGGAACAATCGTATTATAAAAAATGAACCAATTACTGATGAATTACTTTACAGTGATTTTATGGCTTGGGATAAGAAAAAAAATAAATATCACAGTGTATTTCATAAATGGCTTTTTTGGATGAAAGATGAGAAAATAATTCCTGATGGTTGGGGGAAATATATTGATAAACCGAAGTGATAAAAAATTTTTCATAGTAAAATTTAAAAGAAAATAATCAAAAATAATTAATATCTTTGTAAGATATATTTTACAAAGTTAACTTAAAAATGAATAATAATTTGGAAAATAACTTATAAGTGAATACATTTGCCCGTATCAAACATATTGGAGCTTATGATAAAGTATCATATTACTCTGTTGTTGTAGGTGAAGGAACTATTTCATTATTTGAAAAGTTTATTGCTACGCACCAACAAACTAATAAAGATAAACTTTATCATATTGTAAAATGGATACAAGTAATTGGAGAAAAATATGGTGCACAAGCTCATTTATTTAGACCTGAAGGAGAGACTGCAGATACTTCAGCACTACCGCCTGCAAAAAATAATAATCCTTCATACATCGAAAATGGAAAGAAAAAACCAAATGCATTACGCTTATATTGCTTGCGAGCAAATCAGCATGTAGTATTTCTTTTCAATGGAGATTTAAAAACAGCTATAAAAGCACAAGAATGCGAAAATGTGAGAGATCATTTTAAATTAGCAAATCAAATTACAGCTGCATTAGACGAAGCGTTTAAACAAAAAAACATCAAATGGAATGAAACCTTTACTGATATTGAGTTTCTATCTAATCTGATAATCAATTTTTAATTATGGAAAACAGTAAAAATAATATAATCTCTAACTGGTTAGAACAAAACAATACTCCAGAAATAAATAAACTTGTTGAAAAAAACCTCGCTATAGCAAATAAAATTCAGGAATTACTTAAAGAAAGAGGTTTAAAATCTGTTGATTTAGCACGTTTACTTGTTAAAAAGCCATCTGAAATAAGTAAGTGGCTAACTGGTACACATACTTTTACAACAAAAACAATCACTAAAATTGAAACCGTTCTTGGTGTAGATATAATTCATATAGAAGCTCAAAAAGAATATGTTTATTTAAAAGTACATGTAGGGCAAGAAGAGCAAGAAGATACTTTATTTGAAAATTCAGAAGTATTTTCTGTTGAAAGCAATCTAGACAAAAAAGTATCATAATAATACTATGGATGAAAATAAAATAGTACCATCAAAAATTCATTTAACGAATATAAAATGGGAAAAGGAAAATACCATTTTATTCAAGAATAGGTTAGAAAAAAATCCTGATTACGATATCACTGTCTCACATAATATGATGCATAATTTAGAAAAAGAAATCGTTAAAATTAGGCTCTTTTTAGATATGAATGCTTTAATTGATGATCCTATTGAACAAGGTGGTAGTTATGAAGTTGATTTTTTTTATAAAATTGATGATCTAAGTGATCATTATCAAATTAGTAATAATAAACCATTATTCAGCGGAATATTTGTTTCTACTCTACTTGGAATATCCTACTCTACTTTAAGAGGTATGCTTTTTAACACTTGGAAAGATACATTTTTAAGTAACGTTATTCTCCCTGTCATTGCAATTCCTGATTTATTAAAAAGCAAACGCTAATAAACAATTTGACCTTTTTTAACCAATATAAAATTCAACTGCGCAAATTTCTCTGACTTTGCGCTTTTTTATTAATCTAAATACAAAAAGCAATCCTCAAAGTCTGTGACATCAAATTCTAACATCAAAAATCATCTCTCTAAAAGCTCATTCAACCCAACCTTCTCAAACAAAATCCTTCCAACTTTAATATTAGACCAGCCTTCTTTTAATTTATAAGTAAAAGTAGGCGTCGTATCCACCAGTTCGCAGTCTAAGTAAAATGTCGAAACCGTATTGTTGGTGAGATGTTTTAATTCCTGAATGTGTGTCGAGATAAAAAAGTACGAATTGGGGTATTGGGTCACGCCATTTATAGTGGTTTTGCAAATTTCTATAGCGTCTTCGATATTGGTACCGCTAAAAAGTTCGTCGAAAACGGCGAAGCATTTGTTTCCTTCAGACGCTTTTAAAACAACATTCTTGAGGTTTACGACTTCTGCCATAAAATTGCTGTAGCCGTTTAAGATATCGTCTCTCCTATTTAATCCTATCGAAAAATCAGTACAAAACGGAATCACGCCTTTAGATGCCGGAATGCCCAAACCGATATTTCCCAAATAAATACACAAACTGACCGATTTTAAAAAAGTAGATTTTCCGGACATATTGGGTCCGTTTAAGACAATCACATTGCTGGTTGCGGTAAAATCATTTTTAACTGGATTTTTAACCAGCGGATGATACAAGTCTTTCAAAACAATGCCTTTGTTCTCAAATGTCGGAAAAGCAAAATTGTTTTTTATAATCGCTTTGCTGATTGACAAATAACTTTCAAACAAAAATAAATCTTCCCAAAAAGGCTGAATTTTATCTGCTGCTTTTAGTTTAGCAATTTTAGCGACTATTTCTTTTATATGCTTGTTTTTCAAACGCTTTTCCCTAATGGTATTTTCGTATTTTTTCAAGTCAAAAACCGAAAGAAAAGCCAAAATCCGGTTTAAATCTTTTCGGTACATTTCAGGAAAAGCAATCAGATTAAGCCTAGAAAAACAAATTGATTCTAGTCGGTGAAAAAACAAGATCAACTGGTGTATTTTATTATGAAACACAACTTCATCTGCTGTTGGTCCAGAAAACAAAAAACTTCTTTTTGGCAAGTCGTCTTCATTAAAATTAGTGAGGAAAAAATGAACTTCATTTACATACAAAACGGTATACGAATACTTTTCTAAAACGGTATTGTTAAGAGCAAAACCTTTTAGGATTTTTTGTCTTTCGATAATCTGGCTTTCATTTCGTAAAGGCGTTTCTAACAGTTTCAGAATTTTATTTCGGGTGAAATAATTCAGAGAATAATCAAAAATAGGCAATACTTCGTCTTTGATATTTAAATCCTGAATATTGTTCATATGCACTATTTCTGATTCTGATGCCGTCATAAATGTCCCAAATTGATGATTTTAATTTCTTTATAAAAATACTCAAAAAACGAATTGCTTTCTTAATTGATTCAATTTCAATTATAAAAACAAATTTAAAAACATGGGAATTATATAACATTTAAATGAAATTATGTAAAAAATAACTAAATATTGATCTAATATTTCACTTGTTTTAAAATTTACACCAAACCAAATAATTACACTCTTATTTAATTATTTGTCGATTTCATTTGCTCTTTTTTAATAATTTAAAATAAAATACTTTGGAAAAGATAAGCATGCAGCGACTAAACAAGACTTTAGATTATCTAAAAAGCAAACAGCGCGAATTAGAAAGAAATTTTGAAAATGATACGCGAAGTATCGAATCGATGATAAACTATCTTAAAAAAGACATGATTGAACAGTTTAGGCTAGTGGCTTATGATGAATCTATCAAAGAAGTTAAGAGTACTAAGACTTTTATTAATCGTGTACAAAACATCATTAAGAAACAATTCTAAAACAATATCCATTTCTAAATAAAAGATTGCCCCCAATCTCTTATATATTGCCTGCCCCAAACGCAAATGTCTTTTGACTTTGCGTTTTTTTTATTTTCTATAAAAATTAAAACTTTTATTTCTTCTCTTTTCTCCTTTAAACGCAATCATTATAAATTATTTTAATAACACTAAAAAATTATTAATTTGATTAATAATAACTATCGTCCTAAATTTGTCTCATCAAAATCAAACAATTGATTTGAAATAATTTAAAAACAACTTTAAAAAATAGAAATCATGAAATTTACAAGAAGAGCAAACGCAAATTGGAAAGGTACAGGAATGGAAGGAAAAGGAACTATCAGTACGCAAAGCACAACATTGAACGAAGCACAATTATCATTCAAAACTCGATTTGAGCAAGGTGTGGGAACGAATCCAGAAGAATTGATCGCAGCAGCACATTCAGGCTGTTTTACCATGCAATTGAGCTTTTTACTTTCTGAAGCAGGATTCGTTCCAGAAGATTTAGACACAGTTGCAAAAGTTACTTTCGAAGACGGAACTATTACTTTGATTCAATTAGAATTAACTGGAAAAGTACCTGGAATCTCTGAAGAAGATTTTCAGAAAGCAGCACAAAAAGCAAAAGAAATCTGTCCGATTTCAAAATTATTGAACACTGAAATTACTTTAACTGTAACATTAAATTAATAAACTCCAACAATAAAATTCCAAATTCCGATAAAAAAGCTTCGCTCGTGTTGGAATTTGGAATATAAAAAATTGGAATTCACTTCACACTTAAAATTAAAATAAAAATGAAAACACTATTTATAAAAGAACAATTGAAACGTTATTTCATGTTCGCCGCATTAATCTTTAGTTTCTTATTCGCAGCAAATGCTAACGCACAAAAAACTGCAGCGCCAAAAATTAAAAATGTAGTATTGGTACACGGTGCTTTTGCAGATGGTTCAGGATGGCAAGGTCTATATCAGATTTTGACTAAAAAAGGATATAATGTAACCATTGTTCAAAATCCGTTAAGCTCTCTAGAAGATGATGTTGCAGCAACAAACTTAGCTTTAGACAAACAAGATGGACCAACAATCTTGGTAGGACATTCTTGGGGCGGTACTGTAATTACAGAAGCCGGAAATCATCCAAAAGTTGCTGCTTTGGTTTATGTAGCGGCGCTACAGCCTGATAACGGAGAAAATTCTGTTCAATGGCTTCAAACTGCGCCTCCAGCTCCTGAAAACGGTGTATTGCCTCCAGATGAAAAAGGAATTGCTTATTACGATAAAGCGAAATTTCACGCAGGTTTTGCTGGTGATCTAAGCAAAGAACAAGCCGATTTTATGTATGCTTCTCAAGGTGCATTTCACGCAAAAGGATTTTTAACTCCTATAACAAAAGCGGCTTGGAGAGATAAACCATCATACGGAATTGTAGCCACAGAAGACAAAAGCATCAATCCTGATATCGAGCGTGCAATGTACAAACGTTCTAACACAAAAATTACAGAAATAAAAGGAAGCCACGTTGTGTTTATTTCGCAGCCAGCGAAAGTTGCTGCTGTAATTATTGCGGCATCTAATAAAGAGTAATTCATTTACTTTGCCTTCAATATTTAACACATAGAAACATAGTTTTTACACTTTAAAAAAAGGCGTTTTACTTGTATAAGTCCACATAGCTATGTGTATTAGAACAAGTGAAACGCCTTTATCGACAAAGAAAAACTATTTTCTATGTGTTAAATATTTTCTACATAAACTTACTCACAGACTTAACAAAATAGGGCGAATCGTTCCAGCGAATTTTTTTGTAAGCAAAGTCTTTTTTGAGAGATTCTGGAAGGCAATTCCAAATCGCTTCGTTCATTTTTTCGAGCAGTAATTTCTTCGAAAACGAATCTGAAACCACCAAACTGATTTCTCTTACGGGAATTGGTTCTTTAAAAGGTTTAAAAAGTCCAGATTCTCTATCGTTTAGAATAGAAAGTTGCGGAATAATCGCAAAACCCAACTGCGCACGAACTAAGTTTTTTAAGGTTTCGATCGAACTGATATCATATGTAAACTGTTCTTTTATTTTATCAGAAGATTTTAAGCCACAGATATCTAAGAGCTGTGCATTATAGCAAAATTCATGATGAAGCAACAGCAATTCGGTTTTATCTCCGGGCTGTAATTCGTAAAATTCCTCATTTGCCAGCGGATGCATCTGATTTAAATATGCCACAAAAGGTTCTTTAAAAATAGGGTGTTCGATTAAATTCGGGTTTCCCGTTGGTGTTGCCATAATGACAACATCAAGAGCTCCCGTTTCTAAATCTTTCATCAATTGTCCGGTATTGGCTTCTCTAATTATAAAATGCACTTTTGGAGACGCTTCTCGCATCGCCTTAATAAAAAGCGGAATAAGATAAGGCGATAAAGTGGATATAATGCCGAGCTTCAGCTCCCCTTCCAGCAGATTTTTTTCATTCACCACAAAATCCCTGATTTCATCTGCTTCGCGGAGAATTTTCTTCGCTTTGTTTATAATTTCTGTTCCAAGCAAAGTCGGCGTTAAAGGCACTTTATTTCGATCGAAAATCTTGATCCCAATTTCCTCTTCCAAATTTTTAAGCTGAATCGTAAGTCCGGGCTGTGTTACCATACAAACTTCGGCAGCTCTTGCAAAATGGCGTTCTTCGTCTAAGGCTACAATATATTTTAATTGCTGAATGGTCATGATTATAATTTTATTTTATAAAGATATAAAAATATCAATTTTGATTAATAAAACTATAAACTAAAATTTAACGGCAAAAGACCTAATTTTAAAGTCCACAAAGATTTACATAAATTTCGAAAAGTTATTTTCATTAGCGTTGCGAACTTTGTTTTTTATAAATCTTATAAGTAAAAAATCCTTGCGGACTTTGCGGTACACGTTAAAGTTGCTTTACCCTTTTAATTCGGCAATTTATCATCCATTAAAGATTCTAATTTTTTGAATTTTGAATTCCAAAATTCATCAAAGTACGAAAGCCAGCTTTTAAGTGCATCAAAACCGTCTTTTTTTAAACTGCAATAACGTTCTCTCCCACTATCTTCTATCGAAATAAAACCTGCATGATGCAAGATTTTGACATGTTTAGAAACAGCAGGGCGACTCATATCAAAATGATCTGCAATCGAATTAATTGTTAAGCGGTCATCACAAAGCAGGGACAGCATTTTTCTTCTGCTTGGATCTCCAATAACCTGAAATACATCAAGAGCCGGTGTTGCCATTTTATGCATTTATTAGGTTTGCTATTTTTTCTAACTTTTCTGTCCAGCCATGATTTAAACCGTTGAAGAAATCAAGATTTTCATCTTTGGCAAAACCGTTATGTTCCAAAAAAACTTGAGTTCCGTCTGCTGCTGGTTCAAGTTTCCATACTACAACAGAATTAAGTGTAATCTTTTCATCACCAGGTCCACTTGCCCAAGAATAGGAAAGTTTTTTAAATGGTTCGACTTCTAAAACAGTACAATAGAAAATTCCATCGAAATCCAAGCTCGGAATTGGACCTGTCCTGAACTGAAAATCTGTTCCAACAATTGGTTTAAAATTGTTTTTCATAAGCCATAGCTCCATCAAATCGGAGTTGGTCAAATATTGCCAAACCTTTTCAGGGGAATGTGCAAAGAAATACTGATGTTTGATGCTTCTTTCCATAATAAGTAACTTTTAAGTTACACAAATATATAAGTAACTTTTGAGTTACGCAATTATTTTATAAAAAAAAATAAAATCATAACAACGAACACTTTACCAAACAAAACGTTTTCAACCACTTACCTTTTTTCATATGAAAGTTTTTTAAAATTTTAACAACATAATCTAAATCCAAATCTTGTATTTCAACGTAAATAAAAGCAGACGGTACTCGGGAATGCGGTAGATTCAAATGGAGTAGTTTTTGGAGCATATTGAACGCTATCACATTCCTAGAATATCGTTTTTTATTAAATTTTAAGCAGATCACAGGTTGGAAAAAGTACACATTGAGAGGTTAAAAAAGACTTTAGAATACTTAGAAAGCAAACAGCGCGAACTAAGAAGAGAAACTGAAAAGGATACGCGAAGTATCGAATCGATGATTAAATTTCTTAAGAAGGATATGATCGAACAGTTCAAATTATTCGAATACAACTTATACATTAAACAAGAAATTAAAAATACTGACAATTTTATCAGCAGTGTGCGAGATATAATTGATGAGCAATCATAACGTTAAGTTTTTGAGATTCCCCCAGTCCCAAAATATTTAGCATTCTTGTGGCGCATCTTCTTTTGAAGCTGCGCCATTTTAATTTTAATAATTCATAGTACTAAACAATAAATTCATCGGCTCTTCTTCCTTCTCTGTCGATTGTCATTTCTATACCATTATTTTATACTTACTTTTGTTCAACATCAAATTATCTATTTGAAATTTATGAAAGAAACGGAACAAAAATGGTCCCGCAGGCAGTTTATCACCACCGTAACGGGAGCCGGAACCGCCCTTATGCTAACGCCTCAATTATCTTGGGCAATCAGTAAATTAGATCCTGCGACTGCAGCAATTGTATCTAAAATAATCGGAATTGGAATTGACACGCACAATCATATTGATGTGCCGCTAAACACGGCAGAATTGCCAGGACCGCAAATTGATCTTTCTGGCGAAATGAAGAAATCTGGCTTAGCCGCCATATGTATGACATTTGCCGTAGATTATCAGCAATTGAAAAATCCCGGAGACGCTTATACCCGATTCATAAATGGCCTTGATGCTATGGATAAAATCTTGGAAAGGAACAACATGAAACGCTCTCTTAATTTATCTGATATCAAAACAGCCCATAAAAAACAAAAGCCAACGGTTATTCAATCTGTTGAAGGCGGCCATTTTCTTGAAGGACAATTAGACCGCTTAAATGTCGCTTATGGCAGAGGTTTACGCCATTTAGGCTTGCTTCACGATCATGATGCGTCTGTACCTTTAGGAGATGTTTTTACCAATCCGGTTCAGTTTAACGGACTGACTTCGTTTGGAGCAGATGTTATAAAAGAATGCAACAAACTCGGAATTCTTGTCGATCTTTCTCACGCAGATAATACGACTGTAAATGCAGCGCTGAAAATCGCAACTAAACCTGTTTTAATTTCTCATACCGGTCTCGATACACAATTAGGTCAAAATGAAAATTTTGCTAAAATGATGAAACCGAGACTAATCAGCAAAGAGCAGGCAAAAATTGTTGCAGATGCAGGCGGTGTTATTGGAGTCTGGACGCACTTAGCAGACACGCCTTTCGAGTATGCCCAAAATATAAGAGTTATGGTTGATGTAGCTGGCATTGATCATGTTTGCATTGGAACCGATACTAAGCTGACTCCATCGTATAGATCTCCAAATAAATCGGGCGAAAATGGCCCAAAACCGCAAAACAATCAAAAACAGGAACGCCCTGGCGAGCGAACCAATTTTACATGGAAAGACCAAACAGAAGGTTTTTATTACACTGTAGTTGACGCTATGCTTAAAACAGGGTTTACAGAAAATGAAATTATAAAAATTGGCGGCGGTAACTTTTTACGAATATTTGATGCTGCGACGGCTGTTCATTAACATTTTAATGTAGATTACAATTTTTACATTCATTATGAGGATTCAGAATTGTATATGAATTTTGAAAGTATTGACTCTCCCGGAGTACAAGTTTTAATAAAGAAAATAAAAAAGTAAAACGCATAAAAAAATCCCAATGATTGGGATTTTTTTATTTTTTGTAAATCAATGCTCTAAAATTTCACCGCTATTTTTCCGATCGTTTTTCCTGACTCTAAAAGTTCGTGCGCTTTTTTGAAATTCTCTGCTGTAAGTCCGTTTAAGGTTTCGTTCAGCGTTGTTTTCAAAATGCCTTCATCTAATAAATCGGCTATTTTATTAAGAATATGGTGTTGTTCTATCATATCTTCTGTTTCGAACATCGAACGTGTGTACATTAATTCCCAAGAAAAAGAAGCACTTTTGTTTTTTAGTTTATTTAAAACAATTGGATCACTGCTTCCTGTAATCGACGCGATATGTCCTTGCGGTTTAATAAGTTCAACCATAGTATCCCAATAAAAATTGGTATCAACAAAATCTAAAATAAAATCAACATTTTGAAATCCGGCTTCACGCACAGAAGCAATTAAATTTTTATGATCTACTACAAAGTCAGCTCCTTGCTTTTTGCACCACTCTATTGTTTCTGGTCGAGATGCGGTTGCGATAACGGTTAATCCGGCAATTTTCTTCGCCAACTGAATCGCGATCGAACCAACGCCGCCAGCGCCGCCAATAATCAAAATCGTTTTGCCTTTGTCTTTTTCTGGATTGATTCTGATGCGGTCAAACAATATTTCCCATGCAGTCAAAGCCGTTAGCGGAATCACGGCTGCTGCTTCGATACTTAATGTTTTTGGTTTTTTACCCACAATTCGCTCATCAATAATCTGATATTCGGCGTTGCTGCCTTGTTTGGTGATATCACCTGCATAGTAAACTGGATCGCCAATTTCAAACAAGCGCACATTTTCTCCCACATTTTCTACAATTCCAACAGCATCCCACCCAATAATTTTAGGCGTCTCCAGAACAGTATCTTTTGCGCTGTTCTGACGAATTTTAAAATCGACTGGATTTACAGATACTGCACTGATTTTTACTAATAAATCATTTGGACCTGGAATTGGTTTTGGAGCTTCGAATTCTATAAAGCTCTCTCTTTCTTGTATGGGTAACGATGTTTTAAATCCTATTGCTTTCATTTTTTTAAATTTTTAGTTTAAAATATACTACAAAGATAAGGGCAGATAAAATTTTAATAATGGTATAAGTTCATTGTATATTTGTACATATTCATCTTTTGAATACATTTAAAAACATCAAAAATGATTATTAGAAAAGCACTCTCTGAAGATTCACCGCAAATCGCTCCTATGCTGCTGCTCGCAATGGAAGATATTGTGTATAAATTCATTGGCAAAAAAGATTTAGACATTGCAAAAGATTTTTTATTGCATTTTGTCGAAAAGGAAAACAATCAATATTCTTATCAAAATTGTTTTGTAGCCGAAGAAGAAAATAAAATTATAGGTGCTGTCAATATTTATGATGGTGCTACATTAGAGAAATTAAGAATTCCAGTTATAGAATATGTTCGAGCTAATTTTAACCCAGACTTTCATCCGGAAGATGAAACGCAAAGCGGTGAATTTTACATTGATGCTTTGGGCATAGACCCACAACATCAAGGAAAAGGAATTGGATCTAAAATATTGCAGTTTTTAATCGAAAAATATGTTAATCAAAAAAAACAGACTTTAGGTTTGCTGGTAGATGAAGATAATCCGAATGCTAAAAAATTATATGTAAAGTTAGGGTTTGCGTTGGTTGGCAAGAAGACTCTAGTAGGGAAAACTTTGGAACATCTTCAAATTAAAATTTAACATATTCATTAAAATTAATATTTAATTGATCTTTCTGTAACAAGCCATTAACGTCTTTTAATTCATTTAATAATTTACAACCTTATTTTATATGATGTTCATTCAAAATGTTCGAAATTTCTTTAAACAGCTGTTAAATCTTTAATAATTTTTAATTGTTAATAAATTAGGAAAACGTATATTTGAGTAAACAGAATATTTATAAACGTGCAAGTACAATCAAAATCACATAGTTTTATTTTTCCTAAAACTCCTACAGGAGTAGATGGCCTAGATGAGATTACTGATGGAGGCTTTCCAAAAGGGCGTCCTACATTAATCTGCGGTGGTGCCGGCTGCGGAAAAACTTTGTTATCAATGCAATTCCTTATTAAAGGTATTACAGAGTATAACGAACCCGGAGTTTTCATGTCTTTTGAAGAACCCTCGGATGACCTTACATTAAATGTAAAATCTCTTGGCTTTGACCTTGAGCAGCTTAAAGCTGATAAAAAACTGGTAGTCGATCATGTTCGGGTTGAAAGATCTGAAATTGAAGAAGCTGGTGAATATGATCTAGAAGGTCTATTCATCAGATTAGGACATGCAATCGATTCTATAAAAGCGACAAGAGTAGTTTTAGACACTGTTGAGTCTCTATTTTCAGGCCTTGACAATCAAGCGATATTACGAGCAGAATTAAGACGATTATTTCATTGGCTTAAAACAAAAGGCGTAACAGCAATTATTACTGGAGAACGCGGTGAAGCTACGCTTACGCGCCAAGGTTTAGAAGAATACGTATCAGATTGTGTTATTGTTTTAGATCATCGTGTAATCGAACAGGTGTCAACCAGAAGACTTCGAATTGTAAAATATAGAGGTTCTACTCATGGTACAAACGAATATCCTTTTCTTATTGATGAAGAAGGAATTTCTGTACTTCCGATAACCTCATTGAAATTAGATAACGAAGTTTCTTCTGACATTGTGCCGACTGGGTTAACAGGCTTAAATGAAATGTTTGAAGGCGGTGGTTTCTATCGCGGGAGCAATATCTTGGTTTCTGGAACCGCTGGAACGGCTAAAACCACGATTGGCTGTTATTTTGCCAATCAGCAATGCGAAAATAAAGAGCGAACAATTTATTTTGCTTTTGAAGAATCGCCACAGCAATTGGTACGAAACATGAAATCAATCAATGTTGATCTTCAGAAACATATTGACAAAGGTATTTTGCAGATTCATTCTTCAAGACCTTCGCTGAACGGACTTGAATTGCATTTGCTCACGCTTAGAAAACTAATTAAGGAATTTAAGCCTACAACAATTATTATTGATCCCATCAGTAATCTTATTACAGTAGGAAGCGAACATGAAGTTCGTTCGATGCTGGTGAGGCTTATTGATATGCTGAAAGCAAATAATATTACAGCGCTTTTTACATCATTAAACAAACAGACAGACAGTGTTAGGCCAGATCTTGCAGAAGAATCTGTATCATCACTTGTAGATACGTGGATTACGGTTCGCGATATGGAAGGAATTGGCGAAAGAAACCGTGGAATCTTCATTGTAAAATCTAGAGGAATGGGACATTCGAATCAAGTTAGAGAGTTTGTAATTACAAATAAAGGAATTGAATTATTAGATGTCGAATTAGGACCACAAGGAATTCTTACTGGTGCTGCAAGAAAATCACATCAATTCAAGAAAACAATGTCAGATATTAAGCTTCAGAATGAAATCAGTCGAAAAGACCGCGAAATTGAACGTAAGCGAAAAGTCTTAGAAGCAAACATAGAAGCGCTCAAGACTGAGTTTGAATCTGCTGAAGAAGAGTTAAGTATACTTAAAGCAACTGAAGAGCTGCAGGAAAAACTCGCTTCTAAAAAGAAATAATATGAAAAAAGAAATTGTAGCCGAATGGCAGTTACGATTATATATAGCTGGCCAGACACCAAAATCAATTACGGCACTTGAAAATATAAAAAAATACGCCGAAGAACATTTGAAAGGAATTTACAGCATTGAAATTGTTGATTTGCTTAAAAATCCTCAATTGGCAGAAGGTGATCAGATTTTTGCTGTACCTACATTAGTGAGAAAATTTCCAGAACCTATCCGTAAGATTATTGGTGATCTTTCGAATGAGGAAAGGGTACTTGTGGGGCTTAATATCCAACCCTTAAACTCTTAAAAAATGGACGATTCATCTGATGGCTCAAGTTCAACTAAACATAAATTTATGCTTTTTGTTTCTGGTATGTCTGTAAAATCAGGCCATGCCATAGAAAACCTGCGCAAAATCTGCGATAAATATCTTGAAAATAATTACGAATTAGAAATTATTGATATTAGTCGTGATACCGAGCAGGCTATGATACATCAAATAGTAGCAATACCTACTTTAATCAAAATAAATCCTGCACCAAGAAGAATAATTCTGGGCGATTTGTCAGACAAAGAGAAAGTATTAAGAATTCTAAACATACGTGAATAATTTGAAGGATAATAATACAAATATTGAATCTTTATTAGCTGAAATAGCCTCATTAAAAGAGCAGCTTTATGAATCTAACAGTATTGTTGATGCCATAAAGCAGGGAGATGTTGATGCGCTGGTAGTAAATACAAATGGTACTCCAGAGATTTATTCACTCGAAACGGCCGACTATACATTTAGACTTCTTATTGAGAAATTTGGACAAGGTGCACTGAGTGTTTCTAGAAACGGGCTTATACTATATTGTAATGATTTTTTCTCAAAACTTGTAGGCATACCTTCTGAAAAAATTATTGGAAATTACATTTATGACTATTTCCAAAATCAGGATCATTTTTCTGCTATAATGGAAGCTTTGAAATATGGTATTAATACGCATGAAATTATATTTAAAACTGAAAACTACAAAAAAACTTTTCCTGCTTATATAGCAGTTACAGACTTAGAGCCGGCTGTCTTAGGAATTGGAATTGTGATTACAGATCTTACTGAAAAGAAAAAACATGAAGATGCCCTAATACGCCATCAAAGAGAACTCGAAGAAAAGATCAACGAATTAAATCGTATAAATGCAAATCTTGAAGAATTTATTCATGTAATTTCACACGATCTTAAAGAACCTCTGCGAAAAATTGTTATGTACAGCGGCAGAATAAATGCCTCTAACCTTTTAGATCTTGATGCAAAAGCCATGCATGTCATGAAATCATCGGCATTGCGATTAAACTCACTTGTTGATGATTTAGTAAAGTATTCTTCGCATACGGCTCAGGAAGAACGTACAGAAGTAAATTTAGTTGATATCATTTCTGAAGTAAAAGATGATTTAGAAATTATAATCTCTGATAAAAAAGCGATTATTGAAATTGGAAAACTTCCAACATTAAAGGCATCTAAAGTGCAAATGCGCCAGCTTTTTTCTAATCTTATATCAAATGCTATTAAATACAGCAAAGCAAATATTCCTCCTGTCATACAAATTTTTGAAACCAATAATTTTGAATCAGAAAACTCAAAAAATAAAGATGCTTTTTTGAAGATTCAGATAAAAGACAATGGTATAGGAATGGAAAAAACTCATCTCCTTAAAATTTTTACTATCTTTCAGCGACTTCATGCTAAAAATGAATATTCTGGAAATGGTATTGGTCTTTCGATTTGCAAAAAAATAATGGAGAACCATTCAGGACATATTACTGTTGAAAGTCAAGTGAATGAGGGTACCACTTTTAATCTTTATTTCCCTATCTACTAAAATGTTAGAAAAAAACAACTTACATATAATTATTGCCGAAGACGATCACGATGACGCCGATGTAATCACCGAGACCTTCAGCAAAAATCCTGATTTTAGAAAGGTCAGCCTTGTAGCAAATGGCGAAGAACTTTTAAATTATCTAAAAAATACTTCAAACGAAATTCCAGACGTTATTCTCACAGATATTAATATGCCCATTATAGACGGCATTGAAGCACTGCAGGAAATCCTTAATACAGACGGACTCAAAAATATTCCATGTTTTGTCTATTCTACAAGCATAAATCCGGTTTATAAGGAAAGATGTGATCTGCTGGGGGTAAAAGGTTATCTCATTAAGCCTTATTCTATTGAAGCTTTTGAAGAAATTCCAAAAAACATCCTTAAAATAATTGAACATAATATGCAAGTATAAATATCTAAACCTTTAAAACTTTATTCTTAATCTATAAATTTTGAAATAATGCTTGCCGCTATAAAAACAAAAAGAGCTGATTTAAAGATCAGCTCTTTTTTTTGTTTAGAATTTAAATCATTAAGAATATTCTTTACTTCCTAACTTACTTTCATTGTAAATAGTTTTAGTAAAATTACTATGCATACATAGGAAATTACTTAAAATATTATACATAGTATTAAAAAATATAAGAATTTTTTCAGTATATTTAATTAAATATCATATTTAAACTACAATCTGTAATTGTTAAAAGAATGCTATAAACCTATTTTGGCACTATTTAGAAGGTAATTTTTATAAGATTTTTTATGAATTAACAAATGTCTTATTATTAATTTAAAAAATTAAAAAAACTCATGAACTTCATTTTCAGCAAAATACAGGTTTCGAAATAAAATCCTAATCACATTTTATAAAATTATTCTTACCTGTCATTTCTACCCCTACTTACATCTATGAATTTTATATACCCAAATCTAAAATTAGCATATGAAAGTCAGAAAATTTAATTTACTATCAGCCTTATTTCTTTGCTTAGCTTTCAAAAGTTATGCTGTTCCTTTTCCTCCTCAACCACAATCAATTCCTCCTCCGGTCGGTGATCCGGTTCCTATTGACAGTCAAATTTTGATACTGTTTGCAGGTGCTGTTTTGCTTGGAATGTTTTATCTCCTGAAGAAACCAAAGTCTAAATTATCTGGAGACGCTTAATAAAAAGGAAACAAATCAGAATCTACTACTATACTTAAAAGTAAAAGTTATGAAGAAAGCAACATTACTTATTTTAATACTCGCTACTACAAAATGCCTCTCACAAATTTATTTTAGTCCTAACGCGAGCATGTATGTAAAAAATGAAATACTTTATGTAAAACAAGATGTGAATTTAGCTTTAAATTCAAATTTATATTTACGAAACAATTCGCAATTAGTGCAAGGTGCCACAGGAACATCTACCAATACTGGAGCCGGTTTGCTATCTGTATATCAGGAAGGCACATCAGATAATTATGATTATAATTATTGGTGTTCTCCTGTTGGAAATGCTTCGGCTTCTTCAGGAAACGAATATTTTGGAATTACGATGTTAAGCCGTCCGACAACTTCGATTGCTTCGACAACAGCGTCTATTCTAGCTCCAACCATTTCTGACGGAACTTCAAATCCGCTTGCAATAGCTTCAAAATGGATTTATAAACTCGTTAATGCTAATAATTACTCGCAATGGGTTTTTGTTGGCAGTGCAACATCATTGGCTCCAGGTGAAGGTTTTTCTATGAAAGGCACAAGCGGAACTGATGCATTAGATCCTGAAGCAACTGGCATTACTAACAATCCAGGAAGTGCTCAAAGATATGATTTTAGAGGAAAACCAAACGATGGCAATATTACGATTACACTGGGGATAAATAATGCTACGTTAACAGGAAACCCATATCCATCGGCTTTGCACTTAAATGCTTTTCTCTTAGATCCTTCTAATACAGCCACTGGAGGCATTGCGTACTTTTGGGAACAAGATAAAACGGTTAACTCTCACACTTTAATAAATTACAGAGGCGGTTATGGATCCTATTCTCCAGTAGACTTAACTTCTTCAGGTGTTTATGTTGCTGCATTCTTCAATTCTTATAAACCAGATGGATCAGTAAACAATGTAGGATCAACATCTGGACTTGTAATAAATAGACGATATTGTCCTATTGGTCAAGGCTTTGTTATTAGTGCAACTGCAAGCGGTACAGCAACATTTAAAAATAGTCATCGAGTATTTATAAAAGAAAGTCTCGGCTCGTCTCAATTTGAAAAAAAGAAACCAGAAGAAAAAACCAGCAAGAAAGAAGATTCAGCGGAAAAAAACAATGAAGATATCGTCGAAGAAGTTTCTCATTTTAAACTTAATACCATAATTGACAATCAATTTACCAGACAATTGGCGCTGGCTTTTGTACCACAAGCAACTGACGGAATAGATTATGGTATTGATGCATTAAATATGGATGATGCGCTCCCAAATGATGTGACCTTTTGGATAGAAAATGGCAGTTATGTCATTCAGGGCGTTAGTTTTGATGAAACAAAAAAAATTGCACTTAATGTAAAAGCTGCTTCAACTGCAACGTTTAAATTTTATATACCTGAATTTATAAATTTCAATGCTTCGCAGATGGTTTATTTGTATGATGCCTTAGACAATTCCTATCACGATATCAAAAATGCAACATATGAAGTGACTGTTCCTCCAGGAATTTATGCTGACCGATTTAAGATTGCTTTTAAAAATAGCGGAACAATGGGTGTCGGTGACAATGTTATAAAACAATTTTACGTAAATCAAGATAATTCCAATAGCACTTTAAAGGTTTCAAATCCTAGCAATCTAGCATTAAAATCATTTAGGCTTTATGATGTGTTAGGCAAAACAGTATTGTCTAAGAAAGATTTGGGAACCGAAGAAAATTACACATTTTCAACCAGTGGCTTAAGCAGCGGTGTTTACTTAACCGAATTCTTAACTATTGATAATCAAAGATTCACTGAAAAAATTATCATTTCAAATTCTGGAAAATAAAGATACATCATAAAAAAATCATTAACTAATATTAGAAATTATGATCACTAAACCTACTCTTCAAAATTATAAGCCATTTTTACTGCTGTTTTTTCTTTTTTTAAATTTTATCGGAAATGCACAAATAGGAATTGGTACCGTAACACCAAATGCCAGTTCAGTTCTGGACATTACTTCTACTACTAAAGGAATGCTGGCGCCGAGAATGACAACTGCTCAAAGAACTGCCATAACAACTCCAGCAGATGGATTGCTTGTGTATGATACAGATTTAAAATTGTTTTATTACTACTCTTCTACTGGTGCGGCTTGGATGCCTATTTTAAATGGAACGAACGGAAGAACTAATTTTAAACGTGTAAAATCTGCTGCAGATCTAGCACCTGAACTTACCGCAGGAGGAGGATCTGTCTATTTATTAACGTCGAATACCTTGTATGAAATAAATGGAACAATCAGCATAAGCAACCCAATAAATTTAAACAATGCGTATGTTGCTGGGCAAGATACGAATGAAGACATTATTTCATCTACAGGTGTTGTTTTTCAAGGAGCTACAGGCGGCAGTATCAGGAATGTTACGTTAAAAGGAACAAAAGCCTTTGATATTACGGGTCCAGGAATCGCAACAGCTACCTCTCTTTTGGTTCAAAATACGGTTATAGATGGGATGACAACAAGTGTTGGAAATATTTCGGGTTTAGGATTATACTTCGGGAATATCGTTCAGTTTATAAACAACACCACTGGAATGACGTATTCTAATATTGGCAGTTTACTGTTGAGCAATCAAGCATGGTTTAGTTCTAATAATGGTACTTTTGAAACATTTACTGGCACATTCGGATTAATACAAAAAAAATAGCGGTTTCAGCACTGTTGATGCAGCCGATGTTGCATTAGATGTCAGTACTGCTGGTCTTACCGTAGGAACAGGCATCTTGCTGGGTACCGTTTTTTCAGGAACTACTACAGCTCCTTCTGGTTATGTTAAAGGTTATGCTGCAGCATCAACTTATCCTGGTTATCTTTTTAGTCTTGCATGGACAGTAGATTCACCAGGTATCTCTCGTGAAGGTGATGGCGATTCTACCGGTGATATTAATTTAGATGCAGCAGTTGGTAGTGGTGTAACAACTACATTTAGTGGCACAGGAACAGGAAGCAGAACTAAAGTTCTGGGTACTACTACATCTAATAGTTTATTTCGTTTTACAAAAGACGGAAATAACAGAATTACGTATAGAGGAAACAAAGCAAGATATTTTCAGGTAGCTGCTTCAGTTTCATATCAAACAAGTGCTGATGCAACAATAATTCTTTATATAGCAAAAAACGGTACAGTACTTACTGAAACAAAAGTATATGGCAAACCTAGCAGTGGACTTTTCTCTTCTGCTGGTATTATGGCTTTGCCAATTATAGGAACTGTGCAACTGAAAACTGGAGATTATATTGAAATTTGGGCAGAACGTTATGCTGGCAGCGTAGATATGCAAACAGTCTCTCTAAATTTAACTGCCAAATAAAACAAGATTAATTAATATAAAAAAGGGAATAGATTAGTTTCTATTCCCCTATTTATATTTACAGCATTTTTTTAAAGATTAAAACTTTGAAGCAAATTCCTTAGCAAAATCTTCAAGCTTAATCTTTCCATCAATAGCTTTATAATTTTCTATAAAATCTGCAGCAATTTTACCGCTTCGTAAACCTGATCCCATTTCGGTATACAAATTGGCAATTTCTTCTGGCAATCCAGCTTGTATCATTCCGTTTAGAGATTGCTCATCGGTAAATTCAATCCATGGCAGTTCTGGTTTTCCAATTGCTGTACCTAGAGTAACCGCTACATCTTTTGGCGTACGAACGTCACTTACAATATAACGGATGTTTGTCCCTAATTGTGTTTTTACTAATTCTTCTGCCACTGCATTTGCAATATCTTTAGGATGTACGTAAGGAATTTCAACATCTACCGGATAATTCGCTCCAATAATACCAACTCCTTTTATCATCGGTACATCATTAAATAAATTGGTAAAAAAGAATCCTGCGCGAACAAAAGTTACAGAGGTGTTTTCTAGCTTTTTATAAATGTTTTCAATGTTATAAAGTCCTGCAATTGGTCCAGTTCCTTCTGGCAAATCAGCACCAATACTGCTCAACATAACAACTCTTTTTACTCCGGCTTCCTCAATTGCTTTTGCAAAAGCATGACCCGCCTCTATTGTATTGGCTATAACATTAGAACCTCCCAAATTTGGCGGTGTCATGGCAAAAATTGCATCTGCGTCTGTGAATGCATTTTTCAAAAAATTGGTATCGCTTACTGATCCAATTGCTGATTTTGCACCCAATTTTTCTATTTCTTCAATTCGATCAGCACTGTTGCTTATTACTGTTACTTGATGTCCTGAAGCAGTTAAATTTTTAACTAATGGTTTTCCTATGTTTCCTAGTGAACCTGAAATTGTAATTTTCATATCTATTTATTTTTTTATTTCTGAAACAAAGGTATATTTGTACTTACTTTTATACAAGTACTTACCCTAAAGTATGTATCATGACAGCAATTAAAGAATCATCGACTATTCAGGAAAATAAGCAATATGCTTTAGAAAAATGCCCTGTAACTTATGTAATGGATAAAATTGGAGGCTATTGGAAACCCATTATCATCTACCAGCTTTCTAACGGAAGTTTGCGATATAGCGAATTAAAAAGAGCTATTCCAGCCATAACTGAAAAAATGTTAATTCAGCATCTTAAACAATTAGAAGCTGATAATATCGTTATTAGAGAAGCAAAGCCTGTAGTTCCTCCTTTTGTAACTTACAGTTTAAGCGCTTCAGGAACTGGTTTACTGCCTGTTATCGAAGCTATGGCAACTTGGGCTTTCAAAGACAAAGATGATGGGTTTAAAATGTAATTTTGTAAGTATTCAATTTTAATCCCAAATCAAATATTAATTAAAATTGATTATAAATGAAAAGCATAACCACAGCAAAAGCCGGTTTAATTTTAAGAATTGTTTTAGGAATCACCATGTTATCAGCAGTAGCTGACCGATTTGGACTTTGGGGAGCGCCCGGATCTGCCGGAGTAGCCTGGGAAAATTGGGAGAACTTTGTAATTTATACGCATACCCTTAATCCTTTTGCAAGCAAGCCTGCAGCCGAAATTCTAGGCGGAATTGCAACTTTTTTTGAAATCTTATTCAGCTTGTTGTTATTCGCCGGATTCAGAACTCGAATTACTGCTTTTGGCACAGCTTGTCTTATGTTGATTTTTGCTGTTTCTATGGCAATTTCAGTTTCTATAAAAGCACCATTTGATTATTCAGTTTTAACCAGCGCCGCTGCGGCATTATTGCTTTCGACTATAGACAGAACTTGTTTCGCAGTTGACAATAAGATATAATTCAATATAAAAAGCCCCGAAAAACAAATTTCGGGGCTTTATTTTATTTCTAAATATAATTTTAATTTTGAATTCTATTCATCAACTGCAATTCTAAAATATCGTCTTTGATGGGATTGAATTTAAATTTATTTTCTATTTGAAGATTCACGAACAAGTACTTCTGTATTCAGAAAAGTAATTTCCTGAACATCATTTTCTCTAACTGACTTTAGATTTTTTATTATAATTTCTGCGGCGGCTTTTCCCATTTTTTCAGCTGGATGCGTAATTGTAGATAAATTAGGATCTATTATTTCAGAAATTGGGTCGTTATTAAATCCAATGATCGCAATATCTTCTGGCACTTTTATGCCTCTTTTCTTTGCTGTCTGCAATGCACTCACCGCGATAATATCTCCAGAAGCAAAAAGGCCATCCGGAATTGGCTTTAGATTAAATAACTTAGTACTGGCTTTTACTCCTTCTTCATAAGTTACTGCTTTTAAATCAACTATAAGTTCATCTAAAACAGGCAAATTAGCATCTTTTAAAGCTTCAACATACCCTCTTTTTCTTTCATTATATAAATTACCGAATTCAGCGCCCGCACCCAAATGCGCGATGCGTTTACAGCCTTGATCTATAAGATGTTTGGTAGCTTTATATCCTGCAGAATAATTATCAATAACTACTCTAAAAGTATTGTAATCTTTTGGCACCCTGTCGACAAAAACTAATGGAATATTATTATTTGAGAATTGCTCAAAATGCGATGTATCTCTTGTTTCCATTGCTAAAGAACAAATAACGCCGCTTACACGGTTGCTGTATAAAGATTTAGCCATATTTACTTCTTCAGAATACGAATCGTGCGACTGCATAATAATAACTGAATAGTCTGATTTTTGTGCTGTAATTTCGATTCCGCTAATTAATGAAGACAAAAAAGGCTGTGTTACAGTTGGAATCAAAACTCCAATTGTTTTGGTTTTATTTCCACGCAAACCTGCAGCCAAAGTGTTAGGAACAAAACCCATTTCTTTTGCCGTCTTTTTGACTTTTTTTATGGTTTTGTCACTTATAGAATGGTGATCTTTTAAAGCTCTTGAAATTGTAGAGGTCGCCAAATTAAGTTTCTCAGCAATATCGTAGATCGTTACGTGTTTATTCTCTTCCATGAAATAAGTAAATAAGAAATGTAAATATAAGGTATTTTACGACACTATATCTTTCTAAAATGCAACTTCCACCTTCACAAAATTATCAAATCATCTAATTTTTACGCCAAATTAATCTTCATACATTTCCATATAAAGACGCGTTTCTTCGAGATCTAACTCTTTTTCTATCTTTCTGAAAATTTCTTCATTAACTGAACCCTGTTTGTGCATAAGCTCTAATTTTGCGCGCTCTACATTCAGCAAATCAATTTGCAATTTGGTAAAATCATTGAAGATTTCCCCTCCCATTACATTTCCTTTTCCAAAAAAATTGGCAGGAAGTTCTGTCTTCTGCAAACGGTTAAACTTTACTTCATATTTGCTTTTGATGTTGTGAAGTAAATCATCATTCAATAGCGAGAAATTGTCTTCTATATGCGTAATGGTTTGTGAAACAATTATATTCCGAATTTCGTATTCTTCTGCCAAAATAGAATACGGCTGTAATTTTAATTTCTTAATAAGCCACGGAAGCGTTAATCCCTGAATAACTAAAGTGGAAAGTATGACACAGAAAACCAAATAAATAATCAGATTACGAAAGGGAAATTCTTCTTTTTCATTTAACATTAAAGGCAAGGCCAAAGCGGCGGCCATCGAAACTACGCCGCGCATTCCAGACCAGCCAAAAATAATCATGTTTCGATAATCGAATTCTTCTTTCTCCCGTATTCTTTTGCTGAGGAATCTCGGAAGCAAAGTCGCCGGAATAACCCATAAAAACCGCACCAAAATTACCACTAAACTTACAGTCGCTCCCCAAATAAATAATGAACTTCCAGAATAATTACTAATTCCAGAAATGATGTGACGCAGCTGCAATCCTATCAATATAAAAATCAAACCATTTAAAATACTCGTCAAAATACTCCAAATTGTGTTGGTCATAATGCGGCTCTCGTGCGTAAAAATACTTCCAGATCTTGCTGAGAGATACAGTCCTGTTGTTACAACGGCTAAAACACCTGAACATTCAAAATGTTCTGCAATTAAGTAAGATGCAAAAGGTGTTAAAAGTGTTAATGTGGCTTCAATTATATCATCACAAACGAATTTTTTATGAATAATACTCATTACATATCCCACGACTAAACCAATAGCAATTCCTAATGTCGACATAATAAAAAAATTCAATCCAGCCTGCCAAAGCACAAAATTGCCAGCAACGATGGCTGTTAGTGCATACTTATAAGCGACAAGTCCGCTTGCATCATTAAGAAGGCTTTCTCCTTCAAGAATGGCAATAAGTCTCGGATTTAAACCTAATCCTTTTGTAATAGAAGTTGCAGAAACTGCATCTGGAGGCGAAACAATTGCGCCCAGCAAAAATGCTAACGGCCAAGAAATATCTTCGATCAGCATATGTGCCGCAATCGCTACTGCAATTGTAGTAAATAGAACCAATCCGACAGCAGCAAGTGTTATCGGTCGAATAGTTTGTTTAAACTCAAACCAGCTGGTGTACCATGCTGCGTGATACAAAAGCGGTGGAAGAAAAATAATAAAAACAACATCGGGATTTAAAGTAATAATTGGAAGTCCTGGAATAATACTGATTATTACACCGCAAAGCACCAACACAATTGGTACCGGAAAATTATATCGCTTACTAATAAGGCTCAGGAAAGCAACTCCAAATAGCAACATTATAATTACTGTAATATTCTCCATTTCCAGATTGTTTTTGGTTATCTAACTTCAATTTATTGAGGTACTAATTTAATATTTTATGCGAATTATACGTCTTTCAACAAATCAATTTTAAAAAATGCCTACAGTTTAATTTGTATGCTCGAAAATAATTTTGATTTGGATTAAACCTTTATAAGATTTTTGCTTCTAATGATAAGAATGAGGCCAAATAAAAAACTTGATTAAAATCAGCTTAAATTTGAATTTTCTCGTATAAATAGGGTTGATTTACTAATAATAATTTTTACATTTGCGCTATTTTTATTTATTCTAAATAGAATTGATTAAGAAAGTCAATTTTGATTAAATGAAAAAAGATAGAACTAATTTAAAACAGTAAATACCACAATATGAAAAAGAATATCCTTGTTTCTTTAGCATTAGCCGCTACTTTATTTGTTAGTGCACAACAAAAAAATACTTTATTAGAAGCTTCTTTTTGGAAAACAGCTCCCAATACAGAGGCTGTAAAAGCTGAAATAGCAAAAGGAAATAATCCAGCTGAAGCGAATACAAATGCTTTTGATGCTGTTGTTCTTGCAATTAATAACGATGCTCCAGCAGCAACTATAAAGTTCTTGTTAGATCAGCCTGGAAATCCAGTAAATAAAATGACACATGATAATCGTATTTATTTGCATTGGGCAGCTTACAGAGGAAATACAGAATTGGTAGAATACTTAATCGCAAAAGGCTCTGATGTTAATTTAGAAGACAGTCACGGTACTACTCCAGTTGCTTTTGCTGCCAGTAACGGACAAAACAATCCAGCACTTTACGAAGCTTTTTTTAAAGCTGGAATAGATCCGAAGAAAAAATACAAAGACGGAGAAAATTTATTGCTTTTAGGCATTCCGTCTGATAAAGATTTGACACTTACCGACTATCTTATAACAAAAGGACTTTCTCTTAAAGATGTTGACAATAACGGAAATACAGCTTTTGATTATGCTGCCAGAACAGGAAATATTGCGCTTTTGAAAAAATTATTAGAAAGAAAAGTAAAACATACGGACAATGCTCTTTTGATCGCGACACAAGGAAATCGAAGAGAAACAACTTCGCTTGAAGCGTATAAATTTTTAGTTGAGGAAATAAAAATTAAACCAACTGCAGAAAACAGATCTGGCGAGAATGTATTGCATCTTTTGGCAGCAAAACCAAATCAAAAAGAAATTATCAGCTATTTTTTGGCGAAAGGTGTCGATGCAAATAAAGTTAATAAAGAAGGAAATACTCCATTTATGATCGCTGCAGGAGCTAGAGAAAATGGTGCTTTAGAGCAATTATTGCCAATAGCAAAAAACATTAATTTAAAAAATACAAAAGGAGAATCAGCTTTGATATTTGCTGTAAAATCAGGAACGCCTGAAGCAGTTGCCTTGCTTTTATCAAAAGGTGCTGATGTAAATGTTGCTGACAAAGATGGCAATAATTTAGGCGTGTATTTGGTACAATCTTACAGACCAGATCCGAAACAGGACCCTTTTGCTGCTAAAGAAAAATTGCTTCAAGAAAAAGGATTAAACTTGGCTGCTCAACAAAAAGACGGAAGCACTTTATATCATTTTGCAGCAGCTAAAAACGATTTATCTTTACTGAAAAAATTAGCCGATTTGAATATCGACGTAAATGCTAAAAACAAAGATGGTTTAACTGCTTTGCATAAAGCAGCATTGGTTGCTAAAGATGATGCTGTTTTAAAATACCTGCTTTCAATTGGTGCCAAAAAAGAAATTACAACAGAATTTGATGAAAGCGCGTATGCTTTAGCAAAAGAAAACGAATCTCTGACAAAACAAAATGTTTCAATCGAATTTTTAAAATAGTTTTTTAGTAAAAAATAAAATGTAAAATGTGAAATGCTATGTTAAACTAATCATTTCGAATCTAAAAACTACATTTTACATTTCACAACTCACATTTCACAATTCACAACTCACAATTAAAAAAAATGAAATCAATATTTAAAATAGCGCTTACAGCTTCATTAATCTGCCTTATTTCTTTTCAAGCTTCGGCGCAAAGCAAATACAAATGCATGCTTCAGATGGCAAATTATATGGGAGAAGGTGCTTATATTGTAGTTTCGCTTATTAAACCAAATGGTGAATACGAAAAAACACTTTACGTAATGGGCGACGATAAAAAATGGTACAAATCATTAAAAGAATGGAATAAATTTCAGACTGCGAAACCTGCTGATATCAGTGCAAAAACAGGAGCATCTGTAACTGGCGGAGACCGCAGTGTTACTACAATTGAAATTGAAGATTCTAAAATTAACAAAGGATACAAATTGCGATTTGAATCGGCAGTGGAAGACCAAAAATATTATGTTAGCGATTTAGAAATTCCGCTTACTACTGAAGGTCTTGCTGATAAAACAGAAGGAAAAGGCTATATTCGCTATGTCAGATTAAGTAAAATTTAATTTTTACTTACTGCTAAATAAAGCTTTGTCAAAGATTTAAACTTTGACAAAGCTTAAATCTTTGATCATATCTCAATAGCTTACATTACATGACTCTTTCTTTTTGGCGTTACACACACTTGGTTCTAGCCTTGTTTTCTTCTTTGTTTCTGCTTTTGGCATCTGTAACGGGTATCATTCTCGCAGTCGATGCTGTTCAGGAAAAAACACTTCCATATAAGGCAGAAAATTTCAATCAAATAACTTTGGGAGAAACATTGCCTGTGCTAAAAAAGGTATATCCTGAAATTACGGAGCTCAGTGTAGATTACAATCAATTTGTAACGCTTAAGGCTATCGATGAGGATGGAAATGATATTAACGCATACATTGATCCAAAAACAGGAAAAGCATTAGGAACTCCAGTAAAAAAAAGTGAGTTTATTCAATGGGTGACGAGTTTTCATCGATCTCTATTTCTTCATGAAGCTGGACGCTTTTTTGTTGGTGTAATTTCATTTTTATTGCTGCTGATTTCAATTTCTGGTTTTGCTTTAGTTTTGAATAGGCAAAGAGGAATCCGTAATTTCTTTTCGAAAGTAATCAAAGAGTATTTTGCTCAATATTACCATGTTGTTTTAGGAAGATTGGCTTTAATTCCCATTTTGATTATAGCACTTACGGGAACGTATTTATCGCTGGAAAGATTTCATTTTTTCATGGGTGAGGAAAAAACGAAACCCGTAAAAACAGAACTTTCGGCGGAAGCCAAAAAAACTTCTATCTTTAAAACTACACTTTTATCAGATGTAAAAAAAATCGAATTTCCTTTTACAGATGATCCAGAGGAATATTATATAATTGAATTAAAAGACCGCGAAATCGAAGTAAATCAGGTTACGGGCGCTGTGGTTACAGAGAAACAGTCGCCGATAACTGTTCAATTTGCAGACTTTAGTCTTGACCTTCATACCGGAAGAATAAACGCTGTGTGGGCTTTAATTCTAGCGGTTGCCTGTTTAAATATTCTCTTTTTTATTTACTCAGGTTTTGCGATTACTTTAAAAAGAAGATCAAGCAGAATCAAAAATAAATTCAAGGCTAACGAAAGTAAATTCATTTTATTAGTTGGTTCTGAGAACGGAAGTACATTGCGTTTTGCCAATGCAATTCTCAAACAATTAATAGATCACGGACAAAAGGCTTTTATTGCAGAATTGAACAGTTATACTGTATTCCCAAAAGCAGAGCATATTATCGTTTTATCATCTACACATGGTTTGGGAGATGCTCCATCTAACGGAAGTAAATTTTTATCGCTTTTAAAGAAACACAATCAGCAGCAAAATATCAACTTTTCTGTAGTGGGTTTTGGTTCAAAAGCTTATCCTGATTTTTGCGCTTTTGCTTTCGAAATTGATACACTTTTAGCGGTTCAAAATTGGGCTGAACGTTTTCTAGATGTTCAAACAGTAAACGATAAATCCGCACAAGAATTTGTAAATTGGATAAAATTATGGAGTACCAAAGCAGGTATTTCATTATCAACGACGCCGTCTGTTTACAATCACGTTCCAAAAGGCTTGCAAAAATTGATGGTTCTAGATAAAACTGTAGTTTCAGAAACAGAGCAGACTTTCTTAGTTACATTACGCGCCAATATGCGGGCTAAATTTATATCAGGAGATTTATTGGCTATATATCCGGCAAACGATACACGAGAACGCCTTTATTCTATTGGAAATCATTCTGGTAATATCCAATTGGTTGTAAAATTACATCCTCACGGATTGGGTTCTGGTTTTTTAAATGAACTTAAACCAGGAAATAGTATAAAAGCGAGAATTATCAATAATTATGCTTTTCATTTTCCTAAAAAAGCATCAAAAGTGGCGCTCATTTCAAATGGAACTGGAATTGCTCCTTTTCTTGGAATGATCGCACAAAATAAGAAAAAAGTTGAAACTCATTTATATTCGGGTTTTAGAATGGAAACTGAAACTGTTGTAGGTTACAAAAAATTTACATCAGAAATGATAGCGAAACAAAAGCTTCAGAGTTTTCATTTGGCTTTATCGCGCGAAGCAGAACATTTTTATGTAATGGATTTAATAAAACGCGATGCATTATTTTTTACAGATTTATTAGATCACGGCGGCGTAATTATGATTTGCGGTTCGCTTGCGATGCAAAAAGATGTAGAATCGATTTTGAATAACTTATGTCTTTCAGACGGAAATAAAGATTTTTCAAGTTATAAGCAAAACAATCAAATACTTACCGATTGTTATTAAAATTTTTATAGCCATGAATTACAAAACGCTTTATAAGTTTTTTATTCTCTTTATAATACTGAGCAGCTCATTAAGCAACGCGCAGGTTTTACGAAAAAAAACCACACTGCTTATGGGAGGACGTTTTGATATTACAATCGTCGCAAATGATACGCTTGAAGCGGAAAAAAACATAGAGGCTGTAATTGCCGAAATTACCCGAATTGAAAATTTAATTTCAGATTGGAAACCAACTTCGCAAGTTTCTGAAGTGAATCAAAACGCAGGAATCAAACCCGTGAAAGTTGATCGAGAAGTTTTTGAACTCACAGAAAGAGCTATAAAATTATCTGAAATAACAAACGGCGGTTTTGATGTAAGCTTTGCGGCAATGGACAGAATCTGGAAATTTGATGGATCAATGACCGAGATGCCTTCGGCGGAAGCCATAAAAAAATCGGTAGAGAAAGTTGGTTTTAAAAACATTATTTTAGACAGTGCTCAATCGACCATTTTCTTAAAATTAAAAGGAATGAAGATTGGTTTCGGTGCTTTAGGCGAAGGCTACGCAACTGATAAATGTAGAGCCATGATGATTGCAAAAGGCATTAAAGCTGGAATAATTAATGGTTCTGGCGATATGAGTACGTGGGGAAAACAGCCTAACGGAAATCCTTGGAAAATTGGAATCACCAATCCGTTTGATCCTGAAAAACTTTTGGCAGTTGTTCCCTTAGAACAGCAAGCTGTCACTACTTCTGGCAGTTATGAAAAGTTTGTTGTTTTTAATGGCAAGCGCTATTCACATATTATAAATCCTGCAACGGGTTATCCTGCAACTGGTTTGTGCAGTGTTTCTGTTTTTGGTCCAAATGCCGAAACAGCAAACGGACTCAGTACTTCCCTTATGGTTTTGGGTCAAAAAGAAGGATTGCTTTTACTTCAAAAATATCCTGAATACAGCTGTATTATGATTACAGATAATGGGAAAGTTATCAAATCAAAAAACTTCAAAATCAAAAAATTTGAGGCTAAATTTTAATAGATTCTTTTTGTGAAAGATTCAAAGTCGCCCTGATTTATAATCTATTTAAAGTTCAAAATATCTTTATAACTATTTTACATTATTTCTTCACTATCACACGGAAGTCGATTAAAAAAAATTAAATTTGAAGACCCTAAATTTATTCTTTAAATTATGATTCAAAAAAGAAGTTATCTCTATTTATTCGCCTTACTGACTGCATTATTTTTCGCGCCTCTTTCCTACTCGCAGACGCAGCCGCAAAAAAAAGAAAGCCGCTCAAAATTATTTGAAGAAACTACTACAGACAGCGATTATTTAATGGCTATAGAAAAAGCTGGCGAAGTAATGGAATCTGCTTACAACGATGCTGATTTTGACAGTGCTTCGCATCATTTGTTTAGCGAAATCAAAAGAACTCAAAGCAAACTCGACCTCATTTTAGCAAGTTTGAAAGGCGCCAACCCAAATGTGCGCAATCAGCAAATGTATCACACGGTTCTAAAAGAGATTCAGCTGCAATTAGACGAGCAAAATGCTGCGATTAATTTACGAAACGAAAATCTCGAAAAAATTAAAGGCCGATTTATCGAATTGCGCAAAGACAAAACGTTGATGGCCCTTATAAAAGATACGATTCGACGCAAGCAATTTAAAAGAGAATTTGCAAATCTTAAAAAGAAATACCTGAGTACAGATAGCCTGATGACTAAAAATCAAGGAATTCTGAACACCAAAAAAAGGATTACTGTACAACGAAAAATTGCAGTTTCGAATGCTATAATTACAGTGGAAAACCACCTTGAAAAATCAGGAATCAGCATGCTGCATAAAGAATATCCTTTTTTATGGAGTATTAATGATTCTATTCCGAGAAAAACTACCGCACAAAATATTGGAGCTAAAATAGTTATCGAAGAAAATGTCGCTGCCTACTATTTGAGTTATCGCACTGGTGGCTTGATTGCCTTAATCTTCTTTATGGGACTTTTGGCGTGGTATATTTCGCGTAATTTAAAATACCTGAGAACCAACGGATATTCTGAAAACTTAGCTCAGTTTAACTTTAAATATTTAAACAGAGGTGTATTGCTTCCCGTTTTAGTAATCGGACTTAATATTGCAGTAGTCAGTAATTTATATGCTCCTGCAATGTTCTTGGAATTGCTTCATCTTATTTTACTTGGAATTCTGACCCTCCTTTTCAAAGATAAATGGTCAAAAAAATCAATGCGAAATTGGATCATTCTTTTAGGATTGTTTTTTACCCTTTGTTTCCTTGATTTATTTATAGAAGTTGGGCTTATACAGCGCTGTGCTTTTATTATTATTAATGTTTTTGGAATTCGCTATGGTTTGGTTCAAATCAAAAGCATTAAAGATCAGTTGTATATAAAAGGATTCTTTAAATGGGCCAGCATTATTTTTATTGCATTGAACGGATTATCAATACTTCACAATCTTTTTGGAAGAGTATCTCTTTCGAATATGTTGAGCTTGACTGCTTTTATTTCGCTTACGCAGATAATTGCTTTGAGTGTACTTCTTAAAATAATTTTAGAAATTATTATTTTACAGATCTATACAACGCGAATCAAACGTGGTTTCGAAAAGCTTTTTGATCACGAAAATTTATCTGAAACACTCAAAAAGCCTTTTATAATTGTAATCAGTTATATGTGGCTTGTTGTAATTGCTTCTAATTTAAATGTTTGGGAATCACTTCGTTCTTCTTTAGGTTCGCTGTTAAGTCATCCTAATACTATCGGAAGCATTACTTTTACCTTAGGAAATATTGTACTTTTCTTTATAATTATTTGGATTGCTCATTTGCTTCAAAAATATGTAGCTTACTTTTTTGGTGAAATTGATGATGAAAACGAAGAAAACGTTAATAAAAGACAACACTCTAAGCTATTGATTACAAGACTTATTGTTTTAATTGGAGGTTATCTTTTAGCGGTTGCCGCTTCGGGAATGCCGTTAGATAAATTGAGTATACTTTTGGGTGCTTTAGGTGTGGGTGTTGGACTTGGACTTCAGAATGTGGTAAATAACTTTGTTTCTGGAGTCATATTAATTTTTGACAAACCCATTCAGATTGGAGATGTAATTGAAATCAGTTCAGAATCTGGCCGAGTAAAATCAATGGGATTGCGTACAACTAAAATTAATGCTCCAAACGGTGCTGAAATTATTATTCCGAACGGAAATTTATTATCTCAAAACATTACCAACTGGACGTATACAGACAATTTTAAACTTGTAGAAATTTCAATAGAAATAAGTGGTGAAACAACTCCAGACGATATAAATGCAACTGTAATGCAGGCTCTTGAAAGTTTAGCATTAGTGAATACAACTAAAACACCGCAAATTTTTTACACTGCAATTTCTGATGGAAAATATAAATTACTAATAAAATTCTGGTGCAGTATTTACCGTACCGAAGAATCTGTCAGCAGTGCTCGTCAAGTTTTATTTAGCAGTTTTAAAGCTAAAGGATTGACTTTTTCAACTTAAAAGTTGAGTTATTAATTATAAAAAAAAGCCTTCAAATGTAATTTTTGAAGGCTTTTTTTATTTGCAAATATTTCTAATAATTCAATTCTGCTTTATGTTTTTCGATAAAGTCATTCCATTTTGTGGGCTCTTTTCCTGTAATTCCTTCAAAATTATCAAAAGTTTCATCTGCACCTGGAATTGTTCCAGCTGCATATCTCTTCCAATGTTCATAAACACAGCCCATATAAGCCATCTCTGCACCAGCTTCAATCATATTTTGAAGAAATATTTCGGGAGAAAGCGCTTCGTAACGAAAAGGTTTACCAATTATTGAAGTCATTTTTACAGCCAAATCATCAAACGAACAGGCATCATATCCTAATCGGTATGTTTTTCCAGAATGTAATTCAGGATTTTGCAATGCGATCGCAGCAACATGAGCCACATCATCTACATCAACCCAGCTCAATCGTGCGCCTTCAACATATGCATTTATTACGCCGTTTGTAATCGCTTTTTTACCTCCATAACTGAGCAAATTCTGCATAAAAGTTTCAGGACGCAAATGCGTAAATGTAAAACCAGACCACTCTATATAACGTTCTACCAACTGATGCCAAGCCCAATGTCCGATAGTAGTGTTATCTGGCCCGCACGCGCCTAAATGTACTACATGCTTTACTCCTGCTTTTTTGGCATTGTCTAATAAAACTTTGCTTTGGCGAAGCATATCAACAGTATAACCTGTCACTATCAAAATGCGATCAATGCCTTCTAATGCAGGTAAATGTGTATTTTCATCATCAAAATCAAGTATTACTGTTTTGATGCCTAATGCCGTAAAAGGTTTTGCTTTTTCTGCCGTTCGTACTGCTGCAATAATTTCTACGTCAGAATTTGATAAAAGAAAATTGATTGTTTTACTTCCGACCTGACCTGTAGCGCCAGTGATCAATATTTTAGGGAGTGCTTTTTGTGACATCTTTATTTTTGTATTTTAAATTTTTATATTAAAAAAACAAAATTAAGGCGATGTAAATTATTGCCAATTGATCTGGATCAAGTATTGCATTAATTTTACGCAGTTAAATTATTTGCCCAAAGCAATATTTTTTTTAATACGGCTCAATGTTTCTGGTGCTAAACCCAGATAAGAAGCAATTAGATTTTGAGGAACGCGCTGAATCATTTCTGGATTGGTTTCAGCTAATTGAATGTATTTTTCTTTTGCAGTAAAAGAATTCGAACTGACTAATCTTCGTTCTTTTGTTGCGAGACTATTTTGGAAAAGAATACGGAAATAACGATCCATTTTATGAACCTGTAAAGTCATTTTCTCTAAATTTTCTCTTGTAATCATAAGCAATTCAGAATCTTCTAGCGCATCAATATTAAATTGAGCACTTTCACCAAAGCTAAAACTATAAATATCAGACGACCACCAGCCTTCCCAAGCAAACAAGTTCATATGTTCGTCGCCTTTGTCATCAATATAATAAGAACGCAGCAGGCCTTTTGATACAAATGAAAGGCAACTGCAAATTTCTCCTTCTTGAAGTAAAAATTCTTTCTTTCGAAGGTTTTTAGAAATAAAAAAACTTTTGATAGTGCTTTTTTCTTCCTCCGTCAAGGATACTTTTTTAAGAATATGAGAAAAAAGAACATCAAACATTTTTATTAATTTTGAAAGCCGTTCAGCTTAAAGTGAATAACAAATATAAGTGTTTTTTAAGGTAAAGAATTAATCTAAAACTATATAGTTGTACTAAAAAAAGACGCCTCAATAATTTGAGGCGTTTTTCATTTGTCATGTTTTTGAATTAGTGGCGATCATCGTGTTTTTGCTTATGATCATTGTTAGAATCTCCTTTAGAATTTCCTCTTGGATCTCCTTTGGTATTTTTCGGATTATCTCTTTTTGGTTTTTGGTTGTTATAAGATTTGTTTTTCTCAGGTTTATTTCCTCTGTTTTTTTGAGGTGCTCCATGATATCCTTTAGGATAGCTTGCTCTGTGTTTAGTGTGATATGTGTAAGGAGTATTTCCTTTATAATCATTTAAAACTACTTTGTAACCTCCATACAAATCATATTGTCTGTATTTTGAGGGAAGCCTGCTGTCACGAACCCATTTACCATTATTAGCATAGATGTACTGACTTTGAGCAACATCATAATAAGTATCAATATCAGGTAAATAATAATATCTGCTGTCATCGTTTCCTTCTGGTCCCCAGCTAGGAGGAGTTCCAATGTTTACATTAATTGAAACTTGTGCGTGAGCAAAAAATATACTCATAAAGAGCACTAAGGCGAATACTAATTTTTTCATGTTTTCTATTGTTTAAATGTTAATTTGATTTAAACAAAGCTAAAGTAATGCCAATAAAATTGATTATCGCATTCATTATACAGAACCACTAAACCAATCGACGAACAGGACTTTATAACCGACATAAAACTTCAAATAAAAAACGCCTCAGATTTGAGGCGTTTTTTAAATATTTAAATAAGAGTAATTTCGATTATTTCCAACCGCCGCCTAAAGCTCTGTACAAATTAACAACAGCCTGCAGTTTCTGCAAATTATCATTTATACCACTTAATTGCGCTGCCAAAAGGTTTTGTTCTGATGTTAATACATCTGTATAATTCGTAGCAGAACTATATTCTAAAAGCTGTTGTGTATAATCAACTGCTTTAGTTAAGGCTTCAATTTGTTTTTCTCTTGAATCTTGTTTTTCAACAGCCATTTGGTAGGAATACAAAGCATTAGAAACTTCCTGCCCAGCCGTCAATAGGCTTTGCTGGAAATTATTATACGCTTGCAGTTGTTGCGACTTTGCTGTTGTTAATCTTGTTTTATTTAAACCCTGATTAAAAATCGGCTGCGTTAATCCGCCAATTATCGAATAGAAAATAGAATTACTGAAAAAGTCTTTTAATTCTAAATTCGAAAACCCACCGCTTGCTGTGAGCGTTAAACTTGGGTAGAAATAGGTTCTAGCCAGGTTTGTCGATTCAAAAGCAACTCTGAAATTATATTCTGCCTGACGAACATCTGGACGATTCTGTAATAATTGAGAAGGCACACCAATTGCAATATTTTCAGGAATAACCTGCGTTCCTAATTCTCCTCTGTCGATTGGTCCTGGTGCTTGTCCTAATAAAATATTAATAGCATTTTCGGTTTCACGAATGCTTTGTTTCAAATCCGGAATCAAAACTTCGGCTGCATGCTGGTTGGCCTCACTTTGTACAACCGCCGCACCAGTTACAATTGCACCTTCTTTTAAAGCTTTAATAGTTTCTACATTTTTTACACGGCTTTCTAATGTTTCCTGCGTGATTTTCAATTGCTTGTCATATGCTAATAACAAGAAATAATTATTTGCAATGTCTGAAATTAGTTGTGTCTGAACCGCTTGTTTCGCTGCATCTGTAGCTAAGTACGAAGCTAAAGCTGCTCTTTTAGAACTGCTTAGTTTCCCCCAGATATCAGCTTCCCAAGATGTGCTTAAACCTAATTTATAAGTTGTAGTCAGGGTATTGATATTAATTCCTGCAGGAAAGTTTAATCCTGCTTCAGATTGTTTGGTTCGTGTTGCGTTGGCATCGAGCTGTAATGTTGGATAATATGCCAATTTACTTTGACGAAGCGAAGCTTGAGCCTGTATAATATTTTCAATAGCATTTTTCAAATTAAGGTTATTATCTAATCCTTTTTGAATCAACGCATTTAGTTTTTCATCCTTAAAAACGCTCTGCCAAGGCATATTAGCAATCGTAGTCGAATCGGCGGAAGCCTGATCACGATAAAGCTTATCTGTCGACAGTGTTGTTGGTCGTTCGTACTTTTTAGTAATTGAGCATGCACTTAAAAGCGCGGCTGCAATTACCATTAGAATATATTTATTTGAACTATGAGTCATTTCTTCTGAATTAAATTATTACTCTTTATGAGCTTCTATAAGTTGTATTTCCTCGTCATCATCGCCTTCGTCATCGTAATTTTCCTTTGCCGGACCACTAATTCTTTCTTGTAAAGTCTGGAAAACGATAAACAAAACCGGAATAACAAAAACTCCTAAAATGGTTCCGATTAACATACCTCCAACAGCTCCAGTTCCAATTGATTTATTTCCGACAGCTCCCGCTCCTGATGCAAACATCAACGGTACAAGTCCTAAGATAAAAGCAAAAGATGTCATCAAAATTGGTCTTAAACGCGCTACGGCTCCTTCAACTGCTGCTTGAACAATCGGCAATCCTTTACGTCTTCTTTCAAGGGCAAATTCGACAATCAAAATACCGTTCTTCGCAAGGAGTCCGATAAGCATGATCAAGGAAATCTGAAGATAAATGTTACTGTTTAGTTTGAAAATAATCGAGAACAAATAAGCTCCGGCTAATCCAAACGGAATCGAGAATAATACAGCAAATGGGAGGATATAACTCTCATACTGCGCACTTAACAAGAAATAAACAAAAACCAAACACAGAATAAAGATGAAAATAGTTTCACTTCCTGAAGCTAATTCCTCACGAGTTAATCCTGAGAATTCATATCCGTAACCTGCTGGAAGATTTTCTGCTGCAACTTCTTGAATTGCCTTAATAGCATCTCCAGAACTAAATCCAGTATTTGGAGCTCCGGTAATTGCAATAGAAGAGAAAAGGTTAAATCTCGAGATAGATTCAGGTCCAAAAACTCTGGTCATTTTTACAAATTCTGTAATTGGCGCCATATTTCCAGCGCTGTTGCGTACAAATATTTTGTTCAATCCTTCTGTATTGGTCCTGAATTCTGGCGAAGCCTGAATCATAACACGATATTGTTTTCCGAATTTATTGAAATTCGAAGCATACAATCCACCATAATAACCCTGCATCGTTGACAAGATAGAATTGATTGAAACACCAGCATCTTTGGCTTTAGCCAGATTAATATCCATCATATATTGAGGAAAACCTGGATTAAATGGCGTTGTTGCATATTGAATTTCAGGGCGTTTCGATAATTTTTCTAAAAATTCAGTATTTACTTTAAAGAATTCGGCAGTTGTATGGCCTCCTTTGTCCTGCAATTGAAATTCGAATCCACCACTTTGTCCAAAACCTTGAATAGTTGGAGGCGAAATAAAGAAAATATTAGCTTCACGAATACCGCTTGTCTTGGCAAAAAGCTGTCCAATTACGTCATTAACGCTTAATTCACGTTCATCCCAAGGCAACAATTTTACAATTACCATACTGTATGCACTACCCGCACCTGCTGTAAAGTTTTGCCCTACAATACGAAGGGTATTTTTAACACCTGGAATGGTGTGCGCAATACTGTCTACTCTTTTAGCTATTACATCAGAACGTTCCATAGAAGCTGATGGCGGTAAGCTAATATTAGCAAAAACAGTTCCTTGATCTTCCGCAGGAACGAAAGCAGAAGGTGTCGTTTTCATCATATAAAATAATCCTGCACTGGCAATAAGAATCGCTGCAAGTACAATCCATTTTTTAACGGAAAGAAAACTAACCGAGCGTTTGTATCTGTTGGTTACATTATCAAATGCAACGTTGAACGAGGTATAAAATCTCTGAATAAAACTTTTATGTTTGTGATCGTCAGCATGAGGTTTTAAAAGTAACGCACATAATGCTGGACTTAAAGTCAATGCATTTACAGCCGAAAGGATAATGGCAACTGCTAATGTGATACCAAATTGTTTGTAAAAAACTCCGGTAGATCCTGTAATAAAAGTTACTGGAATAAATACGGCAGCCATTACAAGTGTAATCGAAATAATCGCTCCCGAAATTTCACTCATTGCATCGATTGTCGCTTTTTTAGACGATTTATACCCATGATCCAGTTTCGCGTGCACTGCTTCGACGACGACAATAGCATCATCTACCACAATACCAATCGCCAAAACCATTGCAAAAAGCGTTAATAAGTTAATCGTGAAACCGAATAAATTAAGGAAGAAAAACGTTCCTACAATAGCAACCGGAACTGCAATCGCCGGAATTAAAGTAGATCTAAAATCTTGAAGGAAAATAAATACTACGATAAAAACCAATATAAAAGCTTCAATCAAAGTGTGAATTACCTTTTCAATAGAAGCATCAAGGTTTTCGTTAACGTCAACTAAAAGTGTGTATTTTACTCCTTTCGGGAAGCTTTTTGCCGCTTCCTCAATCAATTTTTTCGAGTTGTTGATTACGTCACGTGCATTAGATCCTGGAGTCTGGCTAATTGCCATTGCCGCGGATTCTACTCCGTTTGTTTTAATGGTAGAAGAATAACTTAGAGATCCTAATTCTACTTTAGCAACATCTTTTAATCGTAATATTTGTCCGTTTCCAACAGATTTTATCACAATATCTCCAAATTCCTGAGCACTTGTTAAACGCCCTTTATATTTAATAACGTATTGAAAAGCCTGATCTCCATTTTCACCAAATTTACCTGGCGCCGCTTCTATATTTTGTTCTGCTAGAGCAGCCGAAATATCACTCGGAATCAGCTTGTATTGCTGCATGATGTCTGGTTTTAGCCAGATTCTCATAGAGTAATCTTTTGCCCCAAAAACTGTTACATCTCCTACTCCAACAACACGCTGAATTTGCGGTACAAGATTGATCTTCGCATAATTTTGAAGAAAAGTCTGATCGTAAGCTTTGTCATCACTGTATAAAGAAAAAATCAATAAGTTACTGCTCTGACTTTTCGTTACGGTTACACCTGCTTGAGTTACCTCAACTGGCAATAAACTTGTTGCACGAGAAACCCTGTTCTGCACGTTTACCGCTGCTAAATCTGGGTTTGTTCCTACTTTAAAGAAAATTTTGATAGACGCATTTCCGTCATTGGTTGCTGAAGATGTCATGTAAGTCATGTTCTCCACACCATTAATCTGCTCTTCCAGCGGAATTACAATACTTTTAAGCACTACGTCTGCATTGGCTCCGGTATAACTGGCTGAAACGTTTACTGTAGGCGGTGCAATATCCGGATATTGAGAAATAGGCAACTCAACAAGTCCTAAAACACCTAAAATTACGATGATGACCGATATTACTGTAGAAAGTACTGGTCGCTGTATAAATATTTTAAACATTGGCTTTTATTTTAAGTCTGCGTAAACCGTTTCTGGTTGCTGATTTTGAGTTTTTATTTCGCTTCCTTCTTTTAAAGAGGCAACTCCTTCTAATACAATTTGATCTCCAGCTTTTAAGCCGCTTGTTACTACATAATAATTTCCAGCTGTGTTTTCAAGTTTGGTAATATTGACGTTTTTCGTTTTTCCGTCTTTTCCTACTGTTACAACAAAAATTTTGTCCTGAAGTTCAAATGTAGCGCTCTGAGGAACGATCATAGCATCTTTTACTTCATTTGGAATTCGAACTGTCGTGCTGCTTCCGCTTCTGATAATTCCTTTTGGATTAGCAAATCTTGCTCTGATGTTTACAGAACCAGTTTCAGTATTAATAAGTCCATTTACAGTTTCAATACGACCTTTTTCAGTGTACTCTGAACCGTCTGAAAGTAATAATGAGACAGGTGGGAATTGTTTGATTTTCTGCGCTATTGTAGTTCCAGAACCGCTTTGTGTAAAATTCAGTAAAGCTTTTTCATTCATAGCAAAATAGGCATACACATTTCCAATACTGGAAACAGTCGTTAAAGCTTCAGCTGTATTTGAACTTACCAAACTTCCTAAACGAAACGGAATTGAACCTACAACTCCATTAACTGGACTTGTTACAGTAGTATAGCCTAAATTAGTTTTAGCATTTACTAAAGCCGCATTTGCCTGAGCCAAATTAGCAACCGCCGATTCATAAGTATATTGAGCCGACTCTAAATCATATTTACTTATAATTCCTTTTTCGACAAGAGGTCTTACTTTGTTAACAGCCAGTTTTGCCGCACTTACTTCTGCTTGAGCACTTTTAATGCTTGCCGCCGCAGTACGAACCTGCTGCTCATATTCTGGAGCACTGATTTTAAACAAAGGCTGGCCTGCTTTTACAACAGCACCTTCATCAACAAAAATCTTATCAATATAACCTTCCACTCTTGGACGGATTTCTATATTTTGCTGCCCTTGAATACTCGCAGGAAAATCAGTATTTAATGTTGCTGACTCTGGTTGCAATACCAGTGTTTTATACTCTTTAACTTGAGCCGCTCCGGCTTGTGCCGCTTGGTCGTTTTTATTTCCACATGAAGTGATGATAACTGTTGCAGCAAGAATGCCTAAAAAAGATTGCTTATTCATTTTTATCAAATATGAGATTATCTATTTATTAATAAACAAAGGAACTAAAATAGTGTAAGCGGCAATTTTTCAATAGACGTAGAGGCCAATAGAATCGACATAAATGGATTGTCACACGATTAAAATTATACAGATGCATCTACAGCCTTTTCAATTGAGGCTCGTCGTCTGTAAAGCGGTTTTTAGAGATTATAGCGCCATTTTGGACGATTGGTTAAAAGATCATATGCAAATAAAATGTAATATTGTCAATAAAAATCATAACTTATAATGGCACCAAACCTTTCTAGACCCTATATGTTTGCGGGATTACATATCCTTGCCTGGTTATTATTGGGATTTATCATGCTATTTTATATTCCTATAACATGGAATGTAGTTTTGCCGTCTGTTTTTTGGCTTTGGCAGATTATCATATTGATTCTCTTAATTATTATTTTTTACTCTAATGCAAAAATCATAGTTCCAAAAACAATCATAAGAAACAACACCACTCCTTATTTAGTCTGGTCTTTTCTTATAATTTTTGCCATGCAGATTATCGCGTATTTTTATTCTTCTCAAACCGATGTTCACACTAAAGTAAGTTTGGTTTTAGGTTTTACAAAATACAGAAATCCTTATTTTGACAATTATGTTTTAATGCTCACTTTGCTGGTTTTGGGTATAAGTACAAGCTGGTCAATGCTGCAATATTGGCAAAAAGCAGCCCAACATAAACAAAAACTGGAACAAGATAAAACAGCCGCAGAATTAGCAATGCTGAAAGCACAGATTAATCCGCACTTTTTCTTTAATTCGCTTAACAGCATTTATTCTCTTACTTATACTGATATTGAAGATTCGAGAAATGCGCTCCATACGCTGAGCAGAATGATGCGATATCTTCTTTACAGCACTGAAGAAAGAACGACATTGCTAAAAGAAGCCGAATTTATGAGAGATTTTATCGCGATCATGAAACTTCGAGCTAACAGCAAATTGACGATTACAACAGATATTCCAGAAAAAATACACGATTACCCAATTGTTCCGATGTTATTGCTACCTTTAGTAGAAAATGCTTTTAAACACGGTATTCATGCCACTGATAAAAGTCTAATACATATTTCGCTTATACAGAAGGGAAACATTCTTGAATTTGAAGTAGAAAATACCTATTTCGAAAAATCTTCAACCACTGACGAAGGCGGTATTGGATTAACAAATACAAAACGCAGACTGCATTTAATTTATCCGAACAAGCATTCATTAAAAGCTGGAATTGGCAAAAATGGCATGTATAATGTAAAACTGCAAATAACTTTAGACTAATGACAACATTAAGATGTATAGCAGTAGACGACGAACCACTCGCATTAAAACTCGTAGAAACTTTTATTGAGCAAACACCATTTCTGGAATTAATCTCCAGCTGTGACAATGCCGTTGAAGCCATGGGTTTAATTCGCGAAAAACAGCCCGATCTTGTTTTTTTGGATATTAATATGCCGAATTTAACGGGAATGGAATTAGCAAGACTTTTACAAGAACAGCCTGGAATATCGCCAAAGATTGTTTTTACAACTGCTTACAATCATTATGCTATTGAAGGTTATAAAGTTAATGCCATTGATTATCTTTTAAAACCTTTTAGTTATGAAGAATTTTTGCGCGCTGCAAACAAAGTGCGCCAATTGGTCGAAGAATCTTCACAAGAAAACCACTCTTTTAATCCTGATGATGAATTTATATTTTTAAAGGTCGAATATCATTGGGTAAAAGTGAATTTAAAAGACATTTTATATATCGAAAGTTTGAAAGATTATGTAAAAGTGCATCTTGAAAATTCAGATAAAGCCTTAATGTCGCTCATTTCTTTAAAAGCGCTTGAAGAAAAACTGCCTTCATCAAAATTTATGCGAATGAATCGTTCTTTTATTGTTGCACTAGAAAAAATAAGTGCCATCAGCAAGAACTCCATTTTTGTAGATAAAATTGAAATAACTGTGGGAGAGCAATACAAAGAAACCTTTAAGGTAATTGTAGATAAATGGATAAAATAATTATGTAATTATCAGATGGAAAAAAGATCTAACAAATATCATTTGACATTAAAATTGTCGCAATATGCAAACGGCGAAACAGAGCCTGCCCAAGAACTTGAATTAGATTTCGATAATCACGATGAAATTTTCACTATTATCGAAAGAATGAAAAACAAAAACCTTTTTGATACGCCTGAAGAAGCAACTCAGTTTGCACTTGGCTTGAAATTATTTGGAGAAATAAAATTAAAACACCGAAAAAATCCTCTTTTTGACGAGTTGAATGAAGTATTTCCTGTCTTTATGAAAAAACTAAAAAGTCTATAGAAAATAAAACGCCTCAATAATGAGGCGTTTTATTATTAGAAGAAAATCTAAAAATTAAGCTTTTGCTTTTCTTTTTACAGTACATCCAATCTCTTTTGTTTGTGTCACTGCAGGTTTTTTATTGCTTTGTAATGCTGCAATAGCCTCTTCGGCATATTTCGTTTTTTCTGTTTTTGTTCCTTCTGGATCATTGTCAATCGCCCCAACATATTCTATAACATTTCCTTTTGCCGATTTAGAAACGATAAAAAGATGCGGTGTATGTTTTGCACCATATTGATCTGTAATTTTTTGTCCTGCATCATACAAATATGGAAATGGATATTTTTTCTCTTTTGCTAAATCCTGCATTTTATCAAACGAATCAGCTTTTGAAGCTTCAGGATCATTTGGGTTAATAGCAATTACAGGATATCCTTGAGATCTGAATTTTTTATCCAACTCAATAATTCTTTGCTCATACGCTACAGCATACGGACAAGTATTACAGGTAAAAACTACGATAAAGCCTTTTGCTTTTGGATAACTTGCAAAAGAAATTTCTTTACCGTCCACATTTTTCAATTTAAAATCTGGTGCAGGATCTCCAGCTTTCAGCGTTGCATTTTGAGCCTGAGAAATAAAAGCAGAAAATGCCAGTACTAATAAAAGAATTATTTTTTTCATGGTTTAAGAGGTTTACAGTTTTTTATATTCATTTAATAATTGTTCGTACGTAAATTCCGTTTCGACAAATTTTCGTTTATCACCTTTGATGAAAATGGTTGCCGGAATACTGCCTGACCAAGAAGGATCAATACGGTCAATATATTCCTGCGGACTGCTTTCATTCAATAAAAAGACTTCATTTTTCAGGTTTTTTCTTTTCACAAAAGGAATAACTGAGGTGCTTAATTTTGATTTAAAATCGACACTAACTAATAATACCGCTAATTTTTCTGTTTTAAATTCGGATTTCAACTTTTCAAAATGTGGTAATTCTTTAATACAAGGTGCGCACCAAGTTGCCCAAAAATTGACTACGTAAGTACTGTCTTTTCCATTTTTTATTCTTTCGTAAAGCTGATCAACATTAATCAATTTTACATTTTGGCTATATGACGATCCTGAAAAAATGACCAATAGAAATAGGTAAACAAACAACTTGATTTTCATAAAGACAGCCTTTTAGAATTAATTTCTTCTTACAAATATAAACTAATGAAGTTTTAGTTTTTGTTAATAAAAGTTTAATGCATTGAAATTAAACGTAAAGATCTCTAAGTAATAAAAAGGTCTCCTAAGTTTTTAAGTTAAATAGGCATCCTGTTCCATAGGAACATTTCATCGGTACAAAAAAATGTTTATTTTCAACGTCGTTCCGTAAAATAAAAAAAACGTTTTCGTCTTTTTAAGTATTTTTTAAGCTCCTAAAAACTCCCTCAGCAAATTTCTATTCGTAAATTAGCGGAAACAAAATTTATCCGAATGACAGTACTTACATTTACCCTGATTATGATTCTTGGCGCTTTTTTAGCGGGTTTTATTGGTTCATTATCAGGTTTAGGAGGCGGTATTATTATTATTCCGCTTTTAACAGTCATTTTAGGAGTCGATATTCATTATGCTATTGGCGCGGCATTGGTTTCAGTAATTGCAACTTCTTCGGGTTCTGCAGCTGCTTATGTTCGGGAAGGAATTACCAATATGCGTCTGGGAATTTTCCTCGAAATTGCCACTACAATCGGTGCTGTTTGCGGTGCATTGCTTTCCACAATTGCTCCTACTTCATTCATCGCCGTTTTATTCGGACTTACTTTAATTTTCTCGGCTATAAACTCACTTCGAAAAAAAGAAGAACATATCGTATTAGAATCTAGTTCATTAGCAAAAAAGCTAAAACTTCAGGGAACTTATCCTTCGCATGACGGAGAAGTAATCAGTTACGGAACCAAAAATGTAGTTGGAGGTTTTGGAATGATGGGAATTGCCGGAATGATGTCGGGCTTGCTCGGAATTGGTTCTGGTGCTTTCAAGGTAATCGCTATGGATAATATTATGAAAATTCCGTTTAAAGTTTCGACTACAACCAGCAATTTTATGATGGGCGTTACGGCAATGGCAAGTTCTGTTATTTACATTCAAAAAGGATATATCGAACCCGGAATTTGTATGCCTGTTGTTATTGGCGTTTTGTTTGGAGCAATGGCGGGAGCCAAAGTATTAGTGAAAACAAACCCTAAAAAACTGAGAATATTTTTTGCCTGTCTGATTTTTGTACTTGCAGTAAATATGATTTATAACGGAATTAATGGAAAAATCTAAAGTTATGCAAAACGAAAAATTTGGAGAAAAAGACTTTCAATCCATTATAGGGAATCTATTGCGCTATGGCGTTTGGACTTCATTATCAGTGGCTTTTGTTGGCGGAATTGTATATTTAATGCGACATTCTACAGCTATTGAAGATTACTCCGTTTTTAAAGAAAATGACCAAAATATTTTTGAAGTAATATCTTCTGTTTACAAAGGCGTTATTCAAGGAAATGGCGAATCGCTTATCTTTTTTGGAATTATACTGCTGTTTTTAACGCCGGTATTTCGAGTTTTACTTTCGTTGTTTTCTTTCCTTTTAGAGAAAGACTACCTTTATGTAGTGATTACTTCAATCGTTATTTTAATCATTATTACAAGTGTCTCGCTGGGATTTTCACATTAATTGCTTAAAGACTAAAGCTAAAAAATTAAAAAAATGGAAATAGGAATAGATAGTTTTGCTTCGGCAATGTACGGAAGCAACAACAGTTTAAGCAGTGTTGATGCTATGGAACAGCTCCTTCAAAGAATTGAATTGGCAGATCAAGTTGGTCTTGATGTATTTGGAATTGGAGAGCATCATAAAAAAGAGTTTTTAGATTCGGCTACAGTTGTAATTTTAAGTGCCGCAGCTTCAAGGACAAAAAACATTAGATTAGCGAGTGCTGTTTCGGTTTTAAGCGCTGCAGATCCTGTGAGAGTGTATCAAAGTTTTGCCACATTAGATTTAATTTCTAAAGGAAGAGCTGAAATTGTTGTAGGACGAGGATCATCTATTGAAGCGTATCCCCTTTTCGGATTTAATCTGAATGATTATGATGCTCTTTTTAAAGAAAAATTGGAACTTTTTTTACAAGTTAGAGACAATGAATTTGTGACTTGGTCAGGAAAATTTCGTCCAGCAATAAATAATCTTCCGGTTTATCCGAGGGCATTGCAGGAAAAACTGCCCGTTTGGTTAGGCGTTGGAGGAACTCCAGAATCGTTTATTAGAGCTGGAAGCCTTGGTTTGCCTTTAATGGTAGCGATAATTGGAGGTCAGACACACCGTTTTCGTCCACTGATTGATTTGTACCGTCAAGCTGGAGCAGCTGCAGGTTATAAACCAGAAGAACTTAAAGTAGGAATACATTCGCCAGGTTATGTTGGAACTACAACAGATAAAGCAATTGAAGAATACTATCCGGGCTACGCTGAACTTTGGACAAAACTAGGACTCGAGCGCGGTTGGCCACCAGTAACAAAAGCCAAATTCGATGGACTTATTGATGACGAAGGCGTTTTGATAGTAGGTGGTCCGGAGCGTGTTGCTGAGAAAATTTTGCGACACAGCGAATCACTTGGCGGGATTTCAAGATTTACTTTCCAAATGGATAATGCAGGGCTTACTCACAACCAATTAATGAATGCGATAGAACTCATTGGAACAAAAGTAATTCCTTTGATAAAAAAAGGGTAGTTTTTTGGCCACAGATGTCACAGATTAAATGGATTTTTATAACCTTTGACCCTCTGTAACTCTGAACCTTTGTAACTTAAAAAAAAAGCATCCCTTTACGGATGCTTTTTTTATGAAAAATTCGAGATGAAAAATTCTTAGAATTTATAAGTTAACCCAACTCTAAAGTTTCTTGGCTGTTCTGTCTGCCAGTAGTAAGCATTAAGGTAAGAATAGTAAGACCCGCTGTAAAGGTATTTATCCAAGATATTAAAAACATTTGCTGTAACTTTAATTTTTCCAATCTCATAAGACAAACCTCCATCAAGCTTGAAATAACTTGGCAGTTTTTGAAGTCCAACACTCCAAGTATCCGTTTGGCGTCCGTCAAGGAAGGTTCCTCCAATAGAAGCTCCAAATCCTTTGATTTTACCGCTTTGAACCGTATAATTTAGCCATGCATTTGCAACATGTTTAGAATATCCAGGTACAATGTCGCCAACTTTAATTCCGGTTGCAGCAGAAACCGCTGGGTCAACTTCATTTACAATAGATTCTGTAAAGGCGTAGTTTGCAATAAGATTAAGGCCATCAAAGATTTTTCCTCTCAAATCAAGCTCAACACCCTGCGCTCTTTTTTCTCCCAAAACAACAGAATATTGTTCTCCAGGACTATTAGCAGGATCAGATGTAAGTTCGTTTTTCTTTAAAATGCTGTAAGCTGCTAAAGTTGTACTCCATGAACCGTCAAACCAGTCTTTTTTGATACCGATTTCCATATTATTGCCCGTAAGAGGTTTTACTTTATCACCGCTTTTAATAATACCTGATTGAGGTGTAAAAGCTTGATCATATAATCCGTAAATGGCAAGACTTTCTGTTACAGAATAACTTACTCCTACACGTGGTGTAATATGAGAATCTGAGATTGGCGCACCGCCCCAGCTTGCTTGGCTGATCCAAGTGTATCTTGCAGCCAGAGTCAATCTTAATTTATTTTCAAAGAAACCCAATTCATCTTGAGCATAACCAGCAGCATATTCTGAATTCATAATACCACCCGCAGCCAAAGCTCTGTCTTTTAAAGAAGTTGCTCTGTCAAAATTCGGCATTCCGTTTGAAGGCGGGCCATAATTTGGAGCATTTACATTAAATGGATTATCAACAGTGTCAAGATCATGCGACTGACCCCAATCTGCAATATAATCTTTGCTTCCTAAGTCTATTCCACCCAATATTTTATGGCTTACTGAACCTGTGTTGAATTTTCCGTTCAAAAATATTTGACCTAGGTACATATTGCTTTCAGAATCCCAAATACCAACATTTCTAATAATTTCACCATTGGCAAGAGTTCCCTCTGGAATACCGTCAAAATTTGAATCTACTGGACCTGGACCTACAGCACTTGGCCATGAGCTGTATCCTTTTTGAAGATATTTAAAGTAAGTTGTCTGAGCAGTAAGTTTCCAGTTGTCATCAAATTTATGTTCAAAAACCAAGTATCCGCTGTGGTCGTTAATTTTTGTATCCGGCAAACCTGGCTGTGTCATAGTAAAGTCTACAGGCATTGTTGCGTAACCTCCAGAATCAGCACCAAAAACATAGTACGAACCTACTTCTGTCATATTGGCCATTTGATAATTGTATTCTAAAGTAACTTTGGTTTTATCATCAATTTGATAAGAAAGAACCGGAGCAATTACGTAACGGTCATTGTGCTCAAAAGGACGATGAGATCCTTTTTTCTGAAATGCACCATTAAATCTGTATAAAAATTTACCTTTTTCATCAAATTTACCGTCAAGATCTATACTTGCTCTGTAAAAATCATAGCTTCCTGCCATAACAGTCGCTTCGTTTTTTGTAATTCCGGTTGGTTTTTTAGTAACTACATTATAAAGTCCGCTTGGATCTCCGCTAGAAAGCATGAATCCTGCCGGTCCTTTTACAAATTCAATATGATCTACAAAACTCATATCTTCTGTTAAGGGGCCCCAAAAAGAAGAAACCACATTAAATCCGTTACGGAAAGCTTGAATTTGAGATCCACGCATCGTGATATTTGTGTACATATCTCCCCAGTGCTCTAAACGCACCGCTCCACTCACATTACGGATAACGCCATCACTCATACTGATAATTTGCTGGTCTTTTAAAGTCTGGGCACTAACAATTTGAATGTTTTGCGGAATTTCAAGTATCGGAGTCTGAAGACGCAGTGACAATGAAGGTTTGTCTTGTTTGTATTTATTTTTTGTAATAATTACTTCATCAAGATCTTCCTGGCTTTCAGAAAGTGAAAAGTTTTTATTTGTAGTTTGTTTTGCTGTAACTACAATTTGATCTTCAATTCTATGAATTCCTACAGAACTGATTGTAATGGTATAAGACGCTGGTTTTACATTTTTAATTTCGTATTGTCCGGTAGAATTGGTTACTGCACTATATTTTGTTCCTTTAAGAGCAACTGAAACATTTTCTGCAGGGACATTACCACTTAAAGTAACTTTTCCGCTCACTTTTCCCAACTCTTGACTCATCATGTTTAATGAACCCAAAAGAACTGTTAAGAAGAAAATTTTTTTAATACTATTTATATTCATTTTAGTAAGGTGTTAAATTTCGTTGGCAAAAGTAACTCCTAATATCTTGTTTTCCAAATTATATTTATTCATTCTAAATAAAAATAAAAAAGTACAGCTTTAATTTTATTATAAATGCTCTAAATAAAATTATCTTAAGTACTTAATATCATATTACAAATAACTCTTCCTATCTTTATTCTTAGAAAATAAAATTAGTCCTTCCCTAAAAAAATAAAAATGAATCACAACAATACCATTAGAAAAGTCGCCATTGTTGGCTATAATAGAATTCCGTTTGCACGCGCCAATACCGCTTACGCAGAAGTTGGAAATCAAGAAATGATGACAGCCGCCTTAAACGGACTTATCGATAAATACCATTTAAAAGGTCAATTATTAGGTGAAGTTGTTGGTGGTGCCGTAATCAAGCATACATCTGACAGTAATTTGATCAGAGAATGCGTTATGAAAACCAGTCTCGATCCTGCAACGCCAGCCTGCGATCTCCAACAAGCGTGCGATACCGGAATAGAAAGTGCCATTTATATCGCCAATAAAATTGCTTTAGGACAAATTGATTCTGGAATTGCAGGAGGTGTAGATTCTATTAGTGACATGCCGATTGCAGTAAGCGAAAAATTGAGAAAAATTTTGCTGAATGCTCGAAAAGCAAAATCATTGGGAGAAAAAATCAAGACTTTCTTAAAACTTCGTCCCGCAGATTTAACGCCTTTGGTTCCGAGAAACGAAGAATCTCAAACCGGACTTTCAATGGGCGGTCACACTGAAATTACTGCAAAATATTATAAGATTTCAAGAGAAGACCAAGACAATTTAGCACTTAAAAGCCATTTGAATATGGCAAAAGCTTATGATGAAGGTTTTTTTGATGATATGATCACACCTTTTAACGGATTAGACAAAGATAATAATCTGAGAAAAGACAGTTCAATCGAAAAGTTAGCCAAATTAAATCCGGCATTTGACAAAACAAACGGAACATTAACGGCTGGAAACTCAACACCTCTTACAGACGGCGCATCGTGTATACTTCTAGCCAGTGAAGAATGGGCAAAAGAACGCGGACTACCTATTCTAGCTTACATTACTTTTGCAGAAGTTGCTGCGATTGAATATGTCAAAAATCAGCAGAATCTTTTACTAGCACCTTTATTCGCCGCCAGCAGAATGCTCGAAAAAGCGGGACTGACTTTACAGGATTTTGATTTTTATGAAATTCATGAAGCTTTTGCTGCTCAGGTTTTGGCAACCTTAAAAATCTGGGAAAGCCCCGAATTGAGTGCCGAATTAGGTTTAAAGAAAACACTCGGCGCAATCGACAGAGAAAAACTGAATGTAAAAGGCAGCAGTCTTGCAGCTGCGCATCCTTTTGCTGCAACTGGAGGCAGGATAATTGGTGTTATGGCTAAGTTATTAAACGAAAAAGGTTCAGGAAGAGGATTTATTTCGATTTGCGCTGCCGGCGGACAAGGAATTACAATGATTATCGAGAAATAATAATTATTTTGATATTAAAAATAAAACGGTCATCATTGTCAAAGTAAAATGACAATGATGACCGTTTAAATTTGTATATGACTCAATTAAAAAGCAAAATCTTCAACTGCTATTAAAGCTTTTGGCAAAGCATTCTCAGCTAATTGTGGGATTGCAGAACCTTCGACACGAAAAACAGTAACATCTGTAATTCCTAAAAATCCAAAAACCGTTCGCAGATAAGGTTCAGAGAAATCATAGCTTTGGTATGGTCCCTCAGAAAAAACGGCACCGGAAGCAATAGATAAAATCACTTTCTTATCTGTCAATAATCCTTTTGGTCCATTTTCATTATAACTAAACGTTTTGCCAGCTCTTGCAACCTGGTCAATCCAGCCTTTTAATACTGCTGGAATTCCAAAATTATAAAGAGGAACACCAATCACAACAATATCAGCTTCTATAAGATCTGTTGTAGCCTCATCTGAGTATTTTAAAGTTTCGTTTTGAGCGTCGCTTCGCTGTTCTGCCGGAGTATAAAGAGCACTAATATCTAATCCGCTTAAATAAGGCGAAGGCGCTTTCGAAAGGTCAAGCGTTTTAACCTGAGTTTCTCCGTATGTTCTTTTCAGTTTTTGTAGAATAGCATTAGATAATTTATTGCTAAATGAAGCATCTCCTTTGGTACTTGTTACTATATTCAGAATCTTTTTACTCATTTTATACTTGTTTTGTTTATAATACAAACTTATGTACATTTGCTATCTCTTTTATAGTACTATCCTCAAGGATAGCGCTATCTTTGAGGATAGTAACAGTATAAATATGAAAATAGCAAGTAAGAAAACGGAGAAAATTGCCTGTCAGCCAGAAGAATGCTTGTCTTCACTGCTTCCGGTAAGAGATGCATTAGAGGTTTTAAGCGGCAGATGGAAAATCCCCATATTGATCACTTTATCAAATCGACCGAAACGATTTAAAGAAATTTCTAAAGATATAAATGGCATTACAGATAAAATGCTTTCGAAAGAACTTAAAGATCTAGAAATAAACAAATTGGTTACCAGAACGGTTTACGATACTTTCCCGCCAACTGTTGAATACGCCTCAACAGAACACAGCAAATCTTTAAAAGATGTGATAATGGCGCTAAAAGATTGGGGAACTTTACACAGAAAAGAAATTATAGGAAAGTAAAAAACACATCGTATTAAATAAAGCTGCAAGTTATTTTCGCACGCTGATTTTATAGATTTAAAACATTTTTTTTTAATCTTCTAAATCATTTTAATCTGTGCTATAATAAAAAACTTAGCCACTTTGCGCCTTCGTGGCAATCATCTCAATCTTCAAAAGAAATTACTGGAAATTAAATAATTAGGAAGAAAAAGATTAAATTTGGTTGCCCAAATTATTAATCATTCTGAATAATTATGAAAAAAAACCTACTTTTCACGTCTTCAAGGCGACAATTACTCACTTTACTGCATGCTATCCTTTTGATGATCGCATCACAATCTTATTCTCAATACATTACACAAAATCTTGCTCCGACAGCCGTCATTAAAGAAGGGCTTTCTTTAGAACAATCTTCTGATGGCCGAATTTTTATTGCAGAAAGAGGCGGAATAGTAAAGGTGTTTCAAAACAATGTTGTCTCTACTGTTTTTACCGTTACAACCGTAACAGATAATGAACAAGGATTACTCGGATTAACACTTCACCCTGATTTCGCGACTAACGGCTACATTTATGTATTTTATTCGATTAACGACGGAACTGTAATCAGACATCGAATTGAAAGAATTAAAATTAATACTGCCAATCAAGTGGTTAGCAGACAGGAGATTTTGCTTTTAGAACCTATTGGAGGCGGTTTTCATAACGGAGGAGATTTAAAATTCTTTAACGGATTTCTTTACGTTACAGTTGGAGACAGTCAGCTGAATACCAATTCTCAGGATTTGGATACCTATAAAGGAAAAATCCTCCGACTTACAGAAGACGGACAGCCGGCTCCAGGAAATCCATTTTATGGAAGCGGTTCGGTACAAAGACAAAGCATCTGGGTTTACGGGTTTAGAAATCCGTGGCGATTGGTGCCAAATGTTGCTGCCAATAAATTATTTGTTTTGGATGTTGGAACTTCTTGGGAAGAAATAAACGAAATCAGCAATCCAGCCATTCGTAATTATGCATGGGGGCACCCGCAAGGAGGTGACGGAAAACAAACGGAAACTAATTTATTTACTAATCCCATATTTACATACGCGACCGGCAGTATCGGAAATGCTTTAACGAATGGTGTATTGTATAATCCTGCTATTTCTCGTTATCCTAATCTTCAGGGACAATTCATCATTAAAGATTATGTCAGAACACAAATAAGATCTTTTGATCCTAATATTGCTGATCCTGTTTCGACTACATTTTTTGAAGCACCACAGCAATACGCACTTGGAATGATGTTAGGAAATGATGGATACATCTATTATTGTGCTTACGGAAATAATGGTTCTCTAATCAAATTGGACTATATTGAAACTGCAGCTCCAACAATAGTAAATCATCCTGTTTCTCAAACTGTAATGGCAACTTCGCCAGTAACTTTTACCGTTTCGGCGAGCGGAACTGGTTTAACATATCAATGGCAATTTAATAATATAAATATCAACGGCGCGACTGGTGCAAGTTACACGATTCCAAACGTTACAACTGCAAATGCAGGCGCTTACAAAGTAATTGTTACCAATACCGCAGGAAACGTAACCAGTAATCCTGCAACACTTACCGTAACGCCATTTACAAATCCGCCAACTGTTACTTTAGTTTCACCATTGCCAACTTTAAAATGGAATGCCGATGATGTAGTTCATTTTGAAGCCACAGCTACAGATACGGAAGACGGGACTTTGCCAGCAAGTGCTTTTTCATGGAGTATGGATTTATTTCATGAAGATGTTCCAGGAGCTGGCCACTCGCATCCCGGCGCAAGTCCGCAAGGGGTAAAATCTGGCGACTTTACGGCATCCAATCAAGGTGAAAAGACACCAAATGTATGGTATCGTTTTACTGTAAAAGTAACGGACAGCAACGGTTTAACTGCGTCTTCTTTTGTGGATATTAAACCGAATTTAGTTGGTGTTACAGCTACTTCTTCGCCGGCACTACTTAATTTAGAATTCAATCAAAAACCAGTTTCTGCGCCTTCTACAAAACAAGTTGTGGCGAATGCTGCTTTACAAACTTTAAACGCTCCTACTCCACAATACGTTGGCAATATTCGTTACGATTTTGATCATTGGAGCCAAGGCGGAGCAGCAAATCAAACTTTTAAAGCTCCAGCCACAGGAACGATTACTTATACTGCATTTTATACAGCAACGACGCTTGCCAATGCGCCTTATCTAGGAACAGTTGCTCAAATTCCAGGAATTATTGAAGCCGAAAATTATGATGTTGGACCAAGTGCTTTTTTAGATAAAAATGGCGGAGGAGATACTGCATATCGAGCGGGAGACGGTGTAGGAACAGAAGCCTGCAATGAAGGCGGTTTCAATATTTCATATGTAGCGAAGGATGAATGGCTGAAATATACAGCAAAAGTAAATACTGCTGGAACTTATACTATAAATTTAAGAATTGCATCTCCGTACGCAAACCGAAAATTACATCTTGAAGTCGATGGCGTTAATAGCACTGGAGTTGTTAATATTCCGAACACTGGAGGTTTTCAGGCTTGGCAAACGTTTGCCATTCCAAATATAGCTTTGACTCAAGGTACGCATGTCATTACTTTATATTTTGATGAAAATGACATCAACGTCAATAAAATGGAATTTGTACTGACTGGTAGTGTCGCTGCTCCTATTGCCGATTTTGAGTTTACGCCACAAATGGGCTGTATTAATACTGCTGTGACTTTCACTTCAGTTTCAGTAGGAACCGTAGATAGTTATACTTGGAATTTTGGCGCTGGCGCTCAGCCTGCAACCGCAACTGGAATTGGACCGCATTCGGTTATTTTTTCTACAGAAGGAAATAAAGAAGTTTCACTCACAGTAACAAACGCAACTGGAAGCAATACCAAAGATGTTATGTACATGGTTCATAACTGTAATCTTGGTGTTGAAATTCCAACTGAAGACTCTAATAAAATTAGAATCTATCCAAATCCATCAACTGGAATATTTCATTTGTCTAAAGAGCTAAAATGGACGCTATTCTCTCCTTTGGGAATCAAAATCAAAGAAGGTTCTGGAAATATAATTTCGATTGCAGAACAGCCAACTGGAATATATTTTGTAAAAACAAATGAAACCAGTAAAGCGATCTCAATAAGCAAACAATAAGACTTTATAAAAATCTCGCAAAGAAACAGTACGCAAAAAATAAATTTTGCCTATTCACGACTTTGCGAGATTATTTTTTAGGTGTTTAATACTATTATTTTCTTTTTTTGTAAAGTAAATCTGCAAGTTCTTCTTATCTGAATCATTTCTCTTATTTATAAAAAAAATAGCAGGAAAAAAAAGATTTCAGCGCATACAACTAAACATATTTTCAGTAGTTTTATGACCTGATCTCCCAAATAAATATCAGTAAAGAATGGCCTACAATACAAATGAATTGCTTCGGTTTTTAGATGCACAAAATAAGTTATATTTAGTTGCTCTTGATGAAATTAAAAAAGGAAAGAAAGAATCTCCGTGGATGTGGTTTATTTTTCCTCAGATAAAAGGAATGGGTTCAAGCGACAATTCAAAATTTTACGCAATTAAAAGTGCAGATGAGGCAATCGCTTTTCTAGAACATCCAATTTTAGGAAAACACCTTGTCGAAATTACCGAAGAATTGATCAGAAAGGAAGAAAAAACAGCTGAAGAAATATTTGGAATGCCCGATGATGAGAAATTAAAATCTTGCATGACTCTTTTTGCCAGCATCCAAAATACACAACCTGTTTTTCAGGAAGTGCTGCATAAATATTTCGATGGCTCTTCAGATTTTCATACGTTGCAATTATTATACAGCAATCTTTAAAGTCAGAAAGTTAGCATTATAGTTACGTTTTCTTTAAATTGAAAAGTGACTTTCTAAATTAGATATTTGTATTTGTAACATTGTTGCGTTTACTTAATGGGAATTGCAAAGTGATATAAGTGTTAAAAAATTTAACCGCAAAGAGCGCTAAGATTAGCAAAGTTCGCAAGGTTTTACACAAAGCTTTGCGAACTTTTTGTTTGCATTAAACTTTAATAAATAAAAGCCTTTGCGTGCTTTGCGGTTAAATACAATCTAATTTTAGTATTTTTAATAAAAAGTGCATCAATGAAAAAAATAATTTTAATAATCGTTGCCGTTATTATTGTTTTATACGCTTTTAAACAATTGGTTTACAAACCTTATACATGGAGAAAAGCCATAAATAATCCAGAGCATAAATTGCAGCTGGGCAGTTTTGTTTTTTGTAAACAGCGAGGGGCAAACGGCAGTCAAAGCATGCAGAATTATTATTTTATTTTTAAAGTAATTGAAATAAACGGAGATTATGTCAGGCTTTCTGTTATTCGTCAGTTATCTGATAAAGATAAATTGCAACAGTCTGATTTTTCGACTACAAAAGATGCGTTTAAGGATTTAAAAGATACTATTAAGCACATTACTATTACTCCTATTCTTCCTGAAGATTTATACAAGGAAGGTGCTTCTTTTACTTTAAATGATTATTTGTTAGATAAATATCCTTCTCTAAAAAAGTCTCGTTTTTATTATGAAGACGTAAAATTAGATGCAAACGCAACAGAATATTTTAGTTTGGTTTATTCTAAAGAAGAAATTTTAAAAAGGGGAAAATTGGTTCCGTGGATATTAAACAACAGCGACAAACATGAATTAGCTGAAAGATTATCTGAGGATATCGATTTGATTCTTAATTAGTTTGAACTAATTTAATCGAAAAGTACGAAAAGATTACGCGCGGTTCGCAAAGTGTAAAGTCAAAGCTTTGCGGACATACTAGATTTTTTAACCTTGCTTTTCAAAACTACTATGGAATCCTGATTTTAAAAATTTTTACATTGAAGAAAGATGGATTGAAATTTTGAATACTATTTAATAAGTGAACCATATTTATAGCAAAAGCCCAATTCAATAAAATGAATTGGGCTTTTGAATATTTAAGTTTAAAACTTCATTTTCTGAATTCTGACTGCGTTCAAAATCGCTAATAATGCTACGCCAACATCGGCAAAAACGGCTTCCCACATAGTAGCCAGTCCGCCTGCGCCAAGAATCAACACAAAAGCTTTAACGACAAAAGCCAAAGTGATATTTTGCCACACAATTTTTTTGGTTTGCTTGCCAATGTTTATCGCCATCGGAATCTTGCTGGGTTTATCGTCCTGAATCACTATATCTGCAGTTTCGATAGTGGCATCGCTTCCTAAGCCTCCCATTGCGATTCCAACCGTACTTAAAGCAATTACGGGTGCATCGTTTACGCCGTCGCCAACAAATGCTACTGTTTCGTTTTTAGCTTTAATTTCATTTAATTTACTGACCTTATCTTCTGGCAGTAAATCTCCAAAAGCCTGTGCAATTCCAAGTTTATCTGCAACAAATTGTACCACATTGGTTTTATCACCGCTGAGCATCGTTACTTTAACACCTAATGCTTTTAGTTTATCGACTGCTTCTTTCGCATCTTCTTTAATTTCATCTGCAATAGTAATGTAACCAGCAAATTTTCCGTCGTATGCAATGGCAATTGTAGTGTAAACAACTGAATTTGGATCTAAATCATATTTAATATTAAATTTATCCATCAATTTGAAATTCCCTACATGCAGTTCTTTTCCGTTTATTACAGCTTTTAATCCGTGTCCTGAAATTTCCTCGACATTTTTCAATTCAATCGAAGCATCAACCTGACCAACATGATTGTGAATTGCAGTTGCAACTGGATGTGTACTTTGACTTTCTAGAACATTAACTAATTTCAGGATTTCATCTTTATCAAATTCATCTAAAATAATAACTTCCTGCACTTTAAAAACACCTTCAGTCATGGTTCCTGTTTTGTCCATCACGACATTCTGAATCGTCGAGATACTGTCCAGAAAATTGCTTCCTTTAAAAAGTATTCCGTTTTTGCTTGCTGCGCCAATTCCCCCAAAATAACCAAGCGGAATACTAATAACCAATGCACATGGACAAGAAATTACCAGAAACACTAAAGCGCGATACAGCCAATCATTAAAAACATAATTATCAACAAATAGCATTGGCAATAAGCAAATTGCAATTGCAAGATACACCACAATTGGCGTATAAATTTTAGCAAATTTTCTAATAAATAATTCTGCCGGCGCTTTTTTAGTCGTGGCATTTTGAACCATTTCTAAAATTTTAGAAAGCTTGCTGTCACTATAAGCTGTGGTTACTTTTATTAAAGCAATAGTATTTTCGTTTATCATTCCGGCCAAAACGTTTTCGCCTTTTACTTTTGTATCTGGCTTGCTTTCGCCTGTAAGTGCTGCTGTATTAAAAGATGCCGTATCAGAAAGCAACTCTCCGTCTAAACCTAATTTTTCTCCCGCTTTAAGCTGAATAATAGATCCTATTTTTACGTCGGCCGCTTTGACTTTTGTGGCAACATTATCTTCTAAAACAGTAACTTCATCTGGTCTTTGGTCTAATAAGCTTTTGATATTCGATTTTGCTCTGCTAACAGCCAAACCCTGAAAATTTTCTCCAATAGTATAAAAAAGCATTACAGCAACACCTTCAGGATATTCGCCAATTGCAAACGCTCCGATTGTAGCAATGCACATTAAGAAAAATTCTGAAAATATATCGCCTTTTATAATGCTTTCGTAAGCTTCTTTCAAAACCGGAAGTCCAACAGGCAAATAGGCTACGATATACCACGCCATTCTAACATATCCTGAAAACCAGTTTTGCGGAAAATAGTTTTCAAACACAATCCCAATAAGCAATAAGACAAATGAGATTATAGCTGGTAAAAACATTTTAAACAAACTGCCTTCAGCATTATGTTCATGATCGTGGTCGTGCCCGTCTTCATCAGAATGGTTATGATCTTCGTGTACTGCACAGCATCCCGATTGATTGGTTTTCTTTTTGATTATTTTTTCTTCTATATCTTGGTGTATCATATTATAATTTCAAGTTTTATTTGTGTCAAGTTTCAAGTTAAACCTTGTCTAATTAGTTCTAAATTTACTGCTTTTCTTGCAAATGTTTCTATTGTAAGGTTCTTTTTAATTTTGGTTGTTTCAGTTTTCAGGTTCTGAACTTACGAGCTTTGTTGTTAACTTGAAACCTGAAACTTGAAATCTTTTTAATGTTCATGCTCTCCTCCGCCTTTCATCGCAGAAAGCAAATAAAAAGCACCTTTCGTTACAATTTTAGCATCAGTAGCAATTCTATCGACAGATTTAACTTCCGTAAAACCTAAATCTGTTGTTCCGGGAATAACTTCAACGGCTTTAAAATGAATTTCTTTTTGGTTTGCTTCTTCTTCTACAAAAACAAAATACTTATCAGCATTTCGAACTACAGCATCTTTTGGCAACGCAGGAACGGTTGCATTTGTGATATTAATGTTTGCCGAAACATACATTCCCGGAATCAAACCTTTTGCATCAGCAGATTCGATTTTGGCGTGAACAGCAACGGTTTTGCTTTCGTTAGAAAATGATTTATTGATTCCGAAAATCTTTCCTTTGATGGATTTGTTCGATTGGTTCGTTAAAACAAAATCAATTACCTGCCCAACAGAAATCGAACCCAAATCTTTTTCATAAACATTCAAATCCAAATGCATTTGACTGTTATCAACCACTTCAAACAACGAAACTCCTGTTTGGGCATAAGCACCTTTTGCAATGCTAATTTTACCAACATATCCGCTTATTGGGGCAACAATTGGCACCAGCGACGTACTTCCTTTTGTACTTACATGCAATGCTTCTAATTTATTTTTTGCTGCCTGCGTTCGAGCTCTTTCCGCTGCTAATTTTGATTTGACTTCCTGAAACGTTTTCCTCGGATTTACATTTTCTTCGCTTAAGGTTTTCTGGCGGTTATATTCCAATTGCAAATATTCAATATTGGCTGCTGCAGAATGATAATCTTCCTGCATTTCAATAACTTCTAAGTTTTGAATTGTAGCCAAAACTTTTCCTTTATTGACAAAAGTACCTTCCAAAACAAAAATATCTTTAACGGTTCCGCCAATCAAAGTTGAAACTTCAGCAGAATTTTGTGGCGGAACTGTAGTATATCCATTGGCCTTTATGACCTTGTTGAGGTTTCTTTCTTCGATGAATCCAGTTTCAATTCCAACTGTTTTATATTGAGCAGTTGTTAAAGAAACTTCTGTTTGCGATTTTTCTTCTTCATGCGTTTCTTCTGCTTTTTTTTCATTACAGCTTAAGAAAGTAACCGCAAAGAACGCAAGGAAAAAGCGCGAGGCGCGCAAAGAAATTAAACTTTGTAATCTTTGCGAAAACCTAGTGTCCTTTGCGGTTAAATATGTTGTTAAATCTATTTTCATTTTTAATTGTTTTTGATGGATGGATATTGCAATTCAATTGCACTTTGATTAAAGCTGTGCGTCGCTTCGGTATATTGCTTTTTAATATCAATTGCCTGATTCAAAAAACTGATGTATGACCAATAACTCATATCGCCATTGGCATAACTTTTTTGCGCTGTATTTATGATTTGATCTGCATATTGCAAACCTTCATTTTGGAAATAATTCAATGCTTTTTGTTGTTTTTCGAAGTTGTTTTGCAATTCTTGAATTTGCAAGTTCAAAGTTAATTTGCTTTTATCTAAAGCCAATTGCGACTGCGACATACTAATTTCTGAAGCTTTAGCTTTCGCCGAATTAACACCGCCAAATAACGGAATCTGCAAACCGGCTGTAAAGCCTTGAAATAACGATTCAGTATTAATGGTCTGTGCAAAATAACCCAAGCCAACTTTAGGAGTTCTCAAAGCTTTAAAAGTATTCGTTTCTTTCTGATAAACCGAAATTTGCTGTTGATAATAATCGGTTACTAAGCCCAAAGCTTTATTGTTATCTTCTTGTTTTACAATAGAATATTGCAAAGCCGTATTTTCATCTGGAACAATATTTTCATCGGTCTGAACAAAAAACTGCAATTGTTTTTGATACATGGCCAAGTCATATTCTAACTGCGCTTTTTGCGTTTCAATTTCTTTTACTTTGGCTTTGGCACTGATTACTTCAATATTACCACTCTCTCCGGTCTGAAAACGCAGTTCTGCATTCTTTAGAAATTTGGTATAAATCTCATTTAATTCTGAGTTTAATCTCTGAATGGAAACTCCATATAAATATTGATAATACGCTAATGTAACGGCTTTTTCTATTTCATAAGATGATAATGCTTTTCGTTTTTCTGCCAGTTTTACCAATTCTTCCTGTAATTGTCGATTGGCTTTTGTAATATTTCCTATCGGGAAGAATTGCTGTACCGAAACATTATGATCAAAATCAGCACTATTGAATTGCCCGCCCTGATATTGAACCTGAAGCGGATCTGCCTGAAAAGCAGTCTTTTTTAGAATCGTTTGTTTTTCGATTTCTTTGTCGGCAATTTTTAAATCGATGTTGTTTGATTTAGCGAGTTCTATTGCTTTTTCTAAAGATATTTTGGTTTGCGCTGATATCAGCGTGCTTGCCAACATAAATGCAATTAACCGCAAAGATCGCAAGGGATGCGCGAAGTTCGCAAAGGTTATTTTTCTTAGATTGTATAGTAGTTTTTTCATTTTATTTATTTTTATTTCACGCAGATTCAAAAAAGATTTAAGCAGATTACGCAGATTATTTTTATCAGAATCAAAAATCAAATCTGCTTAAATCTGCGTATTTTTGTAGACAAGCATAAATTATCTAATTATCTAATTATCTCTTTTTTACGGTCAAACTTCTCTAACATCAAATACAAAATCGGTAAAACAATTAAGGTTAGTAAGGTTGCTGAGAATAACCCGCCAATTACAACCGTCGCTAAAGGTTTCTGAACTTCTGCTCCACCGCTTGTTGATAATGCCATTGGCATAAATCCTAAAGAAGCTACGGCGGCAGTCATTAATACTGGGCGTAATCTGGTTTTGGTTCCGATTAAAACTCTTTGGAGCGGATCTGATATTCCTTCGGATTTTAATTGATTGAAGTACGAAATCAAAACAATTCCGTTTAGAACAGCAATTCCAAACAAAGCAATAAAACCAATTCCTGCCGAAATACTAAATGGCATTCCTCTCAGCGAAAGCGCAAAAACACCTCCAATTGCTGAAAGCGGAATTGCAGTAAAAATCAAGGCCGCCTGTTTGAAACTGTTGAAAGTTAAATACAGTAAAATCAGTATTAATCCTAAAGCAATTGGAAGGGCGACTGATAATCGTTTCGTAGCTTCGATTAGATTCTCAAATTGTCCGCCATAAGTAACATAATAACCTGAAGGAAGTTTTAAATCCTTATCTAGTTTCTGCTGAATTTCTTCTACAACACTTTTTATATCGCGTCCGCGAACATTCAAGCCAATTGTAATACGTCGTTTTCCATCTTCGCGGCTTACCTGAACCGGCCCTTGCTCATAATCGACAGCGGCAACCTGAGAGAGCGGTACCTGCTGACCATTTGGCAACGGAATAAACAAATTGCTCACATCTGTAATGTCGGCTCGATTGTCTTGATTCATCCTTACTACAACATCAAATCTTTTGCTTTCCTCGTAAATTTTACCAGCACTTTCTCCCGCAAATGAGGAACGGATTATTTGATTAATATCTGAAATATTCAATCCATATAACGCAATCTTATTGTAATCGTATTTAATTGTAATTTGAGGCAACCCTGTAACTTTATCCGCTTTTAAATCGCCAATTCCGTCAATATTTTTAATTTTTGAAATTAATTCGGTTGCTTTTGAATCCAGAATTTCTAAATCATCTCCAAAAATTTTAATAGCAACATCGCTTCGGCTCCCGGTCATCAGTTCATTAAAGCGCATTTGTATGGGCTGTGAAATTTCGATATTAGCACCAGGAATCACTTCCATTTCTTCTTTCATTGCATTGGCCAGATCTTCCCAATTATGATATTTTCCGGTCCATTCCTTTTTATCTTTCAAAACGATAATTAAATCACCGCTTTCAATTGGCATAGGATCGGTCGGAATTTCACCACTTCCAATTTTGGTCACAATCGTTTTAATTTCTGGAAATTTATCCTTTAGCAATTTCTCATATTTCGTAGTCGTCTCTACCATCTGCGTAAGCGAACTTCCCGTCATAATTGTGGCATTTATAGCCAAATCTCCTTCTTCAATAGTCGGAATAAATTCTCCTCCCATTGTATTGAAAATAATGAATGCCAGAGCAAATAAACCTAGAGAAATTCCTAAAACAAGCTTTTTAAACTGTAAAGCTTTTTCTAAAAATGGCTTGTAGAAAGATTCCAGCCAAACCATTATTCTATCACTGAAATTGGGTTTGTGTTCTGTTTTCTTCGAAAGAAACAAGGCGCTCATCATCGGCACATATGTCAGCGACAAAACAAAAGCTCCAATTACAGCAAAACCAACCGTCAGTGCCATTGGCTTAAACATTTTTCCTTCAGTTCCTATTAAGGCTAAAATAGGCAGGTAAACAATTAGAATTATGATTTCACCAAAAGCAGCGCTATTTCTGATTTTCGAAGCTGAATTGTAGACTTCAACATCCATTTCTTCCTGAGTTAACTCTTTTTTATTTTTTAGTTGCTGCAGATGATGCATTGTGGCTTCTACAATAATCACGGCGCCGTCTACAATAATACCGAAATCAATTGCGCCCAAGCTCATTAAGTTGCCGCTTACGCCAAAGGCATTCATCAAAATAACAGCAAAAAGCATTGCAAGAGGAATTACAGAAGCGACGATCAATCCGGCGCGAAGATTTCCAAGAAATAAAATCAATACAAAAATGACGATTAATGCGCCTTCTAATAAGTTCTTTGTAACGGTTCCTATGGCATTGTCAACTAATTTTCCTCTATCGATAAAAGCTTCAGCCACAACTCCTTCAGGCAGACTTTTATTAATCTGAATCATTTTTTCATGAATTCGATTAACAACAGCACTTGAGTTTTCTCCTTTTAGCATTAAAACTAAACCTGAAACGATTTCCCCTTTTCCGTCTTTTGTAGAAGCTCCGTAACGCAGTGCAACGCCTTCACGGACTTGGGCAACATCGCGAACCAGAACTGGCGAACCGTTGCGGTTTTTTACCACCACATTTCCTAAATCTGCAACTCCTTTTGCCATTCCGACACCGCGAATAAAATAGGCATATTGATCTTTTTCAATATAAGCACCACCGGTATTTTGATTGTTTTTTTCTAAAGCATCAAAAATTTCAGTAATTGTAACTCCAAGACTGTTTAGTGTATTTGGGTTGACAGCAATTTCATATTGTTTCAGTTTTCCTCCCCAAGCACTAACTTCAGCAACGCCTTTAATTCCCTGCAGCTGCGGAATAATAATCCAATCCTGAATGGTTCTTAATTGAACTGCATCGTATTTTTTTTCATAGCCTTTTTTGGCATAAACATCATACTGATAAATTTCTCCCAAACCTGTCGAAATTGGAGCTAGTTCTGGAGAGCCAGCATAAGACGGAATATTTTCTTCGGCTTGTTTTAATCTTTGAAAAATTTGTTCTCTGGCCCAATAAATATCAACATCATCTTCAAAAACGACGGTAACAACAGACAATCCGAAACGCGAAATACTGCGAAGTTCAATAATATCTGGAACCGTTTTTACGGCCTGTTCTAAAGGATAAGTAATTAATTGTTCGACTTCCTGACTTGCAAGCGTAGGCGCTGTCGTGATAATCTGCACCTGATTGTTTGTAACGTCCGGCAAGGCGTCAAGTGGCAGTTGTTTGAGCGAATAGCTTCCCAAAGCTATTAATACAAGGGTAAATAGCAGTATAAAGAATTTATTCTTTATACTGAACTGTATAATTTTATCTAACATTTGAATATATAATGATGTGAGAAATTAGACAAAGCTCTGTCTAGTTATTCTGTGGAAAATCCACTACAATCTCACCCAATTGAATTGGGCATCATTATACTATTTGAGGAGGCTGCCAAATACTTCCGTAGAAATTAGAAGCAAAAACGGAATTGTAATTTGGTAATTGAATCGAAATAATAGAATATGCAACAGGAAAATCAATACTTACCAAGGATTGATAACTTAAAACCTGTGCACCACAGCAATTGCAGGCACAAAATGGCGAACACAAATCGCTGTTTTTATCATGCGAATGATTCGCTTCTGATGAAAACTGTGCAGTTTTATGAACAGCACTGTCCACTTCCATATCTGCACAAGGCATATTTGAAAGAGCCATCAAATAAAATGATAATATTATTGCTATCCATTTCACATTGTAAAAATAATATTTATTCTGTTATAAAAAATCTAAATTATTGAAAATGATGTTTATAAAAGATCATTATTTACAGCAAATGCAAGAAAAAAAATCAATTAAAAATTCTAGTTTCTAAAAAAATATTAGAAATGGTAAGAAAATTTAGTTAACTTTAACAATAATTATCATATATAATTAGTTTTTTATTTCAAAGCCTTTTTGATCTATTTTATTATAAACCAAAAGAATACGCATAAAATTCCCTCAAGAATACCATAATACTTATTTATTTACGCAGTTTCTATTTAATTAATCCTAAAACCTTAATTCGATGAAATGTAATACAATAATATCTGCCTCATTATTATTCTTTAGCATGCAAATTTTCGGTCAAGTTTATACTGACAAGATCGTTGGAGAAAAAAACCAAGAATTAAAAGACAGTCTTAAAGTCGAAAAATATCCATATGCCTTACCAATATGGGGTGAGAAAGTAGCACAAAAAGGGTATAAATTGCCTTATTCTGCCGGACTTTCTGTTAATTATTTTTGGCAAGACTCTGAAATAAACATTAATGACCTTGAAGTTGGATTTAACAATGGTCCAATGTATAATTTAGATGAAATTGTACGTTTTGATAAATCTTCTGTCGAAGCTGGTGCAGTAACCATAAGACCTGATATCTGGCTGCTTCCTTTTTTAAATATTTATGGCATTTTGGGAAAAGCAAATACCACAACAAAAATCAATGCCGGAATTTGGGTTCCGGATGCAGATAATAATTGGTCGCAAGTTGCCAGTTTTAGTACTAAAGCCAATTTTAATGCTACAACAGTTGGGATAGGAATGACGCCAACTATCGGAATTGGAGGCGGATGGCTGGCGCTTGATATGAATATGTCATGGAGTGATGTCAGTGCACTGGATAAGCCCGCTTTTTCTTATATTTTTGGTCCGAGATTAGGCAAGACTTTTAAGTTTAATAAAAAAGATGAAAATATAGCATTTTGGGTTGGTGCCTTTAGAGTTCATATTTCAGGAGATACTAATGGAAATATAGCCTTGTCTGATATTTTTGATTTGGATACTGCACAAGGAAAAGTCGATGAAGGATTAACAAAGATATCTGATAACCAAACAAAAGTAGATAATTGGTGGAATGGCTTAACCCCTGCACAACAAAATAATCCTATAAATATTACCAAACATGATACCGCAAATAGAGCTTTAGAAAGCGCAGGAACATTCTTAACGCATTTAGACGGCGCTTTAAGTACAGCTGAAACTTCAACTATACAATATTCTCTCCAGAAAGCACCTAAAGACATGTGGAATTTTATTACTGGTACCCAATATCAATATAATAAGCACATTATGTTTCGATTTGAAGCAGGATTTTTAGGAACCCGTACACAATTTCTAGGCGGACTTCAGTATCGTTTTGGACTTTAAAGCCAATTTTATGAAAAAAGGTTTATTACTTTCTATTGTATTCTTTTGCATTGCTCCTGTGCATTCTCAAGTTTTAATTTCATTGATTTTTGGAGACAAGCTGAATTCTCCCTTTTTAGAATTTGGTTTAGAAGGCGGTGCCAATTTCTCGACTATTTCTAACTTAGAATCTTCTGGAACGAATGTGGGATTTAATCTTGGTTTTTATTTTGATTTTCGCTCTAAAAAAAATCCAGCCTGGATGATTAATACTGGTGTTATTGTAAAATCACCTATGGGAGCACATGGAATTCCAGTATACTCTTTAGACGATGTAAATTTAGACAATACGTTTACTGGCGGAAGCGTAAATCGCGAAATTCGTTATTTTAATGTTCCTATTTTAATTAAATACCAATTCAAAAATAATATTTATTTAAAGACGGGACCTCAATTAGGTTTGCTGGCAACAGCTTTTGATGAATTTAAAAATGAAATCAACAAAGACGATGTTGTTTATAAAAAAAATATCAGAGATCAAATTCATGTGATAGATGCAGGTCTAGCTTTAGGCGCAGGTTATCATATGAATGTTGGAAATGGCTTAAATATTACTGTCCAATATTACTACGGTCTAGTACCTGTAATGAAAGGTGACGGTCCGGATCAATACAACAGATCTTTATATGTAACCGCTGGAATACCCATTGGAAAAGGAAAAGCCGCGAAAAAAAGAGCTGAAAAAGAAGCTGAATTAAACAAAATAATTTTGCCAGAAGATGAAAAACCAAAACCTGAAAATTAAGTTTAACTATTAATTGAAGTTAGAAACTGAAGGATTTCCTCATTTGTTAAGATGAAGTCAGGATTTGTATATAAAATAGCGTTATTAGGCATAAAAGGCATCTCTGCAGAAAGCGGATTTTGAACTGCAATAGTACCGCCAGCTTCCTTAATTGCTTTTAAGCCCTGTGTTCCATCAGTATTAGAACCAGATAATAAAATCCCGATCAAACTGTCTCCATACACTTCGGCCGCAGATTCAAATGATACGTCTATGCTTGGACGGCTGTAATTTATTTTTTCAGAAGTGTCTAATGCAAGAAAATCATTTTTTTCGAAAAGCAAATGATAATTAGATGGCGCTATATAGATAAATCCAGTTGAAAGAGGCACTTTATCTTCTACCGCTTTTACTTTTATACTTGATTTTAATGTAATTAGCTCCTCTAAGGTTTGATCATCTGTGCTTTTTCTATGCAGTACAATCACCATTGCATAATCGTTTAATTTGTATAATTCAGGCAATATCTGCATCAAAGCATTTAAGCTTCCTGCAGATCCTCCTATAATTACTACTTTACAGCCTGATATTATTTTATCTTCCTCCATATTTTCTCTTTTTCCAACTGTTTGTATTTGTTTGGAGCAACAGAATATTTTATGGTTTCTTTAGTTCCTAAAGCCAAAAAACCTAATACAGCTAAGCTTTCATCAAATAGATTGATAACTCTTTTTTGCAGATTAGTATCAAAATAAATTAAAACATTACGACATAAAATCATATCAAATTCATTGAATGATGTATCTGAAACTAAATTATGCTGCGAAAAAACCATCTTCTCAGCTAACTCTTCATTAAACTTTGCTATTCCGTAATTGGCTATATAGTAACTAGAAAAGTCTTCCTGACCGCCTGCATCACGATAGTTTTCTGAATATTCTTTCATCATTCGCAAAGGAAAAATTCCTTTTTTGGCTGTTTCCAAAACAGTTGCATTAATATCTGTCGCGTAGAGCAGTGATTTATGCAGCAAACCAGCTTCTTTCAGCATTATAGCCATAGAATAGACTTCTTCGCCTGTAGAACAGCCTGCATGCCATAATCTTATAAAAGGTTTTGTGCCTAACAAAGGCAAAATTTCATTTCTAACTACTCGATAAAAACCAGGATCGCGAAACATCTCGGTAACGTTTACCGTAATTTCATCAATCATTCTTTTGTAATATTCTGGATCGTATCGAACTTTTGAGAGAAATTCATGAAAATGGGCAAATCCATCTAAATGAAAAACTCTGTTGACACGCCTTTTTAATGAAGCTCTGGAATAGCTCCCAAAGTCAAAACCATAATATTCATAAACATCATTTATAAGCGTTTCTAATTCGATATCCTCAATCATAATCCATCAAATTTTGCTTAAAACAAGCAGTAATTTATCTACATCAACTGGTTTAGAGACATAATCATCTGCACCCGCTTCCAAACATTTTTCTTTATCGCCTGTCATGGCCTGTGCCGTTACCGCAACGACAAAAGTAGACTCTCTTGACGGAATCTTTTTTATTAACGGAATTGCTTCATAACCATCCATTTCAGGCATCATCATATCAATTAAAATGGCATCAATATGCTGATTATCTGATTCTAATAATTTCAAAGCCTCTTCTGCACTTAAACAAGACACACAATCAAATGATTTTGCACGCAAAGTATTTTCTAAAGCAAAAATATTTCTAGAATCATCATCAATAATTAAGAGTCTTTTTTTATTCATATTGCCCACTTTTATATATTTTTTTGCCACAAATTTTAGGAATTCACGAATCAATTATTTGATTGAAATCTAAAATTCGTAAAATTCGCAGCAGTATTTTTATTTATATTTTATCATACAGCCAAACTCGCAAAAGCGAAAGCAATTGATCAATATCTACTGGTTTTGTAATATAATCAGAAGCTCCTGCTTTGATGCATTTTTCTCGATCGCCGGTCATGGCTTTTGCTGTTACGGCAATCAAAGGTAAATTCAAGAATTTAGGAATCGAACGTATTTTTTCAGCTGTTTCGTAACCGTCCATATTTGGCATCATCATATCCAGCAAAACAATGTCAGTATCGGTATGTTCTTCTAAAATTTTGATGGCTTCTTTACCATCAAAAGCTGTAATTACATTCATTTTAAATACTTCGAGAGCTTTTGTCAATGAATAAATATTACGAACATCATCATCTACAATCAACACCTTTTTTTCGTGCAGAATATTATTTAGTAAATTTAGCTTTTTATGGCTTTCTTTTTTGCCTTTTCCTTCTTTTTTATCTTCAACTAAATGCAAGAAAAGCGAAACTTCATCAAGCATTCTTTGGTAAGAATGCGCTGTTTTTACAATAATAGAATCGGCGTATTTTTTAATTTTAACTTCTTCTTTAATTGATAAGCTTTTCCCTGTAAATACAATTACCGGAAGATTTTCTAAACCTGGACTTTTCTTAACGCCATCTAAAATTTGATACGCCTGTTTGTCCGGAATTCCCATATCTAGAATTACACAATCTACTTCTGATTTTGTTAAAACTTCTAAACCTTCAGAAACATCACTTTTAATTTCTGAATTGATGTTGTAAGTTTCTAAAAAGAAAGCCAATGCTTTTGCATGTTTTGGATTGTCTTCTATAATTAAAACCTTCTGTGCTTCTTTATTAATGATGTGTTCGATTCTTAAAAATACATCGGGAATTTTATCAAAAGCCACTGGTTTATCTAAGAAATCTACAGCGCCTTTCAGCAAACTTTCCTGTTTCAATTTATGCGATGACATAATGTGAACCGGAATATGTTTGGTTGCTGAGTGATTTTTTAATTCTTCTAAAACTTCCCAACCGCTTTTTATTGGAAGTTCGATATCTAATAAAACACCAATTGGGTTATAAATTAAGGCAAAATTTAAAGCATAATCGCCTCGTACGGATACAACACCCTTATATCCTTTTTTTCTGCTAAAAGCCAAAAGTGATTTTGCAAAATTGATATCATCTTCTACAATCAAAATTACTTTGTCTCCAGGTTTAATTGTATCTCTGTCATCTTCGATTTCATCTGGAATGACAACACTTAAATATTTGTTTTTTTCAGGAGCTTTTTCTTCTTCTTCTTCAATTTCTGTAAATTCTGTTGGCGGTATTTTTTCAACATTAACTTTTCCAGCTAGAGATCCAAAAACGGGCAGACATAATGTAAATGTACTTCCTTCTTTAACTTTGCTGTTCAAGATAATTTCTCCTCGAAGCAGTTTTGCCAATTCCCTGCTGATTGAAAGTCCTAAACCAGTTCCGCCATATTTACGTTTTGTAGAACCATCCGCTTGTTGGAAAGCTTCAAAGATAAGAGGCTGTTTTTCTAACGGAATTCCAATTCCAGTATCTTTTACAATAAAGCAAATGATTTTATCATCGTCTGTATTGATTTTAATTTCTAACGTTACTTTTCCTTTTTCTGTAAATTTAATTGCATTCGAGATTAAGTTTTTCAGAATCTGTTCTAAACGCATTTTATCTGTTTTAATGACAACTGGCGCATCTTTAGAAATAATTTCAAACGTAATTCCTTTTTCTTTGGCAATCAAATTAAACAGATTCCATAAATTATCTGTAATTTCTTTAGTCGAAACATCTAAAAATTCAAGTTCCATTTTTCCAGCTTCAATTTTAGATAAATCTAAAATCTCATCGATTAATCCTAACAAACTGTTTCCAGAACTCTGAATTACTTTTGCAAATTCAATTTCTTCTGGAACCATGCTTTTATTATTATTTTCAGACAATAATCTGCTTAAAAGCAAAATTGAATTCAGAGGTGTTCTTAATTCGTGCGACATATTCGCCAAAAACTCAGATTTATATCGCGTTGTAAGTTCTAAAGCTTCAGATTTCTTTTGGATTTCGTTGTTTTTTTCTTCCAATAAAACACTTCTTTCAGACAATTCTTCATTGGTTTGTTCCAATTCTTCCTGCTGTACACGCAATTCTTCTTCAGAAGCCTGAAGCTTTTCAGTCTGTGCTTCTAATTCGGCATTAATGGCTTCTAATTCACTGTGCTGTACTTGAAGTTCTTCTGATTGTGATTTGGTTTCTTCAAGCAATTCCATTACTCGTTTTCTGTTTTGAGTCGATTTAATAGCAATTCCAATATTATTTGAAATGATTTTTAAAAACTCTAAATGCAAATCAGAAAAACCGTAAACGCTTGCCAATTCAACAGCACCTTCTGTTCTGGTATCCATTAAAGGAAATGCGACAATATGTGTTGGTTTTATTTGGCCCAAAGCATAGTTAATCTGAATATCATCTGGAGATAATGTTTTTAGTTCTAACATTTTGCCAGAAACAATAGACTGACCAATCAAACCTTCGCCTTTTTGAAGACGTTCGCGATTTTTGCTCGGTATGTAGCTATATCCTCCAGCAACATATAGTTCATTATCTTCTAAAACATATAAGACTCCAGCACTGCTGTTAGTGTAATTACACAAAAATTCAATAACATCTTTTGATAATTTTTGAAGTGTTTTATCACCCAGCATCACATTATTAAGATTAGCAATACCAGTTTGAAGCCATTCTTTTTGAGACAATAACTCGAAAGAATTTTTTAAAGAAACTCCCATGTTGTTCAGTGATTCTCCCACGCTTCCAAGAGCGTCAGACTCTGTATCGTCTACACGAATATCATAATTTCCGTTCGAAATATTGCTTGCAATTGAGCTGATAGCCACAATTCTATCTGCAGTCTCTTTATCTTTCTTTTCTAATTCATGTTGTAGCAATAATCGTTCGCTGTAATCTTTTAAAATCCTGAATAAAAAAACAATCGAAATAACAAAAGCAATTACAAAAGCCACAATTATTAAAACTAAGCTATACGTACCATATCGCTCTGATGTTTCATTTCTTTCTTTTAAAAGTACTTGTTCTGTACCTTCAACTTTCTTAATATGATCCCTTAATTCATTAATCATTAAGCGTCCTTCATTAAGATCAAAAGTAATTGTACTTTTCCCTAATCGCTTTTTGACGATTTGATTGTTAAGGTATTTAAAAAAATTAATTCGCAGAACCTTAAGTTCTTTTAACTGTTTTTGCTGTATTGGATTATCTATAGTAAGTTCTTCCAGCTTATCAAAATAACTGTTAGATTTTGCCTGAGATTCATTATACCGATCTACAAACTGCTCATCTCCAGTAATAAGATAACCACGCATACTGGTTTGCGCTTCTGTAATTATTGCAGAACCTTCATTTAAATTATAAATTACCTCTTGTGTATGATTTACCCAAAAATTACTATTCAGTAAATTTTTTATACTCAAAAAAGAGGCTGTAGAACTGATCATTAATACTAGTAAAGAAACTAATGAACTAATTAATAAATTTCTTTTAAAATTATTATTCTTCATACTTGTAAATTATAATTATTCGTATTTTAAAGGAAGGACGATAATGAAGCTTGCACCCTCTCCTATTTTACTTTTTGCTGTGATTAATCCGTTATGTTTTTCGATGATTTTTTTGGCAATTGCCAGTCCAATTCCGGTTCCTTCGTACGATTGTCGATCGTTTAAACTCTGAAAAATAATGAAGATTCTGTCCAGATAAATTTCATCAAAACCAATTCCGTTGTCTTTTACAATAATTCGGCAAAATTTCCCTTGCGGGGAAGTCGGACTCTCAAATGATTTTTCCGAAATTAATTCAGATGTGATTTCAATTAGCGGACGTTCTGAATTTCCTGAGAACTTTAAGGCGTTTCCAATTAAATTTTGAAAAACTTGTCTCAGCTGACTCGGAATACTGTCTATAGTAGGAAGTTCAGTGCTTTTTACTGTTGCATTTTTGCGTTCTATAAGATAATCAAAATCAGATAAAACTTCTTGCAAAACCACATTTAGGTCTGTTACCTCAGGTTTTACCTGCGAAGATAGTCGAGAATATGCGAGGAGATCTGTAATTAAAGTCTGCATTCGTTCTGCCGATTTAATAGTTCTATCGACATAATCTACCGCTTTTTCATCAGCCGTTAAATAAAGCTCTTTGATGATTTTTATAAAGATTTGGATCTTTCTTATGGGTTCATTCAAATCATGCGAGACTACCCAGGAAAATTGCTGGAGTTCATGATTTTTCATCTCCAATTCTTCGTTTTTCAAAACCAGTTCTTTAGTTCTTTCTGCGATCTTAATTTCGAGATTATCTTGCGCTTCTTTCCTGATTTTGATTTCTTTAGAAAGAAGATCTTTTATGCCTTTTAATTCGTTTTGCTGTTCGTAAATTTTAATGAATGTCTTTACTTTTAAAATCAGCAAATCGCTGTCAACGGGTTTTGTTATATATTCTACAGCTCCGGTTTCATATCCCTTAAAAATGTATTTTTTTTCGATATTAAGTGCCGATAGAAAAATAACCGGAATATCTTTAGTGCGTTTGTTGCCAGAAAGAATTTTTACTACTTCAAATCCATCAAGTCCTGGCATCTGAACATCCATTATAATAAGACAATAGTTAGTCTTTAAGATTTTTTTCAGGGCTTCTTCTCCAGATTCCGCAGTATCTACATCGATATTATGCAGCTCCAATGTTTTTTTTAAGGCAATTATATTTGCCTTTATATCGTCTACGATTAATACCATACTGTTTTGGGGGAGTAAAGTTTTATTATGATTGTTAATTTAATATTGATTAAAAAAATGCTGTTTAAAGTATCTGATTCTATTTTAAACAACACTGGTCAAACCGTCAAATTTATTAAAAAAAAGAAGATAGCTCTTTTATCTAAAATTCGATTCGTTACATAATTCCCATGTTTAAATATGAAATTATATAAAGATTTATTGAGACAATTTTAATTTTATTTCAGTTAAATATTTAAACTGTAGCTATTTAAATTAGAGTTAGATTAACTGCTCTAAATTTTATGTTATGAAAAAGAGAAAAACATTTCCTGAACAAAAACAGGAACTTCCGGGAAATGAATATCAAATGAATCCCGAACCAGAAATTATTCGTGAAAATTATGCAGGAAGCGGCAAACTTCTCGGAAAAGTAGCTTTTATAACTGGCGGCGATAGCGGTATTGGCCGAAGCGTCGCTGTACATTTTGCCAGAGAAGGCGCTAATATTGCAATTGTTTATTTAAAAGAGGATAAAGATGCCTTGACAACTAAAGAATTAATAGAAAAAGAAGGCCAGCAGTGTTTAATAATAAGCGGTGATTTGAAAGATGAGAAATTCTGCAAAAGTGCCGTCAAAAAATGTATTGATACTTTTAAAAAATTAAATATTTTAGTTAATAATGCTGCAGTACAATTTCCGCAAAACGAATTAGAAAAAATAACTTCGTCACAGCTTCGAAAAACATTTGAAACGAATATTTATCCGTATTTCTATATTACAAAAGCAGCGTTGCCCTTTTTAAAAGAAGATGATGCAATTATCAACACAAGTTCTGTTACAGCATATCGAGGCAGTGAACATCTTGCTGATTATGCCAGTACAAAAGGTGCGATTGTGAGTTTTACAAGATCTTTATCGACTATGCTTGCGAAGAAAAAAATAAGAGTAAACGGAGTTGCGCCAGGCCCAATCTGGACGCCATTAATTGTAGCAAGTTTTGATAAGCTTTCAGATTTTGGCAAAGACAACCCGATGGGACGAGCCGGCCAGCCATCAGAAGTTGCGCCTGCCTATGTTTTCCTGGCATGCAATGACAGCAGTTATATTACCGGACAATTCATTCATATTAACGGTGGCGAATTGGTTGGAAGTTAATTTTTGAGGGACATAGGTTCAGAGGGACAAAGGCTCAAAGGTTTTCTAGGATTCGCAAATATTACTTTGAGAAGATGGAAAGCAAACTGATAACTTAATGGCATTCACATTTCACATTTCACATTTCACATTTCACAATTTACAAATAAAAAGCTATGAACTTCACTGATATTATAGGGCTCTTCGCAGGAACCTGTGTTACTCTATCTGTCATACCGCAGATCTTGAAAGTTTGGAAAACGAAAAAAGTAAAAGCTATCTCGCTTAAAACATTCAGCATCCTAACTTTTGGGCTGCTGGTATGGATTATCTATGGAATTTTGAAAAACGACTTGCCTATTATCATTACAAACAGTGTTTCACTAACCCTCAATCTAATCATGGTTTATTTTATTATTTATTATGAGAAAGAATGATTTTTAAGTTGTTTAGATTCTAAGATACTGAGCTTATAAATTTTCATGTAAATATTTGCTCACTTTGAGTGGGCGTCCTACGGATATTACTCGTTCCTCAAAAGACAAAAATCATCTTTCGACAATTATATCCAGTGAAATTAATAAATCAAAAAAAAAACAGCCCGTTAAAAGCTGTTTCGTGATTGTAGAAGTGGTATATGTGATGCTTATTAGCTAGCTAGTTTTTGGTTGTATGACTTAAATGAGAAATGGTATTTCTCTTTCAAAATGCGAGGCAGATAATTTCGGCTGGCTGCACCTGCAGCAGTAATAACTTCTGAAAAATTTATGTTTGAAATTCTTTTTATTTCGTTTAATTGCCTCGAAGCTAAGTTTACGATTGGATCAAAAGTTTTCAAATAATTATAACTATGCTGCGCTATCTCTAGTTCAAAAATGTCTTTTAAAATACTTTTTCTAAGCAAAGTACCCACAATTCCTTTTTGGGGAACAGCTTTGTATTCTTGCAATTTTTCAGAAATTTTCAAATTTTCTTTTCCTATATAAATGAAATTTCCAGAAGAGTCGTTTGTGAAATGTTTTTTAACTTGAGAAGTTAATTCACTATTCTTATTTTCTACAGCAAACGTTGGCATTCCAAGAATTGTGAATTGTATGCGTTTGTGGCTTTCAAAAAACAAAACACTATTGATTACTGAAGAATTGTTTAAAACTGCTGATTGGCTCTTTTTAAGATTTCTCTTCTCTCCATTTACACCAAAACTATGTGTAATATTTCCGTTTTCACAGTACACAAAAAATACCGGTGCAGACTGAAACGATTCTATACTTAAGCTTACATCTTGATTAAATACAAGATCAAAATGCATGAATAATACTTTATCATCGAAGCGAGTTCCTTTTATTGACCCTTTTGTCCATTTAGATTTAATCTCTAGATTGTATTCATTGTTTTCAGCGATTAACTCGCCATTGAAACTATCTTTAAGGTCATTAAAAACAGCATCGAATCCTCCAGTATTTAAGTATAGTTTTTTCATTTGTTCGGTTTTTTAAATATGTGTTTCGTACTTATTTACGTACAAAAATTTACTTTGGTTTCTAACTCATTTTGTATAATACAAATTTCATACATATTGCAAATCAAATCCTTATACAATTTCAGTAAGATATTTCATAATTTTTAGTTTGAGTTTCAAAGGCGCACAGTCCCAAAGGTTCAAAGTTTTCTGACAGGCCTTTATGTATATGGCCTCCTTTAAAAAAAGGATCATAGAATAGATTTTACGCTTCTATATCACATTATATTATATCATTTTCAGATTAAGTATTTGATGCTTTGCACAATAATAATACTCTGAACCTTTGCACCTTTGTACCTTGTGCACCTTTGCACTCAAACGCAAGTGCAAAAAAAAAGCAGCTGCTTCAGACGAATCTGAAACAACTGCTTCCCAGCAAAATAAAAAATACTTCCCTATTTTTATTTTAGGTAAGTTCGTTGATATCGGCGTTTGTAGAATAATTTCCTTCAGGAATATCCTTAAAAAATTCGGCTTCTTCTAAATCAGCCGTTGGCCCATATCCCAATAAATGAGTTCCTTTTCGTTGGTCTTTTGTTTCGATCACATATAAAATCGACATGTCATCAGGATCACTCATTCCTTCGTAACGGTGATGGGCTACAATATAAATTTCGTCAGGCTGATAAGCATACTTTGTTTCTGCATCAATTAAACAGCCTTTATCAAATAAATAATTTGTTGTATAGCCTTCATTTTGATATTTGTCGATATAGTCGGTTTCGTGTTTTTGTTCCTTTTTCATGACTGATTGAATTTTAAGATTGTTTATTCAAATCTATTGTTTACCCAAATTTCATCAATGATATCAAATAAAATTAACTCAATAGATTTAAAAATTGCCTCATTCAAAAAAATAAAAATCAAATCAAAAATTATTTTACTAATTTTAACAACTATCTAAATAATCAAAGCGTTTTCGCGCAATAAAAACACACAAAATACATTTTGATGAGTACTATAAATCATGATTTCCTGGCTAATGGAGGCGAAATGGGTACATTAACTCGAGCTAAAGACTGGAGCAAAACCTCTGTTGGATCTCCAGAAACATGGCCTCAAAGTTTACGTACTACATTAGGAATTCTTTTAAACTCAAAGTTCCCAATGTTTTTGTTTTGGGGACCAGAACATATTTGTTTTTATAATGATGCTTATCGTCCAAGTCTTGGAAATGATGGAAAACATCCTGCTATATTAGGTCAGAAAGGAGCAGAATTTTGGCCAGAAATTTGGGATTTTATTCAACCCTTAATAAATCAGGTTCTTAAAGAAGGTGAAGCAACTTGGCACGAAGATCAATTATTGCCTATTTACAGAAACGGAAAAATGGAAGACGTTTATTGGACATTTAGTTATAGTCCGGTAAATAATGATGACGGAAAAGCTGAAGGTGTGCTCGTTATTTGCAACGAAACTACCGATAAGGTAAACATACTTAAAAAACTCGAAAACAGCAATCAGCGCTATCTAGATAACATTCTCCAGACTCCAAATGCAATGTGCATTTTTAGGGGTGAAAATCATGTTATTGAAATTGCAAACGAACTCATGCTCGAAATTTGGGAACGAAAAATCGAAGATGTTATTAATAAACCTGTTTTTGAAGCTTTGCCAGAAGCTACAGGCCAAGGTTTAGAAGATGTATTAAAAGAAGTTTATACAACGGGAGAAAAATTCATCGCTTATGAACTTCCTGTAAAATTAATACGCAATGGCAAAATTGAGAATACTTTTATCAATGTAGTTTATGAAGCCTTGAAAGAACCTGACGGAACAATTTCTGGTATTGTAGCTATTGCCAATGATGTTACAAGACAAGTCACATCTCGAGCCGCCGTCGAAGAAAGCGACAGGCGATTTAGAAATATGGTAAAACAGCTTCCGTTAGGTATTGCCATCCTTAAAGGTGATGATTTAATTGTAGAAATGGCCAATACTACTTATCTTCAAATTTTAGATAAAAGCGAAAAAGAGATTCTCAACAAACCCGTTTTTACTGCCGTTCCCGAAGCCAGAGATAAGGTTTACCCTTTACTTTCTAAAGTTTATAAAGACGGTATTCAATATTCTACAGATGAATTAGAAGTTACTTTAAATCGTTATGGCAAAGAGGAGATTTGCTATTTTAATTTGGTTTTTCATCCCTTAAGAGAAGAAAATGACGTTGTTACAGGCGTAATAATTGTAAGTTATGAAGTGACAGAAGCTGTAAAAGCAAGATATCTTTTGACAGAAAGTGAAAATGCTTTTAGAAAATTAATCATGGACTCTCCTATTGCAATGGCTATTTTTAGAGGTAAGAACCATATTATCGAATTAGCTAATAATACTATGATGAATACGCTCTGGCATAAAGGTCTTAATGAAACAATTGGCAAACCTTTGTTAGAAGTTTTTCCAGAATTAGAAGGACAAAAATATCCCGAATTATTAAATGAAGTTGTTTCGAGCGGAAAAGTTATCCATGAAAATGAATCTGTCGCTTATATAGATATTAAAGGAAAACTCAAAAAGTTTTATCTTGATTACCAATACACGCCATTGTTTGAAAAAGAAGGTGAAATATCAGGAGTCATGGTTAATGTAAATGATGTCAGCGATAAGGTGCGAGCTCGAAAAAAAGTCGAAAATGCAGAGCAAAGAGCACGTTTAGCTGCTGAAATTGCTGAAATCGCCACTTGGGATTTAGATATTCCAACACAGAAAATAATTTATTCTGAAAATTTACCTATTGTTTTTGGACATGAAAAAAATATAAAGTTAACTCGTCTGCAAATGCAGCAACAAATACATCCTGACGATAAGTGGATTTTAGAAAAAGCATTTGAAATTGCTCTTAAAACAAGTATTTACAAATACGAAAGCCGCATTATCAAGCCTGACAATACTATTGCTTGGATAAAAGCGCACGGCAAAATATTTTTTGATGAAGATAAAGAACCGATCAAAATGATTGGTACTATAATGAATATTACAGACGAAAAAAACAATCAGGAAATTTTAATGAAAAGCGAGCAGAAATTTAGGCTTCTCGCTGATTCTATGCCACAGTTTATCTGGACCAGTGATGCGTTGGGAAACATAAATTACTTTAATGAAGCTGTTTATACTTTTTCTGGTGTTGATAGAAGTGAAATCGGCAAATATGGCTGGTTGCAAATCGTACACCCTGATGATCGTGAAGAAAATGTAAGAATATGGATGGAATCAATTAAAACAGGTAATGACTATTTGTTCGAGCATCGATTTCGTCGTGGAGACGGACAATACAGGTGGCAGTTAAGCCGCGCCATTGCTCAAAAAGATGCTGAAGGAAACATTCAGATGTGGGTTGGTACAAGTACAGATATTCAAGATCAAAAAGATTTTACCGATCAGCTTGAAAAAGTAGTTCATGAACGAACCGAAGAATTGGAGCTAAAAAACAAAGACTTGATTAATATGAATATTGAACTTCAATCTTTTGCGTATATCTCGAGTCATGATTTGCAGGAACCTTTGCGAAAAATTCAAACTTTTGCAAGTCGATTATCTGATTTAGATGAACAGAATATTTCGGCAAATGCCAAAACATACTTAAGCCGGATTGAGTTTGCAGCGAAAAGAATGCAGACTTTGATTCAGGATTTGTTGACGTATTCAAGAACAAATTCAGCAGAAAGAGTTTTTGTCAGTACAAATCTAGATGATATTGCCGAGGAAATAATAAGTGATTTTTCAGAACGGATTGAAGAGAAAAATGCTCAAGTAAATTTTGAACCTTTAGGAGAAGTTACTGTTATCCCTTTTCAGTTTAGGCAATTACTGCATAATTTGATCGGAAATGCCATAAAATTTTCTAGAAAAGACGTAACACCAATTATTTATATTAAAGCAGAAAGAATTAAAGGAAGCACTATTAAGCATGTGGTTGATTTTCCTGAAAAAAATTATTACCATCTTAAAGTTACTGATAACGGAATTGGTTTCGATGCTGCTTACAAAGAAAGAATCTTCGAGGTTTTTCAGCGTTTAAATACCGAAAGCGAATTTGTGGGAACTGGAATTGGCTTGGCAATCGTAAAAAAGATTGTAGAAAACCACAAAGGAATTATAACCGCAATAGGAGAAAAAGACAAAGGGGCTACTTTTGATATCTATATTCCTGAATTACAATAATTTAATTATGTTTTATAAACAAAGTTTTTATCGGTTGGAGTAAAATTTCTCCAATCGATCTCAAGAGCATGCTCTATAGATTTTATAATGTCTTTCATTAAAATAGGCTTTGTTATAAAATAATTAGCACCTAATTTACGACATCTTTCTATAATACTTGGCTCGTTTGAAGTAGAAAAAATAACGACGGGAATATCATTTTTTTCTTCAGAGTTTCTAAGCTCAGTCAAAACATCAAAACCATTTTTGCCTGGCATATTCAAATCCAAAAAAACAACATGTGGTGTTGGCGGCGGGTTGTAAATTGCATTTAATAACTTTTCACCCCCAGTATAGGTCTGAAGCTTTACTTTCTTTGGTAATGAATCGACTGCATCTGAAAAAATGCTCAAATCATCTTCATCATCATCAGTATAAAAAATAGTAAAATCACCCATGTGGTATTATGTTAATTTGGTTTGTTTTTCTGCATTCAAATGTACATAAAATTAATGGATTTTAAATTTCATAATTTAATTTTTAGTAATTGAAATCTCATAATTTTTAAATCAAATTCTATAACCTTAAAAAGTATAAAAAGTTCAACTTTACTATAATCAAGTTTTAGATAAAACTATCGCTCTATACCTCATCTAATGAGATATTTAATGAAATAAATTTATAATAATAAACTAAAAAATTAAAGTCATGGGAGATCATAAAGACCTTACGAACGAATTTGCTGTAGATAAAATTAAAGATCTGGCAGAAAACATAAAAACTTGTATGTTTTGTACATACGACGAATATAGACTTCAATCGCGACCAATGTCAGTTCAAAAAATTGATGACAAAGGACAGCTTTGGTTTTTATCTGATAGAAACAGCAGTCAAAACGCAGAAATTACGCTGAATCCTCAAGTTGAATTATTTTTTGCTGAGCCACACGATAAATTTTTAACCTTGCACGGATCTGCTTCTATTTCTTACGATCGAGAAACAATAAAAGAATTATGGGATCCTATTGTAAAAGTCTGGATGCCAGGCGGAGAAGACGATCCAAATTTAAGTGTTATAAAAGTCGTTCCTGAAGATGGTTATTACTGGAATAACAAACACGGGAAAATGGTTGCCATTGCAAAAATGACTGCAGCTTTTGTAAGCGGTACAACAATGGATGACGGAATTGAAGGAAATTTAAGTTTATAATTCAATAGCTTAAATTTAAAATGCAAAGTCTGCTAAGATTTACGAACACTAAGATTGATTTCTTTATGTACTCTCGTAAATCTTAGCAGACTTTGCATTTTAAAAAAGCTGCTGTAATTCTAACGCATTCAAAATTCCAGCTTCGCTCGCAGTATTATTAAAATATACAAATGCTGGTTTTGAAGCAATTTCAGCTTTTATATCAACTAATTCTTGAGTTGAATAACTGGAATAAAACATTTTAGGAACTCCATGAAGCCTAATGAAAATCAGTGGGAAATCTTTAAAAATAGTTTGCGGCAATTGTGGGTGACTTACACTGCAAAACGTAATATTGTTTTCTAAAAAAGCATTCCAAACCTCTTTATTCCACCAGCTTTCGTGACGAAATTCGACGACATTTTTAAAGTTTAAATCAAGATTATCAATTATTTGGTGCAAGCGTTCTGAAGTAAATTGATAACTTGGCGGAAACTGAAATAATATACAGCCCAGTTTTTCTTTTAATCCCAAATTACAGACATTATAAAACGCTGTGATTAAATTTTCACACTCATTAAATTTCTTAAAATGCGTAATATCTTTTGGAGCTTTTACAGAAAAAATAAAATTTTCAGGCGTTTTATTATACCAATTTTCAAATATTCTTAAAGTGGGAAACTTATAAAAGCTTCCGTTGAATTCATAGGTATTAAAATGCTGGCAGTAATAATCAAACCATTTTGAAGATGGCAAATTTTCTGGATAGAAAACTCCTTTCCAGAATCGATTATAAAAACTCGAACATCCTATTAAAACTTCATTTTTCATACGTATAATTGTTGGCAATTGGTACAGAAAAAACTTCTTCTATTTTTAGATCCAGTGTATTTTTTTTCCATAGGAAGATTGCATCTTAAACAGGTAGATTTGGCATGTGCGAGCCAATGCTGTTTCAATTCAAATTTTTTCTTCCAATACAGAAATTCAAAACTATAAATGGACGATTCTGTAATAATTTCATCGATTTTTTCAGATGGAATTTTACTTACCAATGATTCTGGCTGAATACGACATCGGTACAAAACTTCATTTTTAATTATATTCCCTACTCCAGAAAAAATATTCTGATCTAAAAGTGCATCGCAAATCATTTGGTCTGGAATTTTATCTAGGCTTCGTTTGGCCTTTTGCGGATCCCAGTTTTCATTCATTACATCTTCGCTCCAATCGTAATGACTGTTGACATCTCCTTCTAAAATTTTAACAGAACAGGTATAAAAATTGAGTTCTCCATCATCAAAAATAAGGCTGAGTCGCGGTGTGGTTTCTTTTCGTTCGTTTATTCGATAGGCTCCAAACATCAGCAAATGAATTTTAACGGTAAATCCGTCAAAGCAAATTAAAAAATGTTTTCCCCAAGTTTTAAAGGCAAGTATTGTTTGGTCTGTGAGGCGTTGCATATCAATTGAACTATTTCCAGAAGCAGAAATTATTTTCTTCCCTGCGAATTGCTGTACTTCCTCTTTTAATATCAATATAGATGGACCTTCCGGCATAATATGGCGTTTAAGTTAATAAAAAATAAAAGTGCAGTTTTTCAAGCTGCACTTAAAGGCTATCTTATCTGTGTCTATTAGTCTGCTTCAGCAGCTTCAAGATTTACGGCATTTACAGCAACTTCAGTCAATTTTTTATCCGCACCTTTTTCCTCATCAAGCGTTTGTTCTAATAAGGCAGCCGCCTCTGTCAAACCTAATGTTTCAGCAAATTGTCTTAAAGTTCCGTAAGTTGCAATTTCATAATGTTCGATTTTTTGACTTGCAGCTATAATTCCCGCATCACGTACAACGCCAATTTCAGTTTCTTCCAGAATTCCGTCTCCTTCTTCGATTAAACCCGCCATTGCATCGCATTTTTTTGCTGTTGCTTTTTTACCAATTAATTCGAAAACTTGCTCTAGACGAATAATTTGTTCTTCAGTCTCAATTAAGTGATTGTTTATAGCATCTATAAGCTCTGGAGACGTAGCATTTTTAGCCATCTTAGGCAATGCTTTAGTCAAAGCTTTTTCTGCCCAATAAATGTCTTTTAGGCCGTCTTCAAAAAGTTCTATCAATCCAGATGCTGCATCTGATTTTGGCTTTACTGCTCCTTTTTTCGATTCTTGTTTTGAAGAAGCTGCTTGTTTTTTATCTGTAACTTTCATGATAATATTTTTAATAGTTAATAGAAAATAAAATTACCACCTTGATTATCAGTTAGATTATATTATTATAAATTAAAGTTCTATTCTAAACACCCGTATATTATGCAACAGGATTTTAAAATTCTGTAAGCTCATTCTTTTGAATCCTAGTTAAATTTGTATTATTAGACTAAATAAAACAGCCATGAAAACATATACAAATTATACATACGAGGAAGCAGCATTATACTTAAGCGGATTTTTAGATATTAATAATGCTATTTTAGTAGATAAAGAAATTGATAAGCTTCTTAAAGATGACAATATCTTCAGAAATGAAAATATCCCAAATGATGAACAAGTAGTAAACGAAGACGACTACATCACAAATACTCAAGAAGATGAAGAAGAATTTATTGAGAAAGATGATTTTGATGAAGAAGAACATATAGAGGATGAAGATCATTTTGATGATGATGATTTAGAAAGAAACGACAATTAAAAGTAACTTGAGCATTACTTTTAATTTGTAAAATTTGAATTAGTATTAAAAAACCACAGAAATCTGTGGTTTTTTTATTTGATCAAACAAAATCATAACCAACTGTTAATTATACAATTACAGTTCATAATTCTATAAGAGAAACGATTTAATCAATTGTAGATTTGTATTATAACTATTAAATAAACCGTCATGAATACTATAGATAATAACAACAGTACGATTAAAGGAAATAGAGATCCTAGAAATCAAAGTCAAAATGCAAACGATAAAAATACACTTATGAACGAAGAAATGTATAATATCGATGATGTCAAAAAAAGCGATAATGATAATAGTGAAATCGCTGAACGCGGCTACACTGTGCGAAACGGAACCAATCCTGATATACCAAATCCTGATCAAATATCAGACGATGATTTAGACGATCTAGACGATGATTTTCATACCCAAAGAGATCTTGAAGACAACGAAGATTACATTTACGAAGTTGAACTTGAAGATGACGAATTAGACGCAAACGGAAATGAATTGAATGAAGTAAATGACGAATTTGATAATCCGTCAGACGATTTTAATGAAACCGAAGATGATCTGGAAGATATCGATCAAGACGAAGATGAAGATGAAGAGGAAGAAGAAGACGACGAATATATGGAAGATGATGTTCAGGAAGAAGATGAAGAATATCAACAAAATGATCCGAGAAAATTTTAGTTTTTAAGGTTCTAAGATACAGAGGTACATAGGTTCAAAGGTTTTTGCTTTGTACAGATGTACCTCTGTATTTTTTTAAAATGTTTCGAGTTCAACTCTTTTTAATGCTTTCAGGTCCTTTGTCACTTAGAGCCTATGAACTTTGAATCTAAGTGAAAAATCTAATCTCCAATAATTTCCAAAACCGGAATATCATCCATTTTTTCCAGGCGTTCTGCAAGACCGGCTTTGGCTTCAATCAATTCTTGTTCAGCTTTACCGAGTTCTTTGTACCATTTTTCCTTTCCGAATGTAGAACCTTCTATTTTACGCAGAATCTCGTAAATCTCACCTTCAGCTTCCATCACTTTTAGTCTTTTGTAATACGTTAAACTTTCGGTCATGTGCGCGAGTGCGATCATTGCCGTTAAAAACGGGTGATTATTGGTAACATTTACGTCCTTAATTTTTCCGTGTTCGAGTTCTACTTTTAAGGCAAAAGCAAATTCCTCCATATTAAAATCTTCATATTTGCTTTCTGGACTCAAATATGCCTTTATTGCCTCAACATTGTTCATAGTAGAGAGATCAACATCCGTTTGTTTATCCTGCAGGTCTTTATACACTACATTCGCAATTGCTCTGGCTTCTGCAACTGTAGGGTCATTATCCGGATTTTCAAAATCACGTATCGACCAATCCCAATTTTCAGGATGTACAGGTTTTATATATTTTTCACAAAAATCTGTCACATCGTTCTTTAAACTTACCATTTCATCATCTCTTTTGATATAAACGTCTTGATAAGCACCGCTCTTTGTTCCCATAATTTCTATTTTTTATTTGAAAATACAAACGACACATTTATCGAAATAGATGTGTCGTTTTTGTTCTTACTTTATTTTGCTGTATTATTTTTAGATACTTCTTCTTCCTCTGATAATGGAAAGAATAAATAATATTAAGAATATAAAGAATAATACTTTAGCGATACTTGCTGCTCCAGCGGCAATACCACCGAAACCAAATATTCCGGCCACTATGGCTAGAATAATAAAAATGACTGTCCAACGTAACATAAGCTTTGATTTTTAGTTAAAATGATTTTGTTTGTTACTCAAATTTCATGCTTTTTAAAGAGATGCATTAACTCAAAACGTTATTTTATTAGCGCATTAAAAAGCGCATTATGATAAGTTAATTTGATAATTTTGAATTAACTCCGAAAACGCAATTTCTGTATGCGAAAAGTACTTTTTAGTGCTTCGGCATTTTTTTGCCCTATCAAAATATTCTTGAATCGATCCGTCTTCATAAGTCGAAACCAACAACGGATGTACATAATAATTTTTACAGACATTCCTTGTATTTCCTAATGCTTCAGCAGTACTGTCGTAAGCAGAAAGAATGTTCTTTTTGATTTCCTTTTCATCAGAAGTGACTCCCATTTCCATCAAACTTTCAAAAAATATAATTGAGGCGGCCCAAGTTCTAAAATCTTTTGCGCTAAAATATTCGCCAGAAATGGTGTGCAGATATTCATTGACCATATGGCTGTCTAAAACTTTTCTTTCGCCGTTTTTATCGTAATATTTAAAAACTTCTCTGCCTGGAATTTCCTCACATCTGCTTACCAATTTTACCAGTTGTTTATTTCTGGTTGTAATTGTATGGTGTTTTCCTTTTTTTCCAATAAATTCAAACCTAAGTGAGTTTTTATTGATGTTTATGTGGCGTTTTCGCAAAGTCGAAAGTCCGTATGATTTATTGTCTTTAGCGTATTTTTCATTTCCGATTCGGATGTGCGTTTCTTCCATCAATCGAATTACAAGCGCAATGACTTTTTCTTTACCCCAGTCTTTTTGCTCTAAATCAGTATCGACCTGTTGTCTGATAGCAGGAAGTTTAGAGCCAAATTCGGCTATTTTATAGAATTTAGTCTGATTGCGGATCAAATTCCATTTTGGATGATATCTATATTGCTTTCTGTTTTTATCATCTAAACCAACGGCCTGTAAATGTCCGTTTGGCAAATCTGATATTTGCACATTTACCCAAGCGGGAGGCAAAACCAAACTGCTGATTCGTTTTAGCTCACTTTTTTGCTTAATACAGCGTCCGTTTTTTTTATAAATAAAACCATCTTCGCATTTGCATCTTTCAATAGGTAATGTTTGGTTGTTTACGTAAACTAAATCTAATTTATCAATCACCAAATGTGGTGTTTTGATTAATTGATTCATTAGTTTTTCGGCTTTTGCTGCTGCATTCATGATAGTAACTTTTAATTTTTTCCGTCAAGCGGCTATTTTTGCCGCAGATTTCACAGATTTTCAGAGATTCTCTCTTTCATTATTCTTTTCTTATTCTTCAAATCTGCGAAATCTGCGACACTATTATTTTAATTTTAATGGGTACGTAACGATCGGATTAGACTCTTTTTATTCATATAAGAACGGCCTGAAATACCAGCTTTAATAGCTTGCTGATACAATTCATCCTTTGTCCACTCTTCATATGGTCTAACTCTTCCTCCTTCTTCTCCTGAATGCAATGCATTTTTGTTTTTTGAATCTGGCATGATTTGAAAATTTAGATTAATAATTGATGTTTGGTATATCAAAATTCAATATAAACTAAGATTTTACCGTTATACAATTTTTCTAATAATTTTCATAATTAACTCTAGCACAAATAATTTAAGTTTATAAAATTTATTCTGTCAATACTTATATATAATATCTCCTACCCGATACATCACTAAAATATTGATCTCATTAATTCATTTAATGTTTTACACCGAATAAATCTTGATTATTTTAAATTCAGACTGAGTTTTGCTTAATCTAAAAATCTTGATATTATTTTAATGAAGACTCAATTCTTATTTCATTTTATTTTTTATAAAGCGAAAACATTAAAGTAAATGAATGTTTTTGTAAACCTTACCTGTATCAAAATCCTATAACATTATCTAAAAATGCTGTAAAATATTCTCTTTCAATGTGAATAATTTTACATCATAACATTTAAACTATAAATCATGAAAAAGATACTATTAGCCGGAAAATTAATTTTAGGAGCAGGACTTATCATTATTTTCTTGAATTCTTGCAAAAATGAACCAAAACAAGAAGACCCAAAAGAAGTAGCGGAAGATGCAAACGAAGCAAAATTTGACTCTATAGACGATACAAAAGACGATTCTAAATTTCTAGTGGATCAAGCCGAAATTAATTTGGCTGAAATCGAAATCGGAAAATTAGCTCAAATAAAAAGTACAAATACAGAAGTGAAAAATTTTGGTAAAATGCTTGTTGACGAGCACACCAAAGCAGCGTCTGAAGTAAGCGCTTTAGCGAAAGCTAAAAACTTTACTTTACCAACTTCTTTAACAGAAGACGGTCAAGATGAATACAACAAATTAAATGAAAAATCAGGTCTTGATTTTGATAAAAAATTCGCCGACTTAATGATTGATGGTCATGAAAAAGCCATCGATAAATTAAAAAAAGCATCTGAAGATGCAAAAGACGAACAAGTTAGAATTTGGGCATCCAATAATATTGCCGGATTGACCGCACATTTGGAACATGCTAAAATGCTAAAACAAAATTTAGACAAAAAATAAAATAAATTTAATTGGTTATTATTTATTTTAAAAAACCCCTCAAGAGTTGAATTGCTTGAGGGGTTTTTCTTTTTAAGGTTCTTGCCTATGTCGCAAGTTTTAGACTTTGGAATTTAAATATTGGAATTTATATCTCCGAAATATTCCTCATCACTTACGCTTTCGAGCCACATTCCGTGACCTTTATCTATTTCTGTGATAATGGCTATATAAGAGAATTTGCTGAAAGGCGTTGCACCATACCAATGTTCAATTCCTGGCAAAATCGTAACAACTTCATCTTTATGAAGCAATCTGATTGCACTTCCTTTTTCTTGATAATACCCATTTCCGTTTGTTGCGATAAGCAATTGCAGACTTGCATTGCTGTGCCAGTTACTTCTTGCACAAGGCTCAAAAGTAACTTCTTTAATCATCGTATTTTCCGGATGAATATTGCTTGTTTGTTTTTTATAAGATACTTCGCCCGTCATATACGTATTCGGGACTTTTCCTTCTTCAATAACTGCTGTATAATTTGTTGACATAAGTGTTTATTTATTTTTTGAGTTTGATTTATTTAAAACTGTTGTATTCTTCATCGGTTACAGGTTCAAGCCAGTCTACAATACCGCTGTGTGTATTTGTGCTAATGGCAATATGCGTAAATTCACTTTCTGGAGCTGCACCGTGCCAATGTTTTACTTCGGGCTGAATATTTACTACATCACCCACTTGCAATAGCTGAATCGGTTTTCCTACTTCCTGATAATATCCTGTTCCGTGCGTCACGATTAAGATTTGTCCGCCGGGATGCGTGTGCCAGTTGTTTCTTGCGCCGGCTTCAAAAACAACATTTCCAACTGCAGTATTTAAAATTGGATCATTTGGAACAAGCATTTTTACATACGCATTTCCTGTAAAATAAGCTGCAGGTGCTAAATCTCCTTTAGGAAAAATGGTTTCATTAATTTGATTATCTGATGTTTTCATAAATTTCTTGTTTTTGGAATTATCAGAATCAGAAAAACTAAATCAAGGAAAGCTAGAATGCGCTTTATGAAGTATTTATTTAGCCTGTTAAAAACTGATAAAGGATTAATACTATAATTTCAAGGCAAATTTAGTCAAATGGTGCTTTTTAGAAATAACAATATTCAAACAAAAAATTAAGAAATTGAAACAATTTACATTCTAAGCGATTTCGGAATAGTTCCAGTTAGTCTTTTAAAGTAATTATTAAAATAACTAGGATATTCGAATCCGAGCGAATAACCAATGTCTGAAATACTCCAATCTGTATGATGCAACAAGGCTTTTGCTTCACTTATAATTCTTTCGGTAATATGAGCAGTTGTTGGTTTTCCGGTAATTTCTTTCACAGAACGATTTAAGTGATTTACATGAACTGCAAGCGTTTGCGCGTAATCCTGAGGCGTTTTCAAGGAAAGAGGCTGGTCTTTTGTTTCAATAGGAAATTGTCTTTCTAAAAGTTCTAAAAACAAAGAAGTAATTCTAGAAGAAGCATTTTTATGTCTAAAGAAGTTTTCCGAAGGCTGCATTTTCATCGATTCATGAAGAATTAAATTGATGTAATTGCGCATTAAATCATCTTTAAAAACATAATCTGTTTCTTGTTCTTCAATCATTTTTTGAAACAGTGAATCTATAAACACTTTTTGCTCAGCAGTTAACGTAAAAATTGGCGTTCCTCCTATTTTAAATAAAGGCGATTCATGAAGGGTTTCTGAACGATCGTTTACTTTCAAAAATTCTTCTGTAAAAACACAGGCATATCCCTGATATTCAGGTGAGATAATTTCCCAAGAATACGGAATAATCGGATTTCCAAAAAACAAAATTGTCCCTTCCGTTTCTATGCCGCGATCCGCGTAATGTATAAGACTTTTGCTGGTATTAATACAAATTTTGTAATAATCACGGCGGTTGTAAGCTGGTATTTTACTTACGTCGCCATTTATCTCGTAAACTTTAAAACCTTTTAGCTTTAAATCGTTTATACCAAGTTCAGAAACCTGACAATCTGTTTGCTCTTTCATTTCACAAAGTTATGAAATTCAAATAAAAAAAATGTTTTGTTTCCAGTTTTTGTTTGTTTCAGGTTTTAAAATGGTTTCAGGTTTTTTATTTGTTTCAGGTTTCAAGTTATGTTGGAGCAGTTAACCGCAGCGTCAGCAAAGTTTTATAATCTCATTTCAACCTGAAACAAACAAAACTTAAAACCTGAAACAAAAAAATTATCTTTGTTACATGAACGATTTAATGCCCGTTATAAACTATATCTCTAGATATGTTGATTTGACAGATGAAGAAAAAAATCATCTGGCTTCTTATTTGAAAATAACGAAGGTCAAAAAAAGACAATTTATTGTACAGCCGGGTTTTGTTTGCCAACACAAAAGTTATGTTGTAAAAGGTGCTTTCAGAGGTTATTTAGTAGATAATGAAGGAAAGGAACATACTTTGTCATTTGCTATTGAGGATTGGTGGATTTCTGATTACAGCAGTTTAATTTATCAGGAACCCGCAACTTTATTTGTTGAAGCTTTAGAAGATTCAATTCTAATTCAAATTGCTTACGAAGATGAGCAGCGATTTCTTCAGGAAATTCCGAAACTAGAAAAATTTGAACGTATTATTACACAGCGTTCACTGGCTTTTCATCAAAAAAGACTTTTATCCAATCTCACTAAAACAGCCGAAGAACGGTATGATGAATTTATGAGCAAATATACTGCAATTGCAAAACGTGTTCCGCAATATGCGTTGGCTTCGTATTTAGGTTTCAGTACTGAATACCTAAGTAAAATTCGGAATCGAAAATCCTCAAAAAGTTAAACTAGTTCAACCTAATTTCCTAAACCAGTTCATTTTTATTTTTAGTATTCTGTCCCAGATTTGCATTGTCAATAAGGACAAATAATTTAAAATTATAAAAATGAAAAATACTATTTTAATTACTGCGTTTTCAATCCTCTTCATGGCTTGCGACACCGAAAAAAAATCCGGAACAACGCCCGCTTCACTTCAAAGCAATTATATTATAACTGATATTGGACTTTATCCCGAGGGAATTGATTACGATTCTAAGAATGAAAAGTTTGTATTTAGTTCAATGTATAAAGGAGCTGTTTATGTAATGAGTACAAAAGGCGTAACGGCTGTTTTTGCAACAAGCCCTAAATTAGTTTTACCAACAGGAGTTTATACCGACGAAGCCAGAAACCGATTAATTGTAGCGAATGCTGATTTAGGGATTTCTCAAAAAAGTACTCCCAACAGCGCCGGAACAATTGCAACGGTGAGTATTTTTAATCTTAGTTCTGGTGCCTTAATCAAAGAAATTGAGCTAAAAAATTTCACCCCAAGTGCCGGATCTTGCCCAAATGACATTGCTGTCGATAATACAGGAAATATTTATATTACCGACTCGTTTTCTCCAAATATTTATAAAATTGACGGTAATTATACGGCATCTTTATTTGCTACAAGCAATTTGTTTCAGCCCGCAGCCAATCAATTTGGCTTAAATGGAATTGTTTTTCATCCAGATGGTTATTTGCTAGCTGTAAAAACTGATGATTCAAAATTATTCAAAATATTGCTTTCAAATCCTGCTGTTATTACAGAAGTTAAAGGAATAGCGTTTAGTGCTCCTGATGGTATTGAATTAGATAAGAACAATAATCTAGTTGTTGTAGAAAATGGTTTAGGTTTGGGCAAAACTTATACTTTTTCTAGTAAAGACAATTGGGCAAGTGCTTCAAAAATAAGTGAAACCGCTATTGGAAAAGATGAATTTCCAACCACTGCTGCATTAGCTTCAGATGGAAATGTTTATGTAATCCATTCTAAATTAGGGAAATTATTGGCTGGAGATAAAACGCAGTCAAGTTATACTATTCAAAAGATAGATTAAAGTTTTTTGTTTCAAGTTTCAAGTTTCAGGTTTCAGGTTTCAGGTTATTTTATGTAAAAACTAACTTGAAAACTGAAAATTGAAACCGTTTTTTAAACTAGTTTCTTAAACTTGCTGAGCGTAATCCTTTCGCTGTAGCAGACAAAACAGCTTCATTCGCAGTTTCATCTTTTTGAATAATGATCTGTGCATAACCATTAAAAAGTTTTCTTTTCCAAAGTTCTGCTGGCGTTATTACTTGAATAATTCCGGGATCAGTATTCATAACATCCCAATCTTTAATTTTTTGCAAAGGCGTTGCGGCAATGTAAATATTGTTTTTTCCTTCTTTTAAAACATTCGAATTAAGCATATATTTTTGAGAATCTTCTGCACTTGGTTCCACTTTTTTTCCGTTTACAAAAACCGTTGCGTTTACTCCTATTTTTTTATAAAAGAAACTCACAACATTTGTAGCTGCATTATTTTTTAAATCAAATTCTCCACGATACACATAAGCTGGAGCTTGATTTTTATAATCTCTGTCTTTAAAAGCTATCTTCCATTCGTTTTCTGAATACGATGGCAGTTGTTGTGGCAAATCGGCGGAAGCCAGTTTTTGTTCTTCCAAATTCGTTATCGGAACAAGCACAAGTTCATCTATAAACTGATCCTTTTCTAAAGAAGTCGGATCGCCATTCCCAACGCCTAAAATTTTCCCGCCTTCAATAGAAAAATTAATTTCATTGTTTGAAGTTGGTACATGTAGACCCTTTTTATCTGTCACTTCAACCGTTACAACCATAACTTTTGAATTTGGAACATTTTCTTTATCTAAAGTAAGCTTTAGATTTTCTGCATTGCCAGTAGTTTTCTGAATGTCTGAAAGTATTTTTTTGCCGTTTTTATAACCAATTGCTTCTAAAGTTCCCGGCGCGTACTTTACCTTCCATTCCAAATGTCCGTTTTGCTCCATTTTCTTCTTTCCACAGCTTTTCTTATTCAGAAATAATTCAACTTCATCGCAGTTAGAATGTACCCAAACATCGATTTCTTTGCCTTCCATCCCACTCCAATTCCAATGTGGCATAACATGAACAACGGGCGAATTTCCCCACCAAGATTTTAGATAAAAAACATTGTCTTTCGGAAAACCGCAGACATCCATCATTCCAAAATACGACGTTACCGATGGCCATCCATAAGGCGTTGGTTCACCGCGGTAATCAAAACCTGTCCAAAAAAATACGCCAGCCAAATAAGGTCGCTCGGCATAAAACTTCCATCCTTCCTCAATACTGTAAAAAGTCGGGCGTGGTTTTTTATCATAAGCACTTTGATAATGTTTTGCATCATCTGTAAAATATACACCTCGAGTAGCGAACGTAGATCCTTCCTCTGTTCCCATTCCGGGCTGGTTTTTAAACTGATTTCTGTGCGCGTCGATATCGCCGTTTCCGAGATAATTATAGCCCATAATTTCTACTACAGATGAAATACCGCTTTTAAATCCGCTGCTTATTCCAACCGTTACAGGCCGCGTCGAATCAATGCCTTTTGTAAATCCCTGCATCACTTCGGTAATGTGTTCGCCCACAATATTGCCTTCAATATTCCATTCTTCATTTCCAACCGACCAGCAAAAAACACTTGGATGGTTTCGGTCACGTTCTATCATTCGTTTTAAGTCATTCAAATGATAATCATTAATTCCCATCAACCGCGTTTCATCAATCACCAGCATTCCTAATTCATCACAAGCTTTCAGCAGTTCTGGCGTTGGCGGATGATGTGAACAGCGATAGGCATTGGAACCCATCTCTTTGAGTTTTTTGATTCTAAAATACTGCAATTCATCCGGCAGTGCAGTTCCAATTCCGGCATGATCCTGATGATTGTTTGTTCCTTTTAATTTTAAAGGTTTTCCGTTCAAGAAAAAACCTTTTTCAGCATCAAAACGAATCGCTCTGATTCCGAAAGGCGTTTCATAACTGTCTACTATTTTTCCGTTTTGCTTAATTTGAGTACTTAATCTGTATAAATTTGGCGATTCAATATCCCATAATAACGCATTATTTACAGTTAATTTTGAAATGTAATTTGCTCTTTTATAAAAATCTGGCACCACCACATTTTCAGAAACTGCGGCAACTGATTTACCCGAAGAATCAAAAACAGTCTGAACAATTTCAATACTGCCTTTATAATTTCCTTTATTCTCAATGTTAACTTCGGCAGTAATTGCTGCATTAGTATTTTTGATTTCTGAGGTTACGTAAGTTCCATTTGAAATAACATGAATTGGATTTGTTTTCTGCAGGTAAACATGCCTATAAATACCTGCTCCTTCATAAAACCATCCTTCTTCCATTGAGGCATCGGCGCGCACCACGAGTGTATTTTCTCCTCCGTAATTTACATATGCTGTAACGTCATATTCAAATCCGTTATAACCGCTTTCTTCTGTTCCGAGGAAATATCCGTTGAAAAACACTTTCGAATTTCTGAAAATGCCATCAAATTTTATCGAAATAATTCGGCCGTTATCACTTTCCGGGATGGTTATTTTTTTTCGATACCAGCCAATGCTTTTTTCTGGATAATTTTTTCCAGCCATTTTAAATCCGTGGCTATAACTTGCCTTTTCACTAAAAGGCTGTTCTACGGCCCAATCGTGCGGTAAATCTAATTTTCTCCAAGCGCGGTCATCAAAGTCTTTGGCCGCGGGACCATCACCAAATCCTGTTTTTGTCAAGTAAGAAAAATAGCCTGTTGCGTGTCCATAATCTTTCTCGGTATCATACAAATGTCCGAACGAAAAACGCCAATCTTTGTCGATTAAAATCAAATCCCTTTCTGATTTGTTTTGTGCAAATGCGAAACAGGTCATTAAAAAAACAATACACAGAATTAGTCTTTTTGGCGAAATAATTTTCATAAAAACACGGTTAGCTAAAATTTAAAAATACAAAGAGCGATAAAATTAAGCTTTAAAAACGGTTTTAATTAATAGTATTTTATCAAAATAGGGCTGATTTGACATAAAATAAATGAGATAAAAATGCGTTTCAAAATTTAGAATCATTCTATGGCCTATACATTATTAAATGATTCGCATTTGATGTAATTTTAACAAGAAATTGAACCAAACTTAGTATTACGATGACTGTTATTAAAGATGAGAATTCGCTGTTAGACGCCATTAAGCGAATTGATGAGAAAATTGATAAACTTAACGATCAAAAAATAATCGCTTTTTTTGAATCTCTTGGATTAACTGAAAGAGAAGATGTACCAAAAGATTTCCTTAGCTGGGAAACGATTCTTGTTGTGGTACCAAATCGCCATATTTCGCATGAATTAAAGTATTTTAAATATTCAATCGCAAGACTTTCTTTTGTTACGAACCCAAATGCGCAGGAAATACATATTTTTGATTTTAATGTATGGAAAGCTGTTACCCGAAACAAAACACAATTTCAGATCAGAGAAATGCTGAAAACTAGTTTTGGCGGTGTTCGCAATATAATTGAAGGTATGAATTAATTTTTAAGTCTTCTAAAAATGAAATGGATTACCCGCGAAAGGCCAAAAATTGATAGAATTGCATGCCCGTGGCTGATCAAAAAATTCGTTGATGCTGATGCTGAATTTATTTATGTTCCGTTTAGTGAAGTTCTGAATAAGGCAAAAGAATTAAACGCTATTCCGTTTGATATTCCGAATGTCGAATTCACACATTATAATGAAGAATGTACTTTTGATTACATTGTTAAAAAGTATCAAATTAAGGATCCTGCCATTTTAATTATAGCAAAAATTGTTCGTGGTGCCGACACAGACCAACATGAAATTGCAAAGGAATCTGCTGGGCTTTGGGCGATTTCTGCTGGGCTTTCGCACAATATCACAAATGATTCGGAATTATTACAAAATGGAATGATACTTTATGATGCACTCTATACGTGGGCAACGCATTTGTACAAACAAAATCATTTACAAAACAATCCTTTTGAAAGCCTCCTTCATGAAGTTTATAAAAAGTTTTTAATCGAAAAGAAATCAGCTCAAAAAACACCTTCGTGGGTAAAAGATTTAAAAGAAATAATTCAAGACCAAATTGATACACAGTTTGCTTTTGATCTCAAGAAAATCTCAAATGATTTAGAATTAAATCCATCTTATTTATCAAGAGAATTTTCAAAATATTTTGAAGATTTAAATTTTGGAGAATATGTTCGAAAATTACGAATCGAAAAAGCCATAAATCTTATTCAGAATTCTACTTATACACTTACTGAAATCGCTTACATGACGGGCTTTTCAGATCAAAGTCATTTTACCAGGATTTTTAAACTCCATACTGGCAACAATCCTTCTTCGTATAAAAAAAATACACTAAAAAGTAATTCAGATACAAAAAGTAAATAGTGTTCTATTTATAGTTTTATATTCCTGATAGTTTTGTTTTACTAACAAAAACTATTATGAATTCATTAAAACACATTTTCTTAATCGCATTATTTTCTTTTTGCACTGGTGCTTTTTCTCAAACGGTCTATCCTAAAATAACAGGCTATTTCGGGATCATGCATCCTCTTGTAACGATTAGTAATGAACAAACGAATGTAAATTTCAGAGATTACTATGCTGTAGGTTTCCCTACTGGAATTAACATCTGGAAAAATCAAAAAATTGGCTTTTCATTCGAAGTAGTTCCCAATATAAAAGCACAAGGCGGAAGTGATAAAGTAACAAATTTATTGTTTCATCCGGGCGTATTGGTTGCTTTAGGAAACGGTTACACTTTTGCAGGAAGAGCCGCTTTTGAAAGCAGTGGAAGATACGGAGTAACTCCTGTATTAAACAAAACTGTAATAAAAAGCGATAATTGCAGTTATTTTGTTGCCGTGCCGCTTCCGGTTCGATTTGGCAATGATCATCCAGCTACATTTACAGTTGGTTTTCAATTTGGAATCTCTTTTTAAAATCAAATTTAGAATTTCATTTTTAACTTATTTCTTAATTTCAAAAATCTTAACGAACTTTTGCTCTAATTTTTTTCCTTTTCTTTCCTCTTTCCATCTTGAATAGAAAATCACAATAAGCAAAAACAAACTGACAATGGTAGATGCGCGCCTAAGTCCCTTGCCAAAAAAGAGGAAAAATATATTAATGGCAATTAAAAAAACGACAGGAGAGAATCTTGTCCAAATCAATTGAAATTTACTGTTTGGTTCAACAATGTAATTTACTTTAAGTATATCGTTTACATTCTTGTAATTCCCTCTTAAAATAAAATAAGTTGGTGATGTTGGTGAATTTATGGTTAATCTAAAACTCTTATCATCAAAAAGTCCATAAAAAGGTTTTGTTCCTCCAAATCTTGGAAATATTCTAAAGAGATTTAATTTTACCCTTAGAGAACCAATTTCTGTATTATCTTTTAATCTTGTTCGAAATTCCGACAAACTAAGTTTTGATTCCATTTAAATTCAAATTTAAAATCTCTATTCCTTATTCAAAAAATATTGAAATAAGTGAATTTATTTTATTGATAAAATAACAGCGAAATACAAGCAATCCTAATTTCAGAAATCCTGTTAAACCTTCAAAAATGACACAGGATTTCTTTATAATCGTTATAGTAAGCAAATAAAAATGGCACCAAAAAGACTAGAATGATTAGTACAGATATTATGTACTGTTTCAATTATATTTCTACTGTGCCGCCAGCAAACTCTTAACCATTTCATTCAAAGCATTTCCGTGAATATTTTTGGCTAAAATAATTCCGTTTTTATCAATTAAAAAATTTAGCGGAACTGATTGAAGCATATAATCTGTCGCTGCAGGAGATTTCCAATATTTTAAATCGCTTACTTGAATCCAAGGAGATTTTGTTTTTGCTAAAGCACCAAGCCATAATGGCTTTTTAGTATCCATTGAAACGCTGTATATAGATAATTTTCCAGGATAAGCATTATACAATTTTAATAATTCTGGCTGTTCTTTAATACAGGGTCCGCACCAAGATGCCCAAAAATCAATAAGTACTAAATCACCTCGTAAAGAAGTAAGTGCAACGTTATTTCCTTTTGTATCCGGAAGATCAATTTCTGGAGCAATATCTCCTACTTCAAGTCCTACAACTTGGGCTTTTGAAGAAGTTATAACAAAACATACAAATGCTAAAATGTGTAAAGTTTTTTTCATAATTGATTAAGTTTATTTATTTGGGGCTTTTTAATCTATAAGCAAATATAAATTTTCTTTATTAAATCTTTCAAAATTCAGCTCCTCCATCTTAAAATTATCCTAAATATTTTTTACTTAATTGATATATCGGGAAAAGTCGATATATTTGCAGCATGGAATATATAGAAATTTTTAAGGCACTGTCTAACAAATCCAGATTACAAATGCTGGAATGGCTGAAAGAACCCGAAATAAACTTCCCTGATCAATTGCAGCATGCTGGATTTGAACATGGCGTTTGTGTTGGGCAAATTCAAGCAAAAGCTGGCCTGACACAATCGACAGTTTCAGAATATTTGTCGATTTTACAGCGTGCCGGATTTATCGAAGCAAAGCGCGTTGGACAATGGACCTACTATAAACGCAACGAAGGTGCCTTTGAAGCACTCAGTAAATTAATTCAAACTAATTTGTAAATTACTATGAGTACAAACAACCTATTTTCTCCATTTAACTTAAAAACGTTAAATCTTAAAAACCGAATCGTAATGGCGCCAATGACGCGCTCATTTTCTCCAAACGGAGTTCCAACTGATGCAGTAGCTTCTTACTACCAAAAAAGAGCTGAAGGTGAAGTTGGATTAATATTATCTGAAGGAACTGTAATTGACAGGCCATCTTCCTCTAACGATGCCAATGTACCACATTTTTATGGCGAAGCGGCTTTAAACGGCTGGAAAAAAGTAATTGATGAAGTTCATGCAGCCGGAGGTTCAATGGGACCACAGATTTGGCATATGGGAATTATGGATAATCATCATTCTGGATGGGTTCCTCCTGTTCCATTTGAAGGTCCGTCTGGATTAAATAGACCTGATTTCAGAAATGGAGTTTCTATGACTGAAAAAGATATTGAAGATACTATCCTTGCTTTTGGAAAAGCTGCTGCCGATGCCAAAAGATTAGGTTTTGATACTATCGAAATTCACGGTGCACACGGTTATTTAATCGATCAGTTTTTTAGAGCCGAAACGAATCTACGTGAAGATATTTACGGTGGAAAAACATTGCCGGAACGTAACCGTTTTGCTATTGAAGTAGTAAAAGAAATTAGAAAACAAGTTGGGAATGATTTTGCTGTTATTATGCGTTTTTCTCAATTTAAACCTTCTGATTACAATTATAAATTGGCTAAAAACCCACAAGAATTAGAAGCTTGGCTTACACCGCTTGTTGATGCTGGTGTTGATATTTTACACTGTTCACAACGTCGTTTCTGGGAACCAGAATTCGAAGAATCTGACTTGAACTTTGCAGGATGGGCTAAAAAAGTTACTGGAGCACCAACAATTACTGTTGGTTCTGTTGGACTTTCTGGTGATTTCTTTGGTGCTTTTGCAGGAGAAAGTTCACAGCCAACTTCTTTAGAAGAATTAAACAGACGTTTCGACAGAGGTGATTTTGACTTAGTTGCTGTTGGAAGACCATTATTATCTGATCCAAATTGGGTTGCAAAAATCAAAGCTGGAAAAACAGATCAACTGAAAGGTTTCAGTAAAGAAGCTCTAGGAGAATTGGTTTTAGAATAAGTTTTTTTAAGGTTTAAAGTAACAAAGGAAGCAAAGGTGCAAAGTTTTCACTTTGAACTTTTTTTATTTTGGCTTCTCCTAAAATATAAAAGGGATGAAACTTTTAAGGTTTCATCCCTTTTTGAATTTCTATAACTAACAAAATAGAAATTCATTTTCATAAAGGTTTAGCTTTACAATCCGACGAGGCTTCGGGATGAAATCGAAGATTTTGCTTTGCTCCTTTGAATCTATGAACCTCTATTACTTTTTTGAAATTTACTTTGAAGCCAGTTTCTAACTGGTTCATCGTATAATTTTAAACATAAATAAGCGATTACAATGCTTGAAATTAAAACTCCGACTCCCACAAGACAACCTTCATTTAAGGTAATTTTATTGTCAACGACCCAAGCAGTAAACCAGTAAATTAAGGGATAATGTGTAATGTAAATTGGGTACGAAATATCGCCCAACACTTTGCAGATTTTAATCGAAAACGGATTATTAATTGCTCCTCCTGCTCCTATAGAAACAATTAAAGGGAAAACTAAAATAATACAAATTGATTCGTATAAGCCGTTCATCCATAAACTGTTTTCGTCTCCAATTCTTGGTATAATAAGCACTGCAGCAATAAGCAAACTGCAAATCCAGAAAGCACCTTTTATGTGAATTAATTTTCCTAAACGAGAAAGCAAAATTCCCGCAAAAAACGGATACAGTAATCGAGTAAAGCCAACATTCATCTGCTCAAAATTTAAAGACCAGCCACCAATTACATCACCTTTGGGTCCAAAGACAGTATAATTAATGAGTAACCCAGCAAATAACAATATAAAAATTCCCAACACTTTATTTGAGAATTTACGAAAGAACAAAGCATATAAAATATTGGCAATATATTCGAAGAAAAGTGACCAAGCCGGTCCGTCAAGCGGATGCATTTCGCCCCAGCCTCTAATTTCCATCGAGGGAGGAATAGGAAGCAAAGTAAAACCAACAATCATGGTTAGAATCAGTTTCCAAATGGGCATTCCGGCAATCTGCGGAAATAAAATATCTGAGGCCTGAAAATAGTAGAATATGGCGCCAATTATCATTCCCATAATGACCATAGGCTGTAATCGAATTAAACGTCGCTTGTAGAATTCCCATTGCGTCATTCTACCCCAGCGATCATCATAAGCGTAGGCGACAACAAATCCAGATAAAAGAAAAAAGAAATCAACAGCCAAATAACCGTGATTAATGATTTGTACAAAACGGTTTCCGCCTGCAAAAGCTTCAAAAATATGAAAAGCAACAACTAAAATAGCAGCAACTCCACGCAATCCGTCTAGGATTTCGTAATGTTTTTTAGGTTTTATATCTGTAGAAATAGAATTCATAAAATGGTTAATTATTAATTGTTAATGGTACGTTTGCAATTAATAATTGATAATTTACAATTAACAATTATTACTGGTGATTCTTCAGCCATTCCAATCTCCTCTGATCTGGCAAATGTTTTACTGTAAAATTTTCGAACTTAGCCTCAAATCCTTTTCCGTCTGGCGAAGCTGCCATTAGACCAACCATTACTGGCGTATTATCTTGCAATGGCGCATTTCTCGTCAAGATGTAATTTTTATCATCGTATGAAAAGAAAACTTCAACAGCATCTAATCTTCTGACAACTTTTATCCATACAAATGGAGGTGCTTTTTCTAGAGTTGTTACGCTCCAATCGCTTTTATCGTGCGTAACAACGGTACTGATATTGAATTTACCATCAACAAATTCAACTCCAGTTTTGATGTAGTTTTTTTCATCAACTCGGATCATTAATCCCATTTGGTCAAAACGGGCAATGTAATTTCCTGTTATTTTAACCTTCGCTTCAAACTCTCCTCCGTAAGTTGCGTAATAAAAAGGCGCATCATCCACAGTAAATCCGTAATGTGAAATTCGCCAATAATCGCTGCTTGCCGTTACATTCATCATCAAAGCATTGTTTTTAATTTCCCATTTTTCAGGTTCATTAAACCATTGCATTTTATTTAAAGTCTGCGCTGAAAGGTTCTGAAACAATACAAAACCAATCGTTAATAATAATATTCGTTTCATTTATAATTTGATTATTTATTTTAAAAAAAAGCAAAACTTCTAACGTTTCACATTTATCATTTTTACATCTAACTTTTTAAGACAAAAGCAAAGCCGCAACTTTTTACAATTGCGGCTTTACAACCAACCAATTTAGAAAATAATGAAATTATTGAAGTGAAAAATTCACTTTAGATTTTATATCTGTTGATGATGCTCCAATAATAGCTTCAAAAACTCCCGGTTCAGCAACCCAGTCGTGTTTTTTATCATCGAAGAAACTCAATGCCGTTTTATCAATTGTAAATGTCACTGTTTTTTCTTCTCCCGCTTGAAGCGAAATTTTATCAAATCCTTTTAATTCTTTAATCGGACGAACCAAAGAAGATTTTAAATCACTGATATAAAGCTGTACAACTTCTGAACCTTCACGGTTTCCTGTGTTTTTTACTTTTACAGAAAATGTAATTTGATCTCCAGCAGCCATTTGTTTTTTATCTGCCGTAACTTTTCCGTATTCGAAAGTAGTGTAGCTTAAACCGTGTCCGAAAGAAAATAATGGTTTTGCTTTTTGTTTGTCTGCCCAACGGTATCCTACAAAAATACTTTCTTTATATGTAACTTCTTCTCCACCAGGAAACTCTCCTAAAGCATGCGCTCCGTTATCAGACAATTTTACAGGAAAAGTAAACGTTAATTTTCCAGACGGATTTACATCTCCAACCAAAACAGCGGCCAAAGCATTTCCAGCTTCAGTACCTAAAAACCAGCCTTGAACAATTCCTGGAACTTCTTTCACCCACGGCATTGCCACAGCATTTCCTGAAATATTTACAAAAACAACATTTTTATTTACCTTAACTAAATCTGTAATTAATTTATCTTGATTGTACGGAAGTCCTAATTCTTTACGATCATGTCCTTCATCATCTTGGTTTTCACTTTTGTTTAAACCTCCAATAAACAAAACAATATCAGCATCTTTAGCTGCTTTCAAAGCTTCTGCTGTTAATTCAGCTTGTGTACGTTTTTCTTCTAAACTTACTTTTGCAATAACACCATTATAATTGCTTGTCGGATCTCCAACATAACCTCGAGCATAAACGATTTCAGCCTGATTTCCGATTCTCTTTTTCAGACCTTCAAGCGGTGTAATTTCATATCTTGCTTTCAATGAAGAACTTCCTCCACCAACAGTCATCATTTTAATGGCATTCTCGCCAATAACCGCAATTTTCTTAGTTTTAGAAAGATTAATTGGTAAAATATTATTGTTGTTTTGAAGCAATACAATTCCTTCTTCAGCAATTTTTAAACCAGCATCAGCATGTTCTTTAGTTCCGAAAGATCCAAAAGGGCGATTTTTATTCATCGTTGTTAGAAAAGACAAACGCAGAATTCGACGTACTTTTTCATCTAATTCTTTAGTTCCTATTTCTCCTTTTCTGATCATTTCAGAATATGGTTTTGCCAGATAATAGTTGTCATATGCATTACTTGTTCCCCAAGAAAGTCCGTTAGTCCAGGAACCAAATTCCATATCTAAACCATTATGAATAGCTTGTTTTGTATCATGAACTCCACCCCAATCTGAGATTACAACTCCTTTAAAACCCCATTCTCCGCGAAGAATATCATTCAGCAAAAACTCATTGTGGCAGCATTGCTGTCCTTTAAATTTATTATAAGATCCCATGATTGCCCAGGCGTCTCCTTCTTGAACAGCTGCTTTAAAAGCTGGAAGATAGATTTCGTATAATGCACGATCGTCGACAATTACGTTTACCGTATTACGGTTTGTTTCTTGATTGTTTAATGCAAAATGTTTTACGCATGCAGCAACTCCATTTGATTGTACTCCTTTAATATAAGGAACCACCATTTTTGAAGTCAAGAACGGATCTTCTCCCATATATTCGAAATTACGACCGTTTAATGGCGTTCTGTAAATATTTACTCCTGGTCCTAATAATACATTTTTGTTACGGTAACGTGCTTCTTCTCCAATTGATTTTCCATATAAGGAAGCTAAGTCTTTGTTCCAAGTTGCAGCAAGTGCTGTAAGAGCCGGAAATGCAATACAAGAATCGTTTGTCCAGCCAGCCTGATCCCATTCGTCCCATTTAACCTCAGTACGAATTCCGTGTGGTCCATCGGTCATCCAGTTTTCTGGAATTCCTAAACGCTGTACACCTGGCGAACTAAATTTAGACTGCGCATGAATAATGGCAATTTTCTCAGCTGTGGTCATCTTAGAAAGTGCATCTTCTACACGTTCATTAATTGGCTTTTTATCATCAAGATAAACCGGAACTTTATTCTGTGCATTTACACCGAACGAGCTCAACAAAAGTAAAACAACAATTGTTTTAACGTTTTTAAACATAACTATTAATTTATTAAAGCATTTATTTATAATGAAAGTACTTGAAGTCAAAAGTACCTTATAATAATATTGTAAAGCTAAAACGTTATAGTTCGTGTTGGAATTTTAAACCAAAAAAAGTAGTAAAATAAAAAATCAATTTACTGAATATCAATTAATTAATAAAAAATAAACAGCAAAAAAAGTAGTACTTTTAAAATAAATAATTAGACTTTCAAGGAAATTAAGCCTATTCTCATGACCATTTCTTCAAAATCATTTCTCGAAACAGCTGCTTTATTTCTTGCTCTGGTACGATAATTATAAATCGTGCTTAAAGAGTAGCGAAGAAAGGCTGCAATTTTTACACTATCTGTAATTCCGAGTCGGATTAAAGCGAAGATGCGAAGCTCGGTATTGAGCAGTTCTCCTTGTTTCAAAACAATTTGTTCTTCATTTATAAGCAGCGCGTTAAAATCTTTTACAAATGTTGGATACAGATTCAAGAAAATAATATCGAAGTTCTTGTACAATTCTTCTAATTCGTTATCAACTAAGGTTGTAGATTTTAGAATTTTATAAATTTCATCAAATTGTTTGGCTGTTGCTTTTTTATTTAAAATAATGCGGTAATTCTCCAGCTTATTAATGTAGGTAGAACATAAATTGAAAAAGTGCGCAATATATTCTTCCTTAATATGATTCGATTCTGAAAGCTGGGCATTACGTTCCTGCAACTGATTATTTGTTTCAGTAATATCTTGGTTTAATTCAGCTAATTTTTGACTTGTAATAAAAAGTTCTCCACGAATTTTTGAGACTTTTTTCATTTGCTTGTACACATAAATCACGGCTACAATCAAGAATACGGAAAGAATACTGATGAAAAGCAAATACAATTGCAGCTGCATTTTTCGTTTTGCTTCTCTTTCTAAATAAGCAGTGTTTATAATCGAATAAACTTCGGACATTTGAAGTGTACGAAACTGAACATTACAAAAAAGAGCATCAGCAATTGCAGATTGTGTCAATTTGTAGGCCATATCTACATCGCCCGTTTCAAAATATGCCAAAGCCAATTCCTGCAATGAAGCATTGTCTTTGATGGCATGTTTAATATCTGAAACAGCCGAAAGTGCGTAGTATTTTTTTCTTAATTCTGATTGATGCTTTGTTTCATAAATACTTCCTAACAAATAGCCAATCATGGCATATTGCGTGTTATCCTGATCTGCTGTTTGTAACAACTGCATCAATTTTTTTTGAGCAATGCCAAACCTTTTATACGAAATATGTCTTTGAATCAGATTAATTTTATACTTGAGCGTTTTCGGATCTAATATTTCTAATAAAGAATCTCTGTATCTCCTGATTTGCTGAATGTAAATTTCATCATAACTATTTGCCACATAATGCTCATAAAATTCTCTGTAAGCTTCGTAGTATTGAGGAAGCAATGTTTTTGACAATTCTTTTTTATTAATTCCTTTTAAAAGAGCTTCAGATTCTCTGTATTTTCCTGAAGAAGAATAAAGTGTTGCCAATTGAAGTTCGGCTTGGTCTTTTAAATCTTTATTTTGAAGTTCACCCGAAAGTTTCAAATTCTTTTTTACGTAAAAAATAGCCGAATCAGAATTAAACTTTTGATATTCTGTATATAACGTTTTATTATAATTGTACTCCTGCTCTTTCGTCAAATCATCAGATTTGATTTTCTTGAAGTTTAAAATGCGCTCTTCTTTTAGCTGCACATACCGCTCCTTATTTCTCAAGGCATCATTCAATTTTGATAAAATAGTATCTGTACTATCCAATGCATAAACAGGAAAGCAAAACAAAATAATTGTTAGAAACAGAAAATATTTTTTCAAGCTGATGGGTAATAAATGAGACTTACAAATATAGTAAAGTGATTACATAAAAAGGAATTATTTATAAGATGATATTTTCATCTAAAACAGTTTAAACTCTATTTCAAAACATGTCTACTTATAGCAGTGACATAAAATTATTTATTTCAAAAATACAGAGGGATAAAAAAAATAATTCCAAGTTGGTTCTTCAATTTGAAGAATAACTTGGAATTAGTAGATTTCTAAATTTTTAAAGTTTAAATATTTACCGCAATTGGCGCTGCTAAACAACTTTCCGGAATATCAAAAGCATTTACTAATGCAACTGCATCTGGACGAATGTCCCAACACAATTGGTTAACTATTTTACGAACTGCTTTTGTTTTTACAGCCTCCATATAACCGTCTTCAAGATACCAGGCTTTATTTTTTTCTATCTGCGAAAGTGCATATAATTGATATAATTTGATCAAGATTTCTTTTGATTTTTCATCTTCAACGGTTTTCATGACTTCTTGAAATTGCTCTAAAACAATTCTTTCCAAATATGCCTGCGCCACATCAATCATTTGATGCTGTACAACATTAAAAGCATCATAAGGTTCTAAGCCTCCATCAACTAATTTTTTGATACGTCTGGCTGCTGATGCCAATATTGTTTTTTCTCTATGTATAAAAGCCTGCAAATGAAATTCGCTATCAAGCAAATGTTCATCATCTGTTCTTCTGGTAGCAATCGGATTTTTCTCTGCTATGGCTGTTTTTGCATTTTCATAAACATAATTTATGATTCCAAGCGATCCCATTTCGCCAAAAGATTTTCTGAATTCTGATAGGCGATTTTTAGCTACTAATTGCATCAAAACTGTGTTGTCACCTTCAAAAGTGGTATAAATTTCGGTATCATTTTTTAGCGCGTCGATTCTATTTTCAGATAAATACCCTTTACCACCGCATGCTTCACGGCATTCTTGCAAAATATCTCGTGTACTCCAAGTCGAATATGATTTCATTCCGGCTGCTAACGCTTCGATTTCCTGCATTTCTGCTTCGGTTTTATTCAAGAATCGTTTTGTAAGGTATTGCAAAGCAAAATGTACTGCATATGTTTTCGCTAAATGTGGCAATAGACGGCGCTGGTGCATTCTGTAATTTAAAATCGGAACTTCTGATCCGCCTTCTGGCCCAAATTGTCGTCTTTGATCGCTATAACGAATTGCGATTGTTAAACCAGATTTAGCTGCTGCCAAAGCCGAACGCGGAATACCAATTCTTCCTCCAACCAAAGTTCCCAGCATCGTAAAAAAGCGACGGTTATCACTCGGGATTGGACTTTCAAATTCTCCTTTATCATTTACAGAAGCAAATCTGTCCAGCATATTTTCTTTCGGAATTACAACCTGATCAAAACTAATTGTTCCGTTATCAACGCCATTTAGTCCCATTTTATGACCGCAATCACCAATTGTAACTCCCTTCAAAGTATTTCCACTTGTATCGCGCAAAGGAACCACAAAAGCATTTACGCCGTAATCGTGATTATCAATTATAAGTTTAGCAAAAACAGTAGCCATTTGTCCGTGAACTGCAGCGTTGCCAATATATTCTTTTTGTGCTTTTTTGTGTGGCGTATGAATCGTAAATGTTTGATCCTTATGATTGTAAGTAGCTGTTGTTTCAAGACCTTTTACGTTTGAGCCATGATGCGTTTCAGTCATAGCAAAACAGCCTGGAATTTTTAGAGATCCAATATCTTTTAAATATTTTGCATAATGTTTTTCGGTTCCAAGCGATTGAACACTCATTCCCCATAATCCAAACTGAACGCCAAATTTTATCACTAAACTTAAATCGTGATAACTCAAGGTTTCCATAATAGCAAAATAATCGGCTATGTTTTCTCCTCCGCCATATCGCTTTGGATATGCCATATTTCCAAGATTTTCTTCTGCCAATATTTTACACCAATCGTAAACGGTTTGGCGGTAAACATTTACATCTGTCGAAGTTTCGTAAGCAAATTCAGGTCTCGAAATAACTGATTTTACTTTTTTAATTATTGAAGCTTGCTCACCATCCAAAAGTGATGTTATTTTTTGAATATCAAAATTGCTGTTGGTTTGGGAACTTGCAGTGAAAGAAGCTGCTTTAGTCTTAAAGTTCTGAATTGCTTCTTCTCCTAAAAATCCCAAATCGTTCTCTAGTTTTGTAAAATCAGATTTTAAAGCATTTATATCTAAATCTTTATCTGACAATGCAACTGCAATATCAAAAATAGATTTTATAGAAGATTTGTCTTCGATGTGCGACTCAATATCGAGTTTCCATTGTGCGAGTTCATTTCGCGAAGGCGGATTTGAAATGTCAACTTTAGAAAGAAGCTGTTGTTTTTCTTCTGGCGAAAGCCAAGTTAAAGCATTTATAAATTCTTGAATTGTAGCAAATTCTTTTTGAGTTAAAAGATCGTCAGACCATACTAAATAGAATAAAGGAAGAAAGGCTTGGAGTTTTGTATTTTTCATAAAATTTTCGAATCGGTTTTGTAATAGGTTTTTGTTGCGACTGATTTCATATATTAAAAAAATTTTTGAGGTAATTAAACCAAAAAAAACTTTAAAATTAGTAATCTGTTACATTATTTTTACCACACTTTACTGCATAAAAAAAACAGAAATGAAAAATACTCATTCCTGTTTTAAAACCCTGTTAAGATTCTTGTAATTTTATTTTTAAACCAATAAAAAGTATGCAAATTACATTTTAAACCGAATCTTTAGACGACAGGATATATTTTTGTTTTAAAGCAAAAAGATGATGCGAGTTAAAAACCAAAACAGCTATAAAAATGATACCGTAAGCACTTATCTGCAAAGCTGATATTTTTTCGTGGTAAACAAAATTTGCTAATCCAAAAGCGATCATTGGGTTGATGTTTAGCAGCATTCCTACAGTTGATGAATTAATTCCAGAAAGCGCATATAAATTTAGGAATAAAGGAAATATTGTAAACAAAATCGCTATTGTTTCGATACAAAAATAGAACTTGAATTCAGTCGGAACCGGTCCGCTGTATGCTGGATAGAATGGCAGTAATACCAAAGCCGCTAAAGTAATATGAAATGTAAGCACAATGAATTTATCAAAACCTTTGTTCACACGCTGACTAACCAAATAACAAGCGTAAGTAAATCCGATAATGATGCTGAAAAACATATCCATAATATCAGCATATGACAGCAATAAACAGCCCGAAATACTCAATCCGACAGAAATCCATTGTGTTTTGCTTAATTTTTCATGCAAAATAAAATAAGCCAGCAAAGTGGTTAAAATTGGGCAGACCAAATACGCCAAAGAAGTCGCTTTTACGCTGACATGATTCATAACATATATAAAAGTGAACCAATTAGACATTAAAAAAACGCTTCCGCCTATGTTTAGCAAAATTGCCTTTTTCTTTTCAGAAGCTGATAAAGATTTGAAGATGGAAATAGTATCCTGAAGCGTTTTTCTTTTAAATAAAAAACAAATCAAAAGCATTAAAATACTGCAACTAAATACTCGGAAGAACAAAATATCCAGCGATGCATATTCGTGAATAGGTCTTAAAACCAAACTGAAAAATCCCCAAATGGTGTATGCGGTAATTGCTGCTATGTAGTATTTTGTTGTTTTCACAGGAGTTATTTTGATTATTTCTGATAAAGCAAATTTCACAAAAATAAAACAGCAATACAGATACAGTTTTTGTAAATTGCACCATAACAGTTTTTTTTTATGAAAAATTCAAATTACTTGTATTTGCAATTTGCAGATCGCATCGAAAAACAAATAAAATCAGGTGTACTAAATGTTGGCGACAAACTGCCTTCTATACGTGAAGTCTGCGCTGAAACGGGCTATAGTATGAGTACAGTAAGCAAAGCCTATTATGAAATTGAAAGCCGATCATTGATAGAATCAAGACCACAATCTGGCTATTATGTGAGCAATACTTCGGCTAGAATTATTACTGAACCTTCGGCAAGCAAACCTATTTTAAGCGTTCAAAACATCGACAGACAAGACTTAATTGATCAGGTTTACGGCAATATGACAGATAAAAATATTACGATGCTTTCTTTAGGTTTTCCATCAAATGAATTGCTGCCAATTGCTAAATTAAACAAAGGAATGGTTCAGGCCATGCGTCAGCTTACAAACAGCGGTACGAGTTACGAGCAAGTACAAGGAAATCAGAATTTAAGAAGAGAAATTGCAAGATGGTCTTTTACGTGGGGAGGCTCACTGACCGAGGAAGACATTATTACAATGCCAGGCTGTACAAGCGCTATATCACATTGCTTAATGACACTGACCAAACCTGGAGATACTATTATTACAGAGAGTCCTGCTTATTTTGGCATTTTGCAATTGGCTAAATCTTTGGGTTTATATATTATGGAATTGCCGACAAATATGACAACTGGAATTGAATTAGATGCGTTAAAAAAAGCGCTTTCTTCTAAAAAAGTTAAGCTCTGTTTATTGATGAGCAACTTCAGCAATCCGTCTGGAAGCATGATGCCAACAGAACATAAAAAAGAAGTAGTTCGATTGATGGAATTTTACAATATTCCGCTAATCGAAGATGATATTCACGGCGATTTGTATTTTGGCTCTAGCCGACCATCTAATTGTAAAACTTTTGATGAAAGCGGTATTGTACTTTGCTGCAGTTCTGTTTCTAAAACATTGGCACCGGGTTATCGCGTGGGCTGGGTTTCTCCAGGTAAATTCAAAAAAGATATTCTGCGAAATAAAATTTATCACACGCTCTCCTCGCCTACTATTACGCATGAAGTTGTGGGCGATTTTCTTAAAAACGGAAGATATGAAAATCATCTTCGCAAAATTCGCCAGATTTTAAATCACAACTGCAACAATTACATTAATACCGTTTTAGAATCTTTTCCGGCGGGAACTAAGGTGAGTCAGCCTCAAGGCGGTTTTTTTCTTTGGGTTGAATTAGATAAAAATGTAGATACCGGAGCTTTTTATCATTTGGCCATGAAACAAAAAATCAGCATTGCGCCGGGAAGAATTTTCTCTCTGCAAAATCAATTTTCGAATTGCATGCGATTGAGTTTTGGTTTGCCTTGGACAAATGAATTGCGTCAATCGATACAAACTCTCGGAAAACTGCTCGATTCGTAAAACTAAAAAACCAGACAACATAATTGCTGTCTGGTTTCCAACTAATCTAATTCCAACATTTAATTATAAAACAAAGTAGGCGTCTGCTGGCGCTTTTTTGGTTTCAGGTTTAAGGTCAAATTCCTTAATAATATCGAATTCACTTTGATATTCATTAAGCATTTGCATTAAGTTCTTTTCGATTGTATTCGAAATTGCAGTAACAGGCGTGTCTGTTGGTCTGTTCTCGAAAGGATCTTGTAAATGGATTGCCATTTTTTCAATTAAGAAAAATGTTCCTCCAATAATTGTAATCAACGGAATTGCAAACCAGCTCAACAAACTGATTAATCCGAAAGGCAATAAAAGAATAAACAAACACAATGTCATTCTGATATACATGCTGTAAGTTGTTGGAAAAATGGTATTTTTAATACGCTCACATTTCCCCATTGCGTCACATAATCGTGTTATGGTTTTATCTATTTCTACTTGCTGATAAGTATTTAAACGTTTGTCTTTTCTGGCAATTCTCAAATCTCTAGAATGAAGCAATAAGATCGCATTCGGGACATTCTGATGATTTTTTACAAAGTTTAATTCTTCTTCACTTATAAATTCTTTGATTGGTTTTATGGCATCTTTATTTCGTAAAGCCTGCCCTAAACTGTAACACCATGCAATTTGTCGTTTTGTAAAATTCTCTTTGAATTCATTTGCTTCTACAGAAAATTCAGGGTCTTTATAAAAAGTCAGCATTTGTCTTACCAAAGTTCTCGACTCATTTACGATTGATCCCCAAATAATTCTGGCTTCCCACCATCTGTCATAAGCCTGATTCGATTTAAAAGCCAATAACAGCGAAATAATGGTACCAACCATTGTTGGAATTGCTATCGGAATATCAACTGAAATATTAATAAAATAGTGATGAAAAATTTCAAACAAAATTGTATAAGTCATTACCAGACCTAATTCTACTTTAATTTTCCCGAGAACGTACTTCATTGGAATTCTTTTCTTTAATAACATATTTTCGGTTTTAAATTAAACTTGCGTTTTTTGAAGAAATTTGGATTAAGCCAATTCCTCATAAAGTGAAAGAACCGGAAGTCCGAGTCTTTCGTTTATATTTTCTTTTTTAGTTTTATTGAATTTTATCTTTTCTCCTTTACGAGTTTCAACTAACAAATCGATGTCGTATTTCGAAATTGCTTCAGATAAATAAGGCGCAAAATTTTCGTAATTATCATCAAAATTTGATGTTTGGCTTACAATTTCAAAAGAGAAATTTTCAGTTACAAACTGCTGCACATCTTTAACATGCATATTTGCATTGGCGTTTTCAATATAAAGTGCTTTATTAAATCCATCTTTCGATTCTTCTGATCCTAAATGCAAAATCGGGCATTTTTGATTTCCGGCTAACTGAATTAAATATTGATGAATTCGTTTTGTTTCTTGTTTATAAGAATTAGTCAGAATAACTAATTTTACAGAGAAATGCTCGATAATACGTTTAAAAATTGGCGATGAAAGTCCGTATTGATTATGAACTTTTAATTTGCAATTCGGAATACGATCAACAATATATCTGCACGTTTCTAAAATTTCTTCTTGACTTGCAGTAAGTCCCGTTTTCATTTCGCGCAAAAAATAAGATGACGAATACGAATCTGGAGTTTCAGCGCTTATCATTAAAATGATTTCGCAATCTGAATCTTTCGATTGGTTAACAGCCGATTTTACGGCAGAAATTGTATCGTCTTTTAATGTGGTTGGTATAAGGAAACTTTTCATAAGTATAATCGTTTAGTTTATACATACAAAATAACTCCCTGTAAATTAGAAGGGTCTTAATCTAAAATTAGAATTTTCTAAGATTCAACATTAGAATTTTTAATGTTGGGATTTTTGATTTTTGACTTCTTGAAAATAATAGTTACAATAGTCCCTTTATTTTGCTCTGACTGTACTTGTATCTCACCGTCGTGCATGCGGATAATTTTTGATGCCAACGGCAAACCTAAACCGTAACCAATATATTTAGTGGCAATTTTTCCTCTAAAGAAAGGTTCATACAAATGCGGAATATCTTCTGGCGGAATTCCAATTCCGATATCATTAATAGAAATTTTAATCACTTCCTTATTTGCTGAAAGTGTTACAAAAACTTCGTTATTATCCGAATATTTTACTCCGTTTGTCACAATATTGTTAATTGCTAACTCTAAAAGAGGCTTGTTGCACGGAATTAAAAGCAAATTAGAATCTTTTGGAGCAAAATTAAACTTCATGCTCACGCGATTGTCGGGATAAATTTTATCAAGATCTGATTTTACATCCATCAAAAGCTCATCTATACGTGCTATATCTAAAACTTGCTTTTTGCCGTCGTAACCTGTTTGAGTCAGTTTTAATAGACTTTCTGTTAAGTTTCCTAATCTAGAAGCCTGACTGTAAATATTTTGCAATGACTCAATATATTCTGAAACTTCTCGCTCTTTAAGCAACATAATTTCAGACTCGGCAATAATAGTTGTAATTGGCGTTTTTAATTCGTGAGAAGCATTATTAATAAAATTCGCCTGAATTTCAAATGAAGTTTCTAATCGGTCGAGCATATCATTAAACGTTTCCGTAAGATCTGAAATTTCATCTGAGTTTTTAACTTCCGGCAATCTGTTGTGGAGATTTGAAGCACTGATTCGGTTTACTTCTTTGGTAATTCTAGCAACAGGATTTATAACACGTTTCGCTAAAAAACGTCCTAAAAAGAAAGCGAGAAGAATAAATCCGATACCGCCAAAAAATAATATTTTTACAATATAAATCGTTGTGGTTTTTCCTCTTCGGTCACGTGCGGCAACAATTACAATATATTTCTGATTGTTTTCTGTAAAAACCTGTCCTAAATAATATTTGCTGTTAACCTCAAAATAATCTTTGCCTGTAGTTAAAATATTAGTATAAAACTGATTTGGCAAATTAAGAGCAGTATTATAATCAAAACTATTGGCACTGTTTATTTTAAGAACAAATTCTTCCTCTTCTATAAGTTCTTCGAGTCCGTTCTTTTTAAGATTTTTATAGTATTTTATTTTTTCAGGATCTTTTTGAAAATGAATCGAAGCTACAATTTTAGCTCTGTCTTCTAATCTTTTTAAGAAGTGATAACGGTTATTTTCTCTAAATAAAACGAAAACAATAATACACAATAATAATGTACTAAAGGTAGACAACGCTACATAAGTAAAAGTAATTTTTTTTCTTATATCCATTTTATGGCTGTATAACATAACCTAAACCCTTCATGGTATGAATAAGTTTGGAATTAAAAGGCTTATCTATTTTTTTTCTCAAGTAATTGATATACACATCAACAACGTTAGTATTCATATCAAAATTAATGTCCCAGACATTATCTAAAATTTGATCGCGCGATACTATTCTGCCTGTATTTTTGGCCAAATAATACAATAATTTAAATTCTTTCGCAGTCAAGACAATAGATTCTCCGTTTCTTTTTACGGTTTTAGCTTTTCCATTAATCTCTAAATCTGCAATTACGATAGTATCTACTTTTTCAGTTTCCTGATTTGCTCTTCTGTTCAAGGCATTTACTCTTGCATCGAGTTCTCCAAATTTAAAAGGCTTCACTAAATAATCATCAGCACCAGCGTTTAATCCGGTTACAATATTTTCTGAAGTTCCTAAAGCGGTCAAAAGTAAAATTGGGACAAAATTTTTGCTGGCACGCAATCTTCTGCAAATTTCGATTCCGTTGATATCGGGCAGCATAACATCTAAGACTACAACATCAAAATTGTAATTGTGAATCATTTCGAGAGCTGTTTTGCCATCGAGAGCCACGCTGACTTCGTTATTGTTTTCGGCAAAACCTTTACGCAGAATGGATAAAAGATTTGGTTCGTCTTCGACTATTAATAATTTCATCTAAATATTTCTATTAGTAACAAAAATAAGAATTGAGTTTAAAAATCTAAATGGCAATAGTTGTAAATTATGATTTAATTATGAACAGTTGAACATATAAACCAATAAAAAAAATGAGCTTTTAGTATTTCGAAATGCTTTTAGAATATTTTTTATTAGAAAGTTTCGCCGGCATTCAAATAAAAACCTTTTGAATTATTGCCCCAAGCGTAGTCTACAATTAGATTCGTTCGGGTTGCTTTATCGATTAAAATTCGTAATCCTGCACCAAATGAAGGCTGAATATATTGAAAAAGATGGATATTTGTATCTGGATTATTTGCGGTTACAAAATTGGTAAAAACCGTACCGCTAAACATTTGATTACAGGTAATTGGAAAGCGAAATTCAGTTGAAAGATAAACTAAATTCGTTCCTCTAAACAATCCCTGTGTATACCCTTCGGCGCTTCGGCTTCGCTGGTCCCAGCCATTTGCGGGCAGGTTTAAATACGGAACTTTTCCTCTGGTTACAAATTGTCCGTAGGTCCAAAGTGCCAAAATATAGCCTTTCTTTTTTGCCGAAAGCGGAATAAAATTTCGATATTCTGTATATAAAACATTACTGTATTCCTGATTTTTAAACAATACGGGATTAAATCTATAATTAATATTGGCAAACCAGCCGTGTGTAGCATTAATTTGATTGTCTCGTGAATCGTATACCAAATTAAGACTTACGCCCGTTAAAAAATATTCTAAATTATTGAATCCATATTTTTGACTGTAATCATAATGATACGTAGATATTCCATTTGCAATATCTAATTCTTTATCTTTTATAGAAGTATACCAGTCGATATTTACACCACCTCCGACATAAAAATTAGGTTTTACCTCAAAAGAAGCCGTTTGGTGAAACTTAAAATAATTATAATCCATTGGCTGAGCAAGCGAATCAATACTAAAATTTGGTTCCTGATCGCGTCGAGGCGGAATAATATTAGTTCCTAAACCGTAATTGGGCTGTGAAAATATATAGATTCTATAATCTCCGTTTAGAAATATCTTATTGTTTTTTAGAAGAATACTGTTTTTAATATTGACCAGCCACTGTTTTTTTGTTGTATAAGTTATGCCCACATTGGCAATTGAATATTTAGCTGCTTTTTGTTTTCCTTTAAAAGTATATTGTGCTACACCACCAAAAACAAATCCGGTCGCCGGCTGAGAACCGATCACTGGAATAACTAAAAAAAAGCTGTTTTTTACAGGTTTAATTACATGAACAGAATCTTTTTTTGTAAAAAGTTCGAAGAATGTTTTTGGTGGACAAATTTCGGAACCGCCTGATTCAATTTGAGCGATCAAACTGAATTGAATAAAGAAGAACAATCCTAAAAGGCTGTATTTATTCTGAAAACAATTATTTTTTAAAATTTTTATCATCTAAGAATTTTAATTTTCTGAAATAACATCAATTGCTATGTAAATATAACGCTTATTTTCAACACTTTATAAAACTAAAATTATATGTAGACTTTCTGAAAAACCCGTTCTATATTTAGAATAAATTATTTTTCAAATTACTATTGAAATAAAATCTTATTCTGTTTCTTTTTAAGCTTTTAGGAATTACGCAAATTATCAGTTTCAATTATTTTTGCAAAATATTTAAATACACCAACAGTAATGATTTCATTTGAAACATTCCCAAAAAAATAAACAATGAAAAATAATTTTGAATTTACTCTAGAAGACTTTCCAAACGATACTTTTGAATTTGAAAATAATATTTTCTCAGGCAAATCAACATTAAAACAAAATGGGATTCTTGTTGAGCAAACTAAAGAAAAAGGGAAGCCATTTTTATTAAAAACAGCCAATAATGAAACCGTTAAAGCTTTCCCTAAAGCAAATTTTCCAGATATATCAGCACAAGTTTTGAATATAAATGGAACGAAACATCCCATGGCAAAAAAATTAAAATGGTATGAATATTTAATTGGCGGTTTGCCTTTTTTAATAATAATCGGCGGAGGCGCAATTGGAGGATTCATTGGCGGTGCAGCAACAGTAATGAATTATACGTTTTTTAGAGAAAATATTCCTTCATTAAATAAATACCTCAAAGTATTGTTTGTTAATGTAATATGTCTTTTTATATATCTTATTTTAGCTGGTATTTTTTATAAAATATTCTATTAATAAAATGCTTTAAAACATATTTTTAAAAGCATAAAAAAGCCGTCATATAAATACTGACGGCTTTTTTAGATTATAGATAATCTTTTATTTCGTGATAAATTTTGGATGAATTAAATTCTCTAAAGAATAAATCTCATCCCATTTTTCCTGAGTGATTACTTTTCTCTCGATAACAGCAATTTCATGAACGCTTTTATTTGTTTTTAAAGCTTCGCCGGCAATACTTGCACTTTCTTCATAACCTAAAATAGGGTTCAATTGTGTTACAATTCCAATACTGTTCATTACCATATTATAACAGTGATCAACATTTGCAGTAATTCCGATGATACATTTATCAATTAGAGTTTGAATTGCATTTGAAAGATAGTCTAACGATGTAAACATAGCAAAAGCAATTACTGGTTCCATTACATTTAATTGTAATTGTCCTGCTTCAGCTGCCATAGTAACCGTTAAATCCTGTCCGATTACATAAAAACAAGTCTGGTTGACTACTTCTGGAATTACCGGATTTACTTTTCCGGGCATAATAGAAGAACCCGGCTGACGTGCGGGCAAATTAATTTCGTTTATACCTGTTCTTGGTCCAGAACTCAATAATCTTAAATCGTTGCAGATTTTAGAGATTTTTACAGCCGTTCTTTTTAATGTTCCCATGATTTGAACATACGCTCCAGTATCGACTGTCGCTTCAATTAAATCTGGTGAAAGTGTTAGCGGAATTCCAATTTCTTTTGCTAAGTAGTTTACACAAATTTCAGGATATCCTTCTGGTGCATTTACTCTTGTACCAATTGCAGTAGCTCCCATATTGATTTCTAAAACCAGGCTCTGAGCATCTTTTAACCTTCGTACGTCTTCACCAATTGTAGTTGCGTAAGATTTAAATTCTTGTCCTAAAGTCATCGGAACGGCATCTTGCAATTGCGTTCTTCCCATTTTTAAAACATTTTTAAACTCCTCTCCTTTTGCAGCAAAAGCGATTTCCAAGCCTTCTAATGTTTTAATAAAACTTTCCATTTTCAAGTAAAGTGCAATTCTAAAAGCAGACGGGTACGCATCATTTGTAGATTGAGAACAGTTAACATGATTATTTGGGTGAAGGAAATTGTATTCCCCTTTTTTATGTCCAAGATATTCTAAACCAATATTGGCAATTACTTCATTTGCATTCATATTTACTGAAGTTCCCGCCCCGCCCTGAATCAAGTCGCTTACAAATTCTTTATCGAATTTACCTGCAATAACCTGATCACTTCCGTAGCAAATTGCTTCGGCAATTTTAGGATCTAAAGCGCCACAGTCTTTATTTGCCATCGCAGCGGCTTTTTTTACATACCCTAAAGCTTTGATAAATAAAGGTTCTTTTGAAATTGGAATTCCCGTAATATTAAAATTCTCTACAGCTCTAAAGGTCTGAATACCATAATATAGTTGATTAGGAATATCTAATTCTCCTAAAAAATCATGTTCTTTTCTTGTTGATTCCATATTTTGTAATTATCATTTTTACTTTAAAAAAAATCAACGTAAAGCTACATCAAATTATAAATTTTGACTGTAAATTTTGCATAATATTTTACTTAAATTAGTATCTTTTCAACCTAAAAAATTAAAAGTCACCTTGAAAAAAGAGAGCGAATATTTCCTTGATAAAGAATACGATACTATTATTTATAATCGAGACGATCTTAATTTTAAGGATTTCGAATGCTGTATATTTAATAATTGCAATTTTTCTGCCTGCACCTTTTTAGCTGTTACTTTTATTGACTGCATTTTTAATGATTGTACTTTTAGTGAAGCAAAGATTAATTACGTCGCTTTTAGAACTGCATCTTTTAATCGATGCGAAATTAAGGAAGTGAATTTCGCCATGTGCGACAAACTAATTTTTGAAGTTCATTTTTACGATTGCATCCTTGATTTTTCTAAGTTTTACGCGCTAAAAATTAAAGGAACTACTTTTACCAACTGCAGTTTAATTGCGGTAGATTTTATGGCAACAGATCTTACAAGCGTACTTTTTGATAATTGCGATTTATATCGCTCAGAATTTGACAAGGCAACTGCCAACAAAGCCGATTTTAAGACCAGTTACAATTATACAATTGATCCATCAAAAACTAAGCTCAAAAAAGCTGTTTTTGCTTTAAAAGAAGTAAAAGGATTATTATTTAAACATGATATTATTGTGAGTTAATACAAATTAATAAGATTTGCCTTTTATATAAAACTGTTTACCCACTCTATTTATATGATTTACCAAATCAGGGTTTTCAATTTTATCAAAGATTATTAAATCAATAAAATTGGGTATATATAACTCTTCTAATTTGTTTTCGATTTGTTGCAAAGTTGACAAATCAATGAATTTTCCTTTTATTGCCAAATCAATATCAGAATTATCTCTATAGTTTCCTTTCGCTCTTGAGCCAAATATTATGACTTCATCAATATTAAAATACTGATGAAATACTGAATTAATTTTAGTTATATAATTTGAAGAAAGACCAAACGAACTCATAAAATTAAATTAGATTAATTTGTTCACCACTTTTTTTTTCTTCCATTTTTTTTTGAAAATCTAAAAACAATTGGAAATAGTCATTAATTATTTTATTAAATATTTCATTTGCAATTTCCTCATTATAAGTATGAGAAGTTTTATTACGGCTCTGAATCATATCCATCCACATTTCAGCATTTTCAATTATATGTAATCTAAAAGCTTCCCTTGTTGCATCTCTAGAACCCCCAACTGTCGAATTTCCCTGAAAAAAAGCATAATCTTTCATTACATTCCAAGCTAATTCATGAGTATATTCAAATCTTTGAATTAGGCCTTCTTTTATTAGTTCCTCTACAACATATCCTAAATTATCAGCATCTAATTCATCTTTGTCATCTAAATAATTTTGTTTTATATAATTTACTGATTCGTCTAACTTTAGTAGCGCTTTATTAAAATTAGAAAATCTTTGTTCCCATCTTATATCTTCCATATTATTTTTTTTACAAAGTTAGCTTTTTTAATATTTAGCTAAGTACAATTACAGTCAATGCCTTTTTATGATTTATTTTAACCCTTACAACCGCTTTTCCATCACATAATCTTCCATCAAAAATCCATTTCCAATGTCAATATTGACTTCATCGGTAACTTCAAATCCTAGTTTTTGATAGAAACGGAGTGCGTTATTAAATCTATTTACATTTAGTGATAATGCGATTGATTTTTTTTCAAATGCTAATTTTTCGATTTCTACTATAACTTTTTTTCCTATTCCTTTTCCTTGAGTTTCTGGCAAAAGATATATTTTATGAATTCTAGTTACGAATCCATTTTTGTAATTATGTTCAATTCCGATAAAACCAACTGTTGTTTCATCATCTAAAATTAAATAAAACAACTGTTCTTTCTTTTCAAATTGAGTTTTTAAAGCTTCATCTGAATAAATTAGATCCAACATATAATCTAACTGTTCTTTAGATAAAATTTCTCCATAGGTCAGTGGCCAAGTTAAATGTGCTATTTCTTGAATTGTTTTAAGATCTGCTATTGTTGCTTCTGAAAGTGAAATCATATTATTTGAAAAATACTAATTTGTAAAAACTTGATTTTCTTGCTCGCTGACTCTTATAAAAGTAGTTCGCTTGGTCAATTCTTTTAATCTCGAAGCGCCAACATAAGTACAAGTGCTTCTTAAACCGCCTAGAATATCTAAAACTGTATTTATTACATTTCCTTTAAACGGCACCTGAACTGTTTTTCCTTCGCTTGCACGATATTCAGCAACGCCGCCAACATGTTTATCCATAGCAGTTGTAGAACTCATTCCGTAAAATTGTTTGAATTTCTTGCCTTCAACTTCTATCAATTCTCCACCACTTTCAGTATGTCCTGCCAGCATTCCGCCGAGCATTACAAAGTCTGAACCTGCTCCAAAGGCTTTGGCAACATCTCCAGGAGTACTGCATCCGCCGTCGCTTATAATATGTCCGCCTAATCCGTGCGCTGCATCTGCACATTCTATAATCGCTGAAAGCTGCGGATAACCCACGCCAGTTTTTACGCGAGTTGTACAAACAGATCCCGGGCCAATCCCTACTTTTACAATATCAGCTCCGGCCAATAATAGTTCTTCGACCATTTCACCCGTAACTACATTTCCTGCAATAATAACTTTATCCGGATATTGTTTTCGCGTTTGTTTTAAAAACTGTACAAAATGTTCTGAATAACCGTTCGCAACGTCAATACAAATAAATTTTAATAGCGGATTTGCTGTTATTATTTCACCAATTTTTGCAAAATCTTCTTTTCCTGTTCCGGTACTAATTGCTATAAAATCATAGAAATCTGGGTTTGCATCTTTCAGAAAATCATGCCATTCCTGAGGAGAATAATGCTTATGAATGGCTGTAAAAAGCTTTTCTTTAGCTAAAACTTTAGCCATTTCGAAAGTACCAACTGTATCCATATTTGCCGCCATAATAGGAATTCCTGTCCAAATAGCTGTACTGTGTAAAAACTTGAAATTTCTTTCTAAAGATACTTCAGATCTGCTTTTCAGCGTTGATCTTTTTGGTCGAATCATTACGTCCTTAAATCCTAATTTCAGATCAGTTTCTATTCTCATGGCTTTGAATTTTGGTTACTTTCAAAGATACAATTTTAGATTGTAGTCCCGAAACTTCGGGATAGAATTTAGATTATTAAAACTTTGCGTTTATTTGGAACGCAGATGTGACCGATTCGCTTTGCGAAGACGGGGATTTTTTATTTTAGAGTTTTACAGAGATTCACAAAGATGGCACGGAGGTTCAAGAAATTTTTTAATTGGAACGTACCTTTTGACGCAGATGACACAGATTCGCTTCGCGAAGACGCGGATTTATAATGATTTTATTTATTGTAAACCTGAAATTTTCAATCAGAACGCGTTTAGATTTCACTCAACGTGACAAACTTGAAACAAAGAAAACCTGAAACCTGAAATAAAAAAAGCCTGAAACAAAACTTTTTACCCGTGAATCGTCTCTCCTTTTCCGTAATTTTTAATGATTGATTCTTCATAGGCAAGCCATTCTCTCCAACGTTTTTCTACATCAATTCCAACTCCGTATTTACGAGCGTAAGTAATGAATGTAGTATAATGTCCAGCTTCACTTTCCATTAATTCTCTGTAAAAAACAGCTAATTCTTCGTCCTGAATGTTTTCAGATAAAACCTTAAAACGTTCGCAGCTTCTTGCTTCGATCATCGCTGAAAAAAGCAATCTTTCGACTAATCCAGAAACACGGCTTCCGTCGCCGCTTTTTTTCATATATAAATACAATTCATTTACATAATCGTCTTTGCGTTCGCGACCTAATTTTAAGCCTCTTTTGATAATAATATTATGAACCTGTTCAAAATGATCGATTTCTTCTTTGGCTAAAGCCAATAAATCTTTCACCAAATCTTGATGTTCAGAGTTATTCGTTATAATTGTAATCGCATTTGTTGCTGCTTTTTGCTCGCACCAAGCATGATCTGTCAAGATTTCTTCAATGTTTTTCTCTACAATATTTACCCATCTTGGGTCTGTTGGCAGTTGTAATCTTAGTACGCCCATGTCTTTTTGTTTTTTTGTTTCAGGTTTTCTTTGTTTCAAGTTTCAGATTCGATCCGAAACTAAAAAAGTTTAAAGTTTTGTTCTACGTTTTTTTACGCGTCACAAAACTTTAAACTTGAAACTTTAAACTTGAAACTATATTAATATACGAAAATAGGTCTTTCGCTCATCATTTCATTTACTTCGTTAGCTACTTCTTCGATAACTGTTTCGTTTGTATGATCAGACAAAACTTTATCGATAAGCGCTACGATAGTTTCCATATCTTCTTCAATTAAACCACGAGTTGTGATTGCAGCTGTTCCTACGCGAATTCCAGATGTGATAAATGGAGATTTATCGTCAAATGGAACCATATTTTTATTTACTGTAATTTCTGCTTTTACTAATGCATTTTCAGCTTCTTTACCAGAAATGTTTTTATTTCTTAAGTCAATAAGCATCATGTGGTTATCGGTTCCGCCAGAAATAATTTGGTATCCTCTTTTTACAAATGCATCTGCCATAGCGTTTGCATTTTTTTGCAATTGCATAGCATACGTAAAGAACTCATCTTTTAATGCTTCACCAAAAGCAACAGCTTTAGCAGCAATAATGTGCATTAATGGTCCACCTTGATTTCCTGGGAAAACAGCAAGATCTAATAATGATGACATCATTCTGATTTCTCCTTTTGGAGTTTTCAAACCTTGTGGATTTTCGAAATCTTTTCCCATCAAAATCAAACCTCCACGTGGCCCACGCAAAGTTTTGTGTGTTGTCGTAGAAACGATATGACAATGAGGAATCGGGTCATTCATTAATCCTTTTGCAATTAAACCTGCAGGGTGAGAAATATCAGCAAATAAGATCGCTCCTACGCTGTCAGCGATTTCTCTGAAACGTGCAAAATCCATATCGCGAGAATAAGCAGATGCTCCGGCGATGATTAATTTTGGCTGTTCTTTAGTCGCAATTTCTTGAATTTTGTCATAATCTAAACGACCAGTTTCAGCATCTACACCGTAAAAAACTGGCTTGTATAAACGACCTGAAAAGTTTACTGGAGAACCGTGAGTTAAGTGACCACCATGAGATAAATCAAAACCTAAGATAGTATCACCAGGATTTAAACAAGCGTGGTAAACTGCTGTATTAGCTTGAGAACCTGAGTGAGGTTGTACGTTTGCGTATTCAGCACCAAATAATTCTTTTGCTCTGTCTATTGCAATTTGCTCGATAACGTCAACTACTTCGCAACCGCCGTAGTATCTTTTGCCAGGATAACCTTCGGCATATTTATTAGTTAAAACAGAACCAGCTGCTTCCATTACTTCGTCACTTACAAAATTCTCAGAAGCAATAAGTTCTAGTCCGTGAATTTGTCTGTCTTGTTCCTCTAGTATAAGGTCAAAAATTTGTTCGTCGCGTTGCATTTTTTCGTTTTTCGTTAATTTCCTGCAAAAATACAAAAAAACGTTTGTCAAACTGTTAGATTATGATATATTTGACATACAATTTTTCAACAAATAATTAACATTCACATGCCAATAACCGCCAACGATACCAAAAGAAAATCATGGTTAGAAGTGCCAGAAAATAGCGACTTCCCTATTCAAAATATTCCTTTCGGTGTATTTCTTACTAAAGAAAATGTCGTTACAGTAGGAACAAGAATTGGCGATTACGCTATAGATTTAGGAGCTTTACAACAATTGAACTATTTTGAAGGAATAGATTTAACTGATGATATGTTCATGCAAGACACGCTTAATGATTTTATTTCTGATGGAAAAAAAACATGGCGTTTAGTTCGAAATCGTATCGCTGAAATTTTCGATGAAACGAACCCTCAACTTAGAGATTCAACAAAAGATAAAGATATTGTTATTTTTAAAATTGATGATGTCGAAATGCAATTGCCGGTTTTAATTGGCGATTATACTGACTTTTATTCAAGTAAAGAACACGCTACTAACGTAGGAAAAATGTTCCGTGATCCTGAAAATGCTTTATTGCCAAACTGGCTTCATATACCTGTAGGTTATCACGGAAGAAGTTCTACTATTGTTCCGTCTGGCATTCCGGTTCACAGACCAATGGGACAAACTTTGCCTGCTGGAGAAAAATATCCTGTTTTTGGTCCGTCTCGTTTAGTGGATTTTGAATTAGAAACTGCTTTTATTACAACCGACGTTAATGTAATGGGAGAAAACATCCCCACTTACGAAGCTGAAGATTATATTTTCGGAATGGTTTTATTGAATGATTGGAGCGCACGCGATATTCAGAAATGGGAATATGTGCCACTTGGACCATTCTTAGCAAAAAACTTTGCGACCTCTATTTCTCCTTGGATTGTGACTATGGATGCTTTAGAGCCTTTTAGAACAAAAGGTCCAAAACAAGATCCGTCGCCGCTTCCTTATTTACAAACAAAAGGCAAAAAAGCTTTTGATATTCATTTAGAAGTTTCACTTAAACCTGAAGAAGCAGAAGAAACTATAGTTTCAAAATCAAATTTTAAATATTTATATTGGTCAATGAGTCAGCAATTAGCGCATCATACTTCAAACGGATGCCGTGTGAATTCTGGTGATATGATGGGCTCTGGAACTATTTCTGGACCAACTCCAGACAGCTTCGGTTCTATGTTAGAACTGACTTGGGGAGGAAAAAATCCGATTAAATTAAAAGATGGAAGCGAACGTAAATTTATAGAAGATAACGATACCGTAATCATAAGAGGTTTCTGCGAAAATGCTGAAGTACGAATTGGTTTTGGAGAAGTTTGCAGTCAATTATTGCCTCCCTTTATCAGACCATAAGGAGTCCTAAAATATTAATTTTAGTTCATATAATAAAGAGCTTGTTAGAATTAAACTAACAAGCTCTTTTTGTTTTGAGTCTCGCATTCTGAGGCTTCGGGAGCGAAGTTGCAAAGATTTTTTTGCGTTTAAAAAACAAAAAAATATAGAGAAGAAGTTATTTACTCCAAAACTACCTTCACCCAAACTAAACGATGATCTGAACTTGATTCACGTTTTTCAACCAATTCTGACATTGGTTCACCTTTTGCAGGCCAGAATACACCGCTGTTGATAACCTTAAAACCAAGTTTTGAAGGCAATACATAATCAGCACGCATTCTCCAAAAGGCAGTATGATTAATTCCGAAAGGGTTTTGAGGACTATGTTCCGCACCTCCTTTACTTGCAGGTGTAAGGTCGCTGTTAACTTTAGGATGGTCAAGTAATGACTTTATACCTTCCATAATAGCATTTCCTTCTACCGGTGAAGCATTTTGATCACCCACTATAACAAATTGAGAATTCGCAGGTAAGCCTCCCTTTACTCCTTTGTCATCATAAATATATGAAGCTGTATTGTCTGAAATATAGTCCTTCCAGAAACGGATTTCATCATGATTTCTTTTTCCATTACGATCTTCTGCACCATCAAAAGAAGGAGGAGTAGGATGACTGGCTAAAATATGAACCGTTTTCTTGCCAATTTGAACAGGAACGTCCCAGTGAGATTTGGAAGATAATGGAAATTGCTCCCATGCTTCCTTGCTATACCAATCCGAACCATCCGCGTTTTTGGTAAGCAATGCTCCCGGCATATCTTTCCATTTAAAATGTTGAAAAGTACGGACTGCCTTAACATCAATAGGGTATTTTGACAAAATCATCATAGCATATTGACCAGGATACATACCAAATAACCAAGCATCACTTCCAAAATTTTCTGACTTTCCGTCATTGTTCAAATCGTAAGGGCTTGGCTGACCAGTATTCACCGTTGAGTAATAGAAATAAGGATAATCAATAGCCGTTGCTCCGCCTTGAGCCACTTTTAAATAATTTTTAATAAACGCCTTTACCCCAAGTTTAGGATTTTTAATGTAATCAAACTCGTTTAGCAAAATAACATCCGGCCTTACCGTCTGAATAATTTGGGCGATGTTTTTAATTTGAACGTTATTTCCTGAATCAAGCTGATTGATCAATATCTGCTCCGAATTTCCCTTCGTACCTCTCGGAAAATAGTTTTCAGATTCCATACTTACATTATAGGTAGCAAATGTAAGTTCAACTGGTTTTTGTGGATTAGTTTGTGAAAAAAGAGCTCCCTGAGAAAGCATAGAAAGGACCAAAAATATTTTTTTCATTATAAAAATTGAATCTGCATTGCTGCATTTGTTGACTGGACAAATTTAAGAATGTTGCCGGGACGCACGGTAGTTCCGTATGTTAAGTATATGTAAATAAAAAAGCTGTCACTAAAAGTGACAGCTCAATAATATTGTATAATTAGAGGCGAAAATTAAGCCGGAATCTGTTGGCTTAAACAATGTAAGGTTCCGAATCCCCAGATAAAATCAATACAGCTAATTCCGATTACTTCACGATCAGGAAAACATTCTGATAATATATTTAAAGCTACGCGATCGTTGCTGTCATTAAAAGTTGGAACTAAAACGCAATTATTCAAAATCAAGAAATTAGCATAACTTGCCGGTAATCTTAAATCTTCAAAATCAACACGTTTTGGCATTGGAAGCGCTACAATTGTCGGCGATTTTCCGTCTTCTAATTTTGCATTTTGTAAACGCTTTAAATTATCCTGTAAAGGTTTATAATTTGAATCGTTTTTATCTGTTTCAACAATTGTTACAATGGTATCTTCATTTACAAATCGGCATAAATCGTCGATATGACCATGTGTATCATCTCCTTCAATTCCGTTTCCAAGCCAGATTACGTTGGTAATTCCTAAGTATTCTTTAAAAACAGCTTCGTAATCTTCTTTAGTGAAATTTTTATTTCGAACCTGAGTTGTAGGATGCATCAAACATTCTTCAGAGGTTAACAAAGTTCCTCTTCCATTTACATCAATTGCGCCACCTTCAACAATTACTGGTTTTCCTTTATAAGTAACCTGAGTTAATGGCACATCAATAAAATCAGCAATTTTGCCTGGAACAAATTTATCTAATTGATAATTTTTATATTTTGCCCAGCCATTAAAGTTGAAATTTAAAGCTTCTCTTTTAGAACCATTTTTCACAATAATTGGTCCAGAATCACGCATCCAGCTTCTATTTGTTTTATGTATAATGAAAGAAACATTCGCAAGATTTACGCGCGCACTTTCTAACATTTCGGTAACTTTTGCTTTTAATTTTTCATCGGCTACGACCAAAAAAACAGTTTCAAAAGTTGCGACTTTTTTAATAAATTCTACAAAAGCCCATTGAACGGCTTCGTATTTTCCCGGCCAATCGTTGCCATTATGCGGAAAACACAATACAATTCCTTGTTGCTTTTCCCATTCTGCTGGAAATCTTCTATTATTTGTTGACATAAAGAGGTTCTAATTTTAAAAGAGCACAAAGATAAACATTCAAAAGGATTATAAAAAATACAGTAAAATTCAAATCAAAATTATGCCAAAATATGTGGTAAAATTTAAGTTATAGATTAAATAATGAAGCCTTAATATACACCCAAGTTCTCCTAATTACTTTTGACAAACTAAAAACTATTTAAAATGAAAAAACTAACTATCTCATTATTAGCAGCACTTTTTATAATGGCAAGCTGTAATAACGATGAAAATTCAAAAGGAGAACCTGAAGTTGCAGTAAATGAAAATCCAGCTTCTTTTAAGGAAATTGGGTCTATCACCATTGGCGGTGAAGCTGCTGCTGAAATTTCTGCTTATGATGAAAAAACAAAAAGACTTTTTACAGTAAATAACAGTAGTACAAATCAAATTGATGTAATTGATATTTCTGACCCAACAAAACCTGTTAAAGTTGGCAAAATTGATTTAACACCATATGAAGGTGCTTCAAATAGTGTTTCTATTTACGACGGAAAGCTTGCTGTTGCTTTAGAATCAACAGTTAACAAACAAGGAAACGGAAAAGTCGTTGTTTTTAACACCACAGATTATAGCTTAATAAAACAAGTTACCGTTGGTGCATTGCCAGATATGATTACTTTTTCAGCTGACGGAAAATATATTATGACCGCTAATGAAGGCGAACCAAATACTGATTATTCTCAAGATCCAAACGGAACTATTTCTATTATTGAAACAAGCACATATACTGTTACAACATTAGATTTTGCTTCTTTCAGCGGTCAGGCAGCGACATTAGCTAAGGACGGATTTAGAATTTCAAAATTTGCTAAAAGTTTTGCTCAAGATATTGAGCCTGAATACATTACTATTTCTGACGATTCTAAAACAGCTTGGGTAACTTTACAGGAAAATAATGGCGTTGCAAAAGTAGATTTAACATCTAAAACTATTACAACTATTTATCCTTTAGGATTTAAAGATTTTAATACTGCTGATAACGCGATTGATGTAAGCGATAAAGATGATAAAGTAGCTTTTAATCCATGGAAAGTAAAAGGTATGTTCATGCCAGACGCTATTAGTCATTTTTCTGCTAATAATGTTCCGTATTTTGTAACAGCTAATGAAGGAGATGCCAGAGAATATAATGCCAATACTGATATTAAGCGAATGAAAGACATGAAGTTAGACGCAACAGTTTTTCCTGATGCTGCTACTTTAAAATTAGAATCTAATTTAGGAAGATTGAATTTGATTGCTGATATGGGTGATACTGACGGCGATGGTGACTTAGATGAAATGGTAAGTTTTGGCGCACGTTCTTTCTCTATATGGAATGGAAATACTGGAAAAATTGTCTTTGACAGCAAAAATGAGGTTGACAAAAAAACTCAGGAATTGGGAACTTACGATGATAAAAGAAGCGATGACAAAGGTTCTGAACCAGAAGCTGTTGTGGTAGCTAAAATGGGAACTCAAAACATATTATTTGTTGGTATAGAAAGATCTGATGCATTTATGACTTACGATGTTACAAATCCAGCTTCTCCTCAATATTTGCAAACCGTAAAAACAGGCGATGCACCAGAAGGTGTACTTTTTATTCCGGCTTCTAAGAGTCCAACAAAAAGAAGTTTATTAGTTGTCAGTAGCGAAGGAGATGGCACAATTAAAATTTATCAGCCAGATTTAAAGTAATCGATATAGTAAAAATCAAAAAAAGGATAAAAATTAAATTTTATCCTTTTTTTTTATAAAATATTTAACTTTAATTAACACATTTTCAGAATTCTAAGTTAATTAGTGGGAATTATGTAAGACCCGATACAACACATATCATAAACATGAGCGATACTTTTGTCAGGAATTAAAATAAAAAACAAATTAAATTTTTGATATCATGAAAAAGAAATTAGCATCATTATCTTTATTACTATTAACAGTCGCTGCGGGCGCTCAAAATATGGCTACAACTTCTGCAAAGCCATCTACTGACCAAGAGTACAACAAATGGTCTATCGAATTAAATGGTGGTGTTAACAAACCAACCAGAACGATGACTCCAGGTTATTCAACAGAATCTTTAAATTTCTTTCACGCAGATTTAGGTGCTAGATACATGTTCAATCCTAAGTTTGGTTTAAAATTAGATGTTGGTTACGATCAATTTAAAGAACGTGAAAATACTCCTGACTTCGAAAGCAGATATGTTAGAGCAAGTTTACAAGGTGTTGTTAATGTAGGAAGAGCTTTAAATTTTGAAACTTGGACAAATACAATTGGTATTTTGGCTCATGGTGGTTTTGGAGTTTCTCAAATTAGTACTGAAACTGGGCCAGGCGGACAAGATTATATGGCTCACGGAATTGCTGGTTTGACTGGACAAATTAAATTAAGCAACAGAGTTGCATTGACAGGTGACCTTACAGGAATTGTTAATGGAAGACAAAACTGGAACTTTGATGGAATGGGTAATACTACAAGCGGTTCTTTTGACGGAGTATTGTTAAACGCTTCTGTTGGTTTGACTTTCTATCTAGGTAAAAATGCAAAACATGCTGACTGGGTTGGTGAAGAAGATCGTTACAAAGAATTAGAAGAAAGAGTTACAACAATCGAAACTGGACTTATCGACACTGATAAAGATGGTGTTGCTGACTTGTATGATTTAGAACCAAATACAGTTTCTGGAGTAGCAGTAAATACAAAAGGACAATCTATTGATACGAATCAAAATGGTGTTCCTGATGAGTTAGAAAGCTATTTAGAAAAAACTTACGGACAAAACGGTAAAGCAGCTGCAACTAACGGTACTATCGAAGAATTGATTAATGGCGGATATGTAAATGTTTATTTTGATTTTAATTCATCTAAACCAACAAATGCTTCATTATCTGGTGTTGATTTCTTAGTGAAATACTTGAAAAACAATCCAGGTAAAACTGCCGATATCATTGGATATTCTGACGAAATTGGAAGTTCTAACTATAACACTGAATTGTCTAGAAAAAGAGCTGAAGCTGTGAAAAGCGTAGCTACAAACGCTGGAATCGATGCTTCTAGATTGAATGTAATTGCTAACGGAGAAGATACTTCTGTAAACAAAAATTCTAAAGAAGCACGTCAAATCGTGAGAAGAGTTACTTTCCAAGTAAAATAATTCTAAAAGAATTTAAATATATAAAAGGCGGTTTCAATAATTGAAACCGCCTTTTTATTTGCAAAGAAAAAGGACAAAGTTTAGTAAGCTTTGTCCTTTTTTTTATGGTTTAAATAATAATTAATTATTTATCAATTGCTCTTTTTGTAATATCTCCAAAAGCATCAATTCTTCTGTCTCTGAAAAATGGCCAGTTTTGACGAACATTTTCCTGTAAGTCTAAATCAACTTCAGCAATTAAAATTTCTTCTTGATCATGAGAAGCCTGAGCTAAAATTTCACCTTGAGGTCCAGCAATAAATGAAGCTCCCCAAAATTGAATTCCTTCTGTTCCTTCAATATATTTTTCTAAACCAATTCGGTTTGCAGCTGCTACGAAAACTCCATTTGCTACAGCGTGGCCTTTCATTACATTCATCCAAGCGCCGTATTGATTTTCTCCGTATTGCTCTTTTTCTTTTGGATGCCATCCAATTGCAGTTGGATAAAATAATACTTCAGCACCTTTTAAAGCAGTTATACGAGCTGCTTCTGGATACCATTGATCCCAGCAGATTAAAGTACCAACAGTTCCTTTTTTTGTTTCAATCGCCTGAAAACCTAAATCGCCAGGAGTGAAATAGAATTTTTCATAAAAATGAGGATCATCCGGAATATGCATTTTTCTATACAAACCAGCTTCTGTACCATCTGTATCAATAATGTAAGCGCTGTTGTGGTAAATTCCGGCCATTCTTTTTTCGAAGAAAGGAACAATAATTACAACTCCTAATTCTTTTGCCAATTCGCTGAAAGCAATAAAAGAAGTGCTGTATAATGGTTCTGCTAATGCAAAATTATCTACATCTTCGCTTTGGCAAAAATAGTGACTGCTATATAATTCTGGAAGCAAGATAACTTCTGCGCCTTTTCCTGCAGCATCTCTTACCCAGCTGATACATTTTTTTAGATTATTTTCGGCAACGTCATTCAGGTTTAACTGAATAACGGCTATTTTATATTTTCTTTTCGGCATGACATAAAATTTAGAGTGCAAAAATAGTAAATTTTAGAGGAATGGCAAAGTCTGCTTAAACGCAAAGGATACAAAGATTTATGCGAAATTCACAAAGATTGTATTTCACTTTACTAATTAAAAAGAAAACCATTTTACAATTATCTCATTCCATTTTAAATGAATAAGATAATTGCAAAATGGTTTTTAAACCTAAAATTAAGAACTAAAATTGCTTATTCAATAACCACTTTTGCAGTTACAAATTCAGTCTCTGATTTTTTAAATTTAATTTCAAATGTTCCTTTTGTAGTCGATTTGAATTTGTAAACTGTTTTCTTTGGATCTGGAACTTGTTGTGTACAAACTTCTGATGGATATTTTGCTTCAACTTGCAATCCTTTTACTCCACCAATTGTAACTTCAGAAATTTTATCAAACTCTCCGCAAGCATTATCAACAATAAACGTTACATCATAACTTAATTCTTCATTTACTTTTCCTGTTGCTGGTCCCTTAACTTCTGTAACCAGTGCAACTTTTGTTGTTGGATTTGTTGTTTTTACATCATCGTCATTGCTGCACGAAACAAATGCAGTTGCTAAAAATAATACTACTAAAACTGATTTTAATCTAAAACTTTTCATATAAAATAATAATTAATTGTTAATTACTATGAAGACGTTAGATAATTGCAATGGTTGCTTTGACAAAATGTTAAATAGTTTTACAAAAACATTAAACGGCTAAAGATCAAATATTTATTTAATAAAAAAAATTGCGCAACTACCGTTATTTCTTATGAAAATTAAACTTTCAATTCTAGCCCCGACAGAAACGGTATCCTTTTTCTGGCTGCTCCAGACAGAAAAAGATATAGTGTATGGCGGGACAAAACGTGCATTGAAACGTTTATTTCTGCTTCAAAAAAAAAACACCAGCTTTATGACTGGTGTTTTTAATTATGTTTTCTAAATCGAATTATAGTACTGGTTCTTTCTTTTTGAAGATTTTTTTAATAAGATTTACAATCGCTAAAACGATAAATCCTAATGCTAGTCCGATTATAAATTCTCTTATTATGGATGGGAAATTCGGCAATAGATGGTGGAAAAATTCAATATTATGGATGAATAAACCTCCTGCTACTAAAATTAAAGCGATCGTACCAATTACAGTTAAAGCCTTAATAACCTTAGGAAGTGCCTGAACTAAAATATTTCCGATAAATTTCAGTACTCCATTTTCCTTTTTACTAATCTGGATCAGTTTAAAACCTGCTTCATCCATTCGCACAATAAGCGCAACAATGCCATAAACACCAACTGTTGCAATTACCGCAATAATTGATACAACCACGATCTGCTGTAAAATAGGTTTGCCAATGACGGTTCCCAAAGCAATAATTACAATTTCGACAGATAAAATAAAATCGGTTAAAATAGCTGATTTTATTTTTCCTTTCTCGGCTGCCAGAATTTCTTCTTCTGTAAAAGTTTCTTCTGTTATTCCTTCTGATTCTTCGTAACTGTGCGGGAAGAAAAATTCGTAAATTTTTTCGGCACCTTCATAAGCTAAAAACAAGCCTCCTAAAACCAGAATTACTATTATTGCAATTGGTAAAAAGGCACTTAAAAGAAAAGCGATTGGCAAAATAATTATTTTATTAAGAAGCGAGCCTTTGCTAATTGCCCAAAGCACCGGAAGTTCTCTAGATGAAGCAAATCCTGAAGCTTTTTCGGCATTTACTGCCAAATCATCACCCAAAATACCTGCTGTTTTTTTTGCTGCAACTTTGCTCATTACTGCAACATCATCCATGATTGCAGCAATATCATCTAATAGTACGAAAAACCCTGATGCCATTATATTTTTTATTTGTGCGAATTTAATACTTTTTATTTAATTCATCCTTTAGAATTAACGGCTGCATTGCCCTAAAAGTACCCAAATGATTATAAAAACCAATACAGTTCCAAAGCATCCGCCTCCTAATTTTTTTGCACCGTAACCTGCTAATAATCCTCTAAATAAGTTGTTCATAGTATTTTTTTTTATGTTATTATTTTTTAATTGTTTAAGTAAAGGTCAGAATTTAGCAAGAAAATCTTTTTATATTAATTTTATAAAAAGTTTCATGATTCACGGATTTTGTATATTAAAAAAAACACCAGCCTTACGACTGGTGCTTTTTCCTCAAAAAAATAACCTAAGAATTATACGACAGGCTGTGTTTGATTTCTAAAAACCAATTTTCCGTCGAAAGCATCTAATAAAATAATACTGTCTGTAGTAATGTTTCCTGCCAAAATTTCTTTAGACAATTGATTTAATACTTCTCTTTGAACCACACGTTTTACTGGCCTTGCACCAAACTGCGGATCATATCCTTTGTCAGACAAATACTGAATAGCTTCTGGTGTTGCATCCATAGCAATACCTTGCAGTGCCAGCATTTTTGTAACACTTTTTAGTTGCAAGCCAACAATTCTCGAAATATTTTCGACTGTTAATGGCGTAAACATTACGATTTCGTCGATACGGTTTATAAATTCCGGACGGACAGTTTGTTTTAATAATCCCAAAACTTCAGTTTTTGCGGCTTCTGTTGCTGCTTCTACTCCACCTTTAAGATTTTCAAACTTTTCTTGTATAATCTGACTTCCCATATTAGAAGTCATAATTATAATTGTATTTTTAAAATCAGCCAAACGACCTTTATTATCTGTCAATCGGCCTTCGTCTAATACTTGCAATAAAATATTAAAAGTGTCTGGATGCGCTTTTTCGATCTCGTCCAGCAAAATCACAGAATACGGTTTTCTACGAACAGCTTCTGTCAATTGACCACCTTCATCATAACCAACATATCCCGGAGGTGCACCAACTAAACGGCTCACACTGTGGCGTTCCTGGTACTCACTCATATCAATTCTAGTCATCGCATTTTCGTCATCAAAAAGATATTCTGCTAAAGCTTTTGCCAGCTCTGTTTTACCAACTCCGGTTGTTCCTAAGAATAAGAATGTTCCAACTGGTTTTTTCATATCCTGCAAACCTGCACGGCTTCTTCGAACAGCATCACTAACGGCTTCAATTGCTTCTTCCTGACCTACCACACGTTTGTGCAATTCATCTTCAAGATGCAGCAGTTTTTCTCTCTCGGTCTGAAGCATTTTCATAACCGGAATTCCAGTCCATTTTGCAACTACTTCGGCAATATCTTCACGAGTAACTTCTTCTTTAATTAATGAATTACCTGATTGATATTCTTGTAATTGTTTCTGTAAAACATCAAGACGTTCTTGCGCTTCTTTAATTTTTCCGTAACGAATTTCAGCTACTTTTCCGTAATCGCCATCACGTTCTGCACGTTCTGCTTCGTATTTAAAATCTTCAATTTCTAATTTTACAGCCTGAATTCCGTCAACAACATCTTTTTCAGATTTCCATTTTGCATAGATTTCGTTTCGTTCTTCTTTTAAATTCGCCAAATCCATGCGTAAGATTTTAAGCTTGCTTTCTTCTTTTTCGCGTTTTATGGCTTCAATTTCAATTTCAAGCTGCATTATTTTACGATCCAAAACATCTAACTCTTCTGGTTTTGAATTGATTTCCATACGAAGTTTAGAAGCTGCTTCATCCATCAAATCGATCGCTTTATCTGGTAAGAAACGATTTGTAATATAACGTTGCGAAAGTTCGACTGCGGCAATAATTGCTTCATCTTTAATTTGAACTTTATGATGCGTTTCGTATTTTTCTTTAATTCCACGCAATATTGAAATCGCACTTTCCGTATCTGGCTCATCAATCAAAACCTTTTGAAAACGTCTTTCTAAAGCTTTATCCTTTTCAAAGTATTTTTGATATTCATCTAAAGTCGTTGCTCCAATTGCTCTTAATTCACCGCGAGCCAAAGCTGGCTTTAAAATATTAGCTGCGTCCATTGCACCTTCGCCTCCACCCGCGCCTACAAGCGTGTGAATCTCATCAATGAATAAAACAATATCCCCTTCTGCAGCTGTAACTTCTTTAACAACTGATTTTAAGCGTTCTTCAAATTCTCCTTTGAATTTTGCTCCAGCAATCAGAGCTCCCATATCTAATGAGAAAACGATTTTATCTTTTAAATTTTCCGGAACGTCTCCATCAACAATTCTGTGTGCTAAACCTTCAGCAATTGCAGTTTTACCCACTCCAGGTTCCCCAACCAACATTGGGTTATTTTTGGTTCTTCTAGTCAGAATCTGCAGTACACGGCGAATTTCTTCATCACGTCCAATAACTGGATCTAATTTTCCTGTACGCGCTAATTCGTTTAAATTTTTAGCGTATTTGTTTAATGCGTTATATGTTTCTTCTGCAGAAGCAGATGTTACTCTTTCTCCTTTTCGAAGCTCTTCGATTGCTGCTTTAAGACCCTTTCCGGTTACACCTTGATCTTTCAGAATTTGAGAAACTTTGCTTTTAGAATCGAAAATTGCCAGAATCAAATGTTCGATCGAAACGTATTCGTCATTCATTTTTTGAGCAATAATTTCAGCTTCATTCAGTGCTTTATTTGCATCTCTGGAAAGTAAAATATCGCCTCCAGAAACTTTTGGAAAACTCTGAATTGTACTGTCTAATATTTGTAAAAACAACGGCACATTTACATTGAGTTTCTTCAAAATAAAAGGCGCTACATTTTCATCTACTTCAAAAATAGCTTTAAAAATGTGTTCGTTTTCTATTTGTTGCTGTCCGTTGCGTTGCGCCAATTGCTGTGAGAGCTGAATGGCTTCTTGCGACTTAATAGTAAATTTATTTATGTTCATATTTATTTGATTTGATTGATTTTTATTTGTTTGCTATTCAATAAGATTAAAGTTACAATTTATTGAGATAAAATTTTTGCTTCAAATAAGCTAACTTTGTACTCGGATAGACAAATTATATTCCATAGTAAAAATAAAGACAAAATGACACTTAAAAAATGATTTATATCATATCTTAATGTCAAAAAGTCATAAAACAAGTCAAATATGAGTTTTTTTAATTCAATCTTCGGAAATTCAGAGAATACAGATTCTCCACAAAGCAAAGTTAATTGGACCGAATTAACTGATATTCATCAATTAATGGAAATCGAAACCATATCAAATGAAAAGCCAGTTGTTATATTTAAACACAGCACAAGATGCAGTATCAGCCGTATGGCACTAAAACAATTTGAAAGAGAATTTGATTTGAACAATGTAGTTGATGCTTATTTTCTAGATTTAATAGCACATAGAGATATCTCAAATGAAATTGCTGATAGATTCAATGTTTATCATGAATCACCGCAACTTATCTTAATTAAAAATGGAAAAGCTGTTTACAACGTTTCACACAGCGATATTGATGCTGAAGCATTAAAAAGTAAAGTATAATTTTTTTTGTTGTGAAATGTGAAATGTGAAATGTGAGAAGTAATAACTAGGTATTCCTTCACAGTCACACATTTCACATTTTACATTTTACGTTTCACATTTCACATTTCTAAAAACTTCCTCCAGAACCGCCTCCGCTAAATCCTCCACCTCCAAAATCCATTGGAGAACTTTGAGGTTTTACTTCTGGTTTTAATCCAAACGTCGATGCTACAATTAGAGCTTCGGCATTTAAAAAGGCGCTAGAATTATTGATTCTATCTGGTCTAAAGGTTAAACCGCTATCTTTCTCTTTCAATTTTTTGATTGAAAAATACGCTATTGCAAATAATATTGCTCCTCCAAGGGTCAACGCAACTTCAATTGGCAAAACTGAATAATAAAAACGAATGGTGTAAATTGAAAAACCTATGGCTAGAAAACTTATCCAAAGCATGATTCTGTCTTTTGTTTTTAAAGCCTGAACCAAATAAACAATCGGCACAATAAGTGTAAAGCCATAAAAGAAAACAGCAAAAGGAATATCAGTTCCTGGAAGTATTTCGTTTCCTAACAACAATACAGAAAGCTCTCTGACTACTAAGTAATTACAAGAAAGATAAAACAGAATTAAGCAAAAACTGTTCACTAACAAAAGACCGTTATAATAGTAGGTTTCAGTCAAATTATGAACTGTTTTTTTAGTAAAGAAATAAAACACAGCCGAAAATAGCATCGTAACAAAAGGCAAAATGGTTTTTCCGATTGCGCCAAATTCAAAAAGACCATAAAATAAAATTGCTGAAGACGCTAAGCAAAAAACCGCCAAGGCCATTATATGCAAGTATCTTCTGTACATAAAAAAAGAGGTAGCTGCAACAAAAACAGCAATTACTAATTCGTAACCATCTGTTGTAAAAGCAACAGCAAATCCTAAATTTAGAATAGCCCCAAGGATAAAAGCATCATCTAGCCCATGGTTTCTATAATTTTGATTTGCCAACAACTCTGCACCTCCAAAACCAACAGCGGCAAAAATATAACAGCATATTTTAAAATAGAAATCTTCTCCGGCCATTCCAATTAATGAAAATGCACCACAAATAGAGGAATATAAAAATGATCCTAATAAAAAGAATCCAAATCGTACCAAAATATTACTTTGACTTCTAAAAGCGGGTAACTCTTTTTTGATTAAATTATTTTGTTCCTTACTTATAAATCCACCGCTTTGCAAAGAGTTTGCTTCTTCTAATAAAGCTTCATTATCTAATAAATTTTTATCGTGTACTATCATTATGCGATTTCTTTATTGAAGTTTTTAATCAGTTTAATAAATAATATAATTGAGCCAATGAAATAAGCTGGTAATATTAAAACAAACAAGGCCCAAACATCTGAAAAATCAATAAATTCAAAAATTCTAAACAAAAAGATATTTAAGCCTATATAGGCGTAAATTATCATAAAAACATACAGGGAAATTGCTCTGATTTCATGACTGATTTTATAAAAATAATAAGATGAACCCGCTAATACAATTGCAAAAAGAAACCAAATGCCGTCTTCATTATAGTCAACTAAATTACTGATCGATGCTATGCTTATTAAATGCAGGGCAAAAGTTAGATAGATGAGATTAAAATGAATTTTTAAATTTATTCGCAAGCTGTAAATAGTCCATAAAATAAGCAAACCACCCAGCAAGACAGCAGAATAACTTAAGTTTTGATGGCCATAAAAATCATTATTTAATAAATCCTGAGGCGTCACAGAAAGTCCGATATATGCAGCCAGACCCGTAATTGCAATCGTTAAAACACTTTTATTGTCGAAGTAATAGGCACAAATAAAACTTACTATTGTTGGAACTAAGGTAGCTAATCCGTAATGTGTACCAAAAGGTTTATATTGAAATTGAAGATAACCTATAAAAATACATGTCAAAATATTAGCCGCTAAAACCAAATATTCTATAACTGGATTTTCAAAAGCAGTTTCTGTTTTTTGAAATCCTTTTGAATGTTTGAAACAATAATAAAAACACACTACAATAATGATAAGTAATATCGAAAGAATGGCAATATGGCCAATGGTATCTATATTCTGATATATTAATACTCCAATACCAGACGTGAAAAGCAAAACAGATAAGTATAGAAAGAATTTTAATTCTGCGTTTAAGGAAAAAATATCCAGATCACGATAAGCAACAATCTCATTAAATTGATTTTCTGTAATTAGATTTTTGTCTAGAAGCGATTTAGCAGCTTCAGTTTCAAATTTTACCATACTATTTGTTTAAATAACTATTTTCAAATATATGTATTTAGCATGAGTTTTCTGGTTTAAAATTGTATTAAAAAAAGACAATAATTATGTTTGCAGAAATGTTTTATCAAATTATTTCTATTTATTTTTTTATACAAATTGTAAGATTTAATCTTTTAAAAATCCAAAAACTCAAATATTTTTATCAAAAATAAAGCAGTTCAAAATTTATTATTTACATTCGTGTAATCGATTACATTTAATAATAAAACCACTTATTAAACCAAATAAATACACTTAAATGAAAAACAATCTTTATTTACTCATTTTCCTAATGAGTTTATCCTCACTTTCCGCACAAAATTATTATTTGTCAGCACCAGAAGGTTTTGGCTCGAATACAACTGGCGGTGGAACAGCAACTCCAGTAAGCGTTTCTACTTTGGCTGATTTAACCGCAAAACTTAAACTGACAACTCCACAGGTCATTTTAGTTTCTGGAACGATTAATTTTACGTATACGAGTTTATTAGTAAGTGATAAAACTATTATAGGATTGCCCGGAGCAAAATTGGTAAACAACGATCAAACTGCTGCAGGATCTGGAATTCTGAATTTAAAAGCGGGATCAAATAATATTATTATTCGAAACTTAATTTTTGAAGGTCCAGGAGCTTATGATGTTGACGGTCATGATAATCTTACCTCTGAAGCTACAAATTTATGGGTGGATCATTGTGAATTTCAAGACGGAATGGATGGAAATTTTGATAATAAAGGAACTGCAGACAATGTCACAATTTCATGGTGTAAATTTACCTATTTAAAAGCTCCAAAAGCTGGAGGTTCTGGCGGTGCAGACGATCACAGATTTACGGATCTTGTTGGTTCAAGCAAAACGGATTATCCTGCAGATGGTCATTACAGCATTACTTTTAAAAATTGCTATTGGGCAGAGGGATGTAAAGAACGTATGCCTCGAGCTAGAAACGCAGAACTTCATATTCTTAATTGCTACTATAATACTTCTGTATCAGGATCACTGGCAATTGGTTTAGGCGGAGGCGATAAAAATTCTACCTGCTACGTGGAAGGTACAGATTTTGCCAAAATTGGCACTGCATTTAAAAACTACATTAGCACTGACGGAGGTGTTGCAGGCGCTACATTTGTGAACAGCCTTAAAGCTCCGGCAGATTATGGTGATGCAGTTGCAAAACCTTCTTATGCTTACACCACAATTCCTGTTGCTGATGTTGCGGGTTATATAACGAATACGTCTTGCGGTGCGGGTGCAACACTTCAAGCTGCTGCGGATGGAAAAATTTCTTCAAGCTGTACTAATTTAGGCCTAACTGATAAATCGAGTCTTGATTTAGATTTAAAATATTATCCAACAGTTATTGACAGCCTATTAAACATTCAATTTTCAAATCATGAAAATGGAACTGCCATTATAAGTATTTTTTCTGCAAATGGATCTAAAGTTTACACAAACTCAAAAAATATATCCTCTGATGAAAAATTAGAATTGAATGTGGGAAATCTTGCCAAAGGAACTTACATCTGCAAAATTCAAATCGAGAATAGAATTAAAACTTTTAAAGTTGTAAAAAATTAAATCTCTCCTATAAAAAAAGGTCATTGAAACAAATCAATGACCTTTTTACTTTTTACATCCAACTTTTTACATTTCACAATATCAAAAAGCTGCCCTCATTTTATCTTTAATCGCATCTAAACATAAATTATTGATACTTCCTTCATGAGTATGTTTTGTTTCTTTTGGAGACTTGTATGTTCCCGCTTCTAATTGCTCAGCAACAGCTTTGTAAGCATCTCTAAACGGCATTCCTGCTACAACCATTTCGTTTAAAGTATCTACAGTAAACAAATAATCGTATTTTTTATCTTCTAAAATATGATCTTTAACTGTAATATCTTTTATAGAAAATATTGCAATATCCAAACAAGATTTTAAAGTCTGAATCGCTGGAAATAAACCTTCTTTTAAAAGCTGTAAATCTCTATGATAACCGCTTGGCAGATTATTGGTGATTAAAGTGATTTCGTATGGAAGCGCCTGAATCTTATTGCATTTTCCTCTGATTAATTCGAAAACATCAGGATTCTTTTTGTGGGGCATAATGCTTGAACCAGTTGTAAGATGTGCCGGTAAACCAATAAAATCAAAGTTTTGGCTCATATACAAACAAACGTCCATCGCAAATTTTGATAACGTCCCAGCCACACTTGTCATCGCAAAAGCAACTGTTTTCTCCGCTTTTCCACGGCTCATTTGTGCTGCAACGGCATTGTATTTTAAGGTTTCAAATCCTAATTCTTTTGTTGTAAAGGTTCTATTGATTGGAAATGAACTTCCATAACCTGCCGCAGAACCTAACGGATTCTGGTCTACGATTTTTGAAGCGGCATTCAGCATCGTAATATCATCAATTAAACTCTCTGCATAAGCAGAAAACCACATTCCGAATGATGATGGCATCGCGATTTGTAAATGCGTATAACCTGGCAATAAAACGTTTTGATGCTTTTCTGCCGATTCCATTAACAAGTCAAACAATGTTTTAACTTGTTCTTTTATTGCTTTTAATTCGTCTTTTAAATACAAATGAACATCTACTAAAACCTGATCGTTACGAGAACGTGCGGTGTGGATTTTTTTTCCGGCATCTCCCAGTTTTGCCGTTAATAAATATTCTATTTTAGAATGTACGTCTTCGAAACTGTCTTCAATTTCGAAATTACCCACTACAATATCAGCGATAATTTCGTTTAACGCATCAACCAAAGAAGTTGTTTCTTGTTCAGTTAATAAACCAATTTGTCCGAGCATTTTAGCGTGAGCAATTGAACCTAAAGCGTCGTATTTTGCCAGAACCAAATCCAGTTCACGGTCGTTCCCAACGGTAAATTGTTCGATTTGTTTATCTGTTGGTATTCCTTTTTCCCAAAGTTTCATAGGTAGATTTTTAGATTTTTAGACTACTTAGATTTTTAGATCTTCCTAATCTTTGTATTTTCTTTATTATGAATGGCTCCTAGCCCCGATAGCAGTGGAAATCCTTTTATTTTTTCCTTTAAAAAATAAAAGATTGGAACGGATAGCGGGATTAGCTCCTAAAAAATATTATAATTTAAAGAAATCAGTTAGTATTTTGACATACAAATCAACTCCTTCTTCAATTTCATTTACAAAAATAAATTCGTCTGCTGAATGCGAACGCAATGTTTCTCCTGGTCCTAATTTTAAAGACTGACAGCTCAAAACCGATTGATCTGAAAGTGTTGGAGATCCGTAAGTTGTTCTTCCTAAAGCAATTCCAGCCTGAACTAAACCGTGAGCAACTGGAATAGAAGATGCATTTAAATGCATGGATCTTGGCGTTACTTCTGCATTTACGTTTGCTTTTACTACTTCTAAAATTTCTGTATTTGTATAGCGGTCTGTTACACGGATATCTACAACCAAATCGCATTCTGATGGCACTACATTATGCTGTTTTCCTGCATTGATTTGCGTTACAGTCATTTTAACAGGACCTAAAACGTCTGAGATTTTGTCGAATTTATAGTTTTTAAACCATTCCATTACCGGAATTGATTTGTATAATGCATTATCATCGTTTTGATGCGCTGCATGGCTTGCAGTTCCTTTTACTTTTACATCCAAAACCAATAAACCTTTTTCGGCAACGGCTAATTGCATTAAAGTTGGTTCTCCTACAATCGCACAATCTAATTCTGGCAAATGTTTTAAAACGCTATTTAATCCATTTTTTCCGCTACTTTCTTCTTCGGCGGAAGCCACAATAACAATATTATGAGATAGATTTTGGTTTTCGTAAAAATGAATAAAAGTCGCTAGTAATGACACCAGACAGCCTCCAGCATCATTGCTTCCTAATCCGAATAGTTTTCCGTCTTTTTCGATAGCTTTAAACGGATCATTCGTATACGCCTGATTGGGTCTTACAGTATCGTGATGTGAATTCAGTAAAAGTGTTGGTTTGTTTTCGTCGAAATATTTGTTGAAAGCCCACACATTGTTGTTTTCCCTCTTGAAAGGAATCTCGTTTTGATTGAACCAATTTTCGATTAAAAGTGCCGTTTGATCTTCTTCACTTGAAAATGAAGGGGTTTCAATAAGACTTTTTAATAAACTAATTGCTTCCTGGGTAAGCGTTGCAATATTTTTCATAGTTATGGTTTCTTTGCCACGAAGGCGAGAAGTCACAAAGTTTTAATTTAAATCTGTGACATTTTTGATTGGCGCAAATTTCTAAAATTAATATTTAAAATGCTCCGCACAATTCTATTTTTTTGCCACAGATTAAAAGAATTTTCACAGATTTTTTAATCCTGCTAATCCTTTAATCTGTGATATCTATTTTATAACGTAATCGTCGTATGCAGAACATCTGGGTTTTGAAGCATTTTGTGATGCCCAATTTTGATTTTCTGCACACCTCTTGACAAACTATTTAAACAGTTATCCAATTTCGGAATCATTCCAGAATGTATTACTTTTTCTTCTTTTAGTTTATTGTATAATGTTTCGTTGATTTCTGTTATTACAGATGAATCGTCTTCTGAGTCCTGCAAAACGCCCTGTTTTTCAAAACAATATGTCAGCGTAACATCAAAAACTTCAGATAATGCAATTGATAATTCGCTTGCAATTGTATCTGCATTTGTGTTTAGCAATTGTCCGTTTTTATCGTGTGTAATGGCACAGAAAACAGGAACAACCCCAGCTTCTAATAAAGTTGCCAATAATTTTGTGTTGACTTGTTTTACATCGCCTACAAATCCGTAATCGATTGTTGGATGGTTTCTTTTTACCGACTGAATTAAATTCCCATCAGCTCCTGAAAAACCAATTGCATTATTGTCTTTGGCTTGCAATTGCGCTACAATATGTTTATTGATTTGCCCGGCATAAATCATTACTACAACGTCAAGCATTGGAGCATCTGTAATTCTTCGTCCGTCAATCATTTGCGGAACCAAACCAATACTCTGTGCCATTTTCGTAGCCGATTTTCCACCGCCGTGAACTAATACTTTGTAGCCTTCGATTTTAGAAAAATCGGTTAAGAATTGTTCTAATTCTGCTGGGTTGTCGATGATGTTTCCACCTATTTTTAATACTGATACATTCATAAGATTCTAAGGTTCTGAGATTCTAAGATACTAAGTTTTTTTGTGCGCAAAGTTTCTTAGCATCTTAGTAGCTTAGAATCTTAGCAACTTTAAAAAAATTATATTTTTTTAAGAATCTTCTGTAAAACTAATTGTGCCGAATACGTTCTGTTATTCGCTTGTTCAATTACGATTGAATTTTCTCCATCTAAAACTTCATCGCTAACAATTACATTACGACGAACAGGAAGGCAGTGCATGAATTTTCCATTATTAGTTAAAGCCATTTTTTCGGCTGTAACGGTCCAGTTCGTATCGCTGTTGGTTACTTTTCCGTAATCGTTGAAGTTACTCCAGTTTTTTACATAAACGAAATCGGCATTTTCGAAAGCTTTATCTTGATCGTATTCGATTTTGCAGTCTTTTGTAATTTCTGGACTCAATTCGTAACCTTCTGGATGTGTGATTACAAAATCCATATCTTTTTGCATTTGCATCATTTCTACGAATGAATTAGCAACGGCTTGAGGTAAAGCTTTTGGATGCGGCGCCCAAGATAAAACTACTTTTGGTTTGTGTTTTGTTTTGAATTCTTCCATCGTAATAGCATCTGCTAAAGACTGTAATGGGTGACGAACAGCACTTTCCATATTTACAATTGGCACTGTAGCGTATTTCAAAAATCCTGAGATTACAGTTTCTTGGTAATCTTTTTCTTTATCAACCAAACCTGCAAAGGCACGGATTGCGATAATATCACAGTATTGCGAAACTACTTCTGCTGCTTCTTTAATGTGTTCTGAAGCACCCGAATTCATTACTGCTCCATCTTCAAATTCTAATGTCCATCCTTCGTTGGTAAAATTCATTACCATTACGTTCATTCCTAAGTTCAAAGCCGCTTTTTGTGTACTCAAACGCGTTCTTAAACTCGGATTGAAAAATAACATTCCTAAGGTTTTATTCTTTCCTAAACTTTGATTTTTAAGCGGATTCTTTTTGATTTTAATCGCTTGTTTTACCCATTTTGATAATGAGTTGATGTCTTTTATTGAGATATAGTTCATTTGTTTTTTTATTTTTGTTAGTTGTCTAAATTAGACGCTGATTATACTGATTCGCTATCGCGAAGACACTGATTTATACGGATTTTTCTATTCTTACTTTGCGATTGTTTTCGAAAATTTTCCGCCTAAATTCTGGTTTTGCACCAAAATTTAAAAGCAAACCTACTTCGCAATTTGTTCCTCTTAGATAATTCAAAATTTGATTTTCAAATTCTTTCACTATGCAATCTGCTGCTTTTAATTCTAAAATAATTAAATCTTCTACTATTAAGTCGGCATAATATTGTCTAACTTCAATTCCTTTATAATAAACTTCTATTTTCTTTTGAGCTTCGACCTTTAATCCTTTACTTTTTAGTTCTAAGTATAATGAATTTTGATAAACTCTTTCTAAAAAACCATATCCTAATTCATTATACACTTCATAAAAAGTTTTAATAATGATTTCGCTTAACTCCTGATGCAATAAATTCATATTTCAACATTTAAAAATCCGTAAAAATCCGCGTTTTCACGAAGTGAATCCGTGTCATCCGCGTATAAATCTACACAATTTTTGTGAAAGAAATTTCTTCCTTTAATGCTTTCAATATAAAATTATCATTTAATCCGTTTACGATCCAGGTTTCGATGTTGGCCGCTTTTGCGATTGCGGCTGCTTCTATTTTTGACTGCATTCCTCCTGTTCCATGTGATGATTTTGATTCGCCGATTTCTTTTTCCAACGTTTTTAAATCATTTACCAATTTTATTGTTTCTGGATTTTCATCGTGAATTGAATCTTTAGTGTAAATTCCGTTTGTATTCGTGGCAATGATCAGAATATCAACATTTAAAAGAACCGCCGTTAAAGCTGCTAATTTATCGTTATCCCCAAACCGAATTTCATCTGTGGCAACAGTATCGTTTTCATTGATAATCGGAATGTAATTGTTTTTAACTAATACATTAATTGTATTTACAATGTTCTTTTTGGTCTGCTCTTTTTCGAAATCAGAATAAGAAAGTAAACACTGCGAAGTATTTAGTCCTAAATCCTTAAAATTTTCATTGTAAATCCGCATTAAATGAGGTTGTCCGATAGAGGCCAAAGCCTGCTTCACGAAAACATCTTTATCTTGATTATCCAGCTTTACAAATTGCTTTGCCGCTGCAATTGCTCCAGAACTCACTATAATGAATTCGTACTCATCGTTTAGAGCCGCAATCTGTATTCCGAGGTCTTCAATCTTTCCCCGCGAAATATGATTGGTTTCTTTGGTTAAAGTATTACTTCCTATTTTTAATAAAATCCGTTTTTTTGCCATGTCTTTTGTTTTTGCCACGAAGGCGCTAAGGCACTAAGTTATTTTTAACGCAAAGGGCGCAAGGTTTTTTTTATATTGTTTGTGTTTACAAACGCTAAGTTCGCAAAGCTTTGTCCAAATAAATTCCAAATTCCAATATTCTAAAATCGTTAGTCATCATTCTAAAATCTAAAATTCTAAGAAGTCTAACAATCTAAGAAAGTCTAATAATTATCTAATTTGTCCTTCTCCGTAAACGTACCATTTGTTTGTTACAAGATGCTGCAAACCAATTGGCCCACGTTGATGTAATTTATCAGTGCTTATTGCTAATTCTCCGCCTAAACCAAATTGTCCTCCGTCTGTAAAACGGGTTGAGGCATTTTGATAAACGGCAGCAGCATCTACTGCATCCATAAATTCTTTTGCAGCTTGGTCGTCTCTGGTAATAATTACAGCTGAATGTCCTCCGCAGTATTTATTAATTTTATCAATAGCATGTTCCTCAGAATCAATTGTTCCGATTACAATTTTATAATCTAAAAACTCTTCGTACCAAATATCTTCTTTTTGAAGTGTTTCTGTATCTTCAAAATTTTCCAGAGATTTGTCAACGATAACTTCAACATTTGATTCTTTTAATGTTTCTATTAAAATAGCTGTAAAACCTTCAAAATTGGGCAATTTAGCATCAATTAAAACTTTGTCTACTGCATTGCAAGCTGAGATTTTAGAGGTTTTAGCATTCAAAATTACTTTTAAAGCCAAATCAGTATCTGCATCTTTATGAACGTAAACAAAATTATTACCGCGTCCGCTAACAATTACTGGGCAAGTCGCGTGTGCTTTTACAAACTCAATTAATTTTTCTCCCCCTCTTGGCACAATTAAATCGACTTTTTGAGTTGGTTTTTCTAAGAAAGCCTGAGTTTCTGCACGATTATAATTTAAATATTCAACCCAGTCTTTCGAAACTCCATTTTCTTCTAAAGCTTTATGCCAAAGACTTACAATTTTTAAATTTGATTTTAAAGATTCCTTCCCACCTTTTAATAAAATCTTATTTCCAGATTTAAAGGCAATTCCGCCAGCTTCGATTGTAACATCTGGACGTGATTCGTAAATAATTAAAATCGTTCCGAAAGCGGCTGTTTTATTAATGACTTTAATTCCATTATCATGCGTAAAATGAAAACGCTCAACGCCAACGGGGTCTTCCTGAGATGCCAGTTGATTTAGGGATAAAATCATCTCATCAACTTTTTTATCATCGACTTTCAAGCGTTCTTCCATCGCTAAATCTGAACCGTCGTAATCCGCAAGATCTTCCTGATTGGTTAGGATAATCTCATTCCGCTCCTGCTCGACCAGCTTTGCCATAGAGCGTAAAACCAGATTGCGTTTTTCAATTGATAATGGATTCATAATTTCTAGTGGTTGGTTGTTTTTTGGCTGTTTCTTTTTATCGAAACTTTATTGATACCTAACAGGTTTTAAAAACCTGTTAGGATACTATACTTTGTCTTTCGAAACCTGACAGGTTTTAAAAAACCCGTCAGGTTTAACGTAACGAGAATTAGTTTTTTAATTCTTCTAAACTTTCTTTTAAAGCTTTTACAAACGTATCAATATCAGCTTTTTTCACAGTCAACGGGGGTAAAATTCTCAATAGATTTTTATTGTTGGCGCTTCCTGTAAAAATGTGTTTTTCCATGATTAGCTTTTTTCTCAAAGCCGCAACATCAAAATCGAATTCTACTCCAAGCATTAGGCCTTTTCCTTTTACTTGTTTGATGCCGTCAACTTCTTTGATTTTTTCTAAGAAATATTCATAAACTTCGTTTACATTTTTTTGTAAATCCAGTTTTTCAATTACATCCAAAACGGCAATTCCTGCTGCACAAGATAAATGGCTTCCGCCGAAAGTAGTTCCTAATAATCCGAAACTTGCTTCAAATTTTGGAGAAATCAAAATGGCTCCAACCGGAAAACCATTCCCCATTCCTTTTGCAACTGAAATAATATCAGCACTGATTCCGTGATGTTGGAAAGCAAAGAATTTTCCGCTTCTTCCATATCCTGATTGTACTTCATCTAAAATCAAAACGACATCATATTTTTTACACGCTTTTTCTAAAGCCTGAAAAAATTCCGTTGTTCCTTGGTCTAAACCTCCAACTCCTTGAATTCCTTCGATAATTACAGCTGTTACATCTCCCTTCGCTAATTCTGCTTCGACCAATTCGATTTGGTTTAGCGGTAGAAAAGTAACAACTTGCTGTGCATTTATTGGCGCAACAATTTTTTTGTTATCAGTAACCGCAACAGCAGCAGAAGTTCTTCCGTGAAAAGAATTGTCAAAAGCGACAACTCTTGATTTTCCGTTATGGAAAGAAGCTAATTTTAAAGCATTTTCGTTTGCTTCAGCTCCAGAACTACATAAAAACAATTCGTAATCTTCTAAACCAGAAAGTTTTCCTAGTTTCTGAGCCAATTCAACCTGTAAAGGATTTTGAATTGCATTTGAATAAAATCCTAAATGGTCTAATTGATTCTTCAATTTAGCCACATAATCCGGCTGTGTGTGTCCGATAGAAATCACACCATGTCCACTGTATAAATCTAAGTATTCTACTCCTTTGTCGTCTGTAATTGTACAATCTACAGCTTTTACTGGAGTTATGTCATATAATGGGTAAACGTTGAATAAGTTCATTTTTGTTTTGTTTATTTTGTTTCAGGTTTAAGGTTTCAAGTTATACACAAAGTGACACTTGGAACTCTAAACTTGATACTAGTTTATGTTTCTTTTAAGCTATTTCAGGTTACGAAAAGAACGTGAAACCTGAAACTTTAAACTTGAAACTAAATTTAAAATCCGCTTGGTTTCAAATGTAAACCGGTGGTTTCTTCAAGTCCGAACATTAAATTCATGTTTTGAATCGCTTGTCCTGAAGCACCTTTGGTTAAATTATCTATAATTGATGTTATGAGAACCCGGTTTCCTTTTTTTAATAAACTAATGATACATTTATTCGTTTGCACCACCTGTTTCATGTTGATGTTTGTTGTGGTTACGGTTACGAAAGGTTCATTTTTATAGAAATCTTCGTATTTCGCAACCAATTGTTCCAAACTATCATCTGAAAGTGTGTATAGTGTTGCAAAAATCCCTCTTGGAAAATCTCCTCTATTCGGAATAAAAAGTAATTCGCTTTCGAAATCTTCTTGCAGCTGCACCAAACTTTCTGAAATTTCTCCTAAATGCTGGTGTTCAAAAGCTTTGTAATGCGACATATTATTGTTTCTCCAGCTAAAGTGCGAAGTTTCAGAAAGACTTACGCCTGCACCCGTACTTCCAGTTGTTGCGTTAATATGAACATCATTATTCAATCCGTTATTCTTAGCCAAAGGCAATAAAGCCAACTGAATCGCTGTAGCAAAACAACCTGGATTTGCAATATAATTTGCTTTTTTAATTTCAGCTTTGTTTAATTCTGGCAAACCATAAATAAAATCTTTTCCTTCGAAATGAGCATCTTTATTCAATCTGAAATCATTTCCTAAATCAATGATTTTTGTATGGCTTGCGAATTTATTTTCCTGTAAGAACGAAATTGATTTTCCGTGTCCCAAACATAAAAATACCACATTTATGTCAGGATTTATTACATCAGTAAAATTCATTTCTATATCACCCATCAAATCGTGGTGCGCCACAGAAAGTGGTTTACCTGCATTTGTCGTACTGTAAACAAAATCGATGTTTACATTAGGATGATACATTAATATTCTGATGAGTTCTCCGGCTGTGTAGCCAGAACCACCAATTATTCCGACATTAATCATGATCTAAATGATTTACAGATGAAAATATATTTTGAGCATTTCCTAAAATCTTAATAAATCCTTTTGCATCGTCAGATGTCCAGGCATTGTTCATTTCTCCATATTGACCAAAACCTGTATTCATTAAATCATTATCGGATTCAATTCCGTCAAGCGAAAAATGATATGGTTTTAAAGAAACGGTAACTATACCATTTACAGTATTTTGCGTGTCTTGTAGGAACGTTTCGATGTTTCTCATAACAGGATCTAAAAACTGACCTTCGTGAAATAACATTCCGTACCAGTTTCCTAATTGTTCTTTCCAGTATTGCTGCCATTTACCAAGAGTATGTTTTTCTAATAAATGGTGCGCTTTGATAATGATTAAAGGCGCAGCAGCTTCAAAACCAACTCTTCCTTTAATTCCGATAATCGTGTCACCTACGTGAATATCTCTTCCAATTGCAAAAGCATTTCCTAGTTTTTCAAGTGCCACAATATTATTTGAAGGCTTATCAAACTGACCGTTTAAACCAACTAATTCTCCTTTTTCAAAATGTAATCTTACTTTTTCTTCGCCTTCTTTTTGTAATTGCGAAGGATAAGCGTCACTTGGCAATGGCTGGCTTGAAGTTAATGTTTCTTTACCTCCAACACTTGTTCCCCAAAGTCCTTTATTAATAGAATATTGGGCTTTTTCCCAAGAATAATGAACTCCATTTTTAGATAAATAATCAACTTCTTCTTGTCTTGAAAGTTTTAAATCTCTAATTGGCGTAATAATTTCGATTTCTGGAGCGATGGTTTGGAAAATTAAATCAAAACGAATTTGATCATTTCCTGCACCTGTACTTCCGTGTGCTATAGCGCTTGCACCAACTTTTTTAGCGTATTTAATAGCTTCAATTGCTTGAAAAACACGTTCTGCGCTTACTGATAAGGGATAAGTATTGTTTTTTAATACGTTTCCAAAAATCAAATATTTTATAGCTTTATCATAATATTTATCTACGATTGTAAGGTTTGCGTGCTGTGCACTTCCTAACTCGTAAGCTCTTTTTTCAATTGCTTCTAATTCTTCAGCATCAAATCCTCCTGTATCTACAAGTACGGTATGAACTTCGTATCCTTTTTCATTTTTTAAATATTTCAAACAATACGAGGTATCTAATCCTCCACTATAAGCTAATACAACTTTTTTCATTTTTTATAATTTAGGCTAATACTTTCGTATTTAGCAAGTTTGAGATTTCATTTTTTTTATATTCTTAAGATAAAAAACCAAAAGACAATATTTTATTTAAGAATAAAGCTTGTTTAATTTTTTTTAATCTTTTCAAAACAGCTTCATTAAAAGGATGTCTTGGAGGATCTTTTTGTTTTTCTTTAGGATCGTATAGCATTCCGGTGCAAAGACACATTTTGTTTTCTTTGCTTTTTAGAATTTCATAGTTTGTACAAGTTTTACAGCCTGACCAAAAACTTGGATCTGTAGTAAGTTCAGAGAAAGGCACTGGTTTATATCCTAAATCAGAGTTGATTTTCATTACTGCCAAACCTGTTGTTATTCCAAATATCTTAGCATCAGGATATCTCTTTAAAGAATAATCAAAAACTTTTGATTTTATCTTTTTTGCGAGACCTAAACTTCTATAATCCGGATGTACGATTAAGCCTGAGTGCGCTACGAATTTACCGTGCTGCCAACTTTCGATATAACAAAAACCTGCAAATTTTCCATCTGCCAGAGCAATCATCGCATCACCGTTCGACATTTTTTTCTGAATGTATTCAGGAGTTCTTTTAGCAATCCCCGTACCTCTTAACAAGGCAGATGATTCTATTGTATCGCAAATTTCCTGTGCGAATTTGAAGTGTTCTTCCTGAGTAACAACAATAGAGATTTTCATTTCAATAGTTGAAGTTAGAGTTAAAAATTAAAGCGTATTGTTTAGTTTGAAATCTAGAAATCAATCCAATAAAAATAGACAAAATAGAAGTAACATTCTCAAAATCAAAAACTTGATTAAGAAAATTTACAAAATAATATATACTTTTAGGATATGTTTGTCCAATGGACAAATGGTGTGATTTCAAAATGAAAAATGAATATAAATAAATACGCGGCGAAAAACTCTGTGAATACTATAGAGATAGCATCCGTACTTCGGGAGAAGTAGCAGGTGAGTTTGTCCGTGACAAAGAAGTTATATGTAAACTTATTTTATTCATCGGTTGCAAAATTACACTATTTTTTAATTCACAAAACAAAAAATTAAAATTCTAACATTTTTTTAATGTATTGTTAATTTCTTAAAGCACAAAGGTTGTGCGGTATTAAGATGCTAAGGTTTTTAGTTTCTGAGTTTTATTTAGAGTTTAAAGCCTTAAAAGATCAAGTGTCAACTTTAAATATTAAACTTGGAAAACTCAAAACAAATTAAAATAAAAACCCGATAGTTTTTTACAACTATCGGGTTTTAAATATTTTAGAAATTGATATTTTTATTTCTTTGTAAAGGGAATCGTTTGTCCGTTACCTAAAAAGATCAAATCAACGCCTGTTTTAGCTTCATTAAATTTAAATTTAACTCCTGCTCTTTTTGATTGAAAAGTATCTTTTTCACCTTCAACCGGCTCAATAGCAAATTTTGGATAGTTTGGCAATTCAGCATATAATACACTATTTTTCTCAGTAAGCTCAATTGTAATTGGTGCTTTTGCAGTAGTATAATTTCCTATATAGCTGTCTAAAATAATATCTTTTTCAAGCTTGCCTTTTGCAGCAGTCCAAACATTGTTAGTTAAATTATAATCCGGAAAAACATGATCAGGATCAAGAGTTATACTTTCAATTTCTTCAGTCGAATTATATTTAAAAGACCAGTCATTATTACGCTGCCAAATTTCTACAGGCAATTTAACTCTAGACACTTTTCCACTTTTTGTTTTTACATCTATAATAACTGGCATTGGCATTTTTTCAAAATTCTCCACTGCAATTACAACTCCTTTTGCTGGATCGTTTTTTACATATTTAATAGAATTTATTCCTTGATCAAATCTCCAATTATTTACAAACCAGCTTCTCCAGAACCAGCTTAAATCTTCTCCAGCAACATTTTCTATTGTTCTGAAAAAATCATCTGGAGTTGGGTGTTTATATGCCCAACGCTCTACATAAGTACGCAAAGCTTTATCAAAACGCTCTTCTCCTAAAATTTGTTCTCTTAAAATAACTAATCCTGAACTTGGTTTAGAGTAACATAAAAGACCAATATTAGCTTCCTTCATATTATCAGGAGAACTCATTATTGTCTCAGTTTTTGGATTTGTATAACGATCTGCTAATTCATGCAAATCTTCTGGATCTTGTTTGTATTCTCCTTTATTAAAATCATATGAACTTACTGAGTTGATAAAAGTATTAAAACCTTCATCCATCCAAGCAAATAAACGCTCATTTGAACCTACAATCATTGGAAACCAAATGTGCCCGAATTCGTGATCTGTAACTCCCCATAAATCATCTGCTTTAGATTTCCATCCGCAAAAAACAATTCCTGGATATTCCATTCCACCTTCATTTCCTGCTACGTTTGTTGCAACAGGATAAGGATATTCAAACCATCTTTTAGAATAATTTTCGATTGATGATTTTACGTATTCTGTAGAACGTCCGTAAGCATCATTTCCAGCACTTTCAAGTGGGTAAGCAGATAAAGCCAAAGCTTTTTTGCCACTTGGCAAGTTTATTTTTGCTCCATCTAAAATAAAAGCCGGAGATGAAGCCCAAGAAAAATCACGGGCATTTTTTATTTGATAATGCCAAGTTTTCTCAGATGTTGCATTTGAATTTGCAGTTGCAGCAACTTCATCAGCAGAACGAATCATAACTGTTTTATCGCTTTGAGAAGCTTCTTTATAACGTTTAAATTGCTCAGCAGGCAAAACTTCTGCTCCATTTAATAATTCTCCAGAACCCACAACATAATGATTTGCTGGAACAGTAATGTTGACATCAAAATCGCCATATTCTAAATAAAACTCAGACGCACCTAAGTAAGGAGCTGTGTTCCAACCACGTATATCATCATAGACACACATACGCGGATACCATTGTGCGATTGTAAATATCTTACCGTTTTTAGTTTCTAAAACTCCCATCCTATCAGATCCCTCAAACGGAGCAATAAATGAGAATTCGATTTTAATTTTTACAGCACCGCCTTTTGAAGCCAGTTCTTCAGGAAGAAAAATCTGCATTCTGGTATCTGTAACGATATATTTTGCTTCAGCTTCAACTTTTTTCTTTCCAATAGAAATTACTTTTACTGATTTTATTTTATTTCCGCCATCAAAAACTTGACCCTGCGCTCCATTACGACTGCCAGATAATGGCACTACGGCATTTCCTCTCGAATCTTCTTTGAATAAATTTTGATCTAAATTAAGCCAAACAAATGACAATTTATCTGGGCTGTTATTGGTGTATGTAATTTCATCAGTGCCAATAATTTCATTTGTGGTTCCGTTTAACTTTGCGGTTAATTGATAATCCGCTCTATTTTGCCAATATTCTACGCCTGGCTGACCGCTCGCAGAACGAGTTGACGTTCCGTTTTTAGTGTAAAAATGTGGTGCAAAAGCATCATGATAACTGTAATTATTAACTGGATTTACTGCTGTTGTCGCTGGCGTTTGTTGTGCCGAAACAGAAGAAATCCCAACAAACAAAGCCATGGTTAGTAAGGCTTTTGAGGATTGAATTTTCATATTTTTTAGCTGTTTATATAGCAAATTAATGAAAAAAAAAGCTATTTACAGAGAAAACATGAGCTTTAAATTTATTTTTATCAAAATTTTAATAGAAAAAATAATTTAAGTCATTTCTTTCAAAAACTAAAATTTATAAAATATATTTACGTCAACATTAAATTAATTTATATCAATATCAATATTTTGAACACAACCATCTCAAATTCAAAACTTAAAGCCTCTATAAAACATTCTGGAGCTGAATTGTTTTCATTAAAGAACAACCAAGACAAAGAATTTATCTGGGAGGGGAATCCTGATTTTTGGGGAAAGCATTCTCCTGTTCTTTTTCCGATTGTGGGTACTTTAAAAAATAATACTTATACCATTAATGAAAAAGAATACCAATTATCACGTCATGGTTTTGCTCGTGATATGGAATTTGAATTGATTGCAAAAACGGATAATAGTGCGTCATTTTCATTAAAATCTAATGAAGAAACGCTAAAAAAATATCCTTTTAATTTTGAATTGCAGTTGATTTATACGCTTGAAGAAACTTCGTTAGAAATTGCATATAAAGTTATTAATAAAGGTGAAACCCAAATACCTTTTTCGATTGGGGCTCATCCTGCTATTGCACTGCCTGAAAACTTTGAAAATTATGCTTTTGAATTTGAAAAAGAAGAAATTTTAAGATACAATCTTTTAGAAAATGATCTAATTTCGAATAAAACAGAAATCTTAGCAGCAAAAGAAAATCTAGTACCTTTAAACTATAAACTTTTCGAAAACGATGCTTTAGTTTTTAAAAATTTACAATCAAATTCTCTTACCATTCTTGAAAATTCAAAACCGTACGTAAAAGTTGAATTTGAAGATTTTCCTAGTTTAGGCATTTGGACTAAAGATCAAGCACCTTTTGTATGCATTGAACCTTGGTTTGGATATTCGGACACTGCAGATAATTCAGGAGATTTATTTAAAAAAGAAGGAATTATAATTTTGGATGTGCATCAAACTTTTCATTCAAAATTCAGTATCACAATCTTATAATTAAAAAAATGCTAGAATTTAACTTTCACCCATTTCCGGTAATAGAAACAGAGCGATTGCTTCTAAGACGAATTACAAATGATGACGTAAATGAAATTTTTGAATTGCGTTCGAATCCAGAAACCATGAAATATATCCCAAGGCCTTTAGCAAAAAATACTGAAGACGCCTTAGAACATATAACCGTTATTGAAGATAAAATTGTAACAAACGTTGGAATCAATTGGGGAATTACTTTAAAAGACAATCCAAAACTTCTTGGTATTATTGGTTATTACAGAATGCAGCCTGAAAATTACAGAGCAGAAATTGGCTATATGTTATTGCCCGAATTTCACGGAAAAGGAATTGTCCCAGAAGCCGTAAATCGCCTTATAACGTATGGTTTTGATGATTTAAAATTACACTCAATCGAAGCTGTAATCGCTCCCGAAAACTTAGCATCTGAAAAGGTACTTCAAAAGTGCGGCTTTATTAAAGAAGCTCATTTTAAAGAATCAGAATTTTACGAAGGCCGTTTTTTAGATAAGGTAATATACTCATTATTAAACACTAAGTGATTTAATGATTTATTATACCAAAATATTCATGTTAAATTAAGGTTTTTAAATAAAACTAAATAAAGGTTTACGTTATATTTGCAGGCAAAATAAGTAATCATCTCTTATTTTTAATACCACGAAAACCTATTTTTTATGAAAAAATATTTAGTTCTAATTGTTCTTTTCTTCTCAATTCAGTCTCAAAGCCAGACTTTTATAAAATTTAATGGAGCAACGGCTTTGTTTGCAATACCCAATATTGGAATTGAAACAAGCATTGGAGAAAAAACAACTTTTAGTGTTGATGTGATGGCTTCTTTTTGGGAATCTTTCAATGGACACAACCCTATGAAATTTTACACCTTAACTCCTGAAGTTCGTTATCATTTTAAAGAAAAATATAATGGATTTTACTTAGGTGCGCATGCAGGACCAGATGTATACGAATTGCAAAAATGGAATTATTGGGATAGTAATAAATATGAACATGGTTTTGGTTACCGATTAGGAGTTACAGCCGGTTATAATCTTAAGTTAAGCGATAAGTTTTTATTAGACTTTTTTGCTGGAGCCGGATGGCATCAAGGTTTTTATCACGGGTACTACAATGATGGAACGCCTGGAAGATATGAAAGAGCAAAAAACTGGAATAAAAGTGGTGAATGGCTTCCGTATCGTGGAGGTGTTATGATTTCATATAAATTATAATTATTCGGTAAATTTAGGAAGGGATTTTACGTATAAATCTTCGACTTTTTTGCGTGCCCAATCAGTTTTTCTTAAAAAAGTAAGACTCGATTTTATACTCGGATTTGATAGAAAGCATTTTACAGGAATGAGTTCGCCTAAAGTATCAAAACCATAATGTGCTACTAATTTTTCAAGTATATTTTGAAGTGTGATTCCGTGCAGCGGATCTTTAGATTGATTTTGCATTTTATTATTATTAAAATATATAATAAAAGACCATACGTTAAAAAGGTATGGTCTTTCTTTTTTTACAAAATTAGTAAATTGAGATTTAAATTATCCATTCAAGTCATAGATTAAAAAATATCTTTAATTATCTTAGATTACATTAAAGTTTTTCAATTTTGTTTTACATTTGCTACTATGTTAAAATCAGTCAATATATTAAATAAAAGAGCCCGATTCGATTATGAGATAATCGATACTTACACGGCCGGAATCGTTTTATCTGGAACCGAAATTAAATCTATACGTTTAGGCAAAGCTAATATTACCGAAAGTTTTTGTGAATTTAGCAACCTTGAGCTTTTTGCAATCAATACTTATATCGAAGAATATTCATTTGGAAATCAGTTCAATCACAAATCAAGAAGTGAAAGAAAATTGCTTTTGAACAAAAAAGAATTAAAAACACTTCACAAAAATGTTCAGGCAAAAGGACTTACTATTGTCCCTCTAAAATTATTTACTAACGAAAAAGGTTTGGCAAAACTGCAAATTGGTCTTTGTAAAGGAAAGAAAAACTACGACAAACGCGAGTCTCTAAAAGAACAAGACACAAAACGAGATTTGGACCGTATTAAAAAAGCTTTCAACTAAAAAACCTTTAATTTTCTGATAAGCAGATATTTATTAATATTTTATAGCTAACTTTATATAAACAATTTAACTATAAAATATGAAAAAGTACTTAATTCTGTTGATTGCTGTAATCTCACTTTTTAGTTGTGGCAGTAATACTTCTATAGTAAATAGCTGGAGAGATCCAAAAATAACAGTCGCTCAAGAAAATTTCAAAAAAGTTTTGGTTGTCGCTTTAGTCAAAGATGAAGCCTCAAGAAGAACTGCGGAAAATCGAGTTGCAGCAAGTAATCCTATTTTTAAAACATCTTATCAGTATTTAAACGAAACCACTTCGCAACTTACACAAGAGCAAAAGTTAAAAATATTACATGACGAAAACTTCGACGGAGTTGTTACAATGCGTTTGGTAAGCAAAGAAAAAGAAACGAATTATGTTCCTGGAACTTATACCGGAATGTATTACGGAGGATTTGATGGGGTTTATACAGGAATGTACGGATATGGTTTTGGAAATTGGTATGGAATGTATTCGCCAAACTTCTACGATCCAGGATATTACCAAGAAACCACTTCTTATATGGTTGAAACGAATATTTTTTCATTGAAAGAAAACAAATTAATCTGGACCGGAACTACAAAATCTGAATATGTAACTGATTTAGGCCAAACAGTTGATGCAATTATGCAGGCAGTTGTAAAAGAAATGAGAAAAGACGGCTCTCTGCCTCCAAAATAAAACTAAAAAAAGCAACTTATAATCTGTTGCTTTTTTTATAAAACAAAAATTGACTAAATTTGTCAAGACCAGAATAATCATATAATGAAATTACTTCTTAAAAATGCTCGCGAAAGAAAAGGTCTAAAAACTCGCGAAGTTGCACAGCTTTTAGGTATTGACCAGGCGCTCATCAGTAAATTTGAATCAGGAACAAGAAAACCAACCAAAGATCAAATTTCAAAATTGGCTAAGCTCTTAGAAATTGATCTTGAAACTTTAATGATTGCATGGCTAAAAGAAAAAATTCTATATGAAATTGGCGATGAAGAATTTGCTTTGAAAGCATTGATTTTAGCTGAGCAGGAAATTCAAAAAAACAAAAAAGAGACAAACTCAATAATAATATCTTCTTTTCAAACTATTTTAGATGAAATTGAAATATTAAAAAATAAAATTCAATCTTTTAATCATTTTGAATTACGTCAAATTTCAAAGACTTTAGAATTAGAATTCATCTTTAAAAGTATTTTTTTAAACGGAAATCCTTTAACAATGGAAGAAACTAAATTAGTCATAAATGATGGATTGACAATTAACGGCAAAAGCATGCATAATCATCTTGAAGCGATTAATTTTCAAGAGACAATATTATATATCAAGGATTTAAGTCAAAAAAAAACAGCTCTTAATGAAAAAGAATTTCTCTTCATACATAATTTAATTTTTAGAGGAATTGAATCTGAAAATTCAGGAAAATATAAAAACGATTTATTGATTACGCGTGAAATGAATTTATTTTTCAATTGGTATGAATCGCATAAAAATAATATTCACCCCATAATTCTTGCAGCTGAAGCACATTTAAAAATACTTGAAATTAATCCTTTTGAAACCGGAAATCTTCAAATGGCACATTTGACATTAAACTGGATTTTACTTCAAAACAACTACACATATACTTCAATAGAAGGAAATCAAAATAGTATAACTGAATATTTTTCTGTTTTGGAAGAAAGCAAAATCAAGAATGATAAATCGATTTTTATTCATTATATCCTTAGAATTGAAAAACAAAATCTAAAACGAGCTGTGCAGTTATCTGAAAAATAAAAGCCCACGTAATGGGCTTTATTCTTAATTTTTATCTTCTAGCAAAGGAACAAATCGAAACTCTCCAAACTCATGTTTTTCAAATTGCGTTTCATTTTTTCTTATTAATAAAGTCATAATCTGAACATCTTCACCAAGCGGAATAACCAGCCTTCCTCCTATTTTTAATTGCGCCATTAATGGCTGTGGAATAATAGGAGCTCCCGCCGTAACAATTATGCTGTCAAACGGAGCGTAACTAGGTAATCCTTTATAACCGTCCCCAAAAGATAGATGTTTAGGACGAATATTTAATTTAGGAAATAAATTTGAAGTAGTTTTAAACAATTCGTTTTGTCTTTCAATACTATAAACTTTGGCGCCTAACATACACAAAACAGCAGTTTGATAACCAGAACCTGTTCCTATTTCAAGAATTTTATGTTCTTTTTTAACCTCTAACAATTGCGATTGAAAAGCAACTGTATAAGGCTGTGAAATTGTTTGCCCTGCTCCTATAGGAAATGCTTTATCCTGATAAGCATAATCTTCAAAACTTGAATTCAAAAAAAGGTGTCTTGGGATTTTTTTTATCGCATCTAAGACTGCTCTGTCAGTAATTCCTTTTTGTTCTAAAGTGCTTACTAATTGATTACGAAGTCCTTGATGTTTGGCAGTGTCTTTCAAAATGGGTAGGTTTTATTTTGGCAAAAATAAGAAACAAAACAGTAAATCAAATATTGATTTTTAATTATTAAATTAATAATGTCAAAAGTGAAAAGCCGAAAGTCAAAAGCCCTAGCTGATAATTTATAATTCATAATTCACAACTCACAATTAGTTAAATTCATTTTTACATTCAACAAATAAATTCTATTTTTGTTTAAAATACATTCTCATGTTAAAAGTAGGAGTTTTAGGTGCTGGTCATCTTGGTAAAATACATTTACGCTTATTACAACAATCTGACCAATACGAATTAGTTGGATTTTACGACGAAAATCAGGAAAATGCCGAAAGAATTTCAAAAGAGTTTGGCTATAAAAACTTCAGCACAATTGCAAAATTAATACATGCCGTGGATGTTATTGATATTGTAACTCCAACACTTTCACACTACAAATGTGCAAAAGTAGCTATCAAATCTGGAAAACATATTTTTATAGAAAAACCTATTGCTAATACTGTAGAGGAAGCAGAAGAAATTATAGCTTTAGCAAAAGAATACAATGTAAAAGGTCAAGTTGGTCACGTAGAGCGCTTTAATCCAGCTTTTATTGCGACAAAAAATATGATCGAAAATCCCATGTTTATTGAGACACATCGTTTAGCTGAATTCAATCCGCGTGGTACAGATGTTCCTGTAGTTCTGGATTTAATGATTCATGATATTGATGCCATTTTGAGTGTTGTACATTCTAAAGTAAAAGATATTCATGCAAGTGGAGTTTCTGTAATTAGTGATACTCCAGATATTGCCAATGCCAGAATTGAATTCGAAAATGGTTGTGTTGCCAATTTAACCGCCAGCAGAATTTCGATGAAAAACATGCGTAAAACACGTTTTTTTCAAAGAGATGCTTACATTTCAGTTGACTTTTTAGAGAAAAAATGTGAAGTGGTTCGTATGAAAGATGCACCGGAAGTTCCAGGAGATTTTGATATGATTCTGCAAAATGCTGAAGGTGTAAAAAAACAAATCTATTTTACAAATCCTGATGTAGAGCAAAACAATGCTATTCTTGATGAATTAGAATCTTTTGCAAATGCAATCAATACAGATACAACTCCAGTTGTAACTCTTGAACAAGCTACAGATGCGTTGCGTGTAGCGTATCAAATTATTGATTGTTTCGACAAATAAAATAAGTAATTTTTAAATAAAATTAGCCACGAGTTCACGAAATAATTGGTGAATTCGTGGCTAAATCATAAATATAATACCAATATATAAAATGAAAACTATAGCTGTAATTGGTGCGGGAACAATGGGTAACGGAATCGCTCATACCTTTGCACAAAGCGGATTTACTGTAAAATTAATCGACGTTTCTGAAAAATCATTAGATAAAGGAATGGCAACTATTGCCGCCAATTTAGATCGAATGCTGTCTAAAGGCACAATTACTCAGGAGGATGTTGCGAAAACAATTACTAATATTATCACTTATACTGATATTAAAGATGGCGTTGTTGGTGTTGATTTAGTTGTAGAAGCGGCTACTGAAAATGTCGAACTAAAACTTAATATTTTCAAGCAATTAAACGAAGCTTGTTCTCACAATACGATTTTAGCAACCAATACTTCTTCTATTTCAATAACACAAATTGGTTCTGTTGTTACACATCCTGAGCGCGTTATCGGAATGCATTTTATGAATCCGGTGCCAATTATGAAATTGGTTGAAATTATTCGCGGTTACAATACCAGCGATGAAATCACTAAAATCATCATGGATTTATCTGAAAAACTAGGAAAAACTCCTGTCGAAGTAAACGATTATCCTGGTTTCGTAGCCAACAGAATCTTAATGCCAATGCTAAACGAAGCAATCGAAACGTTATACAATAAAGTAGCTGGCGTTTATGAAATTGATACTGTAATGAAATTAGGAATGGGGCATCCAATGGGACCGCTTCAACTAGCTGATTTTATTGGTCTAGATGTTTGTCTTGCTATTTTAAATGTAATGTACGAGGGTTTCAAAAATCCAAAATACGCACCTTGCCCTCTTTTAGTTAATATGGTAAGAGCAGGAAAACTAGGCGTAAAATCTGGCGAAGGTTTTTATGATTATAGTGAAAGTAAAAAAGCAGAGAAAATCTCTAAGCAATTTTTATAAAAAGAAATATCATGTCGATTCAATCGAATTTAAATACAATCAAAGCTAGTTTACCTGAAAACTTAACTCTTGTTGCCGTTTCTAAAACAAAACCTGTTTCAGACTTAATGCAAGCCTATGAAGCGGGACAGCGCATTTTTGGAGAAAACAAAATCCAGGAAATGACGGAGAAATGGGAAGAAATGCCAAAAGATATTCAGTGGCATATGATTGGTCATGTTCAAACCAATAAAGTTAAATTTATGGCACCATTTGTGAGCTTAATTCATGGTGTTGACAGTTTGAAATTATTACAGGAAATCAACAAACAAGCTTTAAAAAATAATAGAATAATAGATTGTCTACTTCAAATATATATTGCAGAAGAAGAATCTAAATTTGGTTTAGATGAAAATGAATTAAATGAATTATTATCTTCAAAAGAGCTCAAAGAAATGAAAAACATTCGTATCTTAGGGTTAATGGGGATGGCAACTTTCACAGAAGATCAAAACCAAATTAAAAAAGAATTTACCCATTTAAAATCGATTTTTGATTCAATTCAAACACTGCAAACTGAAAACTGCAAACCAAATACTATTTCCATGGGAATGTCTGGAGATTATCAATTAGCAATTGAATCCGGAAGCACAATAGTCCGAATAGGAAGCAGCATTTTTGGAGGAAGATAATATTCAATATCAATTGCAATTTCAAAAATCAATAAAAATTGCAAAAAGTTAAAATTTTAAATGGAAAAAATATTCAACTTTGAAGATCGATTAGTTCGTTTTGCAGGAGAATGTATTTTCTTTAGCAGACAATTAGAAAAAATATTTGAAAATGAATATTATAAAAATCAACTGATTAGATCTTCCGGAAGTGCATCTTTAAATTTTGGAGAAGCGCAAGGAACAATAACAGATAAAGATTTTATCTTTAAAGTTTCATTGGTTGTAAAAGAGTTAAAAGAATCAAGAAATTCATTAAAAATTCTAGATTATATAAAAGAAGGTGATGATAGCAAAAGAAATAGACTTCTAATCGAAGTAGAGCAACTGATTGCAATTTCATCAAAAATGATACTAAATAAGAAATAGTTCTATTTAATGGCAATTACAATAACAATTTTAGAATTGATATTGATTTTTGAAATTGTTATTGATATTGAATTTTATACTGAATACTAAATTTGTACGCAATACTAGACATAGAAACTACTGGAGGCCAGTTTAATGAGGAAGGAATTACTGAAATCGCCATTTATAAATTTGATGGTCACGAAGTAATTGACCAATTCATTAGCCTTGTTAATCCCGAAATTCCGATTCAGCCTTTCGTAGTAAAGCTAACCGGAATAAATAATGCTATGCTGCATTCTGCCCCAAAGTTTTTTGAAGTTGCAAAACGAATTATAGAAATCACTTCAGATTGTATTATTGTAGCTCACAATGCCTCTTTCGACTACCGAATTTTACGAACCGAATTCAGACGTTTAGGTTATGATTTTGAAGCCAGAACCCTTTGTACAGTTGAATTGGCAAAAAAATTAATTCCAGAGCAGCCTTCTTACAGTTTAGGAAAATTAGTTCGTGCTTTAGGTATTCCTATGGCAGACAGGCATCGTGCCAGCGGAGACGCAATGGCAACGACAAAGTTGTTTAAAATGCTTTTAGAAAAAGACTTAGAAAAAACAATTGTAAAAGATTTTATAAAACTAGAAGTTGAAAAAGGTATTGCTCCAAAATTTTTAGACCTTTTAAGCCAAATGCCAGCTAAAACAGGTATCTATTATATTTATAACGAAAGTGGCAATTTGATTTACATTGGCAAAAGCCAAAATATAAAAAAAAGAATAAATCAGCACTTTACCGGAATTACAACAAAAAGCAAAAAAATTCAAGCCGAAGTTTTTACTATTACTTATGACGAAACGGGCAGTGAATTGATTGCCCTTTTAAAAGAAAGCGAAGAAGTAAAAATCAACCGACCAAAATATAATCGTTCTCAGAAAAAAACGTTTTTCCCTTATGCTTTGTATTTAGAAAAGGATGCAAATGGCTATCAGAATTTAAAAATTGAAAAAGCAGACGGTCGAAAAAAGGAAATTACGTCTTTTACTTCTATACAAGAAGGTAAAAATTTACTTTTCAAATTCACAGCAAAGTATCATCTTTGTCAAAAGCTGACTGGATTATATCAAAGCAAAAAAGAGTGCTTTCAATATAAAATAAAAGAATGTGACGGTGCCTGCATTGGCAAAATAAGTACAGAAGAATACAATATTCGCGTTCAGCAATTTATAACTGAAAACAGTTTTGACAACAAAAGCATGATCTTGCTCGATAGAGGCCGAAACGTAAACGAAAGAAGCGCAATTTTAATAGAAAATGGAATATATAAAGGATATGCATATTACGATCTAAATTACCAGATTACTAATATTGAAATCTTAAAAAATATTTTAATTCCAATGCAGCATAATCGCGATGTAAAAAACATCATTAACAATCACATCCGTAAAAGCAAATCGCTAAAAATTCTTCATTTTTAACAAAACAAAACTTTCATTATCTTCGCCGATATGAAAAAATCGAAACCAAAATACGAAATATTCAGAGAAAAAATCAAAGTAATTCTATATGGTACAAACACCATCTTAGGAAGAATGTTCGATTTAGTTTTACTGGGATTGATTTTGCTAAGTGTTCTCTTAATCATGATGGAAACCGTTCAAGGAATCAATCAAAAATATCATTCACAACTTATTATCTGTGAATGGATTATAACTGCATTTTTTACCATAGAATATTTTTTGCGTATTATTTCGATTCAAAAACCAATTAAATACATTTTTAGTTTTTACGGAATTATCGACTTGCTTGCAGTTTTGCCAATGTATTTGTCGATATTTTTTCCAGGCACCAGTATTTTATCTATTGTAAGAGCACTGCGTTTCTTTAGATTGTTTAAGATATTGCATATTCCTCAGATCTCGCATCAGTCTATACAATTGCGCGAAGCGATTGAAGCCAGCAAAGAAAAGATATTAGTTTTTATCTATTTTGTTTTGATCAGTACTATAATAATTGGTTCGATAATGTACCTGGTCGAAGGCAGAGAGTCTGGATTCACGAGTATCCCCATGAGTATTTATTGGACAATTGTAACTTTAACAACGGTTGGATATGGCGATATATCACCACAAACACCATTAGGGCAATTTATTGCTGCTTTAGTCATGATATTAGGTTATGGGATCATAGCCGTACCAACGGGAATCGTAACAGCAGAATTTGCAAAAAGCAGTTTAAGAAATAGCGCAGTAAGTACAAAAAAAATATGTACAAATTGTAATTCCCAAGTTCATTTTGACAATGCAAACTATTGTTATGAATGCGGAAACGAATTACCAAATAATTAATTTAAGCAGCAATTCCAGCTTTACATTGTAACTCCTCCTTATCTTTGTTGTTTTTTTAAGGCATAAAAAGAGCTTCTGAGGTCGCTCTTTTACACCAAAAAAAAAACCGAACAAATATAAGTTCGGGGTTTCCATTTCCATCTGGGCTAAAAAATATGAAATACCTAATCACCATAGTCGGACCAACAGCAATAGGCAAAACAGCCTTAAGTATTACTTTGGCACAACATTTTGAATGCGAGATCGTTTCTTGCGACAGCCGTCAGTTTTTTAAAGAAATGACTATTGGTACAGCCGTCCCCAATCAAGATGAATTAAATTCTGCAAAACATCATTTCATTCAAAATAAATCTATTTTTGAAAATTACACTGTTGGCGATTACGAAAAAGAAGCTTTAGCTAAAATTGAAGCGCTCTTTCAAACCAACGATTTTGTAATTCTTATTGGCGGTTCTGGACTATATGTAGATGCAATTTTAAAAGGTTTTGATGAATTCCCAGAAATCAATCCTGAAGTTCGATCTGAAGTAAATTCAAATTACGAAAAACTTGGGATTGAATATCTTCAGGAACAACTAAAAAACCTAGATCCAGATTATTATCAAAAAATAACTGCCGAAAATCCTCAAACCTTACAAAACCCGCAGCGAATGATGCGTTTTGTAGAAGTTTGTATTGGAACAGGAAAACCGTATTCTTCCTTCTTAAATCAGAAGAAAAACAATAGAGACTTCACTCCTATTTTAATTGGTTTAGATGCTGAGAGAGAAATCATTTACAACCGAATCAACCAGCGTGTTGACATTATGATGAACGAAGGCTTACTTGAAGAAGCAAAATCTTTGTATCCTAATAAAGCTTTAAATGCGCTTCAAACGGTCGGTTATCGAGAATTATTTAGTTATTTTGACGGAGAATTTACATTGCCATTCGCGATAGAAGAAATCAAAAAAAATACGAGAAGATTCTCCAAAAGACAATTAACGTGGTTCAAACGAAATGAAAACACAAAATGGTTTGATTACGCGACAGATAGAAAAGAAATTATAGATTACATTGAAAATATATTAGAATGAAATTTTTAAAGTTATTAGGAAATCTTTTATTTCTTTTTTTTACAAGCGTTTTAGTTATCGCATTCTCTATAGCATTAAAAGAAAAAATTGAAAGGCCACATTTCAAAAATTTAAATACAACAGAATTTATATTTTTCGGAATAATATTATCGAGTATAATTTTCATTAGTTATAAAATAATAAGTTCATATTTCAAAAAAAAATAAAAAAACAGAGTCTTTCCTCTAGCTTCTTTATTCTATTCTCAAAATAAATCCAAAATTACAAAATGCCAATATCTCCAAATTTTACATCAGTTTTAAGTAAAGACTGGGAAATCAATTTCACACAATGTACACCAGCAGGATTTCTAAAATATACTGATTTATGTAATATTTTGCAATTAACCGCCGCAGCACATTCAGAAGTTGGAGGGATCAGTTTTTATGATATGCAGGAATTTCATCAAGCATGGGTTTTAAGCCGAATGCGAGTAGAAGTTCACGCTTTACCAAAATGGCAGGATATTGTAACGGTAAAAACTTGGATTAATAGTTTAGAGAATTCACGCTCCGTTCGCGCTCTTGAAATGTATGTAAACGGAAAAAAAATTGTAGGCTGCGAGACCTATTGGGCCGTTTTTAATACACAGGCACGTCGTCCAGAAGCTTTGGCATTACCTTACCAACATTTCGAATTATTCCCTGCAAACAGAGCAACAGAAGAAGGTTTTTCTAAAATAAACATCAATCACGAAAAAGGAGCCATTTTTGAAAAAACAGTTTATTTATCTGATTTAGATATTGTCAATCACGTCAATAACGTAAAATATCTAGAATGGTGTTTAGATCATGTTGATCCAAAAAGAATAATGAAACAAGAAGTAAAAAGCTTCGAAATGAACTTCATGAAAGAACTTTCATTACAAGATAATGTTGTCATTCACGAAAGTGAGGATGACGATCATACAACAGCAACATTCAGTATTACAAAAGGCGAAAAAACATGTTTTGCTTTGGAGTTGCATTGGAAATAAATAAACCACAGATTTAATGTATTAAACTGATTAGGACAAATTTTTTATATTCATAGTGTTAATAGTTCAATTCTTGACAAATATAGAAACTATGCAAAATTTCATTCTATTTTAAATCCTCTAAACAGAAATTATGCTATAAATTAAATCAAAAAGATTCAACATATATTTTAAATAAAATTATTATTCATAAAAAAAGCTCTGATTTCTCAGAGCTTATATTTTTTTTGGTGAATTATTATTCAGTTACTTTGCTTTTTACAACTAATCTGAAACCTTCTCCGTGTATGTTCAAAATTTCAACATCTTCGTCAGATTTTAGATATTTTCTAAGCTTAGCAATGTAAACGTCCATACTTCTTGAAGTAAAGTAATTATCATCTCTCCAGATTTTAGTCAATGCTAATTCTCTTGGCATTAAGTCATTTTCATGAAGAATCAACATTTTAAGCAACTCATTCTCTTTTGGAGATAATTTTATTGGCTCTTCATTTTCGAATGTTAAAAATCTAAGTTTAGAATTTAAATGAAATTTACCAATATTAAATTCGAACTGTACTTGCTCTGCTTTTGTATCAGCAGATTTTCTTTGAATGATTGCTTTGATTTTCATCAATAAAACTTCAGAATCAAAAGGCTTATTCAAATAATCATCCGCTCCTGCTTTATATCCTTTAAGAACATCCTCTTTCATAGATTTCGCAGTTAAGAAGATAATTGGCACTTCACTGTTTTTCTCTCTAATTTCTTTTGCTAAAGTATAACCATCCTTATAAGGCATCATTACATCAAGAATACATAAATCATATACATCTTTCTTGAATTTCTCGAAACCTTCCATACCGTTTTTAGCTAAAGTAACTTCAAAGTCATTTAACATTAGATAATCTTTAAGAACTGCCCCAAAATTAAGGTCATCTTCTACTAAAAGTATTCTTTTGTTATTATTTTCCATATTTTAATTTATTAATGGTATTTTTATTATAAAGGTGCTACCTTTTCCTTTTTCGCTTTCAACATATACTTGACCATTGTGGTCTTCCACTATTCTTTTTACATAAGCAAGTCCTAAACCATGTCCTTTTACATTATGTAAATCCCCAGTGTGTTCTCTATAAAATTTCTCAAAAACCCTTTTTTGAGCAACTTTACTCATACCCAGACCATTATCTTTAACTTTTATCAGAATCATGTCTTTTACATTTTCAGTAAAAATTTCAATTTCAGGAACATCTGGCGAATACTTAATTGCATTCTCTAAAATATTAACCAAGACATTTGTAAAATGTACTTCATTAATCAAACATGTAGTTCTAGACGCATTTAAGTGTTTTACAACTGTTCCGTGTCTGTCTTCTAAAATCAAATTTACGTGCTCAATTGCATCATCAATTATATCATGAATAGCAGTTGGTTCTTTTGAAATATCAAGCTCTCTTTTTTCTAATTTAGAAATACGAAGAACATTTTCAACTTGTGCATGCATTCTTTTATTTTCATCCCTAATCATTTGGAGATAACGAAAAACTTTTTCTTTATCTTCAATAATTTTAGGATTCTTAATAGCGTCGAGCGCTAAATTTATGGTCGCAATTGGAGTTTTAAACTCATGCGTCATATTGTTTATAAAATCTGTTTTAATCTCAGATATATGCTTTTGGCGCAGCAATTGATTCAAAGCACTTGTGTAAGCAACTATTATAATAAGCGTAAAAACAATAGATAATATTGTGATGCTTAATAACTCAGATAATAAAAATTTCTTTTTATTAGGAAAGGTAATGTATAGCTCATATCTGCTGCTTCCTTCATTATCTGTATAAATTGGGATATGATAACTTAAATCTTTATCATAATGAAATCCATCAGATTTTACTTTAGTTGGCAAACCGCTGTTAAGAACTCCAAACTCAAATTTGGTCTTAACCCCATATTCCTGTAATTCTTTTTTTAGAAGACTTTGTAATTTATCTTTAGAGATTCTTTCTTCTAAAGGCAATGCATCTGCAGCGTCTTTAATCGAAATTTCCATTTGAACTTTATTTAAAACATCCAAACTTCCAGATTTTTCGATTTTCAAATCAGGAATAATATTTTGCCCTAAAGCATTATTGTCAATACCGTTATTATTGTTATAAACTTCAGTTACGCGTTTTGAGCTGAAATTTTTAAATCTATCACTGCTGAATTTTTTATTAAAAAGCGAACCGCTTATATCATAGTCTTCAGATGTAAGTGTATTAGAATATACAATCGTTTTATTTGTCTTAGTATTTCTTTGAACGTAAAGAACCTCTAATAAATCTTCTTTTTTTGGAATTTTACCAGTACTGTCTCTTAAACGATTATATTTGTCGTAAAAGCTATATTCTTCCTGCTGTTCAAGCTTATCAGCAACATTGCCAATTACTTGGGTTACGTGGTATTTAAATTGTTCGTCATTATTTTTGAACGAAGAGTTGAACCAAAACACTTGAACCAGAATAATCCCAATTAGGGACAAACTCATAAGCAAAACAAGTATTCTAAAAAATAATTTATTCATCGAAACAAAATTAATATTTTAACAATATACTAAATAATACATTAACCAAATATTAACATTTAAGACTGATTTTGTTTAATATTCAAAATTTTAAGGATTTTAACAACTTCTTCCTTAGCAATTTTAAGATTTACGTTATTAATAATAAAATTACTTCTAGAAATACGATCTTCGTCTTTCCATTGCATTTTCATTCTGCTTAAAACTTGGGCTCGAGTGGTATTATCTCGTTTTAAGACTCTGTCTATTCTAACTTCTTCGGGGGCAGTAACAGTTATAATAGTATCGCAGTCCTTGTATCGACCGCTTTCAAATAAAATTGCAGCTTCATAAATTACGTATTCACAATTATCATGCTGCTTTAACCATAAATCAAAATCTTTTTTTACAGCCGGATGAACTATTCCATTAAGCTGTGAAAGCTTATCAGTATTATTAAATACAATTTCTGCAAGCTTTGCTCTGTTTAAAATATTATTTTCAAAAAGTGATTCACCAAATTCTTTTTTTATTTTTTCGATGACTTCTTCAGACTGCATTACGTTTCTGGCTCCATCATCAGCGATATAAACAGGAACACCCATTTCTTCGAAATAGTTTGCAATAGTTGTTTTTCCGCTTCCTATTCCTCCTGTTAAACCTATAATTTTTGTCATCTTATACTTTAAAAAACATACGAGGAAAAGCTTCCTGCGGTTTTTTCTTTAAAAGAATTATTTTTACAAATGATTCTAAAAACCCCGTTCCGTAACCATAAAATTGTTTCCAAACTGCAATTACAGAATAGTAGCCAATTTTGATGCTTTTATTTTGAATACTTGCTGTAAGAAAAATTATAACGAAATATACAAAATATAATTGTAATAAAATATCAATATTAAAAATTAATAGTAAAAAAGCTAATAATAATCCTAATATAAAAACCGTAGGAAAGAAAAAAGTCAGTTTGTTATGTTCTGGATACCAACTATTTAATATAGGTCTTGCAATTCCAAATTTATGCACTTGAACAGAAAATTTTTCCCAGTCGATTCTACGCTTATGATAAACGTAAGCTTCTGAAAATAGACGAGTTTGAAATCCCAAATTCCATAAACGAATAGACAAATCTGGATCTTCTCCTGGATGAATATTTCCAAATCCGTTTGAAGCAATAAATGCTTTCTTAGAAATTCCCATATTGAAACTTCTGGGCTGGAATTTATTAATCTTTTCAGAACCGCCTCGAATTCCTCCTGTAGTCAAAAAAGAAGTCATTGCAAAATTTATTGCTTTCTGAATATTCGAAAAACTGTTCAGCGCTCTATCTGGCCCACCAAAACAGTCTACATATTCTTTATTTAATTCCTTTCTAACTTCTGTCAAATAATTCGCTGGAATAATACAATCTGAGTCAAAAATGATAAAATAATCACCTCTAGCCTTTTGCATTCCAAAATTTCTTGAATCTCCCGGGCCTGAATTTTCTTTAAAATAGTATGAAATATTAAGTTTTCCTTGATAGGTCATAACTACATCTTTACACGGAATTGAGGATCCATCTTCTACAAGAACAATTTCAAAAGGTTCATTATAATCAGATTTTGAGAGACTTTCTAAAAGCTCATCTACTTCATCTGGACGATTATACACGGGTATAATTAAAGAAAAAATCATAACGGAATGTGCGGTATTAAAGTGGCAATTTCTAAATTCAAAATTTTAACAAAGATAGGTCATATTCATAAAAAAACCACCAACTTTTGGTTGATGGTTTTTATTTATTGCTTTATGTTTTTAATTGATACTTTCAATCTCAACAACTTCATTTGCTTCAGCTTTATAATCAACTCCTGCAAATTCAAATCCAAACAAGTTTAAGAAATCATTTCTGTATCCTGCTAAGTCTCCAATAGCCGGCAGCGTTTCAGTTGTAGCTTCTAACCAAAGTTTAGCCACTTTTTCCTGAACATCCTCACGCATTTCCCAATCATCGATTCTTATTCTTCCTTTTTCGTCTACAGGAACTTCAGATCCGTTGTATAATCTGTCTTGAAACAAACGCTGAATTTGCTCAATACAACCTTCATGAATACCTTCTTCTTTCATAATTTTATATAAAAGAGAAATATACAAAGGAATAACTGGAATTGCAGAACTTGCTTGTGTAACTAATGCTTTGTTTACAGAAACATATGCCTTACCTCCAATAGATTTTAAACTATCTGTAATAGTAAACGCCGTGGCTTCTAAATCATCTTTTGCTCGTCCGATTGTACCTTTACGGTACACTGCTTCAGTCAAAGATGGCCCAATATATGAATAAGCAACAGTTGTAGCTCCCTCAGCTAGCAAATCTTCTGCTTTTAAAGCATCAATCCACATTGCCCAGTCTTCACCACCCATTACAGCTACTGTATTTGCAATATCTTCTTCATTTGCCGGAGCAATAGAAACCTCAGTTACATTTCCTGTATGAAAATCTACAGTTTTGTTTGTAAATGTCTGGCCAATTGGTTTTAGAACAGAACGATGCAAGACTCCTGTAACAGGATGTAAACGCACCGGAGAAGCTAGACTATAGATAACTAAATCAACTTGGCCTAAATCAGCTTTAATTAAATCTAGAGTCTGTCTTTTTATTTCGTTTGAAAAAGCATCTCCATTTATACTTTTTGCATATAGACCTGCTTTATGAGCTTCAGTTTCAAAAGCAGCAGAATTATACCAGCCTGGAGAAGCAGTTTTACCTTCAACCGGTGGTTTTTCAAAAAACACTCCAATAGTTGCAGCATCAGATCCAAAAGCGCTTGTAATTCTTGAAGCCAATCCAAAACCTGTTGAAGCACCAATAACTAATACTTTTTTAGCACCCGCAATTGATCCTTTTGATTTGATATATTCTATTTGATTTTTTACATTTTGCTCAGCTCCTTTTGGGTGTGATGTCAAGCAAATAAATCCTCTCATTCTAGGTTCTATAATCATATAATTCTGTTTTTCGTTAATCTGATAATTGTATATTAAGACAAATGATCAACTTATTTACGTTTGTTTAATTAGTTTTAAGATGACAAATATAAAGTATTTCTTTAGTTCAACAAGGCTTTAGCATGATTTAAAGCCGAATCAGAAACGACTGCTCCAGATAACATTTGAGCAATTTCGATAACTCTTTCGTCCTGAGACAAAAGCTTTAATTCTGATTGTGTATCATCATCAACTGTCGATTTGAAAACTTTAAAGTGCGAATCGCCTTTTGCCGCAATTTGAGGTAAATGTGTAATGGCAAAGATCTGCATGGTCTTACTCATTTCTTTCATAATTTCTCCCATTCTAATGGCAATTTCTCCCGAAACACCAGTATCGATTTCATCAAAGATTAAAGTAGGAAGTTTTGAATATTGTGCCAAAATTGCTTTAACAGCGAGCATAATACGAGACATTTCTCCTCCTGAAGCTACTTTTTTCAATAAACCAAAGTCAGTTCCTTTATTGGCAGAAAACAGAAATTGCAATTCATCTTTACCATTATTAAAATAAGTTTCAGATGGCAAAAGTTCCATATTAAAACGCACGTTTGGCATTCCTAATGTTTCTAAAATCGAAATTAATTTATTCGATAAAACAGGAATAGCGTTTACTCTATTTTGATGAATCACTGCTGAAAGAGCATCTAATTCAAGTACTTTTTGCTCTATTAATTTTGATAAGGAAGCTATTTCTTCTTCGATATTATCTAACTCCAGCACTTTATTAGAAAGTTCTGCTTGAATTTGAATTAATTCATCTACAGAAGTTACCTGATGTTTTTTCTGAAGATTATATATCAATTGCAGTTTTTGGCTGATCAATTCTAGTTGCGCAGGATCATTTAATAGCTTTTCTGAAGCATTCTGCAGTTCTTTAGAAACATCATCAAATTCAATTGCAACACTGGTAATTCTTTCAAATAAATTTTGATATTCTGGTGAAAATGTTGCTATTTTTTGAAGTGAAGCTTTTATTTCATTCAAATTATGAAAAACACCAAATTGCTCTTCATTTGCAATTACTAAGGATTTATCTATTGATTCTTTAATAATTTCAACGTTATTTAACTTCTCAAAATCAGATTCAAGTTCTTCTTGTTCTCCAGATTTTAATTTAGCAACAACCAATTCATTCAAAAGAAATGTATTGTATTCTTGTTCTTTACCAGAATCACTTTGTTTTTTTAAGAGAGCATTCAGTTTCGATTTATCTGATTTATATACTTTCAATAATTTCTGATACGATAAAATTGTTTCAGCATTACTTGCAATAGCATCAATTATTTTAAACTGAACACCTTCGTCTGACAATTCCTGTGTTTGCTGCTGTGAATGAATATCGATTAGAAATAGACTTAAATCTTGCAATTCCTGAAGATTTACAGGGCTGTCATTTATAAAAGCACGTGATTTTCCTGAAGGCAAAATTTCACGCCTTATGATAGTCTCCTCTTCGTAGTCAAAATCATTTGCTTCAAAAAATTCTTTTAAATTATATTTAGAAATCTCAAACTGTGCTTCGATAACGCATTTTTCTTCTTTGTTTTTTAAAGAAGTAAGATCAGCTCTTTTTCCTAAAACCAATCCTAACGCTCCTAATATAATAGATTTACCCGCACCTGTTTCACCTGTAATTATAGAAAAACCTTTTGAAAAATCAATCTTGAGTTTTTCAATCAGGGCATAGTTTTTAATCGACAGTGAAGTAATCATAAGATAAATATGTGAATATAAAATTAATGAAGAATGTGAAACTAAAAATCAACTAAAATTTAATTTGTGCCCATTTTGTGGTATTTAAGGGCGAAACTTTATTTAAAACATCTGTTAAATCTGAGACTGTAACACTTGGACCGCCTGAAAAAATAGAAACAATCTCATCTGATTTTGCATCAAAAAATACTCGGGTTAAAAAAGCATTCGGCTTAACCGAATTTAATTTCCCAGTAATCATTACTGCGGTTTTAATTTTTTCTTTGGCTCCTTTTAGATCCGTACTCATTGTATCTAAACCTGTATGATACAAATATGAGACTTGACGTAAATCGCTGTATGTTGGCGAAATCATATCATTTATCAAAAAGTATCGATTCTGAATTCCGTCGGCTTGGCTCCAGCCTTTAAAGCCACCTTGCTGTGCAACATTTGCAATATTTTGAGCTGTTTCAAGATATTGATTTCCAGCACCCATTTGAAACGTGTCCGCATCCATTCCTAAAATTAAATAACTGTAAAAAGACACTACAGAAACTAAATTCGATTCGAAAGTAGTTGGATTAAACAACAAAGGCTCATATTCTGTATACCTGAAACTAAAATCTTTATCGTTATAATTTAATACTGGAGAAGAATAAGTAGAATTAAAAATCAATCGCGACGACTGAACTTGAATTGTTCCTGTAAACTGATCTGAACTGTTAGATGATAAAGTGATATACATCGAGCAGTTAATTCGCTCATTTTGTTTTAAGACTGATCCTGTCCAATCTGTTTTGTTTACAAACTCAGACAATGAAGTCTGCAAAGTTTTAAAAACTTGCTGATTCGGATTTGGAAGTCTTTCAGTATTGATAGTTACGGTACAATTTAGCTGTTGTGCCTGTGCAAAACCAAAAATAAAAAAAACTAAAAGAGCAACTATTTTATTCATACGAAGATACTATTTGTGTTAGCGTGATTATCGCTTTAGATGCTTAACTGATATTTTTAAAAATTATTATAATTTCTTAAAATGAGAAAGCACTTTATTTAAAATATCAACAGCAACTGATTCTTTTGATTTTAATTCCATTGGTTCAATCTTAAAATTTTTATCAATAAAAGTAATTTTATTGGTTTCTTTTTTAAAACCTGCACCTTCATCCTGCAAGGAATTTAAAACAATCAAATCTAAGTTTTTTTTCTGAATTTTCAGCTTAGCATTTTCAATTTCATTTTGAGTTTCTAAAGCAAATCCAATTAAAAATTGATTTTTTTTGATCGCTCCTAATGATGCTAAAATATCTTTTGTTTTTTCAAGTTCAATTGAGAATTCATCAGTTGTTTTTTTAATCTTTTGCAAAGCAACAACTTTTGGTCTGTAATCTGCAACGGCGGCGGCGGCAATCATAACATCAGCTTCATCATAATACAAATGACAGGCATCGTACATCTCTTGTGCTGAAATTATATTTACAACCTCAATTAAATTGTTTTTAACTTTAAAATGCGTTGGTCCAGCAACTAAAATTACCTTAGCGCCTAATTTTGCAGCTTCATTTGCGATATCAAAACCCATTTTACCAGAAGAATGATTTCCTATAAATCGAACAGGATCTATTGCTTCGTATGTTGGTCCGGCAGTAACTAATATTTTCTTTCCTTTGAGAGGCAATTTGCTTTCTAAATCAGCTTCAAGAAAAGCAATAATATTTTCTGGCTCAGCCATTCTTCCTTCGCCAGACAAACCACTGGCAAGTTCACCACTTTCAGCCGGAATCATTACATTTCCGAATTGTTTTAAAGCTGAAAAACTAGCTAAAGTTGATGGATGCTTATACATGTCTAAATCCATTGCCGGAGCAAAATAAACAGGACATTTAGCTGATAAATAAGTAGCTATTAAAAGATTATCACAGTTTCCTGTAGCCATTTTAGACAACGTATTAGCAGTTGCTGGAGCAATTAACATGAAATCAGCCCAAAGTGCTAAATCGACATGATTGTTCCAAACAGCATCTTGATCATCTTCATTAAAGAAACTGGAATGTACGGGATTTTTTGATAACGTAGATAACGTAAGTGGAGTTACAAAATCCTTAGAAGCAGGTGTCATTATCACTTGGACATGTGCACCTGCTTTTATAAAAAGTCGTACTAATGAGGCTGTTTTATAGGCTGCAATTCCACCAGAAACTCCCAGTAAAATTTTCTTCCCGTTTAAAACTGACATTGTACTATATTATTTGTTTGAACCTCTGTGGTAAGTTTTACCATCTAACCATTCTTGAACGGCTAAAGCGTGTGGTTTTGGTAATTTTTCGTAAAATTTAGACACTTCAATTTGTTCTTTATTTTCAAAAACTTCTTCAAGACTGTCATTGTAAGTAGCAAACTCTTCTAGTTTCTCAGTTAATTCTTTTTTAATTTCAGAATTAATTTGATTTGCTCTTTTAGCCATAATGGTAATTGCTTCATACACATTTCCTGTTGGCTCTTCAATAACTGTTTTATTGTAAGTTATTGTATTTACAGGAGCATTCGTCTTTTTTAAATCCATGACTTTATTTTATTTAGTAAATTTTTGTAAATCAGTTTCAACTCTAGCATTCATTTCGTCTGCTTCTTTTTTATATTTCGTGTCGCTTTTAAACTTGATTAAGTTATTATAAGCCACTTTTGCAACATTTAAACGCTCTTCCATTTTTGATGGAATACTGTTTATTGCCAATTTATATGCCGAATCGTATTTGTAAAACAACGCATCTTCCTTAAAAGGCGTTCCAGGAAAATCAGCTATAAAATTATCAAAAGCAACTAATGCTGATTTATAATCTGAAATTGTATTGTAACCTTTCGCGTTTTCGTATGCTTTTTTCTCTAATTTGCCATTCAAAACTTTTACAGTTTCATTGGCTTGAGCAACATATTCAGAATTTGGATAACTGTCTATAAATGCTTGTAATTTCTCTAATGCTTTTACAGTATCAGCTTGATCTAAACTGTAAACTGGAGCTAATTTTGAATAACTGTAAGCACCTAGAAAAGCTGCTTCCTGTACTTTTTCACTTCGTGGATAACCTGAAACAAAACTTTCGAATTGGTAACCTGCTAAATAATACTGTTTTGTTTTATAATAAGATTGTGAAAACATATAAAAAAGCTTTTCAGCTTGAGGTTTACCTCTATAAGAAGGAGCTAATTGCTCGAAAAGACGAATTGCTTTCGAATATTTTCCTGCCTCATACATTTTTGTTGCCATTTCAAATTTTGCTGCAACATCTTCATTTTTCAATACCTTTTGGTAATCACTACAAGAACAAAAAAGGACAACAACAATTAATAGAGATACTATTTTTTTCATTTTCTTACTTTTATTATGATTTCTTAGACAATTATGCCAAAGCAAAATCACACCGAAGTTCCGGTGGCAAATTTAGTTATTAATTTAGCTACTACAAAATATTTTTTTGGTATAATAAAATACCGCTAATCTTACTCTACTTTAATACTGCTTTTTACAAAATCATTCAATCTCGAAGCTAAAGAATCATCAACAGTTACGAGTGGCAAGCGCACTGTGTTGTCAGCAATTCCAAGGGCTTGAAAGATTTGTTTGATTCCTGCAGGATTTCCCTGCTCAAAAATCATATCAATACAATCTGATAAAAAGTATTGTGTTTTAAAAGCCTCATTTACTTTTCTGTTTAATCCTAAACGAATCATTTCTGAAAATTCCTTTGGAAAACCTTGCCCAATTACAGAAATCACTCCTGCTCCACCCGCTAAAACGATTGGTAAAGCAATCATATCATCTCCTGAAATAACGAGAAAATCTTTTGGTGCATTTTTAATCAATTGTAAGGCTTGAGCCATATCTCCAGCTGCTTCTTTTATAGCAACAACGTTACTGAAATCATTCGCCAGACGAATTACTGTTGATGGCAACATATTACTAGCAGTTCTTCCTGGAACATTATATAAAATTACCGGAATTGGAGATGCCTCAGCAATAGCTTTAAAATGCTGATAAATTCCTTCTTGTGTTGGTTTATTATAATAAGGTGAAACTGAAAGTATAGCCTCAAAAGCTGAAAAGTCTCTTGTTTTTAATTCCTCGACAACTTGCATTGTATTATTACCCCCAACTCCAAGAACCAAAGGCAATCTTCCTTTATTTATGTCAATTACTGTTTTTATAACCAACTCTTTTTCGGCTTGAGTCAAGGTAGCATTTTCTGCCGTTGTACCCATAACCACAAGATATTCAACTCCTCCGTCAATCGAAAAATTAACGATACGCTGCAAAGCTTCGATATCAACTGAAAAGTCTTTTTTAAATGGCGTAACAAGCGCAACACCAGTTCCTATTAATGATTGCATATTCTGATTTATAATTTATTTTATACTTTTTAAATACTTAAACAATTCGGATACGAAAAGCTTATAATTTTCCATATCAGTATTGATCATCCAGCGATTTATTCTTTGATCAACCGACGAAAATCCTAACTTAAATTTAGCTTTTGATTTGCTTGTTACCAGCATTAAAATCGATTTTTCGATTTCATAGTAACTTATCAAAAGATCAAATTCTGTTTCTGTGAATTCATTTAAGAAATTTTCGGCTATATCACCTTTCCAATCGATATGTTTTTTACCAAAAGTAGGTCTTGAATACTCCTTATTCTTCTCAAATTTTTCTCTGTACGCAACAATTTTTATGTTTTCCGGAGCAATTCCATGTTGAACTAATTCATTAATTAATTCCGTTGAATGGTGAAATTTACTTTCATCTACCAATAAACCAATTGTTTGCACGTTGCTTGTAAAGACTTCGTTTTTGACATTATCCAGGTTATTTTTTAATGATTTTTTTACAAAAAATTCCTTTATATAATTTAAAAACATAGTACTTTTACTAGATTACAAAATTAATTATTTAAGTCGCATTTAAGATGGTAAAACTAAAAAAGTATAACGGATTTTTAAAACTTTTTGTTATATTCTTAACACTTTTTTTTATATTTTCCTGTAGTCAGAAGAATTATAATTTGACGAAGATAGAAGGAAAACAGCTTCCAATAACTGAAAAGGGCGCAGAAACTCCAGAAATTGAAAAATTTATAACGCCATATCGCGATCATATCAATAAAGATCTGGACAGCGTTCTAGCTTACTGCCCTGAAACTCTTGATAAAAGTACGGGTAAATGGCAAACTACAATTGGAAATCTAATGGCAGATGCATGCCTGCAACGAGGAAATCTTGTTTTTAAAGCTAGAGAAAAAAAAGATATTGATTTTTGTCTTTTAAATCACGGCGGCATTAGAGCGATCCTGCCAAAAGGAAACGTTACTACAAGAACTGCTTTTGAAATTATGCCCTTTGAAAATAGCTTAGTTGTAATGGCTTTAAAAGCAGATCAAGTTCGAGAAATAGCTTCTTATATTATTAATGTACAAAAAGCACAGCCACTTGCCGGAATGACTTTTACAATTGCAAAAGAAAATACTGCTAAAAATATTTTAATTCAAGGAAAACCGATCGACGATAACAAAATCTATTATGTGGCGACCAATGACTATTTGGCAAATGGCGGAGACAACATGAACTTTTTCTTAAAAAGCAGTCAGAAATACGATTTGAATTATAAGCTTCGAAACGTATTGATCGACTATTTTAAAGAAGTAGATACCATTCCGGTCTTAAAAGATATTCGAATTACAGAAGAATAATAGATTAAAGAAAATTAGAATAAAACTTAAGCGTTACGCAAAAAACATATATCATGAAAAGAAGAGAATTTATCGAAAAAACAGCTGCAAGTACTGCTTTATTGAGTTTAGGTTTGTCATTGAGCAGTTTTAAAACTGACGATATTAAACACTTAACTATTCTGCATACTAATGATGTACACAGCCACATAGATCCCTTTCCGGCTGATGATCCGCGTAACGCGAATAAAGGTGGTGTCTCTCGTCGTGCTGCTCTTATTGAAACCATTCGTCAAGAAAATCCGAACGTGCTTTTATTAGATGCTGGAGATATTTTTCAGGGAACTCCTTATTTTAATTATTATGGAGGTGAACTTGAGTTTAAACTGATGAGCATGATGAAATATGATGCATCAACAATAGGGAATCATGATTTTGATAATGGTCTGGATGGCTTATATGCACAAATGCCACACGCTACTTTTGAATTTATCAATTCTAATTATGACTTTAAAAATACAGTCATGAACGGACTAGTTAAACCTTATAAGATTTTTAATAAAAACGGAATAAAAGTGGGTGTTTTTGGATTAGGAATTGAACTTAACGGTTTAGTCGACAAACAAATGTACAAGGAAACTGTTTATAACGATCCTGTTGAAATTGCTCAGGATATGACTCAATTATTAAAAAAGGAAGAAAAATGCGATTTAGTAATCTGTCTTTCGCATTTAGGATATAAATACAAAGAGGAAGAAGCAAAAATATGTGATTTAAAATTAGCCGAATTAACTCAAGATATTGACTTAATTATTGGAGGCCACACACATACTTTTTTAGACAAGCCAACCATTGTAAAAAATAAGGCTGGTGAAAATGTTTTAGTAAATCAAGTGGGGTGTTATGGAATAAATTTAGGCAGAATTGATTTTTACTTTGATAAAAACAAAGCACACACCAATCAAGGAAAGTCAATTATTGTATAAGACCTTTTTCTGCACTTTTACTTTTTCAAGAAAATATTCGACCATAAAATAGTACGCTAAAACTTGAGTTATATCGCGGACTAAAACCAGCACAACAGAATATGAAAAATATTCGTTGAAGATGTAAAATATGTCTGAAAAAATATAACAAACTGCCATTAAAGACATTAAAAGCGCCAAATGCGTTCCTTTAGTTATATAACTAACGAAAGAATAATAACTTAAAACACTCAATACTATTCCGTAGAAAGTATAAAGTGCATTAAATTTTTTCATATTATCAAATTGAAGGCTTAATACAGAAACCAACAAATAAGCAATAAAAATAACTACTATTGAAACCGGCAGAATATCTTTTCTCCTTAATTTTATTCTTTCATGGTCGATTATGAAAAGCTTCAAAATCAGTAAATAAACAAATAAAAAGCTAACAGCTCCGCCTATCTCAGAAACCTCAACATCCATAAGATTAAACACTTGCCCTACAAAGCAGAAGAAAAAAATTAAGCCCTCTGTTTTTCCGATCCTAAATTCACTTGTAATAATGAAGTAGAAAAAAATTGCAGGCAAGACAACAGCTTTAGCATAAATTGCTAAAATATCGTATTGCAGACAATCAAAAACGATTGTTACAAGCAATGCTAAAAAGAATAAAATCAACGATGGCTTATTCGCTTTCATTTAATTTATTTATAAAATCTTCCTCTGACAAGATAGGGATATTTAATTTAGTAGCCTTATCTAATTTTGCCGGTCCCATATTATCTCCTGCAACAACAAAATCAGTTTTTGCAGAAATTGAGCTTCCTACTTTACCACCATTATCTTCAATAGTTTTCTTTAATTCATCTCTTGAAAATTGAGTAAAAACACCTGAAACAACAAATGTTTTTCCGATGAACTTTTCAGTAGCATTCGGGTTTATTTTTTCTATAATTTCAAATTGAACTCCGTAACTTTTCAAGCGTTCAATTATTATTTTATTTTCTTCGTTTTCAAAAAATTCAATGACACTTCTTGCAATTCGTTCGCCTATTTCATCTACTAAAATTAAATCCATTAAGGAAGCCTGACTTAATGCATCGATGTTTTTGTAATGCTTAGCTAGTTTTTTAGCTACGGTTTCTCCGACAAAACGAATTCCGAGTGCAAACAAAACACTTTCAAACGGAATTTCTTTTGATTTCTCAACGCCATTTACCAAATTTTCAGCTGATTTTTGCGCCATTCTTTCTAAGTGCAAAATATCTGATACTTTCAATTCATAAAGATCAGCGTAATTATGAACTAAGCCGTTTTTAAAAAGCAATGCAACAGTTTCTCCTCCCAGACCTTCAATATCCATGGCTTTTCTTGAGATATAATGCTGAATTCGACCAATAATCTGCGGAGGACATCCGTAAAAATTAGGGCAATAATGATTTGCTTCGCCAGCGTTTCTAACCAATTCGGTCTGGCATTCCGGACAATGCGTGATGTATTGTGTTTCTTCTGAATTTTCAGGTCGTTTGTCTAGATCTACAGCAATAATCTTCGGAATAATTTCGCCCCCTTTTTCTACAAAAACAGTATCATTTATTCTAATATCTAATTTTTTAATTTGATCTGCATTGTGCAAAGAAGCTCTTTTTACAATTGTTCCAGCTAATTGTACTGGCGCTAAATTTGCAACTGGCGTAATAGATCCCGTACGGCCAACTTGATAAGTGATAGAATTTAATTTAGTCGAAACCTGTTCTGACTTAAATTTATAAGCCATTGCCCAGCGCGGTGATTTTGCAGTATAGCCCAGTTCTTCCTGATGCTGAATACTGTTTACTTTTATAACAACTCCATCTGTTTCGTATGGTAATTGGTGACGATGAACATCCCAATAATCAATAAATTCAAAAACTTCTTGCATATTATGGACCAACTTCGCTTCATTCGGAACCTTAAATCCCCATTTTCTAGCTGCTTCTAATCCTTCACTCTGTGTAGAAAATGGCAAATTGTTTCCTGCAACAAAATACAGTAAACATTCTAAAGGACGTTTAGCTACCTCAGCACTGTCTTGTAGTTTTAAACTTCCTGAAGCCGTATTTCTTGGGTTTGAATAAGGCGTTTCTCCAATTTCAATCAATTCTTGATTCATTTTTTCAAAACCTTTATAAGGCAGAATAATTTCTCCTCTGATATCAAATCTTTCAGGATAATTTCCTTTTAATTGAAGTGGAATCGATCTTATAGTTTTAATGTTATTTGTAACCTCATCACCTTGAAAACCATCGCCACGCGTCAAAGCCTGAACTAGTTTTCCGTTTTCGTAAGTAATACTTATTGAGGCACCATCGTATTTTAATTCACAAGTATATTCCAGATTTACATTTCCAAGTACTCTCTGAATTCGGTTTTCCCAATCTAATAAATCTTCTTTAGAATAAGAATTATCTAAAGAATACATTCTGTATTGATGCGCTATCGTTTTAAAATTTTTCGTAACCGTTCCTCCTACTCGTTGTGTTGGAGAATGCGCATCAAAAAATTCTGGATGTTTATTTTCTAAATCTTGAAGTTCTTTTAGCTTAATATCAAAATCATAATCAGAAATTGTAGCATTATCGAGCACATAATAATTGTAATTGTGCTGGTTAAGTTCATTTCTTAAAGTTTGAATGGTTTCTTGAATACTCATAAAATATTAAAAATAGTGCAGATTGTAATTAGAATAACTGAACATCAAAATTAGGATTATTTTTTTTCAAAAACATCAAAAAGCAAAAGTTTTAAAAATCAAAAATCAGGCGGCAAAAGATTGCAGCCTGATTTTCTTCTTGTCCATTATTCTTAAAAAGAATTAAACAAAACCAACTTCCAAATGGTTTCTTTGTTTCATATTTTTAGACTGATTATCAAATAATTAGACAATAAATATAAAACTATTTTTGGATAATAATAAAGTCAGAACGTCTATTTAACAAATGCTCTTCTTCAGTACATTTTACACCATTTTTACATTTATTAATTAATCGCGTTTCTCCATAACCAATCGCACTATCGATTCTTGAAGCATCAATTCCTTGTGAGATAATATAATCTCGTGTTGATTTTGCTCTGTTATCAGAAAGTTTCAGGTTATAAGCATCTTTCCCGCGAGAATCTGTATGCGATTCAATTTTAATTCTGATGTTTGGAAATTTCTGCATAATGAAAACTACTTTCGATAATTCTTCAATAGCTAAAGGCGTAATATCAAATTTGTCGTAATCGAAATAAATTGGATTTACATCTACTTTTTCGACACCTTTCTTTTTAACTACTAAATCATCATAATTGCTAAGTTCAAAATTAACATCTCTAATTTCACCTTCATTTTCACTTGTTGTCTGAACCGTTTTTTCATCACTGCTGTAATTCGGTTTTGCAGCAATCATTTTAGCTGTTTTTCCACACGGCACTACGATGGCATATTTTCCTTCGTAATTTGTTTTTGTCTCGCCTAAAATTTCAGTAAATGAATTGTATGCCATGACCGTAACATCAGGAAGCGGCAATTTTGTTTTTCTATCTATTGCCATACCTGAAATGCTTTGATTACAAACCGGTTTGCCTTTAATAAAAGAATAAATATCGTCATCACCCTTACCACCAGCTCGGTTTGAAGAAACATAACCGTAAGTATCTGCACTGTCAATTACAAAAGCAAAATCGTCTTTATTGCTATTGATTGGAGCGCCAAGATTTTTAGGAGTTGAGAAGGTTCCGTCAGATAAAAATGAACTTTCATAAACATCTAAATCTCCCCAGCCATAATGTCCATCAGAAGAAAAATAAAGTTTTCCGTTGCGAAAGAAAGGGAAAAGGTCATTTCCTATTGTATTGATTTTTGGTCCAAGATTTACTGGCGAACTCATTGTTCCGTCTGCAGCAATTCTTACATAATACAAATCGGTTTCACCATAACCACCTGGCATATCTGATGCAAAGAAAAGCCATTCTCCATCAGGACTTAAAGATGGATGCCCAACAGAATAATCATCACTGTCAAAGAAAACTTTTTGTGGATTTTCTAATTTATTGTTTACAATATCGCCTTTTACAATCTGAAAATTATTCGTTTTTGATTCGTCAATCACCAGTTTATTTTTTTTGACGATGTTGGTCGAATAATAAATTATTTTTCCGTTTGCATCAAAAGTGGCCGTTGCTTCATGATATTTTGTCATTACGTTTGGCAAAAATAATGATTCATTAAACAAACTTCCATCTGCTGGATTTCTTTCAGCAACATATAAATTTAGAAAAGGCTGATTGTTCCAAGTATACAGTTTTTCACTAAATTTTGTAGTGTCTCGTGCAGACGTAAAAACAATTTTGTCTTGAAAAAAAGTAGCTCCAAAATCAGATTTACTTGTATTGATATCAAGATTTTTGATCGTATACAGCGATTTTGCTTTAGCCAAACTATCCATTTGTGTTTTTTGAGCAACATATCTGTTTACTTCTTTTTGATCGCCTTTTTTATTTAAATATTCTTTCGTCATTTTATCTGCTTCATCATAATCCATAACGGCTTTCAGCGACTGAATATAACGCAAATAGTAAATATCAGTAAGATTATTGCCTTGGACTTCGTATAATTTTTTATACCATTTTAGCGCATTTCTGGCATCTGAAATAAAATAATACGAATCGGCAGCATTCTTTAGCGTTTGTGCTGATGGACTTTTGATGTTCTGTAAAATTTCTTCGTAAGCCTTTGAGGCATCTACGTAAGCATAATTTTTGAACAAGGCATCTGCTTTTTTTAAATTAGTCTGAGCAAAACTAAACGTAAAACTCAATACTAAACTTAGGATATATAATTTTCTCATAGGTTTTAAATTTAGAAGAATCGAGGAGATTTAATTTTACTTTCGCCTTTGTTAAACTGATAACGCAAGATTACTTCGTGCGATCCATCGTTGTATTTATTCAGATCGCTAACGGTGTAATCGAAAGCGTATCCGATATAAAAACTTTTAGATATTTGAAAACCTGCCAAGATGCTTATAGAATCATCTGTTCTATAAGAACCCCCTATTACAAATTTTTCAGCAATCATGAAATTCGCAGAGACATCTGCAGTAATTGGAGCTCCAGTTACTGCTTTTACTAAAAATGCAGGTTTGAATTTTAAATTCGGATTCAAATCAAAAACATAACCTCCCATTAAATAATAATGCAAACGGTCATAGTCTATAGATTCCTGAACATCATCGTAATAATTACTTTGAATAAAACTCGGAATTGAAAGACCTAAATACCATTTATCAGTATAATAATATATCCCGGCTCCAACTGCCAATTTCATTTGGTTGTCGATATTTTGATTTAACAAAACATCATTTGGATCGTAATATCTCCCTTTTGACCAATCTACATTTAACATTCGCATACCTGCTTTTAGACCGAATGCTAATCTTTTTTCATATCCTAAAGGAATTGAATAAGAGAAGTTTCCGTCAAGATAAAGTTCGTTTGATGGGCCAATTTTGTCATTAACAATACTTAGTCCTAAACCAACTTTCTCATTTCGAAGCGGTGCGTGAATAGAAAAAGATTGTGTTTCTGGTGCTCCAGAAATTCCAACCCATTGAGAGCGGTACAAAAGTGCTGCTTCTAAAGTGCCGGTAGACCCAGCATAAGCTGGATTTACCGCCATAGTGTTGTACATATATTGCGTGTACTCCGGATCTTGCTGTGCACTGGCACAAACTGTGATAAAAGAACATATTAAGATAAAATACGTTTCTAATGATTTTATATATAGTTTCATAACGATACTTATTTAGTTTAATTAATTAGATGATTAATTCAGTCTGCTTATCTCATTATAGATAACCATCCTTTTTTAACCGTTCCGTTTCCAATGTCTATCACATAAAAATAAGTACCTGTTGGCAACATATCTCCTCTATTTATAACTCCAGATACATTGGCAGTTCCGTTCCAATCATTTTCATAACCTTTTTTGCTGTATACTAATGCGCCATATCTATTGTATACTTTCAGCTCGTTGTTTGGATATGATTCGATACAATCAATTCTGAAAAGATCATTAGCTCCATCATTGTTTGGAGTGAATTCATTGTAAACTGTCAGACAAATTGGTTCAACAGAAGCTGAAGCCGTATTGTTGGCCGCATCTATATCTAAAGGAGTTGAAATTTCAATAGTTGCAACATTTAGATAATCACCACCTGGCAAGACTTCAGCAACAATTGTAAGTACTACGCTTTGTCCAGCATTTAGTGTTGGAATTGTCCAAAGTCCGGTTAATGGATCATAAGTCCCAGAAGTTGTACTTGTGCTTACTAAATCATATCCGCTAGGCAATAAATCACTTACAATAGTATTTATAATATTACCTTGTCCCACATTATTAACCGTTATCGTAAATGTTATTTCTTCACCAAAATTAGGCGTTGGATTACTAACTGTGTTTGTGATGGTTAAATCTGAACAGGTTGCCACGGTAACATTTAATGTTTTTGTTGTCGTTTCGTTACATGTATTAATATAAGTAACGGTAACTTTACCAGGCCCGATATCTGACCATGAAACTGTTACATTTCCATCTGCGGTTCCTCCGCCAGAAACAATTGTTCCGTTGGTAATTGACCATACATAATTTGATTTTCCATTTGCTATTGAATAAGTAACACCTTGGAAAACACATGGCGTATCGTCATTAGAAGTTATAGGAACCAAAGCATCGTTTTCAAAACTTACAGTTATTGCTAATCTAGTAGCGCTATCACAACCATTCGTTGTATTACTAAGGGCTCCAGCATAATACGTTGTAGCAATTAGCGGTGTATTTGCTGCTAACGGTGTACCGCCTGTAGCAGAAGCATACCAAACAACATTTGCTTCGTTTACCAAAATGTTTGCAATTGTTGGTGCTGCAGATAAACAGAATGTTTGATTTGTTCTAGGTGTTGTTATAACACTTGGCGTATTTACATTTACTGCAACTGCTAATCTAACAAGATTTTCACAACTAATTGCACTTGAAACAACTCCATAATAAGTTCCTGTAGCTAAAGGTGTAGTTGCTGGAATTGCTGTTCCTCCTGTTGCAGTAGTGTACCAAATTACGTTAGCTTCATTTACCTGAATATTGGCTACTGTTGGCGAATTTATCGAACAGAAGTTTTGAGTTGCATTATTAGTTGTTGGTGTTGGTGCCGGACTTGTAACAGTAACCGTTACCTGTAAACGAGTTGAGCTTTCACAGCCTGTTGTTGCATCTACAATATTTCCATAATAAATACCAGAAGTCAAAGCTGTAGTAGATGGAATTGCAGTTCCGCCTGTGGCACTGCTAAACCAAGTTACGTTGCTTTGGTTTACCTGAATACTTGCTATCGTTGGAGAAGCAGTTGTACAAAACGATTGTGCACTATTGTTTGTAGTAGGGTTTATTGTATTTCCTACTGTAACATTTATCTGCAATCTTACACTACTTTCACAACCAGTAGCTGGATCTTTTATAGCTCCATAATAAATCCCTGTTGCTAAAGCTGTTGTTGATGGAATTGCGGTTCCGCCTGTAGAAGCACTATACCAAACTACATTTGCTTCATTTACTTGAATACTGGCAACCGTTGGTAAAGTCCCTGAACAGAAAACTTGAGCTGTATTTGTAGTTGTTGGCTTAGCAGGATCTGTTATTGTAACTGCAACTTGTAATCTTGTTGTGCTTTCGCATCCTGTTATTGGATCTTTTATAGCTCCATAATAGGTACCAGCAGTTAAAGCTGTTGTTGACGCGAATGCAGTTCCTCCTATGGCTGCACTATACCAAACCACATTTGCTTCGTTAACTCGAATACTTGCAAATGTTGGTGCATTCACTAAACAGAAGTTTTGAGCTCCAACAGTTACCAATGTTGGTGTGCCTGGATCATTTACATTTACATTAACCTGTAATCTTGCAGCGCTTTCACAAGTTGTTGCTGGATCTTTTATTGCAGCAAAATAAACACCGCTTGTCAACGGTGTAGTCGAAGCTATGCTGTTTCCTCCAATTAAAGCATCATACCAAACGATATTTGCTTGGTTAAATTGAACACTTGCAAATGTTGGTGCATTCACTAAACAGAAGTTTTGAGTTCCTGCATTTACCAATGTTGGTGTGCCTGGATCATTTACATTTACAGTAACCTGTAATCTTGAAGCGCTTTCACAAGTTGTGATAGGATCTTTTATTGCAGCAAAATAAACACCGCTTGTCAAGGCTGTAGTCGAAGCTATGCTGTTTCCTCCTGTTAAGGCATCATACCAAACGATATTTGCTTGGTTAAATTGAACGCTTGCAAATGTTGGTGCATTCACTAAACAGAAGTTTTGAGTTCCAGCATTTACCAATGTTGGCGTACCTGGATCTGTTACACTAATCGTAACTTGTAATCTTGCCGCGCTTTCACAATTTGTGCTAGGATCTTTTATAGCAGCAAAATAAACACCGCTGGTCAAGGCTGTAGTTGAAGCTATGCTGTTTCCTCCTGTTAAGGCATCATACCAAACGATATTTGCCTGGTTAAATTGAACACTTGCAAATGTTGGTGCATTCACTAAACAGAAGTTTTGAGTTCCAGCATTTACCAATGTTGGCGTACCTGGATCTGTTACACTAATTGTTACTTGTAATCTTGCAGCACTTTCACAAGTTGTTGCTGGATCTTTTATTGCAGCAAAATAAACACCGCTTGTCAAGGCTGTAGTTGATGCAATGCTGTTTCCTCCTGTTAAAGCATCATACCAAACGATATTTGCTTGGTTAAATTGAACACTCGCAAATGTTGGTGCATTCACTAAACAGAAGTTTTGAGTTCCAGCATTTACTAATGTTGGCGTACCTGGATCAGTAATCGTTACTGTAACTAATAAACGAACTGAACTCTCACAACCCGTTAAAGCATCTTTTAATGCTGCAAAATACTGGCCGTTTGTCAATGATGTTGTTGGATTTAACGCAGTTCCACCTGCAGATAAAGTATACCAAACTACATTGGTTTCATTCGTTTGAAGATTAGCCACTGTCGGATTATTTACCAGACAGAATTCTTGTGTATTATCAATTGTTGTTGGCGTTAAAGGGTCTGTAATAGTTACTGTTACAGCTAATCTTACGGAACTTTCACAACCTGTTATATCTTTTATTGCTGCATAATAAATTCCGTTTGCTAATGCAGTTGTTGGGTCTAATGCAGTTCCACCTGCAGATAGAGTATACCAAACAACATTGGTTTCATTTGTTTGAAGATTAGCAACTGTCGGATTATTTACTAAACAGAAATCCTGTGTAGTATCATTTGTTGTTGGCGTTGCAGGATCTGTAATTGTAACTGTTACAACTGATCTTACAGAACTTTCACAACCCGTTGCGTCTTTTATTGCTCCATAATAAGTTCCATTTACTAATGCAGTAGTAGGATCTAGAGCTGTTCCGCCTGTTGCTGCAGTATACCAAACTACGTTGGCTTCATTTGCCTGTAAATTAGCCACTGTCGGATTATTTAAAAGACAGAAAACCTGATTGTTAAGTATTGATGTTGGCGTTGCCGGATCATTAACTATTACAGTCACGGCTTTTAATTCTCCGTTTTTATTCTGACAAGTAAAGTCGCTTGTTACTGCTACATAATAAGTAACAGGACTCATTGCTGTTGTTAAACCCGCAACGGTTAAAACTCCTGTAGTATTATTTACTGTATACGTTACAGCACCCACTGTACCTGTTGTAATAGGCTGAGTTTTATTAGCATCTAAGTACCAAAAGAAAACCGGATTTGCCAGTATGCTTGTTGGTGCCAATGTTGCAGCTGTATCATGACAAATAGAGGCATTATCTACTGTAATATCAGATTCAAGAGAACTTGGTAAAATAGTAAAGGTTACTTGTTTTCTATCTGCAGGTGCAGTTTCGCAATATTCAGTTGAACTAACTCCAACATAATAAGTGTAAGTTCCAGGAACTAATCCGTTTACATTTAATGTCGAAGCTGTTTCGCCAGGAATTAACTGACTTGTTGTACCATCAAAACTATACCAGGCATATACCGGGTTAGTAAGAGTTGGTGTAGCATTCAATACTGCATTTAAAGTTACCTGACCGTTTTCAGAACAAATTATTGTACCGTTTCCGCCATTAATAGTTACGTTTGAGATAGCTGATGCCGGAGTGGTTGCTCTTACTGTAACAGTAACTTCACCTCTTTCCAAAGCTGGACAACCATAACGAATTGGCTGAATGTAATATTTATAAGTACCTGCTGCTAATGTTGCAGGAAGCGTGTATGTTTGACCTGTTGCAACTTGGTTTCCTCCTGATGGAGAATCGTACCATGCATAATCTGCACAATCTCTAACCGGAACGTCAAGTTTGATCTCGGCCCCGGGGCAGACTGTAACTGCATTGTTTGGATCTCCATCAGTAACTTTTGTATTGGTTACACGATCAATCGTATGAACTCTAAGCTGATCTAAAACATTTGCAGCTCCTCCCAAAGTAATAACAACTTTATCATATGGCTGTGTTTGAGGCGCAACAATTGTCACTGCCATAGTATCTCCAGAAAGCAGTTTTAATGTCAACAAATTACTATTACTTTGTATAGGTGTGCCTACTGGGATATTTCCAGAATACAGCTGAATAGTAAATCCGGTAAGTAAACCAACATTTAAAATTGTACCTGGTTTAGAAACTGTAATACGTAAACTATCTCCAACCATAGATGGTGTTCTAAAAGTAGCTGTTAGTTCTGCATTAGCAAGTACACCTACTCCATTAAACATGGTAGCATAAGTAGCAACATCTCCATCAGCAACATTGAAAGGATTAGAAACTCCAACAGTAGTTGTCAATGCTCCAACTCCTAAATCTTTTACCCCAGAGAAAACGTCTTCAATATCTCCCTGTCCACAAGCAATTTGTGTAACTTGTCTTTTATAATAAGCATCGTACACATTCACATTTTGTGCAACACTTAAAACAGATCCTAATTGTACTCTGATTCCGTCATAATCCTGAAGACCCGAAACATTAGAAGGAACAAATGTATATTCGAATGAATTTTGTCCTGGCAATAAGTTCAATAATGAACCCGATACGGTTTGTAAAGTTCCAATATCAATCGGATTATTAGCCCCGTCACGTTTAGTTCCAATTACAGAAAGACTTTGACCTACAGAAATTAAACTATTTTCTAAACCAAGTTTCACCGTTACAGCAGTTCCTTTAGGAATTGTTGTTGGCCATTGTAAATTTTGCCACGTTGTTCCAATACCCAAAAGTCCTAAACCTGTAGTTATGGTTGAATATGTACTTGGATTGCCATCCGCTCCTAAAGGTCCATTAGTAACCGTTCCGGTAACTACTGTTCCCGATAATTGAGAGTTAGCATAAACTCTTTCTAATAAAGAATCACAAGCAGCAGGATCAATAACACTAATGGTTACGGTTTGAGTCGTAGTACAGTTTCCGTTACTGGCAACGACTGTGTAAGTAAAAACTCCCACTGTATTAAGTGGTCCTGTACTGTTTGATGCCATTACATTTCCTTGTGGATTATACCAGGTAATAGTTCCGTTTGAAGTTGCACTTAATGTAACCGAATCGCCTTTTGCAACTGCAATTGAGCTTGTAACTCCTGTTAATGTTGGCAAAGGATTTACAGTTACTGCTACTGGAAGTCTAGACGATGGACAAGCTACACCAGTAATTTGAGCCTGAATAAAATAGTTACCGTTAGCCAAAATATTTGAAGCAGCCACATCCGTAATTTGATTATTAGCTGAATCAAAGAAAGTATAAGTTGTATTTCCTGAAGTATCAAAATTTGTAATCGCATCTTGTAAGCTTGCTTTTGCACAGGCAGACAAATTAGGATTTACAGTTAATACCGAAGCGGCTGGATAATTTACAACAACTGCTTTTAAAGTTCCTGCAGTATTTTCACAAGTACCTCCATTTAGCACTGAAATATAATAAGTCGCAGCAGCAGTAAGTCCACTAACAGTTAATGCTCCAGTTGTAGCATCTATTGAATAAGTCACGCCTGAAACAGTTCCGTTTGTGATCGGCTGTACTTTATCAGAATCAAAATAATATCTAAATGTTGCTCCTGCTAAAGCAGATGTAGGAGCCAATACAACTTCTCCCGCACAAGATGCTGTTAAAGGGCTCGTAATTGTAATGTCTGCAGCCGTTGGAATTGGCAAGACAGTAATTGTTACTGGCTGACGAACACTGTTAATACAACCTCCACGAGTAGCTTGTAAATAATAAGTTGTTGTAACATTCAATGGACCGGTCGGATTAACACTAGGAACTAATGCTCCCCCAGTTGGCGAATCATACCAAGTATAAACTTCACCGCCTGTTGGAGTTGAAGTAGTTAGATTAGCAGTCCCTCCAGCACAAATTGGCGCTGTTGCCCCAGTAATTGTAGCATTTGGAAATCTGTATGATGCTTCATAAATATTTAAAGCAGTAAGTAATGTTGCACCTGCACCTCCTATACGAATTTCAATTCTATCAAATACAGCTGTGGCATTAAAAGTAGCTTTAAATTTATTTCCTGACAATAATTGCAAATTCAATAAATTACTAGTAAGAAATTGTCTGTCATTATTAAAAGTGCCACCATTATAAGTTGCTAAACTAATTCCGCCTCCTAGTGCAGAAACGTCTGCAAGTCCGTTTGGCAACTCTAGGTCAACTTCTATAATATCACCACTTTGTCCCAATGTAGGAAACAATAATTGTTGTTGTACATATGCTCCAATAGCAGCTACAGGAGTAAAAAGAGTTGTAGCGGTATTTATATCTCCATCAATAGAATTTAAAGGATTAGTTACTGTACATCCTACGCATAATGCAAATGGCGGTACTGCATCAAAAGCTGTTTGCTGTGTAATTGGCTTCAAACAACTACTCACAGTATTAATTACTATAACATTAATAGCAGCTCTTGTAGCGCTTGTACAATCTGAAGATGTCGCTCTAGCCTGTACATAAAATGTTGTGTTTGCTGTTAAAGGACTTGTTGTATAAGTACTTGCATTGGCTTGCAGAAGATTTCCTCCTGTTGGTGCATCATACCAATCATAAGCAATTCCTGCAGTAGTTGCAACTGATAAAGTAACAGTTTGACCTGACTGAATAATAACATTTGAAGCTGTAGGAACAGGTACTGAAGGTCTTGGATTAACAGTTACCGGAACCGCTGTACGAGTCGGACTTAAACAAGTTCCAATTACTGCTTCAACATAGTAAGTCGTAGGAGCTGTTAAACTTGGCGTTGTATAAGAAGTTCCAGTAGATAATAAGGTTCCACTAGTAGCTGCATCGTACCAATTATAAGTTGTGCCTGCAACTGGCGTTTGAATTGTTAATGTTGTTGATTCTCCACTACATAAATTTAGAGGAACAACATCAATCCCAACAGGAGCAACCGGATTGGATACCGTAATTGCAACAGGATTTCTTTCGCTGTTCACACATCCATTACGAGTAATTTCGGTATAATATGTTGTATTAGCAGTCAGTGAGGGAGTTGTATAAGCAGCAGTACTTGCTAATAACGTTCCTCCCGTTGCGGCGCTATACCAATTGATAGTTTCTCCAGCTGCTAAATTTGCCAGCAAAGTGGTTGGTCCGGCACAAATATTTGTATTACCGGAAATGACAGGAGCTTTATATCTGTAAGTCGCCTGATAAATATCTAAACTTGTTAATACTGTTACTGTGGCTCCAAATCGAATTTCGACACGGTCAAAATTGGCTCCGGCAACAATACTGGCTCTAAATCTATTTCCACTAAGTAATTGTAAACTAACCAACGGATTATTAATAAAGACCCTGTCTCCATTATAGGTTGATCCATTATATGTTGCTAAGCTAACGCCTCCTAATAAAGAAACATCAGCAATTCCGCCTGGCAATGCTAATTCAACATCTACAATATCTCCCGCTTTTCCAGGATTATTAAATTGTAAAGTTTGCTGAATTGATCCGTTTAATAAACCAATTGGAAGAGTAAGTCTTGCAGATGTAGCGCTATTTCCGTCAACTGAATTATTTGGTGTTGTTGAAGAACAAAGTAAACAAAGTCCGTCTTGTGTAGTCACTTGACTGTTAGCTTCTAGGCAAGTTCCTAATGGATTTGCTAAAACAGTCACCGTCACAGGAGTCCTAGTCGTACTAACACATCCTCCCACACTGTTACGAGATTCTACATAATAGGTTTTACTTGCTGTTAAAATTGGAGTTGTAAAGGTATTAGAATCTCCTAATAATTTGACTCCTCCTGTTGGAACGTCATACCAGTCAAGAACAACACCAGCTTCCGATGTTGAAGCACTTAATGTTGCATTTTGTCCAGATAATATCGATACACTTTGCGTTAATATCGTTGCCGGTCCAGGAACTGGAGATGAAGTAACTGTAACCTGAGTACGCGCTGATCTACATGTACTAATTGCTGCATCTACGTAAAAAGTAGAAACACCAGTGGGTACAGTAGGCGTATATGTTGTACCTGTAGTTAAAGCTGTGCCCCCTGTTGCAACATTAAACCACGAATAAGTTGTTCCGGGAACCGGATTTACGACAGATAGTGTAGTTGCCTGAGTTGGTGTACTCGAACAAATCGCTGTTCCGCTACTACTAATTGTAGGCTGCACGGGATTGATAACATTAACAGTTACTGGCAAACGCTCGTCACTTTCGCAACCAACACTTCTTGAAGTGCTGACATAATAAGAGTTGTGGTATTTAGCGCCGGAGTTGTAAAAGTACCAGTAGTTGAAAGCGCAGTTGTTGATGTTGGTGAATCATACCACGCAACAGTTGTACCTGTAGCTGCAGTTGCAGTAAGCGATGCAGTTTGACCTAAACATACTGACTGCGTTTGACCACCAGTAATAGTTGGTTGTGCAAATTGCAAACGTACATCATATATTCTCAAATTGGCGAGTAAACTAACAAGCCCTCCCACCTGAATCCGCACCTGGTTCGCATCAGCAGTCAGGGTGTATTTTACCACTGCCATTGTATCTCCTGCCAGTAATTGAATATTCAATAACGGACTGTTTAGTGCTACTGTAGGTCCGGTCGTTCCTGCAACACTGTTACGTGGCTGAATACTTGAATTAGATAATAAACCTACATCTAATAAAGAAGCGCTTGAACCGTAATACAGAACAATTTGGTCACCGGCTTTTGCCATTTGACCAAAAGTAACTGTTTCCTCAGCAAAACAAAGTACACCTAACGCATTCGTAAGTGTCGCGTACGTACTTGTACTCGCATCATATGCGAAAGTAGGATTATTGATTTCTGTAGAGCCAAGACAAACACCTCCTGAACTGGAAGTATGTGATGTAGGTCTACAAAAATTTTGTGCAAATGTATTATTGCAAAATAGCAATAAAAACAATAGTCCGAATAATCTCTTCTGATAGATGAGATCACAAAAAGTAAAAGTTTTTTTCATAATTTGGAAGATTAGAAAATGGACAATAAAATACCTGTTGCGATAAGCACGTATGCTTAGGCAATTTTAAAAAACGTTAATAATCAGCTACTTAAAATGAAATTTAAAAAACTAGTAACCTAAGACTTTAAACTACATTTCATTAAAAAAAATCATGTTGTATTGTGTACACCGAAGTATACAAAAGAGCACCATTTATTCTTCTTGAATAAAAAATGTCTCAAAACTTTTGGGGAATAGTGATCTGAATCAGCATTCCGAGTGGAGTGATTTGTTAGAGGCCTAATTTTCATAAAAGAAAATTTAAGTTAGCTAGAAATGGGGAATTCTAAAATATAGAGTATGTTTCAATATCTATAGAAAGTTGATTAGGCAATCTATGATTTTATCGTTTTAGAAAGTAATTCTAAAAATTGGAACATGAATTTTAAAAGATATTATTTAATACAAGAAAAATTAAACACAACAATACGTTTCATCAACCAACCACCAATCGGGGTCTGAAAATGAAAAGCTGACGTAATATTGCTTTTTTTGGAATACGTTAAAAGTTGAATGCAAATTAGATTCAAGAACCAATCTAATTTTATTTAATAATATAAATAATAAAGCTAAAATATTTTTAACACCTAATACAAAGTTGATAACGAGAGTAATTGTCAATTCCATAAGCAAACTAATTAAGTTATTTAAAAAATATTAAACTTCAATGTTGAAAAAAACATCTTACATTATTCGATTATCTTATTAAATATTTAAAGAAGAAATAGAACTCTGAAATTGTTTGTTTTTTAGAAAATCATCAAACATTTTGTTTAACCTTTCTTATTCTAAAATTAATTAAAATGAAATTATAAAACAAGCATAAAATTCTTATTTTTTCAATTCTAAAAAAATTAAAATGTTAAAATATAATTGGTCAACATCAGCAAATGCTAGAATTTTAACCTTAAAACGACTGTTAGAAATATCACAAAAAAAATTAATAAAATTTTAGTAAAATCTAATAATGTAACTATTAACCTACAAATACAACTAATAATTGACTTGAAAAAAGTTAAACAGAGAAAAAAAGGAAGGTAAGATGCTAATAATAAGGCAATAGTGCTAATTTTTTGCGTATTCGAAATAAATGCGTAGAATTACGGGGTAAAAAAAATTAAAAAGTTTAAACAAAAGTTAAAAACCTAAAAAAAGATAAACATTTTAACATCAATGACTTATCTTTTTTTAGGTTCATTTTTTCTAATTATGACTCGATAATTGTATTAATTTGTTTGAATAATTGTCCGTCACTTAAAAAAGCACCCTGCTGAATCAATTCAAAAATAGAAGTATTTCTGTCTTCAGTAAACACTTTCTTTCCTACTTTCATCTCTATCGTTTCAGTAAACATGTTATCACTTAGCCACTGCAAACCTTCTTTTGTCAAAAAGTCTGTTTCTGGAACCAACGATTTTAATACTATAGATTGTACATGACTTTCAAAACATTGAAATAAGAAAATATGATTCTTAGAGAAATGTTCTAAGAATTCTGCCCTAGATAAAACTCCTTCCCATATCAAATCAGAAAAAATATCAAGTTCTTGCTCAGCAACTTCTGGTTTGTTTATTTTAAGAGAATCCCATTCTGCTTTATCAATGGCTTGAGTAGCTAAAAAGCTTGCAAATTCTGCATGCAATTCATCAAATTGCTCTTTTGTTAATCTTGCGTATTTCATTTTTATTTGGCTTTATGCCTTACGCTATAAGCTACAGGCAAATAACTTTAATTTTATCTAATATTACTTTAAACAAAAAAATCCCGATTCGCATCGGGATTTTTATATAGTATTTCAAACTATTACTTTTCAGCGATAATTTCGTATGGTAAATCAACAATAACATCTCTGTGTAAACGGATGCTAGCAGAATATTTTCCAGTACGTTTTACGATACCACTAGTGATGAATTTTCTATCAATAGCGTTACCTGATTTTTCTAAAGCTTCAGCAATGTCGATGTTTGTGATAGAACCAAAAAGTTTCTCTCCACCAGCTTTTGCAGTAAGTTTAATTTCAAGAGCTTTTAAAGTTTCAGCTAATGCTTTAGCATCAGCAACAACTTTAGCTTCTTTATGTGCTCTTTGTTTTAGGTTTTCAGCTAAAACTTTTTTAGCAGAAGGAGTTGCTAATGCAGCAAAACCTTTAGGAATTAAAAAGTTACGACCGTAACCAGGTTTTACAGATACTACATCATCTTTAAATCCTAAGTTTTGTACGTCTTGTTTTAAAATAAGTTCCATGTTGTTGTCCTTATATTTTAGAAGTTAGGTTCTGCTCTAACAGAAACCAGCGACTAGAGTTTTTAATTATTTTAATAAATCGGCCACGTATGGCATTAAAGCTAAGTGACGAGCTCTTTTTACAGCTACAGAAACTTTTCTTTGGTATTTCAATGAAGTTCCAGTTAAACGACGAGGAAGAATTTTTCCTTGCTCGTTAACAAATTTCAATAAGAAATCAGCATCTTTATAATCGATGTATTTGATTCCTGATTTTTTGAAACGACAGTACTTTTTAGTTTTGTTAGTTTCAATGTTTAAAGGCGTTAAATATCTAATATCTCCGTCTTTTTTTCCTTTTGCAGATTGCTCTATTGTAGACATAATAATTAAGCTTTAGTAGATTTTAATTTTGCTCTTCTTCTTTCAGCCCAAGAGATAGCGTGTTTGTCTAAACTTACAGTTAAGAAACGCATAATTCTCTCATCACGTCTAAATTCAGTTTCAAAAGCGATTAGGACTTCTCCTGCTACTTTGTACTCAAATAAGTGATAAAAACCACTTTTTTTGTTTTGGATTTCGTAAGCCATTTTTTTCAGACCCCAATCCTCTTTCGATACCATTTCAGCTCCTCTGCTAGTAAGAAATTCTTCAAATTTCGTTACTGTTTCCTTCACCTGAACCTCAGATAAAACGGGATTTAAAATGAAAACAGTTTCATAATGATTCATAAATACAATATTTATTTGTTAAAATTGGGTGCAAAAGTAGTGAATAATTTTATATATACAACATAATTCTGCTTTTATTCGTCGTAAAGTAAAAAATACACGCTGACTTTAGTTTTTTTTGCAAAAAAATAATACATTTACTACTGCTATCCTGAATTTATTTTAAATTAAATGTTATGAAACTAAACTGTGTTGTTGTAGATGATAGTTCGATACAAAGGACAATTATTGCAAAATTAGTTAATAATCACCCAGGTTTGCACTTAATCGGGGACTTTTCTAATGCAATAGAAGCAAAAAGCTGTATATCTTTAAATAATATTGATTTAATATTTTTAGATATTGAAATGCCTGTTATTAACGGTTTCGACTTCCTTGACGGACTAAAATCTAAACCGCAGATTATATTTATTACTTCTAAAGCTGAATACGCTTTAAAAGCATTTGACTATGATGCTACAGATTACCTGCAAAAACCAATTGCTGTAGATCGTTTTAACGCTTCTGTTAAGAGAGCTATTGATATGCATTTGCTTAAAAAAGAAGTAAAAGAAGAAGAAGGCGAACATATCTTCATTAAAAGCAATCTTAAAAAACTTAAAATTTTCACAGCTAAAATCAAATGGATTGAAGCTTTTGGAGATTATGTAAGAGTAGTAACAGAAGATGACAGTAATTTGGTCCTTTCGACTATGAAATCTTTTGAAAATGATTTATCAAAAGAAAAATTTATTCGCGTACACAAGTCCTATATTATTAACATAGACAAAGTTGAACGCTTTAACAGTAAATTTGCCGAAATCGGAATCACTAAAATTCCGCTTAGCCGCAACAAAAAAGAAGATTTAGTCAAAGCATTGTCTACTTCATCTTAAATTATTAATAAAAATCGACATTCGCAATTACCTTTATAGCCCTATATTGAGCAACAGCTTCAAAACTATTCAACATTTTCTGAATAGTTTTTTTTGTATTTCCTAAATGAAGATTTTGAGGAATCTTAATCAAAATAGTTCTTATATATTCATTTCTTATTCTGCTGATCGCTGGTTCTTCCGGTCCTAAAACCGGCATATTCAAATTCTGGCTCAGTACCTGATACAGCCACATTGAACCTTCTTTTAATTTATCAAAATCGCGATGCTTTAATGTCAGTTTTATAATTCTGAAGTAAGGCGGATATTTATAGATTTGTCGGTCGTATAATTGCTCCTTATACATACCTATATAATTATGCGTTGTAACTTGCTGAATGGTATTATGATTTGGATTATAAGTTTGAATCACCACTTTTCCTTGTTTTTCTGATCTTCCAGCTCTTCCCGCCACTTGCGTCATCATTTGAAAACTGCGCTCAAATGCTCTAAAATCTGGATGATGCAGCATATTATCAGCATTCATAATTCCAACTAGACTTACATTATCAAAATCAAGACCTTTGGCCAGCATTTGCGTTCCCACCAAAATATCAATTTCTCTGTTTTTAAATGTATCTATAATTTTCTCAAATCCAAATTTGCCACGTGTGGTATCCTGATCCATTCTTCCTGTTTTAGCCTTTGGAAAAAGAGCGCTTAATTCTTGTTCTATTTGTTCAGTTCCAAAACCTTTCGTGGTTAAATCTATACTTGAACAACTATGGCAATGTGTTGGTTTTGCAATAGAATACCCGCAATAATGGCAACGCAGCTGATTTTTATGTTTATGAAAAGTCAGGCTCACATCGCACTGCTGACAATGCGGAACGTGTCCGCACGTTAAACATTCTATTATAGGCGAATATCCTCTTCTGTTTTGAAACAAAATAACCTGTTCGCCCAAAGACAAAGCTTCTGCAATTTCTTCAATTAAAAGATCACTAAAATGACCTGTCATTCTTTTCCTGAAATGTTTGTCTTTTAAATCAACTAAAACAACTTCAGGCATTCGAACATTATTATATCTTTCGGTAACGGTTACCAAACCATATTTATCAGTTTGTGTATTAAAGTAGGTTTCAATACTAGGTGTCGCAGATCCTAAAAGCACTTTTGCATTATGAAAATTAGCCAAAACAATTGCAGCATCTCGCGCGTGATATCTTGGCGCCGGATCTGTCTGCTTAAAAGTCTGCTCGTGTTCTTCATCGACAATAAGTAAACCTAAATCTTTAAAAGGCAAAAATAAAGCCGATCTTGCTCCTATTACAATTCGTGCTTTTTCTGAATTTTCAAGTGTTTGTCTCCACACTTCTACTCTTTCATTATTACTGTATTTAGAATGAAATACAGCAACCTTATCTCCAAAATGAAGTCGTAATCTTGAAACCAATTGTGTTGTAAGCGCGATTTCTGGCAACAGATACAAAACCTGTCTTCCTGTTGCTAAATATTCTTCAATTAACTTTATATAAATTTCAGTCTTACCGCTAGACGTAACACCATGAAGGAGACAAACTTCTTTTTCTGATAAGTTTTTTTTAATTTCATCAAAAGCTGTTTGCTGAGCCTCACTAAGTGTAAGTTTTTTTTCTGATTTTTCTCCATTAAATGAAACCCTATCATGCTGTAAATAATACTCTTCGAAAATTTCTTTTTCGATCAGAGCTTTCACAACTGTAGAAGTAGAATTCGAAACCTCAACCAATTTTTTAACCGTTATGGGCTTTTTTTCTGAAGCGCTTATTTGGAAATAAGCCATAACAATTTCCTTTTGTTTATTAGCGTTTTTAAGTACTTCCAGCAATTCTCCTAAACCTTGATCTGATTCGTATTTTGAATGTAATTTTACATAGCGAATCAGTTTTGGTTTATAGCTTTCTTTTATTTCTTCTTCTAAAACAATGATATCTTTTGCCATTAATTTTTGAAGAATAGGAAGGATATTTTTCTTGTTTAAAATCGAAATAATCTCCTGAACCTTAAGCGAACTTTGATGATGCAAAGCTTCAAAAATTAAGAACTCGTCATCAGAAAGCTCAGAATCATTTACAACAATTTCTGGCTTTCGCGAAATAATGGTTTCACTTTCTAATAATAATCCGGTCGGAAAAGCACCTCGATATACATCGCCAATACCACACATATAATAGTTTGCTACCCAAAGCCAATGTTTAATTTGAATTTCGGTAGCAATTGGTTTCTCGTCTAATATTTGATGAATCTCTTTGGCTTCATATAATTGTGGCGCATTTTCATGAATATCTAAAACAAGTCCTGTATAGATTTTATTTTTAATAGGCACCGCCACCCTCATTCCTTTTTTAATAAAATGAAATTCAGCCTCAGAAACACGATACGTAAGGGGTTTAACTAAGGAAAGCGGTAAAATAACTTCGACAAAAAACATGTAGATATTTTATAGGATTGGGAAAATTACTTTTTATTTGATGGTTTAGCCAAATATTCCTGAACCAATTTCAAAGTATGATGGAGAGATTCTGTATTTGTCCAATCTTCGTGACCCGGAATAATATATATGGGATTTTTAAATTTAGCCTGCACTTTTTTAATTGATTTCTCCCATTCTTTTACATCAGAATCAGCCAAATATCCTAAATCTTTCGCATCAGCGCTTTTTATAAAACAAGCTCCATAAAGTACTTTTTCTTTGTCAAACCAAACTATAATATTATCTGGAGCATGACCTTTTCCTGGATAATAAACCTGAAAAGTATATTGCCCCACAGTAAATGTCGTGTCATTTGGAATTACAAATTCGGCCCTTTTTTCGTTGTTCTTTTTAAGAATTTCATCTGTTAATTTTATAGTATAAGTTTTGATTCGTTTCTGTCGATAAAAATCCAATCCTCCGGCACGATCATCGTGAGAATGTGTAGCAAAACACATAACAACTTCTTTATTATGTTTTGCTTTAATACTGTCTAATAAAGGTTGAAACTGTGTTCGATCCCAGGGCGCATCAAACAGAACAACTCCTTTATCTGTAACTAAATACATGGCATTGGCAGAAATAAGCGTTCCATTATAATCATGAAACGTTTTATAAACATAAAAGTCACCTGTAAGATGACTTATTTGTAATGGCGAATTTTTAGATTGTCCAAAACTGGTTGAAAGCAGGACAAAGAATAAAATTATCGATGCTAATTTTCGCATGTGTATTTCAAAAAAATTAATTTTTCACTCTTGTCCAGTATTGTGTTCTTCCCATAATAGAAATTCCAACGTAACCGCGAAGTTTTAATTTATCAGCAGATTCTAATGAAATATAACATTTGTATTTTTTTCCGTTTGTAGGATCTAAAATACTTCCGTCATTATATTCGGATCCGTCCTTTTTAAGTCCGTTTATAATAATCATCCCTAAAATTGGTTTATTTTTATCTGCTCCATCACATTTAGAACACAAATCTTTTTTATGACTTTCACGAAGTATCTCTACCACTTTTCCATAAATTTTTCCTGACTTTTCGTAAATCTCTACTACTGATTTAGCCTCACCTGTTTCATCGTCAATTGTTTTCCATTTCCCAACAACACTTTGAGCCTGAGTACTCAAAGCAAAGAAAAAAACACCAATCGTTAACATCCAATTTTTCATATTATTTATTTTTTTTTTGTTTTAATTTTCTGATAGAAGCGTTCAATTCGAACCCTAAAAGCAGAATCATACAGTTAATCCAAATGTAAAACATTAGAATTAATAATGTGCCAATAGAACCATAAAGTTCGTTATATTTTGAGAATTTTATAACCCAAATCCCAAAAAAGAACGAAGATATAACAATTAAGATCGTTGTAAAAACAGATCCGATGCTGATAAAAGGTACTTTATTATACTGTTTTGTACCATAACGCAATAATATTGAAGATGTTATCAGAATCATTAAAATAACAAACAAATATCGGCCCAAAATTATCAGCGGTATACGATCACTTAATACATCCTGAATAATCGTCTTCTGAATAAAGACCTCAAATACCACAATCGTCGCCACTGTCACAAACAAAATAATGGTCATAAGAAGCGAAATTGCAAGTGCTACTAAATACTGGCTAAAAAAACCACGTTTATCAAATACATGTTTTGATGATTCAAAACCGCTCAGAATTCCGTTAATACCATTTGCCATCAAAAAAATCGAAAGCAAAAATCCAGATGATAATAATCCAGAGTGACTGTTATTTAAAATATCACTGATAATTTTACTGATTGCATCATATGTATTTGGCGGTACTCCTTGTTGTACAAACTGAAGAAAATCGGCCTGAAATCCTTCTATTGGAATAAAAGGAATTAAGTTTAAAATAAATAATGTAAAAGGAAACAGAGCCATAAAAAAGCTAAACGAAACGGCGCTGGCATGATACGAAAAGGCACCTTCGAGAATTCCGAGTGTGTACATTTCGAGTAAATCATACAACGAAAAACCCTCTAGCCAAGGCAATTTTATTTGCTTAAAAAAACGAGCTGCAGAACGTAATACCGGAATTTTTTCAATCCGATCTTCTATTTCTTGAGACATATTTTTAGATTTTTAGACTTCTTAGAGGTTAGACTTCTTCGACTTTTAAATTAATAATTGATCATTTACAATTAACAATTTAAAACGCTTTTAAGCTCAAATCCATGTTATGAATTGAGTGCGTTAAAGCTCCAGATGAAACATAATTTACGCCACAAAGTCCATATTCACGAAGTGTTTTTTCATTGATATTTCCTGAAGATTCTGTCTGGCATTTTTTACCAATCAGCGCGACTGCTTTTTTAGTATCTTCATAATTAAAGTTATCAATCAAAATTCTGTGAACTCCGTCGCTTAACAAAATTTCACGAATTTCATCTAAGTTTCTAGCTTCAACAATAATCTTTAAATCAAGATTATTGGCTTTCAAATATTCTTTGGTTTTCTTTATCGCTAATGTAATTCCTCCAGCAAAATCAATATGATTGTCTTTCAGCATCACCATATCATAAAGTGCATAACGGTGGTTCTCTCCTCCTCCTATTTTTACTGCCCATTTTTCAGCCACTCTAAAATTTGGAGTTGTTTTACGTGTATCTAAAATTTTCGCACCAGTTCCTTCTAAAAGCTGTGCATATTGATTGGTTTTTGTTGCAATAGCCGACATTCTTTGCATGGTATTTAAAACCACTCTTTCCGCCTTTAAAATAGATTGCGAACTTCCTGAAACCTCAAAAACAACTTCGCCATATTCAACATGTGTTCCGTCTTGTATAAAGGTTTTTACCTTTAATTTTGGATCTACATATTCAAAAATCATTTTTGCAAGCTCTACACCTGCTATAATTCCTTGATCTTTTACTAATAATTTTGCTTGTCCGTGCGCCGTATCCGGAATACATGCCAGCGAACTATAATCGCCCGGGCCTACATCTTCGCGAATTGCATTACTGATTAATAGTTGTAATTCGGTTTGAAATTGTACTTCGCTAATCATTTTTCTTAATTTTTATAAGATGCTAAAGTAGGATTTATTTTGGGGATTTGAAAGTTTCCTTTCTGTGAAAAATTCCTTAAGAGTAAAAAAATGAATCCAAATTATAAGGAAAAGGTTTATTTTTTTAAACGTATAGCAACATAGGCCTTCAGTTCTGTGAAAAGGTGTTTCACTTGCGTTAATTCACATAGCAGATGTATATACCATCTATTAAAATTTCCTATACAATCTATAATTTTAATTAGAAACATTAAATACCTTTGAAGTTCATTCAAATAAAATCATGGGATTAATTAAAGATATTTACTCGGTTTCTTTTTACGAAAAATTGGGTCAGGCTGTCGCCGAAGTGCATCCTTCTTTCAATAAACAAAAATTTATTGAAGCCGTTTATGAAGGTGATTTTGCTCAAAAAGAATGGAAAGAACGAATGAAACATACAACAATTGTATTTCATCAATTTATGCCTGAAAACTTTACTGAGGCCGTTTCTTTAATTGACAAAACCATTCAGAAACTTAAAAACAAGTTTACAGAAGGTAATTTGGCGTTCATATTCTTCGCTGATTATATCGAAATATACGGAATAGATGATTTTAAAACTTCGGCTAAAGCGTTTGTTTCAATTACTCAATTTATAAGTTGTGAATTTGCGGTTCGTCCATTCATATTAAAATATAAAGAAAAAATGATCGATGAAATGATTAAATGGTCGTTGCATGAAAATCATCATGTTCGAAGATTAGCCAGCGAAGGTTCACGTCCTAGATTACCTTGGGCAATGGCAATTCCGTTTTTGAAAAAAGATCCAGCTTCTATTTTGCCAATTTTAGAAAATCTAAAAAATGATCCTTCAGAATATGTGCGCAGAAGCGTTGCTAATAACTTAAATGATATCGCTAAAGATAATCCGCAGATTGTGTTAGAAATTGCCTCTAAATGGAAAGGCTGTAGCAAAGAAACAGATGCCATTATAAAACACGGCTCTCGAACTTTATTAAAACAAGGTCATCCAGAAATTTTAAGTCATTATGGTTTAGAGAGTACCAATATTGAGCTTTCATCTTTTGAAATTAAAACACCAATCGTGAAAATTGGAGATTATCTGCAGTTCCAATTTCATTTAAATAATAAAAACCCAGAACCAAAAAACATTCGTTTAGAATATGCGGTTCATTATAAAAAGGCAAAAGGACATTTGGCTAAAAAAGTTTTTAAAATCAGTGAGAAAAGCTATCAGCCAAATCAATTAATTAAGGTTGAAAGAAATCAATCTTTTAAATTGATTACAACGAGAGTTTTTCATATTGGAAATCATCAACTTTCGATTATTATTAATGGAAAGGAGAGCGAAGTTTTAGAGTTTGAATTGATTGATTGATTGATTGATTGATTGATTGATTGATTGATTAAATGGAGCGAATTCTCATTTTTTTTCATTCCGATCCCGAAGCCTCGGGATCGGAATGAAAAAACGACTATATAATAAAGTACTATTTGAATTATTCGACATTTTCCTTACTTTTATAGATAATACAAATAACAGCTTTTCTTAACCTAAATTAAGTTACAGATTACTATCGCAACTGTAATTTTGTTTTCAAATCAAATAAAATAACCATGTCAAATATCAGTTTAATTATCGAAGAACGTGCAGCCAATATCGGCAACTTTATGGTAGGCCGTTTATTGCCTTTCCGTGAAAAAAGAGCTGTGGGTCCATTTGTATTTATCGATCATATGGGACCAGCACATTTAAGTGATCATGAAAATATGGACGTTCCTCCACATCCGCATATCGGACTTTCGACTCTTACTTTTTTGTTTGAAGGAAGTATCATGCACCGCGATAGTTTAGGAACTGAACTAGAAATAAAACCTGGCGCTGTAAACTGGATGACAGCCGGAAAAGGAATTGTTCACTCTGAAAGAACCCCTGAATATTTAAGACATTCAGACAAAATGCTACACGGATTGCAGATTTGGGTGGCGCTTCCTAAAGACTTAGAGCAAATGGATCCGAATTTTACACATGTAGAAGCAGATGATATTCCGGCTTGGGAAGAAGACGGCGTTTCGTATAAATTAATTGCGGGAGAAGCTTTTGGTAAAAAATCGCCAGTTCCTGTTTACAGTCCACTATATTTTATTGAAATTAAAAGTACTGAAGCCAAGAAAATCAATATCGGACACCACTTATTCGGCGAAAGCGGTTTATATATTTTAGAAGGAAGCATTAAAAGCGGTGAACACGTTTACGATCCGAAACAGATTTTAATTACAAATGACAGCACACTTTGTGAGTTTGAATTAGCTGCAAATTCTACCGTCTATATCTTTGGAGGAACGCCGTTTCCTGAAGAACATTTTATCTTTTGGAATTTTGTCTCCTCGGATAAAAACCTAATCGAAAAAGCCAAAAAAGACTGGACAGAACAAACTTTCCCGAAAGTTCCCGGCGAAACTGAATTTGTGCCTTTACCTGAACCAAGAATCAAATAAATATGGATACAATAGCAGCAAAAATCGATACACGTTTGTATCGAACGGAAATAGAATCAGCAAGCGGCAATATTTTAATTGCAGATGAACCTCAGGAAATTGGAGGGAAAAATTTAGGACTTAATCCGTCAGAACTTTTGGCAGCATCATTAGCTTCCTGCACCATAATCACTTTGCGAATGTACATCAATCGCAAACAATGGGAGGTGTCAGAAATTAACATCAAAATTGATTTTGAAAGAGATGCTGATCGAAATGTGGCCTTATTTAGCAGAAAAATAGAAGTTATCGGCGATATCAATGAAGAACAAAGACAACGTTTAGAGACCATTGCCAACAGCTGCCCAATACACAAAGTATTAATGCATTCAATAGAAATTAAAACAACCTTATTATAAATCAATATGGAAATAAAACAAATAAACGATATAAAAAAAGGCTATTTTGAAGCCATAGAAGAAGGAAAAGAAGCAGGTAAAATGACTTATACTTGGGCAGGCGATTCTAAATTTATCATCGACCATACCGAAGTAAATGAAGAGTTTAGCGGAAAAGGTGTTGGCAAAAAATTAGTTCTCGCAGCAGTAGATTACGCTAGAAGTAACAATTTAAAAATTATCCCGCTTTGTCCTTTTGCAAAAAGTGTTTTTGATAAGAATGAAGATATTAGGTATGTATTGTTTTCGTAAGATGCTAAGGTTCTAAGTTGCTAAGATTATAAGTTTTTTTACCGCAAAGCACACAAAGAATTACGCAAAGTTCGCAAAGTTTTTCAGGCAAAGCTTTGCGAACTTTTGCGTTTATATTAAGCTATGTCTGGGATAAAACCTTGCGTTCTTTGCGGTAAAAATCACCATAATCAAAATCAATTTTAAAATCTCCTCCAAAACTCTTACATTTGCATGTAATTTAAACTTAGAGTATGACGAGGATAATTACACTTTTCTGTTTTTTTATAGCACAAATCGGCTTTTCTCAAACAGCTGAAAATTATTTAGAAAAAATAAGAAATAATGAAGCTCTCTTAACAGCTTTTTTTCAACAAATGCCAAAAGGCGGCGATTTACATCACCATTTTTCAGGATCTATTTATGCAGAACCTCTTTTAGAAAGAGCAATTGCTGAAGATTTTTATCTTAATTTAGAAACTATGCAAGTTTCGAAAACTAAACCTGCAAAAGGCAACTGGCAAACATTCTCCTCTCTTAAAGAGGAAGGAAAACTGGCTTTTTACCAACAGCAAGTAATGCAGACGTGGTCAGTTAAAGATTATAACGGATCTGTACCTTCTGATGATCAGTTTTTTGACTCTTTCCAGAAATTCGAACCTACTATAAAAGGCCATTTTGCGGAAGGAATGCTCGAATTAAAAAAGCGTGCCATTGCAGAAAACGTCAGTTATATCGAAACGCAATTCTCTACAATTCCGTGTGATATGAATGTTTCAGATTTGAGTGATTTTAATACAAAATTACGCCAAGCTTCTGCACAAAAAGATGAAAAAGCAGTACTTAAACTTTTAGAGGAACTGTACAAATCTATTCAGCAAAAAGACGCTAAAAAATACGCTTTAGATTTCAATACTAACTTCATCGCAAAACTGCATAAAGACTTAAAGATTGATGACGAAAAGTTCACTATGCGTTATCAAAATTTTGTACTTCGCTTTATGGATCCGGTTGATTTATTCAAAAACCTGACTATCGCTTTTATCTCAGCAAACGACAGCAAATTGGTTGCTGGCGTAAATATCGTTTCTCCTGAACATGGCGAAAACTCAATGAAAGATTATTGGCTTCATATGGTGATGTTTAAATATTGTCACTCGAAATTTCCAGATGTAAAATATACGCTTCATGCCGGAGAACTGACTTTAGGTTTGGTAGAGCCAGAAGATTTGACTTGGCACATTAATGACGCGATCTATATTGCAGGTGCTAAAAGAATTGGGCACGGAGTTGATATCGCATACGAAGCAAATTCGTATGATTTATTGAAATATATGTCAAAAAATATTATTCCGATTGAGATTAATTTAGCAAGCAACGAATTTATTTTGAAAGTAAAAGAAAACAGACATCCGTTTACGCTTTATAAGGAATTTAATGTTCCAATTGTCATTAGCACAGACGACGCCGGAATTTTAAGAAGCAATATGACAGAACAATATGTTTTATTAGCCAAAAGATATCCTGATGTTTCGTATGCCATTATTAAGCAATATGTTTATAACAGTATCAATTATAGTTTTATTCAGGATGAAGCGGTTAAAAAACAATTAATCAAAGATCTTGATAATCGTTTTAAAACTTTTGAAGCGAAATTTTCTAAAAATTAAACTCTAAGCCTAACAGGTTTTAAAAACCTGTTAGGTTTGTCCATATCTATAAAAAATAAAATTTGTGTAATTAGTGGCAAAAAAATAAATATGAATATCAAACTCATCGCCATTGGCAAAACAGATAATAAATCGCTTCAAACTTTGATTGACGATTACACCAAACGTTTGTCGTTTTACATCAAATTTGATTTAGAGATTATTCCAGATATTAAAAACGTCAAAAACCTATCTGAAAGTCAGCAAAAAGAAAAAGAAGGCGAATTGATTTTGTCGAAACTAACGCCAACAGATCAATTGATTTTATTAGATGAAAACGGAAAAAATTTCTCAAGCGTTGGTTTTTCTGAAGAATTACAAAAGAAAATGAATTCCGGAATCAAAACGTTGGTTTTCGTAATTGGCGGTCCATACGGATTCTCTGATACGGTTTACAGCAAAGCGCAAGGGAAAATTTCGCTTTCGCTGATGACGTTTTCGCATCAAATGGTTCGTTTATTTTTTATCGAACAATTGTATAGAGGATTTACCATTTTACGAAATGAACCTTATCATCATCAATAAAGATTTTGTTTCAGTTTTGAGAACTAAAAAATGAATTCTTTTGGAATTTCGTCGTTATAAGAATCTAGTTTTTTAAATAATATTTTATTTTGAATATATTCCTGATAGCTCATATTTTTATCAAACTGCAAATACACTTTGGGTTTTACAAAAAAAGCGATACGGCTAATATGTTCTAAGGTTTCTTCTTTTTTAGTTTCTTCGTTATTCACCAAAACGATATTACTTCCTTTCTTAAAATAAATTACTAAATCGCCTGTTGTAGGTTTTTCCATTGCGTAATACACTTTCGTGAAAGGCAAAAAGGCTAAATTTTTTCCAACAGAATCAGCATACGAATAATAATTTTCGGCTTTTTCATTTTTGTGGGCACTTTCACCACGTTTTTTTTCCTGAAGTTTTATTATCTCAGGAATAACCAATCTTAAAGGCAAACGTTTGTCAATATTGAAAATCCAATTGGTTGAAATTATGCTGTTTTTGCGATTCACATCGGCGATTGTATCTTTTCCTTCAATTTTAAAAAAGATGTAAATTGGCGAAAGATCTTGTACATCTTTTACAATTGTGACATTTGATTTTGGAAGTAAAACGTCTTCTTTACTTGCACAGGAAAAAAGAAGGAAAGCGATAATCAAAGTAAAGTATTTCATTTTTTTTATTTTTTTATTTTTTTATTTTATAACACAAAGTATGTCATTTCGACGGAGGAGAAATCACACTCGAAACTCGACAAGATTTGCGATTTTCATTGAGTAATTACGTGTGTAATTTCTCTCCCGAAGGCTCGGGATCGAAATGACAAACTGCACGAATTATTTATATTAAAAACTAATTTTATTAAACAAAGTAACACATTCCATCGCTTCTTTAACATCATGCACGCGAAGAATTTTCGCACCCTTCGTCAAAGCTATTGTATTGAGAAACGTTGTTCCGTTTAATGCTTCTTGTGGCGTAACATTAAGTGTTTTATAAATCATCGATTTTCTAGAAATCCCAGCTAAAATAGGCAATTCTAAAAGATTAAAAAGTTCCATTTTTTGCATGACTTCATAATTTTGATCGGTTGTTTTGGCGAAACCAAACCCTGGATCTAATATTAAATCATTAATTCCTAGGCTTCTCGCTTTTTTTACTTTCTCAGAAAAATAGAAAAGCATTTCTTTCACTATATCTTCATAGTGCGTTAAACTCTGCATTGTCTGCGGATTACCGCGCATGTGCATCATAATGTATGGAACATTATATTTTGCAATAACCTCAAACATTTTGTCGTCTAATTCGCCCGAAGCAATATCGTTAATCATCGCAGCGCCGCTTTCTATACTCGCTTTTGCAACTTCGGCTCTAAAAGTATCTATCGACAATAAAGTTGCTGGAAAATGCTTTAAAATCAATTCAATTGCCGGAACAATTCGGTCGATTTCTTCTTGTTCTGATACAAATTCCGCACTTGGCTTACTTGAATAGGCGCCAATATCTATAAATGATGCGCCTTCAGAGAGCATTTTATCTACTTGTGAGATTATTTCGTCTTCGTTTTTATATTTTCCTCCGTCAAAGAAAGAATTTGGCGTAACATTCAAGATTCCCATTACTTTAGGAATCGATAAATCTATAAGGTCGCCTTTGCAGTTAATCAACATATGTTTTTATTTTTTGTTTCATGTTTCATGTTTCATGTTAATGTAGATTGCGAAAGCTCTTCAAATTGAAACTAAGAAAACCTGAAACCTGAAACTTTTTATTTTTGATTTCAAGTTGTGCATTAACACTTTGTTTAGAAAAAACTTGAAACAAAGAGAACCTGAAACTTGAAACTCTTAAAAAATTATCCTTATTTTTGAAGAAATTTTAGCAAATATACAGCAATAAATGAAGAATACTTCCCTTGAATTTGATAATGTAATTACGGTTTGCCGCACCTTATTTATCAATAAAATGAAAGATTACGGCAGTGCATGGAGAATATTAAGACTTCCGTCATTGACCGATCAAATATTCATAAAAGCACAAAGAATCAGAAGTCTGCAAGAAAATGATATCCGTAAAGTGGATGAAGATGAAAAAGGAGAATTTATCGGAATCATTAATTATTCTATCATGGCATTGATTCAATTAGAATTAGGAGTTGTAGACCAACCTGATTTGGATGTTGAAAAAGCAACCCAATTATATGACGCTAAAGTAAAGTTAACCAAAGAGTTAATGGAAGCTAAAAATCACGATTATGGAGAAGCTTGGCGCGATATGCGTGTAAGTTCACTAACAGATTTGATTCTTCAAAAACTGCTTCGCGTAAAACAAATAGAAGATAATAAAGGTAAAACTTTAGTTTCTGAAGGTATTGACGCTAATTATCAGGATATGATTAATTATTCTGTTTTTGCTTTAATTTTAAACCCTATCAATAAATAAAAATTCCAAAAAATAAATTCCAAATTCCAAAGTTTAATATTGGAATTTGAGATTTTAATAAATTGGAATTTAAATAAATCTTCCTATGAAAAACATTATTACTCAATTCTCCCGATTATTTGTCGGTGTATTATTTATCATTTCCGGATTAATAAAACTAAACGACCCAGTTGGTTTCTCTTATAAATTGGCCGAATATTTTAGCGAGCCGGTTTTTAATATGCCATTTTTAGAGCCATTGGCTTTAGGTTTAGCAATTTTCTTAGTTATTTTAGAAGTAATTTTAGGAGTAATGCTTTTGGTTGGTTATAAATCAAAATTAACGATTTGGGCTTTATTGGTATTAATCGTTTTCTTCACTTTCCTTACCTTCTACTCGGCTTATTTTGATGTTGTAAAAGATTGTGGCTGTTTTGGAGATGCCTTACATTTAACACCTTGGCAATCATTTACAAAAGATGTTGTATTGCTTTTCTTCATCTTGATTTTATTCTTCAATCAGAAATTAGTTAAGCCATTATTTTCAAATTCAATAACAAATCTAGTTGTTTTGATAAGCGTTGCCCTATCAGCATTTATGGCGTTTTGGGTATTAAACCATAATCCGTTAAAAGATTTTCGTCCTTACAAAGTAGGAACAAACATTGAGAAAGGAATGGAAATTCCGGAAGGCGCTCCAAAATCAGTTGTCGAAATGACTTTTATCTATAAAGTAAATGGCGTTGACAAAGAATTTACAGAAAAAGATTTAGCAAATATTCCTGAAGGCGCAACATTTGTAGATCGTAAAGACAAAGTAATTACTGAAGGTTACGTACCGCCAATTCATGATTTTACGATGACAAAAGACGATTCTGATTATAAAGAAGAATTATTGAAAGAACCAAAATTAGTAATTTTTGTTACATACGATTTAGCTTTCTCTAATCCAGAGGGAATGCAAAAGTTAGCCAAAGTTAATGCAGACGCAAAAGCAAAAGGATACAAAGTTGTTGCGATGACGGCTTCTGGAGCAGATGAAATTGCAAAAGCTAAAAAACAATACGGTTTAGATGTCGATTTCTACTTCTGCGATGCAACAGCTTTAAAAACAATTGAAAGAGCAAATCCAAGTATTGTAATATTGAATAACGGAACTATAATTCAAAAAGTACATTATAATGATGTTGATGATTTGAAATTGTAAAAATCTCGAATCAATACGATTTTAACTGCGTCAATTTTGCTATCAATTTAGCTGAATTGGCGTTTTTTTGTTATTAACATTACGTAAGAAAAATAGTAAATCAGAAATTTTGTTTTTTATATTTGTTTTGAAATTATTCTAAAAAACAAACCTTTCTATGAAACAATTACCAAAGTTGTTATTTACTTTTGTGCTTACTATTTTTTTAGTTGCTTCAGGCTATAGCAAATCAAAAACATCAAATAACGATCAACGATATATATTTTTTTTGCATAATAAATTCATTGAAGAAAATGATTTAAGCGTTCCTCATCCTGAATATGGGAAAGCAGAATACAATGAAATATTAACTTCATTTAGAGCAGATAATTTTATTGTTTACAGCGAAATAAGAAGCAAAAATACCAATGCTGCAAAGTATGCCAAAAAGATCGTCAAGCAAATCAAGGCGTTATTAAAAAAAGGCGTTTCGTCAAATAAAATCACCGTAATCGGAACTTCAAAAGGAGGTTATATTGCTCAATATGTTTCAACTTATTTAGCAAATCCGGATGTGAATTTTGTATTTATTGGATGTTTTAGAGATTCGGATATTGAAGAAATTCCAGATATTAATTTCTGCGGTAATATTTTAACCATTTATGAAAAATCAGATATCTATGGTGTATCAGCAATTAAAAGAAAAGAAACTTCAAAGCTTAAAATAAATCATTTTAAAGAAATCGAATTACATACCAATCTTAAACATGGCTTTTTGTACAAAGCTTTAGATGAATGGATTGCACCAAGCAAAAAATGGGCTAACGGCAATTATAATTAAAGTAGTTTAAAATTCCTTAAAATAGAAATTGTAGAAAATCTTATATTTACTTAAAATGATAAAAAGAGCTTTTTTTAATGCTCTTTTTTTATACTTCTGCTTCTTAAAAAAAGCTGATTTATGACGTTTTTTTATCTTCACAAAATAGCAGAAAATAAAAAATAACCCTTTTATTGATGGATCAAAAAATATATTTAAAAAAAAATCTGATTTTTAAGTCCAACTATTACGATTTCATTCTGTTTTTTCTAACCTAAATTTTATGTTTTGTTATAAAATAAACGAGTCTTCAAATTTTGTTAATCTCCATTTGGCTTTCAATTTGTTTGTTTAACTTTGTTGGGAAACTTTAAATTATGAAATGGCCACGATTCTAAAACCAAATACAATGGAAGAATGGCGTACCAATTACATTAAAAAATAAAATATTAATATGAAACAATTAGCTCTAGTCTTTATTGCATTTATTACATTTTCATGTTCACAAGCTCAAAAAACAAGTTTTTCTAAAGAAGCTTTGTCTGAAAAATTATTAACTCTTGATGGAGGTCAGACTTCTTTCAAAAACATTTTAAAAAAATATAAAGGAAAAACTTTAGTAATCGAAGTTTGGGCTTCTTGGTGTGGCGATTGCGTAAAAGCAATGCCAAAAGTAAAAGAACTTCAAGCTAACAATCCTAACGTTTCGTACTTATTTCTTTCTGCTGATAAAACGGCTGACAAATGGAAAATAGGAATTGAGAAACACGAATTAAAAGGCGATCATTTTATGATGAACGACGGAATGAAAGGTGTTTTTGGCAAAGCAATAGATTTAGATTGGATTCCGAGATATATTATTGTTGACAAAACAGGAAAAATCGTTTTATATCGTGCTATCGAAACTGATTTTGATAAAATCAATGTAACTTTAGCAAGCTTAAAATAATTTGCAATCGGAATTCACAACGGCAATATCATTAAATTAAAATTTCAATGATTAAGCTAAACTTCAAAAAAAAACAAAAATTAAAAGAATAATAAAAACTACCAAAATGAGAAAAAAGATTGTTGCAGGAAACTGGAAAATGCATAAAAACGCTGGACAAACTGAAGAATTATTAAACGAATTAATTGCTAAAATACCAGCACAAACTACTGCGCAAGTAATTGTTGCCCCAACATTTGTAAATTTACAAGCTGCTGTTGCAAAAGTAAAAAATACAACTATTGGAGTTGCTGCACAAAATGTTCACCAAGCTGAAGGCGGAGCTTTTACAGGAGAAATTTCTGCAGACATGCTAACTAGCATTGGTGTAAAAACAGTAATTCTTGGTCACTCTGAGCGTAGAGCTATTTTTCACGAAACAGATGCATTAATCGCAGACAAAGTTGATACTGCTTTGAAACATGAAATGACTGTAATTTTCTGTTTTGGAGAAGAACTAAAAGATCGTCAATCAGGAAATCATTTTAATATTGTTGAAAACCAATTGCGTGATGGAATCTTTCATATTGCAAAAGAATCTTGGGCAAATGTTGTTTTAGCATATGAGCCAGTTTGGGCAATTGGAACCGGAGAAACGGCTTCGCCAGAACAAGCTCAGGAAATGCACGAATTTATTAGAGAAACTATCCGTAAAGCTTTTGGAGCTGACATCGCTGATGAAGTTTCTATTTTATACGGCGGATCTGTAAAACCAGACAATGCAAAAGAAATCTTTGGTAAACCAGATGTTGATGGTGGTTTAATTGGAGGTGCTGCTTTAAAAGCAGATGACTTTTTAGCAATTGTTACTGCTATCTAATTTTAGATTTTAGATTTTAGATTTTAGATTTTAGATTTTAGATTTTAGATTTTAGATTTTAGATTTTAGATTTTAGATTTTAGATTTTAGATTTTAGATTTTAGATTTTAGATTTTAGATTTTATACTTACAAAAACCATTCGCGATGCGAATGGTTTTTTCGTATTGGGATTTGGAATTTGGTTTTTTTAAATTGAAATTTATAATTTAAGAATTACCTTTGCAAAAAAAATTATTTATGTCGAATATATATTTAGGATATCATTTTACGATTGAACCGAAAGAACCAGGATCAGAAATTTTAATTGCTGAGTTGGGCGAAAAAGCTTTTGAAACTTTTACAGAAACAGAAAACGGAATTTCGGCTTATGTAAAGAAAGATTTATGGGATGAAAACATTCTAGATGACATTTATATTTTGCAGTCAGAGGAATTTAAAATCGAATATACCGTCGAAGAAATCGATCAGGTTAACTGGAATGAAGAATGGGAAAAGAATTTTGAAGCTATTGATGTTGATGGAAAATGCCACGTTCGCGCTCCTTTTCACCCAAAAACTAATGCCGAATTTGATATTGTAATAGAGCCAAAAATGAGTTTTGGAACTGGTCATCACGAAACAACGCATATGATGATCCAGCATTTGCTTGAAATGGACGTTGAAGGCTTAAAAACTTTAGATATGGGTTGTGGAACAGCTATTTTAGCAATTTTAGCTGAAATGAAAGGCGCTCAGCCAATTGACGCCATCGACATTGACAACTGGTGTTATTTGAATTCGATTGAAAATGCAGAACGCAATAACTGCAAACACATTACCGTTTACGAAGGCGATGCTGCGTTATTAGCAGGCAAAAAATATGATTTGATCATCGCAAATATCAACAGAAATATTTTGTTGAATGATATGCAGGCTTATGTAAATTCTTTAAACCCAAAAGGAATTATTTTATTCAGTGGTTTTTACGAAGAAGATATTCCTTTTATTGATGCTTCATGCACGGAAAAAGGATTGACATATGTTAAAAAATTTCAAAGAAACAACTGGGTTTCATTAAAATACGTAAATTAGTTTAGTAATTACTACAGTACAAAAACTTAAAAACATGAGTACTAAAGAAAAAGTAAGAGAAAGAGTCCGAGAAAAGGAAGCGACGGGTTTCAACAACGAAATCATTGTTTACAACGACGATGTAAACACTTTTGATCACGTAATTGATACTTTGATGCGTGTTTGCAATCATACACCGGAGCAAGCAGAACAATGTTCTTTAATTGTACATTATAACGGTAAATGCACTGTAAAAACTGGCCCGATGGATAAGTTAAAACCTCAATGCACACAACTTTTAGAAGCAGGTTTAAGCGCTGAAATTGTTTAATTGCAAAAAATAATCTAACACAGAAGCATTCTATTTATTCTATATTTGAATAAAATAGAATGCTTTTTTATTTTAAGCCGATTCATTTGATTTTTTACTTATAATTTACGAAAATTAAAATCATGAAATACCTCAAATTTCTTCTATTTTTATTCCCTTTAATCTCTTTAAGCCAGCAAAAATTTGATAATCTTCGTGAGCAATTGATAAAAGATAAAACACTGGGATATGAATACGTATATGCTTACGAAAACAATTATGCAGTTTTTAGAACTTTTAAAGGAAAAATGGGATTAATAGACACTCTTGCAAATGTCATTATCAAACCTACTTATGATTATATCGATAATAAAAAAGAACTTAAAAATATATTTGAAGTTGTAAAAACGATTAATAAAAAATTCAAACGCGGTTATATTGATTTAAAAGGAAGCGTTAGAATTCCACTAGAATATGATGATATTTATTATTTACAAAAAGGCCTCATTAGAGTTTCTAATAATAACAAAACAGGTGTTTTAGATACCCTAAACAAAACAATTCTTCCTATAAAGTTTGAAAGCATAATGAGTCAAGACGGCATTTTGTTTGTTGAAAATAATAATTCGATCGACCTTTTTGATTCCAAAGGAAAGCAATTAACAAACTTTCAAGCAAAAGATATTGAATACTTTACCAATAAAAAATCTATCGCGACGCTGCAAAACAATACTACATTAATTCTCAATAATGAAGGTGCTGTTGTATTGAATACTATTAAAAATCATAAATTTGAAAAAATAATTGGTTCAGATTCGTATATCATTCGCAACACCGTTACTAATAAAAAAGGTGTTCTAAATTCATCCGGGAAGTATGAAATTGAATGTAAATATGACGACATTTTACCATCAAACTCCATTTATATCGTTAAGGAAAAGGACAAATATGGTTTTGTAACTAAAAATGATTCCACTTTAAAACGATTAATTTACAATTCAATTTATACTGTAAATTACAAAGATACTTCTCAATTCAAAAATCAATATCTCGCACAGAAAGGCGATTTAAAAGCTATAATAAATCCTTTTATAGAGAAAGAAGTAATTCCATTTCAATATCAAAACATACAAGCTTTTTCAAACTATTATATCACAACCAATTTAGACAATAAAAATAGTTTGTTTTCCGAAAATGGAGAATTAATTGTTCCTGAAGGTTATGAGTTTTATAATGGTTTCCAGAATAAAATTTTCGCAGTAAAAAATTCCAAAAATTATCTTCTCACAATAAATAATCTAAATTATTCTGAAGTAGAAATTCCCGTTAATGAATTTGTAAAAAAACAATATTTTTCAAACGGAATTTCTGAAAGCAAGTATCAAATATTTAAAAACGAAAATAAATTTGGCGTGATCAGCAATGAAAATAAAATTGTTATTCCATGCGAATTTAGTTCGATCGAACAGATTTATTCTACTGGAGAATTTATTGTTCAGAAAAATAAAAAATATGGAGTTGTAAATGCCAAAAATGAGGAACTTTTAGAAATAAAGTATGATACTTTTCAACCAGTAAAGGAAGTGATCAAATTTGAAATTAAAAATCAAAAAACACCAAAAATTTATTTTATTAATTTTTACCAAAATCTAGATTACTAGTATTTTATTAATTTGATTCTTTAAATAATTTACAAAACATTCTATTTTATTTTATATTTGAAATAAAATAGAATGTTTTTTTTATGGAAGAATACGGAAAGATATTGATTATCGCAACGCCTATTTTTTTAGCATTAATTGTAATCGAAAAAATATATGGCATTTATAAGAAGGACGATACCGCTCCCTTAATAGACAGCGTATCGAGTATAAGTTCCGGAATTACAAATTCTGTAAAAGACGTTTTAGGACTTAGCCTTACTTTTATTTCTTATGAATGGCTGGTTTCTAAAATTGCCATCTATCATTTAGAACCTAATGTTCTCTCCTACTGTATTGCTTTTTTTGTGATTGATTTCTATGGATATTGGAGTCACAGATTAGCACATCAAATTAATTTTCTCTGGAACAAACACGCTATTCACCACAGCAGTGAAGAGTTTAATCTGGCCTGCGCTTTGCGTCAGCCAATTGCCAGTTTAGTCAATTTATTTACTTTTTTATTGATTCCGGCCGCATTGCTTGGAGTTCCTGCATCTGTAATTACAATCACTTTGCCTCTGCACTTATTTTTGCAATTTTGGTATCATACCAAACATATTAAAAAAATGGGATTTATAGAAAATATTTTGGTCACGCCTTCACATCATCGTGTGCATCATGCTATAAATCCAGAACATTTAGATAAAAATCATTCTCAGATTTTTATTTTTTGGGATAAGCTTTTCGGTACTTTTCAGGCCGAATTAGAAGATGTTCCTCCGGTTTTCGGTATTACAAGACCCGCCAATACATGGAATCCAATCAAAATTAATTTTCAGCATTTGAGTTTGTTAATTTCTGATACATGGCGCGCTGAAAATTGGAAAGATAAATTAACGATTTGGTTTAAACCAACTGGCTGGCGTCCTGAAAATTTTGAAGAAAAATATCCCGTAAACAAAATAGAAAATGTTTTTGATTTTGAGAAATACGGGACAAAAAACTCGAAAAAACTGATTTATTGGTCAGTAGCACAGGTTCTTATAACACTTTTGTTTGTTACTTATCTGTTTGATAATATTGCTAAAATTGGTCTTCCAAATATCTTTATTTATGGTTTATTTATTTTGGCAACCATTTACAGCTATACTGAATTGATGGATAAAAGCAAATATGCCATTTTTTGGGAAGGTCTGCGTTTTGCTATTGCAATCGGAATCATTTTGTTTTACAGCGATTGGTTTGGATTAAATCTTATTTTTTCAGCGAGTAATTATATCATTTTAACTTATTTAACCCTATCTTTTCTAACTGCGATTTATTTTGTAAAAATCGATTTCAAAACTAACTAAATAACCAACAAATTCATAACCCCCATTATGAGAAACGCAATGTACTTTAGAATTTTTAGTGCTTTAAGCCTATTTTATCTTATTATTTTACTAGTAGGATATGAAAATTTAGACCTCTTTCTAAAACCAATTTTGATTCCGCTTTTAGCTTTTGGAGTTTATTTTTATCCAAAATTCCCCTCAAAAAAGACACTTTTAGTTGCTTTGTTCTTTTCTTGGGTAGGCGACGTAATTCTGCTTTTTGCAGATATTGCCGAGATCTATTTTATTCTTGGATTGGTAGCTTTCCTTATTTCGCATATTATGTACTGTGCGCTTTTCAACAAACAAATCAAAGGAAAATTCAAACGAAATACAGTTGTTTTTGGAATAGGAAGTATTCTGATTGCTTTGTATTTAGTCGGAATGCTTTGTCTTTTACTGCCTAGTTTAGGCGAATTGCGAATTCCAGTAATTGTATATGCGACCGTAATTTCAATCATGCTTATTTTTGCTTTTAATGGGTTTTTAATCTGGGAAAAACCTGGTAATTTCTATATTTTCCTTGGCGCAATTGTATTTGTTGTTTCCGACAGTATTTTAGCAATTAACAAATTTTATTCACCAATCGAGAAAAGTTCTTTTTTTATTATGCTGACGTATCTTGTGGCACAATATCTGATTGTGAATGGTATATTAAAATTGAATTTAAAAAAAACGGAATAGCCACGCACTAAACAGATTCAAACTGATTTTTATTAATCTCTAAATAAATTAAATTGTGGAAATTTGTGGCATAAAAACCTTTTACATTTGTATGACCAATACCATTTAACCATGAAAAAAATAATTCTGTTTATTATTGTACTCATTACTGCAACTTCATGTGTGAGCACTAAATCGACTCTGAAAAATGTCGATGACAATGCTCCCGATTTAATTTTGAAGAAAGACAATACTTTTGCTATTACAGTATTCAGCAAAGACAAAAAATACGGTTATGACCCTGATTATCCCGTAAACATTTTTTACAGAAATACTAAAGACGAAGCTGTAAACGAAAGCCGTTTTTTAAATGCTTTAGCTGGGCCAAATGGCGAGAAAATCACGTATAAACGTCTAGAAACATGCTGTCCATTCCCTACTAAAAGAAGCGATATGGGCGCTGGCTTTTTAAATGTTTATGAATTAAGATGGGCAGGCCAAAAGAAACCTATTACGCTCTATTTGAATATTTATGAAAAAGGTATTTTAATGGTTCCGATGGGATTGAGCTTGAAAAAGGGGTAATTCTAAACAAATAATTTTAAAAATTAAATATATGTTCGGAATAATTCCTTTGATTCTACTCATTTTACCACTGCTCTTTCAATTGATATTTGGCAATAAAGCTATTCGAGATAAATTTTCAATAACCTTTAGTAATGTATCTTTTATCAGTATAATTTCACAAGTCGTTTTATCAATCGCATCATACAAGATTGCCATATATAATTTTGACCAATATTTCGAACAGCATCCAAATCAAACCAAATGCGGAATGGGATTTTTAGGTCTTATTGGGTTTGCTGGATTTCTTACTACTCTTCTAATACTCGCTATAATCATTCAGTATTTTATAAATAGATATAGAAAAAATAGTGCTGAAAATAGTTAATTCATGGTAATTAAAACTAAGAAAGCTTTTATAATTTTCGCCATTTTATCTGCTTTTACTTTTCCATATTTATATCTGCCTCTGATTTTAAGTTATGATTTCTTTTCATCTTTAATTCCAGGCTGGCATACTGCAATCTATCCTTATCCGTTACTTCCTGCGCTAATTAAATTTTTACTTCTGATTCTAGTTAGTCTTTTTTATTGGAAGCTTGCTAAATTTAAAAATGAAATAAATTTTAAAAAATTTATAATCCATTTTTTACTTACTGTTCCCGGAATTATATTTTCTAAAGTTAATCTTTACCAATTGCTTTATTCTGATTCTGCAGAACCTAAAAATTTTATGTTTGAAATTCAGACTGTAGTTTGTATTCGGGTTTTAGCAAATATTTTATTTTTTCTTGGATTAATTTTGTTTGGCATCTATTATAAAAAATTAAGAAAATGAAGAGCTATCCAATTTGATTTTTTACATTTTTTAGTAAAGTATATTTCAGCGTTTACAGTGATAAAATTCCTTTAAAAGACTAAAAAGCCGAATTCAAACGTAGCGATTTTGTAACTTTACTACAAAGCAAACATCTTGTTTATGTGTTTCTATCTAAGATTCAGATAGAAAAGAATTAAAATTAATAAAATGGAACAATCAAAAAACAATAATAAAATTGAAGCCACAAACTTTAATTTACAGGAGTATTTAAACAGAATTAATTTTTCAGGAGAAATTGATTTGAATGTACAAGGCATAAAAAAATTGATGCAAAGCCAGCTATTTAGTGTGCCATTTGAAAATATTGATGTTCAGGCCGGGAAAGCAATATCCTTAATTGGAGACGATATTGTAAATCAAATTATAGATAAAAAACGTGGCGGATATTGCTATCAAATTAACGGCATATTTTCGTTAGCCCTTCAAGAAATTGGAGTTCCTCATTATTATATTGCGGTTCGTCCGTTAGTTAATCCGGGTCAGAATCCTAAAACGCATTTGGCGATAATTGCTGAAATCGAAAATGAAGAATATTTAATTGATCTGGGATTTGGAGGCAACAGCATTAGAGAACCTTTAAAACTAAGTGACATTGGAACTAAAATTCAGCAGGATTTTGATACTTTTACTTTAGTAAAAACAGAAGAAAACGAATATTTGCTGCAAATGCAAATCGGAAAAGAATGGTCTAATTTATATTCTTTTGATTTGACTCCTCAAAGGTGGATCGATTTTAAACCTGCCAATCATTATAATTACTCCCATCCAGATTCTTTTTTTACTCAAAACTTAATTGTTGTTTTGCCAAATCTCTTTGGCAAAAAAATCTTGTTTAAAAACGCAATAAAATCAGTAAACAACGGCATTACAGAAATTATTTCTTTTGAAGATGATCAATTGAATACTATCTTGGAAACAGAATTTAATTTAAAAGTAAGTTTCATTAAGTAATTGTCAGAAAACGCGAATATCTAGCCCTTATAGTTACTAGGTTTCGGGGAAAAAGGATTACTTCGCAAATAATTTATTTTAACGGGAGTTGAGCAGACATTGTTTGAAGCAGATAGCATAAACAGCTTCTTAAAAAAAACTTAAATCTACATCTGCTATTCATAAATCATAACTACCTTTGCACTGTCAAAAAATCATATTATGAACATACAACATATTCCACAAATTAAGCATACTGAAAGTGGTAATTTCTTTTTATTGGCGGGACCTTGCGCTATTGAAGGAGAAGAAATGGCTCTCAGAATTGCTGAAAAATTAGTTGGTATTACCGACAAACTTCAGATTCCTTATGTATTTAAAGGATCATTTAAAAAAGCCAACCGTTCTAGAATCGATAGTTTTTCTGGAATTGGCGACGAAAAAGCATTAAAAATTTTAAGAAAAGTTTCAGAGACTTTTCACATTCCAACTGTAACAGACATTCATACAAATGAAGATGCTGCTATGGCTGCAGAATATGTAGATGTTTTACAAATTCCTGCGTTCTTAGTTCGCCAGACTGATCTTGTTGTAGCTGCTGCCAATACTGGAAAAGTGGTAAACTTGAAAAAAGGACAATTTATGAGTCCAGAAAGCATGAAACATGCTGTGCAAAAAGTATTAGATTGTCATAACGAAAATGTTATGGTTACAGATCGTGGTACAATGTTTGGCTACCAAGACATGATTGTAGATTATAGAGGTATCCCAACGATGCAGCAATATGCTACAACAGTTCTTGATGTTACACATTCTTTGCAACAGCCTAACCAAACTGCTGGTGTTACTGGCGGAAGACCTGATATGATCGAAACTGTTGCCAAAGCGGGTATTGCTGTGGGTGTTGACGGTATTTTTATCGAAACTCATTTTGATCCTGCTAATGCAAAAAGCGATGGTGCTAATATGCTTCATTTAGACTATTTTGAAGGTTTAATGACCAAATTGGTTGCCATTAGAAAAACAGTTAATTCATTCTAATTTTTAATACTAATTAATTGAAAACAAAAATTTTATTTTTCTTCTTGGTATGTTTTTCATTAAACATATTTGCTCAGGAAGAAATAGCAATAGAAAGATACACAGCGCATAATAAAGGTAAATTTTTCGTTTCCTGGGGAGGAAACAGAGACAGTTATACTAAATCTGATGTAAATTTCAGAGGTAAGGATTACAACTTTACAGTTGCGGATATGAAGGCTCATGATAAACCAAAAGGCTATCACATTGACTACATTAATCCTGCAAATATGACAATCCCACAAACTAATTTTAGAATGGGATATTTCATTAACGATCATTACAGTGTTTCTATCGGCTGGGATCACATGAAATATGTGATGACACAGAATCAAACGGCTAATGTTACCGGTTATATTAATTTACCTGCTGATGAAGCTGGATCTTTTTACAACGGAGTTTATAATAATACACCTGTAGATATGTCTCAAAATGGCGCTAAGGAAGGCGGTTATGATCAAGGTGCTGTTCAGGGAAATCCTCCTGCTTTTTTAATGTACGAACATACAGATGGTTTAAACTATATTAATAGTGAAGTTTCTAGACATGACGATATTTCGAAATGGTTTGGCTTGCCCAATACTGATAAAGTTCAGATTAACTTAACTGAAGGCGTAGGTGCTGGAGTTTTGTATCCTAAAACAAATACAACCCTTTTAGGAAAAGAACGTCATGACGATTTTCATGTTTCTGGTTTTGGAGTTTCTGCAAAAGCGGGAATTAACTTTACTTTCTTCAAGTATTTTTACTTGCAAGGTGAGTTAAAAGGCGGTTATATCGATATGAAAGATATTAGAACTACTGTTAGTAATGATGATAAAGCGACTCAGCATTTTTTATTCTTTCAGAGAATTATTGCTGTAGGTGGTATTTTTAGAATTTAAACATTGGTAAAATATATTTAAAAATAGCTGTCATTTATTTGGCAGCTATTTTTTTTATTATTTACTTTGTAACTCAAAGTTCTTTTTGAATGTGTTGATATAAAGAAATAAAGTATCTTTGAATTTTTAAATAAAAAAGATGAAAAAACAAAAACATTGGTTTCTCGGAATTACATTCCTCTTAAGTTTTGGACTTGCTTTATATGTAGCAATGGCTGTTTTCCCGAACAATCCTTTTTCTAAAAAAACAGAAAATAGCAGTTTTAATAAAATTCAAGATGGAGATATTATTTTTCAAACATCAGAATCAAAACAATGCGAAGCGGTTAGAATTGCAACGAATTCTAAATTTTCCCATTGTGGCATTATATTCTTTGTAAACGGAGGCGAGTTTGTTTTAGAAGCGGTTCAGCCCGTAAAAATAACGCCTCTTCAGGAATGGATCGCGCGCGGAAAAGATCATAAGTATGTAGTAAAGCGATTAAAAAATGCTGAAAAAATTCTCTCTGACGAAACTCTTGAAAAAATGAAAGCGTATGGAAAACACCTTTTAGGCAAAGAATATGACGCCTATTTTGAGTGGACAGACACAAGAATCTATTGTTCTGAATTGATCTGGAAAATTTATAAAAATGGTGCCGGCATCGAATTATCTAAACTAAAAGAACTTAAAGATTTTAATTTACACGATGAAAGAGTTCAGAAAATAGTAAAAGAAAGATATGGAAATGATATTCCCATGGAAGAAAAAGTAGTCGCTCCTTCTGATTTGGTCGATTCTGATTTGTTAGAGACAGTAATTGATACGTATTAAAAACATAAAGCTAATTCAACAAATCAATTAGCTTTTTTATTTATTAATTAACTTTGAATTTCAAAGAACTTTTAAAATATAAATATGAAAAATCATTTATTCGAAAAAATGTACGAATGTACCAAAAAGCCATATCAAAAATATTTCAAAAGAAATAAGCCTTGGGAAATCAAAAAGGCAGATTTGTTAGATTATCCAGTAGATACATTAGGATTTAGCCTAGGAACTTTTCTTTATAAAAATCATTTTGATATACAGGAAAAACTCGAAGATCATGACATTATTCACGTCTTGACAAATACTGGGGTTTCTGTTCCTGAAGAAATCGGAATGCAGTATTATCTTTTAGGAAATGGCAAAACAAGTCTGTATTTGTTTTTAGTCCTTCTATCAGGAACGTTTTTTTATCCTAAACACATTAAGTATTTCTTTCAGCAATATAAAAAAGGAAAACGAGCACATTCTTTTTACTATTTGAACTTTTCGAAAATTTTAGATATGCCCATTCAGGCGATTCAAAAAACCTTTAATATATAAAATCATGAAAACAATAACAGAAAAATCTTTTGAAGAAAAACAATCTGCCGAACTCGCAATTGGAACTTTTATAATTAGTTCGTTTTTGTTTGTCCTTTATATTATTTCGAACGAAAACCCAAATGTTTTGGTTATTGCCTGGCCATTTGCAGCTTCAGCGATAATCTTAAATACAATAATGATTGTTCATTTAATTGACAGGTTTATTAATCTTCGAGAATGCAGAAAGGATATCGCTGTCAAAATCTTGATTTTGCTTTCTAATATTCCGATTACTTTTTTGTATTATGTAGTTGTGATGAAGTAACAATTTTTATTAACTAAACAAAAAAAAGCTACAAGTATAAACTCATAGCTTTTAGAAATTATTTTTTAGAATTTTAATTCGCCGTTGGAAGAATAATTCCAGTTTGATCAATTAAATAAATCAATGAAGTCATTGTTGCTGCTCCAAGTTCTAATTCTCTTTTGTTAATTGCATCAAATTTATCGTTTGCAGCGTGGTGATAATCAAAATAGCGTTGAGAATCTGGCTGTAAACCTGCTTTAACGATCGTTTTAGAGGTTAAGTGCTCAATATCCGAACCACTATGCCCTTTTGTAAAACTATGGATAAAATAAGGCTCAAAAAGATCTTTGAAACCTTGAATTTTTTTCAAGTTAGCATCATCAGCTTCAATTGAGAATCCTCTTGGTGTAAATCCGCCTGAATCACTTTCTAAAGCAAAAATATGATTTTCGTTCTTTTGTTTTGAAACTTCTTCATATTTAGCGCCGCCTTTTCCGCCATTTTCTTCATTCATAAACAATACCACACGAATGGTATTTTTAGGCTTGTAGTTTAGGTTTTTCAAAATACGGACAACTTCCATACTTTGCACCACTCCTGCTCCATCATCATGAGAACCATCTGCAAGATCCCAAGAATCTAAGTGGCCTCCAACAACCATAATATTTTCTGGAGTTACAGTTCCTGTCAATTCTCCAATTACATTATGTGACAATACATCTGGCAACGTCTCACAAGATTGTTTGAAATAGAACTTTAGTGTTGGATTATTTTTCAATAATTTACTCAATAATTCTGCTCCATTTGTGCTGATTGCTGCAGCCGGAATATATTGTTCTTTTGGCAAATCGCCATAACTCTGCGCTCCTGCATGTGGAAAATCATCTAAACGCAAATTTAATGAACGAACAATTGTTCCTACCGCTCCTAATTTTGCAGCTTCTTTTGCGCCACTTCGTCTTTGATCTCCAGCACCTGAATACGCATCAAAAGTTCCGATATTTTCAGGATTCATTGGTCTGTTAAAAAACACAATTTTACCTTTTACTTTATCGCCTAAAGCTTTTAATTCATCTAAACCTTGTACTTCAATAACTTCAGCTGTAATTCCAGTTTTTGGAGTTGCTACTGATCCGCCAAGAGCACAAATTGGCACTGCAGTTTTTATTTTATTATCTAAAATATAAGCGGTTTCTTTTTCACCGCGAACCCAGTGAGGAACCATAACTTCTTGAAGATATACTTTATCAAGGCCTAAAGTTTCTAATTGCGATTTTGTGTATTGAACTGCTGCTGCAGCACTTGGAGAACCTGACAGACGGCTTCCGATATCATTAGATAAATACTCTAGCCAAGTGTAACATTTTGCCTCGGTTAAAGCTTTTTTATAAAATAATTTAATGTTTTTTTCATCGTTTGACTGTGCAAAAGATGTCAATCCGTTTAAAACTAAAACAGTTAAAAGAATCGTTTTTTTCATAGGTTATATTTCATTTTTGGGTTGTTTCACAAAGGAACAAAATTCTTTAGACCTTATGCCGATTTCTTCTCAACTTTTATAAAATTATTTTACCTCAATTGACTTGTTTTGAACTCCAATTCCGTTTTCATTAAAAGCTTCTATCGTAAAATAATATTTCGTGCCTTTATCTAAGCCTCTAAAGTCATATGAGTTTTGATCATAAACCATAATACTATTGTATAATTTATCAGGAGTGATTCCGTAGTAAATATTATATCCCACTGCATCTGGCTGTTTTTTCCAGCTGATCATCGCATTGCGGGAATCTTTTGAATTTCTGTCTACTTTAAAATCCGAAACTGCTTTTGGTTTAGCTGCCAGCCCATTTCCGAAAACTCTGAAATCTGAAACAGCAAACAATCCTGACGCATTATGAATATTAATCATTTTAATGTAGCGTGCCTTAATTGATTTTGTCAGCTCAACATAATCATGCGGAACGTCTTTTGCGTTTTGAGACTTATCAACAACTAATGTCCAATTTTGAGCATCATCAGACATGAAGATTTTATATTGATAATAGATATCCATTGCCTTATTGTACTGCGTTGCTTTATGATCGGCATAATTAATTTGTAAAGCATTGATTTGCATCTCTCTGCCTAGGTCGAGCTGCAGCCATTCGCCAAAATTATCTGTTTTTGCAGACCAATATGTCTGGATATTTTCATCGGTTAAATTAGCTGCTCCATAGCAAAATTTTTCATATACTTTTTTTCCGCCATTATCTACTCTATGTGTTTCTACTTCCATGCATTCTTCTGAAGAAGAAACTGTAACTGGCTTTTTATAAGATAACAACATCCAGCCTGCAGCTGCTCCTTTTTCCTGATTTCTTTGAGCTGTTGGAAGAACAATTGGAAAATCTCCATAAGCAGTTATAGAATACATTACATCATCTTTATCGAATCCTGCAGGAAACATATCAATGCGACGCTCAAAACGGTCTTTTATCGAAATTTTGCACGTTCCAGTGTTCCAATAATTTCCATAATTATCTGCAAACGTATTTCCGTGTCCAGCTCCAATCACAAAACCTCCAGGTTTGTATGACATCGGATTGTGCTTTTGATAAACAAATGGCCCTAACGGATTATCCCCCACGTGTACACCATTTGCATATCCTTTATATTCAGTTGCCGGCGCACCATATTGCATGTAATATTTCCCGTTGTGTTTGGTCATCCAAGCACCTTCAATAAAATTCCCCCAAGGTGCGGGTTCCATATCATTGTTAGGTCCAAAACGTTCCCAGCCATGATTTGAAGGATCTAAAATAGCTACCTCTTTTATCTGACCATACGGACGCTGAATGTCTTCAACTTCAGTTGCTGTGTATAATTTTTCATAATCTGCCTGATTTCCTTTTGGAAGCCAAGTATTATAATCTACTTCAACACCAACGAGCGGCAATTTTCCGCTTGAGCCATAATACATGTATACTTTTTTATCGTCATCTTGAAAAATGGCAGGATCCCAAGTTGGCAGCATTGCTTTATCAACATGTCTTAACCATTGACCTGATTTTGGATCAGCAGTTTTCCAAATTGGATGATCTCTTTTCCAAGTTGAGCCCACATAAAACAAAGTATCATTAACTACCCAAGCAGCAGGTGCACATTGATCGTCATCACCAGGTTTTCTTTGAAAGCTTCCATAAACAAATTTCCAATCCGACATGTCTTTACTCCAGAAAAATCCAGCCTGATTTGTTGCAAATAAATAATATTCACCTTTAAAAGTGATAATAACAGGATCTGCACTCGAACGGCGTGATTCTGGAATACCATTATGATTTGCGGTAGTGTAATTATAACCAATATTAATTGGGTTACAATACGTTGTCGCTGGTTTACTTGGATCAAACCACTCTGTTTTTTGTGCCCATATGTTGGTAGTAAAACCACTTATTAAAAGCAAAACTAGCAGTAAATAAAGTTTTTTCATTTTCATTTCCATTTCCATTTTAGTATTATTTCTATCTCTTCTTAAATTGTTTTTCTTCGAAACTTAGCGTTATAAAAAAAGCCCTTCGTTAACCAATACGAAGGGCTAATTACAATCAATAAACCAACTATTTAGTTAACTCAAAACTAACTTTCTTATCAGCAGCTGAATTTCCTCCAACGAAAATATCGAACAGTCCAGGTTCTGCTACAAATTGTAAATCAGAATTATAAAATTTTAAATCTTCAACTGTGATATCAAAAGTCACCGTTTGTTTTTCACCTTTTTTAAGTGTTATTTTTTGGAAATTTTTCAATTCTCTAACGGGTCTTGTTACCGATCCAACTAAATCTCTGATATATAATTGAACAGTTTCTTTTCCGTCATAATTTCCTGTGTTTGCAACATCAACTGTTACTTTTAATTTTCCGCTGAAATTGATTTTATCAGAAGAAATTTTCAAGTTTGAATATTCAAAATTGGTATAACTTAATCCGAATCCAAAAGGAAATAATGGCTCGTTTCTTTCGTCAATATAGTTCGATCTGAATTTTTCAAACTTCCCTTCTGTATTAGAAAGTGGTCTTCCTGTATTTTTATGTGCATAATAAATTGGCACTTGACCTACGCTTCTTGGAAAAGTTGTTGTCAATTTTCCTGAGGGGTTAACATCTCCAAATAATACATCAGCGATTGCATAACCTGCTTCTGTCCCTGCAAACCAAACATTTAAAATAGCTGGAACTGTAGCATTCTCATCATTAATCACCAACGGACGACCATCAAATAAAACTAAAACAACTGGTTTTCCTGTTTTTAATAATGCGTTTAATAAATCTTTTTGTGCTTGTGGAATTTCTAAGTTTGTACGGCTGCTAGATTCTCCACTCATTTCAGCAGATTCTCCTAAAGCTGCAACAATTACATCAGATTGATTAGCTACTTTTAGAGCTTCAGCTAATAACTCTTCTTTAGAACGCGCATCACGGTGCAATGTTTTTCCAAACATTGTAGCGTTTGTTTCGAAAGTTTCATCGTAATCTAAATTGCTTCCTTTTGCATATAATACTTTTGCAGATGCTCCTGCTACTTCTTTGATTCCGGCTAATAATGAAATGGCATTTTCCATTTTAGTGGCTACACTCCAAGTTCCGGGCATATTTTCTTTTGCATCTGCCAATGGTCCGATAATTGCAATTGTACCTGATTTTTCAAGAGGCAGCACTTGATTTTGATTTTTTAATAAAACCAACGATTGAGACGCAATCTGACGTGCTTCTTTTCTGCTTGCTGCTGTAAAGATTTCTGTTCTAGCTCTCTTTTCATCACAATATTTATATGGATCTTGGAATAATCCTAAATCATATTTTGCTTCTAAAATAAGTTTAACTGCATCATCAATAGTCTCAATTGTTACTTTTTTCTCGTCTAAAGATTTTTTCAGAGTAGTTAAAAAACCTTCTCCAACCATATCCATTTCAACACCTGCATTCAATGATAAAGCAGAAGCTGCTTGTAAATCTCCCATACCGTGCTCGATCATTTCGTTGATTCCTGTAAAATCAGTCACTACAAAACCTTTAAAGCCCCATTGTTTTCTTAAAACGTCAGTCATCAACCACTTATTTCCAGTTGCAGGAACACCGTCTACTTCATTAAAAGAAGCCATTACAGAACCTACTCCAGCATCAACAGCGGCTTTGTAAGGAGGAAAATAATCGTTAAACATTCTGATATGGCTCATATCAACCGTGTTGTAATCACGTCCAGCTTCTGGCGCACCATATAATGCAAAGTGTTTTACACATGCCATTATCGAATTATTTTTCGAAAGATCGTGTTGCTGATAACCGTTAACCATTGCTTTAGCAATTTGGCTTCCCAAGTAAGGATCTTCTCCTGAACCTTCAGAAATTCTTCCCCAGCGAGGATCACGAGAGATGTCTACCATTGGAGAAAACGTCCAGTTAATACCGTCTGCACTAGCCTCTTGAGCTGCAATCTGCGCACTTCTTTCGATTAAGCCCATATCCCAAGTACAAGATAACCCTAACGGAATTGGAAATGTAGTTTCATAACCGTGAATAACATCCATACCAAAAATCAATGGAATTTTTAAACGGCTTTTTTCTACAGCAATCTTTTGTACTTCTTTAATTTTCTGAACAGATTTAATATTGAATAAACCTCCAACTTTACCTTCAGCAATTTTTTTAGCCACATCAGAACTGTTTGCCTGTCCTGTAGTTATATCTCCAGACGTTGGTAAATTAAGCTGTCCTAATTTTTCGTCTAATGTCATTTTCGACAAAAGCTCAGCTACAAACTCTGATTTTGGTTTAATTGTTACTGTACTTTTAGTGTTCTTTTTTTGAGCGTAACCCAAAACAGCACATCCTAAAAAAAGTAAGACTAATTTGTTTTTCATGTGTATTTAATATTTATTTTAATGGAAAATGCAATCGTTTTTGTTCATTCTGATTATAAAATCGGAATAAAAGCGATTTCATTCTATTGTATTTATTTATTGGTATTTGTTTTAATCTGTTTAAACATCCAGTCATAAATTTCTGGATTATCGTAAACTCGTGTCCAGCTGTCATGACCCGCATCATCAAAAATGGTCAATTGAACATCTTTGGCATTACACTTTTTTAATTCTTTGTAAATGGTTATAGCGTAATCTACTTTTACTACATCATCTAATAATCCGTGAAAAATTCTTGTTGGAATATTTGCAATTTTACAAGCGCTCTCTAATTCAATCAAGTCAACAAAACCGGAAATAGGCACAATTGCTGCAAACTTATCTGGGTATGTAAGCGCTAAATTCCATGCTGCCCATCCACCTGAACTTAAACCTGTAACATATATTCTGTTTGGGTCTATTTTGTTTTCTTTTTGAATTTTTAAAATCAATTCATTAATTGATTCAATATCCCAATTTTCATCTTCTTTGCATTGAGGAGCAAGAACATAAGCATCTAATTGATGTGTTTTTAGATATTTTAAAGGTCCATGAATTTTTACTTTTCCAATGTCTGTTCCTTTTTCGCCATCACCTGAAATAAAAACTATTAATGGCTTTTTTTCTTTTGTATTATCAGGTTTATGCAAAGCATATCCTAATTCGTGTTTTATTACTGAAACTGTATTTATTTTTCCAGTAATTTCGGTTTGTGCAAAGCCTATTACTGAAAAAAGCAACATTAATAACGCTATTTTGTTTCTCATGATAAAACGTATTAAAACTTGTACTTTTCAGATTTAAAGCCAAGCTTTACTAAACCTTGTTTTACTTCTGGAGCGTTCATAAACAATTTCCATAATAATCCGGAACGGTAATTCTCGATCATAACTACTTCTGGTCCTTGATCAATTGCTAAATATCTTTTTGCTGTCCATTTATTTTGCAAGCTAACTGCATCATAAAAACCAGCTTTTCCCCAAGTTTCTTTTTTGTGATTTTTATATAAATTTCTAATTACAGCCATCGATTCTTTTGGGGTATAAACAATAGAACTAATTGCTGCAGTTGGCGAAATAACACCTTTATCATTGCTTGGCATGTGTGCATCGTAGCCTACTGAACCATCAGCGTTTCTTGAATATGATGCTGTTAACCCCCAATAATCAGCTCCATAACCTTCAAACTTTTTAGGATTTTCGATACAATATTGGTAGTCAATTTTTACTTGATTTGAATTTAAATCCCAATAATTAGCATATTTGTCGCTTAATTGATTCGGATCTAAGCCCAAATAAGAATAATGTGCCCAAAATAAAGGTCCACCGAATTCCTCAGCTGCATTATGTTTTAAGATTAATGGCAGATTAAATTTCGTTTTAGAAGAAACAATTCCACCGTTTCTAGCCCATCCTTCGTGATACACTTTAGCATCAATAGTATACGTTGGCGAAGATGCTGCCATAACGTAAGTAATCAGACATTCATTATAACCTTCAAGCGGAAAATTCATTTGCCAGTCATAGCTTGGAGACCAATGCCAATACAAAACATTTTTATTATTTGTGAACCATTTCCAGTCTACGCCTTTCCAAAGTGCGTCATATTTTTGAGCTACAGCTTTTTCTTTTTCAGAACCTTCTTTTAGATATTCTCTAACTGTAATCATTCCAGCAACCAAAAATGAAGTTTCGACTAAATCTCCTCCGTTATCTTTTATTCCAAATGGTTTTACTTTTCCTGTATTTCCATCAATCCAATGTGGCCAGGCACCGTGAAAACGATCGGCTTTTGCAAGAAAATCAGCAATCTTATTTAGTCTTTCTACACCTTTTTCTTTTGTAACATAACCACGTGACATTCCTGAAACAATCGCCATCAGTCCAAAACCAGAACCTCCGGTAGTAATGATATGTGCATCATTATCAGGATAATTCCCATCCGGATGAAAACGCTCTCTAGCTAAACCTGAATTTGGTTCTGCGTAATCCCAGAAATAAGCAAAAGTTTGTTTTTGTACTACATCTAAAAGCTGTTCATCTGTCAATTGTTTTTCAGAAACAGTTTCAGCAGTATTATCTTTCGGTTTATTCTCTTGTTTACCACATCCTAAAAGAGTAATAAGACTAACTAGAATTGAAAATCTAATCATTTCAAAAATTTTATAAATTATATTTTAAAAATCCTTCACTTCCCTAAGAGAAGTGAAGGATGGTATTATTTAATTAATAACCAGGATTTTGAGCGGATAAGCCGTTTGCCTGTAATATGAATGCTGCCGGAATTGGAAACAATTCATTTTTATTTTCTGTAAAGACTTTTCCATCAGTCGCAAAAGCCGTTTTTGCTTGTCCAGTTCTTACAAGATCGAAGAATCTATCAAACTCAAATGCTAACTCAACTCTTCTTTCTTTCCAAATTGCCGTTCTTACTGCAGCTTGAGAAGTTGCAGGAGTATCTCCTAAACCAGCTCTGTGTCTAATTTCATTCAATAAAGGAATAGCGTTAGAGGTTTGTCCAAGCTCATTCAACGCTTCAGCTTTCATTAGCAACACTTCACCATATCTTAAACATTTGATGTTAGCATCTGTTTCCCATGCATCTGTATATGAAGAAGAATATGCCTTGAAATTATACATTGGATTCTCAACAGTTGATGGAATAACTCTTCCATCGTATAAAGTTGAATTTCTAAAAATAATGGTAGCATCTTTTCTAACATCGCCAGCTTCATAAGCATTTAATAAACTTTGTGATGGAACATTGAAACCCCATCCCCATCCACCGGCGCCACGAACACCTTGTGTATTAGAATAACCTTGGATTCCTCTTGCTGGAATTGAACCAACTCCGTTAATTTCAAAAAGAGATTCAATATCATTTTCTCCTTCTAATCTAAACATTTTAGCATAGCTAGGATTTAAACCGTAACCTGTAATCAAATTAGCGTTATCTACTACTTGCTGCCATTTCTTTTGATACAAACTAACTTTTGCTAACAATGCATAAGCGGCACCTTTTGAAGCTCTTGCTTTTTCATCTGCAGCATAAGCAGATTTAAGTGGCAACACTGCGATAGCGTCTGCTAAATCTTTCTCTATAAAAGCGTATACTTCAGCAGCAGTTTTACGAGTCAATTGCATTTTTTTATCATCCTCAGAAACTGGATTTGGCAAATGATCTACAATTGGAACACCACCATAACATTTTACCAAAGTGAAATACATATATGCTCTTAAAAATTTAGCTTCTCCCATTAGCCTTTCTCTTAAAGCTGGATTGGCTTTATCTAGTTTAGGGATAATATTTAAGGCTTGATTACATCTGTTGATTCCGTCATATTGAGCATTAAAAGTACTTTCAGCAGAAGGATTTGATGAGTTATAAGTCAAAGCATCCAGAACATCTTTATCTGTACCAGTATCTCCAGGGGATGAACCTTTATCAGCATCATCACTAGTAATACTTGCCAATCCTATCCAACCAAATGAACTCATATCCCAATCAAGGAACTTACTGTAAATTGAAGTCACAAATGTTGTTGCTCCACTGTCATTATTGAATAATTCGATGTCTTTTGTAGAGATAGACTCTGTTTGATTTACATCTAAAAAATCGTCTGCACATCCAGTAAAAAAGAATGCTGAAAGCGCAAACATTGATATATATATCTTTTTCATAATATTAAAATTTTAAATTAGCACCAATAACGAAAGATCTTAATGTAGGGTAAGCATCAAGCTCAACTCCTTGAGTTCCGTAAGGATTACCATCACCATTTAATTCTGGAGAGAAACCAGAGTACTTTTGTGTTATAAATGGATTAATTGCATTTACATACAATCTGCAAGACTCAATAAAATTACCTGTAATTGGAAGTTTGTATCCTAAAGTAATGTTGTTGATTCTGAAGAAATCACCTGACTCCATATAATAAGTAGAAGCAACTGGCACTTGATTAAATGGTGCTGGATTTGATGCATTTGTATTAGAAGCTGTCCAATAATCATTTGCTAGAGATGCCTCAATATTTTCACCAGTAAAACGTTGTGCTTTTTTACCATTATAAACTTTAGCTCCGCTGGTTCCATATCCGTCAACAGATAAATCAAAGTTTTTATAGTTTAATCCTAATGTTACGCCATAATTGTTTTTAGGTAAAATTGAACCAACATATTTTCTGTCTTTATTAGCGTCTAAAGCATCTTGAGTAACTTTTGCTCCTGCTGCATTGTAATATAACATTTTACCGTTTGTAGCATCGATTCCGGCATATTCATATAAGTAAAAACTACCTAAAGGCTGACCAATTGAAGTTTTATCTAATAATTTTGTGTTTTGGCCATTTCCTAAATTTCCTCCAATAACTGGTGAAATATCAAAATCTTTTAAGCCAGCAAGCTCATTTTTGTTGCTAGAGAAGTTTCCTCCAACCCAGTAGCTTAAGTTATCTGATATTTTGTCATCCCAACGTAAAGCAATTTCATAACCTTTGTTTGAAACTTCACCAACGTGTGCGGGAGTTGCCAACGTAATACCAGAAGTTACATAAGGTTTAGTATTTAAAATTACATTGCTTGTATTTTTATCATAAACATCAAAAGATCCTTTTAATCTGCTATTTAAAAATTCGAAATCAACACCAGCAGAAGTTTCTTCTGTAATTTCCCAAGATAGGCTTGGGTCAATTTGAGATGAAATAGTAGTTCCTTCATATAAAATTGAACCGCCTAAATAACTATTCAATCCAGAAGCATACGCTTGATTATTTAAAGGAACATTTTGATTTCCTAATTTACCCCAGCTACCTCTTAATTTAATTAAATCAACTCCTTTAATATCAGACAAGAAACTTTCTTTTGTCATAATCCATCCGATACCAAAAGATGGAAAAGTTCCCCAACGGTAATCTTTTGCGAAATTTGAAGATCCGTCACGTCTAACAGTACCCGTTAATAAATACCTGTCCATTAATTTATACTGGAAACGACCAAAATAGGAAGCTAATCTGCTTTCGTTAAAAACTACATCATATAAACTTGTTACAGTTCCTACATAATCAACGCCGTGACCCAGATTAGTATCATTTAAAGCCCAATAGTTAGAATTTGGATTAACATTTTTTCTGGCAATTGTCAATTTTTCTCTTGGTCCTTTTACAGAAGCTTCCATACCTGCAGTTAATTCAATATCATGAATGTTTGAGAAAACTTTGTTGTAAGTTAAGTAGTTAGAAAGGTTCCAGTTAAAATATTGTTCTCTTCCTTTTGTCAGCAAATTAATGTTGTTAGTAGCAGGATAATTTGCTTCAACACGCGTAGGATCTGCTGCTAACCAAATATTTTTACTGTCTTCGTAGTTGTACTGTTTCCATGAATAGTACTCTCCATTAAATTGTGAAGTAAACTTTAAACCATCAATAATTTCGTAGTCTAATTTTAAGCCACCTTGAAGCGTAACACTTCTTTGCTGCTCATCATAAAAGTTTAATTGTGCAACTGGATTTCCAACATTATTAAATGAAGAACCGCTAGTATTTGCAACTCCATTTGCATCTACAAAAGAAACACCGTATTGCCCATTCGGGAAATAAACTGGTACAATTGGAGATTGTTTGTAAGCATTAGTAAAAGCACCTAATGGTTTTGGAGCTGAATTTGCAGAAGTAAAACTAAAGTTCTGATTTAAAGTAACTCTTTTAGAAATTTTATATTCATTGTTATTTCTAAAGCTTGTACGTCCGTAGTTTAATCCGTTCAAAACTGCTTTTTCTTCGTAGTTTCCTGCACTGAAAAAGTATTTAATGTTTTCTGAAGCTCCAGAAACAGAAACGTTGTTTTGTGTATAAGATCCTGTTCTCGTAATTTCGTCGAACCAATCTGTATTAACTGGCTGATTTGCAGCAAAAGTATTTGTTCCTAATGCAGCATTAGAATATGCCGCATATTGGTTTCCATTTGCCATTTTTACTTTTTTCAAAGGCTGTCTGAAACCGGCAAAACTCTCAACTTCTACAGTTACCTTATCTCCTTTACCTTTTTTGGTAGTAATAATGATAACTCCATTTGCCGCTCTTGTACCGTAAATAGCTAAAGAAGAAGCATCTTTAAGAATTTCATACGAAGTAATATCATTAGTATTAATATTATTGATATTTTCCGTTGGCATTCCGTCTACAATATATAGAGGAGATCTTCCTCCTAATGCAGTACCCAATCCTCTAATCACAACAGAAGGTGTACTTCCTGGCAAATCTGATGAAATAACCTGAACACCAGCAGCTTTACCTTGAATCGCCTGAGATGCATTCAAAACTTTCGTTTTGGTAATATCTTCAGCCTTTATAGAGGTAATCGCCGAAGTATTATCAATTTTCTTTCTTGTTCCATATCCAATAACAACTACTTCTTTTAAAGCAGTATCACCTGATTCTTTCATAGTGATTGTCATTGGAGCTATAGTTGCTGGTACAGAAACGGGATCAAAACCCAGCATTGAGATCTTTAGAATCTCACCTTCTTTAGCGGTAATTGTAAAATTTCCGTCGAAATCAGCATCAGCAGATGTTCTAGAATTAGAAGCACTTATTACTGCTCCCGGAATTCCCATTCCGCTGCTGTCTACTACTTTTCCTTTAATTGCTTGTCCAGACATATAAGCTGGAAGCAGCAAGAGCGCTAAAAAGCTAAAAATAAAATTTTTCATACAGTTCGTAATCGTTTAAGTTAGTAGAGCCAAATTAAACAATTACAACGTTGTAGTACATCAAACAGCACTACTACATAGCTACATCATTATGTTAAAATATAAATATATAGTACTATAAATCAAATATTTAAATGTTAAATTTATTTTATTAACATAACCTTATGATGTAGTAATGATGTATTGGAATTATATAAAAAATGATATGCAAAAATATAATATCCTCAAAAAACAAAACCAAATCTTACACAGTTAATAAAAATTTGGAGAGATTATCCTCCTGAGAGAGATTAAGTTTCTTTCTAAGTCGGTATCTATGTAATTCTACCCCTCTAAAAGAGATGTTCATCATTGGTGCAATTTCCTTCGAAGAAAGATTCATTTTAAGATAAACACAGAGTTTTATATCTTTTGGAGTTAGATTTGGAAATTTCTTAGAGAGACTAATAATAAACTCATTGTGAATTTGATTTAGATTGGTCTCGAATATTTCCCATTCGTGTTTGTTAACTTCATTTATTTTGATTGCCTTTTTAATTTCACTTTTAAGCTTATTAAAATCTTTTTCAGAATCCAAAATATGCTGAATATTATCAATCATCTCGCTTTGTTTCGCAATTGATAAAGATTTTCCGGCTACTTCAGAGGATTTGGTTTGCAATTCAAGTTCTAAAATATGCTTTTCATATTCCTGAATATTTAATTCGTTCTCGGCTTTTAATTCCATCTCCAGAATTTCACGCTGATGTTTTAGCTCTTCGGCTTGTAATTTTAACTTTTGAGTATAGCGGAGTTTATTCCATTTATAATAAAAAAACAACACTGCTCCAATTATTAATAAATAAAGCAAAATCATCCAAAAAGAAAAATACCATGGCTGAGCAACTCTAAAGTCAAAAGCTGAAACTTTATCGTAATTTGCACCATCGTGCTTAAAAATTACAATTGAATGGGAACCGCTGCTTAAATTATTTAAAACTATTGCGCCATTTGAAATCGGAATAAAATTGTTTCCTTTATTAATCTGATAAAATAAATTTGGTTTACTGGCTCCGTAAATTCCAGATATTACATTGATTCGAAGTTCTGTATTGTGTTTAATTTTCCCATCATTGGGAAGTAATTCCTTACCATTATAAGCTTCTACCTTTACACCTTTATTTTGTTTGTTTTCATATCCCAGCTGAAGCGAAATAAAGCCGTCATCGAGATTCATCAAATAATGGTTCTGACTTCTAAAAATTCTTAAGTTTTCATTAATCAATTTTCCCTTATAATATTTCTCCTGAATAATATTCCATACAAATTTGTTATTATGGGAATATATATGATACAAAATACCATCTTGAAGTACAATAAAATGATCTTCATCAATCGCTACTACGTCAGAAATATTTTTGAAATTAGTATTAAACAATTCATTTTCTTCTAATTTATTAGAAATAGAATTGAAGGTATACCATACATTATTAATTAGAAAAAGTATTTCATTTCTAAATTCAAAAATCTTAACTCCAAAATCATTTTTGATTTTACTTTGCTGTGTAATATTTTCGACTTTTTTGGTTTTGAAATTATTATCAAAAAAAACTCTGTATAGGCCTCGATAATTGTCAGCAGCCCAAATCTCATTTTTTTTGTTTTGAGCTACATACTTTATAGGTTTTGAAAGATCATTAATTTTCGTGTTTTCTGTAAGTTTTGAAAGATCATTATATACTAAAATACCACTATAAGTTGATTGAAAATAAGTATCATTAATAGTACTTTTAGATAAATTCCAGCCTCCGCTGACATTATTTATTTTTGTTAATGCTCCATTTTCGTAACAAAAAGTACCATCATTATGACCTATAATATATTTGTTTCCAATTTTAGTAATATTCCAACCCTGACCTTGAGTGTTTGGCAACATTTTAAAATTACCAGAATCAAATTCGAAAATACCATGATTAGAAGCTATCAAATACCCTTTACTAGTTGTTGCAACAGAATAAACAGAACCTAAGATCCCCGAATTATCATAAAAAAATGAAATTGGAGAATTGATTTCAACATGGGCAATTCCGTTGTCAAGCCCAAGCCATAAATCTTCTTCTTTATCAAAACCAATACTCAAAACTGAGTTGTTCATTAAAACATTGTTTCGATCTATATTTTTAAAGGTATTGGTATTAAAATCGTATATAAAAACACCTTTATTTCCAGTACCTACAACAAGTTTGTTGTTTTTGATAAACTTTGCAATATTAATTCCATTAGACTTTAAAGTTTCATTTAATGGATTATTCCAAGGTTTTAAACCGGTATGCTCAACGATAAAAATTCCTTTTTTTTGAGTAAAAATATAGGTCTTCCCCTTGTATGTTTCAATAGCATGAACAACAGTATTTTTTAAAATATTCCAGCCTTTCGGATTCGCAATTTTTGATCCATTCATTCTGTACACTCCTTTCTCTACAGAAGCCACATAAAGATTATTATCTACGACAAAACAGTATGATATTAAAAATGGAAATTTAATTTTTTGGATATGTTTTCCATCGTAAATAAAGACATCATTAAAGGATTGAAAATATAAAGAACCATTAAATCTGAAAATTTTCCAGATTTCTTCATTATCCTTTTCATCAAATAAGCGAAGGTTTTTGGTAATGGAGACGTACTCCATTTTACCCTCTTTTCTATACCAATAGCCAAACTCTTTATAGGAACCAGAATAAATTCTATTGCCTTCAACTAAAATCGAACGGATAATTGTTTTATTAGGCAATGTGTATTTTTCCCAAATCACGCCATCATAACGTAATAGATAGTGATTGTTGGCAAAGTACATAGCATTATCATTTCCCTGAACAACATTCCAAATTTGATTGTCGCCCTGGTAATCTGATTTATTATAATTTTCTACGAAAGGAAGTAATTCTTGTGCCTGAGCTTGAAAAGCAATGAAAAAGAAGAATAATGTTTTTAAAAGTATCGATTTCAAGATATTGAGATTTATAGTCAAAGATACTGACAAATATTTAATTTTTTAGAAGTAAAAAAGCTTCTCATATGAGAAGCCTTCTTATAATTAAAATCTGATTTTTTAATTTTCCAGCAAGTGATAAACCTGATTTGCAATTTCATACTCTTCATCAGTTGGAACCACTAAAACTTTTGCTTTTGAATTTGGCTTACTGATTTCTCTAATTGATTTAGAACGAATTTGATTTTTTTCCTCGTCTAATTCAATTCCGAAATATTCCATATCAGTACAAACAAGTTTGCGCATATATGATGAGTTTTCTCCAATTCCTGCTGTAAAAATAATCGCATCTAGACCATTTAATGCAGCAGTATAAGAACCAATTGTTTTCTTAATTCTGTAAGCATTCATCAATAATGCTAACTGACAATCTTTATTTCCTTTTTCTGCTTCAGATTCGATATCTCTCAAATCACTATATCCTGTAAGGCCAAGCATACCGCTTTGTTTTAGCAAAATTGCATTTACTTCGTCTGCAGTATAATTTAAATTTTTTATCAGATAAAAAATTACAGACTGATCAATATCTCCGGCACGAGTTCCCATTATTAATCCATTTGAAGGTGAAAAACCCATCGATGTGTCGATACATTTTCCGTCTTTAATAGCTGCCATACTGCAACCGTTGCCTAAATGAATGGTTATTATTTTAGAATTCTTATCTAAAAAATCAATAGCTTTTTCAGAAACATATTTATGACTTGTTCCATGAAAACCATAAACGCGGACTTTATTTTCTGTTAAAAGGTAATTCGGAATTGCATATTTAAATGCCGTTTCTGGCATGGTTTGATGAAAAGCGGTATCAAAAACAGCAATTTGCTCTGCCGAATCAAAAATTTCTTCAGCCACATTTATTCCTTCTAAATTTGCAGGATTATGCAATGGCGCTAATTCAAAAAGCTGTTTGATTTTCAATTTTACTTTTTCATCAATTTTAACAGTATCCGTAAAATCGCTTCCGCCATGAACGACGCGATGACCTACAGCCGAAATTTCTGAAGTCGATTTTATAACTCCTTTTTCTGAATCTAACAGCATTTCGGCTACTTTTTGCAAACCTACTTTGTGATTGGGAATTGGAAGTAATTCTTCTACCGAATTTGATGCGGTCTTAAAAGTAATATTCGAAATTTCTAAACCAATTCTATCGATCATTCCTGAACAAATAACCTCGTTTTCAGGCATAACCATTAATTGATATTTTATTGAAGAACTTCCTGAGTTTATAATTAATATTTTCATTTCTTAAGTTGCTAAGGTACTGAGTATCTAAGTTCATAAGTATTCGTACTGATACTCAAATTTTTAATTTTTAATTCCAGATTTTTAATTGATTACAATCCTTGCGCCTGAATCGCTGTAATTACGACCGTATTTATAATATCGTCAACTGTACATCCACGGCTTAAATCGTTTACAGGCTTATTTAAACCTTGCAGCATTGGTCCGATTGCAAGAGCTCCGGTTTCTCTTTGGACAGCTTTGTAAGTGTTATTTCCAGTGTTTAAATCAGGAAAAATAAGCACACTCGCTTGTCCCGCTACTTCAGAATCTGGCATTTTGCTTTTACCCACAGCGCGATCGACTGCTGCGTCGTACTGAATTGGTCCTTCAATTTTTAAGTCTGGACGTTTTCGTTTTACAATTTCGGTCGCAGTTCTTACTTTATCTACTTCATCTCCTTTTCCTGACGCGCCAGAAGAATACGAAAGCATTGCAATTTTTGGTTCAATTCCGAAAGCAGCACTTGATTCTGCTGATGAAATCGCAATTTCTGCCAGTTGTTCAGCAGTTGGATTTGGATTAATAGCACAATCGCCAAAAACCGAAACTCGATCTTCTAGACACATAAAGAAAACAGAAGAAACTACAGATGAATTGGGCTTGGTTTTAATGAATTGCAAAGCCGGTAAAATCGTATGCTGTGTTGTGTGTGCCGCTCCAGAAACCATTCCGTCAGCATGGCCTTTATAGACCATCATTGTTCCGAAATATGAAACATCTTCCATTAAATCTCTTGCCATTGTAATACTTACGTTTTTTGCTTTTCGAAGCTCATAATAGGTATTGGCATAATCTTCATAAAGTTCAGATTCAATTGGGTTTATGATATTTACTTTCGAAAAGTCAAAAGAAATTCCAAGTTCTGCAACTTTACTTTCAATTTGTTTTTTATCGCCAATTATTGAAATATCAACTACATCCATAGCCAATAATCGTGAAGCTGCGATAATAATTCTTTCGTCATTTCCTTCTGGCAAAACGATATGTTTACGATGTTGTCTTGCTCTTTTAACCATGTTGTATTGAAACATTTTTGGCGTCATGCCTTCTGCTTCAAAAGTGATTAATCTTTCTGATAAAGCATCATTATCAACGTATTTTTCGAAGGTTATAATTGAGGTTTCAATCTTATGTGTATTGTTGGCATAAATTTCAGATCTAATAGCTCCAATTCTGTTGGTAATGTGATACGTTCCTCCATCAACCGCAATAATTGGAACGATGGCTGAAAGTCCTTCGATGAGCTTTAAAATGCTTTCTTCAGGAACAATATTTCCAGTTAGAATAATTCCAGAAATGGTTGGATAATTAACGGATTCATTGGCTTGCAAAGCGCCTAATATAATATCCGAACGATCTCCAGGCGTAATAACCAAAGCATTATCATGCAAATGAACCAAGTAATTATGCAATTGCATGGCGCCGACACTAAAGTGGCCAATTTCATTATTTAAATAATTTTCTCCAAACAAAACTTTCGCATCTAATTCGTTTACAATTTCCTGCATTGTTGGGTTATTTAAACTCGAAATCAGCGGAATTGTATTTATCAATACATTAGATGGTAAACTTTTTTGAAGGCTTTTAGTAACTAATTCTAAATTTTCTGGCTGTACCTTATTAGCAAAAACTGATAAAACTTCGACATCTTTTACTTTAAATGAATCATAAACCAAATAAAGACTGTCTACTAATTCTTCTAAAGTTTTTCCAATTCCTGAACCAATAATTATCGTGGGAATTCCGAGGTTTTTTGCGATTAAAACATTCAAATCTAGTTCTATTGAAGTTCCTTCTCCAGTAAAACTCGTTCCTTCAACTAGAACAAAATCAAAACGCTCTTCCAGTTTTTTATATTTTTCAATAATAAGGTCTAAAACCTCTCCTATTTTTCCTTTATTTTTCTTTTTGATTAATTTGCTTTTCGTAATTGCATAGGCATCTTCAAACTTAATATCAAGGTTGAAATAGGACAAAACTGTTTCAATATGATTGTCTTGTTCTCCATCTATAAAATCCTCAATTATAGGCCTAAAATACCCCACTTTAGCAGTTTTACCAATCAAAATACTCATCAAACCGAGTGTAATAATTGATTTTCCGCTGTTCTGATCGCTTGTGGCTATATATATTGCTTTACTCATATTTATTTATATTGATTCTAAAACAAAGGTAATCTAAATGATTTTTTTAATTGAAACAAACGTTAAAACCAACGTCTTTTTTTAAAATAAATAATAAGGGCTATAACCAATAAAAACATGGCTCCCATAACAATAAAATAGCCGTTTTTCGCACGAAGTTCTGGCATATAATCGAAATTCATTCCGTAGACTCCAACAATAAAAGTAAGCGGAATAAAGATGGCCGAAATAATGGTCAGCGTTTTCATAATTTCATTCATTTTTCGGCTTTGTTCCGAGAAATAAAAATTAGAAGCACTTTCTAATGAACTCATGTCTGACTCAATCTGCTCTAAAAGTTCTAAGCTTTTTTGATGGAGTCTAATAAAAAAACTAAAAGTCTCTTTTTCAATTCCATTATAAGTATCATCGTCTTTAATCGTTTTTAGATAATATAGTGAGTCTCGAAGCGGAATAATAGATCGCTTTAAAAAATTAAAGTTATCACGATGATTTTCAATCTTTTCTAAGATAATCGGATCAGCTCCTTTTTTAGTTAAATTGATTAATTCTTCAATTTTATCTTCCTCATCTTCAATCGTAATATAGAAGTTTTCCATTACAGCGTCCAAAAGCAGATAAAGAAGGTAATCTACTTTTTTAGTTCTCACAATTCCGGCATGCGTGCGAAGGCGTTCTCTAATATGAGTAAAGAAATCACTTCGCTTTTCTTGAAAAGAAATTAGAATTCCATCTTTTAAAATAAAACTAAGCTGTTCGACACTAATATTATCTGAATATTCAGAAGGCAAAAGCGATTTTATATTGAAGAATAAAATATTTTGCTGTTCTTCTAATTTGGTTCTTTTGGATGTATTTAAAATATCTGCCAATAAAAAATCATCCAGTTTAAAATGAGTACCAATTGTTTTTATTAAGCCAATATCATTTAATCCATGAATATTAAGCCAATTATTTTTAGTATAATCAATACAGCTATTTAAAGATTCAACTGTAAATTTCTCATATTCAACAACATCATTATCATCATAAACAAAAAGCTGCATTTCTGTTTTATGCTCTTTTTGTGTTCCGGTATACTCTAAAGTTATATGCTGAAGCTTGCGCCCTTTCTTGTATTTTATCTTTCTCATTCAAAAATGATTTATATAGTAATATTACAAAAAAGAATTCGAACGTGAAATGAGAATCGTTATTTTGTAAAAATGTTAACTAATATTAAATGTAATCTTTTTATTACTTTTAACAGGTAATTATACTCCATAAAAAAACCGAGTCATTTCTGACTCGGTTTTCTATTTTAATACTTTGTAACTAATTAATTAGTACTAAAGAATTATTTTACTTCTTCTAAAGTAACTATACCTGTAAATCAGTAATTTACAAATATATGGTACAAATAAGGTACAAATTAATCTAATTTATCTCTATAAGATATTGAGTAAAAAACTTTAAATGAAAGATTTGTCCGCTCATCTAAACGCAGAAGGATTCGAACCTAAGCTCACAAACCCCATCAATGCTATACTTTCAGTATTTTCAAAAACCGTTTGCGACGATTGTGCACCATTTATTTTATTTTCAACTTTTGCTAAAGTTTCATTGTTACATATTTGACCGGGTGGAATAACTGTTTTTATGTAATTTTGGCTTGTTCCATTTATTACCGTTTTAAAGTACCTCATTGGATCATTTTGAAAACTCCATCTTGGAAGCACATGTTCGTTTGTTAGTTTATCATTCCTACTACAAAATGAGCAGATATCATCCTTTCCTCCGAAATTGCCAGGTTCAAAATGATTTCTTTTTATGTGGTCTACGATTGTTTTACCACTTAATCTGAACTGCTTTCTTAATAATTTAAAAAAATCATTTGTCATTATTTCTTTTCTTTAACTTAACATAATTCTCCACACTTGGTAAAACCTATGATTTTATCTTAGAGTATTTCTCCATAAGAAAATTTGAATAAAAATTATATTCCATAAGTATCATTCTCAATCATGTCACGTTACTAGTAATTTAATCATATTTATTAAATAAATATTCAGCACAATACTCACAGATATCAAGACCGTCCTTGATATCACTTTCGAAAATTTGACCACATTCATTGCATCTTTTAAGGTCATCATTTTGATTTGTCTCAAAGCAATTAAAACAGACATAACCTTCGCTCCCTTTTGCTACAAACGTATCGATCTCATCGCAGTGAATACAATCAATTACTGGAAATTCCCCACCATCTGTCATACATAGATAATGACTTTCACCCAAAATATTTTCTGCATAAAGTATTGCTACTTTTTGAGGTTCATCAGAATACCCACAAAACAAACATTCTAAGGGTTCATTTAAGACTAAAGCTGACTGTCGACAAAGAGGACAACTTTCAATTTTAAATTCTCTTTGGGCCAATTCTATTTCCGATTTTATTTGAGCTGCTCTAAGATTAACAAACTCTTTAAATTTAGCTAAAGCCTCCCTTAATCTTTCCAAATAATCTTGGGATGTTAATGAAAGAGATTTAAAATCAAAATTATTATTAATGAAACTTAATATCAAACAAAGTACTTTTGAGGAAAGCGATTTTATTGCTTGGACATTTTCGTTAAATTCGAAATGCTCAATTTTATTTCGAAGCTTTTTTAACTGTCGCAAAATTGATTTTTCTTTTTCGGAAAGTTCTATCTCACATACATTAACTAGCCTAATTAATAGAGTTTCAAAATCAACGCTTTTAAATTCACCAGTATTCAAAAGCTCAAATTTCGCAAAATTTGCGTTTTCGAAAATTAAAGACCAATGTTCATTCTTAAGAACCTCTTTTAATATAAGTTCTGTTCCGGCAGACAAGTGTAGGATTGCATACTTTAGTTGATGTGGAGAATGATCTTTTAAAATATGTTCTAACCCCGAAGTGACAAAATCAAGCCCATTTTCTAAAAGATCAAATTGTATATTTTCTGAACTCTTGTATTTCATAAAATTAGTGGTATTAATTGTTTATTCGAAACAAACATTTATCAATACTATCCATATTTGGATTTAACAAGTTTGCCTGTATGTATTCAAAAATAACTAAAAATCACAAATCATTCCCGATATTTATTAGTGCTAATCTGTCGAAACAAATATAACCTGGAAATTATCGAAAGCATTCTTTAGTCGAAATATTGATGTTTTCCCATTTTTTTAAAAGATATTCATTTGTAATGGGTAATTCAATTTTAGTTTTATGATATATATTATACTGTGAATCTCTCAAAGCTTCGTCAATCAAAACTTCCTGAGTATATGGGTTAATTAAAATTAAATTTTTGTCAAATAAAACATGTAAATCGTTTCGCAGTAGAATTCCATTATTCTGCTTATTGATTCCGGTTTCGGAATGTGAAATTATGTGCGCTGCATCTAAAACTTCAGGAATATTTATACTGGAAATTGCACATTTACTATTGTAAAGATTGAGAATGTTATATCTAAATTTAGATTGGTTTCTTCGTTTATTTATTTGAATTTGAATTTTTTCTAATTGATCATCTTCCGCCTCATCTATAACTTTCTCAATTAATTCAATTCCATTTACTGGTTCTCTCCAGATGATTTCCTTAGTATCGCTATCATAAAAAATATTTGGATGAAGCATAACAATTGTTGTTTGCCTTATTACACTGTTTATAAAATCGGTTTTGTAAATTCTTCCTCTTTCTTTTAATCTATTAATCGCATTTACTGCACCATGACGTCCAATTTTTGCGTAATTACCACCATTTACTCTATCTACAACAATTTGATCAGCATCGACATAGTGTAATCGATATTGTACATTACCACCAATAGATTCAAACTTATCTTCATTAATGTCTAATAGATTTGTCGCTTGATTTAGTATTATAAGCCAATCTTCCATGTTTGAAATAAGGTTTAGAGTTTTAAAATATTGACTTAAAGACATTTAATAGAAATCCGTTTTTATGCGATAAGGTTATATCAGTCCAAGTTATTTATTTAAAATTACAGATAATCTCATTGACCCATAAACTGGATTTGCATTGTCACAAAAAATATCCCATTCTACCATGTTTTCATGATCAAAAGGAGAATTGTGCAAAGTTATGGTTATGTCGCATCTGTCAGAATAAAATCTAAGTTTTTAAATGATTTAAAAGTTAAACTGCCAATTTACAAAATGATTTAAACATAGTTATCCCTGGTCTAACAATTTGATTCTTTCTCAACATTTGCACAACTTCAATTCCGCTCAATGTTCGACTGGCCGATTCAAAACTTTTAAAACCTAATCCGTTTTGCATACGCCACTTTAAAAAACGATGATCCTGCTCTACAATATTTTTGAGATATTTACACAGCCGGAATTTAATCTTTGAGAATGAACGTTTATTATATACTTTGATCACTGCGGAATTAGAACCGCTTATATCAATGTTTATTACTCTAGGCCGGTAAATATTAGCAATTGCTTTAATTAGAAATGACTGAGCACTCATTCTTTGTCTTTTCTGGTCAAAAGAAAGTCAACTGCATTGCCTAATTTATCTACTACTCATATAAATAACACCAAATACCTTTTACTTTGATATAGGTCTCATCTAATCTCCAACTCGCCCCCACTCTGCCTTTTCTCTTCTTCATCTCTGCCTCAGGCAAAGGTGCAAACTTATAAACCCAACGCTGAATCCTGGCATGATCCATAATGACTCCTCTAATCTTCATTAGTTCTTCAACATACCGGTAACTAAGTGTAAATCTTAGCCTGAAATATAATGCCTGAAGAATTATGTATTTTGGATAACAATGACCTTTAGTATTCATCTTTTGATCGGTTTAAAATTCTAAAGATAAAAGTTATTCCCAGATGCGACACAACCATTAATCTTTCATGTATGAAAAACCGTTATTGCTTGCAATAGTGATTAGCGGCTGAATAGTTTCCTTGTATCGCAAATAATTAAAACCACCATCTAAGTCTGGAAAAATGCTAAGATATTCCTCTAAATATTTATTCTTAGAATTATAACTTTTTACTATTTCAAAAGCAGTCTTTTGCAGAGTATAAAACTTATCAAAATACCTATCTAACGGCGGAAGTTTATCGCTTTTAAATAAATTAAATTTTTTATCAATTGGAATTAGATTCCAAATTAAGTCGTGAGAAACAAATGCATGAGGTACAAAATGATCCAAAGCATATTTTTTTTCATCAAACAATAATCTGTTATTGGTGAACACGCAGTCTATTGTCCCCAATTCATTAAAGACCAATTTCCAATATTCATTTGTCTGTTTTATCAAAGAATTCCTTGCTAAAGATTTACTTATTTTATTTGGAATGTCAGGAACATTTGGATTTCTTTTTTGCAGAAAGAGTGACAAATTCCAAAAACAAAAATCCTTAAGTATTTTTGAATTCATTTTTAAATAGCTAATCCATATTGGATTTATCTCAATATAATCTTTATCTAACCGGTAAATACATCCGTGATCAAAATTCTGAGAAAGGAAATAAATTTCACTACGATTTCCAGAAAACCAAGAAGAAATAAACCAGTGAGGTACATTTTTATCGAAGTGATTTAATAGCTTAAGGGTTTCAATCTCTTGAGTATTTTCTAACACAGAATTTATTATACTTCTATTTTCATTTATTTTAAGATTTTCAATTCTCAGAATCGCTTTAACAGCTTCCTGAATAAGGTCTTGTTTACCAAAAGAAATATGGAAATAATTAACCGTATACCAAGAATTACTTATCATTCTTGCGAATATCCTTTGCTTATCTATTTGAGTGCTTCCCTCCTCTACTAATTCAAGAATAGCCAAAAACCAGTAAAACTTATAACTAGCAGAAGTATTTGCAAATACAGAAGATAATTTATTTATTGACAGATATTGGGAATATGGTAGACTCATAAAACCATTTAGATTTTAAATATTATTGAAATGCTTCGAAAATGGTAATTTAAGCGAAAATAAAACTGATAGAAAATCGGACCACAATAAAATTGCTATTAAAATAGTTTTTAAATTTATTTCAATTTTTCAAGACGTTGCCTTGCTTTTGTTAATATTTCTTCACTGAATAAAACTTTATACTTATCTTTCTGAATTATGCTTTCAATTGTAAGATCTAGCCTATCTATTTCAAACATTTTAAGTAGTCCCGAATGTAACTTCTCAGTACCCTCCTTTATTAGACGATTTGAGGCACCAATAGCTCCGTAATCGTAAATCTGGTTAAGGATTATTGATTTGTTAATTTTTGCACCTGCTTTTAATGAAAGATCAATTGACGAAATTAGTTCATCATGCAACTGGTTTTCTAAAATTATGAATTCATTTTCTTTTGTATCAGAACAAAGAACATCATTTGCCAACAAGGCCCTTTGGTCGTATTGGATAACAATTTCTTTTAATTTATTGAAACGGATAAAAAACTGTTTTATTAGTTGTGTTTCTTCACTTTGTACAATAAATTCATGGTTATAATATTCAGCAGAATTTGTCCAGTTATAGGAGCCATCAATCAATTTAGCATTGTCAAATATTGCATATTTGTCATGCAAAAACTTACCACTTCTAGCTGATAAAATGTAAACTTTTCCACCTTTATTTATAAAGTTTTCGAAAGATAATCTTGTATTTTCATAGTGGTCACTTATGATAATTTCTATAGAACAGCCAGTCTCTAATTTGTCAGTTAACTGCCCAAGTAGATCTTTACTAGTAAACCAAGCAACTGACACAATAATTGATTCTCTAGCGGAATAAATATTTGATTCAATTTTTTTCTTAATATCTTTAAATGATGCTGTTGTCATAATCACTAATATTTCGATTTAATTAGTCTTAACTGGTGCTCAATTAATTCTTCGTTTAACTCCTTAAATTGTACTTTCGCAATTATTCCATTTTTTACATCTTTAATTTGTTTAAGATTTGAAATTAATATTCCCCATTCATTGTTAATTCTAAGTCCATTATTAGTAAAGTTTGCCGATGTGATAATTGCTTTGTAATCGAGTTCATCAGATTTTGCAATGAATTTTTTACCATGTAAAGTGCTTTCAATTAATATTTTCATCTCAATAGACCTTGATTAGAAAAAAGTAAATAAATATTTGAAATAAGCTATTTTAGAATATTGATCTTTATCAAAGGGGTTTAGTGTAGTGATGAATGTAACTTTTTCTAGTCTTGTGATATTTTCAAACGAGAAAAGTTCTGGATTAGAAGTTATAAATGGACTGATAATAATAATATCTTCAGCATCATGAAAAGTATTTGTTAAATGATAGAGATGATTTTCTCTAGTTAGATTATTGATTATCATAATAGAAAATGGTAATTATGTGCAATTGAATTTTATTATACTAAGAAGCTTTAAAAAGATAAATATAAGTGCTAGGAATTATTTCCCTCTCATTATTTCCCTCTCATTATTTCGGCTTCCCACTCAATATGCGAATCTATTAAATCATCAATATATCCCCAATAACTAGCAATTTCGGCTTCTAACTCTTCTGAAATATCTAAGATTTTACCAATATTCCTTTCAAATCTCATCATCGTTTTATCAAAAATTGGTTTTAAATCTGGATGGACAATATCTTTTTCCAAACCTTTTATGCCTAAAGAAAAATCATCAGAATTGTATGTGATGAAAACTGAGTCAGAAATAATTATTTTATCTGTTTCTCCAAAACTAAGGCTCTTATGTAAACTGTTATTTTGTATATAATTTGATGTACTTAATAATATTAGTGCATCCGCATAAGAATTACTATTTCGATGAAATGGAGCTTTTTTTTGAAGTGCCCAATTTGAGACTTCAATTTTTTCTGCACTTGTAACATCTGCAATAATAGATTTATTCTTAATTAAATCCTCAATGATTTTATAGCGATCATCTGCAGCATTTAATATACTTTCTTTCTTATTTTTAAACTCTGAGAGTATCTTATTAAATAATTTTTTTTCGTCCCCATCTAAGTATCCTGATATAGTTTGGGCATTTTGAATTTGGAAAATTATTGCTTCTTTAATTTGATCGATAATTCCAATTTTATTTCTATCCCACTCCTCAATTTGAATACTTGAAATTAAAAACTGAATTTCCTTATTATTATGTTTTTCAATTAATTTCTGTAGAACTTTAGGATGTTCTCCTTTCGCTAAATATATCCAAATATTTGTATCTAATATTAATGTTACCATTGTATGTTTTATTAAATGTACGAACCAAAACTTAAACAATCATTCCAAATTTGAATATCCCGCAGAGCTTCAGTTTATTTACATAATTTCAAATTTAAATAAAGTAGATTACAAATCACCAAGTATTTATACCTGTTCCTACTGTGACAGTAGTGCGAGCTCGGTACTTTTTAATTTAACGACTCTTTCAAAGCATTTAGATTAACTAACGTGTTACCTAAATTCTCTATTATTCCATTAAGAATATCTTCTGGATCTGGTAAATTATCAAGATCCATTTCACTATCATCTTTAAGCCATGTAATATCTAAATTTATCTTATCTCTTGAAATTATTTCGTCATATGTGAATTTTCTCCATCTTCCATCTTTATTCTTATTACTAAAAGTTTCATTTCTATTCCTAATATCTTCTGAATTATATTTATTAACAAAATCTTTCAAACTTTCATAAGTCAATGGATTTTTTTTCGGTGTATGATTAATATTTGTTCTATAATCGTAATACCATATTTCATCAGTAGCGATGACCTTTGAACTATCTACCTTATCAAAAAATAATACATTTGATTTTACACCCTGTGCATAAAAAATACCTGTTGGTAACCTTAGTATAGTATGGAGATTAACCTTTTCTAATAGACTTTTTCTAATTAATTCTCCAGCACCACCTTCAAATAGCACATTGTCTGGTAAAACCACAGCTGCTCGTCCATTTTCTTCTAGCATTGATACAATATGTTGTAAAAATGCTAGCTGTTTATTACTTGTTGTTACCCAAAAATCTTCTCTTAAAAAATAACCTTCCTTTTCTGAAAGATTTTTATCAGTTGTAGGGATGTCGCTACTACTTTTACCGAATGGAGGATTTGCTAAAACGATCTTCACTTTTGGGACTTGCTTACCAATTTTTTGTGGATTTAGACTATCTGAGACTTGAATGTCGGGAGTTTTTTTTAAATCTCCTATTCCATGTAAATACAAATTCATAAGACATAAACGTGCTGTTGCTTTTTCAATTTCCCATCCGTGAAATGTATTAAATTTTAAAAATTCTTTGTCTTGCTCTGATAAATCATAATTATTTTCTAAGTAATTTAATGCTCCCAGAAAAAAACCTCCTGTTCCGCACGAAGGATCTGCTATAGTTTCTTGTGCAGTAGGTCTTATACAAGCTACCATAGCCTGAATAACTGGTCTAGGCGTAAAATATTGACCTGCACCACTATTCTCGGCATTTTTTTGAAGTAATGTTTCGTAAATCTCTCCTTTAACATCTGATTCGGTTGAAGACCAATTATCTTCATTTATTAATAGAAGAAGTCTATTCAGTTTTGTAGAATCGTGAATTTTATTCTGAGCTCCAGCAAAAATTTTTTCCAACATACCTCCCGATTCTGCTAAAGATTTCAAAACTTTCTCATACTGATCTAAAAGTTGCCCGCCTCTATTTGTTATTAAGCTCTTCCAGTTACAAACTTCTGGAAGATTGTATTTGTTTGAATTTTCATCTGCCATTTTAAGAAATAACAAATAGGTTAACTGCTCTAGGTAATCATTATAACCTAAACCATCATCTCGCAAAGTATCACAGTAATTCCAGATCTTCTGAGCTATATTTTTTGACGACATATTGTAAATTGTAAATTTTGTTAAGTAATGTATTCCCTGCAATATAATCTTGCATCAATGTTTTCTTCAATTATTCTTTGTGCCCAATCAAAACCAGAACTTCTTAAACAACTTCTATAGGTTGCTGACAATTCTGTACAGGGTGAAATTAATTTTCTAAAAGCCTCATATTTTGAAAGTATTTCACTTTCAGTAACTACAGATTGGCTAACTTCAAATTCATCTAATAAATATTGCGTCTCAAGAATTTCATCAACAGTAGTTCTCCAAATTCTTTTTCTTTCCTCCTTTAAGTCTTCATAATTTAAGTCATACCAATCTATTGTTTCTTTAGCCCTTAAATATGACCAATTTGCAGATTTTTCATTTGCTGTTGGGATTGCCTTTCCAGTTTCTTCAAAATTCAAAAGTTTCACATCATCTTTTTTACTAGGATCGAGCAAATAATAAACTTCATCTTTTGTTGGATCTAAATAAGTTAAAGCCTTATGTCTTTTTACAGGAAAATAGTCTCCCTTTTTTGTATTTCCAACACTCCCCATTAGTCTATAATTTTCCCAATCAAAAGCTAGCCACCAATAGCCACCACGATCAATATTGTTAATATCAAATGCCCTTTTTTTAGGTCTAAAATGATCAACATGATAATGCGAATATAATTCCCTTGCTTCTGAATACCAACATTTGCCGTATGACATCGTTTTTAAAGCATCTTTAAGCGACTTCCAAATTTTGTGATTTTTTTCAATTATTTCATATCTTTCGGCATCGGTTGTAGCCTTAATCATTAATTCTGTCAAGTCTTTAGCTTTCTTCAACCATTTTGCATTCGGTGGAATCAATGTATTATTTATGTAAATCATCCTTTTCCTTTTTAAAAAGTTTTTCTAAAATATTTAGTGCCGATTTATTTTGTTTTTGAATATCTTCTTGAGTCAATTTTTTAATTTTAAATTCATTAAGATTACTAACATTTGCTAAGAATTTGGAATATAGAGGATCTTTAAAAGTATATGTAAATCCAAGTGAATTTATTTCAATAAATAATTCTCTTAATCTAGCTTTATCATCTTCTGATAGTTCGCCGATCGATTCCTTATAAATAAGATTATTTCTCTCATCTAATAACTCTTGCGTAGGCTTATCTAATGTAGTTGAAAGACCAAATAATTCACTAGTCAAAATACCTGCAACACCTAAACCAATTGGATCAATATTTGGAGTTTCAGCCGTAACCTTTCCATTTTTATCGGATCGAAAAATTCTAATTTGTTCCTTTACTAAACCTCCTATAACTAATGGATCATGTGTACTTATAAGTATCTGAGTTGTTTCATCTCTTCCTACATAGTCTCTAAAATATTCCAGGTACTTCCATTTCCATAATGGGTTAAGATGTGTATCTGGTTCATCAAGTAAAATTAGTGATTCTTTATCCTTTAAGAATCTTAGCATACCAAGTACTGTAAGTAATTGTTGTTCCCCTTCACTCATTTCAGTAAAAGGAATTTTATCCGAAGAGTTCTTTTTCTCAACTTTAACTTTAATATCATCAATTAAATCTGAAATATGTGTACTCTCAAGCGCATTAAAAAACTGAATACCAGTATCATAATGCTTTGTTGCTAATTCTGCAATCTTTTCTTTATTTTCAACAAATAAATATAATCTATCTTGAACCTCATTTTTTTTGTAACCAACTTGAGTTCTCTCCTTATTGTAAATTGGTGCAAGAGAATACCTCCAAAGCTGCTCAAGAAAGGTTCTAACTAATCCTGTAGAGTTCCAAAACATTTCTTTATCTGAACTAGAATTACTCCATATAGGTTTTTTTAAAACTAGTAATAAAGAATGCAAATCAACTATATCTAATTCATCTTTCAAAAACTTTAAAACTTTTTCTTTTTGATTTCCAAAAATAAAAAAAGATAAAATTGCGAATTTAGAGTGTATATTCTGAACTAAAAATATTCTTCTTAAAGAATCTATTCTTTTATCTTTTGATTCGTCTTTAATTATTTCAAGATAATAATTCCGTTGATGCTCGATATAAACATTTTGCAAACGATCGCTAGTTCCTGAATAATAGATAAAAACATGATTTGGAAGTAACTCTTCTTTTTTTCTATCAAATTCAGTCTTAAGGATTGTTTTATTATTAATCCAAACATTATCCTTTAGATCTTCCCAAATTTCAAATTCATATTTACTATCTGTGGCACTGATCAAGATTTTTTTTCCTTTGCAGGTGTACGTAATGGAAAAGTCAAAAGGAGGTTGCTTTTTTAAATCAAGATTTTTAAATATTAATACTAGAGCTTCAAAAAAATTTGACTTCCCAGTAGCATTTTGACCAATAAAAACATTTTCCCATTGGGTTTCATCTATGTCAATCGTAAAATCAATAAGATTTTTAAACTTTTTTATAAAAACTTTATCTATTCTCATTTTATTTTTCCAGTTTTATAAATGATTCTTTTCCATCTCTCGGTATTTCTGATATTTCCCCTTTTTCAAAATGTTTTTTTAATTCAGCATAAAATTTTTCAATATCATCTTTATAGATAGAAGATTGCCAAAGATTTTTTGAAGAAATAGGTTCGTTATTATCTTGTAATATTTCAAGAATATTTCTTAATGTTTTTCCCATTTTCTTAACTTTTACTGATTCTAGATTTTTAGTTTTTTTTTTGTCTTTATCTTCTTTTAAAAAAATGCTTCGTAACTCATATATCTTTTCAATCAATAATTTTGCATGTTCATCAGAATCATTTTGATTAACTAATTTCCCTTCAAAAGCATTTTGAAGCAGGCTACGCCTGATTGAATCAACTTGTAATAGACCAATTTGAACATTTTTTTCTATTTCATTAACTAAAGACAATTTGTCCTCAATTTCATTGACAATTTCTAACTGTTCGCTAGTTGAACAGTATGGAATATTTACTTTACGAATATCTTCAAGATGGAAATTCTTTATTATACCTCCCTTAATATCTTGTTTTATATCAATGGAATTTACATAGTCTTGAAGTATGTACTTTAAATACTTACTATTTATTAAAGTTTTAAAAGGTTTAATCAGCGCTACACTTACAAATAAACTAAAATTAGGTTCATAAGGAACAATAGCTATTCTACCTATTGTTCCACTCTTTGTTATTAATACATCATTGGGTTCTGGATTACATCTTTTAATAAGTTCTTCATGAGTTTCTTTGGTTATGAATTTTGTTTTATTAAAATGCACTTCTCCATCGTAAATGTCTTTTACTGAAATAAAATGAATTCCTTCCTTAACGTATTCAGGGGTGTGATGAGTACCATCTGTTATTTTAGATGTAAGATCATTTAAGGATATTCTTAACCAATTTAATGGAATTGACGACGTATTTCGAGAAGATCCCTTTTTTTGCGGTATTATATCAGAAGGTTCTTTTGGCCTAATCTTAATATTCCCTAGATCATATTCTTTTATCTGATTTGTAAATTCAATCCTTTTGCATTTATTAATTTCGTTAATTAGTTCATCACATGTATTTATTTTTTCCTGTTTCTTTCTCCATTTTTCAGTTAACCTTCCTTCAAATGCATGTTTTAATATCACTTTTCTAAAAGTTGTTAATTCAATTAAAGCTTTATCCAACTCTTCTTTTACTTTAACAATATCGCTAAAAAGCTCATCAAGTTTAGAAACAATTTTGTTTTGTTCGTTAATAGGGGCAATTGGAATAATGATGTCCCTAACAATGGTTAAATTAACTCTAGACCTTGTAGTACCTTTTGTAATACTTTTAAATTGATCTTGTATAATTTTACTATTAATCGCATAGACTAAATAATCAGTATTTATTATCTCGCTACTTGGCCTGACTCTCATTAAATCAGCAACTATAATACCGAACGGATATTTTGCTGGCACTTTACAGCATAATCCCAACGGCTCACCAAGCTTTGTAATTATAATGTCTCCAAGTTTAAAAGAATGTCTTTTGATTGTTTCTGCCTTTTCTTTCGAAATATATTTTATATTTTTATCTAAAAAATAACCTGCTTTGATATTTTGGATTCTAAACAAAGGAATTCCACTGTCTTGATATTCATCTGCTTTTAAATTTGAACCAAAAGGACCATCTACAAAATCTGATTTTGGATCAATAACCATATCACTCAATTTTGCATCTATCCAACCTTTAGGTAATTTATTTTTTAAATTCATTATTAAAATTGTTCTAAAAATTACTCCCATACGAGTAAGTAAAGGAGCTTTTATTAATTTCTTATTTATATTATAACAGATTCTTTTTAGTTCTTAAACTATAGACAAATATTTTAAAATATGATAGAATGATAAATATATCAACTGAAAAATATCTTAATTTAAAATGAAGTATTTTTGTCTAAAACAGAATTTAGATTATAAATATATTATTTTTATATTATACTTTAAACACAAAAAGCTACAATGCATCCATTTTATTGTTTACTGTTTCGTAATATATTTATAATTAGTTATTTAATATTCGGTGTTTTTTATGCTATGAAGTATTCATGACTCGATAGGTATGATGGTAATATTTGAGAATAAATGGTAATATTTGTATTAAACGGGAGCTTAGTTGCAATAAAAACGGTTATAAAAAAATACGAAAGTTGTAATTGGACACAGCTAGCCACCTTACCGAAGCACCAAAAAAATAGATTAATTTAAATATTTGAAATCTTTAAATTTTTTCGTACTGCAAAATTAGTGAGAAATTAACATTGGACTTTAACGAGAAAACTTTCAATAAAACCACTTTTTTTATGTAAGGTAGAGCTAATTATCTTTTTTTTTTAATGAATGTGAGTAATAAACATTCCAATGGTATTTATAATAAAATTTTATTTTTAAATATTTTTCATAATTACAGAACTACAATAAATAACTTTTTAATTAATAAATGAAATAGTAGCAATTTACCCACTTTCTTATCCAAAAAGAAATGAAATCGCATTTTTTACTTTAACCTTCGATTTTCCAACTGTGCTTTCGATTAAATTTCTCATGAATTCATATACTTTTCATCTTTAGTTAAATCCAACGTGGATAACTATTATTAATAAAACTAATCCATACCATTCCAAAATTTAAATACAAGAATAATTTACATGTAATTTATATGCGATAAAAAAATTGATAAATATTTGTTCTTATTTTTCCATGTCAAAGTCTAATAATTCCCTTGGATGTTTCCCTAATCCTTTTGCTAAATCTAAAAGTGTAGTAAATGATAGATTTCTTTTACCATTTTCAATATCACTTATTGTCGCTTTGATAAGTTTATCACTATTTAAGGCTACATTATCCTGACTTAAATTTAAATCTGTTCGAAGTTTTTTAATATGTGACCCGAACTTTTTTAATTTTTCCTCCTTATGTTTTTCCATCTCTCTAAGCTTTTAAACAAAAGGCGTGATAATTCAATAAAAAAATGTTATAAGAACTTATAACAAATAAATTTTTTTTGTTATATTTGTTTATTATTTGAATTAACATTCATTATTATTTGCTTTAAGCTTATAATTAAATAATTTTGCGATTCTTCATGTAAAAAAAATATTTGAAGCATTCGCTTTGAATCTCGTTTTCAAAAACTGGCGTTTTATTAACCACGAGAGGATAAGTATGATGCTCACGTCTTATGGCGTGGGCTCACTTATTTGTGGTAGGGTGCCGCCAGTGCCTTGAAAACGATAAGCTGAGTTCCGCGCCTTTTTTATGCGCAAAACTCTCTTACTATTCTTAGCAAAGTACACTTATTATTTTTAAAGTTTCGCATCTCAAGTTCAACCTTTTTAAATTATCATTGCCTGTGTACTAAAAAATCCTAATCTATGTCTATTAAGCAGTTTACTTAATAGATAAAAAATGGCCCCCTACTGCAGCGACTAAACTAGCGTAGAGGACCTTAGCAAACAAAACCAAAGTTTCATTTAACCAACCCAAAATTATGAATAATTTTTCATTTTTCAAGGGTGGAAGAGCTCTCTATTGCCTAATTTTTCTAGGTTTTATTATGTCCTTTCCCCCACTACTTGCCAAAAACCACGCTCGGCAAAGTAATTTCTTCTTTCAACTACATAAGGTTCAGGGTACTGTCACAGATGGTATTGATCCACTTCCCGGTGTAACTATTGCTGTAAAAAATAAAAAAAACAATGCAGTAATTTCAGATTACAGCGGCCAGTTCTCAGTCATTTGCTCTCCCTATGATACCCTTGCAGTTTCATATATAGGTTTTAAAACTAAGCTGGTTCCGATTCAAGGACGCTCAGTTGTGGATATAGTTCTTGACTACACCACCACCACACTTCAGGAAGTACGTGTAAATGCTGGATATTATACGGTTAAAGAAAGCGAACGCACCGGAAGCATCGCTCGCATAACATCCAAGGATATCGAAACACAGCCAGTAACAAATGTTCTTGCTACAATGCAAGGACGAATGGCAGGGGTAAGTGTAACACAAACAACAGGTGTTCCCGGGGGAGGATTCGAAATTAAAATCCGAGGACAGAACAGCCTGCGCCCTGATGCGAATCAGCCGCTATACATTATCGATGGCGTACCTTATGCGTCTGACCCTATTGGTTACAATCAAACCTCATCAACCTATCCATCAGTTACCAGTCCCTTAAACAGTATCAACCCTGATTCAATTGAGAGCCTTGAAATACTAAAAGATGCTGATGCTACATCAATCTATGGTTCAAGAGGTGCAAATGGTGTGGTACTTATCACCACAAAAAAGGGAAAATCAGGAAAAACAACTTTCAATCTGACTGCTTCAACAGGAGCGGGTACTGTAACAAAGTTTATGAAACTTATGAATACCGAGCAATATCTGGCTATGCGCAAGCAGGCTTTTGTAAATGATGGACTCCAAGATTACAATTCATGGGATTATGATATTAACGGCACTTGGGATCAAAATCGTTACACCGATTGGCAAAAAGAGCTTATTGGTGGTACTTCTCAGATCAATGATCTTCAGGGAACAGTATCAGGTGGGTCAGAAAGTACTCAATTTCTTTTAAGCGGCTCCTATCATACAGAGACAACAGTATTTCCAGGTGATTTCTTATATAAAAAAGGAGGCTCACAGCTCAGTATAAACCATCATTCTCTGGACAATAAATTTAAGTTTAATTTTTCAGCAGGATACAATCTCCAGGATAATGATCAGCCGGCATTCGATTTTACCTACGATGCCCGATCACTTCCTCCCAACGCTCCAGCACTTTATGATGCTAACGGAAATCTTAACTGGGAAAATGGAACCTGGGATAATCCCCTAAGAAATTTGAATGCCAAATTTGAATCCAAAACAAAAGATTTGGTAGTTAATGCTGTATTATCATATGAGATAATCCCTAATCTGATCCTCAAGGGGAATTTCGGATATACCGATCTGAGCACTAAAGAAAGTAGAACCGCTCCCTCCACAGTTTTTAATCCGGCGTACAATATCTCGAGTGCTAATTCGTCCATATTTCTAAATGATACTGACCGATCCTCATGGATCATTGAGCCTCAGATCAGCTGGAATAAAAATATTGGTGATGGAAAGCTCGACGTCCTTTTAGGAAGTACGTTTCAAAGTCAGACGACCTCACGACTATACCAATCGGGAAAAGGTTTTAGCTCCAACAGTCTTATTTATAATTTAGGGGCAGCTAATATTGTAACGGTACTTCTTAATGATGAAACCCAATATAAATATCAGGCCTTTTTTGGCAGAGTAAATTACAATTGGAAGCAAAAATATATTTTAAACGTTACTGCAAGACGGGATGGTTCGAGCCGATTTGGTTCCGGTAATCAATTTGCAAACTTCGGAGCCATTGGAGCTGCATGGCTTTTTTCAAATGCGAGTTTCCTTAAAAACAATAGCTGGCTAAGCTTCGGAAAAATACGTGCCAGTTATGGAACAACAGGTAATGATCAGATTGGGGATTACCAGTTTTTAAACACTTATTCCATCACAGGGGTCAGTTATAATGGCATAATAGGATTACAACCTTCCAGACTTTACAATGCAGATTTCGGTTGGGAAACCAATAAAAAATTGGAAGCCGCAATAGAGTTAGGCTTTTTGCAGGATCGTATTTTTACTACACTAGCGTGGTATCAAAACCGCTCTTCCAATCAACTTGTCGGCATTCCCCTGCCTGGCACTACAGGTTTTACCTCGCTGCAATCTAACTTGGATGCGACCGTCCAAAATACAGGACTGGAATTGACTTTAAGAACTTTAAATTTTTCAACTAAAAATTTTAGCTGGACAACCAATTTTAATTTAACGTTTTCCAAAAATAAATTATTGGATTTTCCCGGACTGGAAAGTTCAACATATAGTCAAAAATATCGCATAGGACAGCCATTAAATATTGCCCTGCTTTATAAGTATAAGGGGATTAATTCATCAACTGGAGTATATGAATTTGAAGACCTAAACAACGACGGAAGAATATCTTTTCCTGAAGATCGCCAATTAACAGCCGATCTGAATCCTAAATACTATGGAGGGCTTCAAAATCAACTTGGTTTTAAAAATTGGAAGCTTGACTTTTTATTTCAGTTTGTCAATCAAAAAAACCGCACTTATGGGATGGGATTCTCTGGTCAGATGTCCAATGAGAATAGCCGTGCAGTAAACAGCTGGCAGCAAACGGGAGATACTGGTCCTTATCAGACTTATACCACTGGAGAAAACAGTGCTGCTGTAACGGCATATAACCTACATAGTGAAAGTGATGCTTCTGTAGTTGATGCTTCTTATGTTCGCCTTAAAAACATAGCACTATCTTATGATTTGCCACTTAGTCTAAAAGAAACTAATTGCAAATTGATGTTGCAGGCGCAGAATCTTTTGACTTTCACAAATTACAAAGACGGCGACCCTGAATTTACAATCAGTGGCTACCTCCCTCCTCTTAAGGTAATAACTGTCGGAGTTCAGCTAACTTTTTAACACTAAAAAAAAATGAAAACAATATATCTTAAAACCAAATTTTTCATAGCTCTTGCTTTGGTAGTTTTCTTCATGAATTCATGTGATTCATTCGTAGAGGTTGACCTGCCCAAATCACAGCTCACCAGCACGACCGTTTTTGAAGATTATGCTACAGCTACTGCCGCACTTACGGACATTTATTCTAAAATTAGGGATAAAGGAATCCTCACAGGTTCCAACACCGGAATATCAAATCAACTTGGAAATTATACCGATGAAATTGTTTGTTATGGTACCCCAACCAATCCAAGTCTTCCTTTTTACAACAATCAGCTTTTAGCTACCACTCCCACTATAACAGAATACTGGAACAGCACCTACAATCAAATTTATGCCGCAAACAGTATAATTGAAGGAGTTACGGCAAACACAAAACTGTCGGCTGAAAATATAAATCAATTAGAAGGAGAAGCACTGTTTATTCGTGCGTTGCTGCATTTTTACCTTACCAATCTCTTTGGTGAAGTCCCCTATATCAAACAAACCGATTATAAAAAAAATAGTGTAGCGCTCAGGATGTCCAGTGAAGAATTCTATCAAAATATAATGCAGGATTTAGCAAAAGCTATAGAGTTGCTACCAAATAATTACAGCTCAACGGAAAGAATTCGTCCTAACAGATTAGTGGCAAAGACATTACTGGCCAGGGTTTATCTCTATCGTAAATTATATGCCCAGGCAGAAAACGAGGCATCTTCCATCCTTAATCAAACGACTTTGTTTAATTTGGAAGCCAATACCAATAACGTATTTTTAATTGGATCCAAGGAAACCATCTGGCAGCTCAAATCTGCAGCAGCCGGAAGAAACACTCTTGAAGCAACGGTTTTTATTTTTAAATCCGGTCCACCTCCATTAGTAGCTTTAAGTAATACTCTGGTAAACACATTCAGTACTCAGGATCAAAGAAAGACTAACTGGATCAAAAATGTGACTAATGGTACAACTATCTGGTACCACGCATTTAAATACAAAGAGCAAAATCCAACTGCTAAGTCCTTAGAATATTCTATTGTTTTTCGCCTTGCCGAACAATATCTCATAAGGTCCGAAGCCAGGGCACATCTGGGCGATCTTATCGGAGCTAAAGAAGATTTAGATAAAATACGAAACCGGGCCGGTCTAGGCAATACGGACGCGCAAACTCAGGATGAAATTTTAAAAGCTGTTTTACAGGAACGAAGATGGGAATTTTTTACCGAACATGGACATCGCTTTTTTGATCTTAAGCGCCTGAATCAAATTGATCAGAAATTATCGGCTGTAAAAATCGGTTGGAATACAACAGATATATTACTGCCACTACCTCAGAGCGAATTAAGTGCCAATCCAAATCTATTGCCTCAAAACCAGGGATATTAAATTGTATAATCATGTCAACAAATAATTTTTCATCAAAAACATGGAATCATAAAGCAGTCTGCCCGACAGTAATTTTATTTTTAGTTCTATTATTTATTTTGCCATTAGTGACCTGTCCCCTATGGGGGCAGGTGGTGCAAAAAAAACAACTAACGCCACCTGACTACCATCTTTGGGGAAGACTTGAAATAGACAGAGTTTCTTCTGATGAACAGTGGGTAGCCTATAAAATGGAATATGAAAGCGGAAATGATACATTGTTTGTAATTCATAAGGACAAAAACAAAACGTATAGTTTTGCTAAAGGGGGTGTTGCCAGCTTTACCAAAAAAGCTTTTGTGTGTTTAACTAATTCGACATTGCACATCCTAAACCTGGCTGCAGGAACTGATAACATCATAGAAAACGTGAGCAACTATGCGTATTCCAAAGAGAATGACTTGCTTATAATTCAGACAAAAATCGAACTTATTATTACGAATCCTCTTGGTGGGATCAAAAGAAAAATTCAGGATGTAAATAATTTTTCTCTTGCCCCTCACGGAGCGCAACTGGTTTATAGCACATTAAGTAACAATCAATACGGGCTGTCAATTATAGATTTTAATAAAATAAAAAATACCATAAATATTCTAAAGGGGAATACAGATAAATTCACTGCCTTTACATGGCAGAACGAAGGCAAATCTATTTCATTTTTTTCCAATTCTGACCAGAAGATTAATACCTCCCTTTATTATTACATCCTGAAAAATCAAAAGCTTTTCAGGCTAACCCCTGACAAACTTTCTGGAACCGACACCACAGCTGTTTTCATTCATAACCCAGTCTTTAAGATTACGATATCGGATGATCTTAAAAAAGTATTTTTCTGTTTTAAAAATATTCAAAGTAAGAAAGAAAAAAAATCGCTGCCTGAGATATGGAATGCCAATGACAAATGGATTTATCCCTATAATGAAAAAGAAGGTCATTTTGAAAATCGCCTGATTGCCCTCTGGCTTCCTGAGGCTGATACTGCTGTTGGTCTGACAACAAATGAACTGCCTAAAATTATGCTGTCGGGTGATTATAAGTATGCAATTTTATCCAACCCAAAAGCATATGAGCCTCAATTTGCCAGATCTGGTCCGCGGGATTACTATATTTTAAACCTTGAAACTTTAAAAAAGAACATTTTTCTAAAAAAACAACCGAGTGAAATAAAGCTTATCATACCTTCTCCAAAGGGAAAATACATTGCTTACTTCAGGGAAAATAATTGGTGGGTTTACAATATAAAAACCAATACCCATAAAAACATTACCCAGACAATAAGTACATCATTTATTGCAAAAGAAGAAGTACTAGGAGCAGAATCAGCGTGTGGAAATCCTGGCTGGAGCAATGATGACAATGAAATTTTACTCTATGACCAATATGATATCTGGGCTGTAAAACCTGATGGCAGTTTCGCCCGAAGGCTAACCCATGGAAAGGAAAGAAAGATCAGATATCGCATTGCAGCTTTTCCAAATAAAAATGAACTAAAACTCACTTATGACAGTTATGTAATTGATAATTTTTATTTAGAAAAAGAGCTGTTTTTAAGAGCACAGAACGAAGATGGAAAAACAGGTTTTTTTATTTGGAAAAATAATTTCCTCGAAAAGCCGATTGTCTTTCAGGACAGTTTCATTGATCAATTATTTTACGGCGATAAAAAGAAGAACTTCTTCTATAAGCAGCAGAGATTTGACCAATCTCCTCAACTGAAAATCAAAACAGATTCCGGACAAAACAAACTACTTTTTAGAAGCAATCCTCAACAGGATAAATATTATTGGGGCAAGTCTGAACTCATTGAATATCAAAATTCAAAAAATCGAAATTTAAAAGGGGCTTTATTATATCCCGCCAATTTTGATCCGAAGAAAAAATATCCAATGATAGTAAGTATTTATGAATTGGAGTCTATGTATCTTCATCATTATGTAAATCCAACACTTAACGATGATATTGGGTTTAATCCAAGTGTATACACAACTCAGGGCTACTTTGTCCTATTGCCCGATATTATTCTCTATGAAAATGCAGACACTGGAATTTCAGCGGCCGACTGTGTTATTGCCGCAACAAAGAAAGCGGTTAGTTCTGGTTTTATAAACCCCGATAAAATTGGTCTTACAGGTCATTCCTGGGGCGGCTATGAGACTTCATTTATTATTACCCAGACACAGCTCTTTGCAACGGCTGTTGCAGGGGCTGGAATAACAGATCTCAAAAGTCAATATTTTGGCATTGGAAAAGCTATAGGACTATCAGATATGTGGAGGTATGAAGGTGTTCAATGGAGAATAAATAAAACTCCTTTTGAGGCGCCCTTGCCCTATGACAGAAATTCGCCACTTTCAAATGCAGAAAAAGTAAATACGCCACTGCTTTTGTGGACAGGAAAAGAAGACGGGACGGTAAACCCTGATCAAAGTTTAAAGTATTACTTGGCACTCCGAAGATTAAATAAAAAATGCATAATGCTTTTATATCCAAAAGAAGACCATAATTTAATGAATCCTGCAAACCAGATTGATCTCTCAAACCGTATGCAACAGTGGTTCGACTATTTTCTCAAAGATGATTTGACGTCGGCATGGATTAGTGATGGTACAAAATAATAAACAGACAAAAGACATAAAAAAAACCTGCAGTTATTTCAATAATAACTGCAGGGCTTTTTAGAGTAAAAGACCCACTTTAAACCTTAAGGATTCTGAGGTTTAAAAGCAATTTGAGTACAATCGCCCTGAGAATCTAGACTGTAAGCCTGAGGTCCGGTGTCGCCGTTTAAACGGCAAACTTTTCCTGGTGTTTCCCCACATGCAACCGGGATATTACAATCTCCACTTGAATTCAGAGTATAAGCTGTCAAAAACGGCTTGCTCTTTGCTGCGCTTTGCATTGAAGTTGTTGCAAAAGCACCCAAAAGTCCCAATGCTGCAACAGCAAAAGGCATCACATTTTTAAAAAATACAGTTTTCATAATACAAAATATTAAATTAAAACCTTGATCTACTATTTTCTACAGGTGTTCGATCTAAGCCCTGATACCGGCCAGTATACTTTGCTATCAGAATACATTTATATTCTGATAGTATTCATTTCTTTTTTGAGGATATCCCGAAGCTCATAAACCACGACTTCACTTCCGATTATAGCATATAAATGTGTTGGTGTTATAAAAAACGATTGAAGTTTTTTATTGCCAATTTCATAGATGGCGAAACTCATCAGATACTTGTTTTTTTCAAAATTGTAGACATCAATAATAGCTGCCTGTTCCCACAATTTTTCCTTTTCAAAACGCCCATGAATTTTAGATTTGACAAAGAGAAGATCACCCCAAGCAACAGCAAGATCATTTACAACCAAAGGAGGACTTGCCATTTTTCGCTCGTTTCGGCCTTTAAGGTGGGCCACTGTTATTTGAGCCTTGGATATAGTATCTATGGTATGTCCCTCACTTACGAAACTCGCATTCTTATCAGCTGTTATAAACTGATTTCTATAGTAATACAGGTAAACAAATTTTTTGCCTTCTTCACTTCCCATCAATATTCCGTCAGTATCAAAAATACCATCTACCTGCTTGTGCAAAAGTTTATCATTATAAACGATTTTGGATGGTTTGCCGAATTGGAAGACACCCAAAATATGAGAGACATTTTTTCCCTTGTGAAATCTAAAGGCTATTGTACTGCTGTCAAGAGGTACAGCCAAAGTAAACTTTGGGCTTCCGGTCAGCTCCCGGTTTACTTTCCAATCCGAAATATTTCCTCTAAAGATGCAGGGCACAGACCCATCCATTAGATAAAAATGAGATTCCTGCACTGCAATTCTGACCATTCTAAAGCGTTTGTTTTTATGAGGAAAACTTATTGTGATATCTTTCCGATCTCCAAGGGTTGCGTTAAACGATAAGACATGGAGAGGATTACTTGAATTCCCCAGATACATTCTATTTTTGGAATAGCCCGCAAAATAATAGGAGTTATATTGTAAATCCAGGCTTTTATCCAGCGTTATCGGATGCTTTGGATAACGTCTTATAAACGGATTTTCATTATGCATAATATCTTCCGAAGAGCGAAATAAAATTATCATTGCCATACTACTAAGCACTAGTGAAACTGTAATGATTCCAAAGGAAGTTTTAAGATTTTCACCCCCTTTAACTTTGTTTTCAAAAGAGCAGTTCAAGATAAAACCAATAGCTGCTAAACAGACAAATATGATGTTAAAAATCAGATGGACACGCCAGCTCATCTTCTCTAATATTCCTCCGCAGGAACAAGGGACAAAAGAGCTGTAATTCAAAATAATATAAATATAGGCAGTAAACATTGTCATAAGACTAAGGGCCATAAGCAAGCCCAGATTTCGAAATCTTCGAAACGCCAGCAATAATGCAATTTTCAATTCAAAAATCGGGACCAGCCACGATACCCACCCTGCAAATGCGCTTAAAAGGGGAGACTGTCCAAGCTGGACTTGAAAGTTCTCAAAATCTAATAATTTAGTTACCGACGCATATACAAAAAGAAGTATATAGAGAAGACATATAACATCTATAGCATTTTTTTTAAAGTCCGTACATTTAATCCGTATCATAATTGTTCGATTTGAATTCAACAATGTAAAATTCTGAATTACAAACCATTTAGACTTGTACTATCGGGAGCGATAATTACTCAGGAAGGATTAATGTCATCAACAATTAAAAAATCGCCAGTTTTATTCCGCCCTAATTCTTTTGGAGAAAAACCAAAACGTTTTTTAAACGATTTGGAAAAATTTGGATAACTGTTGAAACCGTTCATAAAAGAAATATTCTTTAAGGGAATATCTGTCTGTTCGATCATGAGATAAGCCCTTTTGAGTCTCTGTTCGGTATAAAATTGATAGATGCTTGTGTGAAAGAAATGCCTGAAGCCGTCTTTTAGCTTAAAATCATTTGTGCCGAACTGTCTTGCCAGTTCTTTTATTGACGGCAGCGGCTCGCCTAGATTCGCTAATACATAATCATAAACTCGCTGCATCAAACGCGCGTCAGCTTTCCGAAAATTGTTATGTCTTTCAATTTTTAAGTCTAATGATTCCGTTGGAGCTTCGTTTAATTGGAGAAAAGGGGCAACGAAACTAAGAACTGTAAACTTGCCCTCAGATAATCTGGAAACTGAGCATTTGGCGCTTACAATCAGTTTTTTGAACGTAATAAAATTAAGTGTAATTATTTCACCAGACAAAAGCATTTCCTCCAATTCCTTTTTTTCAAGATCGGACATATAACTGAAGTCATCCATTATGAAATCCCGTATTGGACGGCTAAGCATCTCTATCGAGTCATAACCCAAAATTTTTAATGCCCCTTGGTTCACATCTTTTATGGAATGATTTTCATCTAAGATAAAAGTTGCTGGAGTGACCATCTTATGAGTAATGTAAGGATTAACAAAGCCTGAATGAAACGCCGACTCTTTAAGTTCTTCCGCGACCATATTAACCAGGACGACCAAGGTTTCAATTTCGTCGTCACAGGTGCTCAAAGGGATTTGGTTATTGAAATTGCCCCGTGCCATTTCAAATAACATCTTGTGCATCGATACCATACGCTGCCGGTTATGAGGGCTTTTCATCATTGATAATTTTAATATACTCTGTCTTTCTGCGGTTAATTCTAAACGAAGTCCATTAGATAATCCAATGCCTCCTGCTCGACGGTGAAAATTCGGGTAGGCACGGACGGCTTGCTGATTTCCAGATAAAAAGTGCTCATCGTCATAGACACATTTTCACTACCGATTAGAGCGACTGCTTTAGCAAGCAGTGATCCTGATTTGGCGAGGTAATCCCTGGCCGCTTTGTCAATTGATGCAATTCCGCGAGTATCACAAAACACAGGAAGAAGCCTTTCATTTTGAAACGCAATCCTGTCTGCAACAACGCGCATTGCTACTTCCAAATCTAAAGCAGTATGGGCTTTATATTCGAAAAAAAGAATACCATTGTCGATCCAAAACCTCGCATTTTGATTCTCAAACGCTTCGTGTGGGGCACTCATGACCTGTTAATTTAAAACTTGAAATTTAACAAAATTATAAAGATTTAGAAACATTATCATTGTCAAATGTGGATTATTTCTTGCAAAACTAAGCAATTTGTTGTCAAATCGGGAATTACGCTTGCCAAATAGGGAATAAAATATCTCAAAATAAAAGCACTTTCATTTTTTATAAGGAATTTTAGCTATCAATTTTCGAAACCCACCTAAAAATTAAATCAAAAACCTAAAATCTTATAAAAAATGGCAAAAATAAAGCACAATAATTTTATCGATACAGTCGACACTGTTTTTTCAAGTGCAAAAGATAATGGCCTGTTGCACCTTTACACGGAAGGTGAATATCTCAATGGCCGAACAATAAAAATTAACGGTAGCGAAATGCTTCATTTTGGCACTACAGGGTATCTTGGGCTTGAACAGGACAAAAGGCTAAAAGATGCTGCAATAAATGCCATAACTAATTATGGGACGCAGTTCCCACTTTCTAAAACATACCTCTCGCATCCCCTATATGCGGAACTGGAAAACAAGATAGAACAGATGTACGGCATACCTCCTATTATAACAAAGAACAGTACCCTTGGACATATCGCAATTATTCCAACCTTGATAAGAGATGAAGATGCGGTAATTATGGACCATCAGGCGCATTGGAGTGTACAGAATGCCTGTCTGGTTCTTAAGCTTAGGGGAATACCGGTGGAGATGATACGACATAATAACCTGGAAATGCTGGAAGAAAAAATTCGGAGACTAATGGGCAAATCGGGCAAAATATGGTACATGGCCGATGGTGTATATTCTATGTACGGCGATTATGCGCCAGTACAGGAACTGTTGAACCTTGCCCGAAAGTATCCGCAGCTTCACCTCTATTTTGATGATGTCCATGGAATGAGCTGGAAAGGAAAAAATGGTACTGGTTTTATCTTTGATGCCATTGGAAGTTTGGAAGAAAATATTGTGGTTGTCAGCACACTTAGCAAAACATTTGGTGCCAGCGGCGCTACCTTTTTCTGCAGTGATAGTAAATTACGTGAGAAGATTAAAACTTTTGGCGGCCCTCTTACCTTCTCTGCTCAGCTTGAACCGGCATCAGTCGCTGCTGCAATCGCATCCTGCGACATACATCTCTCTTCTGAAATCGAAGAGCTTCAGACCGAGCTTGCAAAAAAAACAGCTCATTTCGGAACACTACTTTCACAAAGCAGCCTGCCACTGGTATCTGAAAACGATTCTCCTGTTTTCTTTCTTGGAATGGGGACGCCCGCTACTGCTTACAATTTCACGAAGCGGCTCTTCAAAGAAGGCTTTTACCTCAACCTTGGCATATACCCGGCTGTTCCTATAAAAAATACCGGAATACGTATCACCATATCTGCACATAACATGATCGAAGATATTTCCGAACTTGCGCGTGCAATGGATTACCATTTCCATAAAGCGGTCGAAGAGACGGGCAGCAGTGATGAAAAGATACGGCTAGCCTTTAGAATGGAAATCAGAACAAAACTTCCTGCTAAAAAACTACACAGCGACCTGCTGCAAATCGAAGAGCAGACTACAATAAAGAACATCGACAAGCAGGAATGGAACAGATATTTGGGTGCCTATAATATTCTTGATTGGGATGGAATGCTGTACCAAGAGCATACTTTCGCAAATATCCAGGATCCCGCCACTAAGATGGACTTCTTCTATTATATAATCCGTGACCAGAAGATGCAGGTCGTATTGATGACATACTGCACATTCGGTCTATGGAAAGATGATATGCTTTCTACAGAATCAGTGTCCAGACACCTCGAAGAAACTCGAAAAACAGACCCAATGCATATGACCTCCAAAGTGCTAAGTACCGGCTCGTTGTTTACCGAGGGCTTGCACAGTTATATTGACGATGATCATCCTCTGGCAGAGCAATCAATGCAAATACTATTGCATAAGCTGGAAGAAAACTACAATTCATTAAGTGCCGATATGCTGGTTCTACGTGATTTCAAGCCTGGATTTCGCTGGGATGAAATGATTAGAAACCAAGGCTATTTCAAGATCGATATGCCAGAATCATGTGTTATTGAACATAGTCATCTGCATGAATTCGAGAACTATGGTTCGATTCTTTCGAGCCGCTCCCGCCAGCACTTCAATAAGGAAATACTGCCATTTGAAAAATTCTATGATGTAAAAGTAAAAGATTGCCTTAACGAGGAAGAACTAAACAGGGCCTACCTTCTGTATCGCGAAGTTAAAAAGCGCAACCTCGCAATAAATACCTTTACTTATAGCAGGGAAGTATTTCAAAACATGAATAGTTGTCCTAACTGGGAATTCATAATCCTGACCCTCAAAGATGTACCAGAAAAAGATTTCATAGGTATAATGTTCTGCTACAAAAATCCATCGTCCGTGTATGTGCCCGAACTTATCGGCATGGACTATACTGCAGGCTATGGCTTCAATCTATACAGGCAGCTTCTGTATCAAACCATCAAAAGAGCACGTGAACTTCAGATTAAGCGTATCGATTTCGGCATATCTGCAACTTTCGAGAAGAAAAAACTTGGCGCATCTATATTACCGAAGGTCGCTTATGTACAAGCCAGGGATAACTACGCTATGGAACTTATGCAGACATTGCAGAACGAAACCAACACCGCGCGCTGATATAACACATTTTAATTTCCAACGAAAAGTGACTTCATAACGTTTCAGGGCAGTAACGCCCTCGCTTTTCCTTGTTCATATAAATCTAAACTCTGTTGCCATGATAAGATCTACATTTGATAACGCGCTTCAGGTTATTCGAAAAGCAGAACAGGAATTCAGCTTAGATCCTGAACATATAATTGAAAAATCCTACCACATGACCACCGTGCTGCGCAACTTGCTATGCACGGTTAAAAAAAATGTATTAGAAAAAGGTTTTTCAGATGAAAATGAAGAAATCAATTTTTTTAAAAGTGTTAAGCCCCAAATACTGGGAAAACTTATCTTCTATAATAAGGTTTTTCGCATTGAGGCATCTTGCCCCGTAGTGTGCGGCAAGATGCATCATAAATATTTTTCAAATGAGCTCAACATGCTCAAACAGGAATATAAAGAACACTTTTATAATACTGATTTCTATCGGTACTACCGCACGGGAAGAACTGAATGGGACCATCATTTTTTTTGTCTCGGAAAAATAGATCTGCATGAAGGAGTCAATAGTTTCGTTTTTGAAATAGACACTCAATTCTCTACCTATTACGATTATAAAGTGGCACGCATAATTGCAAACGAATTGCTTTACGGTTACCTGCTTTCCAAAATTGAACCCGATACTTCGCAAAACAATCTGTTTGCAGATGGAAATAACAGTAACAGGGATTTTTTCTGGACAGACTCAAAAAATGCCCTGATCGAGTTAATTTACGCACTTCATGCCTCAGGAAGCATTTCCCATGGTAAAGCGGGAATCCGCAAAATAAGTATGGTTTTTCAGCTGCTTTTCAGAATCCAGCTTGGTGATGTCCATCACGCCTACCATCGAATGAAAGACAGGGCGGACAGTAAAAGCATTTTTCTGGATCAGCTGAAATCGTCACTTAAACAGCACATGGAAAAGGAAGTTTAGTCCTATATTACGGTAATTGTCTTACCAATATCATGCAATTGGCATCTGGTCATCTTTTACCGAGTATTATTTCAAAGTACTCGCCAGCACCAGCAAAACAGTAGATCTCATATGCTCGATAATTGTTAAATTCTTCATAAAACACACTTTTCCATTGGCTTGCATTGGCAAATAAAAAATTTTGTCATACTCAACTTTGCATAATTAATGCAAAGGATATCACCATGAATATAGATAGAATGGAATTCATATCGTGGATGGAACGGATTATAGAACGTTTCGATCTCATGAGCGCGCATATCAATGAAATGGAAAAAAAGCGCGGAACTGTTGACGGCGAAGAACTTTTAGACAACCAAGATATTTTACAGATGCTAAAGATAAGTTCCAGGTCGCTGCAGCGTTACAGGTCTTCTGGCAGGCTACCTTACTATACGATCAGTGGAAAAATATATTATAAGCTATCAGATGTACATCAGTTCATCAGGGAAAGTTTTACTGCCCGCGCGCCTATTAGATGCGACACCAAATGAAAAATGACGCCAACGAGCTCCCGTTGCCATTCAACGATAAGGTATCTTTTAATTTCGCGAATGAATTTAAATATCTAAGACTATGGATAAAAAAACTGAAGATACACTCCGACCTCACGAAGAACTGACAGATATACTGCTGGTATTCGATAAAGAGAAAAAGAAAATTATGGCCGTGAAGGGACTTGATGAAAACGGCAATCTGGAAACGGTCCGGCCAGAAAAGAAAAACCAGAACCAGTTTATGCGTGTGGATAGGCAAGGCGATCTGTTTTCCAATTTCTTCTCCAATTTTTTTAGCCAGCTGAAAAACCCCACGAATTTCACGTTCTTCAAAGTTCCCGAACCTTTAGCCATTGATGCAGCGAAAGAACTTCAGAAAAACATCAAAAATCCTACATCTACTATAGAAGAAATAATAAAGGAGAATAAAATCAAAACAGAAGTGCAGGAAAATAATAAACAAGAAAATAAAAATAGTATGGAAACAACACAGACAAATCCGGAAACAAGTGAATACAAATTCAAACCGGAGCAGATTGATTGGGAAACATTAAACCATCTGGGTTTAAGCAAAGAAAAACTTGAAAAAATGAGCCTGCTCGATCCGCTGCTTAAAGGATACAAAACAAATGAGCTTGTACCTGTCAGTCTTAACCTTGGTACTGCGGTTACAAGATTGGATGCCCGATTATCCCTTAAACAAAACGACGAAGGACAGGTTGTCGTGGCCATACACGGCATCCGTAAAGGGCCTAATCTAAATTTTCCGTTCTTCGGTCACGAATTCAGCAAGGAAGATAAAGAAAATCTGCAGCAGACGGGCAATATGGGTCGCATAGTGAACCTTACGAATCCAAAAAATAATGAGATCATGCCCTCTATTATCAGCATTGACAGACTTACTAATGAAGTGGTGGCGCTACGTACAGATTTCATTAAAATCCCTGACGATATTAAAGGGATAAAACTGAACGATCAGCAGAAACAGACTTTGCTGGAAGGAAAACCTCTTCATTTGGAAAATATGGTTTCCAAGAAAGGAACTGCTTTTGATGCAACTGTTCAATTCAATGCAGATAAACGTTTTGTAGAGTTTCTTTTTGACAGAACGGACTCCAATAAACAGACACATGGCAATCAGCAGAACCAGACTCCCGGGGCGCCAAAAATCTTTCGTGACAAAGAACTTGACAGTGAGCAACATCAAAAATTGAAAGATGGCCAGACCGTTTATATCAGCGGTTTAGTGGATAAGAAAGGTAAGGAATATAATGGCTACATTACGTACAGCAAGGAAACTAATAAAACAGATTTTTCATTCCAGAACCCAGACAAGATCAAAGAACAGATAAAACCTTCTGAGGCGCATAAAACACAGACTGCTGTCAATTCCGAAGGAAAAACCAATGAGGCTACTAAGAGTATAAATGAGCCTTTAAAATCGGGACAGTCAAATCCTGATAATAAAAAACAACAGGAGCAACAGGGGCAACTGGAAGTATCCGATTCATCTTCTCAATCCAAAGGCCGTAAAAGGTAAAATGTATGATAACTGTTATTGCAGAAAAACCCAGTGTAGCAAGGGAAATAGCCGTACTGCTTGGAGCCACAGAAAAAAAAGAAGGCTACCTGACAGGCAACGGCTATTTTGTTACATGGGCATTTGGACATTTAGTTGGGCTGGCGATGCCGGAAGATTACGGCATTACCGGATTTCAAAAATCCTCCCTTCCAATATTGCCCAATCCTTTTCTATTGATGATACGCAAGGTCAAAAAGGATAAAATCTATAGCACAGATATGGGCGCTTTGGCGCAGATAAAAATTATTGAGGATGTCATTGAACGCAGTGAAAAGATTATTGCTGCGACCGATGCAGGACGGGAGGGCGAATTAATATTCCGCTACATCTACCAATACCTTAAGTGCAGCAAGCCATTTGAGCGTTTATGGATCAGTTCCCTTACTGAAAAAGCCATTAAGAAAGGCTTTGAAAATTTGAAACCGGGAAGCGATTTTGACGGACTTTTTAAGGCTGCACAAAGCAGAAGCCGTGCCGATTGGCTCGTTGGGATTAATACCTCGCAGGCACTAAGCATAGCGGCAGGTGATGGCGTTTATTCACTAGGCAGGGTGCAGACCCCTACCCTCGCCTTGATCTGCAGGCGTTATCTGGAAAACAAAAACTTTTCCGTTAAGCAGTACTGGCAGATAGAATTACAGCATACAAAGGACTTCATTGATTTTAAAAGCCTTTCAAAAAAAAAATGGGAAAATGATATGAAGGGGGCTCAAGGTACACTGAAGTCCATCAAAAGAAACGATAATACCGCGACAGTCGTATCGGCAGAAACCATAAATTTGACAGAACAGCCTCCATTGCTCTTTGACCTTACCGGCTTGCAGAAAGAAGCCAATATAAAACTAAACCTGTCCGCACAGGAAACACTGAACGTCGCTCAAATCCTGTATGAAAAGAAACTGATAACCTATCCACGAACCGGCAGTAAGTATATACCCGAAGATGTATGGGATACAATCCCAGGCTTGGTCAGTGCTTTGCAGGACAATAAAATCTTCAGGCAAGAGATTTTAAAAGTAAAATTGGGACATTTAAACAAACGAATCGTCAATGACCTTCGTGTTACCGATCACCATGGATTGCTGACCACAGAAAAAATCCCCTCGTCCCTCCCCGCAAAGGAAAATGCAGTTTATAATATGATTGCCCTCAGGCTGCTTGAAGCGGTTTCACAACCTTGTATTAAAGAGACAACCAAAATCATACTAGAGGTCCTGCACCTTGATTTTACACTGCATGGCAGCAGAATAACAGAGCCAGGCTGGCGTTCGATCAGAGGCAGCTTTTATGAAAAGGAAGCTCCGCAGGAACTGCCAGATCTTAAAAAAGGTGATCAGCTCAAAATCAAAAATGGTTATGTTCTGGAAAAGAAAACAGTTCCTCCGGTTCTGTACACCGAAGCAGGGATTTTATCTGCAATGGAGACAGCCGGACAGGACATCGAAAAGCCGGAAGGATCCAGCGCTATGCAAAGTATTGGCATCGGTACGCCCGCGACAAGATCCGGTATCATAGAGACCCTTTTTGCCCGCAATTATATAGAGAGGAAAAAAAGGTCACTCCTGCCTACTCAAAAAGGCCTACAGGTTTACGAGCTGGTTAAAGACACGAAAATTGCCGATGCAGCAATGACCGCGCAGTGGGAGGGTGCCTTAAAAAAAATCGAAAACAATGAAGCTGATGCGGAAGTTTTTCAAAAGGAAATGGAAACGTACACGTCCTGCATCACATATGAATTGATGCAAACTTCCACTGTTCAAAATAGCCAAAGGCAGCTCTTATGTCCCAAATGCAAAAATCACAATCTCGTTATCAGGGACAAAATTGCCAAATGCAAAGACGAGGCATGTAACTGGTTTCAGTACCGCAGCATCTGCGGTGTGCATTTAAGCTTGTCAGAAATTGAAAAACTTGTCCTTCACGGCAAGACTTCTCTTATTAGCGGCATGAAAAGCAAAGCCGGAAAGGAATTTAGCGCTTATATCGTACTGAACGAAGAAGGGGGAACCTTTTTTGAATTCGGTACAAGACAAGATAAAAAATAATGCTCGCCGAAATTGTAACGCTTACTAAGGATTGAGGGACTATCAAATTGCTGATGGTCCTTTTTTTTGCTCTTTTTGTACCAGGTGCTGTAAAGAAGGATCGTTTTTAATGCGGTTAAGCTCAACTTCTATAACCTTGACAATATCTAGTTTTATTCTTTTATAATTGGCGTCAATCTCTCTTTTCATTGTATCGTTCCCGTTGTCATCAATAAAATTTAATATTTGGGGAATATCGTGATACGCTTTGGCGTCAGCACTTACTTTTTCATTATCTACAACAATTTCAGCATGGAACATTTTCTGCTTGATACGCTCATCAAAATTGTCCGAAACTGCCCCTACAAAGAAGCCTTGCGTTAATGTAGAGATTTTGGAAGCTGGAATAAGGCTGTCTAATTGCGTCGATATGGAGGTGGATGTGTCACTGCGGTTTATGCTCATGCTTTGTCTCCTCTGCAGAATCTTGCCGAAACGTTCCGACAGGTTTTTCGCAGTTTCGCCTACAACCTGGCCGCTAAAAATATTGCCAACGGTATTTTGGATAACCTTGCTTTCCTTGTCGCCGTAGTCCCTGTTTAATTGTGAAAAATCCTGAAAGCCAAGACAGACTGCTACCTTGTTGCTGCGGGCTGTGGCAATAAGATTATCCAGTCCCCGGAAATAAATAGTCGGCAGCTCATCAATAATTACCGAGCTTTTTAACTGTCCCTTTTTATTTATCAGTTTTACAATGCGGGAATTGTACAGCCCAAGTGCAGCAGAGTAGATGTTCTGACGGTCGGGGTTATTACCAACACATAATACTTTTGGCTCTTTGGGATTATTAATATCCAGCGAAAAATCATCACCGGTCATTACCCAGTAAAGGCTTGGGGAGATCATACGGGATAAAGGAATCTTCGCTGATGCAATCTGGCCCTGCAGCTGATCCTGCGCCCCGCCCTGCCATGCATCCATAAACGGTGATAAATAGTTCTCCAGCTCTGAATATGATGTGAGAATCGTAAAAACGTCTGCATATTTTTTATTCAAGAGCTCAATGGCATGGGGAAAGGTACAGTGTCTGCCGTTATCATAGATTTTAAGAAACCAGATAATCGCAGCCAAAAGAATAATAGGACTCTCGACGAAGAAATCTCCCTGCTTTTGTATCCAGCTCCTGTTCAGGTTGAGCATTATGGTGTATGCGGCCTCATATGCATCCGAAATATCGGTCATGAAATCGGGATTCAGGGGATTGCAGCGGTGACTTTTCCGCGGGTCATCAAAGTTGATTACATAGAATTTAGGCTTGACTTTGTACCTGTTATGATGCTTCAGTAAATGATTGTAGGCTATAGTGGAAAGGTCGTCAAACTTGAAGTCATAGATGTACATTGAAAATCCTTTTTCAATCTGCTGCTTGATGAAATTGTTTACGATAGCGTATGATTTACCCGATCCCGGCGTACCAAGCACAATTGTTGCCCTAAATGGATTCACTATATTTATCCAGCCATTATTCCACTTGTTTTTATAAAAGAACCGGGTAGGAAGGTTGACCGAATATTCGTTTTGCACGAGTTTTGTCTCCTGCTGAAAACTTTCATTCTCATTATTGAATACATCATCCATCAGGTTGGTGTGCAAAAGACGACTAGCCCAGACTCCAGCTACCATTAAAGCGATGTATCCCAGTCCTAATGTAAGGATATAAAAGAAGGCTGCTGTTTCCTCGGGCAGCCTCAACAATGGGGCGTTTAAAAAGAATAAAACAAAGCCCGTACCGAAAGCACTATAGATATTAGCCCGGGAAATTTTCTCATTCTTTACGCCCTTAGTTCCAAGGCAGCTTAAAGCAAGTAACAGAACGGCAAAAACTTTCGTGTAAAGCTTATGCGAAAACAGGCCCGCTGTACGGTCGAAACTGCCCAATATCTTATTAACGGTTAGCTGTGTCCATCCTTTTTCCAGAAAAAAACCATAACAGTACCAATATATATGCATTAGTACTATCAGTATACTAACTGCTCTCATGAATGCCATTATCTTGGCCAGCCCTCTTAAATCATCATCGCCCTGCATTTTACAATGTTTAATGTTAGGGCGTGAAATTAAATGCTGTTCACCGCAGCATTAAGAATAAGGCGGACTTTAGCTTCTTCTGTCCTCCTTTGGCGCGCGTTATCCAGTCGGCTTTAATTTATATTAATATTTTTAGTAAATTTATAATCCTGAATATCAAAGTCTTAACTGATAAACAAGTAAATATTAAGCAAAAATGAAATATAATAATCCTGATGCTTTTGCGGAAGAAAGTGAGACTGAATATGAAACACGGAAAAGCGTAGAAAGCCAATCTGCAACCGGTTTTATGTTTGGGATTGGCGTCCTGCTTTTTTTGGCTTTTAAAATTGCTGTTATTTTCGGCATCTATTTCTATGCTGGATTTATGCTGTCAAAAAAGCTGTGTGGAGAAGACACCGGCCAATTTAGAATTTGGGCGCTTACACTTTTATTCACCTATTTAATTTTTTGCATCATCTATTTTTTCAAGGGCATTGTCATTGGCCTGCGGGCAAAGAAAAGCAATTTATGGATAGTGCCCTGGGCAGTCTGTATACTGGTATGCTGTATTGCTCCTGCCTTTATAGTGAAATCATTTGTGGCAACAATGCTTAACCTGAAAGAGAAACAAGATCTAGCTTACAGTGTAATCAGCTGGTTTGTATTTGTACTTTCTGCGATATACATCTATGGCATTTACCGGTTCAGGACGGCAGACGCGCCGAGGCTCCTTTACTGGAGTTATGCTTTTGGACTTAGAGTGTCTTTATAACTTGTTATTAGATTAACCGTAAAACCTATTTATTCTTCCTGCGCTTTCTTTTCTTTCTCATTTCAGCGGCAAAATTGTCCTCCTGATAATCTTCTCCGTGAGCTCCTGGTATCAGTCCTCCAAAACCTTCTAATGAAAAGAAGTTTTCTTCATATAGTACCTCTCTTATTTTAGGCAGAAAATTAAAAAGTTCGTGTGGATCCTCATCTTGAAGATCGTCATAATTGTGCTGTAGGTGTTTCGACTTTGACCCTGCGTCTTCCGTTGGACTGGCGACTGTCTTATTGCTCCAATGCTCATTAAATGCATTAGCTGAAAATTCAGTTCCCAGACGCGAACCGTTACATACTGTTCTGGAATTGTGGTCAATAAAAGTGATCCCGTAAATTCGACCTGCGCCGTTTCTGCGGATAACCGGATTAATCCCATGCCTAATTAACTGCCTTTTAAAATCTTCTTCGTTATCAGTTGATTGAACTGCTATGCCTATTGTCTCCTTTAGTTTAGATTTTTTTCCATTTTCCTTTACAGCTTCCTTGCATCGCGTAAAATGAGCATCCAAAGCCGGAAGCCCTGCATTCTTCCCGAATAACGAAGCTTTGAGAGGATTCCCTGCCTTTTCTCCATTTTCATTTAATGGGATATACAAGAACCCCTGCCTGATATTTCCTTCTAACTGGCTCTCTACTTTTTCAACAGTAATATTAAACAGTGAAAGAAGGGCATTGTATTCGCCCAATGTCTGAAATTGATAGTATTTGGGAAGATGCCTGACTACAGATGCTATCTGGCTTTTCACATCGCCAGTCCGGTAATCCACCGGATTGAAAATTTTCTCTTGTCCCTTACCCTCTTTGTCCGCTGCAGGCATCAGTCCATAGTTTCTTTCCAGTTCCCGGCAAACGGCCATAGATCTTCTCTTCTCAAACTTATCTGAGATTTTTTTTCCCTCTTCATCTACACATACCGTCACGATATGGATATGCGCACGTTCAATATCGGTGTGTTTGAAAACTGCGAAAGGCTGTTGTCCGTATCCCATTTCCACCATGTAATGCTCTGCGATTGCTATAAGCCCTTCATCGCTTACATTATCCCTCGGGTCCGGATTTAGTGAAATATGCACTACGGGCTTTTCCGTATTGCGGTTGGCAAGCAGGTAAGGCTCAAAGGACCGTGCTAACTGTGCAGTTGAATATGTGCCGCCTGCAGTTTCGATCATCCTGCTTGTAAACAGCACCTGTCCTTCTTCTTTTTGCACTTTGAGCTGATTATAAGCCAATGCGCCATATAAATTGCTGCTTCTTCCAATTTTCGCGATCATTTTAATGCTCCTTTTTCAAGTGTTTATCTTCAAATTCCTGCGCTATGAGAATAATTTTTCGGCACAATGCTGCAAACTCGGCGGTCTGTTTTTCCAGTTTGTACAAGTATGCGGCAGCCTTTTTCTCCGAAAAATGGCGATACAAAAGTTTTACGACCTGATTATAATTTACCCCTGCCGACCGGAACTGGCTGTGAAATGAGGTCAACCTCATATAAAAATCAACTGTTCCCTTGTCTATTTTAACGGTTTTTACTTCCCTTTCAAATAAAAGCGATATGATAAATTTTGCCTTATTATGCATTCCCGACGTTTCATACAGTGATAAAAATTCAGCATTTTCCTTTTCGGTCAGACGAAATACATGCCTGTGTATACTGGGATCAATTTTGGGATTCCTGCCCCCTTTGCCGCCATTAGCGTTATTTTTTTCTTTCATCTCAAATCCATTTTAAATTCTCCAAAAAACCTGACTTCGGAAGGTTTTTTCAGCCCCCGGCAGGGCAAGTTGTTTTGGGGCACGAACTGCGTTTCGAGTGCCTCAAAACACAACTTGCCGTGTTCTGGCGAACACAAAATCCGCCCTTCGGGACGGATTAAATGTAGAAGGATTGACAGCCTTAAGCTGTCCTTTTTGCCACCAGATAATGCAGGCTGTTTTTCGATACGTTCACTAATAAATATCATTCTACAAAGTAAAAAACTCTTTGGCAAAACCTTACACAGCAGCATAATGCCGAAAGATGTCATGGAACGCCAACTGGTTCCAACTATAATCGAGTACATACATATCTGTGTTTCTTTGTGCGTGCAGCAAGATCCGGGGAGGTAATTATGTAGTGACCTAATTACTTAATCAGGTATGCACTAGCATAGATTCAGATTTACAGAATTGCAATTATACATAAATAGGTCGATTGGCACATGCTTATATATACGCCCATAAACTCACATGCATATTTAAGTGTGTAAACAAAAAAGTAACTAGCTGCAAGGGTATGCAGCTTTCCGCGTAACTGCGCATTGACAAATTCATATAGAGAAGGACTTACGCACTTACAGACATAAGTAATAACTAAATACAATAAGAATGAAAACAGAACACAAACCCGTATTTGTTGCCTTTTCATCCCAAAAGGGAGGTGTAGGCAAAAGCACTTTTACGGCACTTGCCGCAAGTACCCTGCATTACCGCCTGGGATATAATGTAGCGGTATTCGATGCCGACTTCCCACAGCACAGCCTTATGAAGATGAAAGCCCGCGATTTATCTATGGTAATGGAAAATGAATTTTTAAAGAAGGCAGCATTCAGGCAGTACACGGCTATTAACAAAAAAGCATACCCGATCTTCCAGCATAAAGCGGAAGGCGTGCTTCAGGCTGCATATGATTTTGTAGAGACTTCATCAGGGAAGGTGGATTATATCTTTTTTGATCTTCCCGGAACAGTTAACACTCCGGGCATATTAAAAGCGCTGACAGGTATGCATCATATTTTTACACCCATAACAGCAGACCGTGTTGTAATGGAAAGCACACTTATTTTTAGCCAGCTTTTGAAGGATGTTTTAATGAAAAAAGGAGAAATATCGATCGAAACCATCAATTTGTTTTGGAATCAGGTCGATGGACGTGAACGCTCCCCTTTGTACGAAGTCTATAACAGTATTATAGCTGAGCTCGGGCTAAGCCTTATGAACTGCCAGATCATGAGCAGCACCCGTTTCCGAAAAGAGAGCGAGGCGGGAGCCAGAAATGTTTTCCGCTCCACCTTGATGCCTCCTGACGAGCGGCTAATGAAGAATTGCCGTCTGGACCAGTTTATAACTGAATTTTTAAGAATCACCCAATTATAACATCATGGAAAAAAACAATAAGAAAAAAACCATCCCCGAATTTAACGAAGAGATGATGATGCACCTTATGGTAGACGGGGTCAGGAAGGAAGGACTTCGGATACCGCAAGAAGATCGTGCAGACGAAATTAAGTCAATACACGAAAAGCCAGCGGTAAAAGAGCGCAGCAAAATCAGGAAAGAAGATGATCAGGATTACGAAAGGCTCTTTTTCAAAAAGTCCGGCACCAACGCGCGGGATGGGAAAACTGTATATATCCGGCCTGATTTTCATGAAAAACTTACCAGGATCGTACAGGTAATCGGAGAAGACAAGATCAGTATTTACACCTATCTGGACAATCTCCTCGAATTTCATTTCCAGGAGTTCGGCAACCAGATTATAAAAAGTTTCAATGATAAATACAAACCTATATTTTAACCATGGAAACACTCATCATAATCTGCCTTATGCTTGTAATAATCCTGCTATTGCAGGATAAGATTGTTATTCAATTAAGTATAAAGGGAAAGCCAAAACAAGAAAGGGCTAATAGTGATCTTCCCGATATCATGGGACAGCCGAGAACGGCACGAAGCCTTTCAACGTCAATAAACGCCCCTGAAAGCCGAATTAAAAAGCAGCAACAGGAAATGAATAATTTTGATATTGAAATCGGCAAGGAAAATGTCGATGCAGAGATTCCGCGGGAAGAGCTGGACGATGTTTTTAGAAATCAGCCTGATCTGGAAGAGGAAGAAGAAGAATGGAACGGTTATGGAATACCGGAAGGGAATGACGGTTTTGCCCAAGGGGTTACCTTTGAAGAGCTAAGCGCTGTAGGGATGCTGCTGGAAAAAGAAAAACTGGAGCCATCCCAAAAGGAAACAGCTATTGCATTAGTTCAAAAAATACAGGGAACCGAATTATTCAGCCTGCTGGAAAATTCCATAGAGAGTGCCTCCCGGAAGATAGCAGAGCTGCTGGACGGGAGCCTTTCTTCTGAAAAGGATTCCGGACCTTCCTATCTGCGGAAAATTGATTTGAATGATTTTGATATCGGGGATTTTGTCTAAGGATGAAAATCCCCTTTATCATTTTAAAAATGTATGTCTTATGGAAAAAGTACTGCCAACAATAAACATTGAAGGAACTGAATTTATCATTGATGTGGCAAAGGAGGAACTGGCGGAGAAAGCTAATCCGCAAAATATAATGGCTATTAAAAACATGTTTTATTTGGGCCATTGCTATCAATTTCATTATGACGCTAGTGCTAAGAATTTTGCAGGTCTTGATTCTGCCAGCAGGTTCAAAGAAATTGAAACGGTCAAGAAGATCACAATACCTAATCTAACCGAGCTCGATCCTTCCCGTATGGCTGAAAGGTATCATACGACTGTTAAAAATATTAAAGGAAAGTCAGACTTTGAACTGACCATACAGGCAGGAAGTTGTCTTGATTTACGATGGAACCAGAAACTGCTGCCAATTTTAAAAATTGCCGGCCATTCATTTTTTGTAGATATAGCAGCAAATAAGCTTCGTCCAAAAGATGACTTTGCATCCAAAGGCATCGGTCTTGACCAGATAACTAATTATTACGACCGGATTGCGCACGCCTACATCATTCCCTATAATCCGAAAACACGTGAATTTCAGGAAATAGATCATTTGTCTATTACGCAGCTACCCGCAGAAATCATAGTGGTAAAGTTTCCGCATCTTCAGGAACTTGACAGGGTCGGCTGGAATATAAAATATGGCTTTGCGCCTTTTTACTGCATCAAAGAAAAAGAATTTCAGATGCATTTTAAAGCCCAAACCCTCCCTTGGGAAGAAACGAACATTCCCAGCAGCATCAGGCTGAATCTTGAACAAAAGCGGCAGCACGAAAAAAATACGCCAGCAATAGAATTGGCAGACCAGCCATTAAAGGCTAAAAACGGGCGAAAATTTTAGCTTAAACACGTCTTATAAATAAACAATTTAAACGTCAAAACGCCGCGGTTTTAGCGTTTTTTTTATGTCTGAAAATTACTTGCTGTCCTTCTGACTGCCAACTGGTTCCACCTGCTGCCACTTTACTGCAGGCATTCGGTTTTCATGGCACTTTTGTCTTCAGAGCCCGCATAGTGCGGGACTACTGTAACAGTCTAAAGTGTTTAGTTATGAAAAAACAGAGAAAAAAAATCGTGGCGGCAGCAATTGTAATTCTGTCATCATTAAAGTTATCTGCGCAGGGCAACGGTACAGCAGGCATCACAGAAGCCACGCAGATGGTAACCTCCTATTTCGATCCAGCCACACAGCTCATCTATGCAATAGGCGCCGTAGTGGGTTTAATTGGCGGGGTCAAGGTGTACAACAAATTCAGCAGCGGAGATCCCGATACCTCAAAAACCGCGGCAAGCTGGTTCGGTGCCTGTATCTTTCTTATTGTCGCGGCCACCATCCTGCGCTCCTTCTTTCTTTAACCCCGCCGTATGACTACTTACAGTATCAACAAAGGCATCGGGAGAACCGTAGAGTTCAGGGGACTCAAGGCGCAGTACCTGTTCATTTTCGCAGGCGGACTGCTGGGAACACTTATCCTGGTCATGATCTTGTATATGGCCGGGACAAGTTCCTACATCTGCCTTATTCTTGGCTTGGGCGGCGCCTCACTGATTGTATGGCAGACGTTCTCACTGAACAGAAAGTACGGAGAACACGGACTTATGAAAATCGCCGCAAAGAAAAAGCATCCCCGATACATCATCTGCCGCAAGCCTGTGCGCCGCTTCTTAAGATCAATTACTAAATCCAGAGCGGTATGAGAAACACAGCCAAAACCACAACACTGGAAAGCAGATTTCCGCTGCTGGCAGTCGAGAACAACTGCATCCTTTCCAAGGACGCCGATATTACGGCATGCTTTGAAGTCCGGCTCCCGGAACTCTTCACAGTTGCTTCAGCCGAGTATGAGTCAATACACTCTGCATGGCATAAGGCCATTAAGACGCTGCCTGATTTTACTGTTGTCCACAAACAGGATTGGTACATCAGGGAGAATTATGATCCTGAAATGGATAAAGTTGACCAGAGTTTTCTGGCCAGGTCATACGAGCGCCACTTTAATGAGCGTCCGTTCCTCAACCATTACTGTTACCTTTTTCTGACCAAGACCACCAAAGAACGCATGCGGATGCAGAGCAATTTCTCATCGCTGTGCAAAGGCGCCCTGATACCAAAAGAAATTAGGGATAAGGAAACAGTGCAACGTTTTATGGAAGCCGTGGCGCAGTTTGAGCGCATTATTAACGACTGCGGATATGTCAAAATCAGCCGCCTGAGTGAAGATGACATTATTGGGGCCGATGGCAGACAGGGACTGCTGGAGCAGTACCTGACCCTGTCAAGGGAAACAGGTACCGCCCTGCAGGATATTACGCTGGGCAATGAAGAGGTGCGTGTGGGAAACAAAAGGCTTTCCCTGCATACCCTTAGCGACACCGACGACCTGCCATCATCGGTATCGTCCGATACGCGGTATGAAAAGCTGTCTACCGACCGCAGCGACTGCCGTCTTTCCTTTGCCGCGCCAGTGGGACTGCTGCTTAACTGCAACCACATCTACAACCAGTATCTTTTTTTGGACAACAGCGAAGAAAACCTGCTAAAGTTTGAAAAGTCGGCCCGAAACATGCATTCTCTGGCGCGCTACAGCCGCGCCAACCAGATCAACAAAGAGTGGATCGAACGGTATCTGAATGAAGCGCATTCTTTTGGGCTGTCATCAATCAGGGCACACTTCAACATCATGGCGTGGTCCGACGACCCGTCCGAACTTAAGCAGCTGAAAAATGACTGCGGAAGCGCAATGGCCCTTATGGAATGCAAGCCAAGACATAATACTTCTGATACGGCATCGCTGTACTGGGCGGGAATGCCAGGCAATGCAGGAGATTTTCCAAGCGAGGAAAGCTTTTACACCTTTATTGAACCGGCGTTGTGTTTCTTCACTGAGGAAACCAATTATCATGATTCGCCATCGCCGTTCGGAATAAAAATGGCAGACAGGCTGACGGGAAAACCTATCCACCTTGATATTTCGGACCTGCCGATGAAACGCGGCATCATTACCAACCGCAACAAGTTCATACTGGGCCCGTCGGGAAGCGGCAAGTCTTTTTTTACCAACCATATGGTAAGGCAGTATTATGAACAGGGCGCTCATGTCCTGCTCGTTGATACCGGTAACTCCTATCAGGGCTTGTGCGAACTTATCAAAGGGAAAACCAAAGGCCAAGACGGAGTGTATTTTACCTATACAGAAGACAATCCCATTGCTTTTAATCCTTTTTATACCGATGACGGCGTATTTGACATCGAAAAAAGGGAAAGCATAAAAACACTGGTATTGACTTTATGGAAACGTGATGACGAGCCTCCTACCCGTTCTGAGGAAGTCGCACTCTCAAATGCCGTCAGCGGCTATATTGAAAGAATCAAGCAACTTGATGCGTTCCCTTCCTTTAACGGTTTTTACCGCTACGTTAAGGATGATTTCCGCCTGGTACTGGAAGCAAAACACGTTAGGGAAAAAGATTTTGACATTGCGAATTTTCTTAATGTACTGGAGCCTTATTACAAAGGTGGAGAATACGACTACCTGCTTAATTCCGACAAACAGCTGGATCTGCTGTCCAAGCGCTTTATTGTTTTTGAGATTGATGCGATCAAGGAGCATAAGATCCTTTTTCCAATTGTGACGATCATCATTATGGAAGTGTTCATCAACAAAATGCGCAGGCTTAAAGGTATCCGCAAACTTATCCTGATTGAAGAGGCATGGAAAGCCATTGCCAAGGAAGGAATGGCCGAATATATTAAGTATTTATTTAAGACTGTCCGCAAATTCTTTGGCGAGGCCATAGTAGTTACCCAGGAAGTGGATGACATCATCCAGTCTCCTATTGTCAAGGAAAGCATCATCAACAATTCGGACTGCAAGATCCTTCTCGACCAGCGCAAATACATGAACAAGTTTGATGACGTCCAGGCTATGCTGGGACTGACCGATAAAGAAAAAGCGCAGGTGCTTTCCATTAATATGAACAATGATCCCTCGCGTCTTTACAAGGAAGTATGGATCGGACTTGGAGGAACGCACTCCGCGGTATACGCCACAGAAGTCAGCGCTGAAGAGTATCTGGCCTACACGACCGAAGAAACTGAAAAAATGGAAGTGATGCAGCTTGCCGATGAACTTGGCGGAAATGTAGAGCTCGCCATCAAGCAGATTGCCATAAGGCGCCGCGAGCAGGAAAATCAATAATCAATAACAATTTAAAACGATAACAATGAAAAAATTACTATTCATGGTGTCTGCGGCAGTTATGCTTGCCGCCGCGCCATCAGCAAAAGCGCAGTTTGTGGTTACTGACCCTGCCAACCTGGCCTCGGGGATATTAAACAGTGCAAACGAGATAATACAGACTTCTTCAACGGTAAGCAATGTGGTTAAAAATTTTAAGGAAGTTGAAAAGGTCTACAAGCAGGGCAAAGAATATTACGACAAACTGCAGGCAATCAACAATCTGGTAAAAGATGCCCGAAAGGTACAGCAGACGGTGCTTCTTGTAGGCGATGTATCTGAAATGTATGTACAGAATTTCGGCAGGATGCTAAATGATCCCAATTATTCCGCAAGGGAGCTTACCGCTATTGCCAAGGGATATTCGGCGCTTCTGGGAGAGAGTACGGAACTTCTAAAGGAGCTCAAGCAGATTGTCACCTCATCGAGTCTGTCGCTGAGCGATAAGGAACGCATGGACATCGTTGACCGAGTATACAAAGAGGTAAAAGAATACCACAGTCTGGTGCGCTACTACACCAATAAGAATATTTCAGTCAGTATACTGCGCGCAAAAAAGCAGAACAGCACCAAAAGGGTACTTGAACTTTACGGCACCCCAAACCAAAAATACTGGTAGCATGGAATTCACTAATCTTCATGAGGTGCTGCGCTCTCTGTATGATGAAATGCTCCCATTGTCCGCAGACATGGCGGCAGTTGCCAAAGGAGTGGCAGGACTGGGAGCGCTGTTTTTTGTGGCCTTGAAAGTGTGGCAGGCTCTCAGCCGCGCAGAGCCCATCGATGTGTACCCGCTACTGAGACCGTTTGCACTGGGTCTCTGCATCATGTTTTTTCCGACCATCGTACTTGGCACAATCAATGCCGTTTTAAGCCCCATAGTTCAGGGAACACACGGCATTCTGGAAGACCAGGTACTGGACCTGAACGGTCTGCAGGCAAAAAAAGACCTGCTGGAACACGAAGCGATGATCCGTAATCCAGAGACCGCTTATATGGTATCGGACGCGGAGTTCGACAAAAAACTGGATGAGCTCGGCTGGTCGCCTTCGGACATCGGGACTATGGCCGGAATGTATATGGACAGGCAGACCTATCAGATAGAGAAAATAATAAAAGAATGGTTTCGCAACCTGCTCGAAATACTATTTCAGGCCGCTGCGCTGGTTATCGATACCATACGGACTTTCTTTTTGATCGTGCTGTCAATCCTTGGACCGATTGCCTTTGCCATATCAGTTTGGGATGGCTTCCAGTCGACGCTGACCCAATGGATAACCCGCTATGTCAGTGTTTATCTCTGGCTTCCCGTGGCGGACCTGTTCAGTTCAATGCTTGCAAAGATCCAGTCCCTTATCATTGAAAGGGACATCGAAATGCTTGCCGATCCCGCGTTCATTCCCGACACTTCAAACACGGTGTATATTATTTTTATGATTATCGGCATTGTGGGCTATTTTACCATACCGACGGTGACTGGCTGGATAATCCAGGCAGGCGGCGCAGGAAACTTTTCACGCAACATCCACCAGACTGCCATGAAGTCCGGAAATATAGCAGGCGCCGGAGCAGGCTCGGCCGCAGGCAACATTGCCGGCAGGCTGATCAATAAGTAAACCATAAAACATTCAATAAAATGGAATTCAAAACACTCAGAAATATAGAAAACAGTTTCCGGCAGATCAGGCTCTACGCTATCGTATTCGCCCTGCTGTGTGCAGCAGTGACCGGATATGCGCTGTGGAAATCGTATGGTTTTGCCGAGCTGCAGCGCCAGAAAATCTACGTGCTGGACAACGGCAAATCGCTCATGCTCGCACTGGCGCAGGACGCCTCGATCAACCGTCCTGTGGAAGCCCGAGAGCACGTAAGGCGTTTTCACGAACTGTTCTTTACCCTGGCGCCGGACAAAAATGCTATTGAAAGCAATATCAAGCGGGCATTTAACCTCGCAGATAAAAGCGCCTTTGATTATTACAAGGACCTTTTGGAGAAAGGCTATTACAACCGGATTATATCGGGCAATGTACAGCAGCGTATCGAGATGGACAGCGTGGTCTGCAATTTCGAGACCTACCCGTATGCGGTAAGAAGCTATGCACGGCAGATCATCATACGCTCCAGCAATGTAACGAGTCGCAGTCTGGTGACATCCTGCCTTCTGGTCAACTCGGTGCGTTCGGACAATAACCCGCAGGGCTTTAATATTGAAAAGTTTTCCGTGGTGGAAAATAAGGACCTGGAAGTCATTGAACGCTAAAAATTAAAGGGCATGAAACTTTTACTTGATTTAGATGCATTTGTAAAAACCCTGAATGATAAGGGATATGACGGTTACTTCCATACAGAGAGCTGCTGTGCAGGGAAACTAAGGGACAGCATTGGTGAATTTTTGGAGATTGTGAAAAACGGCAATGATGCGCCCTTAATAGCAAATTTTCTTCATTTATCAACCTACCTCGAATGGAATGGCGAAGAAAAGCCAAGGGTGGAGTGCAATATGTGGGTTAGATATGAGAACGGAAAATTCAACATGGAGCAGACGGAAATGTATATAAGAAGTACAGACCGCTACGGGCAGTTATTGAAGCAGTCTAAACTGACAGACCTTACAGCGGATTCACTGCCGACAGCACTGGAGGCAATTGCCCAAGTGTCGGAAAAACATACAGAAGAGATCGCTCCCCACAAAAGAGGGCTTAGAATGTGAACACCCATAATCATTAAAGTATGAAAAAATTAAGAGCAAATATTGACCAATGGCTTGACCGACTGGACAAGAACTGGGAAGCAATGCCGATCAAAAGGCAGCATCAGGTAATACTGTACTTTTTTACAGCGTATGTGCTGCTGACTACAGTTGTGATTTTCAACATCTGCCGTGATACGGCAGAGGCTAAAAACAGTTTGGCTGTAGAACATATTGATAACACTGCGCAGGCACGGAAAGAAAGTGCTGCGCAGCAGCAGGACTTTCAGAAGCCAATTATAAAAAAATAAGATCATGAAAGAAACTAAAAAAAAGGTCAGCCTTCTCACAGAAGTGACCGGCCAGAACTGCGCGTCATTTTTGCCTGACAAAAAGAACGTTATGGAGCGACTTAAAAAACCGCTGATATTCACCCTGATGGGAATTGTCTGCATGGGCTGCATGTATTTGATCTTTAAGCCGTCGACGGACAGGAAAAAGATCGAAAACCCAGGACTGAACGACAGCGTGCCGCAGGCAAGCGAATCGGTACTGCAGTCCGACAAGCAGAAAGCGTATGAGCAGGAAATGCTTGAGCAGAAGGAACAGCAAAAAAAGGACGCTTTAACCACGCTGTCCGATTATTGGAATGAGGACAGTTCAGCGCAGAAAGAAGCACTTCCCGATGAAGCAGAAGAACCCAAAAATCCGGCGCTGAACAGCTATCGCACTGCCCAGAGTACGTTGGGATCTTTCTATCAGCAGGAAAACGGAGAGACAAAAGAGCTGCGCAGGCAGCTCGCAGAACTGAAAGAGGAGCTCGCGCAAAAGGATGTTCCGGTCGCTGCCACAGTTGACGACCAGCTGGCACTTATGGAAAAATCCTATCAGATGGCGGCAAAATATCTGCCGTCATCATCCAGTCCAACCGCGACTTCAGTAAAAAACCCTCCTGCGGCAACGATTGACTCGCAAAAGGAGATTTTCTCGGCACTCGTTCCTGCTAAAAAAAGCAGGGTTTCTTCACTGTACCGAAAGACTTCGGACACCACATTTCTGGCAAACCGCGGTAAAGACGGAAATCAGGGATTTCATGCCGCAGGAGCATCAGAGCAGGCAGACCCGCCAAAAAACAGCGTGAAGGCCTGCGTGCAGCATACCCAGACCATTATCGGCGAGGCAGGCGTACCACTTCGTTTATTGGAAACCGCAAAGATTTCAGGCCTTATTGTTACGGCGGGCACAATAGTAACGGCAAATGCGAAAATACAGTCAGGCCGGCTGCAGTTGAAAATCACTTCCATCGAGTTGGACGGCACCATTATACCAGTGGACATTACTATTTATGACCTCAATGGCCAGCAGGGGGTTTCTGTTCCCTATTCTGCCGAAAGCAGTGCACTGACTGAAATGGCAGGCAATATGAGCCAGCAGTCCGGCACGAGCCTTATGATGACCCAGTCGGCAGGACAGCAGATGGCCGCCGACCTGAGCCGAGGGGTCGTTCAGGGCATCTCGGGCTATTTCTCCAAAAAAGTAAGAACGCCGAAAATGACCCTCAAAGCGGGGCATCAGGTTTTTCTGGTGTCCAAAAAATAACAGCAACCATTAATAAATTAATTATGAAACATCTTATAAAAACATTTTGGGCAGCAGCCGTTTTAGTTGCCTTTTCACAATCTGCGTCTGCACAATGTAATGGAGAAGCAAAACTCGATTTGGGAACGATACCGCCATACAATATGCAGGTTACCTATGACAAAACTTCCCATCTTATTTTCCCGTCCGCTATCCGCTATGTGGATCTTGGAAGCGAATACCTGACTGCCTCAAAGGCAGAAGATGCCGAAAACGTGCTTCGTGTCAAGGCGTCGGTCAAGGGTTTTGAAGAGGAAACCAACTTCTCGGTAATTACCGATGACGGCCTTTTTTACAGCTTCAACGTGCAGTACAGCTCATTCCCCAGCAGCCTGAGCTATGAACTGCAGACCATGCAAAAGGCATTGGACAGAGCCGGCGGAAACGGTATTCTTTTTGAAGAGCTCGGAAAAACAGCGCCGTCGCTTGCAGGTCTGATCCTGAAAACCATTTACAAAAACAACAAGCGAATCGTAAAGCATATCGCGTCTGGGAGTTTCGGTGTACAGTTCAGCTTAAGGGGAATCTATATCCACAACGGCAGGTATTATTTCCATACGCAGCTGGAAAACAGCACCAATGTCCCTTTTAACATTGATTATATGAGTTTCAAGGTCGTCGATAAAAAAACAGCCAGACGCACTGCTGCGCAGGAAATACCGCTTGTACCGCTTCGCACCTACAAGCCCCTTGCGGAGGTTCAGGGAAAAGCTACAGACCAGAATGTATTCCTTTTGGACCAGTTTACAATAGCAGATGACAAGCTGCTGCTTATTGAAATTTTCGAGAAAAACGGTGGAAGGCACCAGACCCTGGAGATCGAGAACTCAGATCTTGTAAAAGCAACGCTCATAAGTGAGATGCACCTAAAATTTTAGCAACCATTAAAAACATACAAATGAAAAAGTATATCTATGCAATGATGCTGGTATTGACCGGCATTACAATGATGCAGGCCCAGCGCATGATTCCCGGACAAAAGGGATTTGAAATAAGTGCCGGCAGCCTCTCCTGTGACAGCCCCTGGCGAAATTATTACGTGAACCTTGGCTTGACTGCAAACGGAAAAAACGGAAGTTACAAGCTTTGGGCTTTAGAATACAGCCACCAGTATTCAAAGTACAAGGGGCTGCGCCTGCCCCTGGAAACCTTTATCGCGGAAGGCGGTTACAGTTTCTTCGTAGTCGGCGATTGCCGCAGGAACGTTGCTCTAAATGCGGCAATTGCCGGCGTTCTGGGTTATGAAAAAATCAACCGCGGAAAAGACCTACTTCAGGACGGGGCAAAAATAATAAGCGAAGACGGCTTCCTTTACGGAGCCGGCGGACGGCTGTCTTTTGAAACATATCTGTGTGACCATCTGGTGCTGTTGCTGCAGGGACGCATCAAAGTATTATGGGCCACTGACCTGCAGCAGTTCCGCCCCTCGGCTGGACTTGGAGTAAGGTATAATTTTTAAAACACAACATCATGAAAGCAATTCTTAACAGATTCAAAAAAGTGATACTACCAGTGCTGATGTGCTTTTTTACGCTGCTGTCCTGTGACACCGATGAGCTGGAAATAAAGCATGATTTTCCTTTTGAATTGAAAGTCATGCCAGTCCCAGAAGAAATCGCCAATCACAGCACAGTGGAGATCAGGATTAGCATTGAGCGTCCTGAAAGCTATTCAGGTGCCGCGTATTTTATACGCTACTTTCAGTTTGACGGTAAGGGAACCCTGCAGTATTACGACGAGCAGCCTTACCTGCCCAACGATTTATACCCTCTCAAAGCCAAAGAGTTCAGGCTGTTATATACATCGCAGTCGGTTGTTTCACAGTCTTTTGAAGTATGGATATCGGATAATTTCGGGAATGAAAAACAGCTGAGCTTCCAGTTTAACAGCGCTGACTAGCACTGTAAATACAATTCAGCCCTGTGGAAAATCCTTATCTAGTTACTGCCCGAAGCCAATGCTTCGGGCTTTTTTTGTTGCCTGCGACAACTGTACCCGGCTGGCACTGCAATTGCATAACTCGATTAACGTTAGTATCTTAGCGTGGAACTGAAAGAGCCAAAAACCATTTTTGGCATAAAGGATTTAGCTGTATTGTTATGCAAAATGTTATCGACCGCACCAACAGATTTTACCTTGAAATGTCCAGAAAAGTACTTTCTGACAAGGAATATGATGTACTGGAGAAACTGCTGATGGAAAAGATCTCCCTGAGGGAGGCGGCGGCGCAGTACGGGGTTACATCCCAGTATGTGGAGGAGCTTTACCAGAGAACCTTTAGTAAAGTAAAAGAGATGGCGGAGCTGTTTTCGGAAATAGAGTGCTACCAAAAAAAGCTTCAGGAGCTAAAACGCCAAGTAAATCCAAATCCCGGCCCTGCTCAAATCAGAAAAGAAAAAATGGATAAAGACCGGCAGAAACTGCTCCTTAACAGTGCTTTTCCTTTCAGCAGAAGTCTGCAAGGCGTACTGGAAACCTTAGAGATCAAAAGTATCGGGGAACTTGCTGATATACCGCTGAAGGATTTTCAGCATTTCAGGGGATTTAAAATAAAGTGCAAGGAAGAGCTCATTGCCTTTATTGAGTTTGAAAACATCGCCTATCTTTTCAAAGGCTTTTCGAAATGGAAAAAAGAGCCGATCGAACAATTAAAATAATAGCCGGCACAACAAGGCGGTCTTCTTTTGCTTCTTTTCTTTGGCCGCTCCCAAAAAGAAAAGAAGCGTGCCAAAAACAGCAAAAGGGATGCTAAACATCCCTTTAAAAAAAAACGCAGCGGATTTGGTAAAATAGCGGGCACTGCATTTTGGCAAAGTCGCTCCACCGATTAAATGCAAAAAGAGTGTCCCGCCCGAAGGAAGGGAGTATCTTTTTGCCGCCCGATTTCGGGCTTACGCAACAGGAATAGGCATTGTTCGGAAATCTTTCAGGTTCAGAAAAAATCCCCTGTTGGCTGTCATCCCCTGACGGAACAAGTTCCACAAAAGAGAGCATCCCATTTGCGCCAACGCAGAATTAATATATAAATCCTGTTTTTCGAGTGCCTCGGCAACCGAACAGCTCGGTGTGTCGTCTGCCGTTTCCGATTCCTTTAACAGTTCGGCAAATTCTTCTGTCACAAACGGGAGGCTTTCCACAGTTTCAAACTTTTCGGAATTGGGCTGTGGGATCTCCCCGACAGTTGATAACAGTACCTGCCCCGTGCTGTTGCTGTTGCCAAAATCCATCCAGTATTTAGGCATGTCCCTGTGATGCCTGCGGTTACTGAGCAGGTTTAAAATCTCTGCAATTTCAAAACGTGACCGTGCGCTATCCGTGCAGGATATATAAATAGACCCTTGCGTATTTTTAGGCTGTTTTCCAAAGTTATCCTTTTCAAATTTGACGGTTTCAGCTTTCCATGCTGTCCCCATAAAACGGTTGGCTCGGTTGATAAGTGCCACGGATTTGTAAAGACCGACCTCGGACTGGGCAAAACGCTGTCTGCCAAGGTTGGCACTGGTAACCCTGTCATCATCCCAAAGGCGAACTGACAGCCCTGCGTGACCAAGCGCCGTGAGGCTGTGGTTCATTTCCATCAGGGCAGTCAGTACCTTTGAGCCCGTACCGCCTGCGCCTATCAGGTTTATAGTGATGGGATTGGTTGGGCTTATCAGGTATGGGTCTGTAAAATGCATTTTTGTTTTCTCGGTTTTCATGACAATAGATTTTTAAGTGTTTTATTATTGGCTTTTAATAGTGGTGTTGGAAAAGTTCTGCCTGTGCCGACGAGGTCTTTCCAAAGGCTCACGCAGTTTCCTTTTACTGGGCTGTTCTCTCCCATCAGGTGACTGAAATAACTGTTGAAAAAATAGTCTTCCCAAGCTTTGGTAAATTCTTCTACGCATGCAGAATTTTTAATATTGATATTGACAGAACCCATACAGACCCTGCCATCCTCGTAGATGTTGAAAAATGGTGCGTAGTAAAGCGGTGTTTTCTCTGTGGGTCTGCTGTTGCCCATAAGGGCAAAAACCCTGAGGCTGTTTTTGGTTGCCTGCCAAATCATTGCAGGTACAAAAGCCTGACCACTCGGAATCCCTAAACCATCAATAAAGTAAAGGGGTCTTTTTTGGGATTTCGTATACCATAACACTGCACCTTTATCCCTGTTCGGGTTGATATGAAGTATATTTGTCGGGAGAATCCCGCCTGATTTTAAAAAGGCGTTCTCCTTCTGCTTTTCACTGTGCAGTGCTTTTGCAAGCGCTTCCGCTTCCCGCTCTGTGAGCGGATGAGCATTGATAGGCGTGCCGTTTTTGTCCATGTCAAAATGCTCTACATACATTTCCTTGCCTGTTCCTTTGGATTCGTAGAAAACAAGTGCGGATTTCGGGTGGTACAATGTCCCGAAACTTTCGGTTATATCAATTAAATTATTCATTTTCATGTTGTGTATAGTTGTACAGTAATTCGCATAGGTCGTCCAAAAGGGCAAACAGCCTGCTTTCAAAATCAAGACTGTTGTCTGCTGTATCAGTACCGTCAAAACATTTTAAAATGGTCGGCTCGTCCATTTGGGCGTATTCATTGAACTCATTGTTGATGCTCTCTTCAATACTTTCATAAAGCCATCCTTTGGTGTCGGATATAAAGGAAATATACTTTTCCATGCCGATGCTTTCGGTTTCCGTGTCTTCTTCCTCTCCGCTGTGCGTCGGTGCATTTCTAAAAATGCTTTCACTGGGGTACTGGCGGTAAAGTTCAAAGGCTTTTCCTGCCACCTCAGCACAGGCAACGTCAAATGCATCACGGCTTTTAAAAGAGTTGAGCCGTTTTTCAAATCTTTGCAGGCTCATACGGTTGAAAATCTTTTGTTCCAAAATGTCCCCAATCAATTCCGCTTTGTCAAACTCACGCACATACCTTTCATTTTCCTCCCTGTCTTCGTCCTGTTCCGTCCATTCACGGTGCATTTCGTACAGCCAATAGAGATAACTGCCTTCCTGCCTGTAATACGGAATATCTGCAATATGATAGAGATAGGAAAAGACCGAAATTAGCAACTGGGCATTTTTTCTGCGCCTGCGGTCATGTGTCATCCGATAAAGCGGTTCAATCGGGATATAATACAGGGTCGTTCCCGTGCTGTATTTTTCCTCGCTGACGAGATAGGTTCTCTTACAGTCCTGTACCACACGCAGTTCGGGGCAGTTCAAAACCTTCTGTTTGAGTTTTTCGTCCAAATCCCAAAGAGCCAGTGCCATATTGTAAGGATATTCAAAATCACGGGATGGCATCGGCACAATTCCGTAATGCTCGGCAAGAATGCAAAGGGAGGTATAAAAATCCTTCTGCATTTTTTCAGTTTCCTGACAAGCCTGTACCGTTTTGCTACTATGCAGTTTAGGCAGAAATAAACTTTTTAGAAAACCATTGGAACCATCCCCGCAGGCACTGACCTGCGCTTGTCTTTCTGAACCTCGTCTGCGTCTTTGGGTCTTTGCATCCACTGGGCGAAGCCGTTTAGTTGTTCGTGCAGTTGCTTTTGTCTTTTTTGTTCGGGCAGTCTCACTGTCCCCGATATAATGTGCTTGTGCATACTTCATCGCTTTAAAATTTTGGTTAGCCTTTTGTTCCCATTACGGTTTCAAATCGATATTCTACTGCATCATCCCTGATGGCAGGGGCTGAGATTTTGGCGGTGGTCAAAATGGGGTATGTTGGGGCATAAAAATTCAGTACCGCTTCTGTGCTCCATCGTGGTTCGGGGTCGGTCAGTCTAATTTCCTGTCCCTTGTCTTTGAGTATAAATACCCGCTGTAACTGTGTCGCTAATAACATTTCCTTCTAGTTTAAGGGTTAGTATTCGTTTTCTTCATCGTCCTCCAAGGGCATTTCTTCTTCTTCCGCCTCATTAGTGGCATATTCGGGAAAAAGCGCTTCTTTGGGCGGTTCGGGCTTTTGTTCTTCCATCGCCCCGAAAAGGCTCGGCGTGGAAAACTGGTCTGAGAGTTCTCTCCTGCGTCTTAGTATCTGGTCAGCCTTAAGCGGAAATTCTGATACTTCGGGCACTTTCATCCAAGCCTCACGGAATTTCCCTTCCTTCTCCAACTGGTCAGCCTTTGCCATTGCATCGGCAAACTTTTTGTCTTTGCCGTCGAGTTCCTTCTTGGTCTTGTCTGTTTTCTCTTTCTCAACTGCTGAGTGCTTTTTGGCTTCTTCCAACTGTTTCATAAAGGCTTCCATGTCGACCATCAGACCCGAAACGGCCTGCAAGGGCGTTGTAATAGTCTGAAAGAAACCGCTGTCGAGTTCCTCCGCTGTCCCTCTAAGATTCAGGGGCGGTATGATATGCTTTGCATTGTCCCCGCACGCCTCGTTTTGAAGTATGACCGAAACGATAAAATTGTTTTCCGCCCCTTTGGCTATGGTAAGGTGCAAATCTCCTGTAATAGGCAACTGTGCTACCTGATTAAAAAAATTGGTGTTCATCGTTTTAAGATTTAATTGCTTTATATAGTACTTTAGGTTCTCCAATTTTTAAGGCTGTTGCCCTGTAGGCAACAGCCTGTAATTATCTAGTTAAAGTTTAGGATTTCAGCACCGCCAGTTACAAATGAGGTACATAGGTCAAATGCCTTTTGGGACTTTATTTGTGCCGTACCGCCCATAACAATGGACTGCAGTTTTGCTTCGCTGTCTTTATATTTTCTAACATTCTGATAGTAGCCCGTCACGGCATTGTAAGCCCCGAAAAGCGTGCCTTTTGTGGTTTCCATCTGCTGTGATTCGCTTGCCATTGCATAGGCAAAAGCATCGTCGACGGTATTTTTAAACACCGTAGAAATTTCATCCTCCGCCCCTTTTTTAATTAAATTCAGGGTTTCTTTATTCGGGCATAGTGCCAACTGGATAAGCTTTTTGACCTCAGCATCTGTTACGCTGATTTTTGCCCACTGGTTGAAAATCCCTTCTAACTGCGTGGTAAAAGTGTCTGCCAGTCCCATTACTTTATGGGCATCGTCAAGGCGCTGTTTTGCCCCTGAGGTATGGCGGATGCGCACCACGTTGCTCATAGAGCGCAAAGAAGCGTTAAGGGTATTTTGGCATACGATGCGGATGGGCGTAAAAGCCGCTGTGATACTTCCGCTCCCGTCGTGCGAGGTGGTCAGGAAAATGTACTTTTCGGTCACATCATCCCCGTTTCCAACACGAATATAGTCAGGAAGTTTTGCCGTGATAAAAATGCGTTCCCCCTGCCCGAGCGCCCCTGCTGTTTCGTACAGAATACCGTCGCCACCCCCTACTATGGCATCAAAGAAACTGAATGCTTCACGGTTCTGCACGATATGGTAGTCTTTCCCTACAACCCCGAGCACGGCATTGCTGTCGGTGCGGATAGTCGCAAAGCAGTCAGGCACTGCCAGTTCGGTTTGTGCTGTGACGATACCGTCAGGAGTTTGGATAATGCCCGAAGCTTTTGTGTAAAGCGGGCTTTTAGCTACTTCGTAATCAAGCCCTGCGTGTTTGATGGCTTCTGTGCTTGTCGGGTACTGTTCCACAATCTGCCCAAGCCCGTGCCACGCTTTTTCCTTTACGCTGAAAAAAGAATAATTTCCTGTTGTACTGTTGTAATTGATATTATGTGCCATGATAATTGATTTTAAAAATTTATAATTTGTTTTTATACTGACCTTTAAAAGGGCAGGTCGTCCCCAGGCTCTTTAACTGTGACTTTTTTGTTTTTGTCTTCCGTTTGGACTCCCTGCGTGGTTTCGGATTTCTTGCCACCTCCGTGCAGTTTTATATTGGAGGTATTGAAGTTTAGTCCTGCTCGGGGTTCTCCGTCATTGCCTGTCCACGCCCTTGCGCTTACTCTTCCTGTAAGTTCCACAACAGTGCCTTTAGTAAGGATACTGGCAACTTTGGGGCTTATCCAATAAGCGCATTCGAAAAATGTGGTCTGCTCCACTTTGTTGCCTTCTTTACTGCGGTAGCTGTCGTTGATGGCTACTGAAAAATTTACTACCTGTCTGCTGTTTGACAATGTGCGTACCTCTGCATCTTTTGTCACTCGTCCTGTGATGTTCATGATTTCTAGTTTTTAAAAGATTAATTTTTATTTTATTTTTTTTGAAATTTTATTCGGCAATGAGAGGAGGCGCTGTTTTGTTTCATCACTGCTGTTTTCAATATTTCAAGGGTCATTTCTGACATTTTTTTTTATTCGTCTAAAGAGCCGGAGTATGCTATGTTTCGTTTCATGAGCATAAAAAGGTGAGTGTTTAGCAAAAGCAAGGCTTTGATAAAAAATACAACCCGGATGGGTGGAGATTTTTTATCAAACCTGAAAGGCACGGCCTTGCTTGTGCGTTAAGAACACGGGGTTACCTTTGCTCCTGAAATAAGACAAAAGCATACAGGGTCTTGGATAAAAATAAAAGGGAAGAAATTGGGATATTATAAATAAAGACCATTAAGGATAAAAGCAGTCAGCTCCGTGAAGGTTTCCAAAGATGGAACCATAAGTTTCAAGGCCCCAGGCGTTATACCTCTGCGTATAAAAAACTTAAAAATATGGGATTTGGCTGATTTTCAGCGATCGTAAAAACAGTAACGGGACAAGTAAATAACAGATGTACACTTACTGCTGCACCAATAAAAGATTAGTATTTATTGTTATATTCGCTTAATAAAGCTTACTAATTGCACAAAGGCAACTAAAAAAGGTGGTATTGGTGCCATTTTATGGCTGGTATAAATTAGTTAGGCGTCATGTTACAAAAACCTCGTAATCAATCAACTATGGAATGGATATTAAAAACCAAAGGAATTATAAATCATTATAATGAAAACATTCATACTGGAACTCAACCTGTAAGAATATTAAATCATATGAATATTTATATGTTCACAAATACACATCCTGATTTTGCAACTGAACTTGAAACAACTATTGATGATAACAAAATTTCTAGAACAATTAATATTACTTATGGAGAATCAAAAATAAACAGAACTCCATATATAAAAAATGATGATAGAGCAATCCATCTAGACGAAACATTCCTTTCATATTTATGGTGTGTATGTCATTCAATTTATACGATATATATTCAAGAAATTGATTTCCCAAAATCTAATGCTAAGATTGGTCATGAACATTATAAAGTTGATGGAGAAATTCTAGCCAAAGCATATAAACTATTTGATTATGCCAAATCATTGATTGTTGATTTTACAAAATGGGATGTTGAAAATCTTCCAAACCCTGAAATTTATCTTGCCGAAAATCGAGATTATATTGAGCAACCAAATGGTTTTTATACCGAGGCCATAAAGTTTATTTTATGTCATGAATACACTCATGCCATAAAGCATATTGATAAAGTCAATGCCGGCGGATTTGAAAATTCACATTTCATAGAATTTGAAAAAGAAGCTGATTTTGATGCTATTGAATTAATGAAAAAAGGTATTTTTCCAAACAAAATAAATGAATTTTATGTGCAAATAGGAATTACAATTGGAATTCTATCAATGTTCTTTTTTAAAGCAAAAACTACTGGTGCTCGTCATCCAAATACTGAAGATAGACTTGTAACTGCATTGGAACAATTAAATTTAGATGCCAATGCTCCAAGTTGGGGTTTGGCTTTAATAGGATTGCGCTTATGGTCAAATCAATTTGAATTAAATCTCAAAATAGACGAAAAATTGGGTGATAAAGATGCATTTTATGATTTAATCAAACAAATTAAAAACACGAACGCCTAAAAGCCACTCCTACAACCGATTTGGGCATTGGGCTTAATGGGAAATTGGTTTTGTATTTGGAATATTTGGCAAATCCGAAGAATGGGCTTAATTTAGTCCCAAACCCGCTGGTAGTGCAAGAAAGTTGTAGTAATGCTTTGAAGACAGTCACAATGAATGAGATTTTATATACAATTGCAAAAGACTCACAAGGGCACCTTTTTACCGCACTGTCCGCCGAAAAAGGAAGCCAGTATTATTGTGTGAACTGTAATCATTTTTTGGTACTAAAAAAAAGCGGAAATGTTGGTCCACGCACAAAACGACCTCATTTTGCTCATAAATCGTTGATGCCAAATTGTCAACCTGAAACAGCTTTACATTTTGGATTCAAAACTTTAGCAGCTGAAAAATTAAACCAACACTTAGAAACTGGTGTTCCATTTAATTTTAATTGGCGTTGTGAATTTTGTAGGGAGCAACATACAGGCAATTTCACTAGGAAACTAAAATCGGTGAGATTAGAATATGATTTGAAATATTGTAAACCAGATATTGCGCTTTTAGATGAAAATGATGAGATTTTTGCGGCTATTGAAATTGTAGTGACCCATAAGCCAACTGAGAGTGTCTTAAACTACTATCTTGAAAACAAAATAATATTAATCCAGATAAATCTTAAATCTGACGACGATATCTATCTCATAGAAGAAAAACTGACTAAACCTAATTTGGTTAAATTCTGTTTGAACCCAAAATGTAATGTCTGCGATAATTTTCAGCAAAAATATATTATGTCGATAGTTGATGGAAAATGTTGGAAGTGCTACAGCCCAATGAAGTTTGCCGTAATGAAGGATGGGGCTAATAAATTTTTATTTGGGCCAGAGAAATTTAGTCCGGCAGAAATTACATATGCCAGAGAAAAGGGTGTAGCGATCAGTGAGTACCACAGCAAAATTACAGGTGACCAATATCTAGCGAACTTTTGCCCAAAGTGTGGTACGTTTATAAGACGCTATTCTAAATTGCAAAATTATTTTTCTTATGCCCACGAAGAGGAATTGCTGATCCAAGATTTTCGAATTAGATATAATTGTAGCTACTGTTCCGAAAAAAAAATATCAGATGATGAAGATTGGTCGCAAAATCTAAAATGGTAACAATATTGCCACCAGGAACTACAGCAGATTTAGGTAATTGGCGTAATGGAAAGTTGCTTTTGTATTTGGGATAATTTGGCAAATTCCAAAAATAGGGCTTAATTTAGTCCGAACGCGTAGTAGTACCAGAACGCTAGTTCCAACCAAAGAACTGAAATCAATTAAAACAAATCAACTTTGAAAAAGACAATCTTTTATTCTTGGCAATCTGACTTGCCTAATTCAACTAATCGTGGTTTTATAGGCAAGTGTCTGGAAGAAGCTATTTCCACTTTAAATGAGGATTTAAGTATTGATGCAGTTATGGATCGTGATACAAAAAATGTAATTGGTACACCAGATATTGCTTCTTCCATTTTCAACAAAATTGATAATGCTAACATCTTTGTTGCGGACGTAAGTTTTATAAATGCAGATTCTTCTGGAAAAAAATGCCCAAATCCAAATGTTCTTATTGAATTAGGGTACGCATCCAAAGCACTGGGTTGGGACAAAATAATTTGTGTTTTCAATAATCAATATGGTAAAATTGAAGAACTTCCCTTTGATTTGAGATTTAGAAGGCCTATTTCATATTCAGTTCTAAATTCATCTAACAAAACGAAAGACAGAAAAGTTCTAACAAATATTTTTAAAGATGCATTGCAAGGAATCATTGAGCATGATTCAAATCATAATGAATTACAAGACTATTTAAAGAAAATACTTGACAAAGAAGTTTTAACTATTTGTAACCATTTACTAAAAATCATTTATGGTTACCAGTATAATCTGACTCAGGAAAATATTGGAAAACTTTTAGATACAAAATATGAGGATTTAGAGTATAATCTGTATGAGAAAAAACTTCTTGGTTTTACAATTTTTAAGGATTGGGAAAGCTATGTTCAAAAGTTAGAAGGCTTAATAAACCAACCTTTTTTTATTCAAAATGCAAATGCAGAAACCACTTCGTCAATTTTAAAAATTCTCAAAAGCTTAAGAAGTATTTCCGCTTTTCAAGTTCATAATGACCTATTTACTTGTGGTGCAGAAACACAAGAGTTTACAGTAATTGATGGACAAAAAATGAATTCCGATAATCCAAAGGGCGAGTATCTCTTGTTGAAAAAAATAGATTTAGAAAAAGGTATTGTGGTAGATTGGGGGAAAATTAAGATTACAAGTATCCGCAAAATGCTATTCTATTATACTATTAAACCTGCTAGTTTTAAAAATTATTCCGCTCACCTGCTCCAAATAATAAAAACCTTAGATCTCTATGTTGCAAAAAGCAATAATGAGTTTATACTTGATCCCTTAGAATTTAGATCAAACTAATGGAAGGCAAATAACAACGTTTTAGCGAGATTTAGGTTTAACGCTAATTAAAGTTGGTTTCATTCTTGAAAATTGCTTAACCCAGTGACAAGCAACCTGCAGACTCTAAAAAAATCTAACACAATTTTATCAATGGTCGAAAATTACACAAATGAAGTTCTGAAAGCAAGAGAAGTTTCACAGCTAATGATTAAAAAAGAATACCCTAATATTTTGGAGATATTAGAGTTAATGGATGAATATGTTGTGTCAATAATAAATCGTTTCCAAAATGTAAGCGGAATGGGCGAAATTGACAATTACAAACTAGCTTTGATTGTCTCTTTTATAAGAACACAATTAATTGTTAGTGAACATATTCTCAACAGTGAATTAATTGAAGTCACTGTTTTGGAACGAAAACAAATAGAATTGATTGCAAGATTATCAGAAATTGATAAGAAAGTCAAGAATAAAGAAACATTACATAAATTAAATGGAAAAACGCCTAATATTGGGAATGGAAATTTAAGTGCTAATTTAAAAAATATGTATGGAATGTTTTCCGAAATAGCCCATTCTTCAAAAACAGAACCATTTGCATTGTTAGCTGTAAGATTAGATAATGATACCATTGCTTATAGCACTTTGCCCGAATATAATTCAACCAATACTATTGTTGCTTTAAATAATCATATCCAGATATTTTTTGATTTTTGCATTTATCTGTTTAATTTTCAGGAAGAATTTATTCCAAGTTACACCAATGACGATGATATGAAATTAATGACCGAACTTATAGAAAAAGGTAAACTTGCAAAACTTTCAGTATTTGACAGGTTCAAAAAATAAATAAATTATGTCGAGAGAATACCTCTGCTCACAGCCGCTAAAACGTTAACATACATCATATAACAGAAATGAATATCACAGAAAATTGTCTAACATATTTACAAACCAAAGAATGGTTAAAGTTAAATCAACTTTTATCTAGTGAAAACAATTGTAAAGAATTAGCGACTGACCCAATTTTTATGGTATTCGAAATGAATCTTATTAATGAAATAAAGCGTTATGAAAATAATGGTGATGAAAATTTATCCACTGTTTTGGTTAGGATTTTTCAATTAAATCAAAATCTCAAAATTCTAAAACTCTCTGAAAATTGTGTTTTAGAACTTACAGAATATTTATTTCAAAAACACCCGTCTGAACAGTACGCAAAAATCTTGACTACAAATAGTCTTGCGCAAGAATTTCTAAAAAGGAAAGATTACGAACGGACGGAAAAAATCGAAAACACTATACTTGCATCGAACTTAGATGTAAAAATCGGAATTTCAGGAGAATTGGATTTTTCTAAATCTATCTTTAATTCACCACAAGAAAAAGAACTTTACTTAGCTTCAAAAAGAATTTTACCAAATGAATTAATACTGCCAAATGTTGCTTTAAGTTCAATAATCAATTCTAGTGTTATTAAATTACTTGCAAGCAAAACAAAATCCTTTTTCTTTCAAGCAACATTGGACTTATGTATTGTCGATTCGCAAACTTTTAGGCCAAAGTTTTTTATTGAATTGGATAGTAGCTGGCACGATAATCCAAAACAAATTGATAATGACAGAATGAAAAATGAAATATTTGAGAGAGCAGGAATGGAATTACATAGATTACGTAAAAAAGAAAATAGAAGTATGGATGAAATATTTGAAATGTACATCAAGAAAATTACGTAATCCGAAATCTACTATAGCGGATCTGGCAATAGGCCTAATAAAAAAATGGATTCAACTCTTAGCCCCGATAGTATTGGAAATCCTTTTGTGCCGGGGTTCGGCAGAAAAGATTGCAACGGATAGCGGGAAAAAGCTCCTAAAAAAAACATTAATACAATTACAGATGCTAATCACCCCCGATTAGATTCCGCGAACAATTCCCAATACCCGATTAATTTAGGCCGTGCAGAATTCTACTCACTTTTAGATTAAAAAGAGAAAAATCTATATTTTTCACGACACCATAGATTCCCCAATATTCGAAAATATCACTTGGGTGAATTTTAGCGCAAAAACATGAAGATCAGATGCGTTTAATAAAACAACACCAAAACAAGAAAAATACTTTATACTATACGCCCCTCAACCCTTGCCCTGTCTATACTTTTTGCGTAATTTTGTCCCATGACTCCAGATGAAATAAAACGCTACTTTGAAGCCACACCCCCGCCTAAGGAAGTGGATTGGAAACCATGGGCGAAAATCACAGATTCGCAGGTTTTTCTCAAAAGCTGCTACTCCACTATAAACAATTACAAAGGAAGTCTTGATATGTGCCCTGCATGGTGGCATTTAAAAGATTTTTACTTACTTGTTAGACGAACTTCACAGGAATCTAAAAGTGAGAACCAATCAGAATAAGCTCAAAATTTCTTTTTTATTTTAAGTTCACTATTTCATTTCCTTCCTCTTAATTTTTACTTTTTACACGGTTATATTTTTTGCTGCCGCCTCTTATGGGGCGGTTTAGGCATATACTTAGGCAACTGAAATTATTTTATTCTAATTTTCTCTTCTTGATCCTGTTGCTTTTCGAATCCATTCTATAAATTTTTACAAATCGTTTCTGCGTTATATTTCCGAAATTCAATCCGCCGTAAATTCTGAATAAAGAGCAAAAAGTCCATTTTTTCCTATTTTGAAATCCCCCATAAAATAAGATATTTTTAATTTTGTTATCATTTATAACATAATTGATTTCACAAATTGTTCCAATCTATACTAATTTTGACCTGTATAAAGAAAAAGATTATGAGCAGGGCAATTGTACATATTGACATGAATACGTTTTTCGTTTCATGCGAAAGGCTTACCAATTCTGAGCTAAACGGTATTCCATTAATTATTGGAGGAGGCGAAAGAGGCGTAGTGGCATCCTGTTCTTACGAAGCACGTCGTTTTGGCGTGCGTTCCGCTATGCCCATCCATATGGCGATGAAGCTTTGTCCGCAGGCCAAAATTATGAAGGGTGATATGGAATTATACTCAAGGCTTTCACATGACATCACCGAAATTATTCAGGAGAAAGCTCCGGTAGTTGAAAAAGCCAGCATTGATGAATTTTACCTTGACATTACCGGAATGGATAAATTCTACGGCAGCTATAAATGGACTGATGAACTCGCACATCGGATCACCGAGCAAACCGGCCTTCCGCTCACCTTTGCCCTATCAGTCAATAAGACCGTTTCAAAAATCGGCACCGGTGAAGGAAAGCAGAAGCAGAACCTGGAGATACCCGAGCATCTGGTGCAGTCTTTTTTAAATCCGCTATCCATCCAGAAAATCCCAATGGTAGGCGAAAAGACTTTTCGGTTGCTTTCGCGCATCGGGATAAGGACCATCAAAACCCTTTCAGAAATGCCGGTGGAACCGCTTCAGCAGATGATAGGAAAAAACGGAATAGAGCTCTGGAAGAAGGCCAATGGCATTGATAATAATCCCGTAGAACCCTATACCGAGAGAAAGTCAATTTCCACCGAACATACCTTTTCCCAGGATACAATTGATGTGGCAAAATTAAACAGGCTGCTGCAGGGAATGGTGGAGAAACTGGCTTACCAGCTGCGCTCGGAAGAGTGGCTGACTTCTACTGTCACGGTCAAGATCCGCTACGCCAACTTTGATACCGAAACCAAACAGTGCAGGGTTGCCTACACCTCTGCCGATCATATCCTGACAAAGACCGTAACGGATTTGTTCGATAAATTATATCAGCGAAGGATGAGACTGCGCCTTATCGGGGTGCGCTTTAGCGGGCTGGTACGGGGAACCTATCAAATTGATATTTTTCAGGATACCGAAGAAATGCTGGCACTCTATCAGGCCATGGACAGGATGAAAAACCGCTATGGATTTGACGCGGTAATGCGCTGCGCGGGTGCCTCTTTTAAGCCCAACAATAAAAATGAAATTTTAAAACGTAAATCGTAATCCCATGTATCTCAACTGCCATTCCTTTCACTCCCTGCGTTATGGCACTATTCCGGTTGAAGAGCTGGTAAAGCAGGCATCTTCTTTCGGCGTTAAGGCTATGGCCCTTACCGATATCAATACCGTTACGGGTATTTATGAGTTTATAAAACTCTGCCTTGCAGCAGGGATAAAACCACTAGTTGGTATGGAATTTCGAGGGGAGCATCAATTGCGTTATATAGCGCTTGCCAAAAATGCGAAAGGACTTGCCGAAATGAACTATTTTCTAACACAGCATAACTTTCAAAATATTGTTTTGGGGCAATTTGCCCCTGATTTTGAGCATGTTTTTATTATTTACCCTTTGGAAAATGCGCCCACTATCCTGAAAGAAAATGAATATATAGGCATACGTCCCGACCAGCTTCAAAAACTGGTATTATCGAATTGGAAAGACAGGCAGCTAAAAATGGTTGTATTACAGCCAGTGGTTTTCCGCACCAAAAGGGAATACAACCTGCACAGGATACTTCGAGCTGTGGACCTCAATGAGCTTTTATCAAAACTGACTCAAGACGATTTTTGTAAAAAAAGCGACCTTATGATACCGCCCGATCAGCTAATTGAATGGTACAAAGACTATCCCCATATTACTGAAAACACAGAAAGAATAATTCAGGACTGCAATTTTAGTTATGAATTCCAGACCCCAAGGAATAAAAAGTATTACACAAAAGACAAGAAAGGCGATATTAATTTACTCACTACACTTGCCCACGAGGGTCTCATTTGGAGATACGGTCCTCAAAACAAGGCAGCAAAAGCCAGGGTTGAAAAAGAGCTTAAAGTAATAAATGATCTTGATTTCAGCGGATATTTTCTGATCACCTGGGATATCATCCGCTACAGTAATAGCCGGGGATTTTTGCATATCGGAAGAGGAAGCGGTGCCAACAGCATTATTGCCTACTGCCTAGGCATAACAGATATATGCCCTTTGGAACTCGATTTATATTTCGAGCGTTTCCTGAATGAAAACCGCAAAAGCCCGCCTGATTTTGATATTGACTGGTCATGGAAAGAGCGTGACGTCATCCTAAAATACATCTTTGACCGCTATGGATATGAGCATGTGGCATTCTGTGGTACAAATGTAGAATTCAAATACCGCTCTATTTTCCGAGAAGTTGGAAAAGTTTTTGGGCTCCCAAAGGATGAATTGGACCTGCTGGCCAAGAACCCAATGAAAATGCACCAGACCAATGAAATTGTAAAATTGGTACAGCAATATGGGATGATGCTCGAAAAATACCCCAACATGAGAAGTATGCACTCCTGCGGTATTTTAATTTCCGAGGAGCCACTCACCAATTATACGCCACTGGAAATGCCGCCAAAGGGTTTTCCTATCGTGCTTTTTGATATGCATACGGCAGAAGATATCGGCTTTGAAAAATTTGATATCCTAAGCCAGAGAGGGATTGGCCATATTGACGATACAGTGAAACTAATTGAGAAAAACAGAGGCCTTCGAATCAATATTCGGGACACCTCATTATCAAAAAACGAGCAGTCAGCCAATAAATTTCTGGCAGAAGGAAAGACAATCGGATGCTTTTATATTGAAAGCCCGGCAATGCGTGGCCTGCTTCGACGTTTGAAATGCGATAATTATAAAACGCTCGTGGCGGCATCTTCTATAATCCGACCAGGTGTTGCACAATCAGGCATGATGAAAGAATATATTTTCCGGCACAATAACCCTTCAAAATTTGAATATTTTCATCCGGTTTTCCAAGAGCAGCTTGGCGAGACATATGGCATTATGGTTTATCAGGAGGATGTCATTAAAATTGCACTGCACTATGGCGGGCTATCAGCTGCGGATGGTGATATCCTGCGAAGGGCAATGTCCGGAAAGGGAAGATCCAAGGCAGCGCTTCAAAAGGTGAAAGATGATTTCTTTATTTCCTGCGCCACAAAAGGACATCCCGAGGCGCTTAGTCAGGAAATATACCGCCAGATTGAATCCTTTGCCGGATACTCATTCTGCAAGGCGCACTCCGCCTCATATGCAGTTGAAAGCTATCAGAGCCTTTATTTAAAAGTGCACTACCCTATTGAATTTATGGTAGCGGTAATAAATAATCAGGGAGGATTTTACAGGACAGAAATTTACATCCACGAGGCAAGAATGGCCGGCGCAGTTATTCATAACCCTTGCGTAAATAAAAGTGAGTATGAAACTGCCTTGTATGGCAGGGATATCTATCTGGGATTTATGCATCTATTAAACATTGATTCAAAACTCGCTCAGTTTATTTCCCTTGAACGCAATAAAAACGGAGAATACCTCTCTTTGGAGGATTTCATAAACAGGGTACCAATGGGAATTGAGAATATTAAAGTGTTGATTTTTATTGGTGCCTTCCGCTTTACTGGTCAAACCAAAAACCAGCTTTTGGTACTCGTAAGTTTACTATTAAATAATTTCAAGCCCACCAATCGTGGTTTGATGCTGCTTCAGGAACCAGCCAAGGAATTTAAGCTCCCCGTTTTGGAACGCTCTGTTTTTGAAGATGCCTTTGATGAGATTGAACTTCTGAATTTTCCGGTTTCCTGTACTGTTTTTGATCTCTTGCAGACCCGGCATCGTGGTGACGTACTGGTTAAAGATCTTTTGAAGCATTATAAAAAGCAGGTAAGGATGCTTGCCTATTTAATTTCTACAAAACAGGTGCCGACAAAAAGAGGAAATATGTATTTTGGAACATGGATCGATGTGGAAGGTGCCTATTTTGACACGGCACATTTCCCTGACAGTCTTGTCCAGTATCCTTTTCAGGGCGGCGGATGTTACCTGCTTTTGGGTACTGTAGAAATTGATTATCATTTCCCAACTTTAACCATAAACAAAATGGCCAAAATGCCATTTGTTCCCGATCCGAGATATATGGATTCAGACAAACGGTTTGTCACTCAGAACCAGATTAAACAGGACATCAGCAGTACGGACCGGAAACCCTATCCGCAGGAACACGAAATTAACCTGCCGCGTCATCGGATGAAATTTTGATTTTTTATGTATGTAAAGTCCCAATTATGAACTAATTTTGATAGAATGTGAAAAATATGAAGACGACAATAATAAAGAGGACTAACAGTTTATTGGTGTTTTTCCTATGAAGATTATTTTTTCTTTGTTGATTTTCCAACAGCAGTTTTTCAATGCGCCTTACGTCAAATTGATACCGATTCTTCACTACATTTTTTGTGGCAAATCTATCATAGGGCACTTTAAGAAACTGTCCGAAAAAAGTTTACTATTATTAAAATAAGGTGTTTTTTTATACTATAATAATCAAAAAAATTATGTGTTACTATGTTCAGCAGTCCGCGGCAATTGAAAATGTAAAACGACGTTTTAATGCAGAAGTGGATAACGAGGAAACTTATCTTCAATCCGATTTTATAAACGGGTTCGCGCATCCGAATATCCCAATAATCCTCAATTCCTCACCCGGTTTAATTACAACGGACTATACCTGGGGACTGCTTCCGTCATGGGCAAAAGATATTGAATTTAGGAAAAACACACTCAATGCAAGGATTGAATCCATAGACGAAAAAGCATCTTTTAAAAATATAACACACAACCGCTGTCTCATAATTGCTTCTGCTTACTATGAGTGGCATTGGAATGATGAAAAAGGAAAAAGCAAGGATAAATACCAGATCAACTCGCAGGATGATGAAATCTTCACCTTCGCGGGGTTGTATTCCTCGTGGACAGATCCTGTTTCAAACGAAATAAAAAACACCTACACGATGGTCACCACAAAGGCAAATAAAATAATGTCGTATGTACACAACCATAAATACCGAATGCCCATAATGCTTAAAAGAAATGATGAATCGGCATGGCTGGACCAGTCTGTTAAAATTGAAGATTTTGCATTTCCCTATGAAGGAAATCTCATCGCATTCCAAGTTTAAAAATATCGCCATGGAAGAAATAGATTATTTTAAAGGAGTTACCAATCAGCAGTTTATTGATTACTATAAATTGGATTTGTATTCGCGTATGGAAATTACACTGTACACTTATCCCAATGAGATGATTGAGGAAGGACTTATTCCATGGGAACACTTCAACAGATGCGAGGGAATTCTTTATGAATACCTGTACAACGCCTATGCTGAGGCGCAATTTCAAAGAGGACAGCAACAGAAGAATGAAGAAGTTGAAATTTCAAACTCTGATGACCAGCAATCAGATTCTGACCAAATCGAAAATGAACAAACTGCTGAGCAAAAAGCTGAAAGCTATAAGATGGAACAGGAAAAGCGTAATACAATTGTAAGGGCAAAAATGCAGGAACTTAACGCAGAACTCACCAAAATACAGGATGATTATCTTGAGAAAGTAAAACTTACTTTTATTGATTTATAATCAAATAGTGTATCAAGGTCACCCTTCATGGTCTTCTTGCAAATACTTCGATTCTAATTTAATTGAAAGTTTCACAAATTACTTTTTTGGGATTGCAGTATTGCCATAGTTTTTTCATCAACCGATCCCTGATAATATCTATCTAATACTTTCTGAAAAACAAGATCTGTATTTTGGATCTGGCTAAAGAGGGTCATTGAGGATTTAAGTTTTCTCTGGTCAGGATTACCAAAAATTTCCAGGGCTGTTTTTCCCTGTTGAGAAAGAACTGCCTGTGAAATTTCAATTATGCGCGCTCCCAGTATTGGATCACTTAAATATTGCTGGGCTTCCTTTAGGTCCTTAATTCCAAAATACACATTAAAGTCGGTAAATCCCAGACCTCTGATTTGAGGAAAAACAAACCACATCCAGTGACTTTGTTTCTTTCCGTTATTAATCTCATTTAAAGCCTGTTGGTAAACATTCTGCTGCGCCGCAACAAATCTCTCTATTCCATCATCAAGGTTCATTACTGTTTATTTTTTATCGTTTAATAATATTTCCTGATACATTAATTCAATTGTAACTTCTTTTTTGCTCACTCCTTCTTCAACAAAGATTGTAGCCCATCTGGGCTGGAAATTACTAACTAAGTAATGGAAAGCACTTAAAATCTCCTCCGGGCTGCTTTCCAAATCAATCCCTAAATTCTTTTCATAGCCAATAATGCGATAGAAAATCCCATTTTCTAAAAGTTCATCCTGACCATCTGCTGTACTGTCGGGAGCAAGTCCAAAGTAGAAAATTTCTGTTTTCTTGTTAGATAATAAATCAGTCAAATCAGATCGAACAGTCAAAAACAAAGGTTCATCCATCAAATCATATGGGACATCCAAATCCGCAGCTTTAATGGTGAGCGCTAAATCTTCAAAATGTAATTCCATAAATTGATCAATAATGAGATTCCCAAACTAACAAAAAATCAATTATTAAGAGTTCCGTAAATTAGTGCAAATCAATCAAGAATACCTTTTCCAAATACTTTTTCAACTTGAAATATATAAGTATTTAGTATCGGTGTTGCTAAGAAAAATCGGCTGACCGCTGCCGCGGTGGCATCTGTTTTCTGATTGTCAAAGGACCGTTCTAAAAGTGCTGTATAATCCCCAAGTTGGCTCTCATCCAATACTTTTCGTAAATTTCTCTCGGTATTGATAAAGGATTTGAGCATTGGAAAATCATTATTATTATCCTGCTCGTATCTTTCCACTCCAGATTTTACATCCAGAAACTCCTTTCTGAACAAACTAAAAACTGTTGATAAATTATGTCCGTAGAAAATATTAGGTATCAGTCCAGCCTTATAATTCGCATAATTCTCCTCTGAAGCCACCCCACTTGCCAGGTACTTTTCAAAGGTTTGAATGCGATATATATATTCTGTATTAAAAAAATTAGTGTCCTTGTAATCAATATTCATATCGTAAAATTTTTTAAAAGAAATAAAATTTAAATATAAAAGTAGGTAAATTTTCAAAATAAATCCGAGCAAAATAATGATTCTTCCATTATGGAGTATATCCATTTTGCTACAAAAAGGTAAGTCTGTTTTAGCCCCGATTGCGTCGCCATTTTGCTTGCGCTCGGGTCGAATAAATAGTGTGAAGAGCTCCGTAAAATTAAAGCCTTAAAATTAAAAGAATTATATGAAAAGTTTTAAAAATTTCATTACTCAAAGTTTTGTGGCAGAATCGTGGCACATTTCATTTTGAAAAAGTTAAACCGCAGCAAAATAAGGCTATAAAAAGTTTAGGTTCGAAACTTTTAGAATCAGGGAAAGAATAAAAAAACTTGCAACTATAAGAAGTCAACCATATCGTAGCAGCTTGCTGAAGAACATATCTCTTATTGAGAACTGTGGAAATTGATTATCATTTTCTTACTATTACCATTCATTAATACCCACTGTTGATGTTCTGTACTATCCCAGGAATAAGATATAAATACTGTTTTTCTTTTTTCTTCCATTGTTAGATTCCTGCCTTAAAGTTTATGATTTTATATTGCTAATGTAAGATTATTTTTTCAACACAACGTAACCTTATAATCGGGAGTTATAGACAAAAAACGTTGATAAAAATAATCAGCAGCCCTAGCCCCGATAGCAGTGGAAATCCTTTTGTGCCGGGGTTCGGCACAAAAGATTGCTTCGCCAGTTCGCTATCGCTCGGGTGGAACGGATAGCGGGAAAAAGCTCCTAAAAAAAAGCCGCACCGGCACTGTTTCCGGAAAAAAACGCAAGTAAACAACAATCATTAAAATTCATTTTTATGACAGTGGAATAAAAATCTAAATAATTAAGAGTAATGGACCAGCTGAATCCTTTAACGCAATTCTTCAAAGCAATAGAAGAAGACCAGCGTATAGCATAACCCTTATTGGAATTTTTGCGGCACTGCTGCAATTCAGAACTGCTGCAGGCTATATTAATCTTATTAAAGCATATCGACATGAAATTATGAAGATTGCTAAAATAAGCGGCCCAGTTACCTATCACAGATGTATCAGAGACCTAAATGATTACGTTTATATAAATTATCTTCCAAAGAGAAATAGAAATCAGAAGAGCATAATTTATTTCACCGTTTAAGAGTTTACTAAAATTCTCAGTAAAATATGATAACAATCAGTACAAGTATGCATAATTACATTTTAAAACATAAAAAACGGATTCAATTTTTTAGCGCCGATAGAAGTGAAAATCCTTTTGTGCCGGGGTTCGGCAAAAAAGATTGCTTCGCCAGTTCGCTAGCGCTCGGGTGCAGCGCATAGCTGGAAAAGCTCCTAAAAAATAAAAAAAAATCAGCAGTATAATTCTATGACTGCCAGTACAATTGGAGAAATTGTACAGAAAATAAGTGTAATATTGAATAAACAAGTCTCCCGCATCCCTTGACAGGCCTGTAATTTTTACCTAATTTTGTTCCATGACTCCAGATGAAATAAAACGCTACTTTGAAGCCACGCCACCTCAGGAAGTGGATTGGAAACCATGGGCGAAAATCACAGATTCACACGCAAATATCTTTTGTTATTGGAACAATAAATTGGAGCATCAATCCTGAAGAATTTCTACATTTTTAAATCCATTGATTCTTTAACGAAAATTTAATTTAATATAAGATTCAGACTCCAGAATACTGCACATAAATATTACGCTTGTATTTCATCGTTTTATAATTTCATAAAAAAACGCTCCAAAAAATGGAGCGTTCTGATTTTGATAATGAAATCAAAAGGACATCTATAAATAGAAACACAAAAAAACTATAGCAGCCTATATTTTTTTGCATCTTAATTCAGAATGTTTAATAATTCAGATTTATTCCCATACCAAATCCCATATCGCTGTCATAGTGTGTTGTAGCGCTAACATTTCTTTTGATAATATATCGCAGCCCTGCCATATATTCCTTATCGGTATTCCACATCAGGTTCATTCGAAGCCGTTTGGAAACTGGAATATCCATTCTCTCAAATTGCAATCTGAAATTTCCATCGGTAAACACCTCAGCCTGTGCCTTTATAAGCATAGGCAGGGTATACTCGATACCTGCACTAAAAACCGCGCGGTTGTTTTTAGTGTTTGCTTGATTAAAGAGGTTTTTTTCCATTTCTCCATCTTCCATTTCCCTGTACCTCCAGTCGAAACCAATAAAGGGCATCAGCCATTGCATTTTGCCAATGTATCTCCCGATATGGGTTTCGGTTTCATAGCCATGCATGTCATTGTATCCCAATCGCCATTCTGTGCCTATGCTCCATCGTGTATTGCTTAACATGGCCATACCGTCATTTCCGTTGGTAGCAAAATCATTTTCTGTCATAAAATGAAATTTTCTGTCATCAGCAAATAATTTGCGCTGAGCCAGTTTGGGGTCTGGTATTTCCGGATTTGGAGGCGAATTTTCATAACTAAAAACTCTTCCCATTCCACTCATCATGTGATACAGAATATGGCAGTGAAAGAACCAGTCGCCCCCGTCCTCGCTTGCGGCGAATTCAATAGTATCTGTCTCCATGGGCATGATGTCGATAATATTTTTTAACGGGGCATAATCACCATGCCCGTTAATTACCCTAAAATCGTGGCCGTGCAAGTGCATTGGGTGTCGCATCATGGAATTGTTATGCAGGACAATGCGCAAAATTTCTCCCTTTTTGATCAGGATTTTGTCTGATTCCGAAACGACTTTATTATCCAGACTCCAGACATAGCGATTCATATTTCCGGTAAGCTCAAATTTAAGTTCCCTTACAGGAGCATCTTTTGACAATGCCGTATTGGTAGGGGATTTTAGCATGGCATAATTTAATGTGACAATATCTGAAAGAGCATTGGAATTGTACTTGTTTTCCATATTGTGCATCTCGTGCGATTTGCCAGAAGTACCCTCTTTGGTTTCCGTATTGTTCATCTCCATTGGCATATCTTTGTCAACCCCTTTTTGCGGACCTGTAATTTCTGGGTACATTACGGTATTCATATCCATCTGGTTCAGCGACATCTGCATTCCCATATCATCCAGGTCTCCATTCATCTTCATCATATCGTTCATCATCTGCATGCCTTCAAAGTATTTCAGTTTTGGCAAAGGCGAGATGAGCTGCTTGACACCCTTACCAATATATAGGGAAGTCGATTTTGTCCGGTCTTCCGGTGTGGCCAAAAATTCATAGGATGTGTTTTCTGCCGGAATGGTCAGTATCACGTCATAGGTTTCAGAGACTGCAATGAGCAGACGGTCTACCTCAACAGGCTCAACGTCATTGCCATCACTGGCCACTACTGTAATTTTGCTTCCGGCATAGGTAAGCCAGAAATTACTGGAAGCCCCTCCGTTAGACACGCGTAATCTTACTTTATCACCTGCTTTGAACTGCGAAAGCTGGCTCTCATTTTTCCCATTGATTAAGAACTTCTCATAATAGACATCACTTACATCCATGGCGGTCATACGTTTCCATTCGTTGATGACCTTGGTTTTGAAATAACCTTGTTTTATGGCTTCACCATAGCTTTGGGTCGTGCCCTTTTTTATTGCAAACCAGTCTGAAGCATTGTGCAACAGCCTATGGACATTCTCCGGATTGATGTCGGTCCATTCGCTCAGTACAATGGGAACTGTCGGAAGGTCATCTATGCCTTCCCTGAAATTTGGATCAGAGTTTCTTTTGTTCATCACAAAAGATCCGTACATCCCGATTTGTTCCTGCAATCCTGAATGGCTGTGATACCAGTGTGTGCCATGCTGTCTGATAGGAAAGGAATATTTATAGGTACTGTGTGGTTTTATTGGCATTTGGGTAAGATTAGGTACACCATCTTCCTTATTGGGTAAAAATAAACCATGCCAGTGTAAAGAGGTTTCCTCATCGAGTTCGTTATGAACATAAATCTCTGCGGTATCACCTTCAGTAAATGTTAATGTAGGCATCGGTATCTGCCCATTCACTGCTATTGCCCTTTTTGATTTTCCTGAAAAATTCACTACTGTATCGCGAACATATAAATCGTACCTGACTACTTTTGGCGGCTCGTCTTTTACCATCCTTTTTTTTACAGGAGGATTCACTGCTGCCTTTTCCATGTTTTTCATATCATGTCCCTGATCGGGATCGGGTTTATCTGCAGTGGAAGATTTGCCTTTTTCCATTGTTTCCTTTTTAATGGTAGCTCCGGCCTGAGGTTTTGTAGCTGCTTTGGACTGACTTGGCTTTGACTTTTCTTTTACTAATGCCATGCCGCATTTTGGACATTTTCCGGGTTTTGGTGCGTGGATCTCGGGATGCATCACACAGGTATAAAAAGTCTGTGGTGAATTAACCTGAGCTTTGACAATAATATTTATAAAAAAAAGAAAAACGATAATTGATAATTTGCTTTTCATGACTTTAATTTTTTAATATTATTTCCCAATCCGCTATTCTTTTCTTTAATATCTCGATTGTACTCTTCTTTTTCCCCTTTTCGGCCAGCGCAAGCGCTTTTTTGGCGGCATCGATCGCAGTGGTATAATCTTTTAATTCTGAAGCTGTTTTCTGTCTCAAATTTGGATAATAGAAATTTTCCGGATCAATTTTTTCTGCTTCTGAAAGCCATATTATTGCCTGTTTATAATCTCTATTGGTACTGTAATAATAGTTCGCTGCCTGAAATAACAAAGTGGCATCCCTGCTTTTTCCTTTTATGACGTGTTGGTCTATCAATGCTAATATACTCTCGTCCTCCTTACTCTTTATTGGTATTTTGACCATTGTATTTTCCCAAATTATTTTTAGAAATGCTTCTCCTTTGCTATTGATGTCATTTAATTCAACTGTAAATGTTTCATAAAAGCTGGGAATCTTTTCTATAGGGACCTTAAAACGCATCACATCTTTTTTTTCATCATATCCAGTTTCCCCATGTAAAGTAGTATCTGTATTAACAATTAAAGTCCACTCGTTTATTGAAGGAATGGAAAATAGGGAATAGCTTCCTGCTTTCAATACATTGTTAGCAAATGAAATATCTTCGGAGGTTGTTATAACCGTACAGTCACTTGCACCAGTGCGCCAAAGTTTATCAAAAGGCACCAGCTCACCAAATATTTTCCTTCCTCTTACCAATGGCCTGCTGTATGCCACTTTTATTTTCGCGCTGCCTAGTTCCTGCTCAAAGGATGCTGCAGGGCTGGCTGAGGTTAGTTTAATTTGTACTTTGTCTTGTGCTGACAGTAATACAGACTGCAAAAGCAGAAAGCTTATCAGTATTCTTTTTTTCATTTATTTATATTTTATAATGATTTCTTAATTTTTATTGCGCTTTATCTAATTCATTAAGTTTAGCTTTCATTTGGTCAATTTCCGCCTGCTGGCTGGTAATAATGTTCTGAATCAATTCTTTTATTTCAGGATCAGTTACTGATGCCTCTTCTGCCATTAATATTGCTGCAGCATGGTGAGGTATCATTGATTTCAAAAATTGTTTATCTCCTACAGCAGTTTGCTGCCGGATACCCGTAAAAAACGCAATCAATAAAATCAAGCCTGAAGCCAATAGGATATAATTTAATTTTTTGTTCTTATACATCCCACCCATAATTACAATTTCAATAATAAGCATAGGCATAGTCATCAATCCGGCCATATACAGTTGGTTGACATTAGGTATTACATTGGCAAAAACATCTACCATTGCATACATAAGGGCATACATCGCACCAAATGATAATACTATCATCAGTGCTAATTTCTTGTACATCACACTTTCTTCTGTTTTATGTGGATACTGCTGTGCTGCGTGTTTCATTTCCATATTTATTTGATTTTAGTTGATTAGATGCTCATTATATCAGTCCAGATCAGTTTCAACCTATAAACTGTTTGTATTTAATTAACAGGCTTCTAAAGCTTCAGACTTCGCAATCTCAAAGCGTTTACAATTACCGATACGGAACTGAAAGACATTGCCAAAGCAGCGATCATAGGCGATAATAATATTCCAAAAAACGGATATAAAACTCCAGCTGCAATCGGTACGCCAAGCACGTTATAGAAAAAAGCAAAAAATAGATTTTGTTTGATATTTCTCATAACTGCATGACTTAGGTTTTTAGCTTTTACAATACCTTGTAAATCACCTTTGACCAAAGTTATTTTAGCACTTTCTATAGCGACGTCGGTTCCGGTTCCCATTGCAATTCCAATATTGGCCTGTGCCAACGCCGGAGCATCATTTATACCATCACCAGCCATCGCTACAATTTTGCCTTCGGCCTGCAAGCGTTTAATTTCATTTAATTTATCTTCCGGTAAAAAACCAGCCTTGTACGATGACAGGCCTAATTCATCGGCAACTGCTTTGGCCGTATTGATATTGTCACCCGTAATCATGATGACTTCCACACCCTGTCTCATTAATTCTTTTATTGCATCTTTGCTGGACGTTTTGATAGCATCTGTAATTGTCACAAATCCTGTCCCAATTCCATCAACGGCTATGTATGAAACTGTTTTTCCTAGTTTTTGTTCAGCACTAATTTCATTTTCTAAATCATCTGAAATCTTTGCCTGTACATGCTCCATCAGTTTTTTGTTGCCTAATGCCACTTTTTTACCGGTGACTGTTCCGGTAACTCCTTTTCCTGTAACGGCTTCAAAATCGTTTACCCCGATTAAAGAAATTGTTTTTCCTTTGGCATAATTCACTACAGCTTGCGCTAAGGGATGCTCGCTGTATTGATTCAGCGAAGCTATGGCCTGTAACAAATCAACTTCGTTGTTATTGGCTGCGTAAATTTTTTCTACTGATGGTTTCCCTTCCGTAATCGTTCCTGTTTTATCGGTAATTAAAACGTTTACCTTATTCATGTGCTCCAGAGCTTCGGCATTTTTTATCAAAACCCCTGATTGCGCACCTTTTCCAACCCCGACCATTACTGACATAGGTGTTGCCAATCCTAAAGCACAAGGACAGGCGATAATCAATACCGCAATGGCATTTATAAAACCATAGACCAATGCTGGTTCGGGTCCAAATTTTGCCCAGATTAAAAACGTAATTATCGATATAATCACAACAATCGGCACAAAGTATTTGGCTATGCTGTCCGCTAATTTTTGAATAGGTGCCCTAGAGCGTGAAGCGTCGCTGACCATTTGTACTATTTGGGAAAGCAATGTCTCAGAACCTACTTTTTCTGCAATCATCACAAATGACTTGTTGCCATTAATTGTCCCGGCAATTACATTATCGTCTTTCTTTTTGTCAACAGGTATTGGCTCACCTGTAATCATGGCTTCATCGATACTGCTTTCTCCGTCGGTTATTTTTCCGTCAACCGGAATTTTATCTCCAGGTTTTACCCGTAGTAAATCGCCTTCTTTGATGTCATGGATTGAGATTACTTTGTCTCCTCCGTCTATTACCAATGTGGCCTCAGTTGGCGCTAGTTTCAGCAGTTCTTTTATAGCGCTGCTAGTTTGGCTATGCGCCCGGGCCTCCAATAATTGTCCCAACAAAACTAAAGTAAGGATAACAGTAGTAGCCTCAAAATAAAGAAGGACTGTGCCGTGTTCTGTTTTGAATTCACTTGGGAAAATGTCAGGAAAAAACATACCGACTAAACTAAATAAAAATGCTACTCCCGTGCCAATTCCGATAAGGGTAAACATATTGAGATTCCAGGTAATGATTGATTTCCATGCTCGTACAAAAAATATCCAACAGGCATAAAAAACAACCGGAAGAGATAAAATAAGCTGTACCCAATTCCATTTAGCGGCATCCATTAGCCCGAGTAACGGATTGTTGTGTGCCATTTCTATCATGGCAATAACGAAAATGGGTACCGTAAAGAGTACTGCTATTTTCATTTTCTTTACCAAATCCTTATATGTCTTTTGATCTTCGCTTTCGCTTGGTTCCATAGCCACCAAATCCATCCCGCAAATAGGACATGAACCTGGAGTTTCACTGATTACTTCTGGATGCATCGGGCAGGTATATAAAGTTTTGCTGAGTGTTAGTTCAGGTGCCTTCACCAGATCCATTCCACACACAGGACAATCCCCTGCGTTGTCATATACCTTATCGCCTTCACAATGCATTGGACAATAATACTTTCCCTGTGCATTTTTTGGTATCCCGGTCTCTTTTTTATGATCCTCCGAATGCATGGAGCAGCATGGCTTTGCAGAGGCTTCGCTAGTTGCCGCTTGCTCTGTTATCTTACCGTTATTCATTTCTATGGTGTATTTCCCAACTGCTGTCAATGCATCCTGCAGCCGCACTTCTGGAATGTGCTTTTCCATAGTAATCGTTGCCACTGGAGGCTGTAATGTTACAATAGCCTGAACACCGTCAATGGCATTTAATGCTTTTTCGACTTTAGAGCGACAGCCATCGCAAGTCATACCGGTAATACTGTAAGTATGTATCATATTTATTTCTTTAGTAAAATAGTATTATATGAATTATTTTTTTTCCTTTTCAATAATCGGCCGCGAGACTATCCGTTGTTTTCTCGATCCATTTAATAACTTGCTGCTTTTTACTATCTGATAGGATTGCATTTCGATGAATGAATGTATAAGAAGCCAATGGCATCTCATCAGACTTAATTTGTTTTACAATTCTGTCTAGCTTATTTTTTTGCTTGCGATTTCCATAATCTCCCCACTGGTCGAAATTCAAATTTTCTTTGCCTTCTTTGATATGGCCTTCCATAAAATAACGAGCAGGTTGAAGGTACGAATAAATAGGGTAATTCGTATTATTGCTGTGACAGTCATAACACGAAGTTCTAAGGATAGTTTCTATAGGTTTTGGAACATGATAAACCTTGGTAAAATTTACAGTTTTAGCCTGCTCATAACTTTCGTTGCGGGCAGGCTGATATAACTGTATCAGCAAAAAAACGAGTAATCCGATAAGAACTGATTTTTTGGCTGTACTTTTCATCTACAGTGTTTTTTTTACAGAACCGCAAGTAAGCATATCAGAACCATAATATGGATTTTTGATCTCTTTGATTTCACTGATCCAGATAGCACCCTTTCCTTCGTCAGCCATCGGACAATAATCCTGATATAACATTTGACTAGTTTTGAATGTTTTTAGCAAATCGTTAATGTCATTGCTTAACATTACAAAATGCTCCCTTTGGTGTGCAATTTTACCTGCATTGGCGCCAATATGTTCAGCATGCTCTTTAGCGTCATCAGCAATGTCCAGATATTCTTTTTTCAATTTTACATCCATGGATCCCGGATCGATTGTATTGAAAGCTGCATATAATTTTTTACCTGCCTTGGATGCCAGATTAGCATCATCTTTTGTCAACGCATTCTTTAAAGCCAAATAATCCGCCACAATAGCATCAATTGAAAATCCTGATTCAGCCGTTTTAGTGCCTGCTTTAACTGTTAAAGAATCTTTATCGGTTTGAGGTGCTGCTGCTGGTTTTACCGGTTCTGTTAGTTCCATTCCGCATTTAGAACATTTTTCACCTTTTTTTCCTGTTACTTCAGGATGCATAGAACATGCGTATGATTGTGATGCTATTTCTTTAGGCTCTGGAGTATTGCTTACTGCTTCTTTATTTTTTTGATTACAAGACACTAGTAGTAATGCAGCTGCTGCTGTAGAGAGAATGATATTTTTCATGTTTTTTATTTTTTGTTTAAAATATTATTTTTTTATGGTTTCAACCGTCTTGCCACATGTCATCATTTGAGTGCCGTAGTAAGGGTTTTTAACTGCATTTTGTTTGCTTAACCAATTGGCATCTTGCATTGGGCAATATTGATAGTAGATCGGTTGCGCTGGTTTTGAAGCTTTTATCAATTCGTACATGTTTTTAGACAATGATTTAAAAGATTCCCTTTGCTTTTTAATATCTTGGGCTTCAGAAATACTCTTGGAATCTGCTGATAAACCCTTCAACACTTTCATCCAGACCATATGCTCGTCCATTTGCAATGTTTCCATTTTAACAGAAGAAATAACCGTCGATAATTCTTTTGCGCCTGCAGCGGCGGATTTAACGTCTGTATTGACCAATGCATCTTTGAGTATAAAATAAGAATCATATACAGACTGTAATTGATTCGTTTCCTGATTCTGGACCATACCGGCATGATTATCTGCTACCATCTCAGATTTAGGTTCTTGTTTAATTACTGTTTTTGCTTCTCTTTTATATTGACAGCATTCCGGCAATTTAGAGTACGCCATATCAGGGGCAAGAAAGTACTGATTGTCATACCCGGCCAATGCAACACGTTTTAGAATCTCATCAGTATTTGTCTTTTGGGCATCATAAGTAATGACAGCCATTTTGGTGTCTTTATCCCATTCGACATTGGCCACATCTTTTATATTTCCAGCCTTTTTAATAGTAGCTTTGCACATTTCACAATTCCCAAATATTTTTACTGTTTCAGTAGTTGGGTTTTTAATTTGTGCGCTGAATCCAGCGATTGATAACAATAGAGTTATTGCCATCATCAATTTTTTTAATGAATACATTTTGTGTGTTTTTAAATGAAATCGGTTATCAAATGAACAAAACAGCAAACTAGTAAAAAGCAGCAGCAGCTATCGTCATTATATAAACCAAAAAAAATGAATTGATTTGAGCAAAATGCTCATAATTAGACATACCTATGGCTGTCTATTTTAGAATCAGCCTATTTTAGGGATAAGCCAAAGTGAAGAGAAACCTGAGGAAATAAAGGTCTCTGAACTGTAAAATTTTTGTTTCTCGTTTGAAAAAACATAGCGATTGAATTTTAAAGAAACAGCAAAAAAGGCTGAAAAACCACTACAAGATGCGGCGCAAATACATTTAGAATGCTTGCACTTTCCACCACAGGAATTATGCCTTTTATTTTTGGATTCACTACTGCTTTCGCAACAATCTTTTTTTTCTGTTTTGGAGGACATTTCTGTCTTAGAAGAATGTTTTTCTGATTTATTTCCACACGCAAAAACATGACTTGGCATCAGGTAGAAACCAAGCAATAAAATGAATATGATGTGAAAATTTTTCATCTTTTGAAATACATATAAAACAAAATTAAACAAATTAATTTTATTATTACCAATAGCAAGTTAAAATAATAATATAAAACAATACGCGCTGTTCTGTTCCATTATTCTACTTAAAATTGTTTCAAAAGTATTTACTTTCACCAATAAATTCTTTTAAATTATTCAAAGCCATTTAAACAATTTCAATTTTATATTTGAAACAATAAAGAATGCTCTTCTCTTACTGAACTGTTCCCTGCAGGTCATTTTTATCGCGGCACAAAAATTGTAGTAATCTCATATAATAAACATAAAAACATCTTTATATGAATAATAGGCTAAATTGTTGGAAATGTGTGTTGGTAATTACTGGTGTGATGGGCTTTGTTTCATTTTTTTCGCAGTATTAAAAAATTACAGCATTTATCAAAATTTAAAGCCATTTCTTGCGAAATGGCTTTTTTATTTCTTATTATTAAAATTCAGGTTATCGAATTTAAAAAGCCATTTTCGTAGTTTTATATTGATAAATTTCAAGGTGAAGTATTTTTTAAAAAACTTGTATAACCCATTTTTTGTATGATTTAAAAGAATCTTTATACAAAACAATTTTATTATAAATATTATATTTTAAATTTGTAGCGTGAAAATATTGATAACATTCCTATCGCTTGTTGTACTGTTTCTTTCAACAGTGACTTGTTCTGCATATTCTAAACATTCTGAGTGTAATGTAGAAAAGAATTGCAAGAATGATTCGCATGATTGCGGAAATGATTGTAATGGAAAATGTTCTCCTTTTTATTCTTGCGGTAGTTGCATTGGCTTTACTATTGCACAAACTACACTTTTAATTTCACAAAAATTAGAATTTACAACAAACGTAATACTACAACCTATATCATATGATAAGTTTGTTGATTCTTCATTCATTTATAGAATTTGGCAGCCTCCTAAAATTACTTAATATTTAAAATAGTTTTTCGTTCTTGATCTACAAATCATGAGCATATTTATGTATTAATATTAAGAAATTATAAATGTTTAAATATATTTTATCAATTGTGGCAATAATAACTATTGGCACAGCACAAGCACAGAATAAAATCAAAATTCTCGTTAAAGATGCTGAAACAAGTCAGCCAATAAATAGCGTTACTGCTAAAATTGAGAAAGCTAATTTATCGTCTGCATCAAACGCAGTAGGCGTTATTATTTTTGAGAATCTTCCTCAGGGAGTTTATAATGTTTCTTTTTCTTCAGAAGGTTATAAAACTCACGCGGCTACTTTTACTATACCACTAGAAATCGAATTTTTAGAAGTTTCTTTAGAAAGTGAAGCTGAAGAGATGGATGAAATTATTGTCACTTCTACCAGAGGTACACGAACCATAAGTAACATTCCTACCAGAGTAGAATTTATTGCCGGAGAAGAGCTCGAAGAAAAAGCAAACATGAAACCAGGCGATATCCGAATGATGCTTAATGAAAGTACTGGTATTCAAACCCAGCAGACATCAGCGACATCAGGAAACTCTTCCATCCGAATTCAGGGATTAGACGGCAGATATACACAGATATTAAAAGATGGTTTTCCTGTTTATTCAGGAGCTTCCAGCGGTCTTGGATTACTGCAGACAACACCACTCGATCTAAAACAGGTAGAAATAATTAAAGGATCTGCCTCTACCCTATATGGCGGTGGAGCAATTGCCGGGTTGGTAAATCTAGTCTCTAAAACCCCGACAGAAGAAAGAGAATTGCGATTTTTATTAAATGGAACCTCCGCACTTGGCTTGGATATTAATGGGTTTTATTCACAAAGGTTCAATAAAATTGGATTGACTGTATTTGCATCGCATGATAGAAATGCACCATATGATCCTGCCGACATTCAGCTTACAGCAATTCCTAAATTTGAACGTTATAATTTTAATCCAAAATTGTTTGTTTATTTTAATGAAAATACAAAACTTAATTTTGGAGTAAATACAGTTTTCGAAAATCGTATCGGTGGAAACATAAATTATATTAAAGACGAAAGTAAATACCCTGATAGTTATTTTGAAAAAAACAAAACACAGAGAATCAGTACCCAATTTACCCTTTCACATAAATTCAATGAAAAGGAATCTATAACATTTAAAAATAGTTTCAATAATTTTAGCCGTGTGATAACTATTCCGGATTATGTTTTTGACGGTCTTCAGAATAGTACTTTTTCTGAAATTACATATTCGCACAATGGTGAAATATCCGAATGGGTTACAGGAGCCAATTTGTACACTGATAAATTTACAGAAAACAACGTTACTGCTTTTCCTTTAAGAGATTATAATCAAATAACTTATGGAGCTTTTGTTCAAAATACTTTAAAGGCTAAAGAATGGCTGGATATTGAAACCGGCCTGAGAGGGGATTATGTTATTGATTACGGGTTTTCAATTTTGCCGAGAATTTCTGCTTTATTTAAAATCAATCCTAAACTTACTTCAAGACTCGGCGGTGGATTGGGGTATAAAACACCAACTATATTTACCGAAGAAAGTGAACGTATTCAGTACCAAAATGTATTGCCTATTAATAGTGATTTTAATAAACTAGAAAAAAGCTATGGTGCTAATTTTGATGTTAATTACAAGACCAATATCACTGAAGATATATCTTTATCGATCAATCAATTGTTCTTTTACACTAATGTTGACAATCCACTGATTTTAACTTCTCTTCCAAATAATATTTACCAGTTTGTTAATGTTGATGGCTATTTAGATACCAAAGGAGCTGAAACTAATGTAAAATTAGGATATAAAGATTTTAAACTATTTCTGGGTTATACTTATACTGATGCATCAATAGATAATAACGGTATTAAATCTGAGAACCCTTTAACCGCTAAGCATCGATTGAATAATGTTCTGATGTATGAAGTAGAAGACAAATGGAAAGCCGGATTAGAGGCGTACTATTACAGTCCACAAAAACTAAATGATGGAACCACAGGAAGAGAATATTGGATTTTCGGTTTTATGGTTGAAAAATTATGGGAGAATTTTTCCGTTTATGCAAACTTTGAAAATTTTACCGACACCAGACAAACTAAATTTGGAAGTATTTATACTGGACCAATTTCAAATCCTGTTTTCAAAGATATTTATGCACCATTAGATGGTTTTGTCGTAAATGCAGGGATTAAGATAAAACTTTAAAAGAATTTAATACTATTAAAATTCAACTCATGAAAATAACAAATTACCTAGATAAACTTGGATTAAGCGGTGTAATTATCACAGCTCTTTTATCACCTTGTTGTTTCCCACTATTTGCTTTTGGAGCATCAGCATTAGGCTTGGGAAGCTTTGAGCTATTTGGGGGATGGACCATGTGGGTGTTTTTTGTAATGATCATAATCTCAATTATTGGTTTGGCTTTTTCATATCAAAAACATCATTCTCTTTATCCGTTATTACTTGCTTTATCAGGCACTTTATTAATTGCATACGGATATTATATAGGGAGAATATCACCTTATTTTTATATAGGAATGTTTGGTATGCTAGTTTCTACAGTAATGAATTATTTAAATCTCAAAACAGGGCGTTCTTATAAAATATGCTCTGTCTATAATGGTAAATCTGTAGAACTTGCTTCAACTATAACGTGTCCGCAATGTGGATATACTTCAGAAGAAATTATGCCTATTGATGCTTGTGCTTTTTTTTACGAATGTTCAAACTGTAAAACAAGATTACGCCCTAAACAAGGGGATTGTTGCGTTTATTGCAGTTACGGTACCGTTAAATGTCCTCCGATACAGATTGGTGATAATTGCTGTTAACCCCAAATTAAAAAGGAAATAATTTACGAGATAAAAGAAAAAAAACTCTTTTATCTCGTTTTTTTATCACAATTTAGCTTTCACTTTAAACAAGTATTGTTATTTTGTTTACATTTTCATCCTCTGCATTGGGTCACTCCCTTTTCGGAATTTATATTCGCTGTTTATTGTGAACAGCTAAAAAAAATAAAATCGTTTTCTCCTCAATATGTTGAGAAAATTGATACTCTTTTCTGAATTTTTCATTTGTGAAGTCGATAAAGCATTAATGCAATTAACCAAGGAAGCGTAAAAACCAACAAAATCCATTTGAAATCTGAATTAATAATAAAATTTACAATGGTCATAAAACCAATTGAACTCATTCCTGTTATAGCTACTATGGGAAAAGCTCCTTGTATGCGCTTTCGAAAGGATGTGAGTGCTATAAAAATTGTAAGCAATCCTGTTGTTAAAATGTAACTGCCCATTACCCAAAATACTTTTTGAAGCCAAACTGCTAAACCCGTTGCGGAATTATTCATGGCCATTGAAGTTGTTTGCATATAGCGTAAATCTTCTGGCAATAAAGGTGGTCGGATAAAAACAAAATAGAATCCCATTACAAAAAGAATAAATCCTCCCAATGCAAGTATTAATGCTGAATATGGTTTTAGTTTTTCCATTTATTTAGAGAGTATTTTTTCAAGATTCAATTTTGTGTTTTTAAGCATATTATCCAAACACCAGTTTCAATAACGGTTTGCAAAAAAGAAGGAAAGGACTTTCTTATACCAATAATGTTATAGGTATATATCATCTTAAGTTTTTTAATCCAATCAGTAATAGATAACCTAAATTAACCTTTTTATAATTCATAAAAAGGTTAATTTAGGTTGCGTTAGCAAAATGATATTTTTATTATTTGCTTTTTTCGGTATTCTCGGGAACAGGCACTGTTAGTTTCATTCCACATTTTGAACATTTGTCATTCAGTTTCCCTTGTACTTCCGCGTGCATTGGACAGGCGTAAATTTTAGTTTGATCGTTCATCATTTTAGTTTTATCATTCAAAATTGTGCTATCATTATTCATACTAGTACTATCGTTGACGGTCATAGTACTGTCATTACCCATCATACGGGGATTGTCTGCTTTAGTTTCTTTATTTTTTTTATTACAAGAAACCAATACTAACGCCATTAGTATGGCTATAAAGATTTTTTTTTTCATTTCATCTGGTTTTATACGGCAGATTAATTTCTGTTGTATAAATATATAGCTTACTTATTTACAAGTTGTTGCAGTATTACTTTTTTAATTTGTAAAATTACCAAACTATTAACTTTTTTAATGTAATTTTTAAAGGGCTTGGTTATGCAGGATACTCAATAATATTTTTACATCTTCATTCCCTCCATTGGGTCACTTCCTTTTCGGAATTTATATTCACTGTTTATGGCATAAGCACCAGTAATGACTACTTTTTTTGATGAATCTAAATCGGATCTGATTTCAATCATTCCATTGGTTTCTATTCCTGTTTCTACCATAACATTTTCAAAAATTCCCGGTCTTTTTTCAACCCAAATATAGGAAGCGTTTTCTTCTCGAATAACCGCATCAATCGGGATAAAAAGTCCTTTAGCATTAGATTGTGTCAATTTTACAACCGCTTGCATTCCGGGTTTTAGCTGTAAACCCTGATTTGGAATTTCCATTCGAATTAACAGCAATCGGGTATCTGAATTTATTTCGGGATTGATAAATGCAACTTGAGTATTTATTGTTTTATCTGGGAAATCACTAAAAGTAACACTAGCTTTTTGACCTATTTTAAGGCTTTTGGCATAGTTTACGTTTACTTGTGTTTCTAACCAAAGGCTGTTTAAATCAGCCATTTTTATTATTCCAGAACCTTCCATTACATAGCTTCCTTCTGTAGCTACAATTTCAGAAATTGTTCCACTATGAGAACTGTAAAATATGGTATTTGGTGAAACATCTTTATTGGTTTTAATGTTTTCAATTTGGGCATTGGTAAGACCATAAAAAAGAAGTTTTTGTTTCGCACTCGCTAGCATATTTTTTGCATTTTTCCCAAAATCTCCCGGCATTGACAGTTGTTTTAATGCCGTGAAATAATCCTGTTTGGCTATGGCGATATCTTCGCTGTATAATTGATAAACCGCTTGGTTTTTGACAACATAATCTCCAACTGTTTTGAAAAATAATTTTTCAATTCGCCCCATCGCTCTTGATGAAACGGAATTGATTTTATCTTGATTTATAGCTAAAGTACCCGTGTAATTTTGGCTTACACTGCTTTGGGATGTTGTAATAGACTGAAGACTAATATTACCCAATCGGATTTGCTGTTTGCTTAGACTTATTTCATTTGAGTTAGTTTTATCGAGTTTTACGGGAGTTAAATGCATATGACAAATGGGACATTTGCCTGGTTTGTCTTCTTTTATCTGAGGATCCATCGAGCAAGTGTAGAAAGTTGTTTCATCAGTCATTTTATGTCCACTATGATCTTCCTTGTTTTTCGAATTGCAAGCTATCATTACCATAAGTAGTATCGATAGTAAAGTTATCATTTTTAATGTCTTCATCTTTATTCTGTTTTAATGAAGCTTTCGCTGTCAATTAGATATTGTGCATTTTTAGCAATTGTATCCCCCTCAGAAATACCTCCAACAATTTGAGCGTAATCGCCTATATCAAGACCCGTTTGTATTGCTGTTGCTTTGAAAGTGTGGCCTTTTTTTATAAAAACAACCTTTTTATTGCCTAGACTAACCAAAGCTTGTTTTTGCAACCATAACCCCTTAGTAGAATTTAATTGCACAACACCCTGCAATCTTGTTCCAATGGGTAATTTTAGATTTGAATTATTTAGATACACTCTAATCCTATTGGTTTTATCAGCAGAATTCAATTGTGTTTCGACAAAATTTATTTTTGAATAAATATTGTTTTTTTCATCCAATTCTGAAGTAATGTCAATAGATTGATTGATTTTGATAAGACCGCTATATCCTTGCAAAACATTGAATATACCCCAAACTTTATCGTTATTCGCTAACTTGAAAATAACTTCCCCTTTTTTAATATAGTTTCCCTCTTTGACATCCAAAGCTTCAGTTGTACTACTTGCATTGGACATTGGAGAGGTACTAGAATTACTCATTGTTTCGGTTCCCGTAATGATTCCATTAGCAGGACTATAAATAGCAATTACAGGATTTACTTTTTTGACAGTAGCCAATGCATTTACCTGATTATTTGTCATTCCATAGAGTAATAATTTCTGCTTGGCGGAATTAATAATCGATGTATTTTGACTGTCATTGGAAATCAAATAGATGAAATTTTGCTGTTCGGTCAATAATTCCGGACTGTATATTTCAAATATTTTTTGTCCTTTTGCGACTTTTTGGTACTTGTAATTGACATACATTTTTTCAATTCTACCGCTCATTCTCGCTGATATATAGACAGCCGAATTCGAATCATAAGTCACTATTCCGGGTAAACTGATTTCACTACTAATAGTCGTGTCTTTTGCCGTTGTAGTTTCATAATTTCCTACGACGGATCTATCAGTTGGTTTCAAAAGGTCATCAACAGAATCACTTATTTCAGAATGGTCTTCGGTTACTTTTTTTACCAAAGTCATTCCGCAAATAGGGCAACTGCCCGGTTTGTCTCTAATTACTTCCGGGTGCATCGAACAAGTGTAAACCTCATTTTGATGTTCCATTTCCGAATGACTGTCTGATTTTATTGCAAAGAAATAGACTCCAATTCCAATAAAAACTACGACCAAAAATAGTATTGCAAATTTTAAATATCTGTTCATAATTTTTCGGTTTCAAGTTGTTTTTCTATTTCTACTTGTGTCGCTAAAATCGATTTTAATTTGTCTAAAGCATCGATTTGAGTCATGTTCATTGCTTCCCAAGCTTCTAACGCCACGAATAAATCTCCGGTGTTATTTTGCCAAGCTAAAATGGCGGTATCGTAGTTTCGTTTTAAAGCAGGAATAATATTGTCTTGCGTAATTTGGTATTGCTTTTTCAGGTTCAAAAACTCAGCATTCATTCCTTTTATCATTCCGCTTGCTTCGTTGGCGATCATTTGCTTTTGCCAATCCAAACTTTCGTTTTTGATGCGATAACTTTCCATATTGGCTTTATTCATTTTGGTTGAATAAGGCATTGGAATAGTGACCATTCCCATCAATGAAAATTGTTGTGGCTGATTGCCAAAAGCAAACATATGGTCGTATTTTACGCCAAATTCAGGTCTGGTTGCGACTTTTTCTACCTCAATTTTATAGTTATTGATTTCCTTGGTTTTATCAATAGCTTTGATGTCGCTACGATTGTTGATATAGGAAGACAAATCAGTATCAAAAAGATTGAAATCCTTAATTTGATAATTCGAATCAATTTCAAAAGCCACATTTTTATCACGAGCCATCAAGGTATTGAGCATATACTTTCGCTGTGACACATCATTTTCCAACATAACAATCATACTTTGCAAAGTAGCATATTGGGATTTGGCTTTGTAATAGGATGGCAATTTATCCATATTGTACTGATAGCGTATTTCCATACTTTTGATCATATATTCCAAAAGCTGAAGATTATCTTGGGCTATTTTTATTTTTTTTTCAATGATAATCCATTCGTAATAATAGGTTTTGGCCAATGCGTTTAATTGGTTCAATGTGAAATTTTTATTTTCACTTTCGACTGATGACATCGCTTTCATCAAATTTTCATTAGCGTTTAGCTTTGATGCATTAGGTATCATTTGTGTAACTCCTAACATATAACTTCCCATTCCTGGTTCCATTTCACTGGCTTTCCACATTTTAGTATTATAGGGAGTCATAAAGAAACCCGTTTCTACTTGTGGAGGCATCCAACTTCTGGCACCTTTGGCCGAGGCATCCATACTTTGTATATCGGCATCATACATTTTCAATTGTGGATTATTTGTTTTGATTGTACTCAAAACATTATCCAACGTAAGTGTTTGGGCTTTACTATTTGCAAAGCTTAAAACCAAACAACTTAGAACGATATAAAATTTAATGTTTTGCATCTATAAGACTAATTTTTCCTTTTGTTTTTAATTCGTGAAGTTTCACCATCTCAAAAACAACAGGGGTTACTAATAATACATAAATCGTTGAAGTAATTGTTCCTCCAATGAGCGGAACAGTAATAGGAAGCATCACATCGGCACCTGTTCCCGTTGCCCAAAGAATAGGAATCAGACCAAATAATGAAACCGAAACCGTCATCAGCTTTGGGCGCAATCGCTTGGCCGAACCTTCAATAATATACTCTCTTACTATTTCTTCTGTTAAGGTTTCTTTACTGTTACCATGTTTTTCTACCATTTTATTCATCGCTTCATTCAAATAAATGGTAATCAGCATTGCCGTTTCGATTGCCAAACCAAATAAGGCTATAAAGCCAACGGCAACGGCAACCGATAAATTAATTCCATAAAAATACACCATAAAAACACCGCCAATTAATGCAAACGGAACCGTTATCATCGTAATCAATGCCTCTTTCATAGAGTTATAAGTGAAGTATAAAATCAGGAAAATAATCACTACAACAATTGGCAGAATTAAACTTAATGTTTTATTGGCTCTGATTTGGTTTTCCCATTGACCGCTCCATTCCACATAATAGCCTTTAGGCATTTTGGATATCATCGTATTCAGTTTTTTCTGTGCTTCTTTCACCGTACTCCCTAGATCACGGTCACGAACATTAAACAATACACTGCCTCGAAGCATTGCATTTTCGCTGTTTATCATGGGGGGGCCGTCGCTTATTTTTACATCAGCAACAGTTTCTAATGGAATTGGACCAAAATCCATTGTTTGTACTTGTAGCTTTTTCAAGGCTTCAATACTACTTCGATATTCTTGTGCATATCGTGCGTTTACCGAAAAACGCTGTCTTCCTTCAATGGTTGTGGTGAGTTTCATACCTCCAATTGAAGCTTCCACTACATTGTTAATATCATCGATGCTTAGTCCGTATCTTCCAATGACTTCCCTTTTGGGTTCAATATCAATGTATTTCCCGCCCGTAATAGGTTCGGCATACAAATCTTTTACTCCCGAAGTTCCATCTAATGCCATTTTTATTTTTTGTGATAAAGCATTAATGGTGTCTAAATTTTCTCCGTAGATTTTTATTCCCACATCAGTTCGAATACCTGTCGAAAGCATATTTATACGGTTAATAATAGGCTGTGTAAATCCATTAGTTACTCCCGGTATTTGCAGTTTATTGTTTATATCATTTATAATATCCGCTTTCGTTTTACCGTCTCTCCATTCCTGATGAGGCTTTAGTAAAATAATTGTTTCTATCATACTTATGGGGCTGTTGTCGGTTGCTGTATTGGCTCTGCCTGCTTTTCCTAAAACGTGAGCCACTTCGGGAATTGATTTTATCAGTCTGTCCTGAACCTGCAAAATTCGTTTCACTTCCGAATTGGACACATCGGGCAATGTTACGGGCATAAATAAAACAGAACCTTCGTCGAGTGGAGGCATAAATTCAGACCCCAAACGAGTAAACATCAACACGCCAATTAACAACGCCACAATATTGATAGCTAAAACTGTTTTTCTCCATTTTAAACAAAGGGTTAAAATGGGTGTGTAAATACTTTCTAATTTTCTGTTTATTGGATTTTTGTTTTCTGTACGAAGCTTACCTTTGAATAAAAAACTAATCAATACAGGCGTAAGTGTAATGGCGAAAAACGCATCCACAATTAGTATAAAGGATTTAGTCCAAGCCAATGGACTAAACAATTTACCTTCCATTCCCGTAAGTAAAAACACCGGCAAAAAGGACGCAGTTACAATTATTGTCGAATAAAATACACCCGGACCAACTAATTTGGAAGAGGATTCAATTAGTTTCAGTTTCTCATCAGAAGATAACGGGTCGTTTTCTTTTTTGAATATATTTTTCAGTTTCTCTTTCATTTTAAGTTGGGTTTTGGTTATTATCCATTTCTTCCTGTTTCTCAGAAATTGTCCTATACGCATTCTCCACCATTACAATTCCGTCATCAACCAAAACACCAATTGCCAAAGCAATTCCCGTGAGCGACATAATATTCGAAGAAATTCCAAATGCCTGTAGGAAGATAAAAGCAACCGCCACAGATATTGGTATTTGAATCAGAATAATCAAAGCACTACGCCAATGAAAAAGAAAAAGCAATACCACTATTGAAACGGCTATCATTTCTTCGAATAGTGTTCCTTTGACTGATTCGATTGCTTTTTCAATCAATTCGCTTCTGTCATACGATGTTTTGAAAGTGACACCTTCAGGCAATCCTTTCTCCACTTCTTTCATTTTGGCTTTAACCGCTTTTATGACATTGTCGGCATTTTCACCGTATCGCATCACTACAATACCGCCAACTACTTCTCCTGTACCGTTTTCATCAAAAATGCCCAAACGCAGATCACCGCCCATTTGGATCGAACCGATATCTTTTACCCGCACTGGAATAGAATTGTAATTTTTAATCGCAATTTCTTCTACGTCGTTTATGTTTTTTATATACCCCAAACCCCTTATGATGTATGACATATCACTCATTTCGAATTTCCGTCCTCCTACATCATTATTATTGGCTTTAACAGCATTCATCACTTCCATCATAGTGACTTTATAATATTGCATTTTCAAAGGATCCAAAACCAATTGGTATTGTTTTTCAAAACCTCCAAAAGAAGCTACTTCAGCAACTCCTGGAACAGTTTGCAATGCAAATTTCACGTACCAATCTTGCAAGGCTCTTTGCTCTCCCAAGTCCATACCATTGGCATCTAAATGATACCAAAATACGTGGCCAACACCTGTACCATCAGGACCAAGTGTAGGTACCACATTTTGTGGCAAAAGACGCTGGGCATAATTCAGCCTTTCCAAAACCCTTGTTCTTGCCCAATAAATATCCACATTGTCTTCAAAAACAATATATACGAAGCTCATTCCAAACATAGAAGCACCACGAATATTCTTGACTTTTGGAATTCCCTGAAGATTTGAAACCAAAGGATAAGTTACTTGTGCTTCAATAACCTGCGGACTTCTTCCCATCCACTCCGTAAAAACAATTACTTGATTTTCGGATAAATCTGGAATAGCGTCTATAGGATTTTGTTGCACGCTATAAACGCCCCAAGCAAATAAACAAACCGAAACGAGCAGGACAACAAATCGGTTTTTTAATGAAAATAATATTAATTTTTCTACCATAATATTTTAATTTTAACAACATTTGTCTCCAGCTTGTATAGGAGGACATTTTACAGTTCCATAGCTACAAAAAACACAACAATCTCCTTGTTTGGGTCTTAAAACTGTTTTGCAGTTTTCACATTCATAAAAAAATTGACAAGCATCCGTTGGCATCATTTCATCTTTTATATGTCCGCAGGTTGGGCAAGTTAAAGTTGATTTTAGCTCCACTGATTTTCCGTTATATATGGTGCAGGTTTCACAATTACCACCCAATTTATTACAGTAATAATTAATTCCAGTCGCGATTAGTAGTCCAAACATACCAATGTAAATATGGTGAAAATCGCTACTGCAATAATATCCATATAAAATGACTGCTCCGCTTGGGATGGCAAACAATAGAGGATAAAGTTTGTGATGCTTTCTGTAAGAAATAATCAAACCTGCAATTGATATTAAAATCATTATCTGAAATATCCACATTGTCCATCCACCAAATAATTCAATACTCCCTAATCCGAAAGCAGAAGCTATGAATGCAAAAAGGGGAAAACAGCATGGAGAAAATAATGCCGTGAAGAAAAGTCCAAGTGTACCTAATTTATCTATGTTATTGTTTAACTTCATTTTTAATTTTGTAGAATTGTTTATTGTTAGGGTATTCATTATTTTCAAGCGTATTTATCCAGTTGATTACTTCCTGTTTTTGACTCCTGGAAAGTATTGCGTTTTTATGAATCAAAGTGTATGAAGCCAATGGCATATCATCTCCCTTGATTTCTTTACTAATAGCTTTCAATTTACTGTTTTGTTTGCGTTTTGAATAATTTCCAAATTCATTAAAGTTCAATTCCTCTTTGCCTTCATTTATATGGCTATCCATAAAAAATCGAACGGGTTGAATGTTTGAATACCAAGGATAATTGGTGTTATTGCTGTGACAATCATAGCAAGAGGTTCGTAATATTGATTCTACATTTTTAGGAACCGGATATGTTTTTGAAAAATCAGCAGTATAATCCTGCTCTAACATAATGTTTCGAGCAGGACGATAGAATTGCATCAGCAAAAGAAAAATTACCCCAATAATAAATACCTTCTTGAAGATTCGTTTCATTCTAGAATTCTTTTCTAACGGAACCACAAGTAAGCATTTCCGAACCATAATATGGATTTTTGATGTCTTTTACCTCGCTTATCCAAATGGCTCCTTTCCCTTCATCAGCCATTGGACAGAAATCCTGATACAGTTTTTGGTCTGTTCCAAAAGTGGCTACCAAATCATTGATGTCTTTGCTCATTAAAACAAAATGTTCCCTTTGGTGCGCTATGTTCCCGGCATTATCTCCAATATGTTCAGCGTGTTCTTTGAGATCATCGGCAATATCCATATAGGTTTTCATTTGTTCACCAGATAATTTTTTCATATCGATTTTTCCCAAAGTCTTCACCAATGCTTTTCCTGAATCGGCAGTACCGTTAGAATCGTCTTTAGTCAAAGCATTTTTTAAAGACAAATAATCCGTTACAATTTCTTTAATGGAAAAAGAAGTAGGACTGACTTTTACAGTTGCAGTTTCAGGTTTAATTGTTTCTGAATTAACTGTTTCTGAATTAACTGTTTCTTCTTGCTTATTTTTTTGATTACAAGAAACCAATAGGAATGATAGTACCAGGACTGAAAGAATTATATTTTTCATTGCTAAAATTTTAAGTTATTTAAAAATTGGGTTACTGTTTATGTTCTTCTTTTGCAGCCATTTCCATACCACATTTTGGACATTTTCCCGGTTCACTAGAAGTAGAACCATCCATTGGACAAACATATTTTGTTACAGTTTTGCTCATCGGCTGGCTTCCCTTTTGAGCATGGGTATCTATTTTCTCAGTAGTTTTTATCATATCCATGCCACATTTAGAACATTGACCTGGTTTATCAGAAGTAGAACCATCCATTGGACAAACATATTTAGTCACAGTTTTAGTCATAGGTTGGCTTCCTTTTTGAGCATGGGTATCTATTTTCTGGGTAATTTTTACCATTTCCATTGCGCATTTAGAACATTTTCCTGGTTTATCAGAAGTAGAGCCATCCATAGGACAAGTATATTTTGTCACAGTTTTGCTCATCGGTTGGCTTCCTTTTTGAGCGTGGGTATCTATTTTCTCAGTAGTTTTAATCAAGTCCATGCCACATTCTGGACATTTACCTGCACTTGAATTTGTTTTGTCAGGATGTGTAGGGCAAACATAAATTGTTTTTTGTTCTTCCTTAGTTGTAGCTGTTTGAGCTGATGCTACAGTAATTGCTGTTAAGAAAACGCTTAATACGATAATTAAATTTTTCATTTTTTTTATTTTATTAAACAAAAGAATTGAATTCATCGAATTATTAAATTCAATGAATTTCCTTTGGTTTTAAGTTTAAATATTTTAGAATTAAATAAGTAATTGAATATCAAATAAATAGAAATACACTATAAATTTAATAAAATTCAATTAACAAATATTATAAATGATTTTAAAGCAAGGATTGCTTCGGATTTGACACACTTTTGGCTGTCAAAATTTGATTTAGCTTATTTTAGGTATAAACCAAAGAGAATTGAAACCGGAAGAAATTGAGGTTTCTAAATTGTAAAAATTTTGTTTTTTTGAAGAGAAATTAAAACGATTACTATTACTATTCCATTCAGTAATCGAAATTAAAGTATTGCTGGAAGAAGCGCAACAACATTTTGAATGATTGCATTTACTGCCACATCCCTGATGCTTTTTAGCTTTGGAATGACTATCCTTATTACAACAATCGTCATTACACGTTTTGGAAGAAATCTCTTTTTTGCAAGAATGTTTTATTGAATTTTTTTCACATGCAAAAGAATTACCTGGCATCAGTAAGATACCAAATAAGACAATTAAAAAAATGTGAATACTTTTCATTGCATAGAAATTTCATTCAAAATTAATTAAACACAAACCATTAGTCGCAAAATTTTTGTTAAAATTCTAAGTACATTTCTAAACAAACTTTGATTTCTTTTGTGCAAAGAATTAATACTTAAAATTTTATAGAAAATCTATTAGGTAATATGGTTCGAGTTCACTTCCCGCTAATGACAAGAAAGCTTCAGATATATCTGAAGCTTTCTTGTCACATTCTTCATATGATAAGTTGCAACACAGTTAGAGCACAAGATAAAAGAAACTAATTAGTGAATTTCCTAAAATATATTTTTAAAATCTTACTTCTTTAAATCTAAATGTATATTAGATAAACTACCCTGAAATTTAAACGGCCGATAATAATTTTCATCTACGGGCGTACCAAGATCCAATCCTATATCCTGAGATTCATTCAAAGAATATTTCATAGGAGTTGTCTTTTCTGCTTTATTTACTTCTTAATTAGGTTTCATTTTATAAATCGAGACCATTTAAGATGATCTTTCAGAAAGATCTCTATTACGATTTGTTATTTTTACTTGTAATTGTATAAGACTTAAATAAAGTACAAAAACCAAATTATAAACGAAATATTCCCATCATGAAAAAGCTGTTTTTATTACGTACATTGTTAGTTTTGGTTTCTTTTGTAGTATTGTCAAGTTGTAAAAAAGAAATAAAACAAGAACAGAACAAACAAGCAGATCTTACTACTGAACAGGCAAAATCATTAGCAAAAGACGCCTATCTTTTTGGACTTCCTGTAGTCTTTTTTGAAAAACAAGTCGATTTTCAATCGTACACTACTAAGGTTACAGATAAAAGAGCACCCATAAATCAGTTTTTTCATTATCGTGCCTTTGTAGAGGCATCAGACAGATCTGTCGTTGGTTTTAATGTCGATAACTTATATTCTATTGCTGATCTTGATCTGTCAAAAGAGCCATTAGTTTTATTTGTTCCACAAATGGGAAATCGTTTTTGGCTGATGCAGGTTATAGATGCGTGGAATGGTGTTCCTGCAGCACCCGGATCAAGAACTTATGGCGGCAAAGGAGGAACTTTTTTAATCACAGGTCCAGATTATAAAGGCGATATTCCTAAGGATATGGAAGTAATCAAGTGCCCTACCAATCTTGCTGTTATTGGTGGCCGTACCTATTGCGCAGGAAAATCTGATTATGCTACTGTCAATAAATTGCAGGATCAATATAAATTGGTTCCGCTTTCCCAATGGGGTAAAAATTATATTCCACCGGCAAATGTTCCTTTAAAAGAAGGAGTTGATGGAACTACACTGGTAAACAAGCAATTTGCCTCTTTGACAGCTGAACAATTTTACAAAAACCTTAACCGACTGATGGCAAACAATCCTCCTTATGCGAGTGATTCTGTGATGGTTAAAAAAATAGAAAAACTTGGAATCAAACCTGGTGCTGATTTTTCACTTAGCACCTTTAAACCTGATATTGCCAAAGCAATTGAAGAAGGATATAAAGAAGGATTTGAAGCCATGATGAAGGAATCGGCCCAATTAGGAAAAATTGTTAACGGATGGTCTCTGACTTATGATATGGGAAAATACGGAACCAGATATACTTACAGAGCAGCATGGACTTATTTTGGTATTGGTGGAAATATTCTCGAAGATGCATTTTATCCTTTGGCACAAACTGACGCAGATAAAAATCCTTTAGATAGTTCAAACAAATACACCCTAACTTTTGCTAAAAATCAAATTCCTCCAGCTTCTGCTTTTTGGTCTTTGACAATGTATGATTTTGACGCTTACCTTGTACCAAATCCTTTAAAGCGTTATGCACTGGGTGATAGAAGTAATTTGAAATTTGAAAAAGATGGATCACTTACAATTTATATGCAAAATACGACTCCAGGCAAGGACAAGGAAAGCAATTGGCTTCCAACTCCAAACAGCGGTAAATTTAAAGTTGCATTACGTTTATATGTGCCAAAACCAGAAGTAACAAGTGGAAAATGGCTTCCTCCAGCAATACAAAAAGTAAAATAACAAGTCTTGGCGATTTACAAATTAGTCTATACTAGATACTAGAGGAAGCAAAATATTTGTCATTTGGAATGGATACCTTTTTTGCTACAAAAAGTTAAGGCGATTTATAAGATATTTTAATTATGGAAGTTTCGTGGCAGAATCGTGGTACACCAATATTTTAAAAATAGAAAACGACTTATGATAGCGGATCCAACAGTTAGGTTCGAATCTGGAGCTCCTTGAAACAGTTGAAATAGTGGCAAAGTAAAGAATACTCAAAGGATGTTGTATTTTTCTTTAGATAACTTATCACTTGTAATAAATCTTTTTTGATAATGTAATGGAGTGACATAAGTATTCTTGCGAGCTATGTTCTATTTATTTCGATTATGATTATATTTCAATACTTCTGATTCGATTTCCTGTATTGTTTTCTTTTTCCCTTTAGAGATCCATTCTAAAAGTTCTTCTTCAAAAAAGTAAAGCTTTTTACCATATTTATAGCACGGGATTTTTCGTTGCCTTACAAGAGCGTAAATTGTAGGCTTTGCTTTTCCTATCAGCCGGCTTGCTTCTTCAATGCCGATAGGAATGCTTTTTTCTTTAGATTCATATACCTGTACATTCTGAATCAAAAGTTTAATCTCTGCAATTTCTTTCACTAAGTGTGCTACTGCTTTGGGCAGGTTCTCAAAAGAGATTTCATTTATATCCATAGCCATCGTGTTTAATAGTTATGGTGCAAATGAAAAAAGTGTTTCTGCTGTGTCCTTCTTTACAACAAAAACACTTAAAAAACACAGTGCTTTATGACCATTGGTATTTAAAAATCAGTAAAATCTTCTATTATCTTTATAAGCCCTTTCTGTTCATCATCTTTCAGATGCGTTTTAATGCTGTTCTCTTCAACATCTTTTAAAGCGTCAGCAAAAGTCAATTTTAAAAATTGAGCGGCTCTGTCCTGTCTGCTGACTTTAAAACAATTCCAGATATTCCAGCCAAAATGATACAAATCGAGATTGGACAAATCTTTTACTTTTACCGGTTTAATCTTTTCGAAATTTATGTCTTCAGCATATATGATTATATTCTTTCCCAATTGTTTCAAATCATCATCCGACACGTACAGCGCAAACTCCTGCTGTGCATAACGGATGGCAGTATCAATTCTTGCCTGTTTTTGATTTCTGGCTGCATTTTGACGCTCCTCCCTTAACTGCTGAATATCGATGGCTGAATTTTTATTTCCAGACAATCCAGGCGTAATTAAAGCATCCTGTAGCTCCTCTTCTATTTTTTCAAGGTTTTCATTTGGAATGTGGCTTTCAGGCGATTCATTCTTTTTTGCCTTCAAAAAACGATTCACCAATCTCTCAGCCAAATCGTTTAGAAATAAACTTAGAATTGCAAACATTAAAACTCCAAATCCAGTGCTGATCCAAAAGAAAACGCCGGCCGTATATTGATCCGCACCTTTTTCCAGCAGCACCAGTCTTCCGATTATGCCGACAAAGACGCAGACTAAAAAAACAGACAGGTAAACTGTGATATATTCAAAGTATTTTGTTTTCATTACGGCTTGTTTTTTAAAGATTCCAATTGTATTGCCTGCGAAGCTCTGTTTTTCTTCTCATCTATTACTTTGGCATAGATTTCAGTAGTTTTTACGTTGGTATGCCCCAGCATTTTGCTGACCGTATAAATGTCTGTCCCGCTCGACAGCTGCAGTGTTGCAAATGTATGGCGGAAGCAGTGGAAGGTAATATTTTTTTTAATGCCTGCCGATTCAACCCATTTTTTCAGAGGGCGTGAAATCCACGACGGGTCCGGCAGATCCTCGAAAACAAGCTGCCCGGGAAGCCTCGGTTCTCCGCAGAGATCTAAAGCCTGCTCAGAAATAGGCATGTATTCGACACCCTTAGTCTTTTTCTGCGTAAAATGCAGCTTAGCCCTGCCGTCTTCCAGACTTATCTCTTTCCAGCGGAGATTCTGAATGTCGGAATGCCTCAGACCTGTAAGCGCTGAGAAAAGCGCGGCTCTTTTAAGGACGTCTTTTTCGCAGGGCGTTTGGGCCAACCCGTTCAATTCTTCAATGGTAAGATATTCGCGTCTTGATTCCTGCTCCGGGATGCCCTTAATTTTTGAAGATAAATCAACGCTTAAATATCCGTCGATAAAGGCCTGTTTCAAAGCTGCTTTAAATATGGAGAAATAGGTTGCAGCAGTGTTGCAGGAAATAGTTCCCTTCTTACCTCCTCCACGCGGAGCTGATAATAAAAACAGTTTAAAATCTTCCGCCATTCTGCTGTCAATCTGTGAAAACACAAGGCTGCCTTTGGAATAACTTTTTAAAAATTCTCTGCTCCGCTGCCAAGTGATCTGAATGGATTTTGAACTTCGGGCGTGTCTTTTAGCCGCCACAGCGGCAATGTATTTAATAAAATCCTCTTTTCCTTTTTCTTTCTGTTCAACCAAAAGGTTCTCAGCATCACTGTATAGATCTGTATTATCGTATTCTTTCTGCCGGATTTTACGCACTGCGTCAGCATAAAGCATTATTTCACGGTCGCTCTCGCTTCTGCACATTATAATTCCGTTATCGCTGCGTCTGGGTTTATAGGATTTTATGCCCTCTGCATCTGTGCGGGCAGTTCTTTTCTTGTCCCACTCCACTGTTGTTACGGATCTGTTTAAATATTCACGGATTCTCTTGGGAGTTTTTTTTCCGGAAACCTCAACAGGATAGCTTTCTATGTAAACATACCATTCCTTTCGGTCTTCTGCTTTTCGCAGGCGCACAGTCACCTTGGTTTTTGCTAATTGCTTCATATGAAATCATTTCCGTTATACAAGTTGTCAATTTCGCTTTTTGGGGCATATACATGCTTTCCAATCTGTCTGGTCGGGATTGAATATTTCCTGATGTGGCTGTAGACAGAACCTTCAGATATCTGAAATCTCTGGGCTATTTCACCGATTGAATAGCAGTCCTCTTTTTCAAGACTGTATAATTTTTTCTTCGGTGGGCTTTCAGCCTGCTGCAGGATGCTTGCAGGGCCGAACATCTCTTCCATAACTCTGCGGTCTATTCTTATAAGGCGAGTCCCCAGATTAACTGAAGGAATTTTTCCCTGACCGACAAGCCGGTAAAGGGACTTATTGGGAATGCCAAAAAGCATGCCAGCTTCCGCGACAGAAATAAATGCCCTGTTCTGGGGTATTTTATCTACCAGCGCTTTGATCCCCACTTCCTTTTTAAGCCGTATCATCTTCTGTTTGTATGCTTTTTTACTGCATACATGCGAGCAGTAAACAGAAGTCACGGTTTTAGGCAGGAATTCTTTCCCACAATTAAGACATTGTTTATCAGATCTTTTCATAGTCTTTGTCTCCCATTAAGGTACCATAAGGGTACATAAGTCCCACTTTGTCTCCTTTTAAGTGCCGGTACAAATATGATACAAATATATGATTAAAAATGATTAAAAAACAGCAGAAACAAAAAAGAATAAAAAAGAAAAAGCGCTGTAAACATTACGTTTACAGCGCTTTAGCACTTATTATTAACTGATATTAATCAGTACTTATTTGACTTCTTCGAATTCAACGTCTTCAACATTGTCACCTTGCGATTGCTCTTGTTGTGGAGCTGCTTGTTGACCTTGTTCACCTTGAGCGTACATAGCTTCTGTAGCTGTTTTCCAAGCTGCATTGATGTTGTCAAGAGCCGTTTGAATAGCTGGAATGTCTTGAGATTGGTGAGCCATTCTCAATTCAGTTAAAGCGTACTCTACAGCAACTTTGTGATCGTCAGCTAATTTGCTTCCTAACTCTTTCAATTGACTTTCTGTTTGGAAAATCATGCTGTCAGCTTCGTTTAATTTCTCAGCTCTTTCTTTAGCTATTTTATCAGCGTCAGCGTTAGCTTCAGCATCTTTTTTCATTTTTTCGATTTCTTCAGCTGTTAATCCAGAAGAAGCTTCGATACGGATATCGTGAGATTTTCCAGTTCCTTTGTCAGTTGCAGAAACTTTGATGATACCATTAGCATCGATATCAAAAGTTACCTCGATTTGAGGAACTCCTCTTGGTGCTGGTGGAATACCATCTAAGTGGAAACGACCGATAGTTTTGTTATCAGCAGCCATTGCTCTTTCTCCTTGTAATACATGGATTTCAACAGATGGTTGAGAATCAGCAGCAGTAGAGAATACTTGAGATTTTTTAGTTGGTATAGTTGTGTTAGACTCAATTAATTTAGTCAATACACCACCCATAGTTTCGATACCTAAAGAAAGAGGCGTTACGTCAAGTAACAATACATCTTTTACATCTCCAGATAAAACTCCACCTTGAATAGCAGCTCCAATAGCAACAACTTCATCAGGGTTAACTCCTTTAGATGCTTTTTTACCGAAGAATTTTTCAACTTCGTCAGCGATTCTTGGCATACGAGTAGAACCTCCTACAAGGATTACTTCGTCGATATCAGATGTAGATAAACCTGCATCTTTTAATGCTTTAGCAACTGGCTCCATAGAACGTTTTACTAAAGTATCAGATAATTGCTCAAATTTAGCTCTAGATAATTTTTTTACTAAGTGTTTTGGTCCTGAAGCAGTAGCAGTTACGTAAGGTAAGTTGATTTCAGTTTCAGCAGAAGATGATAATTCAATCTTAGCTTTTTCTGCAGCTTCTTTCAAACGTTGCAATGACATTGGATCTAAACGTAAATCAATACCTTCTTCAGATTTGAATTCGTCAGCTAACCAGTCAATAATAACTTGGTCAAAATCATCTCCACCTAAGTGAGTATCACCGTTTGTAGACAATACTTCAAATACACCGTCTCCTAATTCAAGAACAGAGATATCAAAAGTACCTCCACCTAAATCGTAAACAGCAATTTTTTGATCAGTTCCTTTTTTATCTAATCCGTAAGCAAGTGCAGCAGCAGTTGGCTCGTTGATGATACGCATAACTTTAAGACCAGCGATTTCTCCAGCTTCTTTAGTAGCTTGACGTTGTGCATCGTTAAAGTAAGCAGGAACAGTAATAACTGCTTCAGTTACAGTTTGACCTAAATAGTCTTCAGCAGTTTTTTTCATTTTTTGAAGTGTCATTGCTGACAATTCTTGAGCAGTGTATAAACGACCGTCAATATCCACACGTGGCGTATTGTTGTCACCTTTTACAACACTGTAAGGAACTCTTTTTGCCTCTTCTTGAGTTTCAGCAAAAGTGTGTCCCATAAAACGTTTAATAGAAGCAATCGTTTTTGTAGGATTCGTTACCGCTTGTCTTTTTGCAGGATCACCTACTTTAATTTCTCCACCTTCAACAAAAGCGATGATAGATGGCGTTGTTCTTTTTCCTTCTGCGTTAGGAATAACAACTGCTTCGTTACCTTCCATTACAGAAACACAAGAGTTCGTCGTACCTAAGTCAATTCCGATTATTTTACCCATTTTTTATATATTTAATTTTGATATACTAATTTATAACTCAGGTGGCATAAGTCAATCTTTGTGCCAATATAAAAAACCAAAGTAAATTGTCAGTTTTAATATTGGCACACTAATAAACATCTGACAACATGACATTTTTAAAACCTGACAATCATGGCATATCAGGACTTTACGTGTCATTAATGCTTCTAAACTTTCAATTATATATTGAAATACTTACATTAGCATCATCCTAAAAATTCAATATTCGCCAAAATGGAAAATTACAGCATCATTATTTTTATTCTTGCCATTATTATAGGACTTTCTGCCTTTGCCGATACCATCAAACTGCCCCAGCCTATTCTTCTGGTTATTGTAGGCATTGCAATTGGTTTTATTCCGACAATGAACGAAATTGAAATTAATCCAGAAATTATATTTTTATTGTTTCTTCCTCCTTTATTATATGATGCTTCTTTTAATATTTCACCTAAAGATTTTAAAACTAATATCAATACAATAAGTACGCTGGCCATAACTTTAGTTTTTCTGACTACATTTTGGATTGCAGTAGTTGCCCATTATATGATTCCGAATATTACATGGCCTCTAGCATTTTTACTGGGAGCAATTCTTTCTGCAACAGATGCAGTAGCTGCTATAAGCATTACGAAAGGACTCGGAATTTCTCATAAAACCATAACTATTCTTGAAGGTGAAAGTTTAATTAATGATGCTTCTGCTTTAGTTGCATATCGTTTTGCTGTTGCTGCAGTAATGGGATCTGCTTTTATAATTTGGAAAGCAACACTTCAATTCGTTGTATTATTGGGAGGCGGTTTTTTAGTAGGTTTTATAATGGCAAAAATTTTGGCATTTATATTAAGCAGAGTGCATAAAAATGTAAATGTCACAGTAAGTTTCATGCTCTTAATGCCATTTGTAACGTATTTGATTGCTGAAAACCTGCATGTTTCTGGAGTAATTGCTGTAGTTATTTTAGGTCTTTCAATTGCGCGTTTCAGTAAAAAAATATTTCCAGAAAGCTTAAAAAACAGTTCTAGAAGCCTTTGGGACATTATTATATTTTTACTAAACGGATTAATCTTTATTTTAATCGGACTTAATTTTCGTTACATTTTAAAAGGTATTGACAATGATATGATTCTACCTTATATTGGATATGCTTTTATCATTACAATCGTGGCACTTTTGATTAGAATGGTCAGAATATTTCTTCAGAAAATAAACCTGCAAAAAACTTTTCAAAATAAAAAAAGCAAGCGAAAGATCAGTGAAGATGCGCTTTTAGATTTTAAAAATAGTATTATTTTGGGCTGGTCTGGAATGCGAGGCATTGTATCTCTTGCCATTGCTATTGGACTGCCAAAAAACCTTCCAGACGGAACTCCATTTCCGGAACGAACTGTGATTATTTTCATTTCTGTTGCTGTTGTATTGTTAACCTTGATTGGTCAGGGTCTTACACTTCCGTGGATAGTGAAAAAACTTAATTCTAATTTAAAATAGTAATGGCAAAATCAATAGTATTCTTGTATATTTTTTTCTATTTCAATATTGCCTTTTCTCAGCAAAAGTCAGTTAAAATACATGAAACTTTTAATGAAGCAATTACAAATGTAAATGTCAAATTGCAGTCATTTATTCCGAAAGGCTACGAAGCAATCGCTCAAAAATCAGGCGACTTAAATCTAGACAAACTCGAAGACTATATTTTAGTACTTCGCAAAAAGACTGAAGAAAAAACATCAAATTACAATGATAATAAACCTGATAAAAGACCTGTACTGCTTTTATTAGGACAAAAAAATGGGAGTTTTAAACTTGCTTATAAAAATGAAAATGCTGCTTACTGCATAGATTGTGGTGGTGTTTTTGGAGATCCTTTTGACGGAATTTCCATTAAAAACGGCTATTTTTCTATTGAGCATCGTATTTCAGGCGGACATCATTGGGAACAAATTATTACTTTTAAATTTGATAAAGTCAAAAATAATTGGTTTTTATATAAACATCATTTTATCAACTATATTCTTAATCCAAGTTCAGATCCAAACGAAGAAGCTTTAATACCAGATGTTGACAAGCTAAAAACAGTTAAAGATTTTGGTGAAATTTCATTTGAAAAATTTAATATTTATTCTCAAAGAGGATATTAATATCAAAACAATGCAGAAAATTATTTTCTTGTTACTTCTTATTTTTTCAACAGCGACTTCTGCTCAAAAAAGCAATTTCAATAGAGAAATCACAAAAGTAAAAGGCGATCTAAACAAAGATGGCTTAATAGACTACGTTCAGGTTTCACAAGACACAGTAAGCGATACTTCGCCTTATAAACTTGATATTTATTTTGCTGAACAAAACGGATCTTTTAAACGTATCGTTTCTACCACAAAAGCAATTGAACCCGCTTTTCCAAATGGCAAAAAGGGCTTTCAAACGGGAAATGGTTTTGATGAAATCACGATTATAAAAGGAATTTTAAGCATTAATAACGAACTTTTGCGCGGTCATTTTGAGCATAAATTCCGATATCAAAATGGTGATTTCGAACTTATTGGTTTCTCTGAAGTATACTCAAACGGACTCGGTACAATGGGAAAAATCGATTTTAATTTATCTACAGGAATTCAGATTATCGAAACAGAACCATATGGCGAAGATGATTTTCCAAAAACACACACTAAAAAGAAAATCCTGATCAGGCCGCTTCCTAAACTTCAGGATTTTGTTCCTTTTGAAAAAGAATATTATTAATAATTTCCCGCAATACTTTATTATACAATAAACGGTTTACATTTTTATTTGTAATTTCGATTCCTTATAAATGAATGTTTTTCTGATAAATTATCTCGAAAAGCATTCTCATTACAATTAAAATACAATAAAAAATGGCTTCATTTATTAAAGAAATTTCTTTTCGCTGGTCAGATCTTGACCCAAATTTTCACGTTCGTCACAGTGCTTATTACGATTTTGGTGCACAGCATCGTATCGAAATCTTAGAAGAATTAGGCTTAACTTTAAGAGTGATGCAAACGCAAGGTTTTGGTCCTGTTTTATTTAGAGAGGAATGTGTTTTTAGAAAAGAATTAAAACTTTCTGACAAAATATTCATTCATACCAAAACATCAAAAATGAAAGCCGATGCTTCCCGCTGGTCAATCATTCACGAATTTAGAAGAGAAGATGATACACTCTGCGCCACTATTACTGTTGACGGCGCATGGATGGATACAAAATTGCGCAAATTAGCTTCTCCAACTCCGGAAATAGCTATCGAGGCTTTGAGTATTTTTCCTAAAAGCGATGATTTTGTCGGATTATAAAAAAATCTGATTTGTTATAAATTATAAAATCCAAAAGACACATTTAATAGTAGTTTTTTGGATTTTTTTAAACTCAAAGTTTATGATTGATTACTTAAAAGACTTTAGAATTGGTGTTTTTATTGCTATTATAGCAATTACAACAATTGTTTTGGGCGCGATTACAGACAAAGCACTGCGCTATTTTTTGTATCGCAAACAAACTAATAAAGAGTATGATGCAACTGGTTTTAAGTTTTTAAAACATTTAATCATAACGGTAATTTATATTTTAGGCTTCGCTTTTGCTTTAATACAAATTCCAGAATTTAAAATTATCGGACATTCATTTTTAGCCGGTGCGGGAGTAATTTCGTTAGTAGCCGGCTTGGCTTCTCAACAGGCGTTAAGCAATATTGTCAGCGGTATTTTTCTAGTTATTTTTAAGCCTTTTCGAATCAATGACAAAATTACAATCAACAATTTTGTTGGCACTGTAGAAGACATTAATTTAAGACAAGTTGTTTTGAAAGATGCTGAGAATAACCGAATTATTATTCCAAATTCAGTTATCAGCAATCAGATTATCGTGAATACCAATATGCACGATACAAAATCTTGTAAAATAATCGAAATCGGAATTGGTTATGAATCTGATATCGAGAAAGCGCTAGAAATCATGAAAGATGAAGTGGCAAAACATCCGTTTTTTATTGATACGCGAACCGCTGAAAGCAAGAAACAAAAAACGCCTCTAGTTATCGCGCGCGTTGTCGCTTTAGCAAATTCGAGCGTTACGTTAAAAGCTTGGGCTTGGGCAAAAAATTCTACAGATGGTTTTGTAATGTATTGCGATTTACTGCAAAGTATTAAAAAACGTTTTGATGAAGCGAATATTGATATTCCGTATCCGCAAAGCGTTGTAACATTGAAAAACACCGAAAAAGAGCAGTTATAGTTAAGTTAAGCTTATGAAATCTTCAATTATACCAATAGAAACTTTACATCTCTTCCCTGTTTTAGATGAGTTGTTAATCGAGCTTTTAAAATCATTGAAAGAAGAAGAATGGAATGCAAAAACGGTCTGTAAAAAATGGACAGTAAAAGATATTGCATCTCATTTATTAGACGGAAATTTAAGAGGTTTATCTATTTCTAGAGATTCTTTTTTTGGCGAAAAACCAGAAAACATTAATTCATATAACGATTTGGTCGATTTTCTCAATCAATTAAATATGAGTTGGACCAGCGCCACAAAACGTCTTAGTCCAAAAGTCATAACTGAATTATTAGAAACTACCGGAAAACAATATATTGCGCATCTACAAACTTTAAATCCTTTTGAAAATGCGATATTTTCTGTTGCATGGGCTGGCGAAGAAACTTCTCTAAACTGGTTTCATATTGCTAGAGAATACACTGAAAAATTCTTGCATCAACAGCAAATTAGAAATGCGGTTAACAAACCCGCTCTTTTAACCAAAAATTTATTTTATCCTTTTATACATACATTTATACAGGCTTTGCCTTATGTCTACAAAAATGTAATAGCAGAGAACGGAACAATTATAACTTTGATTGTAACAACCGAGATTGGCGGTGAATGGAGTATTATTAAAAAAGAAAATAACTGGGCGTTTATAGAATTGTTTGATGCTGAACCAACTTCAATTGTAAAAATAAGTCCAGATGACGCCTGGCTTTTATTCTCTAAAGGAATGACTCCCGATGATGCTAAAGAAAAAGTTGAAATTATTGGCAATAAAAATCTTGGTGAAATGGCGCTAAACACTGTTGCTGTTATGGCGTAAAGAAAATACAAATTTTCTGATAATTTTAAGACTTTAATTTTTGGTTTTAAAATGGTTAAGTTTAATTTTATAGAACTTGCAAAACTTAATCCTTAAAAAATGAAAAATATAAAACTTATAATGCTGTTATTTCCTCTTTTTTGTTTTTCGCAAGAAGAAAAAATAAAAGCTTTAGATATAAATTTAAGCAATTACGAATATCCTTTTCCTGTAAAGTTTTTAGAATTAAACAACCAGCGTCAGTCTCTAAAAATGGCTTATATGGATATAACTCCTGAAAACTATAACAACAAAAATATTGTTTTGCTTCACGGAAAAAATTTCAACGGAGCGTATTGGGAAACTACTATAAAGGCACTTACAAAAGAAGGTTTCCGCGTCATTGTTCCGGATCAGATTGGGTTTGGAAAATCATCCAAACCAGATAATTTTCAGTACACTTTTCAGCAATTGGCAGAAAATACCAAGAAGCTTTTAGATCAATTGGGCATTCAAAAAACAACTATTTTAGGACATTCAATGGGCGGAATGTTAGCCACAAGATTTGCTTTGATGTATCCTGAAACTACTGAAAAATTAGTTCTTGAAAACCCAATTGGCTTAGAAGATTGGAAACTTGTAGTTCCTTACAAACCTGTTGAATGGTGGTACGAATCAGAATTAAAACAAAATTACCAAGCGATCAAAAAATATCAAATGGAAAATTATTATGATGGAAAATGGAATGCAACTTTTCAAAAATGGGCAGAACTCGGCGCTGGCTGGACTTCAGCTCCTGATTACAATAAAGTAGCTTGGAATTCTGCTCTGCTGTACGACATGATTTTTACCCAGCCTGTTTTATACGAATTCAAAAACATCAAAAGTCAAACGCTTTTAATCATCGGAACAAGAGATAAAACAGCTTTAGGAAAACAGTTGGCGCCTGAAGAAGTCAGAAAAACAATGGGAAATTATGCTGAACTGGGCAAAAAAACTCAAAAAGCGATTCCAAACTCAAAATTAGTTGAAGTACCAAATACAGGGCATTTGCCTCATATAGAATCTTTCGATCAATTTATAAAACCATTAATTGTATTTTTGAAACAATAAAAAAACACTAATCTAAAACTAAAAATATATGTTTACAATCGAACAAATTAAAGAAGCACATGCTAAAGTAAAGACCGGAGCAGATTTTCCAAACTACATACAAGATTTAATTATTTTAGGTGTTAAAGGTTACGACACTTTCGTGAATGACGGCCATGTCGAATATTATGGCGTAAACAATTACACGGTAACATCTGATGAAAAATACAATCCGATAAAAATTGCTCCAACTGCAAACAAAGAGCTTTTTATAGAATTTTTAGTAAAACATCAAAGTGGAGAAACAGATTATCTTACCTTCTGTAATCATTCAGGACAATGCGGAATTGCAAAATGGAGAGTTGATATTATCGAAATGACCTGCACTTATTATGATCTCGCGAATAACGAAATATTGATCGAAAAAATTCCTGATTAATTCATCTAAACAAAACGTCATGCTGTTTTTTATTTCTAAAAAAGGTTTTTTAATTGCACTTATATGCAGTTGCTTTTTTGGATTTTCTCAAACGAAAAAAGAAGATGCAAAATTTAAAGTAATTGCTTTTTATACCGCAAAAAACGATCAGGCGCATATTAGCTTTGTTCATGAAGCCAATAAATGGTTTCCGAAAATGGCTGAAGTAAACCATTTTGAATATGATTCAACCAGTAATTGGGACAATATGAATGCGGAATTCTTAGCCAATTATCAAGTTGTTTTGTTTTTAGACACAAGGCCAGAAACACAAAGTCAGCGAGAGGCTTTTCAAAAGTTTATGGAAAATGGCGGTGGGTGGATTGGTTTTCACTTTTCGGCTTTTGCCTTAAATGATTCGGATTATCCTCAAAATTGGGACTGGTATCACAATACTTTTTTAGGTTCTGGTGAATATGGAAGCAATACTTGGAGACCTACTTCGGCAGTTTTGAGAGTTGAAAATAAACATCAAATAACTAGAAATATCCCCAAAGTTTTCACATCTGCGCCAAACGAATGGTATCGATGGAGCAATGATTTAAGAAAAAATCCGGACATTCAAATTATTTTAGCTATAGACGAAAGCAGTTTTCCGCTAGGAACAGGACCAAAACAAAACGAAATTTGGCATAATGGTTATTATCCTGTCGTGTGGACCAACAAAAACTATAAAATGCTGTATGTAAACATGGGGCACAATGATATTGATTATGAAAATGGCACCAATAAAACCCTTTCATATACTTTTGAAAATAAAGCTCAAAGCCAATTAATTCTAAATTCTTTACTTTGGGTGGGAAAGTCAAAAAATAAAACAAATAAAGATGTCCAATAAAATTTCTCCAATTATAAATCCTGACGAATTACTTCAATTAAAAAATTTATCTGAAATTATAATAATTGATGCTAGAGCTGGAATAAATGCCGAAGAAAATTACAACAAAGAGCATTTAAAAGGTGCTCGGTATATCGATTTGAATCGGGATTTGGCAACCGTTGAAAATAATCCTGCAAAGGGCGGTAGACATCCTTTGCCGTCTTTCGAAAAGTTTTCTGAAGTACTTTCCAGAGTCGGAATTTCTCCTGAAAATCATGTTATTATTTATGATGATAAAAACGGATCAAATGCTGCGGCGCGATTTTGGTGGATGCTAAGAGCTATCGGGCATGAAAAAGTTCAGGTTTTAAATGGAGGTTTGCAGCAAGCTATAAAAGCTGGCTTTGCAACAAGTGATGCAGTTGAAACTTTTGCAAAAGCAGAAAAATACCCAATTTCAGAATGGAAATTCGCCTTAGCCGATATTAATGAAGTTGAAAAAGCACGAAAAAACGATAAAAATATTGTACTTGATGTAAGAGATAAAAATCGTTTTGATGGACTGACAGAACCTTTAGATTTAATTGCCGGTCATATTCCAGGAGCAATAAATGTGCCGTTTAGCGAAAATTTAAATGAAGAAGGATTTTATAAATCTGCAACAGCATTAGCTTCTAAATATTCAGAAATTTTAGGAAAAGTAAACCCTGAAAATGTAATCGTACATTGCGGATCAGGAGTTACTGCCTGCCACACTTTATTAGCAATGGATTATGCCGGAATTGCAATTCCAAAACTATACGTAGGATCTTGGAGCGAATGGTCGCGCAACGATCGCCCCATGGCAACAAAAGAAACAAAATAATAATTAAGATTAAGAAATGCAGCACTGGGATATACTTTTATCAAATCAGGTTAACAAAAAAGCTTTTATAGATACATTACTTTCTGGCGAAGCAAAAGAAGAATTAGCAGTTTTTAACAATCAAAAAGGAATTTTGTTTTCAGATATTGCTATTGAAAAATTTATCGAAAAAGAATACCAATATGACACTGTTGAAGCATCTCCAGAATCGAACAGACAATTGAGAACTTTTTCTTCTGGCGAACGTAAAAAAGAATTTTTAAAATACTGCATCAATCAAAATCCTGATTTTATCATTTTTGATAATCCTTTTGACCATTTAGATCAGGCATCGAGAGTTCTTTTAGCACAATCTTTAGAAAAATTAACGGATACTATTGCAATTATTCAACTGGTAAATCGCGTTGCTGATGTGCTTGATTTTGTCCCGAATAAAGCTCAGATTAAAGACAATTCATTTGAATTGCATCCGATTTCAAAAACCGAAAATCATTTTAAAACCTTTAATACTTCAGCTATTCCAAAAGCTATAGAAGCGCATAATTTCCACGAAAGTGTATTAATTAAAATGGAGAATGTTTCGGTTAGTTATGATGATAGAAAAATCGTAGACAACATTTCATGGACAATAAAACAAGGTGAATTCTGGCAGTTAATTGGTCCAAACGGCGCCGGAAAAAGCACTATTTTATCTTTGATTACGGGTGACAATCCAAAAGGATTTGGTCAGAATTTATTTTTATTTGGAAGAAAAAAAGGAAGCGGTGAAAGTGTTTGGGACATTAAAAAACAAATCGGAATCTTTACTACTTCTATGACTGACCTTTTTCAAAAAAACCACAGTTTAGAACAAATGATTCTGTCCGGTTTTTTTGATTCCATCGGACTATATAACCAGCCTTCAGCTCTGCAGACTAAAATAGTGGATCAATGGCTCGAAGTAATTGAGATGAATCATTTAAAAAAGAAGCGTTTCACAGAACTCTCCGTTGGTCAGCAAAGAGTGGTACTTATTGTGCGTGCGGTTTTAAAACACCCGCCTTTACTAATTCTAGATGAACCAGTTGAAGGCCTGGATGACGAAAATGTAGATCTGGTAATCCAGCTTATTAATACAATCAAACAAGAAACAAATGTGAGTATTTTATATGTCTCACATCGCATAGAATCTGGCCTCGCTCCTACTTCTGTTTTTGAACTATTGCCAAAATCAACTGGATCAATTGGCAAAATAAAATATCATTCAGAATTAAATTAAACACAAATTCCACTAATTTACAGGAAATTAATCTGTGTAAATTAGTGGAATTCTATTTAAATTATCTAATTGATAAATTATCTAATTAATTCTCTTCCTCGTCAGTATTGTGCGATTTTACATAATTGCGCCATTTCTCAATACAATCCTGAAAATCTTGTGGCAGTTCTGTATCAAAACGCATCATTTCTCCAGTTGTCGGATGCACAAAACCAAGTGTTTTAGCATGCAGTGCCTGACGTGGCAATGCCTTAAAACAATTCTCGATAAACTGTTTGTATTTTGTAAACGTAGTTCCTTTCAAAATCAAATGTCCGCCATAACGCTCATCATTAAACAACGGATGCCCGATGTGTTTCATATGTGCACGAATCTGGTGTGTCCTTCCGGTTTCTAATTTGCAAGAAATCAAAGTGACATAACCAAAACGTTCTAAAACTTTATAATGGGTAATTGCAGGTTTCCCTATTTCTGGATCAGCAAAAACAGCCATTTGCATACGGTCTTTTAAGTGTCTGGCAAGATTTCCTTCAATTGTACCTTCTTCTTGAGCTACATTTCCCCAAACAAGGGCAATATACTCACGTTCAGATGTTTTTGCTTCAAACTGCTTTGCCAAATGCGTCATTGCAGCTTCTGTTTTAGCCACGACCAAAAGTCCAGAAGTATCTTTATCAATTCTATGAACTAAACCGGGACGTTCACTGCTGTTCATTGGCAAATTATCAAAATGATGTGCCAAAGCATTTACTAAAGTTCCGGTATAATTTCCGTGACCTGGGTGCACAACCATTCCAGGCTCTTTATTAATCAATAAAAGAGCATCATCTTCATAAACGATGTTTAGCGGAATATCTTCTGGAAGAATATGATTTTCAAACGGCGGATGCGATAACATAACAGTCACAACATCAAACGGTTTTACTTTATAATTTGATTTTACCGGAATATCATTTACAAAAATGTTTCCTTCTGTTGCTGCGTTCTGAATTTTATTTCGAGTCGCATTCTGAATCAAATTCATTAGATATTTGTCAATACGCAAAAACGCTTGACCTTTAGGGACTTCAAATCTAAAATGTTCGAATAATTCGTCTTCTAGATCTAAATTTTCAATATTATTGTTCATCTTTTGGGGTTTCTTCAGCTGGCGCAGCTAAACTATCATTCGCCTGACTTTCATCTACATAACTCGCTTTTCCATCACCTAAAACTAAATCAATTTTAGACGCTTTCAGTACGCGGTCTCCTACTTTCAAGTTTCTTCCTTTATAACGCATCTCTAAAACCATATCTTTTCCAAGATTCGGAATATACGTAATTGTTCCTGCTTCAAGCCCTAAAGCTTTCAATGTAGGAACTGCTTCACGATATGTTTTTTCTATTAAATCAGGAATTCTGACAGATGAAAATCCTGATGCATTAATTTTAATATATATTTTTCTTCCCACTTTTACTTTAGTTCCTGGCAACGGATCCTGCTCCACAACACTATATTTTGGGAACTCACTTCGGTAATCAACACTATCCAAAAGCACATAATCTAAGTCTAGCTCGTCTAGCTTTTCTTCTACTTGCTCTTCAGTCAATTTAGATAAATTCGGAACGGCAATTTCATGTCCGTGATCAGTTGTAAAAGTTAACCAATGCATAAACAAATAACCTAAAACAGCAATAATAGCTGCCGCAATTAATACTTGCACGAAAAAAACTCGGCTTGTTAAATACTGACGTAAACTCATAAATTTATTTTTATTAGAGGCAAAGATAAAGCTATTTCGTTTCAAAAAAAATGATAATTTTGTTTTAAGCAAGAAAGCTTTTAATACACCTTATAAAGGCGAAAAAAAAAGCACACTTATTCAACATATTTAAACAGATAACCGCAGATTTATACAATTTTTGAATTCGCTCAAAATTTGTGGATTCGTGGCAAAACTTGAAACTTGAAACAAAATAAAACTTTAAACAAAAATATATAATGAAAAACATAGCCATTATCATGGGCGGATATTCAAGTGAATATAAAATTTCTCTCATCTCAGGAAACGTAGTGCATCAATATCTTGACAAAACAAAATATAACGGATTCCGTATTCATATTTTTAAAGAAAAATGGGTTTATGTAGACGAAAACAATGCTGAATATTCGATTGATAAAAATGATTTTTCAGTAACGGTAAACGATCAAAAAATTACTTTCGACTGTGTTTTCAACGCTATTCACGGAACTCCCGGTGAAGACGGATTAATGCAGGCTTATTTCGAATTATTAGGAATTCCGCAATCGTCTTGCGATTACTACCAATCAGCACTTACATTTAATAAACGTGATTTACTATCGGTTTTAAAGCCATACGGAATCAAAACGGCGATTTCTTATTATTTAAATAAGGGAGATGTTATCAATACTGCAGAAATCGTTAAAAAAGTAGGTTTGCCTTGTTTTGTAAAACCAAATAAGGCCGGTTCAAGTTTCGGAATTTCAAAAGTAAAATCTGAGGCTGAACTACCAATTGCAATTGAAGTTGCCTATAAAGAAGATAATGAAATTATTATCGAAAGTTTTCTTGACGGAACAGAAGTTTCTGTTGGAGTAATTAATTATAAAGGAGAAATAAAAGTATTGCCAATTACTGAAATTGTTTCTGACAATGATTTTTTTGATTACGAAGCTAAATACGAAGGTAAATCTCAAGAAATTACACCGGCAAGAATCTCTGACGAATTAACTCAAAAAGTAGGAGAAACTGCAAAACGTGCTTACGAAGTTTTAAAAATGAAAGGTTTCTCTAGAAGTGAATTCATTATCGTAGACAACGAACCTTATATGTTGGAAATGAATACGATTCCAGGTTTAACAACCGAAAGTCTGATTCCGCAACAGGCAAAAGCAGCGGGAATATCTCTTGAAGATTTATTTACAAACGCGATTGAGCTAGCACTTTTGTAAGTTACTAAGATACTAAGGTTCTGAGACTCTAAGATTTCAGAACCTTACTTTTTTATATTTTAAAATATCCTTGACAAAAACTAAAAAACGTAGAACCTTACTACCTCATAACCTTAGTAACTAAAAAAAATGAAACAAATATTTGAATGGAATAGAGTATTTTATAATGATTTGCCGGAAAACTTTGCTCTAGAAGTTGTATTTCGTTCCACAGTTATGTTCATCATTCTATTGCTAACCTTGAAATTAGCAGGAAAACGAGGTGTAAAACAATTATCTATTTTTGAAACTGTAATAATTATTGCATTAGGCTCTGCTGCCGGAGATCCTATGTTTTATGAAGACGTTGGAATTGTACCTGCAGCAATAGTATTTACAGTTATTATTATTTTATATCGCTCCGTGACCTGGCTTACTGGAAAAAGCAAAAAATTTGAAGAATTTATAGAAGGCAAAACAGAATGTTTGATCAACGACGGCAAATTTTCTATATCGACTTTCAAAAAAGAAAGCTTGGCGCAGGATGAATTTTTCTCTGAGCTTCGCATCAAATCTATTGAACATTTAGGTCAGATAAAACATGCTTTTATAGAAACAAGTGGCGAAGTAAGTGTTTTCTTTTATAAAGATGAAGAAGTAAAATACGGATTGCCTATTTTGCCGGCGGCTTTCAATAAAAAAAGCAAGAATATTTCCATCGATGGTATTCATGCATGCACTTTTTGTGGTCATACCGAAGAACAAAAGATAGGTACAGCCAAATGTAAAGTTTGCCAAAAAGAGGAATGGGTTGAGGCAATTAATACAAAAAGAATTACTTAAAAAATTAATTTAATTTCAAAATAAAGCCTTTGTGCCTTTGTGCCTTTGCAGCTTTGAACCTTAAAAGAAAAAAAATGCGAAAAGCCATATTTCCAGGATCATTCGACCCCATTACACTTGGTCACGAAGATATTATCAAAAGAGGAATTTCTCTATTTGATGAGATCGTAATTGCAATTGGAGTCAATGCCGAAAAAAAATACATGTTTTCATTAGAAGAAAGAAAGCGTTTTATTGAAGAAACCTTCAAAGATGAACCTAAAATCAGTGTAATAACATATGAAGGTTTGACAATTGATTTAGCAAAAAATCTAAAAGCCCATTTCATTTTGAGAGGCCTAAGAAATCCAGCCGATTTTGAATTTGAAAAAGCAATTGCACATACTAATAGACGTCTTTCTAAAATTGAAACTGTATTTTTATTAACCGCTGCAAAAACCTCATATATAAGTTCAAGTATTGTTCGTGATGTATTACGAAATGGCGGTGAATATGAAATGTTGGTTCCAGATGCTGTTAGGGTTAAGAAATAAAAAGCAACATCCGTTTCAACACGCAAAATCAGTAAGAAACACCCAAAACATAAACTTGCAGGCGAAGCAAATTATAAGTAATTTCGCATTTTAAATAAAACAAAATAATGAGCATCGAAAGAGAATTAAACAAACGAAGCGGATCTAAATGCGAACTTTGTGGCGCCGAAGAAAACCTAAAAGTATATCAAGTACTGCCAACACAAAAAGGCGGTATTGAAGAAGCTATTTTAGCGTGTAATACCTGTATAGACCAAATTGAAAACCCTGATAATGTCGATTTAAATCACTGGAGATGTCTTAATGACAGTATGTGGAATGAAAATACAGCCGTACAAGTGGTAGCTTGGAGAATGCTGAGCCGTTTGCGCGCTGCAGGCTGGCCACAAGAATTGCTTGATATGATGTATTTAGACGAAGATACATTGGCTTGGGCACAAGCAACTGGCGAAGGCGAAGACGACGAAAACAAACTGGTTCACCGTGACAGCAATGGTGTAATTTTAGAACATGGAGATTCTGTAGTTTTAATCAAAGATCTAAAAGTAAAAGGATCAAGCATGGTTGCTAAACAAGGAACTGCCGTTCGAAACATCCGTCTAGATCACGAAAACGCTGAATATATTGAAGGAAAGGTAGATGGCCAGCAGATTGTGATTATTACACAATATGTGAAGAAAATTTAAATTTCTCGTCTCAGTTTTCAGACTGTTCAATGATAGAAAATACTGCAAATAAAAAGGCTATTCAAAATTTGAATAGCCTTTTTATTGTATTTAAATTTCATTAGGTTTTTTACTTAAAACAATAAAAACCTGAAACTGAAAATTATTTTTGAAATAATTTATTGATCTGATCTTTTACAAATGGCTCAGAAATACTGCTTGTTGCTGCAGAAGCTTCTTTACTTGAAACCATAAACTGAACTGTAGCTTTTTCTGGAATAACACTTCCTGTGTAGTGCAGCCAAATGAAATTATTAGGCAATTCTAATTTAATATCATACAAAGGATTTGCGCCAAAACCATTCATGATAATACTGTAAAGACTTGCATAATCATTATTAACATTTTTAAAAGTAAACTTTCTTAAAGTTGACCCTTCATCATCGTTTTGAATACTTGTGTAATATACAGTATATTCATCTCCAATTTTTTGAATGTAGTTGTTATTTACTTTTCCTAATTTTTCAACCGGTACAGTTTCGATAACTTTAATTTGTGCGAAAGACACAACACTAACCAACAAAATGGCAATCGTAATAATTCTTTTCATAATTAATTTGGGGTTTATTATTTACTAGCACAATAAACGCAGAAATTATGATAAATTAAAGTCCTATTCGTTAATTTATTAACAAAAAATTAAGATTGGTGTTTACAATTGCTTTAAAGCCAAGAAAATTAACAGCTAAAATATTGAATTACAATAAATTAAATAATTTTTTATTTAATAATTCAAGTTATAAATCGACCAAAATTGAGGAATCTTAACCGATCAAAATGGGCTAATATTGTAAATATTTAATTACAAAATGGCTTTTTTGAGCTTAAAAAAGTAATGAATTTTACTCGTGATTTAGGCTAAAAAAACCTTAAACACGATCGCTCCTACAAAAAAAACTATCTTTCTTCCTCTTTCTTTACCACTTTTCTGGCGACTTCAATTTTGAATTTCTTGCCTTTCATTTTTTCGTCTTTGATATTTTTCAGCAGGTCTTTTACCTTATTGTATCTTACTGCTGCAAACGAAATAAAATCTTTAACTTCGATTAAACCTAAATCGCCTTTTTCAAGTTTTCCTTTTTGAGAGAAGAATCCAACAATATCAATTTTATTCAGTTTTGTTTTCTTTCCGCCACTAATATAAATGGTTTGATATTCCGGTGGTTTGGGTAAAGTGGTTGCGTCGTCTACTTTCAGCATAACCATTTCGTAGTCGATATAATCTAATTTTTTTTCACTTTCGTGGATGATAATATACGCAGTTCCAGAAGCCTGCATACGTGCTGTACGACCATTACGATGCGTAAATTCATCTTCTTTAAGCGGTAAGTGATAATGAATTACATGTTTCATTTCAGGAATATCCAATCCACGAGCCGCTAAATCGGTTGTAATTAAGTAACTCATACTTCCATTTCTAAACTGAATCAAAGCGCGCTCACGCTCGTCTTGATCCATGCCACCATGATAATACGTCGCGTAAATTCCTTTTTCGTTTAATGTGTCACTAATGCGTTCTGCAGCATCACGATGATTACAGAAAATAATAGCCGACTCCGATTTTAGAGAACAAATAAGGTTGAACAAACTTCCTAATTTGTCTTTGGCTGGCGAAACAATAATTTTCATCGAAAGATTCGCTTTTTCTTCTTCCTCTGGAATAAAATCTAAAACGGTCGGATTTATCACTCGCGTATATCTCGGAATTTCAATATCTGATGTTGCTGAAACCAAAACACGTTTGTTCAGCTTCGTTAATTTTCCAATAATATAAGACATTTGCTCATGGAAGCCCAATTGCAGTGATTTGTCAAATTCATCCAAAATTAAAGTCTGAATTTTATCTGTACGAAAAGTATCTCGGTCAATATGATCTGCTATTCTGCCTGGAGTTCCTATTAAAACTGCCGGTGGATTGCTCAAATTTTTAATTTCGGTATCAATTGAGTGTCCACCATAACAGATGTTCACTTTATATTGAGTTCCCATTTTTTTCCAAACCTGCTCGATCTGCAGACCCAATTCGCGCGAAGGCACTAAAATTAAACATTGAACTGAAAGTATTTCAGGCTGTAATAATTCTAAAACTGGAAGCAAGAAAGCCAATGTTTTTCCAGATCCTGTTGGAGAAAGAAGCAAAATATTGTTATCATTTAAAATTGCATCTTGAGCAACTTCTTGCATTTCGTTTAGGCTTTCAATTCCTAAATTCGAAAGTATATTGTTGGAATGGTGATTTTTATTCATTTTGCAAAAGTAGCGAAAAAAAGTTGTTTCAGGTTTTCTTGTTTCAGGTTTCAGGTGTTTTACCGCAAAGACAAAGATCACGCAAAGTTCGCAAAGATTTTTTATTTAATCTCGCAAAGCCGAGAAGTCACAAAGTTATATTCACAAAGCTTTGCGACCTTTGTCTTTTATAAAAGCTATATAGTAAAATAAACTTTGCGTGCTTTGCGGTAAAATGACAAAGTTGCTCTACTCCTACTTCAACCTGAAACAAATAAAACTTTATATTTGAATTTTATATTAAATCTAAAACCATGAAACTTTTTACCTTTCTCATTTCACTTTTCACCATCACAATTTTCGCTCAAAACAATAAAAAATACGATACTTTTTTTGAAAAGGGAAACGGAAATCAATCGGCTTCTTATCAAGAAACTATTGCTTATTTTAAGCTTTTAGCCAATAATTTTCCAACGATTCAGATTAAGGAAATGGGATTGACAGATTCTGGCGAACCTTTGCATATGGTAACTTTTAATCCTGACGCAGTATTTGATTTTGACAAAATTCAAAAAACTAAAGCCGTTCTTTTTGTCAATAACGGAATCCACGCTGGAGAGCCAGACGGAATCGACGCTACAATGCAATTCTACAGAGATTTAGCCATTGGAAAACTAAAAGCACCAAAAAATACTGTACTAGTGTGCATTCCGGTTTATAATATTGGAGGCGCTTTAAACCGAAATTCTACAACTCGCGCCAACCAAGACGGACCTGAAATTTATGGTTTTAGAGGAAATGCGAGAAACTATGATTTAAACCGGGATTTGATAAAATCGGATACCCGAAATACAAAGAGTTTTGTGGAGATTTTTCAGAAAATAAATGCCGATGTTTTTATTGATAATCACGTAAGCAACGGTTCTGATTATCAATACAAACTGACTTATATTATGACGGAACACAACAAATTAGGATCTGTTTTGGGTGATTTTATGAATAATGAAATGATGCCAGCTTTGGTAAAAGATCTGCAGAAAAAGAAAATCGAAACAACGCCTTATGTAGACTCTTTTAAAGATACTCCCGACAAAGGTTTTGGGCAATTTGTTGATAGTCCTCGATATACTACGGGTTATACTTCTTTGTTTAATACGATTGGATTTGTGGTGGAAACTCACATGTTAAAAAAATATGCTGAACGTGTAAAAATGACATATGAATACATGAAATCGACTTTGGATTTTACCGATGCTAATTATCAAAAGATCAAAGAACTCAGAGTTAAAAATCTCGAACAATATCAACCAAGAAAACCATATACCTTGCAATGGGAATTAGACAGTACAAAGGCTACTACTTTTTCATTTTTAGGCTATGAAGCAAGTTATAAAAAGAGCGACGCCACAACTGGAAATCGTTTATATTATGACCGAAGCAAACCTTATAAAAAAGATGTTCCGTATATAAAAGAATTCAAATCACTCAAAGATGTTGTTATACCGTCTGCCTATATCATACCGCGTGGCTATTGGAATATTATTGACATTTTAAAAAATAATAACATTTCATTTTCTCAACTTAAAAATGATACCATTATACAAGTGGAAAGTTATAAAATAGCAGATTTTAAAACGGTTCCGTCTGCCTACGAAGGGCATTATTTGCACAGAAATACAACAGTAACTTCTAAAATAGTTAAAATGGCTTTCGCCAAAGGAGATTATCTTGTTCCGACAAACCAAAAAGGTGTAAAATATTTAGTTGAAGTTTTTGAACCAGAAGGTGTTGATTCATTTTTTAATTGGAATTTCTTCGACCCAATTTTACAGCAAAAAGAACATTATTCGGAATATATTTTTGAAGATACTGCGGCAAAACTTTTAAAAGAAAATCCAACTTTGAAAGCGGAATTTGACGCTAAAAAAGAATCTGACGCTACATTTGCTAAAAATCCTGATGCGCAGTTAGATTGGATTTATAAACACTCTGTTTATTATGAGAAGGCACATTTGCAATATCCTGTTTATCGTATTTTGTAGTTTTTTTTAACCGCAAACTTCGCTAAGATTTTTTGATTTTGAGGGATTTTGAAATATAGTAAGATCGCAAAGCTTTTAAGATGATCTTCCAATGGCGCGGATTTGCAATCCGTGCTATTGGAAAGAAATCAAAATAATCACCGAGGCTTAGGGAGTGGTACGCCCAACTTATCATCTTATATTTTTAACATCTTAATACGCAACTTTTTTGAATATATTTTACTACAGAATATAACTCAATAAAGATTAAGATGAAAAAAATAATGATGTTGCTCGCTGGATTTTTAGCTGTTTCCTGCTCTAATGATGATATAGTAAGTAGTGCTCCCCAAAAAAAACTTTCTTCTATTAAAATGAATTATTATCAGAATGATAAATTAATGACTTTTAGAAATTTTACCTTTTTGAATGATCAGTTAGTTACGATTAAGTATCAAGAGTCAGCCCGCGAAGATTATACGTATAACATTCAAGGACTGGTTTCTCAAATCTTGATTTATAATTTAAGTGGAAGGTTGATTACTACAATAACTTATTCTTATGATACTGCAGGCAGAATAACAGAAAAAAGCTTTAAAACTTTTGTAACAGATACTGGAGAGCCCGTAAATGTTAATTTTGTATTTACTCATCTTGCTGACAAAATAGTGGTTGCAAAAACCTATAACGGTGATATTCAGAACGAAGAAATATTAATGAATTCGAATAAAAAAATTATAAAACAAGTATTAAAACCAGATATTCATTCAGCAACATTTCAGTATGAAAATGATAATGTTACCAGTTCTAAAACATTCATTTTTAATTTAGAATCAACCGAATCTTATTCTTATAATACTTTAAAAAATGATTATAATTATAGAAAATACATTTTTGGAAACGAATGGAAATTAAATGATTATTTGGATACTTTTGATAATGGCTCAACTTATTTTGTATACCTACAATCAGAAAATTTAATTTCAGAATACACCTCAAGTCCTTCTAGAATTGATAACTCATCTAATAAAACGGCAGTTTATAAGAGGATATTTACGTACAACTTTAACGATCAAAAACAAATATACAAGGAAACTGAAATATATTCTAGAATTGTTGATGGAACAACAGAAAATATAGGTAAAAGTGAATTTATATATACCTATAAGTAGGTTTTAAGTTGCTAAGATTCTAAGCTAAGGAATAACTTTCAGTATTTTACTGTTGATTCCTTAGTTTAGAACCTTAGTTCTTTTTTCTTGATTCTTGATTCTTTTTTCTTAATTCTTAATTCCCACCTTAATCTTCAACCGAAACTTCATCTTTTTCTGCAAACAGCAATTTAATGTTTTCGTAAGAATTTTTTAAAGCTTCTTTGATTTGTTCCGGGTTTAGCCAAGCTACTTTTTCAATTCCTTCTTCGATTTGTCCTTGCGGTGTTCCTTCAAAATCAGATTGCATTTCGAACCAATGTGTGATTTTGAGTTTGTATTTTCCGTTGCGTTTAAAAACGTGATAGGTTTTTTGAAGTTTATGTGTAATTCGGAGCTGGTTTACGCCAGTTTCTTCTTCAACCTCTCGCATGGCGGTGGCTTCGATGTCCTCGCCTTTCTCGATTCCGCCCTTCGGAAGATCCCATTTTCCGTTTCTGAAGATAAATAAAACCTCGCCTTTTTTATTGTATACAAAACCTCCTCCAGCTTTATTTACCGGAATTTTGGCTTTGAGTGTTTTCATAATCTCACTTTCGTCAGGATGATATAAACAGGCTTTTTGAATTTTATTTTGGAACATTTTAACTATAAGCTGTTCTATATCAATACTTTCTAACAAGAACAATTGAAAATCTGTTTCTTTCGAGATTTCATTTGTCAAAAAAAGTGGTTTGTCGTTCACAAAAACTTTATACATTTGTATTATGATTTTTAATAAAGATACTGCCGAAAAAACAGCCGAATTGCTTTTGCAAATAAATGCAATTAAATTGAATCCCGAAAATCCTTTTACATGGGCTTCTGGTTGGAAATCTCCTATTTATTGCGATAATAGGTTAATTCTTTCATTTCCGATCATCCGAAACTATGTTCGAGATGAGTTTGCGAAGAATATTGAAAAACAGTTTGGAAAACCAGACGTAATTGCTGGTGTGGCCACTGGAGCTATTGGAATTGGTATGCTGGTTGCTGAAAGCCTTGGTTTACCCTTTGTATATGTGCGTCCAGAAGCAAAAAAACACGGAAGACAAAATCAAGTTGAAGGTTTTTTACAAAAAGGACAAAATGTTGTAGTTGTTGAAGATTTAATCAGCACAGGAAACAGCAGTTTGATGGCTGTAGAAGCTTTACGCAATGAAGGTGCAAACATTAAAGGAATGGCGGCAATTTTCACATACGGCTTTAATGTAGCTGAAGAGAACTTTAAAGGCGCTAATATCGATTTGTATACATTGAGTAATTATGAAAATTTATTGGATCTAGCGGTTCAAAAACAATATATTACAGAAGATCAGCAATCTACTTTGCAAGAATGGAGCGTTAGTCCTTCTACTTGGGAAGTGGAATAGATTCTTAGATTCTTAGATTCTTAGATTCTTAGATTCTTAGATTCTTAGATTCTTAGATTCTTAGATTCTTAGATTCTTAGATTCTTAGATTCTTAGATTCTTAAAAATCGCTTCGCTCTTTTTAAGAATTTGGGATTTAAATTATGGAATTTAGCTTTAAAAAAACTTAGCGCACTTGCGGTAAAAAACAAAAACAAAAAACAATATGAACTTAGAAAGTCCAAAAGTAACTGTTCAGAAATCAGCTCAAGATTTATTTGATTTATTGACTGATGTTAAGAATTTTGAAAAATTAATGCCTGATAATATTGCTAAGTTTGAAGTAACTGGCGAGGATTCTTTTATTTTTGGATTAAAAGGGATGCCGGAAATCAAATTAAAAATGAAAGATAAAGTAGCACCAAGCAAAATTGTTTTGGGTGCAGCGAGCGATAAACTTCCATTTACCTTGACTTCGAATATTGATAGTATTTCTGATTCAGAAAGTGCTGTTCAATTATTTTTTGAAGGCGAATTCAACGCTATGATGGCAATGATGATCAAAGGACCAATCAGCAAATTCATTGAAACTTTGGCTAATAACATGACAAAGCTTTAATTTATTAATGGTGAATTATAAATTGAAAGCCTGATCTAAAGAGATCAGGCTTTTTTTATGATTATTTTTTTGCTTTATTATTGTCATTGCACTAGAAATAGCAACTGCATAAAAACTTTATCTAAAAACCCTGCATTTTAAAGTCTCAACGGGATTTTTAAAATATGTTAGACGCATAGCAGTTCGTCTCTACAGAAACTTCTGGGAATAAAAAGCCTTAGAATCCTAGTATCTCAGAAGCTTAGAAACTTAGCTAATAAAGCATCTGAACTTCCTTAATATCGAATTCTGAAACAGAATCATCTTCAAGCAAGATTTGAATTTTTCCAACAGAGGAAACTCCTTTAATTATTCCCATAAAATTTTCTCCTGAAGATTTAGGATGAAGATTTTTAAATGGCATCGGAATTCCTTTCCTGAACAAAGCATTGTAATAATCCTTCCAGAAAATTATCGAATTCGTTTCCCACAAATCAATTTTCGTTTGTATATTTTCGATTATTAAAGCTGGCAGAAGATCTTTATTAACAGTATTTCCTAAAATCACTGCCAATGAGGAAGCATTTGGCAATTCAGTATAATTTGTCTGGTTGACATTGAGTCCTAAACCAACTACTGACACAATCCTGCCATCACTTTTTATGGTGTTTTCGATGAGTATGCCACCAATCTTTTTATTATATGACATAATGTCGTTAGGCCATTTTATGCTTAAATCAGGAATTTTTAACGATTTTAGAACCTCGATCACGGCTAATGAAACTATAATACTTAAGTCAAATACCTTTTCATTTTCATATAGAAAATCCTTTACCAAGGCACTCATAATTAAGTTTTTACCTGATTCAGATTGCCACTTCGCTCCCATTTGACCCTTGCCTTTTGTCTGATTTTCAGCTGTTACCACTGTAAAATTATCAAGTTCATCCTTGCTGGATAATGCTTTAAGAAAGTCATTTGTCGAATCTATGGCATCGAGTTTGATTAGTTTCATTCAAATAATTTAAATAACTTAATTTAATATTTTGTTAAGGTTCAAAAATAATCACAAATTTTGGTAACTTTACAAATTCATATAAAATAATTCATGGCGAAAAAGACTATTAATAATGATGTTCTACTGGCGAACATAATCAAAGGGATTGAAGAGGTAAAAGGAAATGATATAGATATTCTTGACTTAAGAGAAATAGACACGGCTGTTTGTGACTATTTTGTCATTTGCAACGGAAGCTCAAATACCCAAGTTAACGCCATTGTAAACTCAATTCAAAAAACAGTATCTAAAGACTTAAAAGATAAACCTTGGCACGTAGAAGGAACCGATAACGCGGAATGGGTTCTTATGGATTATGTGCATATCGTGGTACATGTTTTCCAGAAACACATACGTGAATACTATAATATCGAAAGCCTTTGGGGGGACGCCAAAATAACTACAATCGAAAACAAATACTAAAGAAAATTTTTTCTAATGGCTAAAGATAATAATCCAAATCCGAGTAAATTTAAAATAAGTCCTTGGTTAATATACACCGCAATACTTTTAGTTTTTTTATTTATAAGTTTTGCAACAGGAGGATCTAATTTAAGCGAACCTGCTCAATTGACTTCTTCTAAATTCAATGTTTTACTAGAAAAAGGACAAATTGAAAAAGTGATCGTTTATAATAAAGCTGAAGCTGAAGTATATTTAACTGCTGCAGCGCTTAAAGACGCAGCTAATAAAAAAGTATCTAAAGATATATTTGAAAGACCAAACAAAGGTCCTCACTATACTTTAGAAATTGGTAACGACCAAATTTTTCAAACAAAATTAGAAAAAGCAGTTGGCGAAGGCAAACTGAAAGATTTTAATTTCTTGCAAAAAAACAATTGGAGCGATATTTTAATCAGCTTGCTTCCAATCATCATCATTATTGGTGTATGGATTTTCATTATGCGTAAAATGTCAGGCGGCGCTGGTGGCGGAGGCGGACAAATTTTCAATATTGGAAAATCGAAAGCGAAATTGTTTGATGAAAAAACAGATATCAAAACTACATTTAAGGACGTAGCAGGTTTAGAAGGTGCAAAAGAGGAAATACAAGAAATTGTAGAATTCCTTAAAAACCCTGAAAAATATACTAATCTTGGAGGTAAAATTCCAAAAGGAGCATTACTTGTAGGACCTCCGGGAACTGGTAAAACTTTATTAGCTAAAGCCGTTGCAGGCGAAGCTCAAGTTCCATTCTTCTCTTTATCAGGTTCTGATTTCGTAGAAATGTTTGTAGGAGTTGGTGCATCTCGTGTACGTGATTTATTTAAGCAAGCTAAAGAAAAATCTCCTGCTATCATTTTTATTGATGAAATCGACGCTGTTGGTAGAGCAAGAGGAAAAAGCAATATGTCAGGCGGAAACGACGAAAGAGAAAATACTCTGAATCAATTATTGACAGAAATGGATGGTTTTGGTACAAACTCTAACGTAATTGTATTAGCCGCAACAAACAGAGCTGATGTTCTTGATAAAGCCTTAATGCGTGCTGGACGTTTTGACAGACAAATTTTTGTTGACTTGCCAGACATTCGCGAAAGAGCTGAAATCTTTAAAGTTCACTTGGCTCCTATCAAAAAAATTGAAGGTCTTGATTTAGATTTCTTAGCAAAACAAACTCCAGGTTTCTCTGGTGCTGATATTGCTAATGTTTGTAACGAAGCTGCATTAATCGCTGCTCGTAACAATAAAACAGCAGTTGACAGACAAGACTTCTTAGATGCCGTTGACAGAATTATTGGTGGTTTAGAAAAGAAAAATAAAATCATTACTCCAGAAGAGAAACGAGCAATTGCTATTCACGAAGCTGGACATGCTACTGTAAGCTGGATGTTAGAACATGCTGCACCACTTATTAAAGTAACTATTGTTCCTCGTGGACAAAGTTTAGGAGCTGCTTGGTACCTGCCAGAAGAAAGACAAATCGTTAGAACAGATCAAATGCTAGACGAAATGTGTGCTACCATGGGCGGAAGAGCAGCAGAAAAAGTGACTTTTGACAGAATATCAACTGGTGCTTTAAGCGATTTAGAAAAAGTTACGCGTCAGGCTCGTGCTATGGTTACCATTTATGGTTTGAACGATAAAATCGGAAATGTCACTTATTACGATTCAACTGGGCAAAGCGAATACAATTTCTCTAAACCTTACTCTGACGAAACTGCCAAAGTTATTGACAAAGAAATTTCAGAATTAATTGAAGGTCAATACCAAAGAGCAATTCAAATTTTAGAAGAAAACAAAGACAAGTTAAATCAGCTTGCTAATATCTTAATAGAAAAAGAAGTAATCTTTAAAGATGACTTAGAAACAATTTTCGGAAAACGTACTTTTGATAAAAATCTAGAAGAAGTGGTTTCGTAGATTATTCAGAAATATGCAATATTTTTTAAAATCTTAATTCAAAATAGCCTTTTGAATTAAGATTTTTTTATCTTTGAACGTTTTCAATTAACATGTAAAGTATTTCATATAAAATGAGTTTTTTCAAAAAAATATTTGGTTCTAGCAATACCGCATCTGATGAAGAAAGTGAAAGCGAATACGGAGGAGGTAATTCTGTTCCTAACAGTCATTTATCAATAGACGAACAATTCATTTTTAATTTTAAGAAAAATGGCGGTAAATTTTTGTATTGTGAAAACAAGCAAGAAGTTGCAGAACAATTTGAAAATATTTTAGAGGAAAACGATTGGTTCGAAAATGAAGTTTTGTGCTATGAACCAGGACTTTTTCATTTATTAGAAGAAAACAAATTAATTTACATCTCGCCAAGAAACCCTAAATTTTTATTAGCTTCTTGTGAAAATCTGATCGCCGATGAAGGTTCTATTTTGTTTTCATCAAAACAAATCAGACAAGATAAACCAAACGAGTTACCTGCAAATATTGTAATAATAGCTACAACAAGTCAAATTCTATCGATAAAAAGTGATGGTTTGAGCGCTATTAAACGCAAGTATGAAAGAGACTATCCAACTAACATTACCACAATAAAATATTTCGAAAAAGCAAAAGAGGAAGATTTTACACAATACGGAAGCGTTGCTAAAAATCTATATTTATTGCTTTTAGAAGATCTTTAAGATGAATGAAACACTCAAGAGAACCATTTCTGGTGCTGTTTATATCGCTTTACTTTTAACTTCAATTCTGTTTTCAACCGAAAGCTTTATTATTCTTTTTGGTCTTTTTTTAATTATTACAATTTATGAATTTTCCAATTTAGTAAATCTTAATAAAATCTTTTCGATTTTATTTGGAACTACTTTATACGCAGTTATTGTATTAATCAGTCATTATAATAAACAAACAACCGCATATCTAAATAGTTTATTTAATTCAAATTTAGATCTTGAAACCAACATTCAAGAATTGAATATAGTTCTTCTGGCTGTTACTATTGTCATATCAATCAAATGTATTTTATTTTTATTCTACGACTCTGTTCAAAAAATAAGTATTTCATCTAAATATCTCTATCTATTAGGATATATTACACTTCCTTTTATTTTTATAATAAAAATTTCTTTTGGTACTAATGATTATAATCCTAAAATTATTTTGGGATTATTTATCTTAATCTGGACGAATGACACATTTGCTTATCTAGTTGGAAAATCGATAGGGAAACACAAGTTATTTGAGCGTGTTTCTCCTAAAAAAACTATTGAAGGTTTCTTAGGAGGAGCTATTTTTGCTGCCTTTGCCGGATTTTTAATTTCAAAATTATATATTCAGCCTAAACCTGAATTTAGCGGTAAATCAATCTTAATTTGGATGATTATTGCTCTAATTGTTAGTATTTTTGGAACGATCGGAGATTTGATCGAATCAAAATTTAAAAGAATTGCTGGCGTCAAAGACAGCGGTTCTATAATGCCTGGACATGGAGGCATCTTAGATCGACTAGATAGTGTTATATTTGTAGCACCAATTATATTTTTATTTTATCAAATTTTATATTATGTTTCATAAAGAAGGAGGACCATCCATTTTATTAGGTACTGTTTTTGCCGTTGCTGTACTTTTAATAGCTGAGAAATTCATTGATATCAATTGGCTTAGAATTCTAGTTCAGCTAGCTGGATTAGCTGTATTGATTATTATTTTGCAATTTTTTAGAAATCCAAAAAGAATTGCAATCAGAAACAGCGATCATATTCTTGCTCCAGTTGATGGAAAAGTTGTCGTTATTGAAGAAGTTTATGAAGGTGAATTTTTTAAAGACAAACGTTTACAGGTTTCTATTTTTATGTCACCAATAAACGTACACGTTACGCGTTATGCTATGGACGGTATTATCAAATTTAGCAAATATCATCCGGGTAAGTTTTTAGTAGCTTGGCATCCAAAAGCAAGCGAAGAAAATGAAAGAACAACCGTTGTTATTGAAAATGAAACATTCGGACAGATATTATACAGACAAATTGCTGGTGCTTTAGCGCGCAGAATTGTAAACTATGCACAAGAAGGAATGCAAGTTGTTCAAGGTACTGATGCAGGTTTTATTAAATTTGGTTCAAGAGTAGATTTATTTTTACCTTTAGGTACTCAAATAAATGTAGAACTAAACCAAAAAGCAATCGGCGGAAAAACCATTATTGCTACAAAAGCTTAAATGACCGAAAAAGATTTAGATACTCGTTTTTCAGAGGCAGTAGAAATTGCTTTGAAAATGACTCAAGCCTCGCTGCCACAAGATGTGCAGTTAAGACTTTATGCGTACTACAAACAGGCAACTTTTGGAACAGCAGTCTATAATCAATCTGAAAATTTTGACTTGAGAGATGCTTTTAAAACAAACGCATGGATGCAGATTAGCCATATCTCAATTGATGAAGCAAAAGAAAATTATATCGAAATAATTAATTCACTAACATCAAAATAGATAATATTATGAAGAAAAACATTACTCGCTTTTGCCTTTTGACTTCATTCTTAGTATTATTTTCTTGTAATGACAACAAGCTGACCGAGGTCGTAGAAGTTCCTTTACCCACAAAGGAGGAAAAAATAACAATAGGCTCACCTGATGATGTAAAAGCAGAGCCTGGCTCATTTGGACTTACCAAATTGCCATTTGCTTATGATGGCCTAGCACCCGATATTCGTTCGCTTACTTTAGAAACACATTATTCTAAGCATTACGTAACGTATACAAATAATTTAAACAAAGAAATTGTTTCTACTGAATACGAAAATATGCCTATTGAAGACATTCTGAAAAAGTTAGATTTAAATAATGCTAAACTTCGTCAAAATGCTGGAGGCTATTTTAATCATACGCTGTACTTCAATATTTTGACACCTAAGGAGCAGTCTCCAAAAGATACTTTGGCGGGTTCAATAAACAAAGAATTTGGCTCTTTCAACAATCTTACGAATCAATTTAAAGGTCAGGCTACTAAACAATTTGGATCAGGCTGGGTTTGGTTAGTAGTTGATAAGCTTGGAAAACTTCAAGTTACTACAACTGATAATCAAGACAATCCTTTGATGAAAAATGCTCTGATTCCAGGAACTCCAATTTTAGGTATCGATTTATGGGAACATGCTTATTATTTAGATTATCAAAATAGAAAAGGAAGTTATATTGATGCTTTTTACAAACATATTAATTGGGAGAAAGCAAATGAAAACTACAAAGAGGCTTTGAAGAAAGTCAAAAAAGTATAAAAACAAAAAAGCTGATACAAATTAGGTATCAGCTTTTTTGTTTAAAGAAATTTTACCCTCCATTCGAAGTCATAAACTATTTCAATTCATATATAAATGATTCTGAAGGCAATAGTTTAATTTTTGCTTCTCCTTCTCCATTTTCTACTTTTAATTGAACTAAACTCTTTTTATACAATTGATCTGCAAGTTGATATTCTCCATCTTTCAAATTCCACTTTGAGATTATATCAGATGGAATTTTTAAATTAAATTCACTTGTTTTTTCAGAAGAAAAATTAGCGATAATAATTAATTTTTGATTATCCGACCAGCGTACGTAAGAATAAATTAAATCATCATATCCTTGATTGTTTTGACGATTTACAGATTGAATTTCCTGAAAACCTCCCATCAAGGCTGTGCTATTGATCGAAAAATTTAGTAGTCGCTTATAGAAATCACGAAGATTCTTTTCTGAATCAGATAATTTTCCGCCATCAAATTTACCGTCATTCATCCATCGCTGATGATTTGGAACACCAATATAATCAAAAATAGAAGTTCTCGAATGGGTTCCAAAACCAGCGTTTTCATTTCCAGCCTCTCCTACTTCTTGTCCAAAATAAACCATTGTCGGTGAAGTACTGATAGTTGTAGAAACTACCATTAAAGGTTTGCCGCGTTCTGGAGTTCCTGCAAATTCAGGACTTGCCAAACGCTGTTCATCATGATTATCTAAAAAATGAAGCATATGATGTTCGATGTCAGACATTCTTTTTTGAATATCAGATAATCCGTCTGGAGAAGATTTTCCGCGAATAATATCTTTAAGCTTATCATACGTTTCTACTTTGTCATATAAATAATCCATTTTTCCAAAATGAATATAATTTCGATATTCATTCGGATTATAAACTTCGGCTAATAAAAAAGCATTCGGGTTTTTCATTTTAATAGCTGAATTCATATAGCTCCAAAATTCATACGGAACCATTTCTGCCATATCATAACGAAAACCGTCGACTCCTTTAGCAGTCCAATATAAAGCGATTGATTTGAATTTCTTCCAAGAACTAGGAACATCTTTATCTTGCCAAAATGCAAAATGTTCTTGATATGATTTTTGATCAAATCCAGCAGGAAGCTCAGGAAAATCTTTAGAACCATCCGGGCGAATTCCGTAATTTACTTTTACGGTTTCGTACCAGTCATTTTGGTCTGGTTTCGCTTTACGAGATCCGTTCCCTGTCCATTTTGCAGGGTTTTCATCAAACTTACCGTCAACTAGAGGATTTTTTTCGCCATTTAATGGAACGTTGCCATCTGGAATTTCAAAATGTGTGTTGGGAATATAATAAAAGTTATTATCCCTTTTATACTCAACATTTACATCGTCATCAGCACCAAAATCTCGGACGCCTTCCGGATTGTTTTTTCCTTCATATTTTCGAGCGATATGATTCGGAACAATATCAATAATTACTTTCAAACCCGCTTTGTGTGTGCGGACAATCAAATCTTCAAATTCCTGAAGCCTATTTTCCGGATTTACTGCCAAATCTGGATTTACATTATAATAATCTTTCACTGCATAAGGAGATCCAGCACGGCCTTTTACTACTTCTGGATCATCATTTGAAATTCCATAGACAGTATAATCGCGCACTAATGCATGGTGCGGCACTCCAGTGTACCAAATATAGGTAACACCTAAATCTTTAATTTCATGAAGCGCTTTATCTGTAAAATCATTAAATTTTCCAACTCCATTTTCTTCGATTGTTCCCCAAGGTTTATTGGTTGCATTTTTATTTCCAAACAAACGTGTAAAAACCTGATATACTACAATTTTCTTATCCGTGACACTTTCTTCCTTAGGCGCATTATTCATTCTTAAATCTTGGGTTTTACAGGCCGAAAAAAGCAGTGTTGCACCAATTCCAGCAATAATAAATTTATTATTTATCATATTATTTTTATAATTTAAGATTTTAAAATTGATTCATAATTCTAAAACTATTTTCTAAATTTAGTTTAATTTTTAAAATTCGGGCAAAAGTCAATTCGTTTTATTATTAAATCATTCGAAAAATGCCAACTACAACGTGAGAGTTACGGGTTTTGTTGATAATTAAGAAGAAATTCAAAGGAACAAGGGTATCATTGCTTAAATCAATTCTCAAGTCGATTTTTTTTAAGGTTTAAAGAATCCATGATCAAAAAAAAAACTTTGAACCTCTGTACCTCTGAACCTTTGTACCTTAAAAAGAAACATTATAAATTAATCCTAATAACAATATAAGGTTGTATCCTTTTTCATAAATTTGACAAAAATTTAATCAATTGAAGAAATCACTCTTTTTCATATTTTCTTGTCTGCTTTTCTTAAGCGTACAAACCATTTTTGCCCAAGCACCAAAAAAAATCATTATAGAACACTCTGATTTCTTAGATGTTGATCAAGCAACAGCGCCTGATGCCGTTTTGCTTACCGGAAATGTGAAAGTAAATCATGACGGAGTTGTACTAACTTGCAACAAAGCATATTTTTTTCAGAAAGAAAACTATCTTAAAGCCTTTGGAAATGTGCAATTAGTACAGGGTGATACCTTGTTTTTAAATAGCAAATATGCAGAATATAACGGAAATGTAAAAAAAGCATTTGCAACCGGCGATGCTGTTATGACTTCTCCAGATGCGACTTTACAAACAGATACAATTAATTTTGACCGAAATGTACAGCAGGTTTTTTACAATACAAAAGGAACTATTGTTAATAAAGATAATACACTTGTAAGCAAATCAGGGCGGTATTTTGTTGCCGAAAAGAAGTTTCAGTTTTTGACTGAAGTAACCCTAACAAATCCTAAATATGTTGTAAAATCAAATCATTTGGATTATTACAGTAATTCTGGACATACTTATTTGCTCGGTCCTTCTACCATTACGAGCAAAGCCAATTATATTTATACAGAAAAAGGCTTTTACGATACGAAAAAAAACTTAGCTCATTTTTTACGGAAATCATACATCAGATATGATGACAGGCTAATTGAAGGCGATAGTTTATATTATAATCGAAATATAGAATTTGCGTCGGCAACTCGAAATGTAAAAATCACAGATTCAATCAATCGCGGTATTGTTAAAGGACATTACGCAGAAGTTTACAAACTAAAAGATTCGATGTTTGTCACTAAAAGAGCTGTAGCAGTGAACCTTGTTGAGAATGATTCTGTTTACATTCATGGACAAAAGTTAATGGTTACCGGAAAAGAAGGCGAAAGAATTTTAAGAGCTTATAAAAATGTTCGGTTTTTCAAGACCGATATGAGCGGTAAATGCGATTCGATTCACTCAAATTCAAAAACTGCCTTGACAAAACTGATTGGAAATCCGATTTTATGGAACGGCGACAATCAGATTACCGGCGATGTTATGCATTTGATTGGCGATAACAACACCAAAAAATTAGATTCGCTAAAAGTGCTCAATAATACATTTCTCGTTTCGCGGGATACGCTCGGAACAGGATTTAATCAAGTTAAAGGACTGAATTTATTTGGGAAATTTAGAGACGGAAAACTGCATGACGTTGATGTAATCAAAAACACCGAAGTCATTTATTATATGCGGAATGACGCCAATGAGCTTATCGGAATTAATAAAAATGTCAGCAGTAAGATCAATTTGATTCTGGAAAATAATGCCGTAGAAACCATTACCTTTTTTAATAAAGTTGATGGAGATATTTATCCAGAAGCCGATTTGCCTGAAAATGCGAGAAAGTTAAGAGGTCTTGTCTGGCGCGGTGATGAAAGAATAAAATCGAAAGATGATATTTTTAGTGCTGAGGATAATGAAATGAATGATAAGCTAATAAAAGAAGGCAAAGACGAAGAAGCAAAGGAAAACGTCCCTATGAAAGTAAGGAAGGAAACGCGCGATTACGACAAAAAGAAACCGGCAGTAAAAGCGACTACAGCGAAAGCAAATACAAAGACTAAAAAATAGTTTTCAGTCGCAGTTTTTCAGTTTTAGACTGGGACCGAAAACTGAGACAATGAACTAATTTAGAATCTCAAAAAAATGAATCCAGATTTTATAAAATATCAAGCACAAACATCTCCTTATCCTTTAGGAATGGAAGTTTCGCATGCCATTGGCTCATATATTTACGATACAAACAAGAAAAAATATTTAGATTTTGTTGCTGGAGTTTCGGCTTGTACGCTAGGACATCAGCATCCGCGAGTAAATCAGGCTATCAAAGATCAGTTAGACAAGTATTCGCATGTAATGGTTTACGGAGAATATTCGCAAAGTCCAGCCGTGCAATATTGTAAATTATTGGCTTCACTCCTGCCCGAATCTTTAAATAAAACATATTTAGTAAATTCCGGAACAGAAGCGATTGAAGGCGCACTGAAGTTAGCGAAAAGAACAACAGGACGCAGCCAGCTTATTTCGTGTCATAACGCTTATCATGGTAACACAATGGGATCTATGAGTGTTATGGGATTCGAAGAACGAAAACAAGCTTTCCGTCCTTTGCTTCCAGATGTTGATTTTATCACTTTTAATAACGAAGAAGATTTACAAAAAATAACGACTAGAACAGCCGCTATTTTATTAGAAACCATTCAAGGAGGCGCCGGATTTATTCAGCCTCATGATAATTTTCTTCAGAAAGTCCGTAAGCGCTGTGATGAAGTTGGAGCCATGATGATTGTTGATGAAATTCAGCCAGGTTTCGGTAGAACTGGAAAACTTTTTGGGTTTCAAAATTACGATGTAGTTCCTGATATTGTGGTCATGGGTAAAGGAATGGGTGGCGGAATGCCGGTTGGTGCTTTTACTGCTGCTGCAGAAAAAATGGACCTACTGACCGAAAATCCTAAGTTGGGCCATATCACCACTTTTGGAGGTCATCCTGTCATTGCGTCAGCTTGTTTAGCTACTTTGCAAGAATTAACTGAAACAAATTTAATGGCAGAAACTTTAGAGAAGGAAAAACTCTTCAGATCTCTTTTGGTACACCCTTTGATAAAGGAAGTTAGAGGAAAAGGATTAATGCTTGCCGCCATGACAGAAACTGCTGAAATAACAAATCAAGTTATTTTGAACTGTCAGGAAAAAGGGCTTATTTTATTCTGGCTGCTGTTTGAAGGTTGCGCTATTAGAATAACACCGCCATTAACCGTTTCTGAAGAAGAAATAAAAGAAGGATGCGCAATAATTTTAAGCGTAATGGATGAAATCATGAAGCAGGAATAAAGCCTAATAAATTAGAATATTAATTAAATTAATCTTTTACAAATCAAAAGATTATAACGTAAAACAGAATGAAAATTCTGTCCATATTGTTAATTAAATTGTTCAAAACAATTAATTTCCTTACCTCACAACAAGAATATGGTTGCCTAAATTTATAACAGGCTAATTTCAAATAAAGACAGTATGCAATTAAGCAACGAAGAAGAAGATTATAACCTATCCTTATCCAAATTTGAGTCGATGTTGAAAACCAACAAAGTACTCTTTTTTGATTCTGAAGAATTTGAAGAAATAATTCTTCATTATTTAGATATAGGCAAGGCTAATTTAGCAAAAAAGGCCTTGAAACTTGCATTAGACCAACACCCAAAATCTACGGGCTTAAAATTAGTACAAGTAGAAATGTTGGTTTACGACGACAAACTAGAGATCGCCGAAAAGCTCTTAAATGAGTTATATGCAATCGAACCTAACAACGAGGAAATTTACATCCAGAAAGCCAATATTTGTTCTAAAAGAGATCAACACGAAAAAGCGGTAGAATTGCTTAAAATTGCTTTGCAATATACTGACGACTACGCTGATGTGTACAACTTGATTGGAATGGAATATCTTTTTATGGATAACCTTGAGATGGCGAAAGACAGTTTTATCAAATGTCTTGAAGAAGATTTAGAAGATCAATCTGCCTTATATAACGTAGTGTATTGTTTTGAATTTTTAGATCAAAACCAAGAAGCTATTCTATATCTTAACGATTATATTAATAAAAACCCATACAGCGAAATTGCCTGGCATCAGCTTGGGCGCTTGCATTATGGCGTAAAAGAATACGAAAACGCGATTCGTGCTTTTGATTATGCAACCCTGATTGACGAAGAATTTTTGGGTGCTTTCATGGAAAAAGCAAAAGCTTACGAACGTCTTAAAAAATACAATGAAGCTATTGAAAGCTACAACAGAACAATCGAACTTGACGATGCAACTTCTTATGCATTATTGCGTATTGGAAAATGTTATGAAAAGCTAGGGAATTCTGTAAAAGCACTTCAATATTACAATCAAACTGTACATGAAGATCCGCTTTTAGACAAAGGCTGGATTGCCATTACTGACTTTTATGTTCGCCAGAAAAACTTTCAGAAAGCGTTGTTTTTTGTAAATAAAGCATTAGCAATTGACAATCAAAATCGTTTGTATTGGAAGCGTTATGCAACAATCAATAAACAAATGAACTTTTTTGAAGAAGCTGAATTTGGATACAGAAAAGCAGTAGAATTTGGTGATTATGCCTTAGACACTTGGCTGTTCTGGGTAGATATTCTTCAATTTTTAGGAGAATTTGACAGTGCTATTCAAACTTTGCTACAGGCATCAGAATATTTTCCGGAAGAAAACGAAATCGAATACCGTTTAGCTGGATTGTATTTCATGATTCAAGACAACACAAAAGCAAAATTTCACTTAAGCAATGGCTTGCGTTTAAACTTTGACAACTATATCTTAATTGAAGATTTGTTTCCTGTGGTTTGGTCAAAAAAAATGGTAAAAAATTATATTGAAAAACATAGAAAACAATAATGATTGATATTTTAAGAAGGCGTTTTGGCTTATTAGGCCGTAATATAAGTTACTCTTTTTCAAAGGGATATTTTACAGAAAAATTTAGTGACGAAGTTTTTGCAGGCAATAGCTACGAAAATTTCGACATTTCTGAAATAAGTCATTTGAGCGGATTACTTAAAAATAATCCTGATTTAAAGGGTTTAAATGTTACGATTCCGTATAAAGAGCAGGTAATTCCTTACTTAGATAAGCTATCAAAAAAAGCACAACTGATTGGTGCTGTAAATACTATCAAATTTACCAAAAACGGAAAATTGAAAGGCTACAACACTGATTATTATGGTTTCAAAAAATCATTAAAACCGTTGTTAGAACCGCATCATAAAAAAGCACTTATTTTGGGCACAGGCGGCGCATCAAAAGGTGTTGCTTATGCTCTTGAAGAATTAGATATTCCTTATACTTTTGTTTCAAGAGAAGCTAAAGAAAATATTATTGATTATGATTTGATAAACGCCACTACTTTTGATAATTTTCAAATCATAATCAATTGTACACCAGTAGGAACAAGTCCGAATATCGAAGCCTGTCCCAACCTACCTTATGAGTTTTTTACAGAAAAGCACATCGCTTACGACTTAATATACAATCCTGCAGAAACCCAATTTTTAAAAAATGCTAAAGAAAGAGGTGCAACTATAAAAAATGGATATGATATGCTTATTTTTCAAGCCGAAAAAGCTTGGAAAATATGGAATAAATAAAAAAGACTGATGTACATAAAATCTTAAAGTAATTTTTGTAATTTAGACTACTCATTTATAGGTAGTTATGAATAAATTTCAATTATTCTTATTCCTTAGTTTTTTAATTACTTTTTCTGCTAAAGGACAAGAAGATAAATCAAACAGTCCTTTTTCAGAACCAAGATACAATTACTTTCTAAAAACAGTTTTGCTTTTTAATGAGTATCTGGATACTGATAATGGCTTCTTCAATACCACACAATTACGATTTCTTCATCCTATTGGTAATGGTGCTTGGAACTTCAGGTTTGATCTTCCATTAATTTCAGCCAATTCAAATTCAGTAAATAAAACCGGAATTGGAGATGTCGGAGCCGGCGTAAGCTATATTCCGTATTTAGAAAAAAGTAATGGAATTGCTTTTCGGCTAAGAATAAATTCTAATTCAGCTGTAGATCCTAGTTTTGGGACCGGAAAATGGGTAGCTATTCCTGCTGTTATTTATGGAAGGTATTTTATGCAGAAACAATTTTTATGGCTTTCTTCATTAGAATATCAAGGAAGTATTGCAGGTTCGAGAAATCGATCAGATGTAAACACTACTGCTTATGAAAATGTGCTTTTACATTTTTTTGGAAAAAACTGGCTAGCAGCTGATGTTGCCTTTAGATATAACAATACATTAGACGGATTTCAAAATAATGCATTTTTAGAATTTGGCCGAAAGATAACTCCAAACAATCTGGTATACATTCATCCCCAGCGTCGCTTTTGGAGGAGAAAAATCATATAATTATGGTTTAGAAGTTGGCGTTTTTATTTTATTTTGATTAATAATTAAAAAATAAATCAATTTTAAATAACGTTTTGCTTCGATATTTCTAAAATTTTTAATAATTCAAAATTTAAATTTACTTCAAAAAAACAGTAAAAAAACCAATATGATAATCTCAAATTAGGGCAAAGAATAAGAATTTCATCGTAAAATAGCGTATAAACAAACGATTTATTTTGTATTTAGAAACACCTTTACTATCTTTCGCACTGTTTAAAATAAAAACCTTACACATTTAAAATGTTAGAAGAAAAGAATGATAACCTGCAAGATGCAGACGGAAAATTAGGAATCGAAATTAGCGATTCTACTCAAGATGATGCAACTGAAACATTACGTTCTGAAGCAGCAGCTGAAAATGTGGGTTCTACTACTGAAAGTGACTTAGAAAACACATCAGAAACTGTTGAAAATGATGAACATAATCATCAGACTGCACTCGATGCCATCACAAATTCTAATGCTGAGGAAAGCGAAGATGAAACGCTAAAAGAGCGCCATGATATTCCTATGCAGGATTATGATACTTTTTCATTAGATGCCTTGGTTGATGAACTTAGAAAACTGATTAATACAGACAAGGTAATGTCTGTAAAAGATCATATTGAAGAAATCAAAAAGTCGTTCTTACTACAATATAATCATTTAATTGAAGAGAAAAAAGAAGAATTTAATGCTTCAAAGCAAGATCCTAACGAAGAATTTGAATATCATTCTCCACTAAAATCTAAATTCGATGAATACTATAATGTGTTTAGAGAAAAAAGAAATGCTCATTTTAAACATTTACAATCCAATTTAAAAACAAATTTAGAGAATCGACTTGCTATAGTTGAGGAATTAAAAGAACTTATAAATCCCCAAGAAAACATCAAAGATACTCTTAAGCATTTTAATGATTTAAGAGAAAGATGGAAAAATGCAGGTGCAATTCCAAAAGACAAATACAACCACGTTTGGAATAATTATCATTTTCACGTAGAAAATTTTTATGATTATTTGCATTTAGACCGTGAAGCCAGAGATTTAGATTTTAAATACAACTTAGATCAAAAGCAAAAAATAATTGCTCGCGTTGAAGAATTGGCAAACGAAACTGACATCAGTAAAGCTTTTCGCGAATTGCAGGATTTACACAGAATATGGAAAGAAGATATTGGGCCTGTTTCTAAAGAACACCGCGATGTTATCTGGAATAAATTTAGTGAATTGACTAAAAAAATTCACGATAAAAGAGAGGTTTTATTTGAAAGCCAAAGAGCAAACGAGCAACAAAATCTTGAAGTTAAAAAAGGAATTATTGCTACAATTGAGGTTTTAGGAACTGAAAAAGTGGGGTCTCATTCGCAATGGCTGGTACAAATTCAGAAAGTAGAAGCACTTAGAAATGAGTTTTTTGCTGCCGGAAAAGTGCCCTCTGAAGTTAATGAAGAAACTTGGGCTGCTTTTAAAACGGCTGTTAGAAACTTCAACTCGTTTAAAAACTCGTTTTACAAAGACATTAAAAAAGATCAAAACGACAACTTAAACAAAAAAATGGCTTTGGTTGCAAAAGCTAAAGAATTACAGGAAAGCACAGACTTTGGCGCTACTACTCCAGTTATGAAGCAAATTCAAGAGGAGTGGAAACAAATTGGTCATGTTCCTAAAAAATATTCAGATAAAATCTGGAAAGAATTTAAAGATGCCTGCAACCATTATTTTGATAAATTAAAAGAGCATAAATCTGAAGAAAATGTTGATGAAGTTACTGCTTTTGACAACAAAAAAGCTTATTTAGATGTATTGAGAGCTTATCAATTAACAGGAGATCACAAGACTGACTTAGACGCTATTAAAAAACATATCGAAATCTGGAAAGGTTATGGAAAAGTACCCTTTGCAAGACGTCATATAGAAGGAAAATTCAATAAAATTTTAGATGCTCTTTTTGAAAAATTAAGTTTGAGTAAGAAAGAAACTGAAATGATGCGTTTCTCTAACCGAATTGATTCTTTATCTGACAGCAATGATACACGTAAATTAGATAATGAAAAGATTTTTCTAATGCGCAAAATTGAAGAAGTTCAGAATGAAATTTTTCAGTTAGAAAATAATATTCAGTTTTTTACGAATACTAAAAACGCAAAAAAAGAGAATTCAATTGTTCTTGAAGTCCGCAAAAACATCGCTATTCATAAAGAAAGTCTTGAAGTTTGGAAAGACAAACTGAAACAATTAAGAAACTTAAATCAAGAATAATATTTGAGTTTATATAAGTTATCAAAAGGTGTAATGAAATACTCATTGCACCTTTTTTGTTTCTGGTCTTTTTCTAACTGCAAAGCAAGCAAAGCTTTTATCCCATTTCATTTAATAAAGCCTTAAACTTAACATTCTCCATTAAATTTCATAAAACTATTCTGAAAAATATTGATTATATTTGATAATATGATATCAATTGATAATCAATCAATCAATCAATAAAAATAAATTATTAATTCTAATAACTAGAAAAATGAAATTTACAAGAAAAGCAAACGCCAACTGGCAAGGAACCGGTATGGAGGGAAAAGGAACAATAAGCACACAAAGTACTACTTTAGATAAGGCACAACTATCATTTAAAACGAGATTCGCAGACGGAGTTGGAACAAATCCTGAAGAACTTGTTGCAGCAGCGCATTCAGGATGTTTTACAATGCAGTTGAGCTTTTTATTGAATGAAGCCGGATTTACCGCTGATGATTTAGCTACAGAAGCGACAGTAACTTTTGAAGACGGATCAATTACTTTAATTCATTTAGATCTAAAAGGAAAAGTTCCTTCTATTTCACAAGAAGAATTCGCTGCTACTGCTGCTAAAGCAAAAGAAATCTGCCCGATTTCAAAACTTTTAAATACTACTATTACGCTTACAGCAACTCTAGTTAGCTAGTAAAGTAATTTTTGAACATAAAAAAACCATCCCGTAAAAAAGGGATGGTTTTATTTTTAGACTAATAACGAATATTAGTTCATTGTCGCTTTTAAAGCTTTTGCTTCAGCAGTCATTTCTAATGCTTTGTAAACACCTAGCAATGTTTTAGCTACATCTTCATTTTTAGGATCTAACTCATTTGCTTTTTTAAGGTAAGGAATTACACCTTTAAAGACATTTTCTCTTTTTGCTTTTAATTCATCGTAACGCTTCATATCTTTTGCAGAAGTACCCAATTTATTCATCTCGTCAATGATTGGTTTTTCAGCTTCTAATTTTAACGCAGCAAGGTTAAGATAAGCATTTGTGTAATCAGGTTTAATTTCAATAGCTTTTAAGTAGTATTTTTCAGCATCTGCAGGGTTCTTTGCATTTGCACTGATAACTCCAAGATTAAAGATCAAATCAGGATTGTTTGGGTCTTTTTGCAAAGCTTCTCCAACTAATTTTTTGTATTGATCAAAATCTTTAGTTTCAAGATACAAGTTAGCTTCTGTTAAAAGCAAAGAAGTATCTTCTGGGTTCGTTTTTCTTGCATCAGCAATTGCTTTCTTAGCTTCTTCAATTTTTCCTTTTTGAACTAAAATTAGCGCTAAGTTTTTGTAGATTTCTCCTCTTTTAGATGGAATAGCTTCAGTTTTAGGTTTTTCGTGTGTTCCTAATTTAACAGCCAAATCTCTTTCATTTGCAGTATTAAAACCATCTTCGTTACCTGAAATTTTATTTACAGCCGTATAACTGGTACCTTTTCCAGAATAGTTTATTTTTTTCAACTCTTCATACATTGGCAATGCAGTATCGTAATCTTGAGCATTAACAGCCGTAGAAGCTGCATAATACAAATTGATTGTATCTTTTTTGTCTAATGCATAAGCCTCATACAATTTTTTAGCTCCTTCAGAATGTTTGTTAGCCTGAGTATCAGCAATTGCAGAATTAATCAATTTTCCTTTAATTTCAGTAATTGAAGCTGCAGCTTGAGTTGAGTATTTTTGTTTTCCAGATGTTTTTTCAACATCAATTAATGTTTTATAGGTTTCAGCAGCAAGAGATAAGTTTTTACTTTCTTCTACTTTTTTGTTTGCTAAATCTAAATAAGCGTTACCCTTTACAAAATAGTATTGTGCCTGTTCAACATCTTTGGCATTTACTATTAGGTTTTCAGCATCTTTCAATATGGCAATTGCTCCCTGAGCATCTCCACTTTTTAGAGCTTTTTCAGCATTTTTAATCTGATCTTTTTGAGCAAAAGTAGCTACCGAAATCAATAATGCTGACGCTAGTATTACATACTTACTTTTCATAATATTCAATTTGTGTATTTAATTTTAATTTTCTGTGGTTATTATTCTTCTGATTCTTCTTCAGAATCGTCTTCGTCTTCTACTTCTTCTTCAGAATCATCATCTTCATCATCTTCTGCAGTTCCATCATCTTCAAGAACTTCTAAATCTGGCTTAACTCTTTCGATAGCAGATTCAATAACATTTCCATCTTCGTCAACGACAACTTCTGCAACATCATCTTTCATAACTTTTGTTACAGCAGCAATAGAATCTTTACCTTTTAAGTTAATTAATCGAACTCCTTGTGTTGCACGACCCATTACACGTAAATCTTCAATAGCCATTCTAATTGTTAATCCAGATTTATTAATGATCATTAAATCATCAGCATCTGTTACAGCGTTAATTGAAATTAATTTTCCTGTTTTCTCTGTAATATTAAGCGTTTTAACTCCTTTACCTCCACGGTTTGTGATTCTGTAAACATCTTCTCCATCTTCATCAACTAGTTTGGTACGTTTTCCGTATCCATTTTCAGTTACAACTAAAATTTGAGAATCGTTAACATCATTTTTACCCACAGTAACCATACCAATTACTTCATCAGTATCATCTTTTAAGGTAATTCCTCGAACTCCAGAAGCTGTTCTTCCCATCGGACGAGTTTTGGTTTCTTCAAAACGAACCAATTTCCCAGACTTAACCGCTAAGATAATTTGGCTTTCTCCATCTGTTAATTTTGCTTCTAAAAGCTCATCTCCTTCTTTAATAGTAATAGCAGCAACACCGTTTACACGAGGTTTAGAATATTTCTCTAAAGAAGTTTTCTTAACCTGGCCTTGTTTTGTTACCATTACAAGATTATGACTGTTAATATAATCTTTGTCTTTTAAGTCTTGGGTACAAATGAAAGCTTTTACTTTATCATCACTTTCAATGTTTACCAAGTTCTGAATTGCTCTTCCTTTTGCTGTTTTACTTCCTTCCGGAATTTCGTAAACACGCATCCAGAAACATTTTCCTTTCTGGGTAAAGAACATCATATATTGATGGTTGGTTGCAACGAACATATGCTCAAGAAAATCTTGATCTCTTGTTCCTGCACTTTTTTGTCCAACTCCTCCTCTATTCTGTGTTTTGTATTCTGTTAAGTTGGTACGTTTGATGTAACCAGCGTGTGAAATGGTAATTACTACATTTTCATCAGCTATCAAATCTTCGATACTTACATCTCCACCAGAATATTCAATTTGAGAACGACGGGCATCTCCATATTTCTCACGAATTTCTTCCAATTCTTCTTTGATTAAAGCAGTTCTTAGATTCACATCTGCTAATAAAGCTTTTAAGTGCTCAATTAACTTCATTAATTCTTCGAACTCAGCTCTTAGCTTATCTTGCTCCAGACCTGTTAACTGACGTAAACGCATCTCAACAATAGCACGAGCCTGAATATCTGACAAATTAAATCTTTCGATCAATTTTTCACGAGCTTCTTCTGTATTTTTAGAACCTCTGATGATAGCAATTACTTCGTCTATATTGTCAGAAGCAATAATTAAACCTTCTAAAATATGTGCTCTTTCTTCAGCTTTACGCAATTCAAACTGCGTTCTGCGAACTACAACATCATGACGGTGCTCAATAAAATAGTGAATCATATCTTTTAGATTCAACATTTGAGGACGTCCTTTTACCAATGCAATATTATTTACACTGAAAGAAGATTGTAATGAAGTAAACTTATATAAGGTATTCAAAACTACGTTTGGCGTAGCATCACGTTTCAAGATATAAACGATACGCATACCGTTTCTGTCCGACTCATCACGAATATTGGCAATACCTTCAATTTTTTTATCATTAACTAAATCAGCCGTACGTTTGATCATTTCGGCTTTGTTAACCTGATATGGAATCTCAGTAACAATAATACATTCTCTTCCGTCAACTTCTTCGAAACCAACTTTTGCACGCATTACAATACGCCCTCTACCCGTTTTAAAAGCTTCACGAACACCTTCATAACCATATATTACACCACCAGTTGGAAAATCTGGCGCTTTAATATGTGTTATTAATTCATCTATTTCAATATCGTTATTATCAAGGTATGCTAATGTACCATTGATAACTTCTGTTAAGTTGTGTGGAGGCATATTAGTTGCCATACCAACTGCAATACCTGTTGCACCGTTTACCAATAAGGTAGGAACTCTAGTTGGCATTACTTTTGGCTCATATAAAGTATCGTCAAAGTTCAATTGAAAATCAACTGTTTCTTTTTCGATATCTGCCATAATATCTTCTGATATCTTACGCATTCTGGCCTCAGTATAACGCATTGCTGCAGGGCTGTCGCCATCTACAGATCCAAAGTTACCTTGACCATCCACTAATAAATATCGCATACTCCACTCTTGAGCCATACGCACCATTGCATCATAAACAGAGGTATCTCCGTGCGGGTGATACTTACCTAATACCTCTCCTACGATTCTCGCAGATTTTTTGTGGGCAGATCTTGATGTTACTCCTAAGTCATACATTCCGTAAAGAACTCTTCGATGCACTGGTTTCAAGCCATCTCTAACATCCGGAAGCGCTCTTGATACAATTACTGACATCGAATAATCGATGTAAGCTGATTTCATTTCATCTTCAATGTTAATAGGAATTAACTTTTCTCCTTCAGACATAAGTTGTTATGTTTTAATAATTACATTAGTTTCAAAGCGTGCCAAGATACGGTTTTTTGAAATTTTTTCAGCTATTTACTTACACTTATTTCAATGATTTATTAACAACTTTATTTCCACTTTTAGTTAATAAATTAAGCGTTTTTTAACGCTTTTATTGTTATTTTTTTTGTCAATTAGCTGACAGGAGTTCTCGAAGGGTACGGTTTTTGTTTTTCAAACTGTAATTCACTAAATTTACAATACCAATTATATATTATGGATGATAATTTTTCACCAAGAGTAAAAGATGTTATTACATACAGTAAGGAAGAAGCCCTTCGTTTAGGACACGACTTTATTGGTACTGAACATCTAATGCTAGGCATTTTAAGAGATGGTAACGGAAAAGCTATTCATATACTTAATAACCTAGCAGTCGATTTAGACCATTTACGCAGGAAGGTAGAAATACTGAGTCCAGCCAACCAGAGCGTTGAAGTAAATGCCGAAAAGAAGAATCTTCATCTTACGCGTCAGGCGGAAAGAGCCTTGAAGACCACTTTTTTAGAGGCAAAAGTATTTCAGAGCTCGTCGATTAGCACGGCACACTTGCTTTTATGCATCTTACGAAACGAAAACGATCCAACAACCAAGCTATTGAATAAGCTAAAAATAGATTATGACATAGCTAAAGAACAATATTTAAATATGACTCCAAACGAAGAAGAATTCTTAGAAAACTTGCCAAGAAACGAATCGTATAATGACGATTCAGGACAAGATGACAGTCTTAAAGAAAGTAGTTTCAACAATCCAGCCAATAAGTCAAACAAAAAATCTAAGACTCCGGTTTTAGATAATTTTGGGAGAGATTTAACAGAAATGGCAGAAGAAGGAAAACTAGATCCGGTTGTAGGAAGAGAGAAAGAAATTGAACGTGTTTCTCAAATTCTAAGCCGTAGAAAAAAGAACAACCCACTTTTAATTGGAGAGCCTGGAGTTGGTAAGTCTGCTATTGCAGAGGGACTTGCTCTTAGAATTATCCAAAAGAAAGTATCACGTATTCTTTTCAATAAACGTGTTGTAACTCTTGATCTGGCAAGTTTAGTTGCCGGAACAAAATATAGAGGACAATTTGAAGAAAGAATGAAAGCCGTAATGAACGAGCTTGAAAAAAATGATGATATCATTCTTTTTATTGATGAAATTCACACTATTGTAGGTGCTGGCGGCGCAACAGGTTCTCTTGATGCCTCAAACATGTTTAAACCTGCTTTAGCAAGAGGCGAAATCCAATGTATTGGAGCCACAACTCTTGATGAATACAGACAATATATTGAGAAAGATGGGGCTTTAGAAAGACGTTTCCAAAAAGTAATTGTAGAACCAACTTCTGTTGAAGAAACGATTGCTATTTTGAACAACATTAAAGACAAATACGAAGATCACCACAACGTAACATACACTCAAGAAGCAATTGAAGCTTGTGTAAAATTAACAAACAGATATATGTCTGAGCGTTTTTTACCAGACAAAGCGATTGATGCTCTTGACGAAGCTGGTTCGCGCGTACACATTACGAATATTGATGTTCCGAAACAAATTTTAGATTTAGAACGTCAATTAGAAGAAGTGCGTGAAAACAAAAATATGGTTGTTAAAAAACAAAAATATGAAGAAGCAGCCAAACTTCGCGATGATGAAAAACGTATCGAAAAAGATCTAGCTGTTGCGCAAGAACAATGGGAAGAAGATTCTAAAAACAACAGAATTGAAGTTACAGAAGATAATGTAGCCGATGTTGTTTCGATGATGACAGGAATTCCTGTTAACAGAATTGCACAGACAGAAAGCAATAAATTAGCCAAATTGCCTGAATTGATTCAGAATAAAGTAATTGGTCAAAATGATGCTGTATTAAAAATTGCTCGTTCTATTCAACGTAACAGAGCCGGACTTAAAGATCCGAACAAACCAATTGGTTCGTTTATTTTCTTAGGTCAGACTGGTGTTGGTAAAACACAGCTAGCAAAAGTATTAGCAAAAGAATTATTTGATTCTGAAGATGCATTAGTTCGTATTGACATGAGCGAATACATGGAGAAATTTGCGATCTCTCGTTTAGTTGGAGCGCCTCCAGGATACGTTGGTTATGAAGAAGGTGGACAATTGACTGAAAAAGTTCGTAGAAAACCATATTGTGTTGTTCTTTTAGATGAGATCGAAAAAGCGCATCCAGATGTGTTTAATATGATGCTTCAGGTTTTAGATGATGGATATTTGACAGATAGTTTAGGCCGTAAAATCGACTTTAAAAACACTATCATTATCATGACATCTAACGTTGGTGCACGCCAATTAAAAGATTTCGGACAAGGTGTTGGATTTGGAACTGCTGCAAAAGTGGCTCAAGCCGATGAAAACTCAAAAAGCATTATCGAAAATGCATTGAAAAAAACCTTCGCTCCTGAATTCTTAAACAGAATTGATGATGTAATTGTATTTAACGCATTAGAAAAAGAAGATATTGATTTGATTATTGATATTGAACTTGCAAAACTATACTCTCGTATTGCTGAATTAGGTTACAAACTGAATCTTACAGACAAAGCAAAAGCATTTATTGCTGAAAAAGGCTTCGACAGACAATTTGGTGCAAGACCTCTAAAAAGAGCAATTCAGAAGTATGTTGAAGATTTGTTAGCTGAAGAAATCATTACTTCTAAAATACATTCAGGTGATGAAATCTTAATGGATTTGAAAGATGACTCTCAAGAACTTTCAGTAGAAATTCACAAAGCAGAAGAACCGACTAATCAATAAATTAGTTTAAATTTATAACAAAAATAATTTACCCGTTACGTTTTCATAACATAACGGGTATTTTTTTTAGGTAATTTACTATCTTTAGTAAAAGCAAATAGCTATTTTTGAATTTCAATTCTATAACATAAAAACAAAGTATGCTTCAAAACAAAGTCATTTTAGGCAGTGAAGAATGGTGCTCATTTCCAGAACTAGGAATCCCTACAATCAAAGCTCGTGTGGATTCAGGTGCTAAAACTTCGGCAATGCACGCCATAAACATAGCTCCTTTTATAAAAAATGATGCCAATTGGGTGAAATTTGATATTAATCCAATTCAGAATAATACCAAAACTATCATTCATTGCGAAGCACCGCTGGTTGATAAACGAATTGTAAAAAGCTCAAGTGGTTTTAGAGAACATCGATATGTTATTCAGACAAACCTAAAAATTGGCGATGTAAAATGGCCAATAGAAATGACTTTAACAAACCGAGATTCAATGGGTTTCCGCATGCTTTTAGGCCGTGAAGCCATGAGCGGACGTGTTTTAGTGGATCCTGAAGAAAAATATCTTTTAGGACAGCCGTCTACTGAAACTTTAAAAGAATTATATCAAAATTCCGAAAAAGCAACCTCTGGTTTGCGAATCGGACTTTTGGCGAGTAATCCAGAATTATACAGTAACAAAAGGATCATGGAAGCTGGTGAAATGCGCGGTCATGAAATGCATTTTTTGAATATTAAAGAATGTTACATGAAACTCGATGCCAAAACTCCAGAGATTCATTATAGAGGCGGAAAAATATTAAATCAGTTTGATGCTATTATTCCGAGAATTCGACCAAGCATTACTTTTTACGGCTGTGCCTTAACGCGTCAATTTGAAGCTTTGAAGGTATTTGTTTTAAATTCAGCTACAGCTATAACACAGTCTCGTGATAAATTATATTCACTGCAATTGCTTTTAAACAGCGGGATAGATATTCCAACAACTGGTTTTGCCAATTCACCTTTAGATACTGACAATTTAATTAAAATGGTTGGAGGTTCTCCTTTAATCGTAAAGTTATTGGAAGGAACGCAAGGAAAAGGAGTTGTTTTAGCCGAAACTAAAAAAGCTGCTGAAAGCGTTATCAATGCTTTTAAAAGTTTAAATGCCAATATTTTAGTTCAAGAATTCATTAAAGAAGCAAATGGAAAAGATATCCGTTGTTTTGTAATTGATGGAAAGGTTGTCGCAGCCATTCAGCGTGAAGCAATGCCGGGCGAATTTAGAGCTAATATTCATCTTGGGGGAACTGCATCGGTAATTAAAGTAACTGCCGAAGAGAAAAAAATTGCCATAAAAGCAGCAAAGGCAATGGATTTAAAAGTTGCCGGAGTTGATATCATCCGCTCTTCAAAAGGTCCGTTATTATTAGAAGTAAACTCTTCTCCAGGTCTTGAAGGAATTGAAGGCGCAACGAATAAAGATGTAGCAGGAGAAATGATTAAAGCGATTGAGAAAAATTTTAAACTCATCTAAACTTCATATCATAAAATTATTTTAGCAGCTTTGTCAAAGTTTAAACCTTTGACAAAGTTTTTTTTTAACTTTAGAATAAAAAATTATGCTTTTCCCTTATTTAGATATTGTTTTAAGAAGTGCCGCGGTTTATTTTTTCATGACAATTGCATTACGAATCTTTGGTAAAAAAGAACTTTCGCAATTAAATACTGCCGACATTATTCTGATTTTATTAATTAGTAATTCGGTCCAAAACGCGATGGTTGGCCCAGACACTAGCTTATGGGGAGGTTTGGTTGCGGCTTTGGTTTTATTTGTGATTAATTTTGTTATCAAAAAATTAACCCATAAATACAAAATCCTAAACGATTTACTTTTAGACAAACCAGAAATTTTAATTCACGACGGAAAATTAGATTTTGATGCCTTAAGCAAATTAGACATTTCTAACGATGAACTTAAAGAAGCAATGCGTGAACATGGTTTAGAGCATTTTACCGATGTAAAGCTTTGTATGCTGGAAATTGACGGTACTATAAGCGTAATTTCAGAAGATAAAAAGCAATTAAAGCAAACGCATTATAAGCGCAAGCACAATCATAAGAATTTTAGAAAGTAAAAAAAAAAAAAAATAACTACTTAAAAATCAAATAGTTAATTATTTTACATTAAAAACTTAGCTATATACTTTGTTATACTATGTGTTTTGTTATACATTAGCAGAATGAACGAAACATTTGTAGCAAATTGGAAATCGCAGGTAAAGAAAGGAACATTGACTTTTATTATTCTGAACGTACTCAAAAATAATGAGTACTATGGTTATGAACTTATCGAACAAATAAGAAAACATACCGAAATAGAAATTGCTGAAGGAACACTTTATCCGTTAATGAACCGGTTAAAAACAGAAGAATTGGTAGATTCAAAATGGGTAGAACAGGAAACTGGAATTCCAAGAAAATATTATTCATTAACTGACGCTGGGATAAAAACTTTAAGTGAGATGAATATCTATTGGGAAAACCTAGAAAAATCAATCAAAAAAATCATTCAATGAAAATAGAAGACATTAAATTCGAACAAAAAGCTTCACAAAGAATTTATTCAGACTACATGAAGCGCGTCAAAAAAGCCACAGCTTCTTTGTCAAAAATCAATCAAGATGACATTTATATGGAATTCAACAGTCATATTTTTGAAGCCATTCAGTATAAAAAAGAAGCAAATGAAATTGACGCCCTTTTAGACATAATAGAAAAATTAGGCGTGCCAGAAGAGGTTTTAAAACCACTCGTTGCAGATAAAAAACTGGAACAGGCGACAAAAACTTTTAACCCTGTTCATGTGTTTAAAGCTTTGATATTGAACTTCACAAACGGTATTTCGTATATCTTTTTCTTTGTTTTATATCTTTTTCTATTTGGTTTTGTTTTCCTGATTTTCGCTAAAATTTTCAATCCATCACTTGTTGGGCTGTATATGAAAAAAGACTCTTTTTCTGTTTTCGTATTGGGACTCATCAATCCCGAAGATCAAATCAAAAGCCAAACTTATGAAGTCCTAGGCAATTGGTTTATTCCGGTAATGTTACTGTCAATCGTATTATTTTATTTTCTTATCACGCTATTACTAAAGCTCAAAAAATCAATCAATCAAAAAACGCTATTATGAAAAAAATTATTACCTGCTTATTTACACTTGTTATTACAAGTGCTTTTGCTCAAACTTTCAATGCCAAAAGAATGGATAGTTTGTTTCTTCTTTTAGAAAAAAACAACAAATACATGGGGAGTATTGCAATTTCTGAAAATGGAAAAACAATCTACTCCAGATCAATTGGATTTGATGATATTGCTACTTCAAAAAAGTCAAGCATAAACACGAAGTACAGAATTGGTTCAATTTCTAAAACATTTACGGCTTCTCTTATTTTTAAAGCGGTCGAAGAGAACAAAATCAATTTGAATCAAACTATCGACAAGTATTTTCCAACAATAAAAAATGCCAAAACTATTACAATCAGTAATTTATTAAATCATAGAAGTGGGATTCATGATTTTACAAATGATCCGGATTACTTGAAATGGAATACACAGCCGCAATCACGAGCTAAAATGACAGAAAAAATTGCTGCAGGAGAAATTGTTTTTGAACCTGACACAAAAAGTCAATACAGTAATTCTAACTATGTTTTATTATCGTTTATTCTCGAAGATGTTTACAAGAAATCGTACGCTGAAATTTTAAATCAGAAGATTATTAAACCTCTAAAATTGAAAAACACGTATTTGGGTGGGAAAATAAGCATTGAAAATAACGAATCCTACTCTTATACTTTGGCCGGAAAATGGGAAAAAGAAAGTGAAACCGATATGTCAATTCCGCTTGGAGCTGGAGCAATTGTTTCTAATCCAACAGATTTGAACTTTTTTATCGAAAGTCTTTTTGCCGGAAAAGTTGTTTCTATGGAACACCTTAATGAAATGAAAACCATAAAAGGCAAATATGGGATGGGAATTTTAGAATTTCCTTATTTCGAAAGAAAAAGCTACGGACATAATGGCTCAATCGACGGATTTAGGGCTATTTTGGGTTATTTTCCTGAAGATAAATTAGCGTTGTCTATTACTTCAAACGGAATGGGTTACGACAATAACAACATTTTATTATGCGCCTTGAGTTCTTATTTCCGTAAACCTTTTAGCATGCCAACTTTTAGCAATGTTGCAGTTACTCCAGAAACTTTGGATTTGTACTCTGGAACATACGGAAGTTCGCAGATTCCATTAAAAATAAGCATTTCAAAAAAAGACAACACACTAATTGCACAGGCTACAGGACAACCTTCTTTTCCTTTAGAAGCGACTGCTGTTAACATATTCAAATTTGATGCAGCCGGAGTTGTACTAGAGTTTAATGCTGGTAAAAAAGAAATGATTTTAAAACAAGGAGGAAAAGAATTTTTATTTTCGAAAGAATAAAAATCATAAAAAACTATAATAAAAAAGCCGATTTCAATTTGAAATCGGCTTTAAAATATGTATATAAAATGTGATTTACATCTCACATTTCCCAAAAATCATTTTATTAAATAAATACACTTAGTATAAAATAAACCAATCCTGCCAAAATAGCTGAAATCGGAATCGTTAAAATCCACGCCCAGATTAAACTTACGGTTACTCCCCAGCGAACTGCAGAAACACGTTTTGTTAATCCAACCCCTATAATAGAACCTGTAATTGTATGTGTAGTACTTACTGGAATTTTTAAATGTTCTGTGAAATAAAGTGTTAAAGCACCAGCAGTTTCAGCAGCAACACCTTCAAATGAAGTTACTTTTGTGATTTTAGAACCCATTGTTTTTACAATTTTCCAACCACCGCTCAAAGTTCCTGCAGCAATAGCAGAATAACAGGCTAACGGAATCCATCCTGGCATTACTCCTTTTATTCCTAAGTCATCATTTGGCAATACAACGTCTAACCAAGAATCCATATGAACACCTGGATTTGTATGAATAAATACAGCTACAGCAGCTGCAATAATACCCATTACTTTTTGTGAATCATTTCCTCCGTGCCCTAAACTAAAAGCTGCAGAAGATAGCAATTGCATTTTTTTCAAAGCAGCATCTGCCTGATGAAGATTCAAACTGCTGAATATTAAACAAAAAGCACTTACTGTCAAGATAATAAAAGCAACTAAAAACCATTTAATATTATGCGGATCGAAAGCTACGCTCCAAAAATGTGATTCGAATCTAGGTTTGTCAATTTCTGCATAAGGCACCATTAATCTGCTAACCAGCCAAACTGTAGCAATCATTAAAGCGACTGTAAATATTTTAGGCCAAATACTTTTACGAGAAGCATTTAATAACCAAATCGAAATTAAATAAGAAGCAAATGCACCCAATAATGGCGCTAAAACAATAAAAGCGATTATAATAAGAACCCCGGAAGGCATTCCGCCATCTTTTCCTGCCTTATACCAGCTTACAATTTCGTACCAATAATGTGTAGCTCCATCTTCGCCAATATAACCTGAGAAACCGTGTACGGCTATCGCGTGAGCAACCGCTGCTCCCGCAAAACCACCAATAAGGGTATGAGATGAACTTGAAGGAATTCCTAACCACCAAGTCAATAAATTCCAACAAATTGCTGCAATAACACCGGCTAGAATTACTACTAGGTTAATCTCCATGGTGTGCGCTGTCTTAGCAACAGTATCTGCAACACCAAATCCGAAAACCCAATAAGCTAAAAAGTTAAAAAATGCTGCCCAAAGAACGGCCTGAAAAGGCGTTAGAACCTTTGTAGCAACAACAGTCGCTATAGCATTTGCCGCATCATGAAAACCATTGATGTAATCAAAAATTAAAGCTAATACTATAATAATTATAAGTAGCGTCATAAAATTATAACTTCAGAATGAAATAAATTGAATTAAGAATGTTTTACAGAAATAGATTCTAGTATGTTCGCAACACTCTTACATTTGTCTGTTGCTGATTCTAAAACAGATAACACTTCTTTATATTTAATAATATTTTTAGCGTCTGTTTCGTTTTCAAAAATTTCAAAAACTGCTTTATTATAAACGTTATCCGACTTGTTCTCTAATTTATTAATTCTAGCACAAGCATCTTTAATAATGTTCATATTTTTTAAGTTGCTCAACTCTTTTACCGCACTGTCAATGTTTTGACAAGCTTCAAGGTTGATTTCTGTCATCTTTCTGATAGATTTTGTAATCTTATCAACTTGATACAATCTCATTCTGCTCGCTGCACCGTGAAGGTAATCTGCAACGTTATCAATAGAAGTAATTAAGGTATGAATATCCTCTCTATCAAATGGAGTGATAAAGTTTCTGCTCAATTCTAGATTGGTTTGACGTGTAATGTCTTCTCCTTTTTGCTCTAATTCGTCAATTTTTTGAAAAAGAACTTCTCTTTCTTTTAATGGAAGATTTACAGCTTCGTGTAAGTTAGAAGCTAATTCAATTAAATTGCTTGAAGCCTCTTCAAAAAGTGGAAAGAATTTCTTGTCTTTCGGCACTAAAAATTGGAAAATACTGTTTATTGACATTTTTATATTTTTGATAGTGCAAAATTACTTCATTAATACTTTGCAATGTTAAGCCATTGTTAACAAATCGTTTTCAATTTGGAAACTGTCCAAGAATGATACGGTCTTTTCAATATCATAATGTAAGATTCTATCTTCCTTAACAAGAGGCACAACTTCTCTGTAACTGCTTAAAAACATTTCGATGAAATCGCTTGATTTTAAAGGTTCTCTATACGCAATAGCCTGCGAAGCGTTCATTAATTCAATTGCTAAAATACGCTCCAAATTATCCATTACGCGCAATGCTTTTGTTGCACCGTTTGCGCCCATACTTACATGATCTTCCTGACCGTTGCTAGAAACAATACTGTCAACACTTGATGGCGTTGCCAATTGCTTATTTTGACTTGCAATACTTGCCGCAGTATATTGCGGAATCATAAATCCTGAATTCAAACCTGGATTATCAACTAAAAATGCAGGGAGATTTCGCAATCCTGAAATCAATTGATAGGTTCTTCTTTCAGAAATACTACCTAATTCAGCTAAAGCAATTGCCATAAAGTCTAAGGCTAATGCCAAAGGCTGGCCATGGAAATTTCCACCGGAGATGATCTGATCGGCTTCTATAAATATATTTGGATTATCTGTAACAGAGTTAATTTCAGTTTTAAACACTTTTCGAACGTAATCAATCGCATCTTTTGAAGCGCCGTGAACCTGTGGCATACAACGGAAAGAATACGGATCCTGAACGTGTTTTTTCTCCTGCTCTATAATTTCGCTTCCTTCTAAAAACTCATTTATACGCTGTGCGGTAATTATTTGCCCTTTATGAGGACGAATAAAATGAATCAATTCGTTGAAAGGCTCGATTCTTCCATCAAAACCTTCAAGAGAAATTGTTCCGATTAAATCAGCTAAATATGAATATTTGTAAGCCTTTAATAAAATGTGAGCTCCATAAGCACTCATAAACTGGGTTCCGTTTAACAAAGCCAAACCTTCCTTCGACTGTAATACAATTGGCTCCCAGTTAAAGTGCTTTAACACTTCGGCAGAAGCCCTTTTTTTTCCTTCAAAAAGCACTTCGCCTTCTCCTAATAAAGGTAAAGATAAATGTGCTAACGGCGCTAAATCTCCTGAAGCTCCCAGTGAACCCTGCGTATATATTATAGGTAGGATATCATGGTTATAAAAATCTACCAAACGATCTAAGGTTTGTAATTGAATTCCTGAATGCCCGTAGCTTAAAGATTGAATTTTAAGCAAAAGCATCAACTTTACAATTTCTGCAGGAACCTCTTCCCCTGTTCCGCACGCGTGCGATTTTACAAGGTTTTCCTGAAGTTTTGATAAATTTTCATTTGAGATTTTTACATTACAAAGTGATCCAAATCCTGTATTGATTCCGTAAATAGGCTCAGAATGCGAGGCCATTTTTTTATCTAAATAATCACGGCATTTCTGAACATTTACTTTCGCTTCTTCCGATAATTCAAGTGTCTTTTGATTGACAATAATTTCTTGTAAAGCTTCTAAACTTAAGGTTTCAGTACTTATATAATGGATTTCTCTCATGTCATTTTTATTTTAAGGCATCAAAATTCAGCAAATCAATATTAAAAAGCAACATTTGTTCATAATAATTAAAATTTGGCAAATTCAAATTCCGCACTTTTATTTATTTCACAATACTAATTATACCTAATAGGCTATTTTTATTTTTTTTTAGAAATTGATTAAATCAACAGAATCAAAAAAACTATTTCCTAGTAATTAAATAGACTTCTGAACTGTTTCTGTAATACTTTTATTAAAAATCAGCTTATTAACCTGCATCAATCTCAATAAAAAGAGTTCTAAATATACGAATACATCAATTTAACAGATTTAAAGCTGATGAAAACTCAATATTAATTTATTCAAAATTGAATTATTAAAATATTCGCAAAAAGAAAATAAAGGTTTTTAACTTTTATAAAAAACTGTACTTTTGAAAAATCAAAATGAATAGCAACAGCGCAAAATATCAATCTACAATGACAACTCAAACTAGAGTTGCAATTGCTGTTGCAATTATTTCTACTACAACAACTACTACCCCTTAGGGGTATACATTTCTACATATAAATCTGGGTTATCTATTCTTTTTTCTTGAAAGAAGAAAGGTATTGGATACATGAAAAACATTCACAAAAAACAAAAAAATAGTCACAGTTTTCAGTTTCAGTTCATACTAGATAACCTTTGAACGTTTGTTACTTAAAATCTTTGCACCTTATTAAAAATATCAAAAATGAAAGTATTAAAATTTGGCGGAACTTCGGTTGCCAATGCTCAAAATATAAAACTCGTTCTCGAAATTATAAATCAAAAATCTAAAGAAGATAATTTAGCAGTTGTTGTTTCAGCACTAAGCAAAGTAACAGATTTACTGCAATCTGCAGCGGCAAAAGCAGCAGCAAATGATGAAAGCTTTAGAGATATTGTTGCCGAAATAGAGAAAAAACACCTTGACACTCTTAAAGAACTTATTCCGGTCAGCGAGCAAAGCAGTTTATTAAGCCACATAAAAAGAATCATTAATCATCTTGAAACTTTATTAGACGGCTGTTTTTTATTAGGAGAATTATCTCCTAGAACTGAAGATACAATTTTAAGTTTTGGCGAATTGCTTTCGTCTTATATCATTGCACAGGCGTATCAGCAAATCGATAAAAGTGCTGTTTATAAAGACAGCCGCGAATTGATTAAAACCAACAGCAACTTTGGAAAAGCAGTTGTGAATTTTGAAATTTCGAACCAATTGATTCAAGAATATTTTGCTGAAAATGAATCAAAAATCAATATTTTACCAGGATTTATTGCCTTAACACTTGACGGAATTACAACAACTTTAGGCCGTGGCGGCTCTGATTATACTGCAGCTATTATTGCTGGAGCGCTTGATGCATCTCAATTAGAAATTTGGACAGATGTAAACGGAATGTTTACTGCAAACCCAAAAATCGTAAAACAAGCACAGCCAATTGCGAATATCTCTTATCAAGAAGCGATGGAATTGTCGCATTTTGGTGCTAAAGTGTTATATCCGCCAACAATTCAGCCCGTTTTAAGAAAAAACATTCCAATTCTGATCAAAAATACTTTTGAACCAGAAGCGGAAGGAACTTTGATTTCTAGCCAAGTATCATCAAAAGATACAGTGGTAAAAGGAATCAGCCATATTGATAATATTTCACTTGTAACGCTAGAAGGTCCAGGAATGATTGGAGTTGCAGGTTCATCAAGACGTTTGTTTGAAGTATTGTCTCAAGAAAAAATCAACGTAATTTTTATTACTCAGGCTTCTTCTGAGCATTCTATTTGTATCGGAATTTTAAACTCTGACGCTGATATTGCCGAAGCTGCAATCAACAAAGCTTTTGAAGTGGAGATTTTGCAAAACAAAATCGATCCTTGTATTGTAGAAAAAGACCTTTGCATTATCGCTTTGGTTGGTGAAAACATGAAAAATCACCAAGGTTTAAGCGGAAGAATGTTCAGCACTTTAGGAAAAAACAACGTAAACATTCGTGCGATTGCGCAAGGTGCATCTGAACGTAATATTTCGACTGTTATAAACAAAAGAGATGTTAAAAAAGCGTTGAATACCTTGCATGAGAATTTCTTCGAAGAAAACACAAAACAGCTGAATTTATTTGTAATGGGCGTTGGAAATGTGGGAGAAAAATTCATCGAACAAATTCACAATCAAAGAAAGTTTTTAAAAGAAAATTTAAAAATTAATGTTCGTGTTATCGCTTTATCAAATTCAAGAAAAATGGTTTTTGATGAAGATGGAATTTCACTAAAAGACTGGAAATCGATTTTAGACAAAGCAGACGCTGCTGTTGAAACTGAATTCATTGCCCGTGCCAAAGAACTGAATTTACGTAACAGTATTTTTGTTGATATTACAGCAAATGCAAGCGTTTCTGAAACGTACGAAAAATTCTTAAAACAAAGTATTGCGGTTGTAACCTGCAACAAAATTGCCTGTTCATCTGCTTATGACAATTATAAAAAACTAAAAAGTTTATCTCGACAATACAATGCTCCGTTTTTGTTTGAAACGAATGTTGGTGCGGGATTGCCAATTATTGATACTGTAAAAAACTTAATTGCTTCTGGCGACAAAGTACACAAAATTCAGGCGGTTTTATCAGGAAGTTTGAATTTCATTTTCAACAATTTTGATAAAGACAATTCTTTTCACGATGTGGTAAAAGAAGCCGGAGTTCAAGGTTTCACAGAACCTGACCCAAAAATTGACTTAAGCGGTATCGACGTGGCGCGTAAAATCCTGATTTTGATTCGCGAAAGCGGTTATGAAATGGATATTGACGCTATTGCAAACGAATCATTTTTACCAGCAGAATGTTTGGAAACAACAAATAATGAAGACTTTTTTGCTTCGTTAATCAAACATGCTCCACATTTTGAAAAAATATATGAAGAAGCCTTAGCCAAAGAATCAAGATTGAAATATGTAGCACAATTCGAAAACGGAAAAGCAAGCGTTGGCCTGCAATTTATCCCGAAAGATCATCCTTTCTACAATTTGGAAGGAAAAGACAATATCGTTCTTTTCTACACCGATCGTTACGTAGATCAGCCTTTATTGATCAAAGGAGCCGGAGCCGGAGCTGCGGTTACAGCATCAGGAATTTTTGCAGATGTCATTAGAATAGGTAATATATAAATTTTTGTTTCAGGCTTAAAGTTTAACCGCAAAGCACGCAAAAGATTACGCAAGGTTCGCAAAGCTTTGTTTTTTCTTGTGTGCTTTGCGAAAAAACCTTGCGAACTTTGCGGTTAAGCTCACAAAGTTTGGCAACTTAAACTTTAAACCTGAAACTTGAAACAACAAAAAATGGAAATAAAACTATTTTGCCCAGCAACTATCGCAAACCTCTCGTGCGGATTCGACGTACTCGGACTTTGCTTAGACAATGCGGGCGATGAAATGATTGTTCGAAAAGTCGATCAAAAAGGGGTTCGAATTACAAAAATTGTGGGTGCCGATTTACCTTTGGAAACAGAGAAAAATGTTTCTGGAGTTGCGGCTTTGGCAATGCTTGAAACTCTAGACGAACTGGATTTTGGATTCGAAATTGAAATCTATAAAAACATCAAAGCCGGAAGCGGAATCGGAAGCAGCGCTGCAAGTTCTGCCGGAGCGGTTTTCGGAATTAATGAATTATTAGGCAGACCCTATTCTCGTAAAGATTTGGTGCAATTTGCCATGCAGGGCGAGAAATTAGCCAGCGGCAACGCGCATGCAGACAACGTTGCTCCTGCCCTTTTGGGTGGCTTTACTTTAGTAAGAAGTTATGCGCCGCTTGATATTATCAGAATTGACAGTCCGGAAGAATTATTTGCAACGGTTGTTCATCCGCAAATTGAGTTAAAAACCTCTGATGCGCGTTCGGTTTTAAAACAAACGGTTTCCTTAAAAAGCGCTATTATGCAATGGGGAAATGTGGGCGGACTTATAGCAGGTTTATACACAAAAGATTACGATTTGATTGGAAGATCGCTTCATGACGAAATCGTTGAACCATTAAGAAGCGTTTTGATTCCGGGTTTCGATCTAATCAAACAAACGGCTTTAGAAAACGGCGCTTTAGGTTCTGGAATTTCAGGTTCTGGTCCGTCGATTTTTGCTTTAAGTAGAGGAAAAGAAACCGCAGATAAAATCGCAAAAGCCATGAGCGAAGTTTACGAAAATATGAATTTGCCGTATGAAATTCACGTTTCAAAAATCAATCCGGATGGAGTAAGAATATTATAACACGAATTATCACGAATTATTTTGTGCAATAATTTAAAGACAAAGAATTAGTGACAATCAGTGAAATTCGTGTTCAAATAAAAATCAAAATGAAATACTACAGTTTAAACCATAATGCACCAACGGTTTCGTTTAAAGAAGCTGTAATACAAGGATTAGCAAGCGATAAAGGATTATATTTCCCAGAAAATATTACGCCTTTAAATCCGGTATTTTTTAATGTAATCGAAAATCTGAGCAACAACGATATTGCTTTTGATGTCATGCAGCAATTTGTTGGAGATGAGATTCCGGAGGCGCATTTAAGAGAAATTATTGCCGAGACTTTGAGTTTTGATTTCCCTGTTGTGGAAGTTGAAAACGGAATTTATTCGTTAGAATTATTTCACGGTCCGACAATGGCATTTAAAGACGTTGGAGCGCGTTTTATGTCGCGTTGTCTGGCGTATTTTAATAAAGATAAAAAGAATAGCAAAAACACCGTTTTAGTGGCGACTTCAGGCGATACGGGAGGCGCAGTAGCCAGCGGATTTCTAGGCGTTGACGGTGTTGATGTTGTCATTTTATATCCGTCAGGAAAAGTGAGCGACATTCAGGAAAAACAATTGACTACTTTAGGACAAAACATTAAAGCACTTGAAGTTAACGGTGTTTTTGATGATTGTCAGGATATGGTAAAAAAAGCGTTTTTAGATGAAACTTTGGCGCATAAAAACCTGACTTCAGCCAATTCTATAAATATTGCGCGCTGGTTACCGCAAATGTTTTATTTCTTCTTTGCTTACAAAGCGTTAAAAAGCCAAAACAAACCTTTAGTTTTTTCTTGTCCAAGCGGAAACTTCGGAAATATCTGTGCCGGAATTATGGCAAAGAAATTAGGTTTGCCAATTGAACATTTTGTAGCATCTACAAACGTAAACGACACAGTACCAAGATTCTTAGAAAACGGAAAATACGATCCAAAACCTTCTAAAGCGACAATCTCTAACGCTATGGATGTTGGAAACCCAAGCAACTTTATCAGAATTCAGGAATTATACAATAATGATTTAAAAGCTTTCGAAAAAGACTTTTCTTCTTATAGCTATACCGACGAACAAACACTTGAAGCTCTAAAGAAAATTTATAACACAAACGGTTATATCGCAGAACCACACGGCGCCGTTGGCTATTTAGGTTTGAAAAAAGAATTGCAAAAACATGAGAATGCGATTGGTGTTTTCTTAGAAACCGCGCATCCTATTAAGTTTCTGGATGTTGTGGAACCTGCTTTGGGGATTACACTTCCGATTCCGGAACAAATTGAGAGTGTTATGAATGAGGATAAAGTGAGTGTGAGGATTGGAACTTATGAGGAATTGAAGGCTTTTTTGGGGTAATCTATTTATATTTTGATATACTAAACGACTGAGATTTATTTCAGTCGTTTTTTTTATTTTTTTAAGATTTTTTCCTTTCAAAAAAATAAAATCAATTATTCTTTATTGAATTTAAAAATCTTGTAAGAAAAACATATATTTGAAAGTATAGAAAATGAATTAAACCTTCAACTATCTAATCCAATTTAGGTGTAAATACGAAGGTTTGTTTCCTATATACATGTTTTGCAGTAAATTTTAGAAATATGAGTAAGAAAAAACATTTTAGTTATGAATGAAATAAAATTGTTCTTTGATTTTTTATCAAAGCTTACCTTAAAGGATTTAGATTTTCATTTTACAAACGTTGTAAATCTTTATACAAAACCTATTTCTGCGTGGAAAAAAATTATTCTCAATAATGACAATGAGAAAACTTATAATCTATTTTTACTTGTTGTAATATATTATTCGGTAATAATTTTTTTCCTTATTGATAACTCCAAATTTGTAATTCCCATAACAATATTAGAATTATTTCTAACTCTAATACCATTTTCCTTTTTATTTTTTCCATTTATTTTTTTTCGAAACAAATGGTGTAAAAATTTAAAAAGTGAAAATTTATTTAAGTTAATATTTGTTCTAAAAATTCAATTTAACATTCCTCTAATTGCATTAGTTTTACTAGTGAATTGGACTAAAATGGAAAGTATATTCATTTTAATAGATAATTATGTTATTCTAATATTGGGTTCTATTATAATTATCCCACCAATAATTTTAAAAATCAATATATATAAAAAAATAATATGGATCATAACAAATTACATATTTCAAATGCTTTTTTTATATTTACTAGTTTTATTTGCATCTAACGTTACAGATAGTGATTTACTTGCGGACAAAATTACATTACAAACTCCTACTCTTGAATATGATGACTTTCATTTGAAATATAATTATTCCGATATAATTATTGATGACAAGTATTTCATAAATATTATAACTGTAAAAAATAATCAAGCTTATTTTAGAAATTCTCAATTTGCTAATAATCGTTTAGTCTTAAAACTAATGAAAATTGATAGTGCTGATTTAAAAAAGTTTATAAAAAAACTGAAAAATTTAGAAAAGCAAAATATTACAAGTATAGATTCTGACCATCGAAAAACAATTATAAAATTAACTGAAATGGATACTTTACGAATTAGATTCGATAAGTTATTTTATAAAGATTTAAAATTTACAAGTACGATAAAGGCGAAATTTAAATCTAATAGCGAAATTTTTAAACTCCATAATAAACTCTTAAGATATTACGATAGTATTTACCATTCTCAACAATTTATAAATAAAATAGTAACCACTAAGAATGAATTTTCCATCCTATCAAATGACAATAATTACATTGTAATTTATAAAATGAACGAACCGGAAGCCACTCAATTAAAAAATAAAATTCTAGCATTAAGAAATAAATTAATTACACGAGAAAAAAAAGCAAGATTCTTATTTAATATATATATAAAACCAGTTGAGTACGTCACAGATATTTTAGACCTATAAGAAAAACTTCCTACAACACACGCTACAAGCAATTTGCCCACTAGCTAGCGCGAGCGTCCCGCTCGTGAAGACAAATAAATTCAAAAACCAATTGGAACGTGCACGAGCGGGACGCTCGCGCTAGCAAAGGAAATTAGCAAGAGATCATGCAAACAATAATTAAACTACATTGAAAAATATTCAATAGACCCCAGCTTTAGCTGGAGTTTTTTTATGGACATTCAATCGGCTTTAGCCAAAAAAGTTAAGATTAGACTAAAGCCATTTCTACTATTGCAATTTTGTTCTCCAGCTAAAGCTGGAGGCAACTCAAATTTAGAAGCTCTATAGTTTGCTCGCTTGCGGCAGCAATTGCAGTTTGTGTTCAACATAAATTGCATTTTTTTTTCAGACATTTCCTTAAATTATCTTTAAAAACATTTATTTAAAATCAGTAAGTTTTTGTAGATTCGTTTCAATTCAACCTAAAAATTCAATCATGAAAAAATTATTAATACTATTTTCATTAGCTCTTTTTTTCTCTTGTCAAAAAAACGAGAATAACGCTAGTAATAATCAAGAACCAAAGGCATTACAAGAGAAAAGCATTGATATAGGCAGATTCAGAAAAGGAGATGATTTGGTCGATGATTTATATCAGGAGCTTGTAAATAAATCTCCGGAACTGAAAAATTTAGAAGATGAATTGAACTCAATAAACCCAGGAGACACTACCGCTATTTTTAATGATTATGATCGTAAATCTGATAATTATTATACATCTGCCACAGGTCATGCGGAAGGAATTAGAGACAGTATTTTGAAAAATAAAATTCTAAACTTAATCAAAAATAGTTCAACTAAGTATGATGGCAAGAAGTCTGAAGTGGAAAATCTGGTAACAACAATTAATAAAAGAAGAACCGAAATAACAAACTATCATACGGCTTTAAAAATTATTTTAACCTTTCCTCTTATAGAAAAATATCAAAACGATCATTTACCAAAAAAATCTCCTTTTGAAAAGGTGATTGAAAAAGAAAATCAAGTACTTGAAAAAGTCAAAAAAAACATTCCAAATTATTAATTGGATATCATAGACTCTCGCACCAGCAAAATAAAACAAAAAACTATTTCTTCCTTCTTAAACAAATAAAAAATCGTAGCAAGTCACATTTTCCTTTTTCTACTTCTCAGTTAAAAACTTTCTTAGTTATTCCGCTTAGAAATCATCACTTAGTATTTTTTTATATCTTTAAAAACTCTAATTAAATACCTATTTAGAGCATCAAAATTCTATAACAAACCCTAATTCTATGAAAAAAACATTACTCTTATTTCTTTTAGCTGGATTTTTTACTTCATATGCTCAGGATTCAAAACCAAAACCTGCCTCTACTCCTCCTGCTAAGGAAGAAAATTCACCTGCAAACCTTACTTTCAATCCAGATTCTCAAGTCATCACCAATCATACAACCACAATAAAAGGTCAGAAAGTTGCTTATAAATCAACAACAGGTACTATGCCAGTTTGGGACGAAGACGGAAAAGCAATTGCCGGATTATTCTATACGTATTATGAGCGTTCTGATGTAAAAGATAGAGATTCACGTCCTTTAGTTATTTCATTCAATGGCGGCCCTGGATCTGCTTCGGTTTGGATGGAGATTGCTTATACGGGACCAAGTTTGTTAAATATTGATGATGAAGGCTACCCTGTGCAGCCTTACGGAATAAAAGAAAACCCTTATTCTATTTTAGATGTTGCTGATATCGTTTTTGTAAACCCTGTTAACACAGCTTATTCAAGACCTACAAGCAAAGAAATCCCTACTACAAAATTCTTTGGCGTAAATGCCGACATTAAATACTTAGCCGATTGGATCAATGGTTTTGTAACCCGCACCAATCGTTGGGCTTCTCCTAAATACCTAATAGGTGAAAGTTATGGAACCACTCGAGTTTCCGGATTGGCGCTTCAATTACAAAACAATCAATGGATGTATCTTAACGGAGTAATTTTGGTGTCTCCCACTGATTTAGGAATAACGCGTGGTGTTGTTTCTACTGCCGCTCTTAAATTACCTTATTTTGCAGCGACTGCCTGGTATCACAAAATGCTTAGTCCTGATCTCCAAAACAAAGATTTAACCGATATGCTGCCTGAGGTGGAAGATTTTACGATAAACGAACTTCTTCCTGCGCTGAGCAAAGGTGGATTTTTAGACGAGCAAAAAAGAAAAGAAATTGCTGCTAAAATAGCACGTTATTCTGGTATTTCAGAGAAAGTTATCCTGCAAAACAATTTAGACCTTCCTTACGATTATTTTTGGAAAGAGCTCTTAAGAGATAAAGGCTACACAGTAGGAAGACTGGATTCAAGATATAAAGGAATTGACCGCAAAGACTCTGGCGAAAGTCCTGATTTTAATGCCGAACTTACGTCTTGGCTGCATTCGTTTACGCCTGCTATCAATATGTATGTACGTAATAATCTTAACTACAAAACTGATTTTAAATACAATATGTTTGGCCCTGTGCATCCTTGGGACAGAACTAATGATAAAACAGGAGAAAACTTAAGACAAGCCATGGCACAAAATCCGTATTTACACGTAATGGTGCAATCAGGATATTATGACGGAGCCTGTGATTACTTTAACGCTAAATACGATTTATGGCAAATGGATACAAGCGGAAAATTAACGGATAGAATGTCATGGAAAGGCTACAGAAGTGGTCATATGATGTATTTAAGAAAAGCTGACTTAGAAACTGCAAATGAAGACATCAGAACATTCATCAAACAATCATTACCTAAAGCTAACGAACCTGCAAAATATTAAGGCTGGTTTCTAATCCTAAAGAAGCTAAATTACAACTATTATAATTCATGATTACAAAAGCATTACTAGAAGACATTCCAGCATTAACAACCTTAATCAATTCAGCATACAGAGGCGAAACCTCTAAAAAAGGGTGGACTACAGAAGCTCATTTATTAGAAGGAAAAAGAACAACCGAAGAAGAATTGACCGAAATCATTTTAGATACTAAAAATACGTTCCTGAAGTTTACAGCCAATGAAAAAATTATTGGCTCAGTTTTATTAGTTGAGAAAGAACATCAATTGTATTTAGGAATGTTGACTGTTTCACCTGAATTGCAAAATGGCGGTATCGGAAAAAAGATGTTGGCTGAAGCCGAAAATCAGGCTAAAGCTTTAGGATTGTCGAGTATTATTATGACGGTTGTTTCGGTTCGTTCAGAACTTATTGCTTGGTACAAACGCCACGGTTACGCAGAAACTGGCCAAAGAGAACCTTTTCCTTCAAGCGATATTCATATTAATATTTCAGATTCGCCTTTGGAGTTTGTCTTTTTAGAGAAAAAAATTTAAGGGATTTTACCACAAAGAACACGAAGAATTACTAGAAGTCGCAAGGGTTTTTAATCTCTCAAACACACAGAGTCGAAAAGAAAATTTAAACTTTGCGACTCTGCGTCTTTGAGAGATTTTTACTTTAGATAAAAAAAACTTAGAAACTAAAAAACTTAGAAACTCTTTTTAATCTTTGACAAAAATTCATGCGACACTCCCAGATATGAGGATAAATTTCTGTTGTTGATTTTGTCAATTTTATTGGGATAACGTTCTACGAATTCCAAATATCTTTGCTTCGATTTTTTGTTTAATACATCTAAAAGTCTTTGCTGAATGGCAACATTTGCTTTCTCAACCATAATAATGTGAAACTGAATCAGCTTTGGCACTTGCTCAAACAAAAGCGTTTTGTTTGTTTTACTGATAACTAAAATCTCACTGTCTTCTAACGCTTTTATGTTGTAAGTCGTCAGTTTTTGATGGTAAAAACTTTCGAGATCACACATCCATTCGTTTTCAAAGGAGAAGAAAATCACACTTTCAGTTCCGTTATCGTTTAGAATGTAGGTTTTAAACGATCCCTTTAAAATAAATCCTTCGTAAGAGTTATTTGAGTCCTGAATTTGCAGAAACTCATTTTTTTTGAGCTTAATAAATTCTGCTTTCTCTACAATGTTTTTCCATTCTTCATTTGTTAGGTTAATTTTTCGTTCAATGTTTAATCTGAGGGCTTTGTACATTTGTTTTTAGTTTTATTCTTACTCGGGGGCGTAAGTAGTTGAATGAATTAAAAATGATGTAATCGATTACGTAAAAATACTTTTTTTACGCTTTTTTGTCACTTAACAATTGTTAAAAAAACATTTTATCCTAATTTTTTTGTAAAACATTGAACTTGTTCAACTTTTTTAATAATTATTATAAGCAGATTTGTACTGTTAAATATTTATAAACCCCAAATCTTTATTATGAAATTTACATCAAAATGGTCAGTGTTACTATTAGCACTTGTATTAAGCTTTACAAGCTGTAATACGGAAGAAATTGCTTCACCAAGTAGTGAAAGCGCAATTGTCGAAACTGATGTGGCCACTCCTACTGGTATTACTGCAAAAGTGGGCAACTGCGCTCAAGTTCCGGGATGGGCTTCTCAAAACGGCGGAACAACTGGCGGAGGAACTTCTGCTGAAACAACAGTTACAACTTACGCCCAATTAAAAGCAGCAATTGAGAGCAGTTCTGTAAAAGTTATTAAAGTAACTGGTACAATCACCATTACAGCAAGATTGTCTTTCCAAGATCAAACTGGCAAAACCATTTATGGTACAAGCGGTGCAAAATTGGTTTCGACTAATCAGACAAAAGATGCTTCTGGAATCATCAACATTAAAAGATGCAAGAACATTATTATCAGAAACCTTATTTTTGAAGGTCCCGGTGCATATGATACTGACGGCTGGGATAATGCAATTCTGGATGAATGTACAAATGTATGGGTCGACCACTGCGAATTTAGAGATGGTGTTGACGGAAACTTCGACATCAAAAACAAATCAGATTATATCTCGGTTACTTATTCTAAATTTCACTATCTAAAACCGCCGAAAGCTGGAGGTTCTGGAGGTTCTGATGATCACAGATATTCGAACTTAATTGGTTCAAGCGATGGAGCAACTGGAGATCGCGGAAAATTAAGAATAACTTTTGCTCGTTGCTGGTGGGCTCCTGGCTGTAAAGAAAGAATGCCAAGAGTACGTTTTGGCCAAGTGCATTTAATCAACAATTACTTTAATAGTACAGTAAGCAATAAATGTATTGCAGCTGGTTTTGAAGCTAATATCCGTGTAGAAAACAATTCTTTTGAAGGTGTAAAAACACCAATAGATTTAATGACAGGTTATACAGCAGTTACCGCGGTTGGAAATCTTTTTACCAATACAAGCGGTAATCAATTAGGAAGCAAAACCGCTTTTACTCCTCCATATACAATTGTAACACTTGCAGCATCTGCTGTTAAGGCTGATGTTACTGCTGGAGCTGGTGCTACTTTTTCTGGTAACACCTGCGGTTCATTCTAATAAACTCTGGATAGCAAAATATGAGTTAGTTTAGTTTTTTTTTAACCACGAATTACAGTGATGTAGTTCGTGGTTTTTTTAGTTTTCAGTTTTTTTGTTTCAAGTTTCAGGTTTCAGGTTTGAGGTTTCAGGTTTCAGGTTTCAGGTTTCAGGTTTCAGGTTTCAGGTTTCAGGTTTCAGGTTTCAGGTTTCAGGTTTCAGGTTTCAGGTTTTTATTTTGTCATTTCGATCCCAAGGCTTCGGGATCGAAATGACAGAAATGAGTAGATTATCTCAATCAAATAAAAACCTTTGAACCTTTGTCTCTTTGAACCTTTGTCCCTTTGAACCTTTGTCCCTTTGAACCTTTGTCTCTTTGAACCTTCCTTAAAGAACCATTTCTTCAAACAATCTTTGAACCGTTTTTTCTAAATCTTCGCAAAGTCCTGAATGTGGCCTTGAAGTTTGAATTGCTGAACTTCGAATTGCTGTAAGCCAGCGAAAACGAGATGGAATATCCATTTCGCCAATTGGTCCGCCATCTTTATCTCCGGCTGCAATTTTTTTAAGTGCGGTTACATTACAATGCAGCTGTTCAATGTCGAAATCGCTAGAAAGCGCTTCAATTTTAGCATCGTCAATATGCGATAATACCTTAATAAATTTAGCTTTTTTGCAAAATAAAATGATTCCGATATTCAGGAATTCTTCGCGCTCTACCCTTGGTACAACACGAATCACAGCATATTCATATAAGTGATTATCTTGCATTTTGAGCCTGATTTACAAAGATTTCGGAATTATTTAGTCGTGTCTTTAAAAACTGTAAATATACATTGCGCAAAGCTTCTGGCGTTTCATCGGTATCTTCCCATTGCAGCCATTCTTGCGGAATTGTGTTTACAATTTCTTCCAGAATTTCTTCTGTTAAAAGCGCTTTAAATGCAGCATCGACTTCTTTTAAAAGTGAGGCCTGAGGCAATAAAACATGGTCTTTTATTAACGCAAACGGACTTTTAGCATGCTGTTCCCAATTGTTCCAAGAATGATGAAAATACAAACAGGCCCCGTGATCAATCAACCATAATTCTTTATGCCAAATCAGCATATTAGTGTTTTTGAAAGTTCGGTCTACATTTGTAATATAAGCATCAAGCCAAACAATCTGCGACGCCAATTTAGCATCGACAGTTGTAACAACAGGATCAAATGTAATGGCACCAGATAAAAAATGAAGTGCCAGATTTAATCCCTGGCTTCCTTGCAGTAAATCCTGAATTTCTTCATCGGCTTCGGTTCTTCCAAAAGCTTCATCGAGATTGGCGAAAACTAATTCCGGAAGTTGCAATTTTAAGGCTTTTGCAATTTGTCCGCCAACTAATTCGGCTATCAAAGCTTTTACGCCGTGACCAGCACCTTTGAATTTTAATACGTATTTAAAGTCGTCATCGGCTTCTGCCAAAGCGGGTAAAGAACCGCCTTCTCGCAATGGCGTGATATAACGTGTAACATTTACCGTTCTGAGATCGAAGTTGTTTTTCATAGTTACAAACTTAGTAATTTAACCGCAAAGAGCGCAAAGGTTTACGCAAAGAAAGCAAAGCTGTTTTTAGATTGTATTGTTTAGTTTCTCACCCTGAGAGAGGTCGAAGCGGTGCAAGTAACTCGACAAAGAAATTAAACTTTGAGGAATATCTTTGCTGTCCTTCGACTTCGCTCAGGATGACAAAAAATGAGAATAAATCTCTATTAGTAATAATTTGCGTTCTTTGCGGTTAAGCCAAACTCAAAAAAGCTTTCCCTAAATTCTCGATAATATTCGAAGCTATAAAAGATTCATAACCCGTTTCTGGCAAGGCAATATCTGCAGTTAAACCATGAATATAAACACCAAGTTTTGCTGCATATTTTGGTTCGTAACCTTGCGCAAGAAGACTTGTAATAATTCCGGTTAAAACGTCACCGCTTCCGGCTGTCGCAAGAGCAGCGTTTCCTGTGGTGTTTTGGTAAACTTCATTTTTATTGATAATAAAAGTAGGTACGCCTTTCATGACCATAATAACTTTATACTTTTCAGAAAAAGCAATTGTTTTTTGAAATTTTTCAGAATCTGAGTTCCACTTGCCAATTAAACGTTCTAGTTCTTTTGGATGTGGTGTCAAAATCGTGTTTTCTGGAATTAATTCAAGCCAAGATTGATTTTCTGCCAAAATATTCAACGCATCTGCATCGAGAACCAAAGGTGTTTTATTGACTCTTAAAAACTCAAATAACGCTTTTTGAGTGCCCAGCTCCTTCCCGATTCCAGGACCAATTCCGATTGCCTGTGGAATTAACGGGATCTGAATATTAGTTATAAAGTTAGAATTTTCATCGGTGACCACCATAACTTCGGGAATGGAAACCTGCAGAATTTGATAACCACATTTTGGCGTAAAAGTCGTTACGAGTCCACAGCCAGATTTCAGACAAGCTTTTGATGCTAAAACCGCTGCCCCTATTTTGCCGTAACTTCCGGCGATAATAACGGCGTGACCCTGAATTCCTTTATGTGTATGAGAATTTACTGGTTTATAGAATTTCAGTATTTCTTCTTTTGTAATTAAAAAAGGATCTTTCATTTTGAATGATTTTGAATTAAAGTTACGCAAAAATTAAAGAATAAAGATTTTGTTAAGCTCTCGATCCTAGCCCAGATTGCAGTGGAAAGCCCGGAGTAAAAAAAGCAAAAGTTTCTTGTTCTGAAAAAGCGACCGAAGGAAGCTCTTTTTAGAACATTAGAAACTTTGCTTTTTTTATGAGGACTTGAAACGGAAAGCTGGAAATAGCTCCTGATTATTGCGAATTTTATAATTTTGACTAGTGATTTTCGATATTTTTTGAATAAATTTGCGACACAATTTTATAAAAGAACACAATGAAAAATACTGCGCTTACGCACATACATGAGAGTTTGGGAGCGAAAATGCTGCCTTTTGCCGGTTACAATATGCCTATTACTTACGAAGGCGTAAATGCTGAACACGAAACAGTTCGTAACAGTGTGGGCGTTTTTGACGTTTCGCACATGGGTGAATTTTTACTTACTGGACCAAACGCTTTGGCTTTGATTCAGAAAGTGACTTCGAATGATGCTTCTACTTTGACAATTGGAAAAGCGCAATATTCTTGCCTGCCAAACAATGATGGCGGAATCGTTGATGATTTGATCATATATAAAATGAAAGAAGAGCAGTATTTACTTGTTGTAAATGCTTCTAATATTGAAAAAGACTGGAACTGGATTTCATCGCAAAATGATTTGGATGTTGAGATGAAAAACCTTTCTGATGATTATTCATTATTAGCAATTCAAGGACCAAAAGCTGTTGAGGCAATGCAGGCTTTGACTTCTGTAGATTTAGCAGCAATTCCGTATTATCATTTTGAAGTAGGTGATTTTGCTGGAATTGAGCACGTAATTATTTCTGCTACAGGATATACTGGTTCTGGAGGATTTGAAATTTACTGCAAAAACAGCGAAGCAGAACAAGTTTGGAATAAAGTTTTTGAAGCTGGTGCTGCTTTCGGAATCAAACCAATTGGACTTGCAGCCCGCGATACCTTACGTTTAGAAATGGGATTCTGCCTATACGGAAATGATATTAATGATACAACATCTCCTCTTGAAGCTGGTTTAGGCTGGATTACTAAATTCACTAAAGATTTTACAAACTCTGATAATCTTAAAAAACAAAAAGAAGAGGGTGTTTCTAAAAAATTAGTGGCTTTTGAAATGCAAGAACGCGCTGTACCAAGACATGATTACGAAATTGTAGACGCAGAAGGTGCTGTAATTGGTATTGTAACTTCTGGAACAATGTCTCCTTCTATGAATAAAGGAATTGGTTTAGGGTATGTTACTGTAAACAATAGCGCAATTGACAGCGACATTTTTATCAGAATTAGAAAAAATGATGTTCCAGCAAAAGTGGTAAAACTGCCTTTTTACAAAAAATAATTGTAAGAATAAAAATACTGCGAAATGCATTACTATTATGGTAATGCATTTTTTTTTTGCCCGAGATTAAAAAGATTACACGGTTTATTCTAAATACTATTTTTAATCTGTGACATTTTATGATTTATTATCTGTAAGATTTTTTAGAAATAATATAAACCATTATCAAAAAATAAACGTAACTTTAATGTAGATGTATTAAGTTATTGTTTATGAAAAAAATTTGGCTGTTATTTTTGTTTGCTACAACATTTCTATTTAGTCAAAATAGTGATGAAACGTGCCAAATCCTAAATAAAATCAATGCAATGATACAAACTGAGCATATCAGGCCAAAACCTGTAAATGACAGTTTATCAATTTTTGTTTTTGACAATCTAATCAATGAATTAGACCCTTCCCGAAACATTTTTTTTAAAAGTGAATATGACGAAATGTCTAAAAAATACCGTTTAAATTTAGATGATTTAATTCTGGCAAACGACTGCAGTTTTTTAACTGACATTACAGAAAAATATAAAAACGGATTAATTAGAACAAAAGCTGTCTTAGAAAAAATTCAGCTTGGAACTATAGATTACACAAAAAAAGACACTATTCGTTTTTATAAAAAAGCTTTTCCATTTTATCTTAAAAAAGAAGATTTAGAAAAAGTCTGGCTGAAAAAACTGCGTTACCAGATTTTAGATGAAATGGCCGAAACCAGCGAAAATTTAGATTCTATTAAAGCTAATTTCAAATCAATCGAAACCGCTTCAAAAAATTTAATTTTATCGAATGAAATCTGCCGCATAAGCACACTTCTAGAAACCAAAGTTAGACAGGAAGAAAATCTCTATAATTTCTTTTGTACTTATTTTGATCCGCATACTGCCTATTTCAGCGATGACTCTAAAACCAGTTTTGTAGCTTCATTATCTAAAGAACATTTATCTCTCGGGATGAGTGTGAATCTGAATGAAAAAAACGAAATAATTATAGAAGAAATCGATCCGAATGGTCCGGCATATCAAACGGGACAAATTAAAAAAGGCGATCAGATTATTTCGATTTCCAATCAAAAAGAGACTTTGCAGGTTTCTTGTGCGTCATTAGAATCTATTTCGAATATGATTTTATCTGAGTCTAATAAAAGTATTACACTGACCTTAAAACGAAATTCGGGTAAAAATTTTGATGTTTACATTGAGAAGCAAGTGATGAAAGACGAAGATAATTCGGTTTTCAGCTTTATAATCGGGAAAGACAGCAAAATTGGCTATATCAAAATACCAAGCTTTTATGCTGATTTAGATGGAAACAGCAGAAAAGGCTGTGCGGATGATGTTGCCAGAGAAGTAATGAAACTCGAAAGAGATGATATAAAAGGATTAGTTATCGATTTAATTGACAACGGTGGCGGATCTATGGAAGAAGCAATAAAACTAGCTGGAATGTTTGTTGATTACGGTCCGATTTCTGTTGTTATAGACAATAAACAACAAAAATCAATAATTAACGATCCTTACAGAGGATTAATTTATAAAGGCCCAATTGTAGTTCTTGTCAACAGCAATACGGCATCTGCAAGCGAATTTTTCTCAGGAATATTACAAGATTACAATCGTGCGCTTTTAATAGGAAGCAATACATTAGGAAAGGCGACAATGCAAACCATTCTTTCGCTTGACGAAGATAAAAACACTGATTTTTTAAAAATTACAATCAATAAATTTTACAGAGTTACAGGCAAAAGCCACCAATATATTGGTGTTGAGCCAGATGTTGTGCTTCCTGAGTTTTATGAAGATGTTTATCAAAAAGAAAGTGATTTTCCGACTGCCATAAAAAACGACAGTATTGCACCTTTTTTAAAATACAAACCTTACGTAAAGCGAGCTTTAATTAATAAACTAGCCAAAAATTCAACTGCAAGATTGGCCGATAATTTCTATTTCAACGATATCAAAAAAATCAATCAAAAAATTGATCAAATAGTTAATACTCCAAAAGCGGAACTTCCGATGACTTTGGATGCCGTTTTCAAACAGAAAAAAATTGTCAATTCGCTCTGGAAAGAAATCAATACTTTTAATGATGAAAACAATCCGCTGGACGTTTATAATTCTACTGTAAATCAATTTTTGCTTGGCGTATATCCTAACGATAAAACCATAAACCAGTACCAGATTGATAATCTAAAAACCAATCCGTACCTGAATGAAGCGGTGAATGTTATTAATGAATTTAATGCGTCTAAGTAGTTTCAGGTTTCAGGTTTCAGGTTTCAGGTTTCAGGTTTCAGGTTTCAGGTTTCAGGTTTCAGGTTTCAGGTTTCAGGTTTCAGGTTTCAGGTTTCAGGTTTCAGGTTTCAGGTTTCAATAAAAAGTTCAATTCATACCGAATTGAACTTTTTATTTATGGATATTCTAAGCATTCCAACAAAAACCTAAAACCTGAAACGTGAAACTTTTTTAACTTATCTAAAAAAGAATAGAATTGATTTTGGAAAAATAAGGAATAACCGTATTTTTGCATCTCAAAATAAAAAATTAGTAATGGGAAGAGCGTTCGAATTTAGAAAAGGAAGAAAAATGAAACGTTGGTCAGCAATGGCCAAAACATTTACCCGAATTGGTAAAGACATCGTAATGGCTGTTAAAGAAGGCGGACCAAACCCAGATGCCAATTCTAGATTAAGAGCTGTAATACAAAATGCAAAAGCAGCTAACATGCCTAAGGACAATGTGGAGCGTGCAATAAAAAATGCAAGTAATAAAGATACTGCCAATTATAAAGAAATTTTATTTGAAGGATATGCTCCTCACGGAATTGCAATTTTAATTGAAACGGCATCTGACAACAATAATAGAACTGTAGCTAACATCCGCAGTTATTTTAACAAATGCAACGGGACAATGGGAACTCAAGGTTCTGTTGAGTTTATGTTTGATCATACTTGTAATTTTAGAATTGCAAAAGGAGATCTTGATCCAGAAGAATTAGAATTGGAATTAATTGATTTTGGTGCTGAAGAAGTTTTTGAAGACGAAGACGGAATCTTAATCTATGCTCCTTTTGGAAGCTTTGGTGCTTTACAAAAAGAATTAGAAAACAGAGGTTTAGAAATTTTATCTTCAGGTTTTGAGCGTATTCCGCAAATTACAAAAGAATTGACTGAAGCTCAAATTGCTGACGTTGAAAAATTAATAGAAAAAATTGAAGAAGATGATGACGTAATGAACGTTTATCACACTATGCAAGAAGCATAATTTTTTTCTTTATTTAAAATATTTAAAAGCTCTGATTGATTCAGGGCTTTTTTTGTCTTTAATCATTTTAAACTAAGATTTAAAATTATGAAAATTCATTTAAACCATTATATTTGCCTTTCCTCAAAAAAAAAGAATTTATGAAAACATCTAAATTTACCAAATTTGCCGTTATCATTATGGTAATTTTGTTTGTAGTATTAAGCGTTATAAGCTGTACAACACATACACACAGCACAAGTTCATCAAAGGTTCCTCCTGGTCAGGCTAAAAAAATGTCTGGAAGCAAAAGTGCGAAAGCTTATGCACCGGGTCAACAGAAAAAAAGCAGATAATTAAAAGAAAAAATTGATGATTCTGTAAAGTACTTTTAAGTATTGATCGTTTAAACATTCTTCAAATTATTATCAGAGTCTAAAGATATAGTAAAACACTATACAAGAATCAAAAATTCGTTTGATACTAATAGTAATCAGCGTAGTAAGTTAAATCAAAAAAGCCTTCTGAAATTTACTTTTTAGAAGGCTTTTTTCCACTATTCAAAAAATTAAATTGCTACTAATACAATATAAATAACTAACTATTTTATTAACCTAAGTTTTACTCCTATTTTGATGTTACTTTCTTTGAGGAAGAATTTGTTATTTTCAACAAATAAGTTCCTTCTGGCAAATCATTAATGTTTGCATTGTTCCCTAATATTTTTTGTCCTTGAGAGTAAACCTCAACATTTTTTGTTACTCCGTTTAAATCGCTGTTCGTAATAATTGCATTTGATGGGGATTTAGCCACTGCTTTAGTTTTACCAGTACCTTTTGTTTTTACAACTGGTGCCGATTCTGTTGCTGCAACAACTATAGCAGGCTTAGAATCTTCATAAAGAGCTTTTACCTGCTCTTCAGTCAATGCGATATTGTATATCTTTAAATCGTCTATATCAGCGTTAATGCCAATTGTTGTGTTTATTTCACCTAATCTAAAAATAGTACCTTTTGTTGTTCTAGCAATACCGTTCACCGATTTTAAAAGTTCGCCATTGCGATATATTTTGGAAGCTGTTCCATCAATAGTAATAGTGTAGTTGTACCAAACACTTTTTGATAATGGTGCTGAAACAATTACATCATTGCTGGCTCCCCAGCCTGCAAGACTTAAATCAGAATTAGAAGAAACTGTACTTTGCTGCAATAGTCCACAATACTGAGCATTATAGGCAGTGCCATATCCCCAAATATAGTTTGCAGAAGCAATGTCATTAAATTTTACCCAGATAGAAACTGTTCTAGCATTATTATTTTGAGGAAGATCAACTATAATTGCTTCCATCGCTTTTTTAACGAGTCGCTGTGCTCCATTCGCAACTCCATTTCTATCGGCAACAAAATTATTTGTTCCCATAAATGAAGTTGTATTTTTAGTATTAACTAAAGTGCCATCGAAATTAAATTCCTCTATTGGCGTTTGCGCATTAATATTTAAGTAACTTACAAACAGTAAAGAAAACATTAGTTTTTTCATAAAAGTAAATTTTGAGCATTAAAACATTGTGTGATTTTAACACTGCTAAACTATATTTTTATGTTTTTGGTCTAAAATTTTTCCGACAACTAACCTAAATAATCGTTAAAATAACCAAAATTGATCATTTTTACGGCTTAATTATATTTACTTATACTTATTGCAATACTATTAAAATTATAAATTTATCACAATAAAATTCTTTTTTTCTTACGTATAAATACGGTATTTGTAATTATATAAAAAAAACCTCATTAGAAAAAATTCAATATTATGAAAATTTACAACAAAAAAACTCCAAACACTTTACATGAATGGAGCTTTATATTTATAAGTAATATTTATTTCAAATTGCAATCAAAATAGCAATTTTTAATTTTGACCGTTTGTTATTTTCAATAAATAAGTTCCTTCAGGCAATTCACTAATATTTGTTGCATTGCTTCCAATTATTTTTTTTCCTTGAGAAAAAACCTCAACCTTCTTTGCAACAATATTACCTGTTGCAGAAGCTGCAGGTGTAGCCTTTACTTCAGTCTTTGTTTCTGCAACAGCTTTTTTTACTGTCGAAGGTTTTTCAGCTACTACAGCTGCTAATGGTTTTGAACTGTTATAATACTCCATAACCTGCTCATCTGTCATTGCAACATTATATACTTTAAGTTCGTCGATATCAGCATTAATTCCAACATTTGCATTCATTTGTCCTAATCTAAGAATATATCCTTTTGTCGCGCGCGAAATTCCGCCTGAAGATTTTAATAGTTCACCATTGCGATATAACTTAGAAGTAGTGCCATCATAGGTAATACTATATTGATACCAAACACCTTTTTGAAGCGGAACTGACACGATTACATCATTTCCAGTACCCCAGCCTGCTAGACTTACATCAGAATTTGAGTTTGTAGTGCCTTGTTGCAGCAAACCAAAATACTGAGCGTTTGCAGCAGTTCCATAACCGAAAATGTAATTTGCCGAAGCAATTGTATTAAATTTTACCCAAACCGATATTGATCTCGGTTTATTATCTTGTGGAAGATCACCTACAACAGTTTGCAAAGATTTGCCAGAAAGTCTTAGCGCTCCATTCGCAGCTCCCATTCTGTCATTTACAAAAGCAGAGGTTCCTAAAAAGGAAATTGTCTTATCTATATTGCTTAGGTTTCCGTTGAAATTAAATTCTTGAACGGGATTTTGAGCATTTGCATTAAAAAAACTTACAAACATTAATGTCAGTAATAATTTATTCATAGGGCAGATTTTAGGGGTATTAAAAACAGTATTCTTTAACCATGCTAATATTATAATATGTACAAGAATTTACTTAGCAACAAACTTAAATAATCAAAAATGATAATTAAAAATTCTTAATTAAATTTACTTATACTTTTATTAATTTTGTTAAAACTATAAATTTAATTCAACATTACCAAACACTCTTAAAGTATAAATACATTATTCTCATTAAATTAAAAACTACAGGCTTTTAAAAGCATTTACATTTAATATTTGTAAAGACATTTTTACAAAAAAAAACTCCATTTGCTTTTGACAAATGGAGTTGGATATTTAAAAAGTATTTAAATCTACTTTACGAATTCAATTTTTTGAACTTCTTCTTCGTTTACACTATCAAAGAATCCTTGTTCGTTCATCCAGTCATCACTGAATACTTTACTCATATAACGCGAACCATGATCAGGGAAAATCGCAACAATATTACTTTCTTTTGTAAACTCTCCCTCTTCTGCGTATTGCTTAATTGCTTGCATTACAGCACCAGAAGTATATCCTACGAACAAACCTTCTTTTCTAGTAATTTCTCTTGCAGCGTGAGCACTTTCCTCATCAGTCACTTTCATGAACTTATCGATGATATCAAAATCTGTTGCAGATGGAATCAGATTTTTACCTAAACCTTCAATTCTGTATGGGTAAATTTCTTTATTATCGAATTCTCTTGTTTCGTGGTATTTTTTTAATACTGATCCAAAAGCATCAACTCCTAGAATTCTGATATTTGGATTTTGCTCTTTTAAGAATTTTGCAGTTCCAGAGATTGTTCCTCCAGTTCCGCTGCAGGCAATAAGGTGGGTAATTTGTCCTTTTGTCTGTTCCCAAATTTCAGGACCTGTAGAGTTATAGTGGGCATCAATATTAAGCTGATTAAAATATTGATTAATATAAACTGACCCTTTTGTTTCTTCATGCAAGCGTTTTGCTACATTATAGTATGATCTTTCATCATCTGCAGAAACGTGAGCGGGACAGACATACACTTTAGCTCCCAAACTTCTTAGCATGTCAATTTTATCTTTCGATGATTTTGAACTTACAGCCAGTATACAATTATAACCTTTAATAATGCTTACCATAGCTAAACTAAAACCTGTATTACCAGACGTCGTTTCGATAATGGTATCTCCTGGAGAAAGAATTCCTTTTTTCTCGGCTTCTTCAATAATATATAACGCTATTCTATCTTTTGAGGAATGTCCTGGATTAAAAGCTTCTACCTTTGCGTAGAAATTTCCTTCTAAGTCTTCGGTGATTTTATTTAGCTTAATAAGTGGGGTATTACCTATTAACTCTAAAACATTATTATAAGCGTTTATTTCTTCTTTCATAAAAAAATAGTTAATCAAAGGTATTTTTAAATAACCTCGATAGGTTGCAAATTTAACAAAAAATTTCTAATTAGCTTTTAATTTTTTCTAAATCTAATAAAAAACTAAATTCTTTTGCTAAGTCTTTTAAAGCCTCAAAACGTCCTGAAGCGCCACCGTGTCCAGCATCCATGTTAGTATCTAAAAACAAAAGCTTGTCATTTGTTTTTAAAGTCCTCAATTTGGCTACCCATTTGGCTGGCTCCCAATATTGTACCTGTGAATCGTGCAATCCGGTTGATACATACATGTTAGGATAATTTTGCGCTTTTACATTATCGTAAGGCGAATACGACAACATATAATCGTAATATTTTTTATTGTTTGGGTTTCCCCATTCGTCATATTCCCCAGTTGTCAGCGGAATACTGTCATCGAGCATTGTTGTAATAACATCTACAAAAGGTACTTGAGCAATAACTCCATTATATAATTCTGGAGCTTCATTTACAATAACGCCCATCAAAAGTCCTCCGGCAGATCCTCCTTCAGCATACAAATGTTCTGGCGAAGTATATTTCTCGTGTATTACAAATTTAGAGCAATCGATGAAATCTGTAAAGGTATTTTTCTTTTTTAACAGTTTTCCGTCTTCATACCATTGCCTTCCTAAATCCTCACCTCCCCTAATATGGGCGATTGCGTAAACAAAACCGCGATCTAACAACGAAAGTCTTGTAGACGAAAAATACGTATCCATTGTGATTCCGTAAGAACCATAAGCATAAAGCAGCAACGGATTTTTACCATTTTTCTGCAATCCTTTTCTATAAATCATCGAAATAGGCACTTTTACTCCATCTCTTGCAGTAGCCCAAACGCGTTCTTCAACATAATTTTCTTTATCAAATTTTCCTCCTAAAACCTCTTGTTCTTTTAAAACTTCTTTGGTTTTTGTTTTCATATTAAAATCGATTACAGACGATGGCGTTGCAAGCGATTGATAACTGTAACGCAAAATATCAGTATCAAAATCAATATTTGTTGTCGTGAAGGCATTATAAGTTTCACTTCCAAAAGGCAGGTAATAATCTGGCTCGCCGTTCCAAGGCATAATTCGGATGTGATTTAATCCGTTTGAGCGCTCTTCGACAACTAAATAGTTTTTGAAGATTTCAATATCCTCCAGCAAAACATCTTCGCGATGCGGAATTACATCAACCCAATTTCTTTTCTTTGTTTTATTTTCAGGCGTTTTCATCAACTTAAAGTTGGTTGCCTTGTCTTTATTGGTTAAAATATAAAACGAATCCTCAAAATGCGAAATACTGTATTCTAAACCACGTACACGTGTTTGGAATACTTCAAATTCTCCATCTGGATTATCTGAATTCAAAATTCTATATTCAGTTGTCAACGTACTTCCTGAGCCAATTACAATATATTTTCGTGATTTTTCTTTACTGACAGAAACACTGAAAGTATCATCGGTTTCATTAAAAACTAAAACATCTTCTTTAGAATCTGTATTTAATTTATGCCTAAAAACTTTATCTGATCGTAATGTAACTTCGTCTTGTCTGGTATAAAAAATAGTTTTATTGTCGTTAGCCCAAACTGATCCGCCTGTAGCATTTTCAATTTTATCAGATAAAATTTCTCCTGTTTCTAAGTTTTTAATTTGAATGGTGTAGATTCGTCTGCCTACAATATCTACTCCAAAACTGGCAAATTTATTATCTGGACTCACACTTAAACCTCCTAATTTGAAGTAAGCGTGCCCTTTTGCCAATTCATTACAATTGAACAGAATTTCTTCTTCTGCCGAAAGGCTACCTTTTTTTCTGGCAAAAATTGGATAATCCTGACCTGTTTCAAAACGAGTGATATAAAAATATCCGTTATAAAAATAAGGGACAGATGAATCATCTTCTTTAATTCTGCCTTTCATTTCTTCGTACAAACTCTCCTGAAGACCTTTTGTACTTGACGTCATACTTTCGTAGTAAGCGTTTTCTTTATTTAGATAATCGATTACCTCTGGATTTTCTCGGTCATTCAGCCAAAAATAATTATCGACCCGAATCTCTTTATGTTTTTTTAATGATTTTGGAATTTCTTTAGCTTTTGGAGCCTTTATATCGTTTTGCATTGATTGAGCATTAGTTTTTAAATACGAAGGAGCAAAAATACTACAAACGTAATAGAACAGAATTAATTTTTTCATAAAATATTCTATTGATATAATACAGCAATATACTAATTTTGTATGAAATAATTTAAAAAATCAATAAAATGGATTTAATGGGAATGATGGGCAAACTTAAAGAAACCCAACAAAAAATTGAAGATACAAAAAAGCGTCTGGATACTGTTTTGATTGACGAGCAAAGTGCTGACGGATTATTAAAAGTAACATTGACTGCTAATAGAAAAGTAAAATCGATCTCTATAGACGATTCTTTACTAGATGATAAAGAACAATTAGAAGATTACTTAATCGTAACACTAAATAAAGCTATTGAAAAAGCAACGAGTGTAAACGAAAGAGAACTTGACGCTGTTGCAAAAATGGATATGCCGATGATTCCAGGAATGGATAATCTTTTTAAATAAGATACTGAGTTACTAAGGTTCTAAGACTCTAAGTTCCTGTGGAAAAAACTTAGGATCTTAGAATCTTAGCGTCTTAGAATCTTTTTTTTTAAAACTTTGTAAGCGTTTCAATTACATAAGTATGCATTACTTCTTTGTAATCTAAATGTGTTACAATTCTGAGTTTATTGTGTCCTAGCGAACTTATTAAAATATTTTTTTGTTTTAATTTTTCAATCAAAAGCTGGTCGCTATAGCCTTCTGCTAATGAAAAAATCAAAATATTAGTTTCTACTGGTTCTATTGATGCAATCCAAGGTTTTGTACTTAAAACGGCTGCAATTTCTTTTGCTCTTCTATGATCTTCTGCCAATCTTTCTATATTATTGGCTAAAGCATACAATCCGGCCGCTGCCAGATAACCAACTTGGCGCATTCCTCCACCAAGTATCTTTCTGATTCTCAACGCTCTGTGAATATCAGCTTTGCTTCCTAACAAAACAGAACCAATTGGTGCACCTAAACCTTTAGACAAACAAACGGAAATAGTGTCGAAAATCGCTCCAAATTCCTTTGGATTTTGTCTTTTTGCCACTAAAGCATTCCAGATTCTGGCTCCATCTAAATGGAATTTCAAATTATTAGCGTCACAAACCTTTTTTATTTCTTTTAAATCTTCTAATTCATAACACGCACCTCCGCCTTTATTCGTCGTGTTTTCTACACAAACCAAACTCGTTAGCGGACTGTGATAAAATTCAGGATCATTAATCGCACCAGCTACTTGGCGCGCGTTTATCATTCCTCTGTCTCCATCTAATAAACAGCATGAAACACCGCTGTTAAAAGAAACGCCTCCTCCTTCATAATGATAAACATGAGCATATTTATCGGCAATCAGTTGTTCCCCAGGTTGTGTGTGAAGTTTAATGGCAGTTTGGTTAGCCATAGTTCCAGACGGAAAAAAAAGTCCTGCTTCCATACCAAAAAATTCAGCTACTCTAGTCTCTAATTCGATAACTGTAGGATCTTGTTTGTATACGTCGTCACCAACTTGAGCGTTAAACATATACTGCAACATTTCGTATGTCGGTTTGGTAATGGTATCGCTAATTAAATTTATTTCCATATTCTAAAAACTATATCTTATTTTTGTACAACAAAATTACGTAATACTGATAGTTATTCTTTGTGAGTTTTAATAAATTTTAACTCAGCAATAAACTAGAAACCAAATTAACGTAATATTTATAAAAAACATATAAAACTATTATTAATTTATGACAACTACCGAACAAATAAAAGGTATTGTGGAGCGCCTTGGTGCGTTGAGGAGGTATCTTTGACGTTGATGCCAAATTAATTGAAATTGCTAACGAAGAAGAAAAAACCTTTGCTCCCGACTTTTGGAACAATGCAAAAGAAGCTGAAGTCATTGTTAAAAATCTTAGAAACAAGAAAAAATGGATCGAAGATTACAATAAAGCGATCGAGCTTACAGATGAATTGCAGCTCGCCTATGATTTTTATAAAGAAGGAGAACTTTCTGCAGAAGAATTAGACGAGCATTATAACACAACACAAACTCATATTGAAAACATCGAGTTTAAAAACATGCTTTCTGACGAAGGTGACAGTTTAAGCGCCGTAGTACAGATTACAGCTGGTGCCGGAGGAACAGAAAGTTGTGACTGGGCCGGAATGCTGATGCGTATGTATATGATGTGGGGAGAAAGTTATGGTTATAAAATAAAAGAACTTAACTTTCAGGAAGGTGAAGTTGCAGGAATAAAAACGGTGACTTTAGAATTTGAAGGCGATTATTCTTTTGGATATTTAAAAGGAGAAAACGGCGTTCATCGTCTTGTTCGAATCTCTCCTTTTGACAGTAATGCCAAACGTCATACTTCATTTGTATCTGTTTATGTTTATCCGCTTGTTGATGACAGTATCGAAATTGACATTAATCCTGCTGATATCGAAATTACAACTTCGCGCTCTAGCGGTGCCGGAGGGCAAAACGTAAATAAGGTTGAAACTAAAGTACAATTAGTGCATAAACCAACCGGAATTCAGATTCAATGTTCTGAAACACGATCACAGCAAGATAACAGACAGCGTGCCATGCAAATGCTGCGTTCTCAGCTGTATGAAATCGAGTTAAAGAAACAGCAGGCACAACGTGCTGATATCGAAGCCGGCAAAATGAAAATCGAATGGGGTTCGCAAATACGCAATTATGTAATGCAGCCTTATAAATTAGTCAAAGACGTTCGTACCGGTTATGAGACCAGTGACGTTGACGGCGTTATGAACGGAAATATTGATGGATTCCTAAAAGCATTTTTAATGATGATGGGACAGAAAGAGGAAGAGTAGAAATCAGTAGTCATATTTTAAGTATTCAGTCGCAGTTTTCAGTCACAGTAAACTTGAAACTTGAAACCTGAAACCTGAAACTTTAAACGTGAAACTAAAAAAACATATTATGATAAAATGGGCCGATATAATTCGTTTTACGAATAAGGGAAATCCAGTTCCTGAAAAAAGAGTAGAAAAAACAGAAGGAGAATGGAAAGCACTTTTAACTCCGGAAGAATATCAAGTAACACGCTTAAAAGGGACAGAAAGATCATTTAGCTCTGAGCTTTGCAGTTTATTTGATCCGGGAATTTACGAATGTAAATGTTGTGGCACTTTGCTTTTTGATGCGAGCGAGAAATTTGAATCAGGAACAGGCTGGCCTTCTTTTACACAGCCAATAAAAGAAAATGCAATTGCATATCATGCTGACAAATCATATGGAATGATTCGGGTTGAAGTAGTATGTAATACTTGTGATGCTCACTTAGGACATGTTTTTCCTGATGGCCCTGAACCAAGCGGACTGCGTTATTGTATCAATGCAGTTTCTCTTTCAAAAATAAAAGACTAACTATTATCAAAAGCGATTCCTTAATTATAAGTGAATCGCTTTTTTTTAAATTAATTTTTACATTAACAAAATAAATGTAAGTTACTACTTATCAATAAAATAACCAGATTCTAAAGCTTAAAAGTAACCAAATTCATACCTAATTTCACTAAACAACTCAATAACAATAGTGTAACATTAATTTAATAAATTAATAGCTAAAATGTTAATTTTGTAATATTTAAACTGTTATTTTAAATATTTTTCAACAAACACAAAAAAAATATTAGGTAATTAGAATCTAATTGATTTTATTTGGCAAAAAAATAGCCCCCTAAATCAATTAAATTCAAACGATGAAATCCTATTCTATTCAAGAAATTAACGAAGTGATTAATGGCGTAATTTACGGCACAACTTCTCAGAGCATAACTGCAACAGAGCAATTAGAAAAAGCTACAACTTCAGAAATTTCGTTTATAGGAAACAAAAAATATGAAAAATACTGGTCTACTTCAAATGCATCTATTGCTGTTGTAAATGAAGATATTTCTATAGAACCTGGAGAAAATCGTGCTTTTATCAAAGTTAAAAATGCTGATTTAGCAATGTCGCAGATTTTAGCTCTTTTTGCTCCGCCTACTCCAATATTTCAGACCAATATTCACAAAACAGCTACTGTAGATGAAACCGCAATAATTGGCGAAGGTGCCCGAATTGGTGCCGGATGTTATATAGGACCAAAAGTAGAAATTGGTGCTAATGCAACTATTTACCCAAATGTGACTATTTTAGATGAATGCACCATCGGAAAAAATACAATTATCTGGTCAGGAAGTGTGGTTCGCGAGCGTTGTCATATTGGCAACGATTGTATCATTCATCCAAATGCCACTATTGGTGCAGATGGTTTCGGATTTCGTCCTTGTTCTGAAAAAGGTTTGGTTAAAATTCCACAAATTGGAAATGTAATAATAGGAAATGGAGTTGAAATTGGCGCGAACACTTGTGTCGACCGAGGAAAATTCAGTTCTACTGTTCTTGGCGATGGCTGTAAAATTGACAACTTAGTACAAATTGGGCATAATAGTAAATTAGGCAAATTTTGTATTATGGCAGGAAACAGTGGTTTAGCAGGTTCTGTAACCCTAGGAAATGGAGTTATCATTGGCGGAAGCGCATCAATAAAAGACCATACTACTATTGGTGACGGTGCCATTGTAGGTGCTGGTTCGGGCGTTGTTGGCGACGTTCCTGCAGGCAAAACAATGCTGGGCTATCCGGCTGTCGAAGCCCGTGATGCTTTGAAACAATGGGCAATCTTAAAAAGAATGGTTTGCGATTCTAAAAAATGATCTTAAAATCAAAATATATAAAAACAGAAGTTCGCTTCTGTTTTTTTTGTTTACAGCGGTTTCTAAAATCTTAAGATTAGTGTTGTAAAGAAACTTCGAATATTCTGTTTATTTCAATTGATTTTGTAAATTAGCCAACACTATTTTGTAAAAACATCAATTTCTTATGGATTTAAACTTCAATAAAAACGAAGATCACAATAAACTATTACTTTCAGAACTTAAACAAAAATTTGCCAAAGTAAAATTAGGCGGAGGTGAAAAACGCATTCAGAAATTGCATGCCGAAGGTAAAATGACGGCTCGCGAACGTATTGATTATTTATTGGATGAAAATGCTAAAAGTATTGAAATTGGAGGATTTGTTGGCGAAGGAATGTATACTGAACATGGAGGCTGTCCTTCAGGAGGTGTTGTCATCAAAATAGGATACATTAAAGGAAAGCAATGTATTGTTGTGGCTAACGATGCAACCGTAAAAGCGGGCGCTTGGTTTCCTATTACCGGTAAAAAAAATCTGCGCGCACAGGAAATTGCCATGGAAAACAGATTGCCCATTATTTATTTAGTAGATAGTGCTGGGGTCTATTTGCCACTTCAGGATGAAATTTTTCCAGATAAGGAGCATTTTGGACGCATTTTTAGAAACAACGCTCAAATGAGCAGTATGGGAATCACTCAAATTGCCGCTGTAATGGGCAGTTGTGTTGCGGGTGGAGCTTATCTGCCAATTATGAGCGATGAAGCTTTAATTGTAGATAAAACAGGAAGTATTTTCCTTGCCGGAAGTTATTTGGTTAAAGCAGCTATTGGCGAAACTATTGATAATGAAACTTTAGGCGGTGCAACTACGCATTGTGAAATTTCAGGCGTTACTGATTATAAGGCTAAAGATGATAAGGATGCTTTAGACAAAATAAAAAATATAGTGGATAAAATCGGCGATTATGATAAGGCTGGATATAGCCGAATCAAAGCTGAAAAACCTGCTTTAGAACCAAAGGATATTTACGGAATATTGCCAAAAGCCAGAAACGAACAATACGACATGATGGAAATCATCAATCGTTTGGTTGATAACTCGGAGTTTGAAGCTTACAAAGAGGGTTACGGCCAAACTATCATTACAGGTTATGCCAGAATTGACGGTTGGGCAGTTGGAATTGTTGCCAATCAAAGAAAAGTGGTAAAAACCAAAAAAGGCGAAATGCAATTTGGAGGCGTAATTTACTCTGACAGCGCTGATAAGGCAACACGTTTTATTGCAAACTGCAATCAAAAGAAAATTCCACTTGTATTTTTGCAGGATGTTACGGGTTTTATGGTAGGATCAAAATCTGAACATGGCGGTATCATTAAAGACGGCGCTAAAATGGTAAATGCTGTAAGCAACTCAGTTGTGCCAAAATTTACTGTTATTGTAGGGAATTCGTATGGCGCAGGAAATTACGCTATGTGCGGAAAAGCATATGACCCAAGATTAATTTTTGCTTGGCCAAGTGCAGAACTTGCTGTAATGGGCGGAACACAAGCGGCAAAAGTATTAGCACAAATTGAAGCTTCTTCGCTTAAAGCGAAAGGAGAAATTATAGATAAAGCCAAGGAAGCTGAACTTTTTAATAAAATAAAAGCAAGATATGATGAGCAGACTTCTCCTTATTATGCCGCTTCTAGATTATGGACAGATGCTATTATTGATCCGCTAGATACTCGTACTTGGATTTCAATGGGAATTGAAGCTGCTAATCATGCACCTATTCAAAAAGCATTCAACTTGGGTGTTATTCAAGTTTAGTTTTTAGAAATTCTCAAAATACGTTAAATAAATAGTAAAAAACTTGTTTTCAGGTACTTAAAAATAAATATATCACTAAAAATTAGTAACTTAGTATATTATTTTTAATCACGTAGTATCATGGAAAATGTAAAAAGTTTGAATAAATGGGCTAATTCGCACACTTATTTACCAGTAGATTTAGTACGTATTGTATTGGGCGTTTTTTTATTTATGAAAGGAATTTCGTTTGTAACAAATGCGCAATATTTACATGATTTAATTTCTCCAATTGATCAATATGGAGGCGGTATGTTTCTTTTGCATTATATCGCTCCAGCCCACATGATTGGCGGAATTATGATTGTTTTTGGGTTGCTCACCCGCTGGGCAATTGCAGCTCAATTGCCAATTTTATTTGGTGCAGTTCTAATCAATTTTATGGGACATATGCACTCTGAAAGCTTAATATTAGCGATCGTTGTATTATTGCTTTGTGTGTTTTTCTTGTTTTATGGAGGAGGAAAACATTCTGCTGATTATTACTTTAAAATGCAGCAATAACATCAAATTATCCTCAACTCAATCAATAATAAAGTTGAGGATAAATAATAAACGTATTTTTAAGAAGTAATTAGCACTTTAAAATTTCTTTAATTGTGTTTTATGAACTAAATTCGCGTCCATGAATTGGATTCGTAAAACCGTTATTTTTATATCACTTTTGATCATGGCCTTTTTTGCTTCCCAACAAAGCAATATTGTCGTGTGCGAAATTGAGAACCAAAAAACGGATACTAATTTCTCTAAAGATCTTGCTGATTCATTAGCTTTTATACAACCACAAGCAAGTTATCAATTTGTTGCCAACATCAAAACAAACCATCCTGCTATAATTAAATGGTTTGATTCTTTATTGATTGCTGTTCCACAACATCAAGTTGTAAATGTCGCATCAAACTTTGCCAACCAATTTTCTACTCAGAGCAAGAAAGTCTTATTAATGCTCTACCCTTTTCATTTTTTTTGGTAGTTAAATACATGAAGTTGTAGTTCGAAGAATTCGTTTCTTCTCAAGCAATTAAACTGTTTCTTTCTGGAAACTGTTACTATTTCATTTATTTATCAAATCAAAAAACATGGAAACAAGTGTAACCATAATTGGTATTGTGATTGCGGTCATAATAGCCATTCCTGTATATTTCGCGGCACGATCGAGCGCTACAAACAAATCAAAAATTTTAAATATTAAAAAGAAATTCAATCCAACAAATCCGCAAGGTTTTGATTTGACTGAATCTCAAAGCAATAAAACACTTACTATAGATCAAAAACACCGAAGATTTATTTTGATGAATTTCAATCCAAATCAGCAAGAATCAACGTTTTTAGATTTAAAAAGTGTTTCTTCCTGCAAATTAGTTTTAACAACAGATTGCAATTCAGATACAATTCTTAAAATCGATTTTGAATTTCAGGATAAAGAAACTCCAAGAAAAATTACAATTCCATTCTATGATTTTGATGATGACCGTATTAAACAAATAAGCGCGTACCAAGATCATATGTTTGCAAAAAAATGGCTTAAAATCATCCAAGATTCTATTTCACGTTAGTTATTTAATTCAGTAAAAGAGGCTCGTTTTTGAGTCTCTTTTTTTATGTTCTAATATGATATTTATCATTTTAAATCTTTTAATGATGAGGTAATTTTGATGGATACAAAATCCGTTTTTATGAAAATTTCTCTCACTCAAAAATACAATGTCCCCGGTCCGAGATATACCAGTTATCCAACAGTTCCTTACTGGAATGAAAATGATTTTTCAGAACAAAAGTGGATTGCTTCTTTTCAGAAAGCATTTTCAGAAAGCAATTCTCAAAACGGAATCAGTTTATACATTCATTTGCCCTTCTGCGAAAGCATGTGTACTTTTTGTGGCTGCAACAAACGTATTACTAAGAACCATTCGGTCGAAGAGAATTATATAAAAGCACTTATAAAAGAATGGAGCCTGTATTGTAAGTTACTCCCAGAAAAGCCAATTATTAAAGAAATTCATTTAGGCGGCGGCACCCCCACTTTCTTCTCAAAAAATAATTTAGAGCATCTTATCAACGGTATTTTTTGCTTTGCAAACAAAGCTGAAAAATATGAATTTAGTTTTGAAGGCCATCCCAATAATACCACTTACGAACAGCTTAAAAAATTATATGAATTAGGCTTTCGCCGAGTGAGTTTTGGCGTTCAGGATTATGCTGAAAAAGTGCAGAAAGCCATTCACCGCATTCAGCCTTTTCATAACGTTGCAAAAGTCACTTTTTGGGCAAAAGAAATTGGTTATACTTCTATTGGTCACGATATTATATTTGGATTACCTTTTCAAACAATTGAAGATGTTGTCGATACTGTTGAGAAAACCAATTCCTTAAAACCAGATCGTTTGGCATTTTACAGCTACGCGCACGTACCGTGGATCAAGGGAAATGGACAACGTGGATTCAATGAAGAAAACCTTCCAAAAGATGCTGAAAAAAGAAAGTTGTACGAAATTGGAAAACAGCTTCTTTCTAAAAACGGTTATCACGAAATTGGAATGGATCATTTTGCCTTAGAATCTGACAGTTTGTTTAAAGCCACAGAAAACAAAGAGCTTCATAGAAATTTCATGGGTTACAGTGCTTCAAAAACACAACTTATGATTGGATTGGGTGTTTCATCAATAAGCGACAGCTGGTACAGTTTTGCTCAAAATACTAAAAACCTAGAAGATTATTATCAATTACTAGAATGGGATAAACTGCCAATTGTAAAAGGGCATGTTTTAACCGACGAGGATTTAATTATAAGAAAACACATTCTGAATTTAACCTGTGAGTTTGAAACTTCCTGGACAGATGAAAGTCTTTATTTTAAAGATATTTCAAATGTTTTAGAAGATTTAAAAGAAATAGAAAAAGATAAATTAATTGTCATTGAAGAAAATAAAATTAAAATCACAGAAGCTGGAAAACCTTTTGTCCGCAATATTTGCATGGCTTTTGATTTGCATCTTAAAAGAAAATCGCCAGAAACAAATTTGTTTTCAATGACAGTTTAATGGCAATTAGGAGTTCCTTGAACGAACAAACTCATATTTGATGGCGATATGTAAGGAATTCCTAAACCTAAGCCTCTAAGGATAAATAAAACACCAATTATTACTGCAACATAAGGAATTGCCTTTTGAATTTTATTCCGAAAAGGTAATTTTATTAATGAGTGAATGTATACTACAATCGTCATCAAAGGAATAGTTCCTAATCCGAATAAGAGCATATATAAAACTCCAAAACTTGCACTCTGCATGGCGATTGCGCCAAACAAAGCAACATACACAAGACCGCAAGGCAGAAATCCATTTAACAGCCCAATTGTAAAGAGAGATTTATAACTTTTGTTTTTAAACTGATTTCCCAGACTTGACTTTATTTTTGAAATCACGTTATAAACTGGTTTTGAAAAATTATATCTTGAAAATAATTTTTCAGGAAGCAGAACAGCAATTATCATGGCAATGCCTATAATAATAGACATTTTTTGCTGTAATCCAGCCAAGAAAAAACCTCTTCCTAATAATCCAAAAATCAGCCCAATTGTCGCATAGGCAGATAATCTTCCTAAATGATATGTAATAAGCTGTGCGATCTTTTTTGCTTCATTATGGTGATCTACAGGCAACATCATAGCAATTGGTCCGCACATTCCAATGCAGTGAAAACTACTGATTAAACCTAATATTATGGCAGAATAAAGCATTTTTTTATCAATTTACGTAAATTACTTGTTTAGTTAAATATTTTTTGCCGTTGTACTCCCATTCGATATTGACATCCCAGCGTCCCTTAACCAATTTGTTTTTTGGTATCAATAAAGTTGCATTCTTCAACGAAATTGGAGTATTAAAATCAAATTTTTTGTTTGAAGGACGATACAGTAAAACATTTCCTTTTATTTTATCATTTTCAAAAGAAGCAGGAAAAACAACTTTAACCCCTTCTTCATTATATGTAATGGAAGGCTTTTGCTGTAAATCATGCGCATTTTGAACGCGTGCCATTTCTTCTTGAAAATGCGAATCGTGTTTGTAATATTCTTCTACAACCAAATCATTATCGTATTTGCTGTTAGACTGAACTTCAAAAACAAAAAACAAAATAAAAGACATAAACAATGCAAAAGCAATGACAATTCCGGTTCCCCAATTTATTTTCATATTTGTAGATTTTTAATTAAAACTTCGTGGTCCTAAAAAATTTGTGGTGGTAGTTTCGAGTAAATCTTTACCGTTGTAAACGCCAATTTTAACTTTGGTTTTATCGCTTTGTAAAAGAGCTTCCTCTATTTGTATAAATAAGGTTCCTTGCGAAATGCCTTCTTTTTGTATTTTAAAATGCTCTTTTCCAACGTTTTTAATCTCGCCTTTCTGTCCTATTAGTTCAAAATGAATGTCTGTATAATCTTTTACGGTTTTATTGACAATTTTGTACGTATAGATATTACTAATTTTATCTCCTTTATGTTCATATAACTGTCCTGGCAATCTTAAAATAATGGCCTGAACATTAGTTCTTAAAAATAACATCCCGACGAAAACACTTAATAGAATCAATAAAACTGCAGTGTAGCCTTTCATTCTTATAGTGAATTTAAAAGGCTCTTTTTTTGCAATTTCATCTTCAGATGCATAACGAATTAGTCCTTTGGGCAAACCAACAGTTTCCATTATGCTGTCACATTCATCTATACAAGCAGTACAATTGGTGCATTCTAACTGAGTGCCATTTCGAATGTCAATTCCCATTGGGCAAACGTGCACGCATTGATGGCAATCGATACAATCTCCTTTCCCTGTTATTGCTCTATCCTCTTTTTTGTTGAACTTGGCGCGTCCATCTTCCTTTTCTCCACGAATAAAATCATAAGCTACGTTTATAGATTTATCATCTAAAAGTACGCCTTGCAATCTGCCGTACGGACAAGCAATAATGCAGACTTGTTCTCGAAACCAAACAAATACAAAATAAAAAACTGCCGTAAAAATTAGAAGTGCAACAAAATTACTCGACTGCGTGATTGGTCCTTCCTCTATCATTAAAAACAAAGTGTCACTTCCAACTAAATAAGCAAGAAATACATTTGCGATTCCAAAAGAAATCAAGAAAAATATTGCCCATTTGATGAGTCTCTTTCTTATTTTTTCTGCATTCCATTCTTGTCTCGATAATCGCAGTTGAGCGCCTCGATCTCCGTCAATCCAATATTCTATACGACGGAAAACCATTTCTAAAAAAATAGTCTGCGGACAAATCCATCCACAAAAAATTCTTCCAAAAACAACCGTAAATAAAATAACAAACACAACGCCAACAAGCATTGATATTACAAACAGATAGAAATCTTGAGGCCAAAAAGGAAAACCAAAAATATTAAACCGACGTTCCATAACATTGAACATCATAAATTGATTGCCATTTACTTTTATAAAAGGATTTGCAATCAAAATAGCCAGTAGAACGTAACTTACTATTTTTCGATAATTATAAAACTTACCAGACGGCTTTTTCGGGAAAATAAATTTTCGATTACCGCCTTCATCAATAGTTGCGATGGTGTCTCTAAAAGCTTCGTCTGATAAATTTGACATGGATTTTTATTTTTTAACTTCTGTGCTATCTTTCGATTTACTCGCAGCGACATCCTTTTTAGGCGCACTTTCATCAACCCAAACTTCTCCTTCTGGTTCTTTCGGATCTTTAGGTTTGCTTCCCTGTAAAGACAAAATATAACTTGCTACTTTCTGGATTTCTTTTGGTTTCAACCCATTTGTTTTCCAAGAAACCATTCCTTTTCCATCACGCCCACCATTGGTTATTGTATGAAAAATATTTTTAATTCCGCCTCCTAAAATCCAGCGATCATCTGTTAGGTTTGGTCCAATTTGTCCTCCGGCATCGGCTCTGTGACAAGCCGCGCAATTTGTTGTAAAAATTTCTTTTCCAGCGGCTAAACTGGGTTTATCTGTCAATAAAACCACTGTTTTTTCATCCATTAAATCTGGAGCAGTTTTTAAATATTCTTCAACATCAATTTTTGCTTGTGCCATTTCTTTTTTAAGCTCCATTTCCTGATCATCTCCACCAAAAATTTCATAACGGGCGAAATATAGTACTCCAAAGACAATACAGATATAGAATAAATAGACCCACCAAGGCGGAAGATTGTTGTCCAGCTCTTTAATTCCGTCATAATCATGATCCATCAAAAGATCACCCTCTTTTTCAATTGGCTGCGTTTTAGTAAGTTTGTGCATTACGTTTTTATACCAAGTGCTTTCTTTCAAACTTAAACTGCTTTCATACTCCAGTTTTGCTTTTTCTTCAGGTGACATCAATTGATACATTACGCGATTAACCGCGCTCATTGTGATTTCAATAGCAATTATAATAAACAAGAAAACAAACAAAAAGACTGAAACCATTGGATATTTAATAAAAGCTGGCCTGTCGCCTGAATCTATAAAATATTCCATCAAAGCAAAAACAATGAAGAATATGATTGGAACTCTTACATATACTGGGAAAAATTTTTTCATATTAAATATCTTTTGAAATTATACTAAACCCTTCATTCAAAGGAATTTCACTCATTTCTTTGATCTTATCTTTTTTATAAGAAAACACCCAAAAGGCTAAGCCTACAAAAAAGAAAAAGAAAATCAAAAGAGAGATTATCGGGTAAATTTCTATACCCGATATGTTCTCCATATTGTGTTTTATCTGTTCAAACATGACGTTATTTTTTAGAAGTATCTTTTACTTTAATATCAGTTCCTAATCTCTGCACATAGGCAATTAAAGCCACAATTTCTCTTTCATTCATAGGAACAAATTTCTCTCCTTTTGCTGCTGCTTTTTTCTTGCTTTCCTCATAACTTTTTACAAAATCAGGGTCGTTTTCTAAGCTTTTTTCGATAGAAATAGCTTGAGTTCTTAATAATTTTTGAGCATTTGCAACTTCTTCTTTGCTATACGGAACACCAAGTGTAACCATAGCCTGCATTTTCTTTTGAGTCAATGAAATATCCATTGGTTCGTTGTCAAACAGCCATTTATAGCCCGGCATAATTGAACCTGCAGAAATACTTTGCGGACTCCAAAAGTGATTAAAATGCCAGTTGTTATTGTATTTTCCTCCTACCCTTAATAAATCAGGACCTGTTCGTTTTGATCCCCATAAAAAAGGATGATCATAAACAAATTCTCCTGCTTTAGATTGTGGTCCGTAACGTTCAACTTCGCTTCTAAACGGACGAACTGATTGTGAATGACAGCCCACACAGCCTTCTCTTATATATAAATCACGTCCTTCAAGTTCTAAAGGTGTATAAGGTTTTACGCTTGAAATTGTCGGAATATTAGATTTTACCATAATTGTGGGTACAATTTGAATAATACCTCCTATTAAAATTGCAATCGTCGCTAAAATCGTCAACTGAATTGGTTTTCTTTCCAGCCATGAATGGAATTTTTCTCCATTTAGTCTGTTTTTGCTGATTCTTTGCAATGCTGGAGCTTGAGCCAATTCATCCTCGATAACATTCCCTGCTCTTACAGTCATGATAATGTTATAAACCAAAGTCAACATTCCGATGAGATATAAAGTTCCTCCGATCGCTCTCATCCAATATAATGGCATAATTGCAGTAACTGTTTCAAGAAAGTTTCCGTAAGTCAAAGTGCCATCAGGATTAAACTGTTTCCACATTGAAGCTTGTTGAAAACCAGCAACATACATTGGCAAAGCGTATAAAATGATTCCTAAAGTCCCAATCCAGAAATGGAAATTGGCTAATTTCTTTGAAAATAAAGTACTTTTTGTCATTCGCGGAATTAACCAATAAATGATACCAAAAGACATAAATCCGTTCCAGGCTAAAGCACCTACGTGAACGTGTGCAATAATCCAATCTGTATAATGCGCAATAGCATTTACATTTTTTAAAGAAAGCATTGGACCTTCAAAAGTCGCCATTCCGTAACCCGTAATTGCTACCACGAAGAATTTCAAAACAGGTTCTTCACGCACTTTATCCCAAGCACCTCTTAAAGTTAAAAGTCCGTTTATCATTCCTCCCCAAGATGGCGCAATAAGCATTACAGAAAATGCAACACCCAAATTTTGAGCCCAATTTGGCAGAGCCGAATATAATAAATGGTGCGGTCCAGCCCAGATGTAAATAAAGATTAAAGACCAAAAGTGAATAATTGACAATCTATAAGAATAGATAGGACGGTTTGCTACTTTGGGAACAAAATAATACATCAGCCCAAGAAATGGAGTGGTTAAGAAAAATGCAACTGCATTATGACCATACCACCATTGCACTAACGCATCTTGAACACCAGCATAAACAGAATAGCTTTTTAGGGCTGAAACTGGCAACTCAATATTGTTGAAAATATGCAAAACGGCAACTGTAACAAAAGTCGCTAAATAAAACCAAATAGCAACATATAAGTGACGCTCTCTACGTCGCAGCATTGTACCAATCATATTGATCCCCATTACTACCCAGATTAAGGCTATGGCAATATCGATAGGCCATTCTAACTCTGCATACTCTTTTGAAGAGGTGTAACCCAAAGGCAATGTTATAGCAGCAGCAACAATGATCAGCTGCCATCCCCAAAAGTGCACATTGCTTAAAAAATCGCTGAACATTCTCGCTTTCAGCAAGCGCTGCAAGGAATAATACATACCTGCAAAAAAGGCATTTCCGACAAAGGCAAAAATAACAGCATTGGTATGCAAAGGTCGTAGACGTCCGTAGCTAAGCCACGAAATACCATCTGTCATGTTGGGAAAAAGGTACATAACCGCCAAGGTCAGACCTACTAACATACCTACTACTCCAAAAAGAATAGTGGCGTAAATGAATTTTTTTACAATTTTGTTGTCGTAATAAAACTGTTCCATTTCCATAATTATACTTGTTTTTCTTCGGTTGGTGAAAGGTTATTGTGAGAAGTAATTTTGGTTTCGTCGTCAAAAAGTATTCTGACTGAAGGCGTATAATCATCGTCGTACTGTCCAGATTTGACAGCCACTATAAAGGCAATGAAAAAGCCGATTGCTACGAAAATACTAACTGAAATTAATAGATAAATTACACTCATACCTTAAATTTATGTTAACAAAAGTAAGGGTCAAACAACGTTTAAAATATGATAATTATCATAGTCACCGGACTTATTCAAATTAATTTTAAAAGCATTAAAACGACTTCAATTTTTTACTGCTGAAGTAGTTAGACATGAAAGTAACAAAGCTTACAATTGTAATTGTACTTAGAGGCATGATGATAGCAGCTACTAAAGGAAGCAGGTTTCCTGTAATGGCGAAAGACAATCCCACAATATTATAAAGAAGCGATAAAACAAAACTCATTTTGATTATCATAATCGATTGATGAGACAGTTTTAAAAAGTAATCTAAACGTGAAAACTCACCTGCATCTAAAATTGCATCGCAAGCAGGAGAAAAAACATTGACATTTTCTGAAATCGAAATTCCAACATTACTTTGGGCCAATGCTCCAGCATCATTCAAACCATCGCCAACCATCATTACATTTTGTCCTTTTTCCTGCAGTTTTTTAATAAAATCCAGTTTTTGTTCTGGTTTCTGATTAAAAATCAACTCAGTATTTTCAGGCAAAATAGCTTTTAGATTAGCTCTTTCGCCATCGTTGTCTCCAGAAAGTACTTTTATATGATACTTTTTACTGAGTGTTAAAAATAATTTTTCTAGACCTTCACGATATTGATTTTGAAAATTAAACTGTCCAAAATAAACACCATCAATTTTAATATGAAGCGCTGTTTTTTCGATTTCTGAAGACTCTAAATATGAGCTTTCAACAAATGTGGCAGAACCTATTTTAATGGTTTTATTTTTAACAGAAGCCAGAATTCCCTTTCCGGTTATTTCTTCAAAATGATCAATTATGATTCTTTTTGATTCGGGAAGAAAGTCATATAACATTCGGCTTAAAGGATGGTTTGAAGCGCGCAGTACATTCTTTATGAGAATAGCCTCTTCATCGGAAAAACTATTTCCGTCGTATGTAATATTTGATTTTTTATTAGTTGTAATGGTGCCGGTTTTATCAAAAACTATGGTATCGACTTTAGCCAATTGTTCTATGACCAAAGCGTTTTTAAGATACATTTTCTGCTTGCCCATAATTCTTAAAATATTCCCGAAAGTAAAAGGTGCTGTCAGGGCGAGTGCACAAGGGCAAGCAACAATTAGTACGGCTGTAAAAACATTAAAGGCCGTATTAGCATCAATAAAAATCCAATAGCCAAAACCTGCAAAAGCTATTATTAATAACAAAGGCGTAAAATAACGGCTAATTTTATCGGTAATGGTTTTGTGTTTTTGTAATACTTTTTTCTGAAAAATTTCATTGCTCCATAACTGTGTCAGATAGCTTTGTGAAACAGAATTCAAAACTTCCATTTCAACTATTTTTCCTATTTGCTTTCCTCCTGCAAAAACTTTGTCTCCAGACTTTTTTGTAATTGGGTCTGCTTCACCGGTTACGAAACTATAATCAATTTCAGCTTTTTCACTGATTAAAATACCATCAACAGGAATCAATTCTTGGTTTCTTATTAAAAGTCGATTTCCCTTTAAAACATCATAAATAGGAACACTTTCTTCGGATGCATCCGAGTTAATTCTTGTAACAGCAATAGGAAAATAAGATTTAAAATCTCTTTCAAAACTTAAAAAGCTATAGGTTTTAATTTGAAACATTTTACCTAGCAGCATAAAGAAAACCAAACCTGTTAAACTATCAAAAAAACCTGATCCGTAATTCATTACAATATCAAAAGTACTTCTTATAAACATAACAATGATTCCCAGCGCAATTGGAATGTCAATATTCAGCATTTTCGATTTTATGCTTTTATAAGCCGAAACATAATAACCGCTTGCAGAATATAAAAAACTTGGCAAAGCCAAAATAAAAATTAAAACTCTAAAAAATGGTTTGTAATTATCTAGCCAAAATTCTTTTATTTCGAAATATTCTGGAAAAGAAAGCAACATGATATTTCCAAAACAAAAGAAAGCCACACCAAGTTTATATGTTAAACTTCTGTCTACATTATTTTTTCCTGTTTCGTAGTTTTCTAAACTAATATAGGGTTCATAACCTATTGAACTTAAAAGATAAACTATTGATTTAAGTGAAACTACATCAGAATTGAAGGTGATTCGAACTTTTTTTTCTGGAAAATTAACTTGTGATACACTAATTCCAGATTGAATGCGACTGAGATTCTCTAGAATCCAAATACAGGAACTACAGTGAATATAAGGAATATTTAAGGAAACAATAGCAGTATTACCTTCCTGAAAATCTAATACTTTTGACAATATGGCTTCATTATCTAAAAAGTCATATTTCCCCTTAATATCTTGCGGAGTAGCACCTGGTGATTTTTCAAAATCATAGTAACGAGTTAAATCATGAAGACTAAAAATTTCATAAACAGTTTTACAGCCATTGCAGCAAAACTTTTTTTCATCAAAATTGATCAATTCATTTTTAGGAATGGTAAGTCCGCAATGAAAACAACTTTGCTCACTCATAATTTGTTTCTTTTTAATAAAACAAAGATTCAAAATATGAAGCGACAATAATATGACATTTATCATATCATAAATGAATCAAATCTATTGCAAACAATAGACAAATTAATCCACCAAATTTTTTATATCTTTTTTAAGAGATATAATGCGTATAAATGATAAGAATAGTTAATTTTGCTGTAAATTATTTCGCCATGAATAAATGTGATCAATGTATCGTACGTCAGCTTTCTTCCTTAAAAGCCCTTAATAAAGAGGAAGTTGTAAAATTGGCTAATAGTAAAACTACTTATAAAATTAAAAAAGGCGAGGCCATTTTTGAAGAAGGCGAAGTTACAAATGGTGTTTTTTGCGTAAAAGACGGTATTGGAAAACTTTCTAAATTAAGCGCAAACGGAAAAGATCAAATTGTAAAATTGGTAAAATCTGGAGAGCTTTTAGGACAGCGTTCTATGATCAGTAATGAACCTGCAAATTTATCAGCCAAAGCAGTGGCTGATATGGAGGTATGTTTTATTCCAAAATCAGAAATTATTCATTTTTTTAATAACAACAATCAGTTCTCGATGAATTTGATGCAGTCTGTTTGTGAAGATTTAAAAGAATCTGAAAACGATAAAATTGCATTAGTTCAGAAAACTGTAAAACAACGTTTAGCCGAAACTTTATTACACTTACATGAAGCTTTTGGTGAAAACGAAGACCAAACCTTAAAAGTTCAATTGTCAAGAGAAGAACTTGCAGGCATAATAGGAACAGCAACAGAAAGCTGTATCCGTTTACTTTCTGATTTTAATAAACTGGAACTAATTGAATTATCTGGAAAAAAAATTATACTTAAAAACGTAAAAGCACTGAAAAAACTGGCTGCTGATTAAAGTTTTTTAGCTTCATTCCAAAATACATCCATTTCGGCTAAAGTCATATCTGCCAAAGGTTTTCCTAATTCGCCAGCTTTGCTTTCTAAATACTGAAAGCGTTTAATGAATTTTTTATTGGTTCTCTCTAAAGCATCTTCTGGATTTACATTTAAAAAACGGGCATAATTGATCATTGAGAATAATACATCTCCAAATTCAGCTTCAATTTTATCTTGATCACCAGATTTTACTTCAACTTGCAGTTCTTCGAGTTCTTCCTGTACTTTATCCCAAACTTGGTGCGGTTCTTCCCAATCAAAACCTACGCCTTTTACTTTGTCTTGAATTCGGCTAGCCTTTACCAGAGCCGGCAAACTTTTAGGCACTCCTTCCAAAACTGATTTTTTACCTTCTTTGAGTTTGAGTTTTTCCCAATTTTGTTTTACTTCTTCTTCATCTTTAACAACCGTATCACTGTAAATATGTGGATGACGATGAATTAGTTTATCGCAAATTTCGTTACAGACATCTGCTATATCAAAATCATTAGTTTCCGAACCAATTTTTGCGTAAAAAACGATGTGAAGTAATAAATCTCCAAGTTCTTTTTTAACTTCACTCAAATCATTATCTAAAATAGCATCACCCAACTCATACGTTTCTTCAATCGTGAGATGTCTTAAGGTTTGCAAAGTCTGTTTTTTATCCCACGGACATTGTTCACGCAATTCATCCATAATAATTAATAATCTTTCGAAGGCTTTAAGCTGGAGTTCTTTGCTCATTTTTTATGAAGTTTTTTAATTGTAATCGAATAATGTAAAAGTAAAAAATCCTGTCAAGAAAACATCTTAACAGGATTATATATTTAAAGACAGCAGAATACTATTCTTCTTTTTTAGCTTTTGCTTTTTTAGCTGCTGGCGCTTTTTTTGGTTTTTCTTCAGCAACTGGAGCTTCTTCTGGAGTTTCTGCCGGAGCCGGAGCTAAATCAGTAACTAAACCTTTAGATTGAAGTGTATTATACCAGTTTAATACTTTTTTAATATCTGAAGGATAAACTCTTTCTTCATCATATTCAGGTAAAATTTCTTTAAAATAAGCACTTAATTTTGCGTTATCTTCTTTGTGCGAAAGAGCTTGACCTTTGTTTTCTTTAGCCGCAATTTTTTGCATTACTTCAGTCAATGGTTTTTCTCCTTCGTACGTGTAAATTGAAATCTCTGACAATAAACTTACATTGCTTTTTAAGTTTACTGTAATTTTTTTTCCGTCTGTTAATGATTCTGCCACGAAACCTGTACGAGTCTGCACTTTCAATACATATAAACCTGGTTTCCCAGAAATGGCTAAAATTTTATCTAAATTCATGTTTATTAAAATTAGTATTAAGAATTTCTTTTTTATGTTTTATTCTGTTCTATTTATTTAGAACAATTTACCTTCCTTTTTTAGCGGCAGCAAATTTCATTCTGTACTCCTGAAAAGTTTTGCCTTCTGTAATATTTTTTAATTTCTTTTGAATCAAACGTTTTTTCAGAGAAGATATTTTATCTGTAAATAAAACGCCTTCGATATGATCGTATTCGTGTTGAATAACTCTTGCAATCAAACCATCAAAAACTTCAGTTTTCATTACAAAATCTTCTTCACAATATTCAATCGTAACGGTTGGCTTTCTATACACATCTTCACGAACGTCTGGAATACTCAAGCAGCCTTCATTAAAACTCCACTCCTCACCTTCTTCTTTAACAATCTTAGCATTTATAAAAGTTTTTTTGAAACCTTTTAAATCTTTCTGCTCATTTGAAGGTAAATCTTCATCATCACTAAAAGGAGTCGTATCAATAACAAACAAACGAATTGCCATACCTACCTGCGGTGCAGCAAGTCCAACACCATAAGCGTTGTACATGGTTTCATACATGTTTGCTATTGTTTCTTTTAAGTTTGGATAATCTGGCGTAATCGCCTCACCTACTTTTCTTAAAACCGGATCACCATATCCTACAATTGGTAAAATCATTTGTATTAATTTATGTATTATCTACTGAAAAACCCTGAAATTATTTCTCATAATTCAGCTGGCAAAAATAGTAAAAAATAGTCAATGAATAATTCTAAACAGGATATAATATCTTATTTTTTGATTGTCTGTTAAAATCTCATCTATAATTATGCCAAATTAATTCGTACAATTCTTACCTTTGTTAGTAAACCTCAATATATGTTTGATCGCATCTCAAAATTTACCAACAGCACTTCTTTTCTAAACGCCTCAAAAGTAACCATTGCTTCTGTCGTACCAGTGCTGATTTTGAACTTTTTAGGGCATTTTGAAATTGGTTTTACAATTGCTCTTGGTGCATTTTATACTTACCCCAGTGATATTCCGAGTTCGCTGAGTCATAAAATAAAAGGACTTATAGTAGCTTCATTTATAGTTTCAGGAGTCAATTTACTTGTGAATTTTGCCTATCCGTATCCTTTGTTATTTTATCCTTTTTTAGGTTTTTTATTGTTTTTATGTTCTATGATTTCAGTTTATGGTCAGCGTGCAACTCTGGTTTCGTTCTCTGCCTTATTATCAATTTCATTATCATTTGGGCATCTTCATACTGGATTAGAAGCTTTTGAATATTCTGGCTTTATCTTTATTGGAGGAATCTTATACCTTATCGTGTCTCTGGTTTTTCACTTTATACAGCCTTATAAATATGTTGAATTACAAATTGCCGAAGGGATTAAGTTAACTGCAAAATACTTAAAATTAAGAGGCGATTTATGGAGTCCAGAAGCCAATCGCCAAAACATAATTGAAAAACAATTAGCCATTCAGGTCGAATTGAATTTGATTCATGAAGATTTAAGAAAAATGCTGATTGGCAATCAAAATGCTTCTGGAACTACTACTCAAAACCGAAAAATGTTATTGGTTTTTATTACGCTAGTTGAAATTCAAGAACTGGCACTATATACCTCATTTGATCACAGCAAACTGCATCAAAAATTTGCTAAGCATCCGGAAGTTCTTCGAACGTATCAAAACGTGGCGTATAAACTGGCATCGACTTTAAAAAAATTGTCTAAAAATGTACACCATATTGCCGTTTATGTAGACAAAAATGATTTAAAAAACGAATTGGATGCACTTGAATTTGCCATTTTTGATTACGAAAAAACTTTAGGCAAAGAAGAAGCCTCAGAAGGTGTTTTGATGTTGACTAATATGCTGAAATACGCTAAAAACCAAGTTGGTAAAATCAAAATTATTCAGCGAGCTTTTTCATTGGCGATGCAGTCTTATAAATTAAAAGATAAAGACAAAGAACTTGAAAAATTCCTGACTCCACAATATTATCCGTTGCGAACCTTGACTGAAAACTTAAGCTTTTCATCTTCTATTTTCAGGCATTCTTTGCGATTGACCATTACGATTCTGATTGGTTTTATTGTTGGAAAAATACTTCCATTTCAAAACGTTTATTGGATTTTACTAACCATTGTCGTAATTATGCGACCGGGCTACGGTCTAACAAAAGAACGATCCTACAACCGAATTTTCGGAACTATTCTGGGAGGTTTATTAGCGTTCGGAATTGTATCGCTTGTTCAGAATCACGTAGCGTTAAGCATTTTTTCTATTGTTTGCATGCTTCTTGGAATTTCGTTTACACAAATTAATTACAAAATCAGTGCAACTTTTGTAACGATGTATGTTGTATTTATCTACGGAATTTTAACGCCAAATGTTGTTGAAGTAATTCAGTTTAGAATTCTAGATTCGCTTGCTGGAGCAATTTTAGCTTTCTTGGCAAATCAATTTTTATGGCCGGCTTGGGAATTTATAAATACACCTATTCATATTGAAAATTCGATTCGTGCCAATAGAAATTACTTAAAAGAAATAGCTGATTTTTATAATAAAAAAGGAGAAGTTCCAACCTCATATCGATTAGCTCGAAAACATGCTTTTGTTGAAATTGGCAATTTCATGACTTCATTTCAAAGGATGATGCAGGAACCAAAATCAAAACAAAAAACACTGCCTTTGGTCAACAAATTGGTAGTTTTAAATCATTCTTTGCTTTCTGCACTGGCTTCTTTGTCTACGTATATTCAGTCTCACCAAACTACATCAGCCTCAGAATCATTCAATTATATCATAAAAACCATTTTATCAAACTTAGATCAGTCGATTTCAATTTTAAAAAATGAAACAATAATAAAAGATACTTTTTTTGAAAAAGAAGATGTTACACTGCAATTTGAAGAGCTCAAACGCAAAAATTTCACTCGTTTGGTAGAAGATGATGAACTTGATAAAGAAACACGACAAGCTAAAATGCAGGAAGCCCAAATGGTGATTGAGCAATTGATCTGGATGAGCAATCTAGCCGAAAAGATTTTGAAAATTACAAAAGAACTAAAAACAGTAAATCCAGATTAATTCATCTGGATTTATTGTTTTTATATAAGATTTAAGCTTAATTACTTAGTTTTAAAACGTCAGAAGTATGTTTTCTAAGTTCTACCAAAAGCTCTGGTTTATCATTTAAAGTCTGACCATAAGAAGGAATCATATTCTTCATTTTTTCTTCCCATTCTGGTGTTTTAATTTGATTGGCAAAACATCTGCTGATTAAGTCAATCATAATTGCAACAGCAGTCGATGCTCCTGGAGAAGCTCCTAAAAGAACTGCTAAAGTTCCATCATGTGTATTAATTACTTCCGTTCCAAATTCCAAAACGCCACCTTCTTTTTCATCTTTTTTAATAACCTGAACACGTTGTCCTGCTCTTTCTAATTTCCAATCTTTAGAACGTGCTGTCGGCAAATATTCACGAAGTGCAGTCATTCTATCTTTTGGAGACTGGCGCACCTGCTCAATTAAATATTTCGTTAATGGAATATTATGAAATCCCGCTGATAACATCGGAATTAAATTGTTTGCTTTTATAGATAATGGTAAATCTAAATAAGAGCCATTTTTTAAGAAACGAGTTGAAAATCCTGCAAATGGGCCAAAAAGAAGTGCTTTTTCACCGTCAATTACACGCGTATCAATATGAGGAACAGACATTGGAGGCGCTCCAACGCTTGCTTTTCCGTATACTTTTGCCTGATGTTTTGCAATAACCTCTGGATTAGTACATTTTAGCCATTGCCCGCTTACTGGGAAACCGCCATAACCATTTCCTTCAGGAACATTTGCTTTTTCTAATAAAGGCAATGAACCTCCGCCTGCACCTATAAAAACAAATTTAGTATAGGCTTTTCGTGTTTTACCAGTAGCGATATCTGTGATTTTAATTCTCCATGATTTATCATCACGCTGTTTTAATTTCTGTACTTCATGATTAAAGTACAAAGATACGCCGTCAAGTTTTTCTAAATAATTAAACATGCTTCTGGTTAGAGCCCCGAAATTAACATCGGTACCAATTTCCATGTGCGTTGCAGCTAATTTTTCGTTAGCTTCTCTGCCTTCCATAACAAGCGGCATCCATTTTTTTAATTGCTCAAAATCAGTACTGAATTCCATTTGAGAAAAAATAGGATTGCTTTGCAAAGCTTCAAATCTCTTTTTAAGATATGCTACATTTTTATCACCCCATACAAAACTCATATGAGGAACACTTTTAATAAAATTATCGGGAGATGGAACTTTATTTTGTTCCACTAAGTACGACCAGAACTGGCGAGAAATCTCAAAAGACTCTGCTATACTTATTGCTTTTTTAGGATCAATACTTCCATCTGCCTTCTCTGGAGTATAATTTAATTCACAAAAAGCAGAATGTCCTGTTCCAGCGTTATTCCAAGCATCAGAGCTTTCGGCCGCAGCAACATCTAATCTTTCGTAAATTTCAATTTTAATATCAGGTTGTAATTCTTTCAAAATTACTCCAAGAGTGGCACTCATAATTCCAGCTCCAATGAGTACTACTTCACTATTTGAACGTATGGTTTCGTCAGGCATAACAGTATTTTATTTAAAGTGCAAAGGTACTTTATATAATTGCAAAAAAAAACTAAAATTTACATGATAAAAGTTAGAAAATTATAAAAAATAAAATGGCATAAGAATTTAAGCAGGAAGTTTTTAAAATCTTTTAGATGAAAGATAATCTTGAAGCATAATTGTGGCTGAAATTTCATCTATCAATCCTTTATTTTGTCGCTGTTTCTTACTCAATCCGCTGTCGATCATCGTTTGAAAAGCCATTTTTGAGGTAAAGCGCTCATCAACACGAACTACTTTCATATCTGGAAAAATATTAGAAAAGTGCGTTACAAAACCTTTAATTATCGGTGCACTTTCTGATGGCTGACCATTCATTTGTTTGGGTTCACCAATCAATACAACTTCTACTTTTTCTTTTGCGAAATAATCTTTTAAAAAGTCGATTAAAGTATTCGTAGGAATAGTAGTTAAGCCCGATGCAATAATTTGCATTTCGTCTGTAACGGCAATTCCGGTGCGTTTTTGTCCGTAATCTATGGATAGAATTCTTGGCATTTTGTAATTTTTATCAAAGATAAGTATTTTAGTTTTCTCATTCTTCACAAAAAATAAACCGTAACTCAATAAAAAATCCGCCTTGAGAACTCAAAACGGATTTATGCAAATATTCAAAACCTAAAAAAAAACAATTTATCTACCTATTAAATAATCTTTTAAAAAAACCTCTTTCTTCCTCTTCTTCATCTTCTTGCTCTTCGTAATGCGCGAATTTAGACTGTGCTTTTTCATGTTCGTAAATCAGCTCTTTAATATACTCTACATAAGATCTCTTTTTCTCTTCTAAAAACCCGATCAAGTATTTTTCACTAAATTCTACACCGCTTGCTGCTTCAATTTGAAGTAACTTTTTATACAAAGGCTCAATGTGCATCGCAACAACTTCTTGCGGTACTGATTGTCTTCTTCCAAAATAATTTACAATCGCGCCATTTTCATCTTTTGCAATTTCAAAATCAGTAATTACCCAGTAATATCGGCCTGATTTGGCAAGGTTTTTTACAATTGCATGGAAGTTTTTTCCCTTTTTCAGGTTTTCCCAAAGCACTTTAAAGATAACTTTTGGCATATCGGGATGGCGAATAATATTGTGTGGCTGTCCCATCAGCTCGTAATCTTCATAACCTGAAACATCTACAAAAACTTCATTGGCATATTCGATAATACCAAAAGCATTTGTTTTGCTCATGATTACCTGGGTTTTGTCCCATGTAACTTCTTTGTCAATTACTGTAATTCTGTTCTGAAGTTGATTTTCCTGATTCATATTTACTTCTTATAATTTGTTTTGGAATGGTATTTATAATTCCGCTTTCGCTGTTTCGGAATCACAGTGCGAAAGTAAAAAGAAGAAAAACTTAGAAATCTGACTTTTGTCATATTCTAACAATAAAAAAACTTTTACAGGCAATTTATGTTCAAATAAATTTAAATGTGAACAAAATTTATTTATCAAATTAAAAACAAAATGTTACATATATAACATTTTCAAAAGGTTTTACTTTTCTGCTTTTCTACAAATACGCTATCTTTGCCAAAAATTAAAACTTATGAATTCTTTACAGACTATAATTGAACAAGCTTGGGAAAACAGAGCTTTATTAGAAGAAACTACAACAACTGATGCCATTAGAGAAGTTATCGAATTGGTTGATGCTGGAAAATTACGTTGTGCTGAACCAGTTGGTGACAAATGGCAAGTAAACGAATGGGTTAAAAAGGCAGTTGTAATGTATTTCCCAATTCAAAAAATGGAAACATGGGAATCTGGTATTTTTGAATATCATGATAAAATGTTGCTGAAAAGAGGTTATGCTGAAAAAGGAATTCGTGTAGTACCAAATGCTGTTGCACGTTACGGAGCTTATATCTCAAGCGGTGTTATCTTGATGCCAAGTTATGTAAATATTGGTGCTTATGTCGATGAAGGAACTATGGTTGACACTTGGGCAACTGTTGGTAGCTGTGCACAAATTGGTAAAAATGTTCACTTAAGCGGTGGAGTTGGAATCGGTGGTGTTTTAGAACCATTACAAGCTGCTCCTGTAATTATAGAAGATGGCGCTTTTATTGGTTCTCGCTGTATTGTTGTAGAAGGTGTGCATGTTGGTAAAGAAGCTGTTCTTGGCGCTAACGTTTGCTTGACTGCTTCAACAAAAATTATTGATGTAACTGGTGACGAACCTGTTGAAATGAAAGGTTTTGTTCCTGCACGTTCAGTTGTTATTCCAGGAAGTTATACTAAAAAATTCGCAGCTGGAGAGTTTCAAGTGCCATGCGCTTTAATCATTGGTACTCGTAAACCATCTACAGATTTAAAAACTTCATTAAATAATGCGCTTCGCGAATACGACGTTGCTGTATAAATTTTAAGGAAAAACATATTAAAAAATCCAAATTCCAATTGAATGATTGGAATTTGGATTTTTTTTGCTTCAATTTGTAATCTCTTAAAAAGATTTAATTCTCTATATGAAGATACTTGTAATTCAGCAAAAAATGATTGGTGACGTTTTGATCAGCAGCATAATATGCAACAATTTGCGTACTGCTTATCCGGAGGCTCAAATAGATTATTTGGTTTATGCCTCAACAACGCCAGTTTTAGAAGGCAATTCAAGTATTGACAATATTATTTTGTTTGAAGAAAAACATCGAAAAAGCAAAAAGGAATTATTAAAACTTGGACTTCAGATTCGGAACGAAAAGTACGATTTAGTAATTGATGCCTATTCGAAATTAGAAAGCTGGATATTGGTTTTGTTAAGCAATGCAAAACGAAAAATATCATATAAAAAACCAGGAAGAAAGTTTTTATATACAGATAATGTTGCGTTTGAACCTTTTCCTAAAACAAATTTGGGTTTAGCTATTGAAAGACGCCTTTCGCTATTAGAACCTTTAGATCTGAAAATTCAAATCGATCCGATTCCGAAATTATTTGTTTCTGAAAAAGAAAATCAGCAAGCTTTGGCACTTTTTGAAAAACACAACGTTCGAAAAGATCGAAAAACTGTTATGATTAGTCTTTTGGGCAGTGAAAAATTAAAAACATATCCTTTAGAGTTTATGTCTAAAGTTGTCGATTACGTAGCTGATACCGCAGATGTAAATATTCTTTTTAATTATTTTCCGAAACAGTTAGAAGATGCCAAAGCCGTTTTTAACACCTGCAAACCTTCAACGCAAGCAAAAATTTATTTTGATTTATTGGGAGGAGATTTGCGCTCATTCATCGGACTAATGAATCAATGTGATTTGATTGTTGGAAATGATGGAGGTGCAATAAATATGGCAAAAGCACTTGAAAAACCATCGTTTATTATTTTTTCTCCGTGGATTGAAAAGAAAATCTGGGCCACTTTTGAGGACGGAATTCATCATCTTTCTGTTCATTTAAAAGATTATCGCGCTGATTTATTTGAGCAAAAAACCGAAAAAATGCTCAAGAAAGAAGCTTTATCTTTATATCAGGAATTTAAGCCTGAATTTTTTGCACAAGAAATAGAGTCGTTCTTAAGTCAAAATTTAAGCGCTTTAATACAATGATTTTGGCAGAAAAACAACCATTAACCGCATTGGTTATTACCTATAATGAAGAACAAAATATTAAAGATGTTTTGGATCATTTGGCTTTCGCCGATGAAATAATCGTTGTAGATTCTTTTAGCACAGATAAAACTTTTGAAATTGCTTCTTCTTTTAGCAATGTAAAAGTAGTGCAGCGTGCTTTTTATAATTTTGCTTCTCAACGTAATTTTGCTTTAAGCCTTTCTTCAAATTCGTGGATTCTTTTTGTTGATGCTGACGAAAGACTGACGCCTGAACTTCAAAAAGAAATCAGTTTTGTGATTAATCAAAAAGACAGTGCTTCGGCTTATTTTGTTCGCAGAAACTTTATGTTTCAAAATAAAAAACTGCGTTTTAGCGGCTGGCAGACTGATAAAATCATCCGACTTTTTAAGAAAGAAAGTGCTATTTATAATCATGAAAAAATTGTTCACGAAAAATTAATTGTAAATGGAAAAATTGGTCAATTAACAACTAAACTGATTCATTATTCGTACTCGAAATATGAAGACTACAAGCAAAAAATGGTCTTTTACGGAAAACTGAAAGCTCAGGAAGAGCTGTTAAAAAATACCAAACCTAACTTTTTTCATTTTTACATTCGTCCGGCTTATCAATTTTTAAATCAATATATACTCCGATTAGGAATCTTAGATGGAAAAAAAGGAATTATAATTTGCTATCTTAATGCTTTGAGTGTTGCAGTGCGTTTTCAGGAGCTTAAAAAAATCAGATCTAATAACTAAGATTTCCAGAATTTAAGTTTCTTTTTCAGCCTTTTCTTTTTTGCAAATTCTTCTTGAAAATGAGTAGTTGCCTGCCACATTTTTTCGAAAATTTCAGTCTCCGTTTTATCCGTGTAATATTTAGCATACTCATTGCTCATTACCGCAATCATTTCTTTTTTAGGTGTCAGACGTCTAAAATTATCCATACGCTGTTCAAAACTCATAGCGTCGTGAAAATTCATTCTATTCAAATCCACTAAGAAAAATGCGTATTGATTTTCAGAAACTTTTTTAATTAAAGTATTTCCTGGAGAGTGATCTAAAAACTCTACTCCTTTTTCATGCAGATCAAAAGAAAATTTGGTGAATTGTCTTAAGATATTATCATGATCTGGATAGTTAGGAATTTCTACCAATTCTCTATATGTCAATTCGGTTACTAAATGCTCACTTGCATAATAACTGTCTTTTAAACCAATAAAATTAAAATTTTCAAGAAACGCAATTGGTTCTGGGGTTCCAATTCCTTTTTCTAACAAAAGCGTAGCATATTCAAATGAGCGTCTTGCTTTAGATTTTCTAAAGTATTTATAAGCAATTTTGTTTATGATATTCGGGATTTTGAACGATTTGATATTGACAGTTTTTCCGTTTAAATCAAACAATTTAATTTTATTACGATCTCCATTGCCAAAAAGTTCTCCAGAAGTTTGAAAACTATTGATAATCTGTGATATATAATTTTCGTCGGACTTATATTTTTCGTTGATTTTTAAAGGCATAGCGAGTATCTGTAATATTTAAAGTTCAAAAATAACTAAATGCTTTCATTCTAATAATAAAAACCTTTATTTATTAAGTTCTGTATTCTTTTATGACAAATATTTTCTTGGATTAAAAAAGCTTATTCTGTTGTTTTTAAAACTTTTACAACAAATATTTTATAATTGTCTTCTATTATTTTGCAATCGAAAATATGACGTACAATGAAAATATTAAATATTACATCAATAACTGAACTAAGAGGTGGTGATGCTCAGATGTATACTGTTTATAAACTTTTAAAAGAAAAAAGTGAATTAAAACAATACATTTTATGCCCTCACAACTCCATATTAGCCGCAATTTGCAAAAATGATAATGCCATTTTTTTTACTTATAAAAAAAACAAATTTAAACTCTTCAACCTAACTGTGGCAATTGTAAAAATCTGTAAAAAAGAATCAATCAACATTGTGCATATTCATGACTCTTCTGCACTTAATGCAGGTTTAATAGCTTTAAAATTCCTAAAAAAATGCACTTCTTTAATCTTAAGCAGAAAAAGAAACAACAAAATCAAAGATAAATTTTTGAATCGATATAAATATTCACATCCTAAAATTCAGAAAATTGTCTGTGTATCAAAAGCTGTAGAAGACATTTTCGATAAAATCATTCCGAATAAAGAACGTTTAGTAACGATTTATGACGCTATTAATGTTGAAGAATTTACCCATAAATCAAATCAAAATCTACTGCATAGAGAGTTTAATTTTTCACCAGACACCAAAATTGTCGGTAATATTGCCGGATTGACTAATCAAAAAGATATCTATACTTTTATTGATACAGCAAAAAAAATTAAAACGAATAATGAAACAAACTATCCTATAAAATTTATTGTTATAGGTGATGGACCGCTAAAAAAGGATCTAATTAAATATGCAAAAGCTGCTTCTTTAGAGAATGATCTATTCTTTACAGGATTTAGAAGCACAATAGATCTTCTTCCTGAGTTTGATGTGTTTTTGTTAACTTCAATTACTGAAGGTCTTCCGCTGACAATTTATGAAGCATTTGCAAGCAAAATTCCAGTTGTTTCTACAAAAGCTGGAGGAATTCCAGAAGTTATTGTTGACGGAAAAACAGGATTTTTAGCTTCGATAAAAGATACGGAAACACTATCCAAAAGGGTGCTCGAAATTTTAGAAAATCCTGATTTGGAGGAAAACATAAAAACGAACGCTTTTCAATTGGTAAAACAAAATCATGATTTGAATGTTATGCAAAAAAACTATTATGATTTTTACAAAAGCGTATCCTAATATTGATCAATTAGTGGTTTCCAAAACTCGATTACTTTAGGTTTATTTATTCCGTGACAGCCAAACGGAAGTTCGTTGTTTGTTAATTTCATTGCTAGATTAGGTTTTCGATCAATAGCAAAGTAAACAGCCTCCTTATAACCGGGAATTTTAAAATTCGGATCTAATTCAGGACCTTTTAAAGACCAAAAAACGTCTTCGATTGCATAAATTTTCTTTTCTTTTTCATTTAAAAAATCAAAAATAAATTGTTGATGCTGTTTTGCAATTGCATAATGAGAAGCTACTTTTCGTAATGAAAGTCCGCCATTGCCAACTTTAAAGAAAGTCTGTTCGCGTTCATTCTTCTTTTTTGACCTGAATAATCTTGCTACTTTGTTGAAGATATTCATTCCAAAAGAATCTGTAGAAGTTGCGATCCAAGGTGCTCCAATGTAATCATATCCTTTTTTGCACCATTTTATTAATTCATTTTTAAAAACAAAAGCATCCAATTGATAGATTAAAATGTATTCGAAATCTAAAAAAGCTTCATAAAATAGATCTGACAACAGCAATTCATTGTAACCGTTAATGTTAGCAAAATATTTTTTAGGAAAACTTTTAGCAGTAATATTATCAAACTTATCCGTTAAATAAGAATGATTCAATCCTTCTGGATGCACAATTACAATTTCGTAGTCTTTTAAGACTTTACAGCATTGTAAAAACGATTTTTCTTCAAGTTCACCAAAATACTCCTTATAGACAGGAATAATTATTTTTACTAATTTTTCAGACATGTGGTATTTTAAAATTAAATCTGTTAAAAAAATTATTGCCTACTATTAAAAGCATTTTTTTACAATAAATTTCTTTTTGATATTCTGACTTAAAGAACAAAAATAATCTTATAAATAAGAAAAACTTCATTATTCTAAATTAAATTTAAACTTTATACCAACAAGAAAGATTATTTTTGCCACATAATAAGTTATCAAACATTTTACAATGAACGAAGAAATAATCAACGCTTACGACGTTATCAAAGAAGGCGGCATCATTCTTTATCCGACAGATACGGTTTGGGGAATTGGTTGTGATGCTACTAATCCAGAGGCAGTTGCAAAAATATACAAGCTAAAACAGCGTGCTGAAACACAAAGTATGATTGTTTTGATGAATGGCGAAAAAATGATGTATAATGTATTTAAAAACATTCCAGAAGTAGCTTGGCAAATTTTAGATTTATCTGAAAAACCAACTACATTAATTCTAGACGAACCAAGAAACGTTGCTAAAAATATAATTGCAGCTGATAATTCGCTTGGAGTTCGCATCGTAAAAGAACCTTTTTGTTTTAAATTATTAGAGCGAATGAAAAAGCCATTGGTTTCAACTTCGGCTAATATTTCTGGACAGCCCACTCCTATTGCTTTCAAAGACATTAATCCTGAAATTATTAACGGAGTTGATTATGTTGTAAAATTGAATCAGGATAAAGTTGCAGGAAAACCTTCAACCATTATAAAATTGACAAATGATTCACAGGTAAAAGTGATTCGAAAATAGTGATTTTTTCTGTTTTAAGTTTCAAGTTTCAGGTTTCAAGTTTTATCCAGAACCTGCAACTTGAAACTTGAAACCTGAAACTTTAAACAACCTTAAGACTCTCAATTAGCCAATCGATATCTTCTTTGGTGTTGTAATGACTAAATGAAATTCGGAGATTTGGTAATTTTAAATCAGTCTCCGAAAGCATTTCTTTTAAAACATGCGATGGTTTTATGCTTCCGGATTGGCAGGCGCTTCCCCTTGAAACTGCAATTCCCTTCATGTCTAGACTAAACAAAAGCATAGAAGTTTTATCTGATGAAAAAGGCAAAATAATGTTTATAAGATTATAAAAATCGTCTCTTTTTCCAATGATTCTAAAATCTGGAAAATAAATTTTCAACTCCTGAATAAGATAGGTTTTAAGACCTGAAATATATTCTCTTTCGCGATCTAAATTCTCATAAGATAGAGACAAAGCTTTTGCCATTCCAGCAATTTGATGCACGGCTTCGGTTCCGGCACGAAGTCCTTTTTCTTGTTCTCCACCAAAAATTAAAGGCTGTAAACCAGAGTTTTTGCGAATAAAAGCAAAACCAACACCTTTTGGTCCGTGAAATTTATGTGCACTTGCTACAATAAAATCTACAGCGGTTTTTTGCAGATCAATTTCTGTTTTACCAACCGATTGTACGGTATCAGAATGAAACAAAGTATTATACTGCTTGCAAATTGTTCCCACTCGATCAAGATCTAAAACAGTTCCCGTTTCATTGTTAACATGCATTAAACTAACAATTGTCTTTTTTTCTTCTGCCAATAAATTAGACAAATGTGTTAAATCGATACTTCCGTCAGAATTAATTTTCACATAATCAACCTGAATATTATAATCTGCCTGTAAAGCCAAAACAGCATACAAAACAGCGTGATGTTCTACTTTAGAGGTAATAATTCGCTCTACTTTTAAATCTTCAACAGCAGATCTCAGAATCCAGTTATCTGCTTCAGTGCCGCCAGAAGTAAAAATAATCTCCTGTGCAGAACAATTTAAATTTTTGGCAATACTTTTTCTAGAAAGTTCTAAAATAGTTTTTCCGTTACGGCCAAAACTATGCGTAGAAGACGGATTACCAAAATCTTCTGCCATAATTTTGGTCATTTCCTGAATAACTTCAGGGCGTATAGCAGTAGTAGAGGCGTTATCGAGGTATACTTTTTTCATCATTGCAAAGTTATGAAATATCAATTGTCTAATCTTAAATATCATTTGCCAAATTTTTCACTATTTTTGACCCAAATAAAATTACGATGAAAAAATATGCATGCCTTTTGTTTTTTGGCCTTTTATTAAACGGTTGTGATGATGGCGACTTAACTATAGAAACTATCGATTTTGCAGATGTTACCTCGACAAGTTGTGATACAACCAGCACTTTAATTTATAAACTTAAGACTCAGGAATCACTTCTTCTGCAATTGCCTTCAGGCAGTATTAAAAACAATCCTACTACCCCAGGCGACACCTTAACCTATGACATTGACAATAGCAGTTATCGTGTTGTTTACAGAGCATATGACGGTACTGTAGCAAAAGAAAACATATGCGGTACAATACCTCCAAAAACGCCTAATGTTACTGAAGAATGGATTGGAAAATCTGGAAAAATTGTCATCGCAACATCGCCAGTTTATAAATCACCAGCACCAGATGATGGGCATACTGAAATTACAGGTTACAGTCATAATATTGTTTTTAGAAATATTACGTTTTTAAAACCACAAGAACAAATTGAAAAAGAATATATTTTCGGAGACTATTTGTCATCGGTTACACCAGTTGTCGTAACTGTTCCTGATGAAACAGCTGATTATTGTTCTGAACAAAAGAAAGTTTACAACAACAATCTTTCAAATTCATTAGTACTTGAAAACTTTGATGCAACTTCTTTATTTATCAATGAAGATACTCCAACTGGCAAACCTAGAACAAGTTTAATTAATGCGGCCACAAACACAACTGCAACTTTAAATAATTTATATTACAGAACATACAATGGTAATTTGCCAACAAGCCCAAAAGACTATTATTGTGTAACATTAACGCCAACGACTCCTACAGTAAAAGATACATGGGTAGGTGAAACAGGTGTTGCAAGTGTAAGTGGAATTATAGAGGTAACAACAACACATACTAATAATGTTTACAAACATACCGTTGTTCTTAAAAATGCAAAACTTAAAAAAGGAAACAGTATTTTTAATCTAGCTACAACTTTTGTTTTAGGAACAGTAACAATAGTTATTTAGTAAAAAAAAAGCTTTTTCATTCTTACAAAAAAACATCCGTTTTTCAACTTGATTTCTATTAAGAATTAGAGTGAAAAACGGATGTTTTTTTATGTATTAAATCCAATAATTTATACTCGATAAAACAGTCTTATTTATTGCTTTGTCTAAAATAAACTTCGGTGGCACCTAAACCATATTTTTGATAATTGGCGTCTTGAAAATCTATTCCATCATAACGGCCCAATAAAAAATCAAGTTCGGCTTTTAAGATTCCTTCGCCAACGCCGTGAATAAAAACAATTTTTGGAATGCGATTTCTGATCGCAAATTCAATGTGTCTTTTTGCGGTTTCAGTCTGTAAAGTTAAAATGTCATAATTTGACATACCGCGTTTATTTGGAACTAGCTTTTCGATATGCAAATCAAATTCTGGAGCCGAAATTTCGCGTTTATCTTTCTTTTCTTTTACAAAACTTCTAGGTTTTGGCTCTGTTTTTTCTTTCGAAATCTCATCTAAATTAATTCTTTTAATAGAATTCATTAAATTACTGGAATCGTGAATTTTAAGCAATTCATTGACAAAAAATGTCATCATAAATCCATCTTCAGTTTCAATCAAAACTTCCTTGTTTTTAACTGAAACAACTGTTCCGTTTATGGCTTCATCTAAAACTGAAACCTTATCTCCTTTAGTCAACATCCTGCTCCTCTTTATCTTGATTTTTACTCGGTGTTTTTGCACTCAGTTGCATCATTCCATACATGAAAACTACAATTGCAATTACCATTATATAGATATTTTTTTCTTCAGAAACCTGCTCATATAACGCAACCGAAATAGCAAGAATCATTATTAAAATTTTAAACGCTTTCATTTTCTTTAAGTATAAGTTTTCAAAAGTATGAAACTTTAAAATAGCAGTTCTCAACTCTTGAAATGATATCCAATATTTTTTTGTAAAATTGCACAAAACAATCACCGTGAGTTTAGAAAAATATATGATCCCTTGCCTCTTCAAAACCCTCTTCGGAATAGAGTGTTTAGGCTGTGGTTTTCAGCGTTCTTTATTCTTACTTTTTAAAGGTGAATTTTTAGCCGCTTTTTATATGTATCCGGCGGTCTATTCTATGCTTTTATTTTTCATTTTTGTGGCTTTGTATTTTTTAGACAGATCGAGAAATTATAAAAAAATAGTTTGGAATTTAGCTTTCTTCAACTTGATTTTTATGGTTGGCGGTTACTTTTATAAACACTTTTACATCTAATTTTTGTAAGAATTATTTTTTGATCTGATTCAAAATATCGTTCATCATTTCAATCTGTACTTTTTGAATTTCGATTAATTCCTGCTGTTGATGCATAATCAAATGATCAATTTTATCATGAATCATTCTGATCTCTAATTCTGATTTTAAGTTGATCATATAATCTTTTTTTGCACGATTTCTATCTTTCTCTTCCTGACGATTTTGGCTCATCATAATGACTGGCGCCTGCAATGCGGCAATACAGGATAAAATCAAATTCAGCAAAATAAACGGATAAGGATCAAAACCTTTATTCAATAAAATATAAACGTTTGCCCCAATCCAAAGCACAATAAAAAATAAAAAAGAAAGAATAAACGTCCAGCTTCCGCCAAAGTCAGCTACTTTGTCAGCTATTTTTTGACCAAAACTTCTTGTTTCTGCTTCATCTTCAATAATACTCACTATTGATTTATCTTCTTTTAAGGAAGCAATAACACTCTTCTCAAGATCAGAAAGCGCTCCTATTTCTGTAGACAAATAATTCGAAATGTATTTTTGGCGGTATTCATTTAATTCTTTTACGGCAATGCAGTCATTATCATTAAACGACGGAAAATCTTTTATTATAAGCCCTAAAATAGGGTCGTGTATCGATTTGCCCCAAATTTTCTCACTTTCCGGAAAATCAAGATCAGAAATAGCACTTTTAAAAGTCAAATTGTTTTTCATTTTTATAAATTTTACTGGCTAATTTACGCATTTAACTTCTTAAGAATCATATAAAAAATGAGCATTTATAATTCTTTTATTTATCACAAATAGAATCGGCAATACAAAATTTCTTTAGTTAATTCGTGTCCTTATTTACAAAAAACGCCTTACTTTTAACGTTTCAAATATCCATTCAATTTTACAATTGTGACCAAAGACAATATCATACAAAATATTAAGGCTTTAAAAAGCCATTCTAATATAAATTACGGAATCAAAACCAAAACAGAAGATTTTACCGAGAAACTTTTCTATACCCTTTTTGATTCTAATGCCAATTTAGATTTAAGCATTGATGAACTCGAAATATGCTTTAAGGAAATTGCGGTTCTTGCCTGTAAAAAACCAGAAAATTTATGCGAATCGATTTGGGATCGATTTCTCGAAAAATTGCCAGGAGTTTTAGAAAAATTAAATCAAGATGCCGAATATATTTTAGAAAATGATCCAGCATCAAACAGCATTGATGAAGTTTATTTAGGATATCCAGGTTTTTATGCCATTGCTATTTATAGATTAAGCCACGAATTATACAAGTTAGATTTATTATTATTTTCCAGGTTAATGAGCGAATATGCACATAGAATTACCGGAACTGATATTCACGCCGGTGCTCAAATTGCATCGCCCTTTTTTATAGATCACGCGACAGGAATTGTTATTGGGGAAACTACGGTTATCAAAAAACACGTAAAAATTTATCAAGGCGTTACTTTAGGCGCTTTGAGTGTAAGCAAAGAAATGAAAAATGCAAAAAGACATCCAACGGTAGAAGCGAATGTCTGTATTTATGCCAACGCTACTATTTTGGGTGGAGAAACTGTCATCGGAAAAAATAGTATTGTTGGCGGAAATTCCTGGATTACCAAATCGGTTCCAGAAGATTCCATCGTTCTGAACACTACTACAACTGAAGTTAAAATAAAAGAAAAAAAATAAAATGGGTCCACAGAAATTGCTAAACCTAATTGGAAATACTCCATTGATGGAAACTGTCAATTTGGTTAAAAATAAAAACGTAAAACTTTTGCTCAAACTCGAAGGAAACAATCCCGGAGGAAGCGTAAAAGACAGGGCAGCATATAACATGATTGCTTCGGCTCTTGAAAGAGGCGAAATTAAAAAAGGAGACAAACTTATTGAAGCAACAAGCGGCAACACAGGAATCGCTTTAGCAATGATTGCGCAATTGTTTCAAATCGAAATAGAATTGGTTTTACCCGAAGATTCTACAAAAGAAAGAACACAAACCATGCGAGCTTATGGCGCTACAGTTATTTTAACGCCTGCTGAAGACGGAATTATTGGTTCGCGGGACTATGCCGACAAAAAAGTGGCAGAAGGCGGTTACATCATGTTAAATCAGTTTGCGAATCACGACAATTGGAAAGCGCATTATAAAACAACTGGACCAGAAATTTGGAATGATACCGAAGGAACCGTAACGCACTTTGTTTCGGCTATGGGGACAACAGGAACAATTATTGGAACTTCGACTTATTTAAAAGAAAAAAATCCAGCAATTCAAATCGTGGGCGCGCAGCCAAGCGATGGATCTCAGATTCCTGGAATTCGAAAATGGCCTCAGGAATATTTACCTAAAATATTTGATGCATCAAAAGTGGATACTGTTGTTGATGTAAGCGAAGAGGAAGCCCGCGAAATGACCAAAAGACTAGCACTAGAAGAAGGCGTTTTCGCCGGAATGAGCAGTGGTGGCTCTGTAGCAGTTGCCCTAAAAATTGCCGAAAAATTAGAATCCGGCGTTATTGTAGCTGTCATTTGTGATCGGGGTGATCGTTATTTGTCTTCGGATTTATTTGATTGAAAAAGAGGAACAAAGGTTCAAAGTTACAAAGGTTCAGAAACAGAAATAAGTTCTTTAAAACCTTAAAAAACTTTGAACCTTTGTCGCTTATACCTTTTAACCTCAAAAAAAAATTATGCTCTACAGAAAACTAGGAAAAACGAACTTTAACATCTCTGAAATTTCACTTGGTACTTGGCAAGTTGGAGGAAAATGGGGATCAGGTTTTAATGATAAAACTGCAGATGAGCTTATACATACTGCAATTGATAATGGTGTTAATTTTATTGACACTGCTGATGTTTATGAAAATGGATTAAGCGAAACTGCTGTTGGAAGAGTGGTTCGTTCTCGATCTGAGCGTATTTATGTAGCTACAAAATGCGGCCGTTTTATTAATCCGCATGTGAGTGAAGGCTATCAGCCAAAAGTGCTTCAAAAATATATTGAAGACAGTTTAAAAAGAACGGGATTAGAAACTTTGGACTTAATTCAGCTGCACTGCCCTCCTACTGAAGTTTTTTACCGACCTGAAATTTTTGAATTATTCGACCGGTTAAAAGATCAGGGCAAAATTTTGAATCTGGGCGTAAGTGTAGAAAAAGTCGAAGAAGCATTAAAAGCAATCGAATATTCGAATGTAACGACAGTTCAAATTATTTTTAATTTATTTCGTCAGCGCCCGTCGCAATTATTTTTCTCCGAAGCTAGAAAAAAAGACATTGGAATTATTGCCAGAGTTCCTCTGGCAAGCGGGCTTTTAACTGGTAAATTTGATGCAAAAACAACTTTTGATTCGCAGGATCATCGCAACTTCAATAGAAACGGAGATGCTTTTGATAAAGGAGAAACTTTCTCTGGAATTGATTATGAATTAGGTTTAAAAGCCGTTGAAAAACTAAAAGCTTTATTTCCTGAAACTCCAAACCTTGCTCCTATTGCCTTGCAGTGGATTTTAAGTTTTCAAGATATAAGCTGCATAATTCCAGGTGCTTCGAAAGCAAGTCACGTTGAGTCTAATTTATCGGTTTATGATTTACCTAAATTAACTTCTGAGAAGATTGCAGCTATGAATGCAATTTATGAAGAATATATAAAACCTTCAGTACATCATTTATGGTAGCCTTCTAAGATACTAAGATACTGAGGTTCTGAGATTTAAGTTTTTTTTAATCTCAGCGTCTTAGAATCTCAGAACCTTAGCATCTTTAAAAAAATCCACGCAACTATTTTTGGTTTTATACATCTATGTATAAAACTAACCTTCAATCACTAACCATGAAAAAATTAAGTTTTATACTAACAACTCTTTGTCTATTTTTTGTTTCGTGCAGTAATGACCGCACTGATAATTCTGATGCTAAAGAAAATGACATGCAACAATTAGAAAAAATGTATCAGGAAATTTTAACGCTTTCTAAAGTTAATTCAGAAACCTGTACAGATTCAAAAGATTGGGATTTTACTGCAATTGGCGCAAAAGCATGCGGTGGACCAGAAAAATTTATTGTTTATTCTAAAAAAATAAACACAGCCGAATTTTTAGCTAAAGTAAAAACCTATACTGATGCAAGAGTAGCATTTAATGGAAAATGGAATATTTTTTCGACCTGTGATATTGTCTCGCCACCCGCCGGAGTTGGGTGTGTAGATGGAAAACCTACGTTATTAAGAAATACCGCTTTTTAAAACAAACTGAATTTTCTCATTTTAATCTTAGCAACTCAGAACCTTAGAACCTTAGCAACTCCTAAAAAAAAAACTATACCTCAAATTCAATTTTAAATTCGGCTCCTCTATTTTTACCTTCGCTTTTAGCACTAAGATCGCCTTTATTTCTTTCGATGATTTTTTTGCACAAGTAAAGACCAATTCCGGTTGAAAGTTCATTTGCAGTTCCTAGTCGGCTCATTTTGGTGAATTTTTTGAATAATTCTTCAATCTGATCTTTATTAAAACCAATTCCTTTGTCAGCAACTGTTATAATTAATTTAGAATCTTCGTTATAAATTCGGACTTTAATTTCACTGTCAAAATAAGAGAATTTAATAGCGTTGCTGATTAAATTTACTAAAACCTGAACCAGCAATCCCTCATCAATTCTAAGTTTAGCTTCAGTTGTTTCTAAACTTAAATTCATATTTATGTTTTTATCAATCAGTCGCTGTTCGACTTGTTCATTAATAAAAGGTACAATATTTGAAAAATTAACAAGTTTTGCTTCCGGATTTAATTTTACAACCTGATCCTGTTCTTTTAATAGTTTGATAAAATTTTCTATGTATCGGAATTGAAGATTGGTCGATTCGCAAATTAACTCGGCTAAATGCTTTACCGATTCTGATGGATTCTCACTTAATATTAATTGTGCCAAACCTTGCGGATTTCCAGCAAAATTTTTCAAATCATGCGAAAGCATATAAATTAAATCCTGTTTTTCATTTATAAAACTTTCAGATTCATATATAGATTCCTGAATATTACACATCAGCAAACCTGCTTCGTCCGTATATTCCGTAGGCAAAACAGATAATTTTCGATTGTTTCTATAATCGTCTAACGATTTTGAGGCAACAGCAATAGGCTTAATCAATTGGTTTAATACCAAAAGAGTTACCAAAGTTGCCAGCAAAGTCATAATGAGAGAAAAAACTAAAATAGAAGTTGGCGAAATAGTATGACTTGAATAAAGCACAAAAAATAAAATTCCGATCAAAGGAATATGAATACCTATAAAAGCTACAAACAAAAATTTAAACGCATAACTTTTTTTTAGAAAGCTTATTTGTGAAAGATTATGATACAACTTCATAAAAAAATAACAATACTATAGGTTAAAAATGTAGCTTTTAGGGCAATTGCTAAAAACAAAGTTAACTTATAAACGCAATTAAACTAGTAAATTGAAGAATTTGATAAAATATTTTAAAATTTAAATTTATAAAAGTTTACAAACCCTTATTTTTGCGCTATGGGAAGAAAAAATACAGACAAAGTTGTCTTTCATCAAATCCAGGTTCTTGATGCTGGAGCAAAGGGAGTATCAGTAGCGAAGGCTCCTGACGGAAAAGTAATCTTTATTCCGAATGTAGTACCGGGTGATGTAGTTGACGTACAAACTTTCAAAAAAAGAAAAGCCTATTATGAAGGCAAAGCCGTAAAATTTCATGAATTTTCAGAACATCGCATCGAACCAATATGCGAGCATTTTGGAGTTTGTGGAGGATGCAAATGGCAAAATATGAAATACAGCCAACAATTGTATTACAAACAAAACGAAGTGAAAAATCATTTACAGCGTATTGGAAAAGTTGAACTCCCTGAATTCGAAAGTATTTTGGGTTCAGAAAAGCAGTTTTTTTACAGAAACAAAATGGAATTTTCGTTTTCTAATGCTCGTTGGTTAACAGAACAAGAAATTGGAAGTTCAGAAGATTTAGGAAACAGAAATGCGCTTGGATTTCATATTCCGAAAATGTGGGATAAAATTCTTGACATTCAAAAATGTTATTTGCAGGAAGATCCGTCGAATGCTATTAGAAATGAAATCAGAGATTTTGCTAACGAACATAATTTAGCATTCTTTAATCCAAGAGAACAATCTGGATTATTAAGAACTTTTATGATTCGTACGGCTTCTACTGGCGAAATCATGGTTTTGATTCAGTTTTATGAAAATGACAAGAAAAATCGTGAATTGATTTTAGATCATTTATATGAAAAATTTCCACAGATAACTTCATTGCAATATGTGGTAAATTCAAAACAAAACGATACCATTTACGATCAAGACATTAAATTATATAAAGGTAGAGATTATATCCTTGAAGAAATGGAAGGTTTAAAATTCAGCATCAATGCTAAATCTTTTTACCAGACTAATTCTGATCAAGCTTACGAACTATACAAAATTACACGTGATTTTGCTGGACTTTCTGGCAATGAAACCGTTTATGATTTATATACTGGAACTGGAACTATTGCACAATTTGTTTCTAAAAAAGCAAAAAAAGTAATTGGAGTAGAAAGTGTTCCAGAAGCAATTTTAGACGCTAAGGCAAATGCAGAACGCAATAATATTACAAATTGCGAGTTTTTTGTTGGAGACATGAAAGTTGTATTTAACGAAAGTTTTATTGCACAGCACGGAAAACCAGATGTTATTATTACAGATCCGCCAAGAGACGGGATGCATAAGGACGTTATTGAGCAAATCTTGAAAATTGCTCCTAAAAAAGTAGTTTACGTAAGTTGTAATTCCGCAACACAGGCGCGCGACTTGGCTTTAATGGATGAAAAATATAAAGTTACACGTGTTAGGCCGGTTGATATGTTTCCGCAGACACATCATGTTGAAAATGTTGTACTTTTAGAACTTCGATAACAAAATTATAGATGAAAAAAATAATTGCTTTTCTATTGCTCTTCACTTTTGGATTGTCAAGCTGCGAGAAAGATGACATTTGTGATCCAGATACACCAACAACGCCACGGTTAGTAATTACTTTTTATAATGCTAATAGTCCGTCAGAACTGAAAGAAGTAACTGATTTGAAAGTAACTGGAGAAGGACAGCCAAACGGAATTATTTTTAATGAAAGTGGAATTGATGACGCGAAATATCTTGCAAACGGAAGCACTATTTCTATCCCGCTAAGAACAGATGCCACATCATCGACTTTTAAATTTGTTTTAGATTCTGAAAATGATAATCCGGCAGCAATAAATGAAGATGAAATAACATTTAATTATAAAACTCGAAATGTATATGTTTCCAGAGCCTGTGGTTTTAAAACAATTTTCGAATTAAATCAAGATGAAGTTGGACCACCAGCAACTACGCCTTTTACGCAGATCGATTCAGACGCTAAGGGATTATGGATGCAGCAAGTTTATGTAAAACAATATAATGTTGAATTTGAAAATGAAACACACATTGAAATATATTTCTAGTTTTTGCTTATTGTTTTCAATGTTTTTGGGTCAGGCTCAAGAAACGTCAACTACAACAGTAACAAAAGAGATTGTTCCGGTTAAATCAAAAACAGAAGCTGCAAAACCAGTTTTGCAGGAAGTTAAACCTGACAGTATAAAAACGGATCGTTATGGTCTTCGCGTAGGTCTCGATTTGTACAAATTGACCCGCGGATTATACGACAATGACTATAAAGGAATTGAAGTTACAGGTGATTTTCGTTTAACAAAAAAATACTATTTAGCGGCAGAACTTGGGTTTGAAGACAAAACTACTGATGACGACAGATTAAATTCAACTGCAACAGGAACTTATATTAAAGGTGGTTTTGATTACAATTTGTACCAAAATTGGCTCGATATGGAAAACTTAATTACAATTGGTTTACGAGGCGGATTTAGTACTTTTAGTCAGGAATTAAATAGCTATAAAATTTACAATCCAAATCCATATTGGGGCGAACAGCCTGCAATTGCTGACGGTCAAAAATATAACGGATTATCTGCAAGCTGGATTGAGGTTGCAATGGGCGTAAAAGCAAAAGTTTTTAATAACGTATTTGTAGGCTTTGGCGTGCAGCTGAAAATGTTGGTTACCAATAGCAAACCTTCTGGTTTTGATAATCTCTATATTCCAGGATTTAATAGAACTTACGACGGAAGTTTTGGAATTGGCTTTAACTATACGGTTTCTTATTTTATTCCGATTTATAAGAAAAAAACAATAATACCAGCCGTAACTAAAAAGCCAGCACCTAAAAAATAATAGATTTTACAAAAAATAAAATCCCCGAATTCATTCTTTAATAATGAATTCGGGGATTTTTATTTTTATTTTTATTTTAAGATAACTGAAAAGCTACTGCAGCATTTGAATGTATTAAAGCAGTATCAAAAACAGGAACTTTTAAATCCTCAGGTTTAATTACTAACGGAATTTCAGTGCAGCCTAAAATAATTCCTTCAGCTCCTTCTTGTATCAATTGATTCGCTATTTCTAAGTAACGTTTTTTTGTTGCATCTGTTACAAGTCCTCTACCTAATTCTTCAAAAATTGTAGTGTGAATAAAATCTTTATCTTCTTGATTTTGCGGAATAATGGCTTCAATTCCTTTTGCCGCTAGTTTATCTTTAAAGAAATCAAGCTCCATTGTAAACTTGGTGCCCAATAAACCTACTTTTTTTATTTCTTGCTTTTGAATTTCAGCAGCCGTTGCCGTTGCAATATGAATAATTGGCAAATCAATAGCTTTCTCAAGTCGGTCAGCTATAAAATGCATTGTATTAGCGCACAAAACAATTGCTTCTGCCCCGCCCGATTTTAAGAACTCACAGCCTTTCAAAAGCATATTAAAAGTAGAATCCCAATCGTTGTTTTCGTTATTTCTTTTAATATCAGCATAATTGAAAGAGTAAATCAAACATTCTGAGAAATTTAAATCTCCCATTTTTTCGTTTATTCCCTGATTTATAAGTTTGTAATAATCTGCAGTAGAAACCCAGCTAATGCCGCCTATAAGTCCAATTATCCTCATAAAATTTTATTTAATTTCTTTAACTCCTTTTAAGAAAATCCATTTCATAAAAAGTTTCTCTCCGTCTTTCGTTTTCACAGCTTGAAATTGAGGTGAAATTAAAGTCGCCACAATAAAAGCGGTAATCGGAATCCAATAACCTGTTAATTCTGTATAAGCCGCAATTATATATCTTCCTGAAATAAACAAAATTGCGAAACATCCTAATTGATATAAAAAAGCTCTTACTTGTAGTTTTGTCATTTTTTTTTAAGTTACTAAGGTTCTGAGATTCTAAGATGCTAAGTTTTTTTCTTAGACCTATATTTCTGAACCTTAAAATTATTATTACAAATCTTAGTATCTTAGAAACTTAGCGTCTAAGAACCTTAAATCTGAAATTTCGTTCTCTTGCTTCCTTCGTACATTTCGTATTTTACTAGACGCGCTTCTAAACTTGCGTTGAAAAGTTTGATTTTACGTGAAGGTTTTAAACCTACAAATTTCAAGGCTTCTAGATTTGCTGTAATGAACCAAGCGTTTGTTCCTGGGTAGCTTTTCTTTAAAGTATCTCCAATATTTTTGTAAAATTCTTCCATATGAATATCTAAACGCTCATCATAAGGAGGATTGAAAACCATATGCAGTTTTCCTTCAACCTCTTTTTCTGAATCAAAAAAGTTATCTTCTGAAATCGTTACATAATCGTCAAGATTTGCATTTTTGATATTGTCTTTAGCTTTGTTTACTGCACTTGGTGCTTTATCAAAACCTTTTATAGTATAATGAAATTCCTTTGTTTTCTTCATTAAACTGTTTACAATCTGATCAAATAAATCGTTGTCCCAGTCTTTCCATTTTTCGAAGGCAAATTCTTTTCTGTTGATGTTTGCCGGAATATTACACGCGATCATTGCCGCTTCTGCTAAAAAAGTTCCAGATCCGCACATTGGGTCTAAAAAGTGACTTTGGCCTTCCCATCCTGATAACAACAAAATTCCTGCAGCTAAAACTTCGTTTATAGGTGCAATGTTTGTTGCAGTTCTATAACCACGCTGATGCAATGAATTTCCAGAAGTATCTAAAGCGACGGAAACCTGATCTTTGTCGATATGAATGTTTATTCGTAAATCTGGAAAAGCTTTGTCAATACTAGGACGCTGACCAGTTCTTTCTCTAAATTGGTCTACAATTGCATCTTTACATTTTTGAGAAACAAACTCAGAGTGATTAAAATATGTAGAATGCACGGTTGCATCGATAACAAAAGTCTGGTTGGCATTTAATAACTTCGACCAGTTTACGCCAGAAATACCTTTATATAATGCCTGTTCGTTATTTGCTCTAAATGAGTAAATAGGTTTTAAAACTTTAAGCGCAGTTCTAAGTGATAAATTGGCTTTGTACATAAAACCTTTATCTCCTTTAAAGCTTACCATTCTCACGCCTTTTTCTACATCCTGAGCACCAAGTGCACGCAATTCCTGTTCTAATATTTCTTCAAAGCCAAAAAAACATTTGGCAATCATTCTAAAATTTTCTTCCATCTTTATTTTTGTATTAAAAAACAACTCCAATCGCAGGCGTACTTAGATTATTCAGGTATCCTAACGAAATAGTTATTTTTCGGCAAAAATACACTAAATTTGCGGTACTTTGAATTAATTGAAATAGAATAAATGTCTGAAGCACCTAACTCACCAACACCAAATCAGGAGCGTAACACCGAAAACTGGTTTACTTCTTGGTTTGACACTCCGTATTATCACATTCTTTATAAAGACCGAAACTACCGAGAAGCCCAGATTTTTATGGACAATCTTACGCATTATCTAAACCTTCCTGAAAAAGCGAAAGTATTAGATTTAGCCTGCGGAAAAGGGCGTCACTCGATTTATTTAAATCAACTCGGGTTTAATGTCTTGGGAGCCGATTTATCTGAAAACAGCATTGCCGAAGCCAGCAAGAACAGTAATGAAAACCTGCATTTTAAAGTGCATGATATGCGCGAGCCGTTTGACGAAAAATTTGATGCAATATTTAATTTGTTTACGAGTTTTGGTTATTTCGAAAGCGATGATGACAATCTCACAACTTTAAAAGCAATCAAAGAAAGTTTATCTGAATACGGTTTCGCCGTGATTGATTTTATGAATGTTGCACAGGTTATCGATACTTTAGTTCCTGAAGAAGTAAAAACTGTAGACGGAATCGATTTTAAAATTAAAAGATATGTTGAAGATGGGCACATTCTAAAAGAAATTGATTTTGAAGATCAAGGCAGAAAATATCATTTTACAGAAAAAGTAAAAGCCTTAACTTTGAAAGATTTCGAAGAATTAATGGCCGAAGCTGGTATTTTTCTATTAGATATTTTTGGAGATTACAAACTCAAAAAATTTCACAAAACCGAAAGCGAAAGATTAATCATGATTTTTAAATAGGTTTAACTGTTAAATAATTAAACAAAACCGATTAAACAAAATAATGAACTACTTACTACCCTTATTCTCTGTACTTTTAGGATATATTGTGGCTTTGTTTATAAAACCAGAAAACAAAACCAACTTAAAACTGCTGCTTGCTTTCAGCGGTTCATTTTTGTTGTCATTAACTGTAATGCATCTTCTGCCAGAAGTTTATAGTACTCACAATCATAATATTGGTGTGTTTATAATGGTTGGAATTTTGTTTCAGATTATTTTAGAATTTTTCTCAAAAGGTGCAGAACACGGGCACGTTCACGGGCATGCAAAAATGTCTCAAATTCCGTGGTTGCTTTTTATCAGTCTTTGTATTCATGCCTTTTTAGAAGGTTTTCCCGTAAGCCATCATCATGACTTAGCTTTAGGAATTGCCATTCATCATTTGCCAATTGCCGTAATTTTGACGACATTTTTCATTAATGCCGATTTAAACAAAAAAGCCATTTTTGCCTTTATGCTGACTTTCGCCATTATGACGCCGTTAGGCACAATTGCATCTCAATATTTACCATTTTTAAACGATTATTATACTGAAATAACTGCAATCGTAATTGGTATTTTATTCCACATTTCATCGACTATTATTTTTGAAAGCAGTGAAGGCCATAAATTTAATATTGCCAAAGTTTCAATGATCGTTCTTGGAATTTTACTGGCATTCTTCTTATAATAAATTTAGATAATGTGTCAATGAGATAATTTTCTAATTGACACATTATTTAATTATCTAACTAATTCGCTCTCTTTTTCTCATCCTGATTTCCAAAAGCACGCTCTTTTACATTGATTTTTTTGTTTCCAAAATTATAAACCACAGATAAACGAACAAATCGGTTGCTTTCATTTTGGCTGTAGACTTGTTTTACGCCATTGACAATTGAAACATCGTTTTTTAAGTATGAAGTATTAAAAATATCGTTTACTAAAAAGGCAATCTGCATTGTTTTGTTTAGCAAATCTTGTTTAAAACCAATATTTAAACTTGACGTATATCCTGTATCATATAAACCGCTTTTATAAGGCGTTGTATAATTAAAATCTATTTGCAATTTGCTTGCTTTACCCAATGAAAAGGTGTTATTTGTTGAAAAATCAACCTGAAGACCATTTGCTGGTGTTGCATTAATATCTTTAATAAATTTAATTTTAGACCCTAGAAAATACAATGAATTCTCACTCTCCCACCAATCTGCAAAATTAACTGAGTACGTTTCTCCAATTCCAAAATTAAGACCTTTAAAATAATTTTCTCTCGTTATCACCTGTGTCATTGTTTCTGGGTTTGCAGTAAATATTACGCCATAACCATCTGTAATCGAATTTAAGAAAAAACTGGTTCTCAATATCTTTTTGTATGAATGTGAAAATTCAAAATTGTCGCTAAAAGAAGGTTTTAAAAACGGATTCCCTTCTGAATAACTATTACTGCTTATATAAATTCGAAACGGGTTTAACAACGAAAAACTCGGTCTGCGAATTCTCCTTCCATAATTCAGACTAAAACTGTTGTTTTCATTTTTATCATAAGAAGCATAAAAAGTCGGAAATAATTTAAAATAATTATTTATGGTTTCCTGATTCATGTTTTTTGAAAAACCATTTGTTTGCGTATTTTCTAATCGCAATCCCGCTTGAAAATTCCATTTTTCATTGATTTTTTTAGCTGCACTAATATAGATGGCCTGGTTATTTTCGGTATATTTGAATTGATTTGATTGATTCGTATCTAGTTCTGGAGTTCCCGTAATAGTGTTAAAAAAAACAGCATCACTATTACTTTTTGTAAAACTCACTTTCGCTCCATATGACAAGTTTAAAGCTTGAAATGGATGTTCCATATCAGCCTTAAAGCTCAAATTATCAATATTCTGATTCGAAATATTTCGTCCTGATTGATTTACGTCAACAAAAGTTCCATCTGATGTATAATTATTAGCTATAAAATTTCTGTCGAATTTTGAATTATAAGTAAAGTAATCTGCATCAAATGATAATTTTCGGTTTAGAGAATCAAGTTTAGTAATCAAATGCAAATTATATGTTTGATTGCCCGTTTTCTTATCTAAAAAGCTCTCATTAACTATATAACTCTCTAATTCATTTTGAGTATTGTATTTATTAATTCTAATGTCCGAGTCAAAATCAGGATTGCTTTTATCTTTTAAAAATTGAAAACCAATTGTTGTTTTTTCTGAAAAATCATAATCCAAAGCTAGTTTTCCAGATAGGTTTTGCTCATTTAATTTCGTTCTTGCATTCATTTTCGATGGTCCTTCAACAAAATACATATCTAAGGCCTCATCAATATTTCTATAACCCGTTTTTCCGTTAACGCTGGCCGAAAGCCGAAATTTATTTTTATTGTAAAAGAAATTATTTCTTAAGGTAAAAATACCATATTTACTTTGATCATATGAAGCAGTGGTTGTGTTTTTCCATGAATCGCGAGCACCTTTTTTCATAATAATATTAATCAATCCGCCAGTTCCTTCGGCTTCATATTTTGACGGAGGATTAGTTATTATTTCGATATTCTTAATATCACTTGCCGAAATAGATTTAAGGAAATTATTTAGCTCTTCACCTGTTAATTCAATCATTCTTCCATCGATCATAACGCGAGAAGTTCCTTTTCCTAATATATTAATAGCATTATTTTGCACCACAACTCCAGGTGCTGTGTTTATAGCGCTTAAAGCGTCTCCGCCAACGGTTGTAACATTGTTTTCAAGATTATAAACCAAACGATCTGTTTTTTGTTCGATGGTTTTTTTCTTCGTTTGAATAACAACTTCGCTAAGATTTGTCGTATTTTGTTTTAAAATGATTGTTCCTAAATCAGTATCATTTTCTATTTTAAATTCTTTTTCATAATCTGCAAATTCTGAAAGGCTGATTGCAATTTTATAAGACCCATTTTTAAGATTGATTTCAAAACTGCCATCTTGTTTAGATGTAGTTCCGTCGATAATTTTTCCTTCTGAATTTGATATAGAAACATCAGCCCATTGTAATGGAGTTGTTTCGCGTGCTATTTTCCCTTTTAATTTAAATGATTGTGCTAAACAAAATAAAGGCAATAATAAAAAGATAAGGAGGTTTGCTTTTTTCATGATTTCTAATTTTAAAACTTGTTTCGATTAATTTGAAGCAAAGTTGCCTTAGAAGTTTTGATAATGCGACCGACAAAAAAAAGTCGAACCAATTTCTATTCAAGAAATCAGTTCGACTTTATCAGGCATGAAGTACGACTTTTTACAAACCGCTAATTACGAAGCATTTCGGAAAGCTGTAGGCGTTAATTTGGTGTATTTTTTAAAATAAGTATTAAAGGATGATTTAGAATTAAAACCTACTTCATATAAAATTTCCAAAACTGTCAAATCACTTTTTAAAGGATTTTTCAAAATAGCCATTGCTTTTTGAATGCGATATTCATTTACAAAATCAAAAAAATGCTGATCAATATGATGATTGATCAAGACTGATAAATCCCGAACCGGAATATTAATTTGATTGGAAAGTTCCTGAATAGTCAGCGACGGATCAAGATAAGGTTCTTTTTCTGCCATATACTGCTTCAAAGTCAAAATTTGAGCTGTAATAACCTCATTTTGATTGTTTTTTATTTCAGTACTGTTTTCATCTCTCTTCGGAAGGATATCTCTTGCTAATTGCAATTTTGAATCGATTCCTCTAAAAAGTTCAGGATGGTTGAGTGCCTTTAATACAAACCAACAGGTTATTGTTAAAACCAGAAACTGCATAATTACATTTGCCCAGATCCATAATACCTCAAGATCAATATATCTTAAAACATTCTTTGCTATTGACAAATAATACAAAATAAAGAGCACAGTAGCTATTTGAAATAACCATTTAAAAATAGACGTTTTAGGATTAGCATAATTTTCCTGGTAGATTTCTCTATATTTTTTTAAAACCAAAAAAACTGCAATGCTGTAAAATACAATTTGCATACCCAGCATCAATTGAAAACCATACAATTCAGGCAACTGACTTCGGTGGTCATAAAATCGTATTTTTTCTGCATTATCTAAAAAGTACAGTCTGATTATAAAAACAGCATTTGTGATTAAAAATGGAATTGCGTGAAACAAATGCTTGATTTGCAATCTAAAATCGGTAAAACAGACTGATAAAATATAGAGATAAAAAGCGGGAATTATCAGGGCACAAGTACTCCATCTGAAAAACTCTAAATTAAAATGATTTCTAATAAAATCCTCATTGATAAAAATACCGATATTGTCGATTGCAAAAACGATCAAATAGGAAGCAAATAGTCTGTTTGCTAATTTATTTTGAGTTTTTACAGTAAATAAAAATAATGCCAGTAATAATGAAACAAAAACTGACATCCCGCTCATAATACTTAAAAGACCATCTACATTCATTACTTTTATATTATTAAACAAATATATATTTAGTTATTTAACAGAAATCAGAGAAATACATTATGCATTTCTGTAAGCTGTCGGCGTTAAATTTGTATATTTTTTAAAAGAAGTATTAAATGATGATTTTGAATTAAACCCAACTTCATATAAAATTTCTAAAACTGTTAAATCACTTTTTAAAGGATTTTTCAAAATACGCATTGCTTTTTGAATCCTATATTCATTTACAAAATCAAAAAAATGCTGGTTCATATTATGATTAATCAAAACCGATAAATCCCGAACGGGAATATCAATTTGATTGGCAAGTTCCTGAATAGTAAGCGACGGATCAAGAAAAGGTTCTTTTTGATTCATATATTCTTTCAATGCCAAAATCTTACTAGAAACTACATCATCTTGAATATTAGATGATTGTAATTTTTCTTCAACTTCAGGCAGAATATCTTTTGTTAATTTTAATCTGGAGTTAATTCCTCTAAAAAGTTCAGGATGATTTAAGGCTTTCATGACTAGCCAGCAAGTAATAAACAAGGCCACAGTTCCTACTATTACATTCAACCAAAGAAAGATTTGCTTATAATCGCTATAGCGTAATAAATTTTTTAATGCCACTAAACAGTGCGCGATAAGAAAAACAGTAGTCATCTGAAAAAGATACTTATAAGTTGATGTACTAGGATTGGTATAATTTTCAAGATAAATCTCTCTATATTTCTTCAAAATTAAAAATGCACTCACAATATAAAACACATATTGAAATTCAATCAAAATCTGAATTAAATATATTTCAGGCATATGATCAAGATCTCCGGATAAAAGTTTCAAACCTGAATCACTAGCCATATAAAATCTTGGAAGAAATACTAAATTAACTATTATAATAGGAAGCAAATGCCCTAAATGTTTCCACTTTAATTTAAAATCAGAATAGCAGACTGCCAAAACATACAAGTAAAATAAAGGCATTGCCAGCAGGCAAATCGTCCATCTAAAAATAAAAAGATCAATATAATGCTGAATAAAATCAAAAACAAAAAATCCGCTAAGATCAATAGCAGAGACAATAAAGAACCAAGCAAATAAACGGTTAGCTAATTTATTTTCGGTTTTAACGGTAAATAAAAAAAACGCCATCAATAAAGACACAAAAACCGAGATCCGTGCAATCCCTTGCAGCAAGCTTAATCTATCCATTAATTTTATATATTTAACAAATATAATATTTTAGTTCTTTTATTAGCAAGGATTCAAGAAAGTCATTGTTTAGATGAGAATTACGACAAAAAAGAGAAAAGAAATTAAATCTTTATGACTTTGCTGTCTAAATTTCGAGATTGCAATAAAAAAGATTAATTTTGGCTAGTCCAATAACAGCGAAAAATGACATTTACCAAAACAACTGAACAAGCATCAAAGTATGAACATTTAGAAAAAATGTCTGTAAATGAATTGCTTACCAATATTAATCAAGAAGACAAAACTGTTCCTCATGCTGTAGAAAAAGTAATTCCACAAATTGAAGCCTTAGTAGAACAAGTTGTAGCCAAATTAAAACTTGGTGGAAGAATTTTTTATATTGGTGCCGGGACATCGGGCCGCTTAGGCGTGGTCGATGCCTCTGAATGTCCTCCTACTTTTGGAGTTCCTTTTGATCTCGTAAATGGAATTATTGCCGGCGGTGATACTGCAATTCGACGCGCAGTAGAAAATGCCGAAGATAATGCAACACAAGCCTGGCTTGACTTAAAAGCCTATCATATCAGTGAAATTGATATAGTTATAGGTATTGCAGCTTCTGGAACTACACCTTATGTTATTGGCGGATTAGAAACCTGCAATCAAAATAATATTGTTACAGGATGCATTACCTGCAATGCTGGTAGTCCTTTAGCGTTAACAGCTCAATTTCCAATTGAGGTGGTTGTTGGTCCTGAATTTATAACAGGAAGTTCTAGAATGAAAGCCGGAACAGCTCAAAAATTAGTTCTCAATATGATTTCGACCGCAGCTATGATTCAGCTAGGAAAAGTGAAAGGCAATAAAATGGTCGATATGCAATTAAGCAACATCAAATTGGTCGATCGCGGTGTTAAAATGATTATGGAAGAAGTTCCTGTTTCATATGATGAAGCATCAGAATTATTAAAAAAATACGGCAGCGTGAGAAATGCTGTTGATAATTATTTAAAGTAAAAGTCTTCGGTGAAATGTAAGATGTTGTTAACACAAAGTTTGACAACCTAAAACCTGAAACTTTCAAAACCTGAAACAAAAATGGCAACAAATAAAGAATTATTAGAAAAAGGAATTAAATACTTATCAGGTTCTTTGCCTCTTTTGTTTATTGGGCCTACACTGATTTATAATGCTTTTATGAATCAGCATACCAACTGGCATTATTTGGTTTTAGGAATTGGAATCGTTGCTTGCCTGAGCGCAATGTTTTTAATCTTTTACGGATTGAAAATTATTATGAAAGGTTTGTTTAATGACTAATTTAGTTCTTTAGTCACTCTTATTTAAATATTTATCCAAAATAAAATGGAAAGTTTAATTCACATTCAAAAAACCTTCGAGAAAGTCATTTATATTGACAAAAAAATAAACAATCGGGAGTTTGAAGATTGTGTTTTTAAAAACTGTGATTTCTCTAACAGCAATTTTGCTTACAATACTTTTTTAGACTGCGAATTTATCGATTGTAATTTGTCGATGACCAGTTTATTAGGTACCAATTTAAAAAATGTTATTTTTAAAAACTGCAAGCTTTTAGGGATTGCTTTTAATGAATGCGACGATTTTTTATTTCAAGTTTATTTTGAGGAAAGTACTTTAGATTATGCTGCTTTTTCGAATAAAAAAATGCCTAAAACAAAATTTATCAATTCATCTTTAAGAGATGTTACATTTATTGGAACAAACTTAACAAGTTCTGTTTTTGATAATTGTAATTTAGAAGGTGCTATTTTTAATGATACACAGTTGGCATCTGTCGATTTTAGAACGGCTTACAATTATAAAATTGATCCTGAATTTAATCCGATGAGAAAAGCGCAATTTTCTACACAGGGAATCGTGGGACTTTTAGATAAATACGATATTAAAATTGTATAATTATGGAAACTAAAGAATCTTATTTAGAAAGCGTTAAAAAACAGTTTTTATATTATAAAATGCTGGGCGAAAAATCGATAGATCAATTAGAGCCACAACAGCTTTTTGTTTCAATAAATGAAGATACAAACAGCATCGCTACTATTATAAAACACATTTCAGGAAATATGCTCTCTCGATGGACAGACTTTTTAACTTCTGATGGAGAAAAAGAATGGCGCAACCGCGATGCAGAATTTGAAAATGATCTTCAAGCAAAGGAAGAAGTTCTTGATATTTGGAACAAAGGCTGGAAAGTATTTCTTGACACTTTAAATAGTTTGAAACCCGAACAGCTTTCTGATATTATTTATATTCGAAATGAAGGACATACGGTTATTGAAGCCATTAACCGCCAGCTGGCACATTATCCTTATCACGTTGGCCAGATTGTTTTTTATGCCAAACAATTAAAAAACACTTCTTGGGAGAGTTTATCAATTCCGAAGAATAAATCTGGAAATTACAACGCTGAAAAGTTTGCCAAGGAAAAAGAAATTAAGAACTTTACTGACGATGAGTTAAAAAGGCTGCAATGATAAAATTTCATTCTGACTTAGGTGGGATTTGGTATTGGATTTTAATTAAATTCTGCGAAACAAAATTATCAGATGAACAATCTGGAAAAAACACAAGACGAAATTTATTCTTCCTGAGTTTTCTTAATATCGCTTTTGTCTTAATTATCACTGTTTTTCTTATTTATACTCTATAGTACTAGCCCTAATTGAAATGGAAAGCAGTAAACAGCTTCAAAAAAATAACATAATTTAAAATGAAAAAAATAACATTTCTACTTCCATTACTGGCATTAATATCTTGTTATGATGCTGAACACAATTGCAAAGATTTCAAAAACGGAAAATTCAAATTTGAATTTGAAGTAAACGGTGTAAAAAAAACAACCTTTTTTGAACGCAAAGACAGTATCGAAATTGAAACTTTTGACGGTAAAACAGATACATCGGTTGTACGCTGGGTAAGTGACTGCGAATATATTTTGCAGAAGAAACATCCCAAAAATATGGCTGAAGAAAAGGCAATCAGCATGAAGATTCTAACGACTTCTAAAGATTCTTATACTTTCGAATTTGGAATGGTTGGCTCTGACCAAAAGCAGCGAGGAAAAGTCTTTAAAACTGAATAATAAAATTAAGTTCCCATTTTGGGACTTTTTTTTTGATATGCCACGAAGGCGCTAGGACGCAAAGTTTTATTCTCACAATGCAAAACCTTTGTCACTTTGCCTCTTTGTTGATTTGAACCTTATATCAACTTATATCACAAAATAATGAAAGGTGTTTCTTTTACATTTCTATTTTATATAGTATTTTAGAACTTTAATCTAACCTAATGAAAAATACCATTTCGCATAGAGTTGCCGACTTTTTAAAGGGCTTCCCTCCTTTTAATTTCTTACATCAAAAGGATTTAGAAAAACTTTCTGAACAAATTTCTATTGTATACAAAGATAAAGATGCTATTATTTTTGCTGAAAACGAAAAAACACATGACTCATTTTATGTTGTGCATAAAGGTGCTGTCGCTTTAAAGAAAAGTACAAAAAATACTGTTTTAGACATGTGTGACGAAGGTGATATTTTTGGATTACGTCCGCTTTTGGCTCAGGAAAATTATATTATGGAAGCTGTTGCACATGAAGAATCAATTTTATACGCTATTCCGATTGCGGTTTTTAAGCCATATGCACTGGAGAACAGAACGGTTGGCAATTTCTTGATCGAAAGTTATGCTTCAAACACTCGAAATCCTTATTCCGATATTCATAAAGATAAGTTGTATGGAGATAATTTAATTCATGAAAACCTGCATTCTAGCAACGACTCTTTTGATTTACAACCCATTAAATATTCTAAAAAAATTGTTACCTGTTCACCGTCAACCACTGCGAGGGATGTTGCCAAGATTATGAACAAGAAAAAAGTCGGGGCGATATTAATTGTAGATGAAATGCTGCCTATAGGAATTATTACTGATAAAGATTTACGAAACAAAATCGTTACGGGCGATTATTCGATTTTGACGACAGCAGAAACGATAATGACAAAACCTGTTATTACGTATCCGAAAAAGATGACTGTGACTGAAGCTCAAATGGCAATGATGAAAAGTAACATTAGCTATCTATGCCTCACTAAAGACGGGACAACAAATACTAAAGCGGTCGGAATTTTATCGAAACACGACGTTATGGTAGCGTTAGGAAATAACCCGGCAGTTTTAATAAAAGCCTTAAAGAGAGCAAAAAAGGTGAAAGAAATTAAACCTATTCGAAACCGAATTATGCAATTGCTCCAAGGATATTTAGATCAAAATATTCCGATGACATTAATTTCTAAAATTATAACAGAATTAAATGAGGCCTGTACAACTCGTGTGATCGAAATGTCGATTGAAAAAATGAGCAGTCCGCCTCCAGTTAAATTTTCTTGGTTAGCTCTCGGAAGTCAAGGAAGAAGCGAACAAATGCTGCATACAGATCAAGATAATGCGATTGTTTATGAAAATGTTTCTGATGTTTTTAAAGATGAAACAAGAATATACTTTTTAAAATTCGCTGCCCTTGTAAATAAAGGTCTATTTGAGATTGGCTATGATTACTGTCCAGCGGAAATGATGGCTTCGAACCCAAAATGGTGCATGAGCCTTGACGAATGGAAAAACCAGGTAAAACATTGGATCACAAATCCGGGGAAAAATGAGGTTCTGTTGTCGTTCATTTTTTTTGATTACAGCGTAACTTATGGTGATACGGAGATAGCGAGTCAATTATCTGATTCTATTTTTGAAAATGTAAAAGCAAATCCTATTTTTTATGTTCATTTAGTCAGCGGTGCATTGCAAAGTCCATCGCCAACAGGTTTTTTTAGACAGTTTCTAGTTGAGCAAGATGGCGCCAACAAAGATAATTTTGATATTAAAAGAAGAGCATTAATGCCTTTGACTGATGCAGCAAGAGTTTTAATTTTGTCACATTCTGTTAAATCGATTAGTAATACAGCAGAACGATTTGAAAAATTAGCTGAATTAGAACCTAATAATAGAGAACTATATTTATCATGTTCGTATTCGTTTAAAGCTTTATTAAAATTTAGAACGAAACAAGGGCTTTTAAACCATGATTCTGGACAATTTATTGCTTTAGAAACCTTATCGAAAATGGAAAAAATAAAACTGAAACGAACTTTTAAAACTATTAAGGAACTTCAGGAACTTATTTCCGTACGTTTTAATATTTCAAATTTGGTATAATATGAGTTTATTCAATTTTTGGAAGAAAGAAGAAAATGTCTTCGATGAAAATACTACAATTGAAGAAACACGCTTTGTTGTATTAGATACAGAAACTACAGGATTTGATTACGAAAATGACCGAATTTTATGTATTGGTGCACTTGTACTGCAAAACGGTATTATTTCGATTCAAGATAGTTTTGAAGTTTATATAGAACAAGATCATTACGATAAATCTACTGCTCAGATCCACGGAATTTTAAAGGCTTTCGTGATTCAACGCCCGAGTGAAATAGAAGCTTTACAGCAATTTTTAACTTTTTTAGGAGATTCGATTATTATTGCGCATCATACTATTTTTGATGTTACTATGATCAATAAAGCCTTAGAAAGAAATGGTTTGCCAGAACTAACAAATAAAAGATTAGATACTGCCATTTTGTATAAAAAAACTTTAATAAAATCTCACTTATTTGAGCGCAAAGATCATTATACATTAGACGACCTTGCAGACAAATTTGATATTTCTAAAAAAGATCGTCACACTGCTCTAGGCGACGCTTATATAACTGCAATTGCCTTTCTGAAAATTGTAAAAAAATTAAAAGAGAAGAAGGAGATTAATTTGAATCAACTTTTTAAGTAATAAAAGTTTGAATTAATTCAAACTTTTATTACTTAAATTATCTATAAACAAGCGATATGGAAATACATTTGAAGATCTATTCTTAAGATTTTTCATGAAGCTATCGCATAGATATTCCCACTCCGAATTTGACAAATTTTCCTTTTCTTCTGGCTTTGTTTTTATGAAAATATCTACTGTTCTGCTAAAACCTGCTTTTACAGAAATTTCTTTTCGAGTTCCTTTTTCTATTTTAATATCACTGATCGAATTCTTAAAATGATTAAATCCGAAAGCTTTGATATCAGCAAAAGTTACGATTCTGCCACGGGTTAGTAATGCATTTCTGTACGCTAAAATTCTGTCCTTATTATTCTGCTTGTTTACGCCTCCTACGGTATTAGTCATCAGTGTAACTTTATTGCTTATAAAAAATAAATCTTTGCAATCTAAAGCGGTTCCTGCTTTAATATCATTTCCCTCTTCTGCGCAGGTTGACCAGTAGTTTATTTGGAATGTATTATCTGTATTTTGATCAGATTTAGGTTTGATCATTAAATAGGGATCATTATTTTTAAGAAAGCTGCTTTCTTTAGCTTGTTGCTCTACCGAAGCCAGCAATTGATTGATCTGAACCAAAGAGCTGTTCATAAAATCTTTTCCAAGACCAGAAAATGAGGATGTTTCATCTTTTAATAAGTCCAGCAAATTTTGGAGTAATTGAGCTGCTGTTCTTGAGTCAAATCTTGAAACACCACCAGCTCTTAAAACGGCATTTCCTTCTTCTACTACCCCTTCTTTGAACTCTTTGATTTCATAATGGCCGTTAAAGGGATCAATGACCGACTCTATGTCGAGATAAATATTGTTGCCTGTTTCTAAGATCACGTAAGACAGGAAATTATCCAAGCTTTTGCTTATAGAATGTATTTTTTTATTGATAACTGGGAAACAATTTGCCGTAAAAGAAATATTATCTATAATTTGCGGAATTAATGATTCTGGAAAAATCATCTTTATCCAGATTATAGGATTTGAAGCATTTTGGGTTATTTCCTCAAAACACTTATATTCAGCCGAATATTCATTAATACTCTTATATTTTAGAGTTCCTTTTAAGGTATAAAAATTATCAAAGTAAAAATCATTGACTTCCTGCATTATTTCACTCAGATGTGTATAATTTCGATTGATGATATTTTCAATATCGAGACTGTTTACAGGAGTATTATACCCTTCTTCAACCTTAATTTCAATATCATCATGAAAACATTTTGCCTGTTTTAAATAATAGTGAAACATCTCTTTTTGATGGATATTTTTAATATCAATGTAAAGCATTAAATCTTCTAATTCTAAAACATTTTGATCGTTTAATTCTATACCTAAAATAATTTCTCCTGCAGGCAATGTATGGTCATAAGCTCTTACAGTCTCTTTATAAAAAAGATTGGATACCGTATATAAATTTCTCTCATAAGCAATATACTTTACTTCACACGAAGCTAATTTTACTTCTAAGGTTGGAGAAAGCGTAATTTCTTTCATAATTGGTTCCAGCGGATTATAGAGATTATGAATTCTTCTATTAATTGTCATCTGGTTTTGAAGAGAAACTTTGATATTGTTTTCGACAGGAACTGCGTGTACAATAGCACGAGCAGGTTTTGCTCCCGATGCAACTTCAGGAAACATAATTTCCAGCACTCTTTCCACTACACGGGTTTTAGAATCTTCTAACTCATTGGCAACTTTTTCAAGTTCATAAGATAATGCATTTAACATCATGGCTACTACAGGATCAAACGAAGATTCAATCTGTACATCGGAGAATCCCCATGATCGTGCAGCTCTTTTTAGCACCCTGTCTTTTATACGTTCTTGTCTCATGATTTTTTTATTCCGAAAATGGTTTTATACTTTGTAATTATCTGATTTTGTTTAAAAAGTCACTATCTTTTTTAAACATGTAAATGATATCCTTCTTTGCTCCTTTATCATCATTTTTTTCTGATGAGTCTGGTTTTCTATTTACTTCTTTATCTGCATAACCTTCTTTTTTTAGGTATAAAATACAGCTCGAATTACAATTTACGTTGCTATTAAAATAACCTAAACTATCTGTTTGTGTTGTATTTCCATTAATATTGACTAATACATTTTTTATGGGTTTATCGGTATCAAAATCACGTACACTGCCTGAAAATTTATTATTAGTACAGCTGCAGAATATTATTATTATTAAAATGAGATTTAGTTTCATGATTGTAGTAAATTTTAAACAATGAAGATATTTTATTCTGCATCTTCATATATTTTTTTGTAATAAAAAATTAATACGGAGTTGGCTTCGTATATGATTCCTGAGAAACAATTGCTTCTTCCATATCAATTTCAGATGATGCTGTTTTTAGTTTTATTCTAATCCCTTTAGTTTCTCTTGGTTTTGTTTCTCTATCTATATTTATTATAAATTTGATAACTTCATTGTTTGTGATTTTCTCAAAAATTGCTTTTGATTTTTTTTCATCAAAAAAAATATCTGTTTCCATTCTTCTATCATTGATATCATGCCAAACAATATTTATTTTTCTGGGAACTGCACGCTCCTTAGCAGGCATGATATTATTATTCAAACTCAAAAAAATAGATTCAAACTCCCCATTTATATAATTAATTTCAATAGTTTCTACTTTATCTTCGGATTTAACCATTGGCATGATATTATATTTTTTAAAAATAGTTTCCCAATACACAAAAGGCAATTTTCCTTGTTTTATTTGGTCTTTTATTTCTTGGGGCAATCTATTAACTACATCTGCAACATATTCATCTGAACCTGCTTTGTCAACCATCAATGGATGTGCAACTTTCCAATCTACATTTTTATCCTCATAAGCCTGATATCTTCCAATAATACTCATGTTGGCTGGACTCCATACATATATAACTACCATTCCGCCTGGGAATAATCCAACGTTAACAACAAAAAGGTAATTCTTGACTATACCTACTTTTTTGGTTTTAATATCCCAATACGGGCTTTCACTGCCATTTATCATCAGCTCCTCTATTTTATCAGAATCAAGCTTAAAAATTCCTGAGTAACTTTTATTTTCGGTATAAGACATCCATGTTATATCTAATATTTTTGGAGGAATTCCTGTGGCTTCATCTGAAGTTGAATTAGTGTTATCTCCAAGATTATAACTATCTATAACTTCATCAAACGGCATATAAACATATCCACTTTTAGGCTTGTTACTTAATAATAAATGTCCCGAAAATACTTCTGCAGGATAGTTTTTTGGCGTGCAAACAGCCGAAGACCAACTGTATTTTTTTTGTTTCATATTGTTTTGGCATGACTTTAATGTAATAATTAGTACTATTGTTAGTATTACTAATTTTAAAATATTATTCATATTATCCTGATATTACTTTTCTTTTCCAATCAATATCGATTAAATTATATTTCTTATTAGGCTCCATACCAGCACCGTCCATACTAGCCGAGCAATGCAAATATTTTCTACGTAAATTCATCAACATTCTATGATCTTCTATCTGTAAATTTAACTCGTTGGATTTATTACCTAATCGTTTCTCTTTTTCCTCTAATTCTTTTTTAGTAAAAAAAGTCATTTTAGGTTTTCCCTCAAAAGCATATTCATCTAAGCGTTTTTTTATAGACAGTAATAGAGATGGAATTTTATAATCTTTATCCAAAACATTTTTATAATTCCAAGGTATATTGTATTTCCGTTTTCCAAATTCAGCCATCAAATGTAAAATTACGAGGCTATATTCATTGCTTAATTTTTTACGGGTTCCCTTTAAGTATTTAGAGTGCTCCTCAAGTTGATATTCTTGATACCAGCCATGGTCTAATGCTCTCTGCTTTTCAAATTTTATGGTAGAGGATGTTTCTGTTAAAATTACAATTTCACCTTCGTCTGCGTTATCATTAGTTAAATTTTTATATCCTCCTCCAATATCAGAATGAACTCCTGGCAGAATTAATTCTTTACTATTATAACCTGCACTATCAATATTGGTAAGTGGAAACTTTTTTCGATGCTCATCTTCTGCAGTTAGATGCACTGTGAAGCCCACATTAGGAATATGCAATGGTAGTTTGTCTTTTGTAATATCATCAAAAACGTTACTTCCATACGACGAAACAGTATCATACAATCCTAAAAATCGAATTTTTATACGCAGGGGTTTTATTTTATAATCCAATTCCTTGAAGGCTTTACCTAGATAACCTAAATTGTAACTATCATTGTTTTTAGGATTTTTTGTTTTATACAATTCATTAACAAAAATACGTGCAGCCGTTGCGCCACGACTAAAACCAAAAATATCAATATATAATGAGTCTATCTTTTTTTCACCTTCTTTTTTTAATATTTTTACTATATCAAAACAACCTTTTTCAACTTTTTCAAAAAGTCCTGTTTCTCCTGTACCGTATCCTTGACCTCTTGTAAAGTCACCATAATATCTTAGCGAACCATCTTCATTTTCTTCAGGATTTTTTGTTCCAATTCCTTCTACATAAATTGAATAATAGTGTTTTTCTTTGTCTTTAGGATATGCTTTTTGAAGCTTGTCAACATTGGTATGATCATTTCCATAACTGGTATTTGAACCATCATTATCAGACATTAGTGTATTTTTCAGCATTGGATCTTTCCTGCGACCTTCTATATTTTTTCTATTATTTGAGGTTCCATCAAAGAACACACCTATATAAACATCATTGAGATCTTTATTATCTTCTTTACTAGGAGTATAATCTCCGAATACTATACTCATCTTAATTATATTTACCTGTTCTGGTTACTTTTTCTTTTATAAGATATTGGTTTTCTGATTGTTCTACATAGAGCTTTGTAACCCTTTCTGATTTTAACTCAACATTAGGGTCAATTTTTATGACTATTTCAGCTGGTTTGTTTTTATCAATATGCTCTTTAAACAATCTTCTAATTTCATTTTTATCAAAATCTACCGGCATTTCATTGTCTCCTCCACCATCTTGAAGATATTTTGCCCAATATTGTGTATCTTTGGTAAAAGTGATTCTGGAGACAAATTGTTGTTCTTGTTTTCCACTGCCAATTGACCAGTATATTTCAAACTGATAAGGAACTGCCCTTTTTTTTAACTCCATAGGTCTATTAAAAGAGTCTTCAATTTCTCCATTACACATTTTAATGTATAACGAAGTTATTTTACAGCCTTCTGGCAGAATTATTTTTGGCTTCCAACTGTATTTTTCACGATACTGTTCATAAACCTCTGGAGGTGGAAAACCGTATTGTTTAATCTGTTCTCTAAGGTCTTTTGAGATAACAAAATCATTATTAAGATTGTCTTTAGCATAGTCTTTTCTAAACATATACTTTTCATCTTCACTAATAAGTCTAGGGTCAATAACTGTTTCATGAGCTTGGAATCGGCCTACTTCAACTTGTTTTCCATTTCCGGCAACCCAAACTATTACCATCCCTTTTGGGGCAAAGCCGATATTTATATATTTGTAAGGCTCTATTACCTCTTTTCCTCCTACGGTAGAATAAAAACCCAGATCAAAAAGTTCTTCTATTTTCTCTGTGGGAAGTTTCCATTCACCAGTATAAAATTTATTATCAACATACGATAGCCATGTCATATCGAAGCTATCGGGTAGTGGCGCTTCTATAAAATCAACACTTCCTGCATTTCCCCAACCAGCATTAGTAAAACCTCCCATTTGGCTAAAGAAATAGTCTCCTACTGCTCCTGTATAAACTTCTATAGGATATTCTCTTGGTGCAGATATATCTGCTGACCATTCATATTTTTTTTCCATACATGAACTTAGCATTATTCCAAAAAACAATAAAATGCTTATTTTTTTTATCATTACTTTTCTTCGCCGTGAGCTATTATTTTTTTTCCACTAACTAAATTCAAATTCTCTTTTGTCGCTTCAAAATTTAATTTATTGGCACTTTTCTCCAGTTTTTCGCCAACTGTTAATTTATAAGCATCTGTCACTTTTATTTGAATATTTTTTGCCTGCTTTGTAATTGCCATAACTTAAATTAAAAGAGATTGGATTTTTCTGAACTATTAATTAAGACTTGTTTGCCACTTTGTATTGTCATATTTTCTTGATGGCTATAAAGAGTAGCTTCGGCAGCAACTTCATTAGAAATATCAGAAGTTCTTTTGAAATCTTTTTCAATTATTTCTGTTCTATTATCTGATTGTTCTAAAATATTCCCTCGCACATCTACATACATATCGTGATTTGCTTCTTGAAGAATATCATTCCCTGCTACAATCTCAATATTTTCTTTAGCATCTATTTTAACATTTCTTCCTGCTGTAATAGTGAAATCCTCTCCTGCTTCAAACTCAATATTTTTTGGAGCTTTAAATCGTATATTACCATCACCATGAATAACAGCTATTGTTTTACCTTTTTGACTCTCAATTGTTATATCACCAGTTGCATCATCTAAAATTGCTCTATTCCCGCTTCTAGTTTGCAATACCTTATAATCATTATTTGGTGTACTATAGCTGCTTTTTTCATTTCGGCTTGTCATAGTTCCAACGACAATAGGCAGTTCGGCATTTCCTCCTTGAAAATCAACAAACACTTTTTCTCCTATTTCCGGAATCCAGTGAAAACCTTTTCCGTCCCCGCCATGTGTTTGAACCATAGGGATAAACGGAGTTGTTTCTCCTTTTTCTTCCTGCCATGGCATTTGTACTTTTATACCGCTCAAGCCGTCTGGCTCGTCGTTTGCAATAACTACGGCAGTCTGGCTTTTGCAGTGTGGTACTAAATCAGGATTGGTTTTGGGAGAAAATACAGATCCATTGAAGTTTACGGCTGTAAAATGATTTTCATATCCGCCTCCGTCGTCGCAGGTATGTGTAATTTGGGTTACCCTGTAAGAGCTTTCAAGCTGCATATCGACACCGCTTATCTGCACTGTGTTTCCAATCGTTATTCCAGGAACTTCACTCGAAGCTTTTACCTGCATCATGCTGCTCATAAGAGAGCGCATTTTATTTTTGGTATATTCACCAGAGGCTTTACTTCCATACCCACCAACAGCGTTTTGATTAAGCTGTATGACTGTTTCTTTACTAAAAACTTTATTCGATTTATTGATATAATTCTGATGAAATCCATCAAGTTCTTTTCTGTAATTTAATGTCGTATCAACTGAATAATCTCCTTCGCGATTGTCATTTTCTATTGTCTTAAACAATGCCGGAACCAGCTTCATATTATAACTAAAATCCTGCATGTTTACCCCATATACTAGTTTAGGCTGTCCGCCAATACTTCCTGGGCTTCCAAAAACTGTTGTTCTTCCATTATAATAAAACCACTGCCCGTAACGCCTTGCCAAACGGTTTAGAAAACTAAAACTGCTTTCATTGTACTGTACTGTATACGGCAGACTTTCTTTGTAAAATGGTTTAGCATCCATGTCAATATCAAAACCTGACTTTACTTTATTTGTAATATCGGCTAAAGACATGTCTGTAAAAGAATTGCAGTCTTGTCCGTTTTCTAAAACTATAGAACTGCTTTTCCCTGTTATCAATAGGGTCTCTTCCATATCTTTAGTACGGGATTTTCTCAGTTTGACTTTAGTCACAATTCCGTAAAACTGCATGATATAATCCTTTGGGTTTGTAATTACCATAAGATCGTCAAGATCTGGAATTGGCTTGATTTCGATACTTACCTTCTCTCCGTACAATTGCTGTGAAACCGGCATCACGCTTTTAAATTCGTCTACCAATATATCTTGTCGTACTTCCAGAGAAAAAGTATGATGGTCATGAATTTTCTGATTTACCTTTAATCTGCAAAAATTTGTAATTATGGTTTCGCCAATTTTAATTGTTGTTGTAGTCTGTAAAGCCATCTTGATTATTTTTAAGATTTATCCGTTTTTCCAATTGTTTTCAAATATTGTATTTCCAATTTTGACTTCATTGGAAGTAATCAAAATCTCCGTAATCATGGGTACAGCGCCTTCGCTTCTAAAACTTTTACGAAAGGAGATGCAATAACCTTTTTTAAAAGTTATATTTTTCATTGTACTCATAGCATCTCGGCGATAAAAAATAACCTTGCCATCTTTAACGCTTGTCTGCGAAACCATCCAATCAGAAAATAAATCTGTCTGTGTACTTTCAACTACCAGTTTAATTTGTCCGCCTTTGGTTTTATTAGCCGGCTTCCCGTTATTATCAACATTTTGTGTAAAGAGAATATCAAATTCTAAAACATTAAAAACTTCATTGTCTAATTCTAATTTTGCTAAGAAACTCATTCCTATATATTTTTGATTGTTAAAAGCGTTTGGTTAAAGATGTTTTAGAACATCGTTTTAATAAAAAAGGAAGCCCTAGTTACTGGACTTCCTTTAATAGTTTTCAAGCTTAATCAAGTTTGATAAAGTCCTAAATATTATACCCAGGCATTATCAAACTCACCTCCACCCATCGAAATTTTACGGGCAGAAATCATAAAAGTTTCCGTTAACGGGTTGTCACTGTTATGATCAAAGTTTTCTTTGTACTTAACCATGTAAGCTTCAGTAAATTTCAACTCTTTTAATGTAGCGTTAGAATCACGTTTAATGAATTTTACCGACCCGTCTTTTCTTTCGAAATTATTAGTCATCCATTCGAATAATTCTGTACTTCCAGTTGATTCCACTTCAATCATGATTCTTCCTCCACGTGTTACTGTCGACGGACGCCCAGAAGAATCTGTTTCCTGAGCTAAATCGTAGCTTACGTTAAGTACTTTGTAATCTTTACCTGCAACTGTCAATGATGTTAAAAACGACATAATGAAAAATTTTAGTTATTAATTTATTTAATCATACTGTAAATATATAATTATTTTCTTACAATTAAATATTTTTTACAAAATAAAACTTACAATTTTTACAAAACAGTGATATAGGGTTCATATTAAAGATTATTAAGAAAAAATTATTTATAAGATAAAGGTCCTACGAAAAAATATCCCCTAAAATCAAAGGTTCTATTGGTGCTTTTTATAGTAGCTGTAATAATGATGTCTACTCTTTTTTTAGATCTGCTTACATTATCAACGAAATATTGGGTTTCTGATAATTCGACTTTTAATTCGTTTACCTTAATTCTGTTTTCATGTAAAAGCAGCGACTGTTTCATTGTTTTTGAAATAGTTTCTTTTAAGGTATTTTCGTTCATCAGTAAATCAAAATCAATTTCCCAGATTTTTGATCCAAAGGTTTCGTCGAATTTGCATTCGCCAAAAGTAGTTGTGGCCAGTAAAATTACCTGCTGTGCAATAGAATGTTCAATCGAAGTTTTTTCGAGTTCTTTCTTTTGAATTATAGCATTAAAATCTATTGGCAGTTTATAAAAAGCTCCTTTCATGCAAGTTAAATGTAAATTAGTTTTTGTGTCTGACCTTGCTTGTTTGTTTCAATGGTCTTGGTAACCATTTTTCTTTTTACGATATGAAGGTTGACTTTTGGAGTAAGTTTTAAAAATTTCTCTCGGTACAAAATATCACCAATAAAACGCTGGCCTTTTTTTTCGTCCACAATTAAAAAGTAACTTGTTCCATCTTTAATTTCAAGATTGTTAATGTCACCTGCATAAATTTGAATTTGCTGTTCGCGTTTTTGAAAAGTATAGGTTAATTCATCGTGATTTAATTTCCTGTATTTAGAAATGTCAAAACTTTCTATAGCTTCTGTTAATGGTTCGAATGAAGTGTTGTCGAAAATAAAATTTTTAGCTGCTAAAAAATTTAGTCCCAAAAAACTCCATAGTCCTTTTTTTGATGATTGTTCTTTAAAAAAGTAAGTATCGCGTGTTACCAAATACATTTCTTTTTCATTTGTTTTACTATCCGTAACTATCATTTGGTAAGTTGGCACTTCAATTTCACTAGGAATTGAAGCAGAACCTAAATTTGTTTTCAAATGGACCGTTCCAATTTGTTTTTCAGAAATTACAATATCAATAGTATGCTGTTTTAAAGCCGAATCTGTTCTCACGATAACCTCTCCTTCTCCACTGCCGGCATAAAAAACAGAACCGTTGTTATCGGTAAGACTTAATGAAAGATTTAATTCTGGTATAGCCATGTTTGTTCAAAATTTATAATTACAAAATTCAATATCAATTTAAATAGACTTATAAAATGTTAGCGCTTTTTAATTTTATACAACTTCAAACAGTTTAAATATTCTTTTAAATTCTGATTATCTGCTCCATTCGGACTAAATTCATAGTCTCTTTTTAGTGTGAAAAATTTTATCGAGTTGATGTTATTAGCCATTATTTTTTTTATATCCTTTCTTCTTAATTGTAAGGCTGCTGTTCCGTCACAATTAACTGCAAATGAATTTTTTAATATATATAATTCTCCCGATTTAAAATAAAGCTCCAATGGCTGTTTTTGCTTTACGCATACATTATCTGTAAAAATTTTGAAGTATAAGTATATTTTTCGTTTTCGCTTTCCAAGCTGTAAAACGGCATATTCATAATCTTCATTAAATACGCGGAGTAATATTGGCGGGGCACTTGCAAAATTCTTTTTATCAAGCAATAATTCATTTTGCGAAACAGGACAGTATAAAGTATCAATTGGATTTATTTGTTGTGCCGAAATTGAATTAGAAAATAATAGGACAAAAAATAAAATTTTAAGTGCTTTCATGAATTGAATTATTTGGTTTGATCATTCAAAAGATCAATGTTTTGTTTAAAAAGGAAACACAAAATGTGTTTCCTTTTATCATCATTTAAGTATTACTTTTGTTCGTAATCTGTATCCCATTCTGTTCCGTCATCTCCTTTATGTCCATCCATTTTTATAAGGAAGTTTTTAGCTGGAAAATAAGGCTTCATGTGAATATCCATGTAAATTCTATCTTTTTGAATTGGATCCTGCTCAAATCTTCTGATCTCAAAATTCTCGATAAGTTTATCCGGTCCAGTGATTCCGTCAAGGAAAGCAACTATCTGATTCATAATTTCTTTACGAGTTTTTGCAGTGAAGTTTTCGAAGGCACGACGATTAAGGAAATCCATTAATACTTTTGTCACATAATCAAAAACACGAACAACAGAATACGTTTGAAGACCAAGGTTATCGCCGCTAAATAATGTTTTTGCAGAGAAAGCCATTACTTTTCCGTACTCGTTTACCATTGGCACTAAACCAAGGTTTTCCAAATTAGCAATCTCACTTTTCTTAAGGTCAAATTTTACGCCGTCAACTTCGTTGATTCCACCAAATTTTTTACCTGCCGTAACCTGAGACATCAAAGTTTTATAAATTTTTCCTGCCAACGCTGCCGATGGTGCAATATGCAAATCTTCGTTTTCACCAATCTGATCAAATCTACCGCGCCCAACCAGCCAGTTGCAAGTCATAATTACGTTGGAACGATAAACATCTCCTCCAGTTAAAGAGGCAGCATCGAACATTTCCATAACATCATCTGGTTCATCAAGGTGTTCAAAATCTGTAACCAGCATTACTTTATTTTCGTGTGCGATTTTTGCCCATTTCTCAATCACTTTATTGGAACCCAAATATCCTGGAATAACTAAAATTCCGTAGTTGTTTTTAAGATCCAAACGATCGTAATTATCAACTAATTCAGAATGAATTGCATCAATAAAACGAGTATTATCAAGGTCTTTTAACTGCTCAATATCTGCATTTACGATGGTAACATTTTTAACTTTATCTGTTTCTGTGTTTTTGAAAAACAATGCAACGGTTCTGTAAGCCGCTTCAATTTCTCTGGTGTCTTGAACAGCTTTTGCAAGGTTCTTTTTTAATAATACTTCAGATTCTTTGCATTTATCTTCGCATTGCGCAACCATATCTGTCAGAGCTTCATTGTTGCTTAAAATCGAAGACCATAATTCTAAAGTCTTTTTTAGTGTTTCTCTTTCTTTGGTTTTGTTTACTTCTCCAAGAAATATTTTTCTTCTTGCTTTTCTTTCTGGATTAAGATTTTGAATGCCTTCAATAGACATTTCCAGCAAATCGAATCCTCCATATTTAGCCAGTTTTTCTACATTTTTTTCAATAGAGACACCAGATATTTTACGTTCTAAAACTGCTGTATCTGCATCATTTTGATGTACTTGTTTGTTTGACATATCTTTTTATTTTAGTATTATTTATTTTCTTTCAATTCGTTAATTAATGTTCCCAAACTTTCCAGCAGTGCTTTCTTTGCTTCGCCATCTTCCAAAGCTGCTTTCAAGATTTTATTTGATTTTAATTGACGAATGATTTTTTGATATTGGTCTTTTTCTGTTTCAAGATCAGATAGAAAACTGCTTTGTGCGGTAATTCCTTTTACGCCGAAGTCTCCTAAATTTTTAAATTTTAAGGCTTCTACTTTTGTTGCTCCATCAGCATTTTCGAAATTCACTTTTACTTCTGGTTTAAAATGCTCAAACGCTTTTTCGATATTTGTAATTCCCTCAACCAATTCTGGCTTAATAGGTGCATCAACCGTTAATTTTTGAGCTACAAGTGTTCTGTTTTGAGGTATTGCACTGATCGCTTCATCTGCATCCAGTTTTACTTCATTTCCTCCAATTCCATAGTTTGACAACATAATTTTAAATTTTAATGGTTATTATTTTTATTTTTAAAGTGAGTATACATTACTGATTTTGATAGATCTGACGGCATACGTCTAAATCCCTGCTTACTTTTTCTAATTCTTCTTTGTATGTTTTAGCCGATTGGTTTAAACTGTCTATCAAATGTGAATTATGGGTTAGACTTCTAATTTGTTTTTTATAGTCAATAATGTTTTTGTATGCCAGAATTATATTGTTGTATAATTTTTTATTGTCTGTGCTATCTTTTGGTATTTTTTGATAAATATTGGCCACCATAACATTTGCCAGACGCTGCTGAAAATCATTATCTACTTTTGGTGAATTAATCGAGTCAATTGTCATTCTGACACTGTCAATTTTAATTGAAAAACTAGTTTGATAATCGTATTCTCTTTTCATCATTTCATTCTCTGCCTTAAGCATTTTATTTTCTGCAATCGGCATATAAAAATTAAAGGATACTGCAACCAGCATTACTAGAAAAGTGACAATGAATGCTGCCAGGAAAGCCAAGAATGCTTTTTGACGTTCTTTTTTATTTAATACTTCCATAATTTGTATTTACTTTTTATAATTAATCTTTAATGAAAAAACCGTGTCTTTTCGGATTGTGCACGATATCTTTCTTTTCTGTTTCGGCTACAAATAATTCGATGTTTTCTTTTTTCTTGCCGATGTAATCCAGTTTGCTTAAGGTGTCAAACAGCTTCTCAATTTTTGAAAGGAAATTCATTGTAAGTGTCGCTGTTTTATCTATGTGAACGTGATCGTAATTGGTATTGATTAAGGTTGTAAATAGTATTTCTAAATCACCTTGAGATAAGTCACACCATTCAGCAAAATAATTTAGAAGCTCTTCTTTACCCGCACCGGCTTTAGAATCAATAAAATTCTTCATTACTCTGGCAAAAGAAACTACTGTACTTAACATTGCTGCCGGATGCTGGTGCAATGAAAACCAGCGAAACTGTGTTAAACAATTGCCTAAAAAATAGCTTGTATTATCTGAAAGCTGCATTACTGCATGAGCCAAAAGTCCCGTTTGTTGAAATCGATTGATTTTTTGAGAAATCTGAACTGAATAAATCTCAATCTGACCAAACGATCTTGCAATTTGCGCCTGCATGTCTGCCAATTTTGGATTACAGCCCGCAGTAACCGATGCCGGAATATAATTTTCGTCAAGTACAGTGGTATCTCCCACTAACACTTTACCTATTGCCAGGTAAAAACCTCCATATCCTATTCCGGAACGAAATTCTTCTGATTTAATTAAATGGAGTTTATATTCTGGCTGTGTGTAAGGATATCTCGGCGGAACCTCATCTGGATCAGGCTCTCCAAACGGAATTCTTTTTCTTGAATTAACCGAAATACAAGCCAGTAATTCTAACTGTTCTCCATCTTTTATTTCATAAGTTTCCTCTGGATATGGAACCTGAAGATCTAATGTATCAGTACTGCTTTTACTTATTTCGATTCTCGATCCATTTGGCGTAATAGCGTGACATTCTTCTACGCGAACGCGCAATAGTTTGTGATTGTCAATTCCTAAAGTAATCTTGGTCGATTCTTTACTGTGGTTTCCCGAATCCAGCAAACCATAACTTATAGGGGTAGTATGAATTCCGATTGCATCATTTACCAATTCAGAAACATTGTCCTGCATAGCCAAAAAATGACTTTTGTTGATCTTCATTCCATCAATCCAGTTTACCGGAAAATGATTTAATTTTTCTATCATGATTTTTATTTTTAAACAAGTGATTATTGTCCGCCCATTTTACTTTTGACTCTATTTATCGCATTATCATAAACCACATTCTCTTTTAACTGTTTTGCAAGTCTGTAGTAATTCAATGCTTCTTCAAAATCGTTATCATTTTCAAATATTTTGGCTATATTATAATATGCACTTGCCTGAGTAGTATTGATAGAATTACCAGATGCATAGGTTATTGCTTTTCTATTTGCATAAATAGCTTCTGCTTTATATCCTTTTTTTATAAACATTAAACCTAAATTTCCATAGGCTTGTCCAAAAGTCGGATTATACTCAATTGCTTGTTTGTAGTAGCTTACAGCTCCATCTATATCTTTCTTTTGGTATGCTAAATCTCCTTTTTGATTTAAAAGAAGGGCTTTCTTTTTATCTTCATTTGAAACATAGACTTCTTCCTCAGTATTATCATAGGAATTTTCAATACCGATTTCCTGCTCTGTTTTAGAAACTATATTATTGATATCTATTATTTCTCCGTTCCCATTTATTTTAAATAAGTTCCAAACATTCCCTTTTTTATTTTTAGGGATATAATAAGTTTTTACCAATGATTGCCCTACGTAAACAAATACTTTTGCATCACTTGCTGATAATTTGTTAGAATTCAGGTCATTTTTATTGGAGTAATCATGCACAAAATAGTGATAGGTTTCTCCAAATTTTTTATTTTCAATAGTTATGGTTTCAGGGCCATAGCTATCAATATCATCGACATCAAGATTAGATTTATTACCTTTTTTGTGTTGGAAGAATATATGATTTCCCGAAAATGTTAAATGTGAATCTAAGTCTTCAGGATATTTTCCCCAATTTAATACAATTCGCATTCCATCTAAATTTTTCATAATGGGACTTAATGCATAGGTCAAATCGTTGCAGGGACATTTTACCACAAGGCTTGAGTAGTTTTCTTTTTTAATGATTAATAATGTATTCAAGTCATCTTGAAAACTTCCATTAATAATTACTTTTCCCTGAGTATTTGTAAACTTTTTTGCAGATGTTTCTCCATTTCGCTGAATCATAACTTCTGCATTTTCTACTACTTTATCTTTTTCAACGGCAGATAAAACCTGAACAGAAATATTCTGACCAATTGCATGGCTTGTAAGCATCAGAACTAAAAAGGACTTAACTAATTTTATTTTCATTATATAATTTTGTTTAATTTATTCCATAGCAAAATGCCTCATGTAATTAGATTACATAAGGATTTTATTAATTATTAGTGGTTACTAATAATTACTTTTTATTTGTTTTTGGATTTTTTTAAAGTGTGGTATTTTTGAGATGGATTGTCTTAACTATTTGGTTACAAGATTGTCTAAAAAAATTAGATCTGGTTATTTATTCATTTAAGATTATTGTTATAAAATAAGCCTGATCTGTTGTGATCGCTTTATACTTTGTTGACATTATTTTTCTTTATATAACTTTTATTATGGCTTATTTTATTGGGCACGGATTGCAAATCCGCGCAATCGGGTTTTAAAACTGTTTTGTTTTTTTTGAACCGTTTAATTAGATGCAATTCTACTTTTGTGTATATATCCTTTCAAACCTTCTTCAGTTTGAATATAACACCATCCTTTTTGAGATTCTATTACATTCTTTTCGATATTATCTAAAACCATAATATGCTTTCCAGAAGCAATTTTTGAAATCACTTTAGAATTTACATTTGCATCTTCTCTCAAGTTCGTGTAACCGTCCTTATCGTAAATTTTATTTTTATTATATTTTTCTTCAATAAATTTTAAAATATCATCAATCATTGATGCATTACTATCGTAAAATGTTGGATCTCCATTTTCATGCAGACCATCATTTTTCAAGTTGATTTTCTTTATTTCATCTGCTTTTATTTTAGCATCTTTTGCTATATTAAGTTCTTTTGAAGAAATAATATATCCATCTTTCAATAATACTTTAACTGCATTATAATCCTCTTGCTCAATAGCAATTTTCATTATGTCTTTAAGATAATTTTCTAAATGATACTTCTTGATATAGTAATCCAACCATTCGCTATTTACAAAATGGTTACTTTCAGAAAAAGTTTCATCATTAACCAGTATTTTTAAATTTTCAGGTTCAAAATCCTCTAATACTGTATTTTGATCTTCATATAAATCTAACTTCTCTTTAAAATCTAATATTTCATCATCACTTGGATTCACCAATTCTTTAGGAGAAAATTTTATAATTGAACCCTCATTAAACAAATCAGAAAATTTAATAGTCTCTAAATTGACTTTATTACTATTAATAACTTGTGCTTGATTTCTCAATTGATTTTTTCCAATTTTCTTTTCACAACTTAATATCGCAATCGATATTAAAATCAGAAATATTATGTTCAAATTTGTCATTCTAATTATTTATTAAATCTTATAATTCTCTCAGTTAACAAAAGTCTAAAACTTTGTTAGCTCGGGCTTTTCTTTTACAATATGGCAAGGATCTTGTTTTAAAATTATTTTACCAACGTGCTAAAGATCACACCTCATCAATATCACATGATTGTCTTCATGTTTTTTATTACTTTCTTGCTGAAATTCACATTCAGTAAATTCTCGTTTTCTCGTTTGATTATTAAAAAAACCATACCAATAAAAATATAAAGTACTACTATCAATAATTTTTATATAAGCAATTGGCTTATCATTTATAAAATTTTCCCAATCAAGTTTGATTCCAAAATTACCCAAATCTTCGGGTTTCTCTCGTAGTTTATAAGCAATACCTTTCTCAGAATTATACCTTTTAACTTCTTCTAATTCGATATATATTTGATTAAAAAGAACAATCAGTGACGCTTTTTTATCTTTAATTATCATACTTCCAACACTATTTTCACAGTCAATTTTCCATTTCCCATTTTCAAGATAATTATTTGAGTTTATTTCCTTTGTGTCTTCATCACAATTTTCTTTTTCTAAATTAGCTTCTTTTAGTCTTTTACTATCAATTGTATAAAAAGAAAAATCATTGTCAATTTTGTTACCTTTTACAGACAAATTTCTCCAATATAAGATTCCTAAATTATTATTAATCAAGGAAACACTATAGTAAAACGATTCTTCTTTAAAATATAGGTTGATACCTATATCAGTTTTTTCAATTTTTTCAATTTTATAATTTATTGGCTCTACAACTTCTATGCTTAAATACTTTTTTTCTAATCTTACTTTATTATATTTTTTAGCACAGCTTAATTTAAAATCGCTTTCAACTTTAATGATTTCAACTAAATCTTTTCCTAAAATGTTATTAATTAAATTTTCATCTAATCTTTGATTTCTTATCTCTACATTTTTAGAATCTATTACTTTTTCTAAAGTACCATCCTTGTCATTTTTACATGAAAAGAATAAAATTATTAGTACACTTGCATTAAAAAACTTTCTTATATTTTTCATAACATCTTATTTGTTTTTTCTGACTTGTGCTATTTGAAATAATTTAGATGTGTTATATGAAGTTTTACCATCTATTTTGTTGCTCAAAATATATAATTTGATCGCTTGTTCCCGATCGATCGGATTTACAATCCGTGCCCATAACGTAAATCAAAATAAATCTAAAATGACAACTCCCTATTCGTTTTCTAAACCTGCATAATTTCTGGCTCAACTACAATAATAATCTTCTGGAAGTGTCAATATGTTAGCTAGTATACGCCTGATCCGTTGTGATCGCTTGTTGACATTATTTTTCCTTAGATTTTCAACTTTTATTATGGCTTATTGTAGTGTACACGGATTGCAAATCTGCGCGATAGGGTTTTTCAAGCACTTGTAAATTTTTTCTAAAAAGCTCCTTGCCCAATATTTCAAGGACTTGATCTTCATTTTAAAAACTCACAACCTTTTATTGTGCAATTATTTCTTATCTATTACAGAATCTTTACATAAATAACTTTAAGAAAATTATTACCAATATAGTTTATAAGTATCCATTTTAACTTCTTTTGACTCATCAAGAAAATAAAGAGAATCCTTTTTTATACTGCCATCTTTTTTAATAACACTATTCATGTACAAAATAATTTCAGTACCCGTTGCAAAATACTTTAGTTGCCAAATTTTATTGTTTTTTACATCCAAATACGAAAGACAAGTGTAATTTGGAATTTCTTTATCAACTGTACTTCTGTAGAATTCAACTGAATCCTTCTTTTTATCATTTAATAAAGTATATAAAATTATTCTATAGTCATTTTTGTTTTTTAAAATTTGTTTTACAAACTGATATTTTGCATTTATTAAATTGGATTTGTCAAAAGATAAAAATTGTTTTTTATATAAATTGTTTTGATTTTCTAGTACTAAAGAACCATTATATTTAATAATTGGCTTAAAATATTTTTCATAGCCTAAACCTATTGCTGAATCTCCAAAAAAAACATTATCTTGTTTAGATTCATCATCTAAGGATTTCTCGTTTGTATTCTGGGACAAAATATTACTCTTATAATATTTAAATTTTTTTCCATTGTCAGAAGATGTTTTAATTAGAAGAACATCATTTTCACCCCATGCGATTTGATAGATATTGAAATTTTCGGAAATCAGACTTCTGTATTCTTTTAATTTATTCTTCTCATCAAACTTCAATATTCCTAAAAAGCTATTATTAGATGCATAAACTTGATTATCAAAATATGCTAAATATTGCTTTTTTGAAGACGGTATTGGGTTTTCTATTCGTTCGTCACCCGAAGAAATTATATTTATTATTTCTCCATTTGATTTATTCAGTAACATAAATTCACTGAAATTTAAACTTTCACTAACCGAATTTCTAGAAAATGCATACATATTTAAAGTTGGATAAAATCCCAAAAAATCATACCAGTTAGTTGCACTACCATTTGATTCTACTCTCTTTCCTCTTTTTAACTGAATAATTTTATCATTTGTTTCTAAATTATAATAGTTTGCATCATAATTTACAGGAATTTTGATAATCGGTCTTTTTGTTACATTTAATCTCTTATATTCACTCACAGAAATTTCCTCAATATCTATTTTTGGGAGAGCTTCATATTTATCAGAAAAACCAATTGATTTCTGTTCTATCTTATCAACATTTATAATTGTTTTGCTATTATTGTCTTTTTTTTGACAATTAATAAAGTTTAAAAACAATATTGATAAAAGTAATAGGTTTATTTTTTTCATTCTTTTACTATTTTTACGATATTTAAATTGAATTCTCCAGAATGTAAATGATCTTCATGACCAGATGAATAAATAGTCCCAACCAAACTTGCATACCAACTTCCACTCCCCCTATATATTTTTTCAAAATGAAAATCTTTAAAAGCATTTACTTTCTTTTGCTCCAATGATAATGTTGAATAATATGCAGTATCAGCACAATCTCCATTTGGATGTGTAACACTCGGATAACTTGTCGCATCAGCAAAACACATACCTGTACATAAAACGTCTTCTCTTCCTAATTTTGCTAAAGCACCAATAAAACCAGCATATGCATCGGGATTGCAATATCTTCTTTGTGAACTTCTAAATGAATAAAATATTTTAACATTATCCTTTTCGTAACTTAAATTATCCATCATTCTTACTAAAGGAACTTTTCCTTCTGCTTTTGGATATTTTCTATAACCATAAATAGTACCTGAAACACAAATATCTCCATTGTCATAAACATAAGCTACTTGGGCATTTCCTCCTGATGGGTAGTTATACGTATGTATATAACCTTGCGGGATACTAGAAATTTTTTTTCCATTACCTCTCTTATCTATCATAAACCATTTAACGGTACAAATCTCATGTTCATTTTTACTTTCATCATGATACACATATTTGTATTGATCTTTATATTGCTCTTTAATCTCCTTAGGAATATGTTTTTCAATATCTCCGTTGGCATAAATATGGTAGGTAACAATGTCCTTGGCGTTACAAGTTTTGGAATGAGTTCCATGATACTTATCGTACATGAAAAAAAATGTTTTCAATAAATTATAATTAATTTGTCTTTTCTTATAATTATTAGGCATACCATCACTTCCTCTGCCATTTAACAGTACAGAAATCAACTCGAAGTATTTTTCACCGAAAAGAGCTAATTCGTTAAGAGATTTCCCTAAGGTCTCTTTTCCCCATCTTGCTATAGCCTGAGACTTTGGATTACTTGTCATCTTTTTATTGATACTCCAAATCCATGCACCGCTGTCTATACAATAATCGACTTTATTAGCTACAATTTCTGGTTTTGTTACAATTTCCTGATTTCCTCTATAATCTGCATAATCCTGATAAGGTCCTGGTTTATCATAATAAGATCTATCATTATTAGGGTCAACCCTCACACCTGTTAATTGCAATAAACCACGTCCTTTATAAACACTTTGGCTTGAAATAAACTCACCTCTTGTCTCTTCGGATGAAGCAAAAGTTCCTGTTTCTTCACAAACTTGTGCTAAAAAATGTATTTTTTGAATACAAGTACTTATTTGATACCTTTTAAATGATTCATTTAGTGATTTTGTCAGCGTCCCAAAAGTTTTATCACTTAGGTTACATGGTGCTCGACGACCTCCTCTTAATGCTTGACCTTCCCAAATAGTTTCTGATCCTTTTAAAAGTTTGACTAATTTCCTAACATCTTTTTCTTCAAAATCTTTATTACAAAAACAAACTCCCTTTTCTACATTTTTATCTCCCTTACCAACCTTCGCAACCTTATTTACAGCTTCAACTGGATCCGGTTTAAAAACTTTTGCATCTACATCTACTACTTCACTCTTTGTATGATCTTTAGTTTGAATTACTTCAACATCAGCGAACAATTCCTGTTCAGCACCTTCTCCATTAATTCCTCCTTTACTTCTTAATATTCTATCTAGATGAACAGTTATTGGAAATATATTACTGGCAATGGTAAACTCTTGATCAATTAGTAAATCATTACTCAGATAATCCTCATCATATAATTTAAAACGAATTTCTTTTCCAATAAGTCCCTGCGAATCTATCCAGACTATAATTTGTTTCTCTGTATGAACTCCTTTTATAGGTTGTTTGGCAGAATTTGTAATATGTACTCTGGTAATTTCTGCTTTAACTTTAGGAGCAGGAGAAGAATCAGAAGGTGGAGTCTTTGCTTTTGATTGTGCTGGCTCTGGTGATGAAACTGTCGGTTTAGCTGGCGCTGGCTTTTGTACCGAAACTTTACGTTTATAAGGTGCTACAGGCGCATCAAGATCATTTACATTTACATTATTACTTGCAATTTTATCTTTGTTAAAATCTGTCGTAACATAGTATTCATGAATATCCCCCTCATCTTTACTCTTATTTGCAATTTTAGCAAAACTTGGTCTTAGCAAAAATTCAACATCCGCTTTGCCATTTCTAACAATTCCTGAAAGTGTCTGTATTATATTTTTTTCATTTGCTTTATTATGTCCCGCACCAATAGCATCATCTTCCCATAGCGTTACAAATATTTTCTGCTTTTCCATGTGCAGGCAGTGAACTCTTGCTTTAAGAGTCTGTCCGTACGAAAGCGGTTTCGCTGGTTTTTGTCCGTTTTTATCAAGCAATTCAATACTTTCAATTTTTGGTTTTTCCGCTGGATGTGTTTTTATATTAAGGCGTGCTATATCCTCTCCTCTTTTTGCTAGAATACGAATGCCTTTTCTATTTAAACTTTTTTGCAGGAAAGTATAGGATATTTTCTTTCCTGTTTTATCATTTTCTTTTGTCTTACGCCATCTGCCATTTTCGAGTATATAAATTTCCCATTTTACAGGCTGATCAAAACTATTATCAGAAGCTGAATTTTGGGAAGGCAGAACATTTGGCAAAAAAGTATTTACCGAATAGAATTCTTCCTTGCCTACAACGGGATCTGGATTTCCAATTATTTTAAAATCTGACATACTACAATATTTTATTTACAAATTGAATCACTATCTTCTAAATCTTCCTGAAACTCTGATGTATTTACAAGAGGATTTAACTGGTTGCTTATTTGTGGTTTAGCTTTTTTAGCATTTTGTTTACTCACTTCTGCTTTTTGACCATGTTTCACTACTTCTATACAATCTGGTCCTCCAATTGGACATGTCGCTTTACTATCTTCCAGTAATATTTTACCTTGATTACTCAGAGTTACCTTTTCGTAAAAAGCGCTCCATTTAGTTATTACAGCTTGACAAGGTTTAAAACTATTGCCCGTGGGTTGTAATTTGCAATTGCCAAAAGTATTTTTTTCTAGAGTCTGTCCTATTTCTTTATCAGTAGCAATGAGTTTTTTTGCTGCATCTTTATCATTAGCATAATGCTTCTGTTGCGTTTTTACTTTTAATATATCTGTTTTCGGATCTACACTAAACTTACATTTTAACGAAGCTCCCTGCACTACTATATGTTTCTCACTCATTGCTTTATTATTTTTGAATATTGTATTCTCTGTTTACTACTCTTTGCTGTTAATTTGAGTTTACTCTTTTTTTAAAGATTCAATTTGTATGACTGCTTTCATTTCTTCACCATACTTTATACTGCATTCTAAATTCACCTTTTCAATACAATAAGAATGTTGATCTAAAAAATAATATGCATTATAATTCCCTGTCCAGGGATCAGTTTCAAAACTGGCTTCACTCTCAGTAGCCACATAATGACCTTTTTGTTCTATCCTTACCAAATTTGATTGATCTAAAAACTGATCAATCTTCTGTTCTATTTTATACTTCGACTCTTCATCTTTTTCTAATGGAAATAGAACTTCATTTTGAAATGAATAACTTGATGTATAACTGACATGAATTCCGTTAAAAAAAGTTCTTAAAAAATAATCTGAGGCAAGATATTTAAACAAGGTTTCTGTGTTTTCTAAAGCATATTCTGTCTTCTTAACATATTTTTCAGCTACCTCTCCTTCAAAATAGCCTAAAATCGCCTCCTTTTTATCTTTCCAACGACTATGAATTTCATCATAATTATAAATGTCAATCCACTTACCCGATTCATCAACCACAATTTTTAGCGGATATAAAACCTCTGCCGTTTTAACTGCGAGTTCATCCATAATTATATTGGGTTTTGTATTATTTATATAAACAGATCTTCTATTTATCTCAAACAAATGAAAATTATTTTTGTCAGTAGCAAGCCATTTTACACGTACATTCATTTCCATTACATCACTCTGATCATCAACATTTGAAATATATTTTACTTTATATTCCTTATCAATACCCCTAGGTAAAAATGGCAATTTGTTATCCTTTCCTAAGCTTACTTTTTTGGGTGTTTTTGCTATGACTTCATTTGCATCGGAAATACTTTTTTCTGGAGCTAGAATTAAAAATTTAGAATAGCGTTTAAAATCATGTTCTATTAAATCTGCTACCATACAATACATATTGTGATATCTTCTGAGTTCTCTCGCATCTATTCCTAACTTTTGAGCTACACTTTGCAGTGTGTCTCCTTCCATTATTTTATAAGTGCGAAACTTTCCGTAATAAGAAAATTCAGATTCTTCTGTGTAATACATTTCAAATAATTTTTGATTCTTAAAACTATCTTCCTATTCTGCTTTCTTAATTTTAGGTTCGTATGTAAAACCTTCACCGTCAGATTTACTTATTTCTTGTTTCTGTCTCTTACAAATAATAACCGAATTCTCTGTTATACCATTCATTCCTAAAGTATAGTCAGCATCTACATATTTTGCATTTTGATACCATTTTGGCTGTAGAAAAAAGACCCAGTTGTAATTTTCACCATTATGCTGTAAAGCTATTTTGCTATCCGGATATTGAGTATTATAGCCTGTAATTGTATTATAAAATAAAGGCCCGAAATCTATTCTTACAGGTCCTTTTGATCTAATTGAAGTATAAATTTTGCTGTCTTCCTGTTTTTGAATTAATAATGTAATGAGTAAAAGGTCCTTCATTTCGACATCTTCAATTTCTGGGAAAGGATTTTCACCTGGCGGAATTTTCCATGTTACAAATTCTTTTGGCGGTATCTGCATCATAAATTCAAAAACTATGTAAATTCCCGTTGGAACAATAAATACCAGAAAATGCGAGCACATTAAAAAAGTCAAGTTTATACCGTTTAATGCCGTGTAAATAATGGCGAATAAAACACTTGAATAAAGTATAACCAACAGGGAAAACAAAAGTTCGATGCTCATGTTTTTTTGGTTAAATTCATGCAAATAAAATCGGTAAAGCCAGACATGGAGTACACCAAACAACGCAGAAACTATTTGATAAAAAAGGAATTCATCTGATAGTTCATTAAATAATTTATTGTTGCCCAAAAATGCTGTTAGAGCATAGATAAGAACAAAAGAGAAAACATATATATAGAATGTTTTTTTATGTTTTGTCCCAAATTCTTTTATCTTATCGCTAAATAATAAGGTAAGAATACCGCATAATGCTATTATTATTACCAAAAACACGATGAGCTTAACATCAATAAGTGCTAATAAGTTTTTTTTAACCATTTTTAAATACGTGTTGTATACCCTAACACAGGCTGTTTATTAAAATTGAATTTTTCTGTTTCATGATTCATGATCAAGATTGTTTTTGGCTCGACTTCCATCGGAAAAAAATGCTCGTAAAAACAATCAATAAATCTTTTTATTGATCCGTTATGAATATAATTTTCAAATGAATTATTTACTATTGGACCTATCTCGATTGTCAGGTTCATTGAATAATCCATGTATTTGTTACCGCAAATAAAATCGACCCCTAACCTATTTTCTCCTAAATTAATTTGTTCACTTTCTTCGCTGTATTCTTTAGAAGTTGTTGTTTTATAAGACACTTTTTCTTCAATTATACTTGACAAACAACGGCACGATAAATCAATATCGCCTACAATTTTATAAGCGTATGGCAGCAGCTGAATAAATTTTGAAACCAAAACTGCCGGGTAATTATGTGATAATCCCCAAAAATCATAGAAAAAACCAAGTGGTTTACTGCCATTTAGTTTATATAAAAAATCTCTCTCTACACTTTCAATTTTTGTTCGGTAATGAAAAATTTCATTTTCAAACGGATTAAAAAAGTTCCTTGCTTCGTTCTCCTGTTTCTTTTGATGTTTGTGTTCCTTAATCATCTGGTGAACAGACTTATCAGCATTGTTTTCATTTAAACTGTGAACAAATCCTTCCGGAAGAGCATCATACATACTATCCCGAGACAAAAGCAGCGAAATATAATCGCGCCTGATATAATTATCATCCTGAATTACAGCACCTAAAACATCACTTCTAAAAGCTCTCGAAAATTGTCCCTGATTTAAAATCATAATTTCATCGGCAGAGACTTCATCATTCTCAATTAATTCATTGGCAATAATTTCTGCCCGAATGTCATACGGAATACTTTCAATTTCCTCAATTAAATTTTCAAGGCTTTTTTTATTTTTTCTTTGTGTCTTCATTTATACGTCCTGCACCTATATATCGCAACTGAAAATATTCATCATTAAAATTATAAATCCCTAATCCTTTGTCTGTACAAGCTAAAATTCTGTCATTGTGCAGGTACAAGGCTACATCTGATATAGGATGGTCTTTATCGTATCTAAAAAACACTAAATCCCCTTCAGCTAAAAAGGTACGGCCTGTAAAGATTTGAATCGATTTCGACTTCCACATTCCAGCTGGGTCTTTCGGAAGCGTTACTTTATAAACATCACTATATAATGATTGTAGAAAATAAGAACAATCAATTCCCTTTTTAGAAAAACTCTTTTCTTTATAAGGAGTATTAATCCACGGGTCGAAATAAGAATACAATTTGTAGTTCGTAATTTTATTAGGTGTTACTGCTAATACAATTGAATATTTTTCTTTTAAATACAAAACTTCATCACTAAGGTTTTCAGAATTATCATTGACGATAATTTTATTTTTTAACCCAGTTTCTTCCATTTTTGACTGCTTCTTTAAAAGTTCTAAAGAATAGTCATATTTAAATGGTATTTGAGCAATGTATTTTTTATTACCACAAGAGTTCAGCAATACAATTGCAGACAAAAAGAAAACCATTTGGCTTATAAAAAAAACAAAACATCTCTTTTTGATAAATGAATTGCTAGTAAGGTAAAATTTCATCATAATCCAGTAAAACAACTTTTAGACATTTAATAAATTAAATATGTAAGTATATATTTACAAACATAAAAAATATTTTCTTATAATTTAGAAATTTTTATAGTATTTATTTTACATTTTTAAAATATTTGAATTTATATTTGTAAATATTTTCTCATTTTAAACATAAAGTAATAATGCTAGATAAAAAGAATATTGATATTAAAGTTGTATTAGTCTTCGTTGTTCTATTTCTAATAGGAATAATCTCTTTTCTTATTCAATTTTTTAAACATGTCAACTGCGAAGATGTCAAGTATTTTATCTTATCAGATCATTATCAGAGTGAAGAACCAATTGAATTCTATGATAAAACTCATAATGCGAAATCTTGGAAATGGGATTTTGGTGATGGTTCTCCCACAGATATTCGAAGACATACCTTTCATACTTACAAAAATCCAGGAAAGTATATCATTAGCTTAACTATAAATGGAGAATGTGTACATACTCGAGAACTTATCTTAAAAGACAAATATATTCTAGACAAATTAGGTACTCCTCAAATTATTACTTCAAAAATTATTACTGTTGGACAGCCAACTTATTTCAATTCTATTTCACAAAACGCTAAAACTTGGGAATGGGCATTTGGAGAAAATAAAGGCATCGATGAAACGTCTTCAAATCCTGTATTTACTTTTTCAACTCCTGGAGAAAAAACGATTACGCTTGTTATAAACGGAGATTTTAGCCGAGTTGCTAAAAAAGTAATTTATGTGCATCCGCGAGTTATTAAGAAAACAAACCCTCTGGATGTAACCTCTTATGTTTACGAGAAAAATGCAGAAGCTTTTGCCTTACCAAGAGGAACAGCAAAAAAAGATCCGCTTGAAGACATGTTGCAATATGTGCCAGTAGCCCCAAAGAATAAATCTCAAAAGGACAGCATTGCTCCTATTAAAAAAGCACCAAAAATATCTGAAGATCAATTTGAAATTTTATTAAATAAAGTAGCAGAAGGCAGTAAAGTTAAAGATGATTTTGCCGAATTTTTATGTGATGATCTCGAAATTCCGACAGTAAAAAATGACAAAGATTTATTGACCTTCGCACAATTATGTGCTAATATTAAAGGAAAAAAAATAAAAATAGAATCTATCAGACTCAATAAAGACAAAACTGATAATTGTATTAAAGGAATGTCCATAAATTATAAAGTAAAAAAATATCTGATCTGGGTAAAAGACTAATTGTTATGAAACAAGAAAATATTTTCAGTACTGAATTGCTGACTGCGTTTGAAATTGCTAAAAAAATTGCCAAAAATAATTCTAATAAATATTACACAGGATCGCATTTACTTAAGGCTATCTTGAATAGAGACTTGTCACTTCTAAAACGTTTGGAAGCAATGGGAAAAGATGTTTATTTCCTTGATGAATGGGCAGAAGTAAGAATTGAAGAGGAATCGAAAACATCTCATGTTTTGGATGCCGAACCAGCTAATGTAATTGATCAAATTATAAATGAAGCTGAAGCCGTTAGAAACTTATTAAACGAAGATGAAATTAGTTTATATGCTATTATTGTCGCTTTAAGTTCGCCTGGTGTTGGTTTTAATTTTGACCAGATGAAAAGTTTTCCTATTTCAAGGAATGAATTATTAGAAAATGAAACTACAACTTCTGCTGAAAATTTATCAAGCAAAAAAGAAATTAAGAAAGGATTTTTAGGTAAGTATTCTGTGCATAAAAACCTTGAAAAGAAACCCAATAAACTAACTGCTATTGGACGTGAAGGGGAATTAAACACTATAAAAGAAATTCTTTGTCGGTTCTCAAAACCCAATGTATTATTGCTTGGAGATCGTGGCATTGGTAAAACAATTTTGATAAATACTTTAGTTGAAAATATCATTGCGGATCAAGTACCTGATACACTACATAAAGTGCAGTTATTTGAGCTTGATTTATCTTCTTTAATTGCCGGCGCATCTTATAAAGGTGAAATTGAAGACCGCCTAAAGAACTGCATTCAGGAATTAAAACAATTTCCTAAAGCCATTTTAATAATTGAAGAAATCCATACTTTATTAGACAAAAACGGCGGTGACTCTGGAGTTGCAAATATTTTAAAAAGCGAATTAGCGAAAGGGTTAAATATTATAGCCACTTCTACAATCGATGAATATTCAAAAAAAATAGAAAAAGAACAAGGTCTTTCGGGAATGTTTGAAATCGTAAAATTGGAAGAAGCAGATAATGAAACTTTGTTCCGAATGATTCGTGAATCGATTAAAATGTATCAGGAACATCATAAACTAAAAATTGATGATGAAATTATTTCTGAATCTATTAGATTATCCAGAAGGTATCTAAAAGAAAAAAGCCTGCCTGAATCTGCCATTAATTTGATAGACCATACCATGTCTGTTTTAAAAACCTCTGGAGAAACTTTTTTGAAAGGGAAAGAAGCACTTTATGATAAACTGGAAGTTTTAAAGCTGAATAAAGCTAATTTATCAGAAGAACAATTGATTAAAGAATGTAATTGGTTTTTAAGTGATGTAATGCAGAAAACTACTTTTTTAATGGTCATTGAAGAAGAAAACAAAGAACTTTTTAAATATTCAGATGCTATCATAAATCATATTGAAACACTATTAAAAACTCTGGAGGAAAAAGCATTAGATAAACGCAGTCACATTGAAGCTTTTGATTTATCTTTGATTATTGCACAAAAAACAGGAATACCAGCAGGAAAATTAAACGAAGAAGAAAAACAAAAACTTAACAACATCGAGCAAGTTCTTAACCAAAGAGTAATTGGTCAGGATCATTGTATTGCAACAGTCGCAGGTTCAATTCTAGAATCAAGATCGGGATTGAGTAAAGCTGGACAACCAATTGCTTCTTTCTTTTTCTTAGGCCCAACAGGAACTGGTAAAACAGAATTAGCCAAAAGTTTGGCCGAATTTCTTTTTCAGGACGAAAATGCAATCATACGTTTTGATATGTCTGAATTTAAAGAAGAACATTCTGCTGCATTGTTGTACGGTGCGCCCCCAGGCTATGTAGGCTATGAATCCGGAGGGTTGCTAGTAAATAAAATTCGTCAAAAGCCATATTCTATTGTTTTATTTGATGAAATTGAAAAAGCGCATCCTTCTGTTTTTGATGTTTTTCTTCAAATTATGGACGAAGGAAAACTGCACGACCGACTAGGAAAAGAAGGTGATTTCTCTAATGCTATTATTCTTTTTACTTCGAATATTGGTGCAGACCATATTGTTGAAACTTTTAATAGTGGTAAAATTCCTTCCTCAACTTCTTTAATGGAAATTATGGCGAATTATTTCAGACCAGAATTTTTAGGACGTTTAACTGAAATTGTACCTTTTGCGCCTATCAGTAAAGAAAATGCGTTGAAAATATTTGAGATTCATTTGAAAAAAGAGTTTATGGATTTACTCAAAAACATCAATATTAAAGTCGATATTCCAATAGAAGCTAAACTTTATCTGGCTGAAAATGGGTATAATGCTAAATACGGAGCAAGACCGATTAAAAGTATTATTCGAACACATTTAAGAAGACCTTTAGCTAAAAAAATAATCGCTGGAGAAGTAAAAGACGGAGATACTATTTTTGTTAGTATTGAAAACAATGAAGTAAAATGGATAAAACAAGAATTAATCTCTATCTCAGAAAATTAATTCTAAAAACTTCAATACAAAAAAGCCGCTAAGATTAATTTCTTAGCGGTTTTTATTTTTAATTGATGTTACAATTTCTAATATTAATAAAAAAATTGAGTTGTTTCCTTAGCGTTTCGATTTACTAAACTTTTAATTTTTTCAGTTGGATAATCTTTAGCATTATATTTATAAGCGTTTGTAAATTCAGTGGTTACACCTGAATTTGAAATACAAGTTTGTTTAACTACATTATTAACAGATACATCATGATCTAATAATAAATTAAATCCTAAAATATTTTTACTTGGATTATTTTTATTGTCATATTCATAATATACACCTGTAGTCATAACTCCATTCTCATACTTTTCACTACTTAATAAATTGCCATTTGAAAACTTATAAACTCCTAAAACTGTAACTATTTGAGATCCTGCTTTAATAGATTCCAAATAACTTATATTTCCATTATCAAAATAAGTATATTCTGTTTCGCTTATTTTTTCACCATTAGGCAACATGTTACTTTTAGAAACCAATTTTTCATTATTATATGTATAATCTATATAACTTTGAAGCATCCCTTTTTCGAAGAATTCTAGTTTTGTTATTTTAGTTCCTGTGTAAATATATCGTAGTTCATTTTCATTATTCGATGTATTACTAACTATCTTATTTCCATCGTATAAACATTTCACTTCAGAAAAGGAATTATCAGCCCCTGTAATAATTGTTTTTTTAAGTAAAACTTCAGAAGTTTTATCTATGCTTTGTGCATCATTACTTGAACAAGAATTTAATACCAATAAAATGGCACTAACTAGACATAAAATTTTTTTCATAATTTGATTTTTAAATGAATTGCTAATTTAAAAATCAAAAAAAGTTATAAGTAACCACAATAAGTTAATTTTATAACAATATAAGACTTATTAAAAATATGTTAATCGAATAAAGTAATAAGCAAATAAGATTAAAAAAATAATCATTTAAAACTAAAACATTAATCTCGATAAAAAAACGCTAAGAAATTAATCCTAGCGGTTTTTATTTTTAATCTAAAACCAAACCTATTTGACCGTCATCATCTAATTCTGTTTCTACAGATTCATCATCTGGCATTTCTGGTTTTTCAGGAATTTCTTCGACTGGTTCTTGATATGGAAGTGGTTCTAATAAGTTGACTTGTTTTAACTTATCTGCAGTCAATTGATTTCCTAAAGCTTTGAAACCTTTTACTGCTATAAAATCTTCTACATCAATATGTAAATCTTCTTTTTGAACTCCTTTTACTTTTGCAAATACCAATTGCGCCACAGGACGATAATCTGTCGATACAATCTCTAATTGCGAATTTGGATGGTCTGTGATAAAGCTTTCTTCCTTCCCTTCATTTTCAACAAGAAAACGTTTCAAGAAATAACGTTCTTTTTCTCCGTCGTAATAAATGGCCGAAATTGGTTTTTTAGGTTTCCATTTTTCCAAAACAATCATATCTTCATCAAAATGAGTTGACAATTCCGGAATAATAACTTTTAATTTACCAGACTGGGTGATAATTAAAATTTTATCACTTGGTTTAAATTCCCCTAACAGCTCTCCTCTTGCATCAACATTTAAACGTTTCACAGTATCATCAAACCAAACTTTTCTTGGCAATAAGGTCGAAATTCCTTTTTCTTTTAACTCTATTTTTTTGATTGGATATTTAGTTACCAAATTCCCTTTTGAAGCACGGCCTTTAATAGCTAATTTAGCAAAATCAATATCGAATTTTAGTTTCTTGATCGTTCCAACCTGGCGTAATAAGATCGTAATTACTTCTGCTTCTCCATTCGGATTATGCGAAAAATAAACTACTTGTGATCCAGCCGTTTCATTGGTTAAATCATAAGGTTTATCACGAGTAACTCCCGTAACATTAAAACGTTTAATATAAGATGGCCCTGATTTTCCGTCACGATAAATCATGTTGTAAATCGTGCGTTTATCGCTCTTGTCAAAAATAGCAACGTGAATAATATCTTTACCTACAAAAGTCTTAGCATCTACTTTTGTAATCATCATTTTACCATCGCGCAAAAATACAATTACATCATCAATATCAGAACAATCAGTAAGGTATTCGTCTTTTTTTAAACTTGTTCCAACAAAACCCTCTTCGCGATTTACGTATAGTTTTGTGTTACGCAAAACTACTTTTGTAGCCTCAACATTATCAAAAACACGAAGTTCTGTCTGACGTTCACGGCCTTTTCCGTATTTCTCTTTTAATTTGGTAAAGTAAGCAATTGCAAAATCTGTTAAATTTTCCAAATTATGCTCTACTTCTTTCATTTCATCTTCTAATTTCGCAATAAAATCATCAGCCTTATCAGAATCGAAACGGGTAATACGAATCATTGGAATTTGAGTCAGTCTTTGTAAATCATCATCAGTAATTTCTCTGACGAATGATTTTTTGAAAGGCTCGAATCGATCGTATAAATATTTGTAAAGTGATTCTCTGTCAGAATATAATTTGAAATCAATGTACATTTCTTCACGAATGAAGATTTTCTCTAAAGTAGAGAAATGCCATTTATTTTTTAATTCTTCTAATTGAATTTCTAATTCTTGCTTAAGCAGATCAACTGTTCTATGAGTTGAAATTTTCAACATTTCAGACACTCCAATAAACAATGGCTTGTTGTCTTCAATCACACAGCCTAAAGGTGCTACAGAAGTTTCACATGCTGTAAAAGCAAACAATGCATCTATCGTTTTATCTGGAGAAACGCCTGGGAAAAGGTGAATTAAGATCTCAACATCTGCCGCAGTATTGTCTTCAATTTTCTTGATTTTGATTTTGCCTTTATCATTGGCTTTCAAAATACTATCAATCAAAGTCGTGGTATTGGTCGAAAACGGAATTTGAGTAATGACCAATGTATTTTTGTCTAATTGTGCAATTTTTGCACGCACACGCACGCGTCCGCCACGAAGTCCGTCATTATAATTCGACACATCGGCAATACCTTGTGTCATGAAATCAGGATATAGTGTGAATGCTTTTCCTTTTAAAATCTTAATCGAAGCATCAATTAATTCATTGAAGTTGTGAGGTAAAACCTTTGTAGAAAGTCCAACTGCAATACCTTCTGCTCCTTGCGCCAAAAGCAATGGAAATTTTACTGGAAGATTGTTTGGTTCTGCACGACGACCATCATACGAAACACCCCAATCTGTAATTTTTGGAGAATATAAAACCTCTAAAGCAAATTTTGATAAACGTGCCTCAATGTAACGCGAAGCTGCCGCTCCGTCACCAGTTAAAATATTACCCCAGTTTCCTTGGCAGTCAATTAATAAATCTTTTTGACCAATTTGTACCATGGCGTCACCAATACTTGCATCTCCGTGTGGGTGATACTGCATGGTGTGTCCTACAACATTGGCAACTTTATTATAACGGCCATCATCCAGCTCTTTTAAAGAGTGCATAATACGACGCTGAACCGGCTTAAATCCGTCCTCGATAGCAGGAACTGCACGTTCTAAGATTACATATGAAGCATAATCCAAGAACCAGTCTTTGTACATGCCTGTTACTTTTGTAATAACGTCTTCTCCTTCTTCTTCCTGATTCTCGTAAAAATGCTGGCCTTCAAAATGCTTGGCATCTACGTTGATAATTTCATCATCTTCTCCGTCGTGATTTTCATCAATAGGATTTTCGTCTGAATTATTCTCGTCGTCGTTTGGAATTATGTTATCGTCTTCTTCGTCTTTCATTATTTATATTCGAAAATTATAAATTTAAAATTGTTGTGATAAACTTTGATTTAACTCAAGTTTGATGTTTTTTAATTCGAATTGTATTGATCTAAAATTGTGTTTTTCAAAATAAAGGGTTTTAATTCTTCGTAACTAAAAAAAATCTTAGGCTCTCCGCCTGCAAAACCAACGAGTTCATATGGTGCATACGAAAAAGTAATTCCTGTAGGCAAAATATAAAAATTATGGGTAATTGGTACTTCATTAGATAATAAGCCATCTGCATATTCTGATCTAACTTTATCTTCATAAAAACTTATAAACTTGTCATCAGACAGATTTATTAATTTTTCAATATCTATCGTTTTCCCAGTTGTCAAATCATAGTTATCATATTCTGTATGCATCATACCATGAGCTCCTCCCATATAACTGTATGAGAAATCAGAAACTACATAAATATTAGCATCAATAAAAACTGGTGACACAACTGATAAAGTTTCAGAACTATAATTTTCTTCTTCTTTTTTAGATTTTTCAACACTAAAATTATGTTTCCATTTTTTATAATTATTAATGCTCAACGAATCGGTATACAAATACTTTAATTTTGTTTCCAGAATATCAAAATTTACATCATTGGAAATAATTTCAGCAAAAAAATTATAATCTCTTGAAGGAGTAAATTCCCTCATAGCTTCATCCTTTTTAAAAGCCTCTCTTGAATCAAACAATGTATAATCGATTTCATCGTAACATTTGTATGCTGGAAATGCTTTACTTGGATAAATTTTATAACTTTTTTTATCCAATATATATTCTATATACATTCCTTCTGTTGAAGGATTGTACAATTTTAGTTTAGAGATAACCTTATTATCATGATCATAATCATAGATTGTGGCTGTATAATAATCTTGCTTTTTCTCTTTTTCAAAATAACAATAAAGTATATCATTACTTCCTTCAATATAAAGAGATGCAGATTTTACATACCCGCCATACTCTGATGATAATTGATTAGAAAGATGTAATTGTATTTTTTTTCCGTCCTTAATTGATCCTTCAAAAGAATATATAAATGGGCTTTCTAACTTTAAAGTATCCTCAGCTATTACAACAGTATTTTCATTTATCTTGTAAATTAAACTATCATTGTTTTTTTCAATTTTAATTTCGTTTACAGGCTTAGTCGTAACAATTGATTTTTTCTCATCGTTTTTTGACTGACAAGAAATAACTAGCATCATTATTAATAAACCTAGAATAGTTTTTCTCATAAATTTAAACTTCTTCAACCGCATCCAATTCTACTTTCAAATTCTTGATAATAAACTCTTGTCGGTCCGGCGTGTTTTTTCCCATATAAAAGGACAATAATTGCTCTATCGAAGTGTTTTTATCCATCATAATCGGGTCAAGGCGAATTGTTTCTCCAATGAAATTCTTGAACTCATCTGGCGAAATTTCTCCCAAACCCTTAAATCGTGTAATTTCTGGTTTTGGTTTCAGTTTTTCGATCGCCTCTTTTCTTTCTTCATCAGAATAACAATAAATAGTTTCTTTCTTGTTTCTAACCCTGAAAAGAGGTGTCTGTAAAATATACAAATGCCCTTCTTTTATCAATTCTGGGAAAAACTGAAGGAAAAAGGTAATCAGCAACAAGCGAATGTGCATTCCGTCGACATCGGCATCGGTTGCGATTACGATATTGTTGTAGCGTAACTTTTCTAATCCGTCTTCGATATCTAAAGCGGCTTGCAGTAAATTGAATTCTTCATTTTCATACACAATTTTCTTCGTCATTCCGTAAGAATTCAAAGGCTTACCACGTAAACTAAAAACAGCTTGCGTATTTACGTCGCGCGACTTTGTAATCGATCCGGAAGCCGAATCTCCCTCGGTGATAAAAAGCGTACTTTCTAAGTTTCTAGGGTTTTTAGTATCTGGAAGATGCGCTCGGCAGTCTCTTAATTTTTTATTATGAAGATTGGCCTTTTTAGCACGATCTGTAGCCAGTTTTCTAATTCCTGATAATTCTTTACGTTCGCGTTCTGCCTGCAGAATTTTACGCAATAAAGCTTCGGCAGTTGGAGGGTTTTTATGTAAATAATTATCAAGTTTATTTTTTACAAAATCATTTACAAACGTACGTACAGAAACGGCTGGTGTTCCGTCATCAGAACCCATATCTGTAGAACCTAATTTGGTTTTGGTCTGAGACTCAAAAACTGGTTCCATTACTTTAATGCTGATCGCACTTACAATCGATTTACGAACATCTGATGCTTCAAAATTTTTGTTATAAAACTCACGAATGGTTTTTACAATTGCTTCTCTGTAAGCCGCTAAGTGAGTTCCTCCCTGTGTTGTATTCTGACCGTTTACAAAAGAGTGATATTCTTCGCTGTACTGCGTTTTACTGTGCGTTAAAGCGATCTCGATATCATGATCTTTCAAATGGATAATTGGATATTCAAGATCATCTTCGCTGATTGTTTCTTCTAATAAATCACGAAGTCCGTTTTCTGAAATGTATTTTTCTCCATTAAAAATAATTGTCAAACCATTGTTTAAGTAACAATAGTTTTTTACCATTTTAATAACGTATTCTAAACGGAATTTATAATTTTTGAAAATCGTTTCATCTGGTGTAAAAGTAACTTTCGTTCCTTTTCGTTTTGTTGTATCGATTATATCTTCTTCAAGAACTAGATTTCCTGCAGAAAACTCTGCTCCTTTTTGTTTATCATCACGTACCGATTCTACACGGAAATAATTCGAAAGTGCATTTACCGCTTTTGTTCCGACACCGTTTAAACCAACTGATTTCTGAAAAGCTTTAGAATCGTACTTTCCACCCGTATTCATTTTTGAAACTACATCGACTACTTTTCCTAACGGAATTCCACGTCCGTAATCACGAACAGAAACCGTTTTGTCTTTTATCGTTACTTCAATAGTTTTTCCAGAACCCATTACGAATTCATCGATACAGTTGTCTAAAACCTCTTTTAGAAGAATATAAATACCATCATCCGGTGAAGATCCATCTCCCAATTTCCCGATATACATTCCGGGACGCATACGGATATGTTCTTTCCAATCGAGTGATCGAATATTATCTTCGGTATATTGATTTTGCTCTAGCATAAAGTAAATTGGATTTTTGGCTAATGTACCATTTATAGTCAAAAAATGAAAGCGTATTTTTTTTTTGTTACGAATTATAACAGCTTTGATTTCTATTTAATTTGATTTAAAAAAAATACGACCGTTAAAAATATAAAAAAACAGCTATGAAACAAAAAAATCTTATTTTATTCCGAGGACTTGTTTTGCTAAAGCAATCATTTCGGGCGTTCCCGTGTTTTTGTTTTTTTCGTCAGAAAGTTTTACAACACCTTGCCAATGCGTATTATCGGGTTTTGTATCTGTTAGTTTTATGACCATATTCATAGATGGAAGGCCAACATCATTGGTAAAATTTGTTCCAATGCCAAAAGACATTTTTATTTTATCTCTGCAGAAATCGGCTATTATTTTTACCTTCTCAAAATTGAGCGAATCCGAAAAAACAATTGCTTTAGATTTAGGGTCAATTCCCATTTTAGTATAGTGCGAAATTACCTTTTGTGCAAACTCTACGGGATCGCCGCTGTCATGTCTAACACCATCAAAAAGTTTGGAGTATTTTTTATCAAATTGATTGAAAAATATATCCGTTGTGTAAGTATCAGTCAGCGCAATTCCGAGATCGCCTCCGTAGACTTGTGTCCAATGTTCGAGGCTGATTAAATTTGCCATTTTAAAACCATATTGCGCCGCATGAAACATAAACCATTCGTGTGCATGCGTACCTAAAGGTCGTTTGTTGTTAACCATTGCAAAATGCACATTACTAGTTCCTAAAAAACTACTATTACCATAAGCGCTCAAAATTTCATTTACTAAAACATGCACATCATAAGAATGGCGTCGTCTTGTACCAAATTCTAAAACAGAAACTCCGAGTTTATTATAATTGTCAATCTTGTTTTTGGTCAGCTCTTTTATAGCTTCATCATTTAAGCGAATTAAATGATTGGCTTTATAAAAGAGTTCTGAGATTAAAGCCATTAATGGCACTTCCCACAAAATGGTTCTGTACCAAAAACCTTCAATAGTAACTTTTATTTCTGAGCCTTCTTGACTGATTTGAACTTCAGATGGATCATAAATATATCCTTGGAGAAAATCTAAATAAGTGGGATCTAAATATGGACAGTGATGTGACAAATAATTTTTCTCGTCCTTTGTCAATCGTAAATTAGCCATTGCATCAACCGATTTTCGAAGTAAATCTGCAAAGCCTGAAGGAAAAACATGTTTTCCTCGATTAATAAAACCATAACGTACCTTAGCTTTTGGAAAAAGTCTAATTACAGCATGCTGCATTGTAAATTTATAGAAATCATTATCTAAGATTGATTTCAGAAAGGTAGTTTCCATGGCGTATTAATTCAGATCATGAATTGCTAAGATACGGCAATTCGATAAAAGAAGAAAATTCAATAAAGCAAACATACTGAAAAATACTACTTTGAAACTACTTTAAAAGAAACGATACTGTTTGTATCCAGAAAAAAAGTAAGATAATCTCCGATCATATTATCAAAAGTAATTTGAAATTCTAAACCTCCTCTTTTTTCCTTAGAATTTTGAATTTTAACAGGCTGATTCTTTTTATTCAGATAAAAAAATAAATCTGATTTTGAAACGTTTTTAATCTCAAAAGTTATTTTATCTCCTCTTTTAACTTCAAGTATTCCAGCAGTTGGTTCTTTAACTTTATTATCTCCTTCAATTGCTTTATTATAGATTAAAGGTCCGTTTAAGAATTCATTTCTATCTAATTTATTTCCTAAATAAGACCCCGAATCAGGAAAATGTTTAGCAAAAAAATAATCTGGATCTGTATCAAAATAAACCGGGGCAAACTCTTTTATCATTTTGCCTTTACTGCTGTCATAATAGCCCTGTGCCCAAGTTACATCAACAAGCCGCCATTTTCCGTCAATTAAAACAGTATTCCACGCATGATTTGAAGTGGTGTTTTTTCTTCCAATGTCAGCTAATCTCGTTTTAGAATCTCCTCTGATAATTTCAGATTTTAAGCCAACCAGAGAAGCTAAATGTTGATATAAAGCTGTAAAACCTTCACAAACCGCTTTCTGAGATTTAAATGCTTTTTGAATTAGTTTATCATTGAGCTGTTTTATTTTTCTTTGTTTTTCTGCTTCGCTGCTATAAGTAAAACCTTGTTTTCTTGGAGGATTTAAAAAAGTGGCAAAATCGTATTTTATATTGAAGGCCATCCAGCTGAAAATGGCTCTTGCTTTATCGTGTTCTGAGGTAAAATCTTTTTGTATTCTTTCTGCCAAATCTTCAGTTGTATCGAAGTTTTTAGGATATTTTGAAACAATATTATCTACAGCAGTATATTTTTGCGCAAATGAAGATTGCAGCAAAATTAAATTTATAGAAAGGAATAAAAAAAGTATTTTTTTTGTTGGCATGTACTTAAAAACTAGATTTAATAATGTCTTTCAGCTCTTTATCTAACTCTGTATTTGAAATTTTATTTTCTTCTAAATCAAAATTTGCATTAAAAGCAGGCAATGAAAAACTGCCTTTTATTTGAGCTCCGTATCTTGGCAAGGCATTGCGGCCAATTTCTAAAACTGACGCTCCTCCTCTTGATCCAGGCGAAGTTGCCAATAATAACATTGGTTTTTGCTGAAAAACTTCTTTGGTAATTCTAGAACTCCAATCGAATAGGTTTTTAAATGCTGTTGAGTAGTTATTGTTGTTTTCTGCAAGCGAAACAACTAAAATATCTGCACTCTGCAGTTTAGCAAGAAATGCTTTTGCAAGTTCATGCTGTCCTACTTGTTTTTCAAGATCTACGCTAAATAATGGCATTGCGAAATCATTTAAATCTAAAACTTCGACTTCGGCATTTTCGAATAAACTTGCTGCGTAAGCCGCTAATCTTTTGTTGATCGAATGTTGACTGTTACTTCCTCCAAATGCTATGATTTTCATGGTTTTTGCTCTTTTAATAATTTGTCTTCTATTGGTTTGTTTTTGGGTGTATCAATTTCAAAAATCTCTTTTGCTATTTCTACTGAATATTCATTCGGATAAATTTTACCTCCGTATGATTTTGCATATACTTTGGTAAATTCTGCTCCAAAATACAGAATAATTGCCGAATAATAGACCCAAACCAGAATAATTATTACAGAGCCGGCTGCTCCGTATACAGAAGCAACTGTAGAACTTCCTAAATAAAAACCAATGGCAAATTTACCAATCATAAAAAGTACAGCAGTAACTCCTGAACCTATAAAAGCATCTTTCCATCTTATTTTTCCATCAGGCAATGTTCTAAAAATAATTGCGAAAAGTATCGTAATACTTGCCAGCACAATTACGGTATTAACAATGTAAAACAAGTAAACGGTGCTTTCTGGAAAATATATTTTTAAACGTGAACTGACTACATCAAGTGTTGTATTTATAAACAAACTGACAAGCATTAAAAAACCAACCGAGGCAATCATTGAGAATGACATCAATCGGTTCTGAATGAATTTCTTTAATCCTTTATCGGGTTTGGCGCGCAAACCCCAAATAAAATTGATAGAACTTTGGATTTCAGCAAAAACTCCTGAAGCTCCAATTAACAGCATCACAATTCCGAATACGGTTGCAAAAACATTGCTTCCAGAAAGCTGTACATTTTTTATAGCTTCCTGAATCTGGATTGCGGCTCCATTTCCTACTAACCCGTTTATTTGTCCGTACAATTGTCCTGTTACAGCATCTTCTCCAAAGAAAAATCCACAGATTGTAATAATGATAATTAATAATGGAGGTAGTGCAAATATGGTATAATACGCTAATGCAGCACTAAGTTTAATAGCGTTGTCATCATTAAATTCTAAAAAAGTATTCTTGAGCAGAAACCAAGATTTGGCGAATATATTTTTGATTTTTACCATATTTTTTGATTTTTAATATGCTATCAAATTTAGCAAATAAGGAAAATTTTAAATTCTCGCTTTTTCGTTAAAGTTTACATTTTTACCATGTGAAATTATTTTGAAAAACCATTATTTTGAAACTTTTTATATTCATTAAAATTGATTTTAAGCATTTTACGTCTACCCAGATTGAAACGGAAAGCATTTTTTATTAATTTATATTTTTTGCGGTGATAAAAAAGCGACCGGAGGAAGCTCTTTTTATGCCGGACAAAAAAATAAATTAAGGAAAAATCTTGAAGAGTAAAGCTGGAAATAGGTTCTGAACAATGGCTCGCGGATGACACGGATTTGAACTGATTAGTTTGTCATTTCGATAAGCCTCACAATCGTGATTTTTAGAGCATAAAAAAACTGCTGAATTTCTCCAGCAGTTCAAGTCTATTCTCTTTATTCTTTATTCTATTTTCTAGAATTTATACGTTGAAACGGAAGTGCATTACATCACCATCTTTTACGATATATTCTTTTCCTTCAACTTTGAATTTTCCTGCTTCTTTTGCTTTTGCTTCAGAACCGTATTGAACGTAGTCTTCGTATGAAATAACTTCAGCACGAATGAATCCTTTTTCAAAATCAGTGTGGATAACTCCAGCGGCTTGTGGCGCTGTTGCTCCAATATTGATGGTCCAGGCACGAACTTCTTTTACACCTGCAGTAAAGTAAGTTTGTTGTTTTAATAATTTGTAAGCTGCACGAATTAAAACTGATGCTCCCGGCTCTGTTAATCCCATATCTTCAAGGAAAACCTGGCGCTCTTCGTAGCTTTCTAATTCTGTAATATCAGCCTCTGCTCCTACTGAAAGAATGATAACTTCAGCATCTTCGTCTTTTACTAATTCACGAACTTGGTCTACATACTTGTTTCCGTTTACAGCTGAATTTTCATCAACATTACAAACGTATAAAACTGGTTTTGCAGTAATTAGTTGGAAAGATTCCATTAAAACTTCCTCATCGTTACCTTGAGGTACAATAGTACGAGCAGATTTCGTCTGTAATAATGCTTCTCTGATTCTGTCTAAAAGTGCTTTTTCAGTCTGCGCTTCTTTATTTCCAGTTTTAGCTGCACGATTTACTTTTTCTAAACGTTTTTCAACTGTTTCTAAATCTTTTAGCTGTAATTCGATATCGATAGTTTCTTTATCACGAATTGGATTTACATTTCCATCTACGTGAACAATATTGTCATTATCAAAACAACGTAAAACGTGAATAATAGCATTACACTCTCTAATGTTTCCTAAAAATTGGTTTCCTAAGCCTTCGCCTTTGCTCGCTCCTTTTACCAAACCTGCGATATCTACAATATCTACAGTTGCCATTTGCACGCGCTCTGGTTTTACCAATTCTTCTAATTTATTGATTCTCGGATCCGGAACGTTTACAACACCAATATTAGGTTCGATTGTACAAAACGGGAAGTTCGCACTTTGCGCTTTTGCATTAGATAAACAATTAAATAATGTTGATTTTCCAACATTTGGCAATCCTACAATTCCTGCTTTCATATGTAGATAAATATTTATTTTTTATTTGAATTTAATCTTCTCAGACGCTTATTTTATTGACTTTAAATCAAATATTTAGCATATAAACTGATTGTTTTTTCTTATAATTTATTTTTTGACAAAATCATATATTTTGCCTCTAAAATTTTGCAAATATAAGATTTAATAGCTCGTAACTAAACAAAAAATGACGATATATGTTTTTTTACTACTTTTCCTAAAAAAAAATAAACTTTTTACTAATATTTTGTTAAATAAGACTACTTTTATCGCAATATTTAACAAACCGCTATTAAAATTTTAACCAAAACAAGTTTTAACATGAGAAAAATTGCATTACTATTATTTCTATTTAACACCTTATTTATTTTTGCGCAAAAGCAAGTTACAGGTGTTGTCAAAGACAATACAGGAACACCGCTTCCGGGAGTCAACATTTTAGAAAAAGGAACTAACAACGGTGTTTCTACCGATATTGACGGGACATATAAAATAACAGTAAAAGAAGGTGCTTCTTTAATTTTTAGTTATATGGGCTACAGCAGTGTTACAAGAGTTGCTTCTACTTCTACAATTGATGTTTCTTTATCTGAAGAAAGTGGTCAAAATCTTGACGAAGTAGTAGTTACAGGATCAAGAACAGCAGCCAGAAGTAATACAACAAGTGCATTGCCTATTGATGTTTTGTCTTCAAAGGATTTAACTTCGACGGGGCAAGCTACATTTGATAAGGCACTGCAGTATAAAATTCCTTCCTTTAATACTGTACAAACTCCTGTAAATGATGCAACTTCCTTACTTGACCCTTACGAAATCAGAAATATGGGACCTAGCAGAACTTTGATCCTTATTAATGGTAAACGTAAAAATTTAAGCTCTTTGCTTTACGTACAGACTTCTCCGGGACGTGGAGAAACGGGTGCAGATATTTCTGCAATACCTACAGATGCAATCGAAAGAGTTGAGATTCTTCGTGATGGAGCATCTGCTCAGTACGGTTCTGATGCAATTGCTGGTGTAATGAACATCATTTTAAAGAAAAACGCAACTGATGGCTCATTAACGGTAAGAAGCGGTATCACTTCTGAAGGTGATGGAGAAATGTTAGGCGTTAGCTTAAACAATGGAACTACAGTTGGTGAAAAAGGATTCTTAAATTATACTATTGACTTCTCTAAAGTAAATTTAGCAAACAGACCAGGAACAGTTGATGCTGCTGGAGATGCTGGAGATTTTGGCGCTGATATTGCTGATGTGCAAGCTTTTCTTGCCAAACATCCTGATGCTGGAAACATTAACGGTTCTCCGGAAACAGCTGCTGCTAAATTCCTTATTAACGGAGGCAACGACATAAGCGACAACACAAAAGTATATTACAACGCTGCTTATGTGTACAAAAAAGTAAACTCTTTCGCGAATTACAGAACGCCTTACTGGAGAACTTTAGCAGATGATCCTTATCTTATTGATTTTTTCGGAAAAGGTACTGGTGCTAATAGAGTTTACGAAGGCTACGTACCCACTTTTGAAGGTGACTTAACAGATTATAACGGTACATTAGGTTTCAAAAATGTAAAAAATGGATGGAATACTGATGCGAGTATAACTGTTGGAGGAAACAAACAAGTATACTCTGTAAACAACTCTGTAAACAGATCTAATATCGTTGACGAAAATGGCGAAAATGTATACAGAGAAAATAGCCCTATTTCGTTTAAACCAGGTGGAACTTCTTTTAATCACGTAGTTGGAAATATTGATATCTCTAAAATTGTTTCAGACAAAATCAGTATTGGTTTTGGATCTGAGTTTAGAAGTGAATATTTCACCGTTATGGAAGGAGATAAAGCATCTTGGGACGGAACTGGAGCTGACTCTTTTGCAGGTAACAGACCTGAAAATTCAGGAAAATGGAATCGCTACAATGTAGGTGTTTATTTAGATGTTGCTTTTGATATCACAAAAGACTTCTTAATTAACGGAACTGTGCGTCACGAAGAATATAGTGATTTTGGTGGAGCAACGGTTTGGAAAGCAAGCACAAGATATAAATTCTTAGATGATAAAATTACTTTAAGAGGATCTATCTCAACTGGTTTCAGAGCGCCTACTTTACACCAAATTTATACTCAAAAATCGCAATATTCTTTCGTAGCTGGACAAGGAATTCAAGTAAGCGGTATTATCAATAACGTTTCTCCTCAAGCACGTCAATTAGGAATTCCATCATTAGATCCTGAAAAATCTACAAACATTACTGTTGGTATTGGTGCAAAACCTTTCAGAGATTTTAATATTACTTTAGATTACTATAACATTAAAGTAGAAGACAGAATTGTATTAGGAGACAGACAAGACACTCCATTTGGTAATGTGGCTTGGTTTTCTAACTCTTTCGATTCAAGAACTTCTGGTTTAGACGTAGTTACTGGATACAATAATATCGGAATTGGATCAGGTAAATTAGGGATTAACTTATCTGGAAACGTTACTTTTCAAAATGAAAGAATTTCTCCTGTAACAAATAACTCATTTGGAGATATTTTAACTTCTTTGACTTTTACATCTAGACCTAAAACAAAATGGATCTTAGGCGGAAATTACGAAATTGGTAAATTTGGTTTCTCTCTTAACAATACTTATTTTGGAAAAACAACCTTCAATCAAGATGGTTTAGATGCTAACTTAAGAACAGAATTTATTCCTAAAGTTGTTACTGATTTAGGTATTAATTTTAATGCCACTGAAAAATTAACTTTCGCGCTAAACGTAAACAACTTATTTAATGTTTTACCAGAATGGGAATTTAAAGCAGACAATGCTGCCGGAACTGCAATATTAGCAGATCCAGCTCAAACAAAAACACAATACAACTTAATTACTTTTAATGGACGTTATTCTCAAATGACATATGACGGTTTCCATTTCAGCCAGTTAGGTACTATGTTTAATTTATCTTTAAACTATAAATTCTAATCTAAAACACAATTAAATATTTAAAAAGACTGTCATATGACAGTCTTTTTTTTACTTTTATAATTAAAAATCAAGGCAATGGCAAATTTATATGATGGCAAAATGGCAAAGATTTACGATGCGATGTATCAGACATTTGTAAATTATGACGAAGAATATACTTTTTACAACAAACTTGTTCAAGAAAACAATGCTTTTTCAATTTTAGAAATAGGAAGCGGAACAGGAAACCTCGCCAAAAGATTCCAAGAAAACAAACAAAATTATACAGGTCTGGATTATAGTGAAGATATGATTTCAATTGCGAGAGAACGCAATAAAGATTGTACATTTCTTCAAGGCGATATGCGTGAATTTAAATTGAGCAGTTCTGTAGATTCAATTTTAATTACCGGAAGATCTACCAGTTATTTGATTACGAATGATGACATCAACAGAACTTTTGACTCCGTGCATAAAAACCTGACTGAAAATGGTGTGCTGATTTTTGATTTTATCGATGCAAACCGCTTTATTCCTTTTACAAAAGATAATCCCGTAATTATTCATCAAGCAGTTTATGAGAACATCAATTATATAAGAGAAAGCCATTGGGACACTAACAATTCACTGGAGAACTTTATGCTAGAATGGACAGCACAGTATTATATTATTACAAATGGAGAAAAAGAAATTCTTGAAAATGATTTTTCGACTGTACGCGTTTTTACACTCAATGAAATACAGCTTTTTTTATATTTGAACAACTTCGAAATACTAAAAACTATAGACCGAAAAACCTATGCTTATGATACTTACGTTATTGTAGCAAAAAGAAAGTCCTAAAAAAAAACCTGAGTTTAAACTCAGGTTTTTTAATTACATTTTAAATTCCAGCCCATTTATAATTCCTTTTTCTTCTTCGGTGGCTGTAAATCCAGAAATATCCCAATAGTTGGTCAATACTTTATTCTTTTTATTGAATAGTGATTTTTCTTTAAAAACATCACTCTCTTTATAGGTAAAATTTTGCCTGTTGAAGTTGGTCGTAATAAAATTATTCCGAACCTGAATATTTTTAATTTTATCTTTTAAAATAAGATCATATGCAATCTCTTCGTTTGAAGTCAGTAAATAATAGTCTTCGCCATCAACTCTATAACTTACCTTGACAACAGATTTGGTTACATTTTTAGAACCTATTTTTGTTTGTTCTTCAATTTGAGCAAGATTTCCAGGAGTAATAGTTATGCTGAATTCCAGAATTAGCTTTTTTATCGGATCATAGATAATTTCAAAAGTATCCAGCGCTTTTTTAGATTTGTCTAGAGGCGAAATAGACATTATATAATATTCTGGATTGGTAGGATGTCCCTTTGTGCTAAATTCATATTCTTTCTTGGCTTTTGAATCTAAAATAGGATCAAAATAATTTAGGTTTGCATAATTTTCCATAATATTATTCAAATTATACCCCATTAAATCCGCACTCACATCTGTTTCCAACAAACCATAAGATCTATTTTGTTCTACTAATAATGTGGTCGATGATTTTTTTTGATTACCTGTAAACTGAAAATTCACTAATCCGTCGTTATAATAAGAATATTTGCTGTCAAGCATAAAAAACTCTCTCACATATACTTTTAACCGATAAGAAGCCGCTAATTTTTGTCTAGAATTAGAAACTATTTTTTGAAGCATTTTTTGTGGAGATTGTTTGGATACCACAATTTCGTCGAGTTTTGTGTTCTTATTATTTAAATAAACTACAAAATCATTTTCTTTTAAAGATGCCCAGCGAAGTGTTAGAGGCTCATAATCAGTTTGAGAAACCTCAATGTTTGAGCCACCTTTGAGAACAAAAGTTACTTTACCTTCTTTATTACTCATTAAAATCTGTTTGGTTTTTAAAACAACAACCATTGCATCTTCAATAGGCAATTGTGTTTCTATATCTTTTACAATTATAGAATATGTTTCATTTTGACCAAAAACAGCGTTGCTAAATAATACGACAAATAAAATTAACAGTGTTCTCATTTGCTATTATTAAATTTTCGACTAATATATTAAATTATTCTTTATAAATTAACATTTGTTCACCAAAACATTGATCATCAAAAACAAAACTCCCATTAAACCTGCATAAATGCTAAAAAAAAATCCTGAGCTTAACACTCAGGATTTCAATATTTTACTTTAAATTTTATTCATCACCATGCAAAAACGCTTGTCTGTTCAACAAGGTTTCTTCGTCTTCAACATGATTATCGTCTGGTACACAACAATCAACAGGACATACAGCAGCACATTGCGGTTCATCATGAAAACCCTTACACTCCGTACATTTTCCTGGAACAATATAATATACTTCGTCAGAAATTGGGGTTTGAGCATCATCTGCATCAACTTCAGTTCCATCTGGTAAGATTACTTTTCCTTTAAGACTTGTACCATCTTTATATCTCCAATCATCAGCGCCTTCATAAATTGCTGTATTTGGGCACTCTGGTTCACAAGCCCCACAGTTTATGCATTCGTCAGTTATAATTATTGCCATTTTTCTTAGTCTTAAAATTAAAAGTCTTAAAGTTATAAAGTCAAAAAAATATAAAAAGACATTTTCGGCTTTTGACCGGATGACTTTTGACTTTCGACTTATTTATGCTTATTTTTGTGCAAAATTACAATCAAAACAATTCATAAGCAAACATTATGACATTAGAAACAAAAAAAAGTGTTTTTGTTGAATTAGGAAATTTTTTAAGTCAGTTCTCTGAAGAGAAATCTGAAAAAAAATCTGCCGTTTTATACAACGAAATCTTTTTTGATGATTTTGAAAAATTAATACATTTATCTCAATCTCATAACGGATGGTATACACCTGGACAAGTTTATTTTGCAATAAATTCTTGGGCAGAGGCCTTGACAGAAGAAAACATTGATAAATGGCTTTCTAAATATGTCACAGAATTTAATCAAGCAGATCATAAAGAGAAAACGGTTGCCTTAATTTTAGCTGGCAATATTCCGCTTGTAGGTTTTCATGATTTTTTGTCTGTTTTAATTACTGGAAATAAAGCATTAATTAAAACTTCTTCTAACGATCAGCATTTATTGCCTTTTTTAGCTAAATATTTAATTGCTGTTGATGAAAATTTAAATGATAAGATCACTTTCGTGGAAGGAAAACTGGAAAACTTTGATACGGTTATTGCCACTGGAAGCAACAATACTTCACGATATTTTGAATATTATTTTAAAGATAAGCCTTCAATCATTCGAAAAAATAGAAATTCCGCAGCAGTCTTAAGCGGAAAAGAAACCCACGAACAATTAGAAGCTTTAGGCGAAGATATTTTTCGGTACTTCGGTTTAGGATGCCGCAATGTTTCGAAGCTTTTTGTTCCGAAAGGCTACACATTTGATGCATTTTTTCAAGCTATTTTTAAATATCAGGATGTAATTCATTACGAAAAATACGCTAACAATTATGACTATAACAAGGCTGTATTTTTAATGAGCAATTTTAAATTATTAGATAACGGCTTTTTGACTTTAAAGGAAGATCCGAGCTATGCCTCGCCTATTTCGAGTGTTTTTTACGAATTCTATGAGAATATAGACGATTTAAAAGCGCGTCTTGAAGCTGATTCTAAGCAAATTCAATGCATTGTGAGCGGTGATTTAATTCAAAACAGCATTCCCTTCGGACAAACCCAAAATCCTCAATTGTGGGATTATGCAGATAACGTAGATACTATAACGTTTTTGTTAACAACAAAGTAAAAATATGTTTAATTATTTCGAATAATTTATCGCTTTTTCAGCTCCTATTGCCGAAATTTGCGTCTTTAAAATTTCGACTATTAACAACAACCATGAAAAAACACAACTACAGCGCAGGACCAAGTATTTTACCTCAGGAAGTTTTTGAGAAGGCATCAAAAGCAATTTTAAATTTTAATGATTCAGGACTTTCTATTCTTGAAATTTCGCACCGAAGCAAAGATTTCGTTGCTGTTATGGATGAAGCTCGTTCGCTTGCTTTAGAATTATTAGGACTTCAAGGAAAAGGATATCAAGCCTTATTTTTACAAGGCGGAGCAAGTACTGCATTCTTAATGGCTCCATATAACTTGATGAAAGAAAACGGAAAAGCGGCTTATTTAGATTCAGGAACTTGGGCAACTGCTGCAATAAAAGAAGCTAAGTATTTTGGAGAAACTGTTGTTGTAGCTTCTTCAAAAGAAGAAAATTACAACCATATTCCAAAAGGATATACAATACCAAGTGATGCTGATTATTTTCACTGTACAAGCAACAATACCATTTTTGGAACTCAAATGAAAGAATTCCCGGCAACTAACATTCCTGTTGTTTGCGATATGAGTTCTGATATATTTTCACGTGATTTAGATTTCTCAAAATTTGATTTAATTTATGCCGGAGCTCAAAAAAATATGGGTCCTGCAGGAACTACTCTGGTAGTGGTTAAAGAAGAAATTTTAGAAAAAAACGGAAGAACAATTCCAAGTATGTTAGACTACGCTAAACATATCAAAGCAGAAAGTATGTACAATACGCCACCTGTTTTTGCAGTTTACGTTTCGTTATTAACTTTACAATGGATTAAAGAAAAAGGCGGAATCGCTGCTGTCGAAAAATTAAACGATGCAAAAGCAGATTTACTTTATGCTGAAATCGACAGAAACCCATTATTTAAAGGTGCTGCTGCTGTTGAAGACCGTTCTAAAATGAATGTTACTTTCTTATTAAACAACCTTGATCATACAGAAACTTTTGATGCTTTATGGAAAGCTGCAGGAATTTCAGGATTGCCAGGACACCGTTCAGTAGGTGGCTACAGAGCTTCTATTTACAACGCTATGCCTATAGAAAGTGTTCAGGTTTTAGTTGATGTAATGAAAGCATTGGAAACAAAGATTTAAATTGAAATATTGAATGACTTAAAGATTTTTTTATATCTAAATCATTCTGTTTTTTCATTCTAACAATTCAGATTGAATATTTCAATTATGAAATTTTTCAATCTTTAAATATCAAAAAAAAAAATGAAAGTATTAGCCAATGATGGAATTTCTAAAAGTGGAATTCTAGCCTTAGAAAAAGGCGGATTTGAAGTTATAACTACAAAAGTAGCTCAAGAACAAGTTGCTAATTTTGTGAATGAAAACAATGTAGACGTAGTTTTAGTTCGTAGTGCAACTAAAGTTCGTAAAGATATTATTGATGCTTGCCCAGGTCTTAAAGTTATCGGACGCGGTGGTGTTGGTATGGATAATATTGACGTTGATTACGCTAAAAGCAAAGGGATTCATGTAATTAATACACCTGCTTCATCATCAGAATCTGTTGCTGAATTGGTATTTGGACACTTATTTTCTGGTGTTCGTTTTTTGCATGATTCTAACAGAAATATGCCTCTTGAAGGAGATTCAAACTTTGATGGTTTGAAAAAAGCTTACGCAAATGGTGTTGAATTAAGAGGAAAAACACTTGGTATTGTTGGTATTGGACGTATTGGTCAGGCAACTGCAAAAATGGCGCTTGGTTTAGGAATGAAAGTTATCGCTGCAGATAGTTTTATTCCAAAAGTAGACATTAAAGTAGAATTTTTTGACGGACAATCCATTACAACTACAATCGTTTCTCAATCATTAGAATCTTTGTTTAAAGAAGCTGATTTCATTACATTGCACGTTCCAGCTCAAGATGGTTATATTATTGGTGAAAAAGAATTTGAGATCATGAAAGATGGTGTCGGAATCGTAAACTGTGCACGTGGCGGCGTAATTGACGAAGTTGCTTTAATAAAAGCTTTAGATTCAGGAAAAGTTGCTTTTGCTGGATTAGACGTTTTTGAAAGCGAGCCAAAACCAGAAATGACAATTTTAATGCATCCAAAAATCTCTTTGACTCCACACATTGGAGCTGCAACTGGAGAAGCACAAGACAGAATTGGTACAGAACTAGCATCACAAATTATTTCTTTGTTGAGCTAAGTAATCAAAAAATAGATTAACTTTAGAGGGATTTACTACTTATTTGTAGTAAATCCCTTTCTTTTTTGATTAATTTTGTCGTCTAATCTAAATCTAAATATCATGTTTGAACAATTGACCCAATTAGTACAGCAATACGGAGGCGATGCCGTTGTTAAAAATACTGCTGTCCCAAATGAACATAATGAAGCCGTAATAAGCGAGACCGGCAATTCTATTTTTGCGGGACTACAAAAAATTGCTTCAGAAGGAGGAGCTGAACAACTAGCAGGTTTATTTAACGGAACTTCTAAATTAGACAGTTCAAATCCCGTTGTACAGCAAATAACACAACAGTTAACCGGAAGCCTAGGTGAAAAATTCGGATTAAGCAGCGCTGACTCTGCGGGTGTAGCTTCAAGCATGATTCCACAGGTTTTGAATTCTTTAATAAACAAAGCTAAAGATCCTAACGACAACAGCTTTCAAATTTCTGATATCATCAATTCAATTTCAGGAAACAGTGGCCAAGCGTCAAGTATAATGGATACAATCTCCAAATACGGAATGCAGTTTGGCCTAGACCAAAACGCCGACGGAAAAGTTGATGTTGCTGATGTTCTAGTAGTTGCCAAAACCAAAGGTGGCATCTCAGGATTTATTGGGAGATTGTTTGGAAGTAAATAACTTTTAAAGTTATAAAGGATTACAGGTTCAAAGGAACAAAGGTTTTTAAAATCTTTGTCACTTTGAACCTTTGTCGCTGTGAACCTTTGTCACTTTGAACCTTTGTCACTTTGAACCTTTGTCACTTTGAACCTCACTATAAACTGTTAAAAAATAAAACTCTTTCCTGATTTATTTGTAAATTTAGATCTGATAATCAGTATTATGAAAAATTGCATTTACATATTAATAGTTCTATTTACGATAGTTGCTTGTTCTACAGCATCAAAAAATACTGTAGCAGAGGCAAATGCGGGTAAAGCAAACAAAAATATAAATGATACTGTAAGAATTGCAAATGACTCTTTAGAATATGAAGTAATTATTATTGATAGCGGTTTCAGCACTTGGCTGGCATCTATGGCACAGCCCAGAAATTATTATTCATTGTCTTATCTTGAAAACAAAAATTATCTGTATGTAACCGAGTGGAATAACAGAGTCAATCAGCCACAGCGATATAATCCAAATTTGTATGAAATGCGTATTGATTATCAACCTCAGATTCATTACGGTTATGAAGTAAATTACCTGATTTACAATTATATGATTTATTTTCAAAATACATACAAACAAAAGCTAGGCGGATATGTACCAATACGATAATGTTCTTATATTTGTAATTGTTATAAATAAAGAATGAACAGATTAAAGAAACGCTGGGGAATTACCTCAAACTTACAAGCCATTATTATCTTTATCGTTTTTGCGATCACCGGATCGGCATCTGCATGGCTGTCTAAGCCTTTTTGCGTTTGGCTGGGTATTAGCAAGGAAGATTTTGGAGGTTGGTTTACCTTAATCCGCTTATTGATTATTTTTCCTATCTATCAAGTTTTATTAGTTATAATTGGGAGTATTTTTGGGCAATTCCGCTTTTTTTGGAATTTTGAAAAGAAAATGCTAAAAAAAATGGGATTAGGTTTTCTTTTTAAAGACTAAATTTCCTTATCCTGTTTTTGAAAATAGTAAGTGTAAATCCACGTAAGTGTAAATGAAGGAATAACATCTGTAAATGGAATTATTTCCTCAACAAATGTCAAAATACTAGCCACTTTCCCTACTCTGCCTTTGTACATTCTTGTCATTATAAATGCGGCAATAGGCGCCCAAATGACATCTGAGAATTCTCCAATTAACGGAATACTGAACGAAATCATTCCGATTCCATCCAAAAGCAAACCTAATAGTAGTTTTCTAGTTCTATCGTCTTCTCTTATTACTTTAACTTCCTGCATTTTAATTGAATTTAGATTGTTCTAATTTAAAAGTTTTACTTTTAATCAGCTTATTTATTTTTTCAAATTTATTTCTTAATTACCACGTTTCTAAGTGATTATTTTTCTAGAAACTTGATATTTGCAAAACTTATTACTCAAAAGTCATTCCATTATTAAAATACAATTATTTGAAGAACATTGACACGTAGGTTTTCTTTAGCTCTTACCGCTAAATACTTTCATAAATTTCTGTTAGAACGAATTTTTATATCGGCAGAATCTTTGTTTCTTTGTAGAAACAGTTTCAAAAATGATACACGCAAAAAATATACATAAATTCTACGACCAGCTTGAAGTTTTAAAAGGAGTTGACCTGCACATTAAAAAAGGAGAAATTGTTTCGATTGTAGGGGCTTCTGGAGCTGGAAAAACCACTTTACTGCATATTTTAGGAACGCTTGACAAACCATCAAAATCAAATACTGAAACTTCATTAACTATAAATGGAGAAAATATTTTAGGCCTTAATGACAAAGCTTTGTCGAAATTCAGAAATATGAATTTAGGCTTTATTTTTCAGTTTCATCAGCTTTTGCCTGAGTTTACAGCTTTAGAAAATGTTTGCATTCCTGCTTATATTGCAGGTAAGAAACCATCTGAAACAGAAGATGAAGCTAAAAAACTGCTGACATATTTAGGATTATCGCATCGCATAAATCACAAACCAAACGAACTTTCAGGAGGAGAACAGCAACGTGTAGCTGTTGCGAGAGCTCTAATCAATAAACCAGATGTTATTTTTGCCGATGAACCGTCTGGAAATTTAGACACTCATTCTGCTGAAAATTTGCACCAATTATTTTTTCAGCTTCGTGATGAATTCGGACAAACATTTGTAATCGTAACACACAACGAAGAATTAGCCAATATGGCAGATCGAAAATTAATTATGGTAGACGGACAGATTAGCAATTAAAACTAAATCGCTGTTCAACATTATTATGAATAAATTAGAACTCAAAGAATTTCTAGACGAAAAAGTCATTCAATACAACAATCAAGATTTTATTGAAAGTGATCCAGTGCAGATTCCACATTTGTTTTCATTAAAAGAAGATATTGAAATTGCTGGTTTTTTAAGCGCTACAATCGCTTGGGGAAATCGTAAAATGATTATCAAAAATTCACATCAAATGATGGAATTAATGGGAAACACACCCTACGATTTTGTGATGTCTCATTCTGAAGAAGATCTGGCGAGATTGGAAAATTTTGTACACAGAACTTTTAACGGAAAAGATTTTGGAAGCTTTATAAAAGGATTGCAGCACATTTATAAAAACCATAATGGCTTAGAAACTGTTTTTTCTAAAAACCAAGAACTAAACAGTTTACAGAAAAGCATTCATGAATTCAAGAAATTATTTTTTGAAATCGATCATTTGCCTCGAACCCAAAAACACATTTCAGATCCGTTAAACAATTCGGCCGCCAAAAGAATTAATATGTATCTGCGATGGATGGTGCGTCAGGATTCTAAAGGAGTTGATTTAGGAATTTGGAAAACTATTTCGCCTGCAGCATTATCTTGTCCGCTGGATGTTCATTCAGGAAATGTAGCGCGCAAACTTGGAATACTTTCGCGAAAGCAAAATGACGCAAAAGCATTAGCTGAATTAGATTTACAACTTCGTAAAATGGATGCAAGAGATCCTGTAAAATATGATTTTGCCTTATTTGGTTTGGGTGTTTTTGAAGGGTTTTGATTTTGATAATTAGATTATTAGATGAACCGATTATTAGATGATTCGAAAAATCTAGTGATCTAACCATCAATTTAACGTACATTTGCACAAAATTTAATGCAAATGAGCACTTTCGAAAAATTCAATCTTCCAAAATCAGTACAAAAAGCAATCGATGAATTAGGCTTTGTTACGCCTACTCCTATTCAGGAAAAATCCTTTTCTGTGATTATGTCTGGCCGAGATATGATGGGAATTGCACAAACTGGTACCGGTAAAACTTTTGCATATTTATTGCCTCTTTTAAAACTATACAAATTTACACCAACCAATACGCCTAAAATTGTAATTCTTGTTCCAACCCGCGAATTAGTAGTTCAGGTGGTAGAAGAAGTCGAGAAATTAACCAAATACATGTCGGTTAGTACGCTTGGTATTTTTGGTGGAGTAAACATCAATACGCAAAAAAAAGCAGTTTACGAAGGAGTTGACATTTTAGTAGGAACCCCTGGCAGAACAATGGATTTAGCACTAGATGCTGTAATTCGTTTTGATGAAACTCAAAAATTAGTTATTGATGAGTTTGATGAAATGCTGAATCTTGGCTTCCGTACACAATTGACAGCACTTTTGGCGATGATGAAAACCAAGCGTCAGAACATTTTATTCTCTGCAACAATGACAGATGAAGTTGATGCTGTTTTAAATGACTTTTTTGATTTTCCAGAAGAGGTAACACTTGCTGCTTCAGGAACACCACTTGAAAACATTACTCAAATCACCTATAATGTCCCTAATTTCAATACAAAAGTAAATCTGTTAAAACATTTATTACAAACAAACGAAAGCATGGAACGTGTTTTGGTTTTCGTGAATAATAAAAAGATTTCAGACATGCTTCATACGCGTATTGAGGAAGATTTTGAAGGTCAGTTTGGAGTTATTCACTCTAATAAATCTCAAAATTATCGTTTGAGTACAATGGCAGAATTTCAAGAAGGAAATTTACGTGGATTAATTACTACTGATATTATGGCGAGAGGTTTAGATATTTCGAATATCTCTCACGTTATTAACTTTGAGCTTCCTGAATTTCCAGAATTGTATATGCACAGAATTGGCCGTACAGGTCGTGCAGATGCAACAGGAACTGCAATAAGTTTCATCACGCCTCGTGAAGAAGAATTTAAAGTAGAAGTAGAAGTTTTAATGAATCAGGAATTAGAAGTTGCGGCATTTCCAGAAGAAGTAGAAGTTTCATTAAAACTAATTGAACCTGAAAAAGACAAACAGCCGATTAAGTTTTTAATGAAAAAAGTGAAACTTGATGGTGATGGTGCATTTCATGATAAAGCTAAAAAGAATAAGAAAGTCAATTTAGGAGGGCCTTCAAAAACAAAAAAGAAAACCCACGGTTCTGTCAATCGAAATATGTTGAAAACGAGAGATAAGAAAAGAAAGGATAAGGATAAGGATAAATAGATTTAAAAAGGTACTGAGTTTCTAAGATGCTAAGATTCTGAGGTTTCTTATTTTATAAAAGAGGGTTGAGTTTTTTTTGAAACTCAACCCTCTTTTATATTTTAAACTTAGTCCCTTAGCATCTTAGAAACTCAGTACTTAAAAAAAGCTATATCTTAGTAAAAATCAATCCTACAGGTGAACACAGTTCAATCTTTTTTCCTGTATCAGTAAGCTTTCCGGTAGTTTTATCTCTTTTAAAAATAATTATATCATTTGTATATTGATGACCAACTAAAAGGTAATTTCCTGTTGGGTCAATGGCAAAATCTCTTGGGCCTTTTCCTAAAGTACTTTGCTGTTCAACTAATTCGATACTCCCATTTTTAAGAATTTTGTAAACTGAAATAGCATTGGCATCAACTCGGTCAGAAACGTATAAAAAGTTTCCGTCAGGTGAAATTTTTATCGCTGCAGCGCCAGTTCCGCCTGTAAATCCTTTTGGAAGAATACTTGTTTCGGCAAGAACCTTAAGATTTCCTGTTTTATCGTAACTAAAAGTCGTTAATGTAGCATCTAATTCTTGAATTAAATAGACAAATTTTCCGTCTTTGCTAAAAGTCAAATGTCTTGGTCCGCTTCCTGGCTTTACATCGACAGTACTTTTTAAAGTCAGCATTTCGTTCTTAGAATTCGGATTGTATTTGTAAATGAAAATTTTATCTAAACCTAAATCGTTCGATAAAACAAACTTTTTATCTGGAGAAAAAACTACCATATGCACGTGTGCTTTTTCTTGGCGCGCAACATTTGGTCCTTTTCCTTCATGCTGAATCAACTGTTGTACTGGTGTAATGCTTCCATTAGGACTCTTTTTAAAAACTACTATGCTTCCACCTGAATAATTCGCAACAATTACATTTTGACTGTCATTAATTAAATGACAAGGATCTGCACCCAATGCATCATTTTTATTTAAAAAAGTAAGCTTTCCGTTTGGCGAATTGTATCTAAAAGCACTTACAGTACTTTGAGTTCCGTTTTCGTTTACTGCATAAATAAATTTATTATCTGCTGAAACTGACAAATAACTCGGACTCAAAACGCCCTCAGAAGAATTCTTTAACTTAAATTCTCCCGAATTTGAATTGAATTCGTAAACGTAAATTCCGTCGCTCTTGCAGGTATTTGTGTAAGTTCCCACTAATAAATTAAATTTATTTTGGGCTTGTAAGTTTGTAAAAGCTAAAGCTGAAAAAAGCAGCATATATAATCTTTTCATAGTTTTTAATTGTTTTTTGAATACGCTAAAATACTCAATATTATCAATAGAAATTGCATTTTTTGTTATAAATGAATTTCCAAAAGTTACATATTTCAAACTATTTTTTTTCCTTTTTTAGCTATACAAGAAATATAACTTTATTTAATTTTATGCTTATAAAGACTAGCTTATAATCTCTTACATTACTTATATGGTTTAACTAAATATAATACAAGGTTTGAGTAAAAATTTGTATTTTTGACCAGTATCTACAAAACGTAGTGAAGTTAAATCGAAGCCAGAATGCATTTTAAACATCCCGAAATTCTATACTTTCTGTTTTTATTGATTGTTCCAATTTTGGTTCATTTATTTCAATTACGACGTTTCAAAACTTCTTATTTTACCAACGTCAAATTCTTAAAAGAACTCGCTGTTCAGACTCGTAAAAGTTCGAAAATCAAAAAACGATTATTGCTTGCTACTCGTTTATTACTGCTGACTTTTGCCATTATTGCTTTTGCACAGCCTTATTTTGAAGCCAAAGACAGCAAAAATGCCACAAACGAAATGTATATTATTCTAGATAATTCGTTTAGTATGCAGGCTAAAGGAAAAAAAGGTGAATTGCTAAAGCGTGCGGTTCAGGAATTATTAGAAAACACACCAGAAAACACTCAATTTTCGCTTTTAACTAATACCGAAAATTACTGGAATACCGATATTAAATCTTCGAAAGGCGCTTTGCAAAACTTAAAATACAGCGCAACTCCTTTTGAACTTTCATCGATTATGGCTAAGATTAAAGCGCATAAGTCAGCACATAAAAAAGATATTGTCATTATTACAGATGCTGTTGGTTTAGCAGAAAAAGATGTAAAAAACATTGATACAGAAGAAAAACCATATTTTATTATTCCGGAAGCCGAACAAAAAAACAACATTGCTGTTGACAGTGTTTTTATCAATCAGACTTTAGAGAATTTTTACGAAATAAGTGTTGCATTATCGGCCTATGGAGACGATTTTAAACCTATTTCAATGGCGCTTTACAATCAAAATAAACTGATAGCCAAAACAATTATTAATTTTGATTCGAAGAAAAAGAAAATCAATTTTACTATTCCGAAAGAAGCTTTTCACGGGTATGTAACCATTGAAGATAATGGACTGAATTATGATAATAAGCTTTATTTCAGTATTTCTAAATCTAAAAAAACAAATGTTATCAGCATTGGAGAACCTGAAAAAAGCAACTTCTTATCTCGAATTTATACATCGGCTGAATTCAATTACAACAATTACTCAATCAGCAGTTTAGATTACAATAGTCTAGAAAAACAAAATACTATTATTCTGAATGAATTAATCGAAGTTCCTCAAGCACTTCAAACTACTTTAAAAGCATTTGTTTCAAAAGGCGGTAATTTAGTTGTAATCCCTTCTGAGAAAAGTTCGATCTCAAATCTGAATTCATTTTTAGGAAATTTTGGAAAAGTTCAGTTTAATAATTTAAGAACCGACAGCAAATTAATTACCAAAATCAACTTTGATCATCCTTTATTTTCTGGTGTTTTTGAGAATAAAATTACGAATTTTCAATATCCTAAAACGAGCAGTTCATTTGCTATTTCTACTCCATATCCAGCAGTTATATCGTATGAAGATCAAAGTGTATTTGTAACTTCAATTCAGAATCCAGTTTCTGGAATTACAGTATTTTCAGCACCAATTAACAGTGAAAATTCAAATTTTCAGCAATCGCCATTAATTGTTCCGCTGTTTTATAAAATGGGACAAAACAATCAGAAAACAGGTGTAAACGCATTAACGATTGGCAATAATCAACCTTATTTTGTTGATGTTTTACTGACAAAAGACGCAATTTTAGAAGTAAAAGGAAATGATGATTCGTTTATTCCGATTCAGCAAATATTAAATAATAAAGTAAAATTGACATTTAATGATTTCCCTGAAACAGCTGGAAATTATAGTATTTATGACAAAAAAGAATGGGTTGAAAATCTGAGTTTTAATTATAAACGAAGCGAAAGTGATTTGAGTCAAGTAAATACAAATGTAGTTTCAGATTTTAAAACTGCAGATACCATTTCGACCATTTTCAACACCTTACAAACTGAGCGAACTGACAGCCAAATTTGGAAATGGTTTGTTATCTTTGCTCTGTTATTTTTAGCATTAGAAATGGCAATTATAAAATTTGTAAAATAGAATTCGCGTTTGTTTTAAGGCATTTTACTTTTTACAAAAATCATTTTACGACAAAAAAATATCTACATATGAAAATAATCATCAAAAGCGCCAAAATTATCGACTCGAAAAGTCCGTTTCATAACCAGACCGTTGATCTTTTAATTGCAGATGGTTTAATAGAAAAAATAGGCGTTTCACTTCCAAACGATGACGCAGAAATTGTACGATTCGATGATCTTCACATTTCTCAAGGCTGGTTTGACAGCAGCGTTTCATTTGGAGAACCAGGTTACGAAGACCGGGAAACCATTGCAAACGGATTGAATGTTGCCTCAAAAAGTGGTTTTACAGCAGTTGCATTACAGCCAAATTCCTTCCCTGTTATTGACAATCAGTCTCAAGTAAATTTTGTAAAAAACAAAGCAAATGGTTTTGCCACAGAAATTTTTCCAATTGGTGCGCTAACCAAAGCCAGCGAAGGAAAAGATATGGCAGAGCTATACGATATGAAAAAAGCCGGAGCAATTGCTTTCGGTGATTATAATAAAAGTATTGACAATGCTAATCTGCTAAAAATAGCATTGCAATATGTTCAAGATTTTGATGGATTGATAATTGCTTATTCACAAGATCCAAACATAAAAGGAAATGGAGTTGCCAACGAAGGAATTGTTTCAACAAGATTAGGTCTAAAAGGAATTCCGAACTTAGCAGAAGAACTACAAATTTCAAGAAACTTATTCTTATTAGAATACACTGGCGGAAAACTTCATATCCCGACGATTTCTACAGCTAAATCAGTTGAATTGATTAGAGAGGCCAAAGCAAAAGGCTTAAACGTAACAGTAAGCGCCTCTGTACATCATTTGGTTTTAACGGATGAAAAATTGGAAGGCTTTGATACTCGATTTAAAGTAACACCGCCATTGCGAACTGAAGTTGACCGACAAGCTTTATTAAACGGAATTGCTGACGGAACTATTGATATGATTACTTCAGATCATAACCCAATTGATATTGAATTCAAGAAAATGGAATTTGATACCGCTAAAAACGGTACAATTGGTCTTGAAAGTGCTTTCAGCGCATTATTAACGGTTTTGCCACTAGAAACTGTCGTAGCTAAATTAACTTCGGGAAGAATTGTTTTTGGTCTTGAAAACAATATAATTGAAGAAGGCGCAAAAGCGAACTTCACATTTTTTACTCCGGATGGAAAATCAACTTTTACAAAAGAAAACATACTTTCAAAATCTAAAAACTCAGCTTTTTTAGGAACTGAAATAAAAGGTTCTGTTTACGGAATTTTAAATCAAAATCAACTTGTTATCTCTAAATAATTACAATGAATAATTCAATCGAAGAGGGAAAATCTATCGCAATTACCAGTTATATTTTAATAATTGGAGTACTGATTGCAATGTCGATGAACTCTGAAAATAAAAATAGTTTTGCTTCTTTTCATATTCGTCAGGCGCTAGGATTGTCTTTGACGTTTATTTCTTTTGGAGCTATAATCAGCAATTTTGACAGTTTTTTTATAACTTTTCCAATGTGGATTTGTATTTCAATTCTTTGGAATTATGGAATTTTTACTGCTATTCAAGGACAAACAAAGCCAATTCCGTTAGTTGGAGAATTATTCCAAAAATGGTTTAAAAAGATTGGCTAATCTTTTAAATTTCATTAAAAAATTCCAAATTCCAAATTCGGAAAATTCGGAAAATTCACAATTCACAATTCACAATTAAAAAATGAATCTATCTTTAGAATATAAAATACAAGACCCAAAAGTTATTTTAGATAAAAATCCTGTGTTGCTTTTATTACACGGATATGGCAGCAATGAGGCTGACTTGTTTTCGTTTGCAACAGAACTTCCTGATAATTATTATATTGTTTCAGCACGCGCACCTTATGATTTGCAATATGGCGCTTATGCTTGGTACGCGATCAATTTTGATGCTGATCAGAACAAATTTTCAGATAACGAACAAGCAAAAACTTCACGCGATTTAATTGCCACTTTCGTAGATGAATTAGTTGCAAATTATCCGATTGACGCTCATAATGTGACTTTAGTTGGCTTTAGCCAAGGTTCTATTTTGAGTTATTCTGTTGCACTTTCTTATCCTGAAAAAATTCAGAGAGTTGTGGCAATGAGCGGTTACTTTAATGAAGAAATTATCAAAGAAGGTTTTGAGAAAAACGATTTCAAAAACCTAAAAATATTCGCGTCACACGGAACTGTAGATCAAGTTATTCCAATTGACTGGGCAAGAAAAACGCCTGCTATTTTAGAAAAATTAAATATTCCAGTTACTTATAAAGAATATCCTGTGGGTCACGGCGTAGCGCCGCAAAATTTCTTTGATTTTAAGAATTGGCTGGCTTTGTAGTTCTCAATTTTCGGTATTCAGTCGCAGTTTTCAGTCAAACAAACTTTAAACTGCGACTGAAGACTGTAAACTATTTCCCCGTATAAATAATCTTCCCGTCTTTTTTCAGGACATATCCTTTCCAAGGAATTAACTCCCAATCGCCGTTAACCCACGAATCGCCTTCAGATTTTCTTTCTAAAATAATAGATTCTTTTTGAGTATCCAGAAAAAGTTCTGCTTTATTTCCTTCGAAAATTACGTATGATGCAGTAGTGTATGTTTTTCCGTCATCAAGGTGAGACAATTTTGTGCCTTCAAACACACGTATGCATTCTTTTTTAAGAGTTGACCAAGTATAGCCAGCAGATGCTTTACAACCGTGAGAATCGGCATCTGCTCCTACAACAGCTTCTTTTACTGGCTCTTTCGGAATTGTATTTACATTTTCTTGAGAAACTCTTTTGGCGCAGGAAAACGCGCTCACTATAATCAAAAACAAAAACATCTTTTTCATAATCCTATATATTTAATTTTAATCAAAAAAAAAATAGGATTAAAAAATCCTATTTTTGATATAACCAAGTTTGGTTAACTTCAAAAGTAATACTTTCATCATCATTAACAAAGTATTTTAACAAGACTTCTCCCCATAATTCACCATTGCTGTAATCTGCAATGATCCATCTGTGGTTTAAAATTTTTACTTTATTAATGATAAATTTACTAGCGCCAATTTTATCCTGACCCGTATAAGGATTTCCGTTTGGATTTGAATTTAGATCCAATAATTTTTCAGTTACAACCGGAATCAATTTTTCGTATAAAATGACTTTACCGCCAGAAGCACTGTTATCAAAATAATTTTGTGCATTTTCGTTATGTTCTAAAGAAAAATAATTGGCATCAGCTAATTGAGTTTTCACTAAATTGATGCTATCTCTCAGTTTCTTAGTCGTTTTATCATATCTTTCCTGTCCAAATTTCACTTCATTACTGTAAAACATATAGGTAAAAACATTCATTAATATCGCAAGGATAAAAAGATAAAGCATTAAGGATTTTTTCATTTTTGTGGTATAATTAAATTGTAATTTCCAAATTATCGTAAGCCAAGAAAACATTTTTAGGCAACTTCTTTTGCACCTCTTCATGAAAGCCCAAAACGTGGCTGATATGCGTTAAATAGGCTACTTTTGGCTTGACCAAATTTATAAAATCGAGGGCTTCCTGCAAATTAAAATGTGTATCATGCGGTTCTACGCGCAAAGCATTCACAACCAGAACCTTTAGGTTTTTTAATTTTTCAACTTCAGCTTCTTCAATTGTTTTTACATCTGTCAAATAAGCAAAATCATCTATTCTATAACCAAAAACCTGTAAATCGCCATGCATTACATTAATTGGAATAGCTTTTTTGTCGCCAACAGCAAAAGTTTTATTATTTTGAACCTCAATTGTTTTAACGCTTGGTGCGCCTGGATATTTGTTTACAGTTTCGAAAACATATTCAAAACGGCGCTTAAGATTATCAATTACACGCTGGTGCGCGTAAACTGGAATTTCACCTTGACGGAAATTAAACGGACGAATATCATCTAAACCTGCAGTGTGATCTGCATGTTCGTGAGTAAACAAAATAGCATCGAGATGCCTGCATCCGCATGAAAGCATTTGCTGTCTGAAATCAGGCCCACAATCGATTACATATGAGTGATCGTCCCACGTAATCCAGATGGAAACGCGGAGCCTTTTGTCCTTAGCATCAGTGCTTTTGCAAACAGGATGATCGATTCCGATAATCGGAATACCTTGGGAAGTACCAGTACCTAAAAAATATACCTTCAATTGAACTTATTTTTTTTACAAAAATAGGATTATTTCTCTTTCATTAGAAGCCTAATTTGCTAACTTTGTAACAAATCTATTTAAAATAAAATGGGTACAGAAATAAAACTCAAAGGTGACAAGGTCATCGAACAGATTCCTTCTATAAAAGACAAAGCGTTACGCATTAATTTAAACGAGAATATTTACGGAACATTTGCTGAAATTGGTGCTGGACAAGAAACAGTTAGGCATTTTTTTAGATCCGGAGGTTCATCGGGAACAATTGCAAAAGCAATGTCTGCCTATGACAAAGATTTTAGTGATGCCGTTTATGGCATCGAAGGCGACGGAAGATATGTTACCGAAAACCGACTAAAAAAGATGCTTACGTTTGAAGGTGAATTGATCGAAGAACGTTTAAGCCGAGAAAAACACCCTAATAAACTTTTCTTCAGCTACGCCAATACAGTAGCAACAATAGATTTTGCCAAACAATTTAAAGGTCACGGCTGGGTCGGAATTAGATACCAAATAGAACCTGACGAAGCTTATAACGAAATTATTCTACACATTCGTTTTAAAGAAACTGACGCAAGACTTCAACAAGAAACACTAGGAATTTTAGGTGTAAACTTAATTTACGGTGCCTTTTACAAATACAACGATCCAAAACGATTACTTCGTTATTTATACGATCACTTAGATAAAGACCAACTCGAAATCGATACTATTAACTTCTCAGGACCACGTTTTGCTGATGTTGATAATCGTTTAATGAGTTTGCAATTGGTTAAAAACGGAATGACAGATGCCGTAATGTTTAACCCTGACGGGAAAAATGTTCTGCCTGCAGCTGTTTTGTACAAAAAAAATCTTCTTGCTTTTAGAGGAAGTTTCCGCCCGGTTACGAATGTAAATCTTGATATGTACGAGAAATCTTTAAAGATGTTTCTCGAAGAAAATAAAGTAGAAAAAGACAATACTCTAGTCGTTTTTGAAATTACACTTTCGAATTTACGTTCAGATGGTGAGATTGACGAACGCGATTTTATGGACAGAGCTGAATTACTTTGTTCTTTAGGTCAAACTGTAATGATTTCGAATTTTCAGGAATATTATAAAGTGGTTGAATATTTTTCTAATTATACTAAAGCCAGAATGGGATTGGCAATGGGAGTAAATAATTTAGTTGATATTTTTGACGAGAAATACTACCGTCATTTAAGTGGTGGAATTCTAGAAGCTTTTGGAAAATTATTCTACAGAGATATGAAAGTATTTTTATATCCGATGTTGGGCGATAATGGCGAAGTTATTACATCAGCTAATTTGAAAGTACATCCGAGAATGAAGGAATTGTATAAATTCTTTAAGTTCAACGGAAAAGTAGTTGACATTGTAGATTACAACCCTAATATATTAAACGTATTCTCTCGTGAAGTACTAAAAATGATCAGTCAGGGAAAAACAGGCTGGGAACCAATGCTTCCGTCTGGGGTTGCGGAAATCATAAAAGAACATCATCTTTTTGGATATCATCCGCAAAAGGAATTGGAACAAAACGCATAAAAAAAGTCCCAATTAAGGGACTTTTTTTTGTTTCAAGTTTTTTTTTGTTTCAGGTTTCACGTTCTGAACTTAATAACAAATTAACCGCAAAGCACGCTAAGTTTTTGTGACATACTAAGTTTATAAAACACAAAGTTCGCAAAGCTTTGTGTTGATTTAGCTTTGCGAACTTTGTGTTTTATAAACGCCATGGATAAAAAAAACTTGGCGTACTTTGCGGTAAAATCTACTCAGCTCGTAACCTGACACCTGAAACAAAAATTTTATTTCAAAATCTGAGCTGCGTGTTCTTTAGTTTTTACTTGCGAGATTACTTCATCAATGATTCCGTTTTCATCGATTACGAAAGTAGTTCTGTGAATTCCATCGTATTCTTTTCCCATGAATTTCTTTGGTCCCCAAACACCAAATGCATTGATTACCGATTTATCTTCATCTGCCAATAATGGAAAAGGAAATTCGTATTTATCTTTAAACTTTAATTGTGCTTTCTGGCTGTCGGCACTCACGCCTAAAAGTTCATAATTATTCTCTTTAAAACGCTCAAAATTGTCTCTTAAGTCACAAGCTTCTGCAGTACAGCCTGGTGTACTTGCTTTTGGATAAAAGAAAACAACTAGTTTCTTTCCGGCATAATCTGCCAGTTTATGCGTTTTTCCGTCTTGGTCTACTCCTGAAAAATTTGGTGCTTTATCACCTTTTTGTAATGTTGTCATTTTTATTTAGATTGTTAGATTGTTAGGTTGTTAGACTTCTTAGACTTCTTAGACTTCTTAGACTTCTTAGACTTCTTAGAATTCTTAGATTTCTTAGATTATTAGATTTACGATTACGCATAAAAGTATAGTTTAATTACAATTGACATTTCACATTTCACACTTCACATTTCACATTTCACAATTGACAATTACCATTGCCCCAGATTGTAGTGAAAACCCCGAAATTGTGACAGCTTTACATTTTTTGTATTTAAAAAGCGACCAGCGGAAGCTCTTTTTAATACTTAAAAATGTTGCTGTTGCAATGAGGAGTTGAAACGAAAAGCTGGATTAGGCACATCATTAAAATTATACTATTTTTACGGGATTAAAAATACGGAAATGAATAAAGAAGCTCGCGTACAATTTGTTATAAATACGTTAAAAGAACTCTATCCTACTATACCTGTACCACTTGATCATAAAGATCCTTACACATTATTAATTGCTGTTCTGCTTTCTGCGCAATGCACAGATGTACGTGTGAATCAAATTACGCCTCTTTTATTTGCAAAAGCAGATAATCCGTATGATATGGTAAAAATGTCGGTTAAAGAAATTAAGGAAATCATTCGTCCGTGTGGTTTGTCTCCAATGAAATCTAAAGGAATTCATGGTTTATCAGAAATTTTAATCGAAAAATATAATGGTGAAGTACCTCAGAGTTTTGAAGCTCTTGAATCTTTGCCAGCTGTTGGACACAAAACCGCGAGCGTTGTCATGTCTCAAGCTTTTGGGGTTCCTGCTTTTCCAGTAGATACTCACATTCACAGATTAATGTACAGATGGAATTTATCAAACGGAAAAAATGTAGTGCAGACCGAAAAAGATGCTAAACGATTATTTCCAAGAGAAATTTGGAACGATCTACATTTACAAATTATTTGGTACGGACGTGAATATTCGCCTGCAAGAGGCTGGAGTTTAGACAAAGATATTATTACGAGAACAATCGGGAAAAAATCTGTTATAGAAGAAGCTGCTAAAAAGAAAATCTAGCAGCTTCTATATATTTCTTACATACCTCCTTTTAAGGCATTGTATTCATTTTTCATATCGAGCGATCTATAAATACCTAAGAGCGATTTTATAGCGTCTTCATTTTTGGGTTCGATGGTCAGTGCCTGTTTCAAAATTGGAATAGCACTTTTTAAGACTTCATTTTTTTTAGCATCCAATATATCATATTCCTTCATTTCTTTAGGGCTGTTTCCAAGCATTGCCATTTGATCAACCAAAGCTTTTTTCATTTGTATTTTCACATAAGCAAGATTAATGTAACAGTCAATACAATTTTGATTTAGTTGCAGTGCCTCATTATAATATTTTTCTGCATTTGCAAAATCATTTCGCTCTAGATATGAAAAAGCTAAGTTTCCTAAAATTTCTGGTTTTTTTGAAGGCGGAGATACAGTTCTGGGCTTCTCATAGAGACCTGCTTTTACATTTGACTCTCTGGCACTTACAGACATAAAAGATTCTTCTACTTTTGTTTTTTTGTTTGTGGCATAATACACAACTCCTTTACCAGAATAATTTATTTTTTTAAGTTCCTCATAATATTTAATTGCAGCGACATAGTCTTTTCCTGTTAAGGAAGCAGTTGCAGCATTAAACAAGTTTAGAGTGTCTTTTTTATCAAACAAGTATACTTCATAACTCTTATCTGCGCTTTCTTTAAATTTTCCGCCTTGATAATCATTATAAGCTCCATCAACCAATTTAGATTTCATTTCTTTTAAAGCTAAATTTGCTTTCACAGCGTATCTGTAAATACGGGAATCATTTTCATATAAGAGTACATCTTGAAATGAACTGATTGCAGTAGTAAAATTAGCTGCAGCATCTATATTTTTAGAAGCTAAGTCTTTATAAACATTTCCTTTTAAGAAAAAGTAATCTGTTTTTACATCATCTGGTGCGTTTAGAATCTGATATTCTATTTTCTTTAAAATGGCAGCTGCCTCTTGAGATTTTCCTTTATCGTAGTTAGACTGCGCCTCTTTTATTTCATCTTTTTGAGCAAATGCTCCGATAGTAATCAATAGCAGGATTGATAATATCTTAATTTTCTTTTTCATTTTATCAGTTAGGTTTGGTTGTTAAATGATTTGATGGTTATTTGGGAGGGACTTGCAGAAGATTTAAAGTCTAGAATTAATTAATTCTTTTTTTAAAGAAAAACTTACAGTAAAATCAGCTTATTTCTTTCCTTTAAAAGAATTTGCAAAATCCACTCTTTTATGCCTTTGATCTTATTTTTTAGATTAAGACAGACAACAAACGAAACAAAATAAATAGGGGTAGTTTTTCTCCATAAATCATTTAGTTATTTAGTTAAACATCAATTTTATAAAAATTATTAATATTCTACAAATCGAATGAATTTTAATAAATAAAACTCTTATTCTTCGATTTAACTGAATAAACAATTACTTTTTAACTAAAATAAAATTAATTATTGAATAACAAAATAAAATATAGTCAAAACATGAAATTTTAACAATATCTAGCGGAAAACTGCCCAAAATCCTTATAAAAAAGATATTTTAATGCAGAAGAAAAAACTTACTTTAAAGTTAGTGAATAAAAAAACTCACTATTCATATTAAAATACGAATAGTGAGTTTTTTAAACCAAAACGACCATTTGGTTTTCTTTAGAAAACATCCGACCAATAGCAGCGGGGTGTTTTAATTAGCTATAATTTCAAAACTTTTATCTTCAATTTTCACAATTGTTAATGCTTGTGAATAATTTAATAAAAAAGAAACGACTTCTTTTTTAGGTTTTAAGTTCTTAGAAGCTAATGCTTTTTTAGAGTAAATTTTCGCCATACTGTAAATAAGTTATATTTAGTATAACGAGCTAATACTCAAAATAGTATTAATTGGTTAAAATAATTTGATGTTTATCAATTATTTTTCTCAAATTCATTAATGCATAACGCATTCTTCCTAATGCTGTATTGATGCTAACGTCTGTTAGTTCAGATATTTCCTTGAAACTCATGTCTTGATACATACGCATTACCAATACTTCTTTTTGATCTTCTGGAAGTTCTTCGATTAGCTTTTTTAAGTCAATCTCTACCTGATCTACGATCATTTTGCCTTCAATTGTCAACGAATCGTCAGACATTATAGAGAAAATCGAAAACTCTTCGGTTTCTCTGTACATTGGCATTTTTTTGGTTTTACGGAAGTGATCTACAATTAAATTGTGAGAAATACGCATAACCCAAGGCAAGAATTTGCCTTCTTCGTTATATGAATTACTTTTTAAGGTTTTAATCACCTTAATGAAAGTGTCTTGAAAAATATCGTTTGAAATATCTCTATCAGCAATCTTTGAATATATGAATCCATATATTTTAGACTCGTGCCTTTTAATTAATGTCGAAAGCGCTGTTTCATTGCCATCGATGTAATTTTTTACTAATAGAGCGTCTGGAATATGCAGATCAGCCATAATACTACTTTTTTAGGTTCTATAATTTGGAGTAATTTTTCTAAAAAGTAATTTTATTGTATAGGCGTATCTTTTTTTGAGTATGTTAATATTGTGACCAAATTTAACAAATTATTATTTTAAAAAGCAAATAAAATCGACATTAATTAACAATAAAATCTAAAAATTTGTAAGCAAAACTTAAATTTCATCGATTAAGTGCGTTAAAACATCAAATAAATAAAATATTTTTAGATGCAAAAAAAAGACATAAATAACTTACAATTAAACAATTAAGTCATTTATATCTTCTTTTTCACGTCTTTTTTATTGATACACTCGAACGTAATCTACAAAGTATTTTTGAGGCAAAATTTTATCATCTACTTCTGGGCCTCCAAAATTTCCTCCAATAGCTAAATTCACAATAATATAAAATGGCTTATTAAAAGGCCAGGTATCTTCATTTTTTACTGGCGGATTAAATGTATATGCCAATGTTTTATCAACATAAAAGTCTATTTTATCTTTTGTCCACTCGATTGCATATACATGATATCCTTCTTCAATATCAGGAAATGATGTTCTTTTTGTATTGATTGTATTGCCGTGACTGTCTTGTGTATGCAGTGTCGTGTAGACCATGTGAGGATCTCTGCCAATATATTCTAAAATATCTATTTCACCTGTTTTAGGCCAATATACTTCATCAATATTTGCACCTAACATCCAGAATGCCGGCCACAATCCATGGCCAATTGGCAATTTAGCCCGAGCTTCGATTCGGCCATACAGGAACTCTTTTTTGCCTTTTGTGGTAATTTTGGTCGATGTGTATTTATTTCCGTCTTTTTTGGCTTCTATAACTAAATTTCCATCTTTAAATTCGTGATTTTCTTTAGTATAAATTTGTCTTTCATTATTTCCGAAACCGCAAAGATCAGGACAGCCATCTCCAACTTCAAAATTCCAATCCTTCTCATTTAATTCTTTTTTATTGAAATTTTCTTCCCAGACTAATTTCCTTTTCACTTTTTGTGCGAAACAAAAACTGCTTATCAATAGTAGTATAATTACTTTTTTCATTGTCTTCTTAAATTACATAAAAACAAGAAGGCCAGCCTAAATCTGACCTTCTCATTTCATTCTTACTAATTAATTTATAATCTATTGATATACTCTGACATAATCAATCTCCATTGAAGACTGTGTAAAAGCTGCATCAATATTGCCACCAAAAGTACCTCCCATAGCCACGTTCAAAATCAAAAAGAAGTCACTATTAAAAGGCAAAGAACCGTCATTAGGAACTGAGTGAATCAGATCTTCATCGACATATATTTTTACTGAAGCTGGACTCCAAATCGTTTTATAAACATGAAATTCTGTTGAAACATTCGGAATCGTTTTAGAACCTGTATTTGCATTTCCTGCTGAATGTCCAGGATAATGAAGAGTTCCGTGAATCAAATTTTGGCTGTTTCCTACGTGTTCCATAATATCTATTTCACCGCACGCTGGCCACGCTTTTGTTGCATAATTTTGTCCCAGCATCCATATTGCAGGCCAAGTTCCTGCACCAATCGGCAATTTGGCACGAACCTCAACTTTTCCGTAAGTAAAGGCAAATTTAGCATCTGTTTTTAATCGTGCTGAAGAGTAATCTGCACCTCCAGAAGCTTCTTTTTTAGCTGTAATTTTTAGATTTCCGCCTTGTACAATTACATTCGTCGCGGCGTTGGTGTAATTTTGTTTTTCACTATTTCCCCAGCCATTATCTCCTCTGCCTAAATCATAACTCCATTTTGTGGCGTCAGGCGCTCCATCTGTATTAAACTCATCTGACCAAACTAACTTACTGTAATCCGTTACTGGATTTTGAGTTGGTTTTGTAGTCGTAAAAATATGATACCACGCTAATGCTGGATTTCCTCCCATAACAGCTCTAACCACCATTCTATTGGCTGTAATTGACAAGATTTCATATGAACTCTGTCCAATATAATACCCCATAAAGCCACCATCAGAGAAATTCATAGTTGTTCCTCTTGTTTGTGTCGTATGATCTGGATTTGCCATTACAACTGATTCTGAAGGACTTAATGAAACTGATTTTTTACCAGCCGTATTGTATGTCAAACAAGCATCAGAACCTGAATTTCCTCCTCCTACGCTTTCAAAAGCAGCGTTAAAGAAAGTTGCTCCGCCATTATTTAGTTCAAATTTAAGCTGATCTCCATCTAGAGAGAAAGTCAATACGTTTTCGTATAAACAGCTGCTTGACGGCGACCCCGCTTTTTCAAAAGCACCAGCCGAATAATAATTTGGATAATAATTTTTAGTAGCGTCATTATCATTTTGCCCCACTCCTAAATGTCCTGGCTCAGATGCAGACCAATACCATTTTTTAGATGTTCCGCCGGTTAAAAATGCAACTGCTTCAGCATCACTAAAGTTACTAACTACCTCAACATCGATTGTTGTATTGGTTGCAACACCGCCTTTTCCGGTTGCAATTACGGTTACTGTATACTTGTTAAGTCCTGTTTTGGTAAAACGTTTTGTAAATACACCGCTTGGAGCATTTTCTGAAGTACCATCAGTAAATACATATTTGTATGAAATGGCATCATCTGCTGCTGCTGTAAATTTTACCATTCCTGATCCGTCTCCATTTGGAGCAGTGGCAGTTTTTCCAACAATCTCGGCAGTCACTTTAAGATTGGTTGGCGAATTTATATCGCCGAATGCAAAATCATCTTTCTGACAGCTTACTGTCAAAAGAATAGTCAGCATCATTACTATATTTAGAATTATTTTCTTATTCATGATTTCGAATTTTTAGTTGGATTGTTTAATGTCATCAAAATAGTAGGTTTTCCCTGTGCCGTTAACTCCAAAGTCAAAAAACACAACTACTCTCTGAAACTGATTGGCCGTTGTGGCTCCATCAAAATCAAATGTGAGCTCTTCCCAGCCATTTGCAACTGTCGAGGTGGCATCTACTTCTTTATTAATAGAACTGTCTGCAAAATTTTCAAGTTTTAGCTTGACTACAATTCCGGCTTGAGGCGACCACACTTTTAATTTTAATTTTTTGAAAGAAGAAAAATTAAGCGGCGCTGCCAATTCAATAAAAGATCCAGCCCAAACTTCAGAACCATTTCCTTTTGTTAAGGCACCTACTTTTGCTGAAGTATTAATTCCTGTTTTATCTGGATTATCAGCTAATACAGAATTTGCTCCTCCAAAACTTGTAAACTTATATACCAAAGTAGAAGATTCAAAAGTCAATGGTAATTTTACCGTTTCTACACCAGAAGTCAATTGAATATCATCAAAATAATAATCAGCTCCAGTTCCATTCGTTCCAAAATCAAAGAAAACCACTAATCTTTGGTAATTTTTCGCATTATCTACTGCAGAGAAATCAAAAGTCAAATCTTCCCAGCCGTTTGCAACTGTATTAGTTACATCTACTTCTGTATTAATGTCTGGATTTGTTAAGTTCTCTAATTTCATTTTTACAACAATTCCCGCTTTTGGTGACCAAGTTTTGATTTTGATTTTTTTCAAAGTTGAAAAATCAATCGGAACTCCCAATTCTATAAATGATCCAGCCCAAACTTCAGAACCAGTATTTTTGGTTAATTTAGCCACTTTTGCGCTCGGATTATTTTCTCCAACACTCGGATTATTTGCTACAACTGTATTAGCTCCGCCAAAATTGGTAAAAGCATAATTAAGTGTAGGAGACTCAAAATCTACCGGCAATAATACAGGATTAGAGATCGTAATAGATTCTTCGTAAGTTGTTTTAGCTGCCCCGCCACTCAAAGCAATAACTTTTACTTTATAAGTTCCCACGTTTGCATACGTATGTTTTATCGTTTCCCCCTCCATAAAATTAACTGGAGTTTCATTGGCAGTTTCTCCAAAGAAAACCTGAAAATACGTTTCAAAATTTGCTTTCGCAGTAACGGTTGCTGAAAAATTATCACCCAAAACATGTGCTAATGTTGCCTGCAGATTTGTTGGTGCTAAAAACGAAACCATTACATCCTGAGTTGTTTCAGTTGTTTTTCCGTTAATTCCCATCGCAATAATTTTAGACTTGTAAACACCTTCTTTATAAGTGTGTGTCGTAGTGCCGCCTGGTGAAAAATAATCTGATTCTGGAGATCCGTCTCCGTAATTTATTTTGTATTGCGTAACGCCTTCGCCTTTAGGTAAAAAAGTAACCTTACCTGAATTATCTTGTGTTATCGTTGTCAAAGCAGATACGTTGGCCGGTGCACTTACACCGCCTAAATCTATATTGCCGCTTTCTTCGCTTGCACAACCTAAAAAGAGTATCAAGACGAAAAGACTTATAATAAAATGTATTTTTTTCATAATAGTGTTTTTTTAATATCCAGGGTTTTGTTGCCAGTTTCCGTTTGCGAATTGAATTTCTTCAATTGGAAGCGGAAATAATTCGTTTTTATTAGCTGTAAAACCCGCTATTTTTCCAACTGCTTTTCCAGTTCTTACTAAATCAAAGAAACGGTGTCCTTCTCCAAAAAGTTCTACTCTTCTTTCTGCCCAAATAAAATCAGTCAATGCTGCTCCAGAAGCTGAAATATCATGGTTATTGTCGCCAAAAGCACGTCTTCTGACTGCATTTAAATAGGTTTTAGCTTTTGCATCGTCTATTGCTCCACGATTGTAAGCTTCTGCTGCCATAAGTAAGACATCAGCATAACGAATTGCTCTGTAATTGTTTGGATTTGTTAAGTTTAAATCTCCAGCTGCACTTGCACTTCTTTTTCTAGGAAGGTATTTTCTATTGAAGAAACCAGTGTCTTCATTTCCTTTTCCGTAGCTCACGCCTTTTCCTCCATCAAATGAAGAATTGGCTGTCGCCCAAGCTGCAATATCTAATATAGCAACATCTTTACGCTTGTCTCCTACTTCAAACGCATTTACACCTTCCTGAGTTGGAATATTAAAACTAAATCCAGAAGAAAATAACGGACCTGAATAATTTCTTATACCGCTAAAACCAACTGCAACGTTCCCTTCAGAACATTGAAGACATCCAAAACCAGCTCCTTCTACATCTGTATACTGTACTTCAAAAACAGATTCGGGACCGTTTTCTCCATCTAACTCAAACATGGCGTTATAGTCTGCCTGAAGCGAATATTTACCAGAAGTAATTACACCGTCTAGAGCAGTTGCAGCCTGCGTAAATTTATTTTGATACAAATAAGCTTTTCCTAATAAAGCCAAAGCTGCACCTTTAGTTGCTCTTCCTTTTTGAGATGCTGTTGGAGATAAATTAGCTGCAGCAAAAATTAAATCAGCTTCAATAGAAGCATACACTTCTGCGACTGAAGAACGTGCTATCGTTTTTTCATCTCCAATTTTAAATCTAGCATCTCCTTTCATCGGGATTCCACCAAACCATTTCACTAACTCAAACTGGTAATATGCTCTCAGAAAACGTGTTTCTGCAATTAGCTGGTTTTTTCCCTCAAAATCGGTTTTATCTTTAAACTCAAGAATATAATTAGCTCTTTGAACGCCTGCAAACATCCAATTCCAGATATCTCTTAAATTGCTGTTTACAGGAGTGTGAATCATGTCGTCTATTTGCTGAAAACCAATAACATCTGTTGGACTTTCTCCTCCTGCCAATGTATTGTCTGATGCAATTTCGCCCAGCAAAACATTTACGTAAGAAGATTGAAGCAAATCGTAAGCAGCAATTAATGCCTGATCATAATCGGCTTTTGAATTGAAATAATTTTCAGAATCTATCGAATATTCTGGCGTAGGATCTACAAAATCATCTGAACAAGAAATACTTATTGTCGAGAACAGAATGATTGTTATAATGGTTGTAAATAAATATTTTTTCATTTTAATTGAAATTAAAAATTAATGTTTAAGCCCAATAAATAAGTTCTTGGAACAGGATAAAACCCATAATCGATTCCGCCTCCAATTGGGTTACCGTTTGAAGCGCCTGGATCAAAACCTTTATATTTTGTAAAAGTGTAAAGATTGTTTACACCTGTATAAAAGCGAACTTTTGTCATACCGGCTTTTTGAGCAACTTGAGAATTCAAACTATACCCTAATTGAATATTTTGAATTCTGAAGTAAGAAGCATCTTCGACAAAATAATCAGAGAAAACATTATTTGCTGTAGCGCCAGTTGTTACTCTAGGAGTTGTATTAGTTGATCCTTCTCCTGTCCATCTGTCTAAAACATAATTTAAACGATTGGCGTCAGATAATGTTCTTTCGTAGTTGCGTACCATATCATTGCCAACTGAAGCAAATGTGTAAACAGCAAAATCTAAATTTTTATAATTTAGCTGCATATTGAAACCCATTGTTGCATTTGGAATTGGATCTCCAATATTGGTTCTGTCTTTTGCATCTAAAACACCGTCACCATTATTATCTACATAACGAATATCACCTGGTGCGGCATTTGCTCCTAAAGCAATTTGAGAAGGATGTGCATCGACTTCGGCTTGATTCTGAAAAATTCCATCGGTTTTATATCCGTAAAAATATCCCATTGGTTTTCCTATTTCCATACGTGCCGGAGCTGGCTGTCCTACTCCAAAAGCACCGCTTTCTATAAATCCTGTTCCGTTGTTTACTTCTAAAACTTCATTTTTAAGGAAAGTAACATTGTATCCTACACTCATTGTAAAATTATCTGAGAATCTTTCTTTGTAATCAATCGCAAATTCAACACCTGAATTTCGAACGCTTCCTGCATTTAAAGTTGGAGAGCTTGCACCCGGTGCGCCTGTTCCATTAATTCCTGATACCGGAATATTCTGAATTAATAAATCACTTCTTGTATCAATAAAATAATCTGTAACGATAGAAACTTTATCATTAAAAAGTCTTAAGTCTAAACCAACATCAAATTTCTTTGCTTCTTCCCATTTTAAATCCGGATTTGGCACTTGTCCAGTTGCAGTTCCGTTTACTAAAGTACCGTCAAAAACATAAGTTGCTTCTCCGGTTAAAAGTCCTAGATAACCGTAATTCGGAATTTGGTCATTTCCTAAAGTTCCGTAGCTGGCTCTTAATTTTAAAAAGTTGATTGTTTTTGATTCTCCAAAGAAACCTTCATCTGAAACTACCCAGCCTCCTGTGAAAGATGGAAAATAACCCACTTTGTTTCCAGGACCGAATTTCGTAGAAGAATCACGGCGAATCATAGCTGATAATAAATACTTTCCTTTATAATCATATTGCAGTCTTCCAAAATAAGAAAGCCTCCTTTGATCGTAAACATAAGCGCTATTATTTAAAGCTTCGGATATTCCTTTTGTTAATGAAATATCTGCAAATTGCCAAGAATTATTTGGAACATCATAACCGGTTGCAAAAAGTCCATTGCCCCATTCTTTAAAAATAGTAGTTCCAAGTGTTCCTACAATATTATGGTTTTCGGCAATTTTTACGGTATAAGTTCCAAAAAGGTCAAATGAATAATTATTATCATTTACAGCTCCCTGTGTTACAGAACTTCTTTGAACATCAAAAACTTTTCCGCCATAGCTTATTTGCTGTGCAAATGTTTTAGATTCGCTGTTCGAAGTATTAAAACCAATTGCACTAGAAAGTACAAATCCTTTAAAGAGTTTGTAATCTAAACCAAAATTTCCGTTGATTTTTTTGTAATTGTAATCGTTATAAGTATTAGCAATCTGAGCTAACGGATTAATGATTTCTGTTCCTAAACCTGTTGTGCTTGGCACTAAAGTAAAATTACCATTTTGATCGTAAGGACTCAAAGTTGAGGGTACATTCAATGCGTTAAATAAAACAGATCCTAGTCCGTTTTCGTTTAACATATTTCTTGTAAAATACGTATAAATGACATTTGTCTTAAGTTTTAATTTATCTGTTAAATCAGCTCCAAGACTAATCCTTGCGGTATTTCTTAAAAAGCCAGATTTATCGCCACCTACAATACCTTCTTGATCTAAGTGTGAACCACTGATAGCATAAGTAACTTTGTCTGAACCTCCAGAAACGGATAAATCATAATTAATAATCGGAACACCTGTACCAAAAACTTCATCCTGCCAATTGGTTCCTTTTCCTAAACCTGAAACATTTGGATAAGGAAGTGCTTTGCCGCCGTTTGCATAACTTTCATTTAATAATAAAGCATATTCTGTAGCATTGAGAGTTGGTAAAGTTCTAGATGTTTCCTGAAAACCTGTATAAGTATTAAAAGAGAATTTTGTTTTAGAGTTTTTCTTTCCTGTTTTAGTGGTTACTAAAATGATTCCGTTTGCTCCAATTGTTCCGTAAATTGCGGCTTGAGCATCTTTTAGAACAGTTAAGGTTTCAATATCACTCGGATTAATTAAATTTAAATCTCCTACATATCCATCAATAATGGTAGTTGGCCTATTTTCACCATTTGTGGCTATCCCACGAATACGTATATCTAAAGGTGCGCCAGGCGCTCCAGATTGTGTAGTAACATTAACTCCAGACATTGTTCCTTGCAACGCCTGCTCTATTCTTGCTGGTTTCAAGATGTCGAGAGTTTTGCTGTCAAGTGTAGAAACAGCTCCGGTTACTTCTCTTTTCTTTTGAGTACCGTAACCAATAACCACAACCTCGTCTAATGATTTAGCATCATCACCGAGTCTTACTGTTATTTTTGTTCCTGAGACCACAACTTCCTGTGTCTTAAAACCAATGAAACTGAAAACAAGTGTCGTTCCTTTTGGGATTCCTAATAATTTAAACGATCCGTCAAAATCTGTAGATGTGCCTTGCGACGAATTTTTAACTTTTACATTTACTCCAGGCAATGAGAGTCCTGTAGAGGCTTCAAGTACCGTTCCGTTAACATCAAAATTCTGCGAAAACGCAAAAGATGTAAACAGCATTAGTACAATTAGTAATAATTTAGATTTCATAATTAGTTAGTTTTTATTGAAAGATAAAATTATCTGATAAGCTTAGGAATACCATAAATTTAACCTCAACAAAAAACATACATGACAAAAAAAATATCTCTAAATTGAATATATCACAAAAAACATCCTTATTTAACTATATTTAAGAATTGAGAATGTATTCAAAAAAGCAGTATAAAAACAGTGCAATTTCTAAATGTTGAGGTAATGTATAGTTTTTTCGAGCTGATTTTTTGATTCCTATACAGCGAGAATATATTCAACTAAACCGATTTCGTGCTGTAAATCCATTTTTTTACGCAAACGATATCTTTTTATTTCAACACTTCGCACTGAAATATTAAATAAAGGCGCAATTTCTTTTGAAGAAAGATTTAATCGCAGGTAAGCACAGAGACGAAGATCATTTGGCGTCAATAACGGATGAAGCTGTTTAATTCTTTTCAAGAAATCTTTATCAGCGTTATCAAACGCTTCTTTAAATACGTTCCACGAATCTTCTTCTGTAATATTTTTATTGATTGTACTAATCACTGATTTAATATTACTGCTGTCGTTTTGAGTCGTTTTCTTTAAATCTTCTTTAATAAAAGCCAGAAGTTCATTTTTGCTGTTCAAACTCATTGTAGAAACGGCGAGTTCTCGATTTTTGGTATCTACATCCTGCGAAAGCTGTTCGTTTCTCAATTTCATTAATTGCTGTTCATTTTCGAGTTCTTTAATTTCTAAAAGAAGGTTGTTCTCTTCAATTAATTTCTCTTTTTGCTTATGATAATAATTTCTATAGGCTTTGTTTATAAAATAGGCCATTATAACAATTAGCATAAAATAAATAAAATAAGCTAAATTGGTCAAATACCAAGGCTTTAAAACTACAAAAGTATACGCAGCTGTATTTTCAAGAATTGTATTGGCATATTTAGCTCTTACTTTAAAAGTATATTTTCCTGGAGATAAATTTTTAAAGTTAACTGTCGCTTTTGTGCTCCACTCACTCCAGTCATTCTGAAATCCTTCTAATAAATATTGATATTCAGAATTGATGTATTTATTATATTCTGGAACCGTATAATTTAAAGTGATGTTATTTTCATTCGAACTAAAGCTTCCTTCATTTCCAAGAGCTACATTTTTGAGGGTTTCATTTTGTTTGTTGATTGTAATATCAGTAATAAATACAGTATAATTTTTAAAGCTTAAATCCTCAATATTTAAAGTATAATAACCGTCTGTTGTACCAATTAAATAAGTAGACTTTGAAATTTGCGTAATATTTTCAAAACCGAGCATTGAGTTGGTTAACGAAGACGGAATCGGAATCACGTTTTGTTTTAATTGATTACTGAGTTTGCTCGCAGAGAAATAATGAATGTAATTTTTAGAAAAAAGCCAAATTTTATTCGAATTATCGACGATCAATTTTCCAGATGTGTATTCGTCTTTTTCGAAAATAGAACTTAATAGATTATCTTTTTCAAAAAGTTTATTTTTTGAATTTAATTTAAAAATACCTCCTTTAAATGCATAGTAAATAGCATTATTGAATTTTGTTAAACTTGCGTTTTTTCCTTTTTGAGGCGATTTGTAAGTATAAAACCCTTTAGTTTTCAACAAAGATTTGTCTAACTTTAATCGAAAAATACCTTTATACTCGTGACTTACATACAGCTCAAAATTATTTGTGATTTCAAAATAACGTGACGAATAATCAAAGCCTTCGATTTTATTTCTAAAAACCCATTGATTATTTACTTTTTCTAAAACCGAAATTCCATAATAATTTCCTTGAAGCAATTGGTTTTTAGTATTCGGAACAACTTCAAACTTCCAAGTTCCTGAAGATGAAAATATATTTTTAGCCGAATCATTAGAAATTATAAAAGTCCCTGAATCATGGCCGCAAAAAAGCGTATTGTCGTATACAAAAAGTGACCAAACCTGCCCTTTCGTTCCGTTTATGAATTTAAATTCTGAATTGCTTTGCATATTTTTACAGAACAAACCTTGATTTGTACCCACGTAAAGCAAACCGTTAAAACTTGCAGAAGCATACACCGTTCCTAAAACACCAGAATCATCTGTAAAACTATGAACAGGAGACTGAATGTTGATGCAATTTATACCGTTATCAAGACCAGCCCATAAATTCTGATCTTTATCCTCAAAAAGCGATAATGCCGTATTATTGCTCAAACCTTTACTTTGCGAAATATGATATTTTAGCTTTCCTGTATTTGATAAAATAAAAATTCCGTTAGAAACCGTTCCCAATGCAAAACTTCCATCCTGCAATAATTGACTACTATACACAAAACTCGATTTTAATTCTGCATCAACATCGGTAGAAAAACGCGTTAATGTATTCCCAGTCAATTTATAAATTCCGTCTAATTGTGTTTGAATCAGCAAACCATCATCTGTAGTAAAAACATTCACAATCGTAAACTTTTTCAGAATCGGATTATCTGAAACTAATTTTGATTTACCGCTTTCAATTTCAAAAAGCCCATCATTTATAGTCTGAAAATAAATAGCGTTTTTAGCAGAAAAAGATTTGATGACGCCATTTTTAGGTGCAATTATTTTAAATTTTCCAGTTTTAGTGTCGTAAATATAAATTCGGTTTAAGGATTGAAACAAAATCCATTGATCGTATTTCAGGATATTCCAAAATTGCTCATCATCTAAAATTTTGTCCTTAATGGTATTACTGAGCGAAGTATATTTTAATTTTCCATTGCGCTGTCTCGTCCAATAACCGAAATCCATATAACAGCCTGTGTAGATTTTATTTCCAATTACTTTTACAGAGCGAATAATTGTTTCATTGGGTGCTGGATATAATTGCCAATTTGTTCCGTTAAATTCTAAAAGTCCTTCATTATTAGCAAAATATAAGTAATTCTGATCGTCTTGTGAGATCATCCAACTCTGATTTCCAGCGCCATAAATTGACGAAGAGTATTTAATAATTGGTGGGAACTCCTGCGAAAACAGGATAAAGCTCATTAAAAGAAATAAAGTAGAAAGTTTAGTTTTCAAAATTTGGTCAGAATATTAAAATAGTATTAAAGCAGTTCTAAAATAGGATATTTTATAGTAAAACAATTCATTGAACATAAAATATATTTTAACACATAGAAACATAAATTAGATATTGGGAAAAATGCGTTCCTTTTAATTAAAATGAACGGTGACTCTTAAAGTTTTTATATACAGATTTAAAAAGATTAAGCTGATGAACGCAGATTATTATATTAAATTTAAATCTGCCCAAATGTGCAGAAACTGCGAGAAACAAATTATTGATTTATATCTGTTTAATTTAACTTATAATGAATGACACTAAATGATTTAGTTAAAATTTGGAACAATGTCCTTAACAAAATTCAATTCAAAATTGATTACTTTTGTAAAAATTGACTTTTTGTATGCAGATTGATCTTTCTACACTCGACCCAAAACATAATATTATAATTAAAGGAGCACAAGTACATAATTTAAAAAATGTAGATGTTGCTATTCCGCGAAATAAACTTGTTGTCATTACAGGTCTTTCAGGATCAGGTAAATCCAGTTTGGCATTTGACACTTTATACGCCGAAGGACAGCGCCGCTATGTTGAAAGTTTATCATCATACGCACGGCAGTTTTTGGGGCGCTTAGACAAACCAAAAGTCGAATACATAAAAGGTATTGCGCCTGCGATTGCGATCGAACAAAAGGTTAATACAACTAATGCGCGTTCAACCGTTGGTACTTCAACTGAAATCTACGATTATATAAAACTTTTGTTTGCCAGAATTGGGCGCACATATTCGCCTATTTCAGGGCAGGAAGTCAAAAAAAATACAGTGACCGATGTTGTTGCTGATGTAAAATCATTAGAATTAGACAGCAAATGGTTATTGCTTTCTCCTATTCATTTAGAGGAAGGAAGGCAATTAGAAGACAAACTAAAAGTACTTCTACAACAAGGTTTTGCCCGTATTTTAGTCGATAACGAAATGGTTCGTTTAGATGAATTTACACCGACGGATCTTCATAAATTAGACAATAAAGACATCCTCTTAATCATTGACAGAATTGTAGTTAAAGATGAAGAAGAATTCTACAACCGTCTGGCAGATGCGGTACAAACTGCTTTTTTTGAAGGAAAAGGAATCTGTTATCTGCAGGAATTAGGTTCAAATAAAAGATTCACCTATTCGAATAATTTTGAATTAGACGGCATTACTTTTCTAGAACCAAATGTTCATTTGTTCAGTTTTAATAATCCATACGGTGCTTGTCCGGTTTGCGAAGGATACGGAAATATTATTGGCATTGACGCAGATTTAGTAGTTCCAAATACTTCTTTATCTGTTTTTGAAAGTGCGATTTATCCTTGGCGAGGTGACAGCATGAGCTGGTACAAAGATGAATTGGTTAAACATGCTTATAAATTTGATTTCCCAATTCATAAACCTTATTTTGAACTTTCAGAAGATCAAAAGGATTTAATTTGGAAAGGAAACAAATATTTTCAAGGTTTAAATGGCTTCTTTAAGGAATTAGAAGAAAAAAATTATAAGATTCAAAATCGTGTAATGTTATCACGCTACAGAGGCAAAACAAAATGTTATGCATGTCGCGGGAAACGTTTGCGTGAAGAGGCTTCTTATGTAAAAATAAATGGCAAAACGGTCTCAGATTTAGTTGATTTGCCAATTAAACATTTGGTAACTTTTTTCAAAAATATCGAATTGAATGTTTACGAACAGCAAATTGCAAAACGATTAATGGTCGAAATCAACAATCGTTTATCCTTTTTGACAGAAGTTGGCTTAGATTATCTGACTTTAAACAGAAATTCGGCAACACTTTCTGGTGGAGAATCACAGCGTATTAATCTGGCTACTTCGTTAGGAAGCAGTTTAGTTGGTTCAATGTACATTTTAGATGAGCCAAGTATTGGTCTGCACCCAAAAGATTCTGAAAGATTGATCAAAGTTTTGCTTTCGCTTCGTGACTTAGGAAATACCGTTATTGTAGTTGAACACGACGAAGACATCATGAAAGCGGCGGATATGATTATTGATATTGGTCCAGAAGCAGGAACTTTCGGAGGAAATTTAGTCGCTCAGGGAACATACGATGAAATCTTAAAATCTGAATCGCTTACGGCTAAATATTTAAACGGAGATTTAGAAATTTCAGTTCCGAAGAAAAGACGAAAATTTAAAAATCATATTGATATTATTGGCGCAAGAGAAAATAACTTAAAAAATATAGATGTTACTTTTCCGCTAGATGTTCTTACGGTTATTACAGGTGTTTCAGGAAGTGGAAAAAGTACCCTGATAAAGAAGATTTTATTTCCTGCGATGCAAAAGAAGTTGGAAAATGCTTCTGAAAAAGCAGGACAATTTAGTGAAATAAAAGGTTCTTTTTCGCAGATCAAACATATTGAATATGTAGATCAAAATCCTATCGGGAGAAGTTCTCGATCGAATCCGGTAACCTATATTAAAGCGTATGATGATATTCGTGAATTGTATGCAAAAGAAAAATTATCGAAAATAAGAGGATATCAGGCAAAACATTTTTCATTTAACGTAGATGGAGGCCGATGTGAAACTTGTAAAGGAGAAGGCTCTATAAACGTTGAGATGGTCTTTATGGCTGATGTTTCGTTGCCGTGCGAAACTTGTGGAGGAAAACGCTTTAAAAAAGAAATTCTAGAAATTAATTTTGATGATAAAAACATCAACGATATTCTGACAATGACTATTGATGATGCGATTGCCTTTTTCGAAAAAAACAAACAGAGCAAGATAACGCAAAAGTTACAGCCTTTGCAGGATGTTGGTTTAGGATATGTTCAGTTAGGACAATCTTCTTCTACTCTTTCCGGCGGTGAGGCACAGCGTATTAAACTTGCTTCATTTTTAGTAAAAGGTGCCACAAAAGATAAAGCATTATTTGTTTTTGATGAACCAACAACTGGTCTTCATTTTCATGACATCAAAAAACTATTAGCTTCGTTTGATGCCTTAATCGAAAAAGGTCATTCAATAATTGTAATAGAACATAACCTCGATTTGATAAAATGTGCTGACTGGATTATTGATCTTGGCCCTGAAGGAGGTGAAAATGGCGGGCATTTATTAGCAGAGGGAACTCCGGAAGATATTGTAAAAGTAAAAAAATCAGTTACGGGAGTTTACCTAAAAGATAAATTGTAATTTTTTTTAAATAAAGCAGCCATAAATTACTTTATCTTAAAAGTAATTTATGGCTGTTTCTTTTTTTCATTTGGTTTGATTTGATTCTGACTCTAGGCAACTAGACATCTTTCTTCAAAAGGGAAACCATCTTCGTCGATGGCAACTAATACTTTTTTTTGCTTTGACGCCTCTAAAGTAAGATAAAGCCATGCAAATGACCACAATCCTAAGGTCAAGCAAAAAATGATAAAATTTAAGCCATGATTCACTACTTTTCCACCTTTAGAAAGGACAGCAAAAAGGAATTCATCATTTCTTTCTTCTAATGTAAATCCGTTATGAACCTTGCTTGATATCATACTAGAAAATACTTGAACGCTCTGTTCTTGACTCAATTGATTGCTCTTCATAATCCTCCATTAAAAAGTTAATCTAAATACTACTAATACTTTTCAGTATCCAAACTGAAAGTATTTTAATCTAAATAACAATTCGGCAACTGTTTTTATTGTCTTTTATATTATATTTTTTATGATATAAAGCAAAGTGCTGCTGAATTCTTAGCTAAAATTAGTTTTTATAAAATTAATAACAAAGTATTATACTGTTAAAATTTAAAAGTTAACAACTAAATATTAATAAATTAACTTTTATTAGCAACATTAAAAGATGGTGATTCGTAGTCTTTATTTAGATAATCTGCTGGAATTGTTGTTGTATTGCCGTCTCTCAGTGCGTTATAGTGTGGTGACATAATTTCAATTCCGGCTTCGTTAAACGAATCTTGAATGTTTTGGTGAAGGGAAGAATAAATTCGAGGCTGTCTTGTAGGTTCTTTCGTATAAACATTAATTTGGTACGATACATAAAAATCATCTAAACTGGTTTGAAGTACAAAAGGAATTGGTGTCTTTTCAATTAAATCAGTTTTTAGAGCTGCTTTAATCAAAGCTTTATGAATGTCTTTCCAAGGAACATCATATCCAATTGTAACTGTTGTATGAATTAATAAACCGTCAGTTGAATTTTTTGTATTCGAAGAAAAATTAGTAGAAGTACTGGATAAAACTGTCGCATTTGGAATGGTAATATCTTCAAATTTTGGCGTTCTTATTCGGGTAACCAGAGCTGTTTTTTCGATTACTTCTCCGCTGACATCGCCAATTTTAATAAAGTCGCCAATTTTAAAGGGACGCATATAGGTAATTACCAAACCGGCAACCATATTTGCAATAGCATTTGATGAACCTAATGAAAACAAAATACCAACAAAGACGGAAACTCCCTTAAATATATCAGAATCAGAACCAGGCAGATATGGAAAAATAATAACCAGCATAAAAGCATAAGCAAGAAGCCTAATAATATTGAACGTGGGTTTTGCCCAATCGCTATAAAATCCATCAACTTTTATATTTTCTTTATTGATTTCGTCTACAAAAAATTTAATTATTTTGAGTGTATATCTAAAAATCAAAATAATTACAATGATCGTAAATAGATTTGGCAGAAAGTCTACAAATCCCATTACAGCAGCTTTTATAGGAGTCAGTGTCCATTTTAGTATTGTAGTAGTGTAAGCCTGAGTTGCGGGGAAAATATTAAACAATAAAGGAAGAGCCAAATAAGCCATATAAACAATGAAATTATTTTTATAATACCAATAATGCGTAATGCAACAAACTCTTGTCTATCAGGCGTAAGTACATTTATATTGTTGTATGTAAATCCTTTAAAATATTTTTCTCTTCTTTTAGAAAAATAAGATTTTATAAAATTAAACACTTTCGAGGCAAGCAATAAAACTATGGTAAGAATTAAGATTAATAAAGCCGTATATCCGAGTCTTTTTGGCAATAAGGAATAGTTTTCATTCTGATAAACAACTGCTTTTTTTATAGCGTTAAAATTTCGTTTTGCTATATCTGAAACTGTTTTATTTTCAGATTTGGCATCAGCATCTAAAATTGACATTAAAACTAAATCCCCTTTATAAACAATATCTTGGCTTATATCAGAGGGAATAATTTTTAAAGAATCAGCCTTAAAGAGATCGTCTTCATAGAGAGAATGTATTTTTGCTGTAATTGCCTTTGCCCTATTTTCTGCAGAAAACGAACCTACTTTATTGTAGACATAAAAAAGAGTATCCTTAAAAGGACTGACCGGATATCCTTTTAATTTTGGCTTTACAGCAATTTGTGAAGTTTTTAGATTTTCTTTTTGGGCAAATAAAGACGAAGAAAGCAAAACAACTAAAAACACTAAAAAACAAATGAATTTCTTTTTCATATTCTACTAGAAATAAATTAGTTATCCTTTCTAACAAATATAAAAACAAAATAGATTCGATTTTAAATTACTTTTTAAATCTCAATAAGTCATATTAAATTTTGATTCCCACTTTTCTAAAAAGAGTATCTATAACCTTATTAATATCCGGGGATATATTAAACTTGTAGTTTAGATACACATACAAAATTGTTACTAAAACCGATTTTAATGCAATACTGATCAATTGGTAAAAAGGAAACTCCCAGAAATAAAACACTAAAAATAAAGCGAACGTCAACAGTATTGAATAGATAGTTTCTTTTGTAAAAGGGTATAAATGAAGTTTTTTAACAACAAAAAGAAGCTTTGCCAAACTGTATAAGGTAATAGACAATAATGTCGCAAATGCAGATCCGAAAATACCAAAGATCGGAATAAAAATCATGTTCAGTACAATGGTCAAAAACACTAATAAAAGTCCTAAATACAATACCATTCGGTAGTATTTTGTATTAAAAATAATAGCGTTGTTGTTCCCTAAAATCAAATCGAAATATTTAGATAATCCGATCATAAATACAACCGCAATTCCACCGCTATATTCTTTCGGAACCAATTCATATAATTGATTGATATTTACAAAAATGCACAGCATTACAAACCCTCCCACCATTTGCAAGTTGATTGATGTTTTCTTGTAAAGCTGATTTAGCTCATCATGCTTATTTTCATGCATTAATTTTGCTGTAATTGGATACACAATTTGATGCATTGCACGGCTTGGAACTGAAATTACCAAAGCAATATATGTAGCAACAGAATAATAGGCAATATTTTCAATTTTCATGTATTGGTTCAGCATCAATTTATCGCCGTCTAAAAGCAAGTTTGCTACACTTCCTGACAGGATAATGAAAAAAGTATATTCCATTACAGCTTTTACATTCTCTGGAATTGAAATCTGAAAGTTTGGCCTTTTAATGTAAAAAGCATAAAACATGGTTATTAAAAAGGCTACAAAATAAATTACCGCTGTAACGTATACAAATTCTACTAAACTGATCCACTTAAAGTAAAGACCAATTAAGGCGATGGTTGAAAATAATCTAAGTCCCACTTCTTTAACAAAATTTCCAAAAACAGAATGCATATGCACTCTCGCCCAGGCATAAAAAATTTCAAAATACGCCATACAAATTCCAATAAATGGAATTAGAAGCATAAACTCTCTGACTACAGGATTTTCTTTAGATACAAAATCAGTTATATCATCGTAAAAAAAGATACCGATTATCCCTAAAGGAATACACATCAAAACAGGAAATAAGGCTGTAAACGACAAAAACTGTTCGCGTTCTTGTTCTGTTTTATATTGAGAATAAAATTTAACTAATGTATTTTGCATCCCGATTGCAAATAGAGGCATAATAACATTTGCTGCAGAAAGAATATAATTCGTTAAAGCATAATAAGTTGCACCAAGAAAAACAGGATACAAATAAAGCGTATTGATGGCTCCAATACCGAAACCTATGTAAGTAATAATTGTATTTTTAAAAGACTGGTTTAAAACAATACCCATTTGTAAATTTTAGATTGTAGTCCCGATCCAGAAACTTCGGGACGGGATCAGATTTTAGATTAATTAGTCCTCAATCAACTGTGCTAATTGTTTGGTCAGGTTTTTTCTTGAATATTGCTGTAAACCAACGCCATTAGCTTGTAATTTTCCTTCCAAAAATTGATTATAAAAGTCCAAAATTACACTTTTTAATTTCGCTTTTTCAGAATAATCAAAAAATACTCCAGTATTGGTTTCTTTTATTATATCGGCAAAATCAGAACCATTAGGACCAATTGCAATTATCGGGCGATTTGAGACCATATATTCGAACAATTTTCCTGGAATAATACTTTTGGTATCTTCAGAATTAATTTCGATTAGAAGCAAAACCTGAGACTTTTTTTGATGAGCGATTGCTTCATGATGCGAAACATATCCAAGAAGATTCAAATACGCATTAAGATTAAATTCAGTAATACAATCTAAAACTTCCTGACTGACAGCTCCAATTAATTTAATTTCTAAGTGCGATTTAAAATCTGGGATCTCTTGAAGTAATTCGACTAAACATTCCCATAAAAACTTAGGATTTCTATCCGATAAAAAAGACCCGATATGCGCTAAAGTAAATTTGGCATCTAAAGTTTGTTTTTCGACATTTTCGATATCGTAACCGTTTGTAATAACCGAAATTGGTTTATCAGTAATAGCCTGAAATTCGGTCTTCGTAGTTTTGCTGGTCACAATAATAGTGTCGGCAGTATTTAAAACCTTACGTTCTAAATTTTTATGTTTTTTAGCCGCGTAAGATGACAAGCGCAATGCTTTATGATAACCAATCGTTGTCCACGGATCACGAAAATCCGCAAACCATTTTACATTTAATTTTTCTTTTAATTCTAAACCAATCAAATGCAGACTGTGTGGCGGTCCAGAGGTGACAATCGTATCTATATTGTTTTCTCTAATGTATTTTTCAAGATAAGCTACAGAAGGTTTTACCCAAAAAACACGCGCATCTGGAATAAAAAGATTTCCCCGGACCCAAAGAAATGTTTTATCTAAAAACGTCTGTTTTTTCTTTTGTGGAAAAATTCCAGAACTGATTTTCTTCGTTTTATTTTTTGAAAAAATTGAAGCTAATTGATATGGCTCCCAAATTTTATTTTTAAGAACAATGACTTTATCTGAAATTTCATTAACTAGACCTTCATCAACTATTGGATAAGTAGGATTTTCAGGAACATAAACAATTGGCTGAACATTAAATTCAGGCAGATACTTTACAAATTTCAACCAGCGCTGTACACCTGGACCTCCGGCTGGCGGAAAATAGTAAGTTATAATTAAGAGCTTTTTTTGTTCCATTAGGTTTATTCGGTTTCACAGAGACTCATAAAAAATTCACGATACTTCGCGAAGGTTTTAGATTTTATTTTGAGTGTCTTCGTGATTTTTTACTGAATCTTTGCGAAAGAATCTCTCAAAATAAATTCCACCAATTACAAGCAATAGCATTCCTATTGAGCTCGCTAAAGCAATTGTTCCTCCAGTTTTTATTACTTGAGGCTCAAATTTAAATTCAATAGTATGTTTTCCGCCCGGAACTTCCATTGCTCTTAAAACATAATCAACTGGAAAATGATCCGTCAATTTACCATCAACATAAGCATTCCAGCCATTTTTATAATAGATTTCAGAGAATACGGCTAAACCATCTTTTGCATTGTCTGATTCGTATTTAATATAATTTGGTTTGTATTCGACAACTTTGATAGTTCCAGTTGTATCCCATTGTTTTTTTAGTCGGGCACTTTTAAATTTGCCTTCGTGTTCGCGAACATTAAATACGGCTACTTTTTTAGTATCTAAATGATCTAAAGCTTTCATAACATCGTCTGGTTTATTTACCAGTTTTACTGAGCTTACAAACCAAGCATTTCCGTTGGCTTCAGGATTTGCAACAGGAACTTCTTTCCCCTCTTTATCTGTTTGAATAACATACTTAACATTTAACATATTAAGCACTTCAATATTTCCTTTTTGAATTTGATAATCCATTAACTGCTGCATTCTTCTTGGTCTTACAGCACTGTATCCTCCAATTGTTTTATGAAAGTATGACGATCTGCCTTGCAATTGTCCCTGTACATCAAATACGCGGTAAATCGATTTGTCTTCGAGAATTTTGGCATCAATTGGCGTTTCCTGAAATGGAGCTGCAATTTGCACCGGACTCACAAAATCTTTAGCCGAAACGTATCTTTTGTCCACAAAAAATAAATCAAATATCATTAAAATACCAACAATAATTAAAGTTGTATTTTGTGAAAATTTGTTTTTAATAAACAGCCATAAAATTCCAAAAGTAACCACAATAAAAAACCCTGAGCGCAATAGATCAGCAGAATACAAACTCATTCTGTCTTCTTTTAAAGCATCAACAAAAGCTGGTCCATACATTTGCATATAACTGCTGTCGCTCATTCCTGTAAAGTGGAACATGCTTTTAGCTATAACTAAAATGGCTAAAACTCCAAGTCCAAAAACGCCTGTCTGTACTAAAGCTTTTTGCTGCAGTTTTGGTTCGTCTTTTGCTTTAAAAAACGATTGTAAGCCCATAACTGCCAAAACAGGAATACACAATTCAAGAATGACCTGAATGGATGAAACTGCTCTAAACTTATCGTACATCGGAACATACTCAATAAAGAAATTTGTTAAGGTTGAGAAATTTTTCCCCCAAGAAAGCATCAAAGTAAATAATGCTCCTGCAAGAAATACGTATTTTATTTTTCTTTCGTCGATAAATAAAGCTAAAACAGCCAAAAAGAAAACCACAACTCCTATATAAGCGGGAGCCGAAACTATAGGCTGATCTCCCCAATATGTTGGCATTCCTGAAACAAAGTCTGCTGCTTGATCAGAAGGCACACCTTGTTCGATCATAAAAGAGTACATGCGACTGTCAGTACCAACATTTTCATGACTTGAACCTCCAAAAATTCTTGGCGCAATTAGGTTCAAACTTTCTGCAATTCCATAACTATATTCAGTAATATAATTCGTCGTCATTGACGCAGTGGTTTGATTTTTAGATCCATCAGGATTAAAAGTCAACTCACTTTTATCACGAATACTATATTTAGCGTATTCGCTTGTTGCCATTAAATTGGTCGCATTTGCGCCAACAGCAAAAATTCCGGCTACAGCTAAAGTACCAATCGAAATTAAAAGTGGCTTATATTGTTTTTCTTTAATAAAAGTAAAAGCAAAATAACCTGAAAGTATCAATAAGAATATCAATAAATAATAGGTCATTTGAAAGTGGTTGGCATTAATTTCTAATGCAACCGCAAACATGGTGAGCAAGCCTCCCCAGACATATTTTTTCTGAAAGACCAGTATAAAACCGGCAATAACCAGTGGCATATAAGCAATTGCGTGTGCTTTTGCATTATGACCAACTCCAAGAATTATAATTAAATAAGTAGAAAAACCAAATGCAATAGCACCAATAAAAGCTTTTAGCGGATCTGTTTTTAAAACCAGTAATAAACCGTAAAAGCCTAAAAAATATAAAAATAAATAATCAGCCGGGCGAGGTAAAAAACGCAAAGCATCATCTAGTTTTCCAATATAATCATTCGGGTAATTTGCTCCTAATTGATAGGTTGGCATACCGCCAAAAGCAGAATTTGTCCAATAAGGTTCAGCATTTTCTGCCGCTCTAAAGTCATTTTGCTCTTTTGCCATTCCGGTATATTGAGCAATATCCGATTGGAAAATTTGTTTTCCTTGTAAAACTGGATAAAAATAAATTAACGAAACGAGGATAAAGCCCAGTACAACAAGGGCATGCGGATAGAACTTATTTACTATTTTCAATTTAGGCTGGTTTGGGTTAAATGATGAATCCTATATATCTAGGACACAAACTTAATCTATTTCTTCGTAATCAACATAATCGCCAACCTTTTTGGTTTCGCGAGGATTTTTGGCATTAGCCGTATTAATGATTATTTCATCATTGTTAGTACGCGTTTTTTGCCATGTATTATCCTGACTATATTGTTGTTGTCTCTGAAAATTCTCCCCTGCTTTTTCAACTGCTTTTTTTACCAATACTGGCAAAAAGATTCTAGCTAAAAATTTAAAAATATAATAAAACGCAATGATCCACATTATCGTTTTAAATAGATTTGTAAAAGATGCTTCTTGCATAATGTATAATTTTTTTCCAAAATTAATAAATCCATTGTTTAAAATTAAAATATCAATCTTAAATAAATAATAAAATATAGTACATTTGAAATGCGTTATAACTTTTTAATCCAAAAATACATTTATGTTAAAAATTAAAAACTTATTTATTACAGCTCTTTTTTTTGCGCCCCAAATTTTTTTCGCACAATACACAGATGTAATTAATTCTAACCGTCCTGGTGAAACTATGTCTGCATATGCAGTTGGAAAATCAGTATTTCAGGCTGAATTTGGCGTATACGGTATCAAAGAAAAACACGATTTGCTTGATTATGATGCAAGCGGTTTCGGAACAGATTTAACCCTTAGATATGGTGCATTTCTTGAAAAACTAGAATTCATACTTGATCTTGAATATCAAATGGAAAATTTTGATACTCCGTATACCAGTTATAAAAAAAACAATTTCAGACAAACGGTTTTAGGAGCTAAATATTTGATTTATGATCCTTATAAAAATTACACAAAAGCCAAAAACATCTACAGCTATAAAGCCAACCATAAATTTGACTGGCATTCGCTAATTCCAGCAGTTTCGATATTTGCAGGAGCTAATTTTGTCGGTGCTGATAATCCGTATTCATTTTCTCCAGAATCGAGTATTTCTCCTAAAATAGCTTTGGTTACTCAGAATCTTTTTGGAGGCGGAAAATGGGTTTTTGTAACTAATATTATCGCTGACTATATAAGTACAGATTATCCTAGTTATGGCTACGTACTGACTTTGACACACGGATTTAATGACAAATGGTCTGGTTTTATTGAAAACCAAGGTTATAAAAGTGATTTTTACAGCGATGCTATCGTTCGTGGCGGCGCCGCTTATCTATTAAGTCCTGACATGCAGATTGATGCTTCCTTAAGTACAAATTTTAAAAATACACCTTCTATATTTTACGGAGGAGTTGGTATTTCTTGGCGTTATGACGGGCGCTACAAGGAAAAGCAAATGGAATTTAAAAAGGAAGAAAAAGCCAAAAAGAACAAAGACAATGATATGGAACGTCGTGAAACTGATTATCAGGAACAAGAAAGAAAACGTAAATCTAAATACGAATAAAATTTAATAACTAAACTTCTCTACAACTAGAGATTTCAATACCATTTTAATGATTACAATTAAAGAAGCCAAAACTAAAAAGGAATTAACAGATTATATCAAATTCCCGTTTTCGTTATACAAAGATAATCCATATTGGGTACCGCCCATTATTGCCGATGAATTAGAATCATTTGACAAAACTAAAAACCCAGCATTTGAAAATGCTGAGGCTTACTTTTATTTAGCATACAAAAACAACAAGATTGTTGGCCGAATTACTGCAATTATCAATTGGGCAGAAGTAAATAATCAGCACAAAAGAAAAGTTCGTTTTGGCTGGTTTGATGTTATTGATGACATTGAAGTAACTAAAGCTTTGCTTGAAAAAGTATTTGAATTAGGAAGACAAAACAATTTAGAACACGCTGAAGGACCAATGGGTTTTTCAAATTTAGATAAGGTTGGAGTTTTGACAGAAGGCTACGATCAAATGGGAACTATGATTACTTGGTACAACAATCCGTATTATGTAACTCATTTTGAGCAATTAGGATTTCAGGTAGAGAAAGAATATATTGAAAGTATTTTTCCATTTTCGAATGTTCATCCAGAATTTTTCCTGAAAGCTCAAGAATTAATCAAAAAAAGATACGGTTTAAGATCGCTGACGTTTACCAAAACAAAAGACATTATGCCTCATGTAGACAAAATGTTTGACTTGTTTAATGAATCGTATGCTAAACTAGCTTCTTTTGTGGCAATTTCAGACGTTCAGAAGGAATATTTCAAGAAGAAATACATCAGTTTTATCAATCCAGAATACATCAAATTTGTGGTAGATAAGGACGATAATTTAATTGCTTTTAGTATAGTAATGCCAAGTTTTTCTGAGGCATTGCAGAAAGCAAAAGGAAAGTTATTCCCATTTGGATTTATTCATCTTTTGAGAGCTAGGAAAAAGAGCAAAGATGTTGTTTTTTATCTTATAGGAGTTCACCCTGATTATCAAAACAAAGGTGTTACAGCTATTATCTTTGATGAATATTTTAAAACCTTCTCTGAAAAAGGAATTCAAAATTGTATCAGAACTCCAGAATTAGCAGAAAACACAGCAATTCATTTACTTTGGAAAAACTTTGACCCGAAGATTCACTGTCAGAGAAAAACGTACCTTAAATACCTTTAAAAAGCAGTATTCAGTCTCAGTATTTAGTTAAAAGTCAGGCAAAATGAAGGCAAAAAAATTTTTTATAAAAATTTGTGATGAATGCAAAAGTGAGTTTTACAAAGAATCCTCAGAAATGGAGAATCTATGTCCAGAATGTTCAAGCCATTTATATGGATATAAAAATTGCAATCATCAATTTGTAAATAATCGTTGTGAAAAATGTAACTGGAACGGAAATTCGAGTGATTATCTAGATAAAATAAAAGTACACAGATAATTTATCTTTCAAAAATATTAAAAAACAAAAAAAACCATTCTCCCCAAAGAATGGTTTTTTAGCTTTATAAACAAAAAATTGTTTATTTACTCAGCTTTACAGTCAACTTTTGTCAAAGTATTTTTTGGATCAAATTTTAATTGTTTTTTATCTTTAAAAGACACCTTGCCATTTGCTTCTACAGCTTCTGCATAGCCTTCAATTAATACTCCTTCTCTTTCTAAAAAAGCAACTTCTCTAACAGATGAAACTCCTTCAGACATAAAAGTATAATCTGCAATTAGTGTATCGCCTTTCATGTTCCCAATTAAACTTCCTTCATTTTTATCTTTTCCAGATATATTATAACTCAGTTTTCCGTTTACTTCCTGATGAGAGTTTACATTAAAACTCAATTCAATAATATTTCCGTTTGTTCTCGATTCATAACATTGATCTCCTGCTGGTTCAACAACTTGAGCTTCTTTTGGAGGGTTTGGTGCAATTTCTACTGGCTCTGCTACTTGATCTTTTTTACAAGAAGTAAAAACACTTAAAATAATTATTGTAATTGCTAATACTTTTTTCATAATTTTTTATTTACTGGTTACGATTATAAAATTACTCCAAATAAAAAAAAATCCACTCGTATAACGAATGGATTTTGTTACATAATTCCCATGTTTGGAATTTATTTGTATAAGAAATTAAGCGTCTAAATCTACTTTTGTTCTGCTTGCAATTTCTTTATATGTGCCGTTTTCTAATTTTTCACGAATTGCTTCAAAGGCAACCAAAGTTTCGTCAATATCAGCAAGTGTATGTGAAGTTGTAGGGATCATTCTCAACAAAATAATTCCCTTTGGAATTACCGGATAAATTACAATCGACAAGAAAATACCGTAGTTCTCTCTTAAATCGTTTACCATTACCATAGCTTCTGGAACACTTCCTTCTAAATAAACTGGTGTTACACAAGTATTTGTATCTCCAATATTAAAGTTTCTAGAACGTAAACCATTTTGCAATGCATTTACATTTTCCCAAAGTTTATCTTTTAATTCTGGGTGATTACGTAATAATTCTAAACGTTTCAACGAACCAATTGTCTGAATCATTGGCAATGCTTTTGCAAACATTTGAGAACGCAAGTTATATTTTAAATAATCGATAATATCTTTATCTGCAGCTACAAAAGCTCCAATATTTGCCATTGATTTTGCAAAAGTAGAGAAGTAAACATCAATTCCGTCTTGAACTCCTTGCTCCTCACCTGCTCCAGCTCCTGTTTTACCAAGTGTACCAAAACCGTGTGCATCATCAACTAATAAACGGAAATTATATTTTTCTTTAAGCGCAACAATTTCTTTTAATTTTCCTTGCTGACCGCGCATTCCAAAAACACCTTCTGTAATAAAAAGGATCCCTCCTCCAGTTTCAGTAGCCATTTTAGTAGCACGCTGCAAGTTTTTCTCCATACTTTCAAGATCATTGTGTTTGTATGTAAAACGTTTACCCATGTGCAAACGAACACCGTCGATAATACAAGCATGAGAATCTACATCGTATACGATTATATCATTTTTAGTAACCAAAGCATCAATAGTAGACACCATTCCTTGGTAACCAAAATTCAATAAATATGCTGCCGGTTTCATTACAAACTCAGCTAATTCATTTTCTAATTGTTCATGATATTTAGTATGTCCAGACATCATACGAGCACCCATTGGGTATGCTGCTCCAAATTGAGTTGCAGCATCAATATCAGCTTGACGAACTTCTGGATGATTGGCAAGACCTAAATAGTCATTCAAACTCCAATTTAAAATATTTTTCCCACCAAACTGCATTCTTGGACCTAACTCTCCTTCTAATTTAGGAAATACAAAATAACCTTCTGCTTGTGATGCCCATTTTCCTAAAGGACCTTTATTGTTTTGGATTCTTTCGAATAAATCTTTTACCATAATATATTTGAAGTAATAATTTTAATGTATTCAGCGTGCAAAAATAAATATTTAAAACTTATAAAAGTATTCAAACTAAATTTATTTTTCACCCTCTATAAATAGAAATGAAGGGTTACTCTTATCTTAATTGTCTACTGTTTTCGCACATTTCGGAAGAAAAAGCAATTTAAACCAAAGTTTACCGGTCAATCCATTTTCTAAAAACAGAAGTTTTTTGTGTACTTGTAACGGCAAATTCTTTCTGACCTTTGATGTAAATTGCTAATCTGTCACCAATATGAGGTGCTATTTTTTCTATTGCATTTATGGATACAATATCACTTCGGTTTATTTTAAAAAAAATTTCGGGATTCAATTGTTGTTCTGTGGCGATCAGAGTTCCGGTTAAGGGATATTTTTTATTGTTAAAATCAAATGCATAAAGCAACACTCCATCTGCTTGTATAAAAGCAATGTCTGAAACTGGCAGTAAATAAATCCCATTTCTTGTTTTGATCGTAAATCTTTGCTTATATATACTTGAAGCTTCCTGCTGCAATGATTTTTGCAATAATTGTAAAACATCATGACTTATACCTGACTTTGATTTGGTTTGCAAAGTGTTGCATTTTAAGATTGCTTTTTCAACAGACTCTTTTGTCAGGGGTTTTAATAAATAAGCAATGCCATTTCCTTCAAAAGCTTTCATTAAAAATTGATCATATGCGGTGCTGAATATTATAGGGCAATTAATTACTTGTTTATCGTAAAAATTAAAAACATTGCCGTCAAGCAATTCAATATCTGAAAAAATTAAATCCGGCTGCGCATTGCTTTCAAACCATTCAAAACATTGCGAAATGCTGTTCAAAGTTTCTAAAATGGTAAACGCAGGGTTTATTTCTTTTATAAAATTAATAAGCTGTTTTGCTGCCAAAGGTTCATCTTCGATAATTAGAACATTCATGATTTAAAAGATTTTAATTGATTGATCAAAGGCAAAGTCACAGTAAAGTTATCATTTTTAGAAATTGCAATCGACTGATTTGAAAGTAATAAATAACGCTCATTCAAATTTTCCAAGCCTGTTCCTGAAATGTCATTATGAAACATTTTTTCTTGAATCGCATTTTTAATTTCGATCTTATTTTCAGTTATTAAGATTGAAGTAACTAACGGATTTTGTTCATTTCCCTGATTGTGTTTTATAATATTTTCTAATAAAATCTGCAGACAACAGGAAGGAACTAATTTTTTCAGCGCATTTTGATCTGTAATTTCAGTTTTAAAAACGTAAGCATTTCCAAATCTTTGATTGAGCAGATAAATATAATCAGCTGCAAATGTCATTTCTTCATTTAAAGTAACTACTTCTTCATCTTTATGGCGAATTAAATAACGATAAATAGCAGATAAATGCTTTACAAATTCTTTTGCCTGGATGGTATCAATATCAATTAAGGATTGCAGGACATTTAGATTATTAAACAAAAAATGCGGTGCAATCTGATTGCTCAAAACCTTTAGATTACTTTCGGCATTTGCTTTTTCCAGACTTAAAATGCTTTGCTGTGAGGCATAAAACTTTTTCATTGCCAAAACAGAAAGTAAAATTCCCAAACTTTGTGCCTGAGAAATGACACCGCCAATAATATCCAGAAAATTCCAGCTTTGCGGTTTATGAAGAATTAGTCCGTAACCAAATCTGTAAAAAATCATCGAGAAAAAGAGCAAAAAAATTACACTCAAAACTGGCATCCATAATTTTTTGTTTTTTAAACTTAAAGGCAGAATGATGTAAATTAAAATCAAAACAAAAACGGTATCGATTATAATGTTATAAAGCAATGCAGTCAGGGCAACAGTAAAAGTTTCGGTTATAAAATAAGCAGGAATTAAAAAAAACAAACTAAAAATCCAGTATGTTGCTATAATAATCCAATCTGATTGGTTTGGACGCTGAATGTATTGCTTAAAATTTATCATTATGATCTCAAGATGTGTATAATTCAAATGTAACTTAAAATTGTTTCTAAATATAAAATCAAAAATCTTTGGAAAGAGGATTCAGCCAATCTGAATTTCGCATCAATACAACATACTGAAAAGCATAATCTCTGTTTTTAAAATTCCCCGCCAATTTTCCCTGTGGCGCCAATCCGTTAAATAAACGTCCGGTTTTAGGAAATGGAGAATTGATTCCGTTAAGCTTAAAAAGTGTTGTTGAATTTTCGATTGAAAGTTCTTTTAAATCGTTAATTCCTTCTATTTGCAACAACGATTTATTGTCATACGAAAATGGTTCTTTTGTCCAGCTTTCCGTTTTAGTATTCCAGACATTAAATTGAGAATCGACCGGCAGGCAAACCACTGAAATTATCTTTTTTGAACTTACGTGATCTGAACTCTCTAATTTAGATGCAAAATCTTCTCCTATATAATAAACCGGTACCAAATGAGCATGAAAATATCCCCACATTCCGTACAGTTTTTGATTTTCTAAATTTAAAATAGCGTATAATTGTTTGTAATTTCTAAACAATTGTTCTGGCCTGTTTACACCAGATTTGCTGTTGCTGTAACTTAAATTTTGAATTAAATATTCGAAAACAGAAAACTTGTTTTTAAGTACTTTCTCGAATTCCGTTTTGTTTTGATGAATTTCATCTAAATATTTTTGGGCAAAAAGGGATATTTCTTCAACATTCGAATCATTATATTCTTTATTTAAACCCACTCGAAGTGAATCAAATATTTTATTTTTTCCAATAAATAATTTCAGATAATTTAAATAATTTTCAAAATCCTGAACGCCATCGATTCCGATAAAAACAATTCTCTTTTCTTTTGGCAAGGATAAATTCAATGTTCTGATTTTTAAAATTTTATTATAAAAATCCTGATTTCCCCATTGTGCATGAATTTTTATCCAATACCTAAAAACTTTTTTCAACTTTTCCTCATTTCCTTTTTCTAGAAACTCATTAACTGCTGTTGCTTGGGCAAAATCTAATTCGGCAATATAATTTTTGGTTCCAACGGTTTTATTAAGGTATTTTAATAAATTAAAATCGATCAATTGTGCTTTTTGCGCGCCGTGCGATTCTCCCAAAATAATAAATTGATTCTGTTCTGCATCAGATTTAAGCAATTCCCATTGATTTTCATTTTCTAAATCAAGAGTCGATTTATTATCCGCAAGATAATTTTTGAAATTGTTTTCTTGACCAAAAATAGTTCCCAAAGAAAACAATGCGATAAGGGTTAGTTTTTTCATTTTATACTGTTTTTATGCTGTAAACTTATACTAAAGCTATTACGCCAAAAACAAGAAACAAATCAACCAAGGGAAAATTCAAATGAACGCAGGAAAATGACAAACGATAAAATTATGAAAGACAAAGTTTGTATATTTGATACAATTATCACTTCCAAAAGCGAATAAATACTTCATTCAATTCAAAAATTAATTAACAAAAAACGATGCCAACAAACAATAGAGAATTAAAACTTGCTGTTCTTATTGATGCCGATAATGTTCCGTACAGCAATGTAAAAGGGATGATGGAAGAAATCGCGAAGTTTGGAACTCCCACAACAAAACGTATTTATGCTGATTGGACAAAGCCCAACTCAAATGGTTGGAAAGCGGTTTTGCTGGAACATGCCATTACGCCTATTCAGCAATACAGCTACACGGTTGGCAAAAATTCATCAGACTCTGCTTTGATTATTGATGCGATGGATTTGCTTTATTCTGGAAAATTAGACGGATTTTGTATCGTTTCCAGCGACAGCGATTTTACGCGTTTGGCGATTCGATTGAGAGAATCTGGTATGAAAGTTATTGGTATAGGAGAAAAGAAAACGCCAAACTCCTTTATTGTAGCTTGCGACAGATTTATTTATATTGAAGTTTTAGACGGAGCTATCCAGAAGAAAAAACCAAAAACTGCAGTTGCTGCAGATGCCAAAAAACCTATTGAAAAACCTGCTGAAAAAGCATTACATAAAATTGACAAACAAACTATCGAACTTATCGAGGCCACTATCGAAGATATTGAAGACGATGATGGCTGGGCATTTTTAGGTGATGTTGGAAACTTGATCGTAAAGAAAAAACCAGAATTTGACCCTAGAAATTACGGTTTTTCTAAGCTTACGCCAATGCTGAAATCGCTGACAGATATTCTTGAAATTGATGAAAGAGAATCAGATAAAAAAGGCATTAAGCATGTTTACGTTCGCTTACGATTCAATTAACTACCAAATTATTACCTATTAAATTTTAAAAACATGAGAAAAAAATTCTTTATCTACGGATTCTTATTGTTTCTAATTGTTGCAGCAACATATTATTACACAGAGCGTGGTTTTTTACTCGTTATTATTCTGCCAATCTTATTAGTAGTTGGTGTTTATAATACCATACAGACAAAGCATGCCATTTTAAGAAATTTTCCGGTTTTGGGGTATTTCAGATATTTATTTGAAATGATCGCTCCAGAAATTCAGCAATATTTTATTGAAAGATCTACTGACGGAAAACCATTTTCCAGAAATCAGCGCTCTTTAGTTTATCAAAGAGCTAAAAATATTGATTCAAGTACACCTTTCGGAACACAATTAAACTTAAACCATGGCAGTTATGAAGGTATAAAACATTCTATTTTTCCAGCAAAAGTTAACGAAGAATTACCTCGTGTATTAGTTGGAGGAAAAGATTGCAAACAGCCTTATTTAGCTTCCTTATTTAATGTTTCGGCAATGAGTTTTGGCTCGCTGAGCGAAAATGCAGTTCGTGCCATAAATATTGGTGCTAAAAAAGGAAATTTCTATCAAAATACCGGAGAAGGCGGTTTAACCGAATTTCATCTTGCCGGCGGTGGTGATATTACATGGCAAATTGGAACAGGATATTTTGGTTGCCGTGATGCTGAAGGAAATTTTAGTCCTGAAAAATTCTCTGAAAAAGCCAATCTTTCTAATGTTAAAATGATCGAGATTAAACTTTCTCAAGGCGCAAAACCAGGCCACGGCGGCGTGCTTCCTGCTGCTAAAAATACGGAACAAATTGCTAAAATCAGAGGAGTTGAACCTAATGTTATGATTCTTTCTCCTCCCGGACATCATGCTTTTTCAGACAGTAAAGGGCTCATTCATTTTATCAAACAATTGCGTGAATTATCTAACGGAAAACCAGTCGGATTTAAATTATGCATTGGTAATACAGACGAATTTGAAGCTATTTGCCACGAAATGATTGCTGAAAACACCTATCCAGACTTTATAACAGTCGATGGTGCAGAAGGCGGTACTGGTGCAGCTCCGCTAGAATTTGCTGATGGAGTTGGAATGCCATTTGAGCCGGCATTAATCTTTGTAAACAAAACTTTAATTGGCTTAAATATTCGAGATAAAATACGCATTATAGGCAGCGGAAAAATCATTTCAGGCTATTCTATCTTACATGCTGTTGCTCTTGGTGCAGACATGTGTAACAGTGCACGCGGTTTTATGTTTTCATTAGGCTGTATTCAAGCACTTCGATGCCATAATAACGAATGCCCAACGGGAGTTGCCACGCAAAACAAAATGTTAATGAAAGGTTTGGTTGTCACTGATAAATCAGATCGTGTGTACCATTTTCATAAAAATACTTTACATTCTGCCAATGAACTTTTAGCTGCAGCAGGCAAAAAAAGTTTTTCTGATGTTGATCCTAATATTTTTATGCGCGGCGATGAGTTTTCACATCTATCAGATACTTATTTTCCTGATATTTTAACAAATGTTCGAAAACAATAAAAATAAAAAAGCCTCTTTAAAATTTTAAAGAGGCTTTTTTATTTAAAGTACTATTTCTCCATAAATTAAAGTTTTGCAGTTGCCTTGTTTTCGGTAGAACTTTCTCCATTTTCCAAAACAGCTAATTCTTCTGGACCAACTAATTGTTTTGCAAGAATAATATTATTGTAAGATAAAAAATACACATCAAACTTTACTCCTTCATTTATTAGTTCTGGAGAAATCTGATTGTTTTTTACCATTTCTTGCAATAAACTCGGAAAAGAAGTACTAGTAGCTAATTTATTTGACTCATTTCCCTCCAAATTAGTTTCAATTCTTATCTCAATTTTATTATCATTTAAAAATGCTTTAGCACTTGTGCTTACAATATTATTGCCCTTTATAGAAGACGAAATATTGTAATTACTCACATGATCCTGAATTTTTTGCTTGGTATTTTTACAACTTGTCAATGATAATAAAGCAATAGCAACAAATACGATTTGGGTAATTTTTTTCATAATTTTTTGGTTATTTAGTTAATTTTTAACTCAAACATAATAAACTTACAAGACAAAAACAATTTATAACCACAAATATTTGAATACAAATTAGTTATCAGAAAATAGCTAAAAAACAGGCAGTACTAATATTGCCTTTACAGAACCCATAAAAAAAACAGAAAAGCCCCTTTAAACTCAATTAAAGAGGCTTAATAATATTAAATTCCAAAGTTTTATTTCACTTGAAATTATTATTTTACTACTTCATTTATAGTTTCTTTATTTAAAATTTGTTTTTCGAAAACCGTATTATCATCTGCTAAATAATAGGCGTCAAATTGAATACCTTCTTCAATTAATTCTTTTGGAATCTGACCTTTATTTATCATTTCTTTCAACAGTTTAGGAAATTGTGCAGCAGCCAATTTTTTATCAGATTCGTTTTGTTTTAAATCTGTTTCAAATCGCAATTCAATCTTGTTGTCATGTATATAACCTCTTGCAGTCGTAAGCGTAACATTCTCGCTTTTAAAACTTTTTGCAGATTCATTATAAGATATAACATATTCCTGAAGTTTTTGCTGTGAATTTTTACAGCCGATCTGCATTAGCATAAAAACAATTGCAAACGAAATTTTGATTATTTTTTTGATCATGTTTTATAATTTATTTTAGTTTTTGAAGTCGTAAAAGCGCTTCTAAATAATAATAATCAGCATAATTAATAGAACAGTCAATTTCGCTTCCAGCCGGTTTATGACCTGTTGCATGAAGCAGAAAAGCCGAATTGACATCACGGCTCTGGTAATTATTTGAAAGTGAGACAATCATTTTTTTAGATTTTGTCAAGTATTCGTTCTTCAGCGTTTTATCAGTTGTATAAGAACTTAATTCAATTAATGCGGAAGAGACAATCGCAGCTGCGGAAGCGTCTCTTGGCGCATTTGGAATATCCGGAGCGTTAAAATCCCAATACGGAACCAAATCACTTGTTGTTAATTTATCCAAATAAACACGGGCAACTTTGTGAGCAAAATCTAAAAACCTAGGATCTTTCGTTTCTCTGTAAACCATTGTAAATCCGTAAATTGCCCAAGCCTGACCGCGTGCCCACATACTGTCATCGCTATATCCTTGAGCAGTAATTCCTTTTATTTTTTTTCCTGTCTCGTAATCGTAAATTAAGACATGATACGAAGAATAGTCAGGCCTGAAATGATTGTTCATTGTTGTTTCGGCATGTTTTACTGCAATATCATACAGTTTTTTATTTCCGCCGTTTTTAGAAGCCCAAAAAAGCAATTCTAAATTCATCATATTGTCTATAATTGTATTATGTCCTCCATATTTATTATGTGGCCAAGATTGAATTGTGCCTACTTTTGGATTAAAAAGCGTTGCTAAAGTATCGGCAGTTTTCAGAATAATATCTTTATATTCTGGATTTTTAGTCAAACGGTATCCGTTTCCGAAACTATTAAAAACCTGAAAACCTAAATCGTGATCGCCAGCCTTGCTTACTGACAATGGCGTTAGAAATCTGCTGAATTTATCAGCTTCTTTTTCCCATTTTTTGTCTCCAGTTGCTTCATATAAATACCATAATTCTCCTGGCCAAAAACCGCTCGTCCAATCTTTATAACCCACAAACTTCCATTCTTTGCTTCCATTCGGAACTGTTCTCGGAGAAGTTCCGTCATTCGGAATCACTTTTAATGTTTTTGATGCTTGGTCTGCACAGTATTCAAGTTGTTTTTTAACATTGAATGGAGTGCTCTTTTGAGAATACAGATTGTTTCCCAAAAAAAATAAAGCTAGAATTAGTGTCGTAAGTCTTGTAATCATGTGGTTATTTTTTTGATAGTCTTTTTGAATCGATAAATTTAGAAAATAAAGTAGATGTATCCGAATCTTTGTATTTTTGTTTACCTTAAAAAGTACTAATAAATCTCCTTAGAATTGAATAAAACCCGTATCTACTATTTCATATTATTTCTTTTCATTATTTTCCTTGGAATCATGTCAAGAAAAATTGAGCTTATTCCGCTTTGGATCGGTGATTTTCTGTATGCAGTTATGATGTATGTTTTGATTAGAATTTTCTTTATGAATAAAAAAGCTTCAATGATATTGCTGTTTTCTTTATTAGTTTGCTGCGGAATTGAGTTTTTTCAGCTCTATCAAGCCGATTGGGCAATTACATTAAGAAAAACGCTTTTTGGAAGATACGTTCTCGGGCAAGGTTTTCTATGGAGTGATATTATGGCTTATACCTTTGGAACTGGCTTTGCTTTTATTATTGAAAATTTTATTTTACGAAAAATCAATCCAGTGTCTGCGTAATTTTATCAATATTTAAACTGTTTGCCATAGCTGTAAATATCTCATAATAAACTGATTTATTATCGTATAATGCATCATGAGTCCCTTTTTCAACACATCTTCCCTGCTCTAAAACGATTATGTTTGAAGCGTCAATAATTTGAGAAATACTGTGAGAAATGATAATTACGGTTCTGTCTTTTTTTATTGCATCAAGCGATTTTTTTATCTGTTCTGTAGCTATTGCATCTAAACTTGCGGTTGGTTCATCTAAGAAAATAATCGGCGGATTTTTTAAGAACAGTCTCGCAATTGCAATTCGCTGCTGCTGTCCTCCCGAAAGCAAATGAGCATCTGAGTCATAGCCTTTTGGCAATTGCATTACTTGCTCGTGAATATAAGCTTGTTTTGCAGCATCTATAATTTCTATTTGTGACGCTTCTGGCTTTCCGTATAAAATATTTTCAGCGATTGTTCCTTTAAAAATATGATTTTTCTGCAATACTAATCCAATATTTTTTCGAAGAAAATCAGTATCATAATCGTTTAAATCGACTCCATCTAAATAAATTTTTCCTGAAGAAGGCAGGTAAAACTTGTCTAATAAATTGATAACGGTACTTTTTCCTGCACCGCTTAATCCTACCAAAGCAGTTGTTTCGTTTGGTTTTATGGTAAAATTAATATTCCACAATGCTTGAGTTCCGTTTGGATAAATAAAATCAACATTCTCAACTTCTATCAAGCCAGCGATTTTTTCAGGAATATAATTACCGCTTGTTTCTTTTTCGTTATCCGATTCTAGAATATCAAAAAAACCTTCAGAATAAATCAAGGCATCGTTGACTTCATCATAAATCCTGTGCAATTGCCTTATTGGCGCTGACACATTATTAAACAGCATGATATGAAACATAATTGCACCAATAGTCATTGTATTATTCAATACAAAATACGCTGTCAAAATAATGATAATAACCACGCCTATTTGTTCAATAAAACTTTTTATGCTTTCAAAAATAAAACTGGTTTTTCTGGTTGCCAATTGATTTTCGGTCATTTCGAATTGAATTTTCTGATGACGATCAGCTTCCATTGGTTCACGAACAAAAGATTTAATAACGGTTATCGATTCGATTAAGCTAATAATTCCGTTATTCTTCGTTTCGCGATACGTACGCATTCTTCTTCTAAAACCGCTCAATTTACTTGCCTGTAATTGACTTATATAAAAGTAAATGGGAATAATACACAAGCTAACTAAACCTACATACATATTCGCATAAAACATCAATAACAAAGCAACAAAAGCGTTTGTAAACAAAGGCAAAATATCAATAAAAAAGTTCTGAACCAATCGTGTTAAACTGCTGATTCCTAAATCAATTCTAGTTTGAAGTTTCCCGCTTTCATTTTCGTTTGAAGTGTAAAACTCCATTCTATAGCTCAGAATTTTTTCGACTATCGCCTGAGAGATATCACGGGTTATAAATATTCGAAGTTTTTCTCCATAAAATTTCTGTCCAAATTGCACCACAGAATATACCAACTCTTTAGAAAGCAAAACGATACTGATAATTCCCAATAAATGAAATCCTTTTGATAAAGGTTCGTGCGCTACCATTAAATTACTGATAGTGTCAACAGTATACTTTAATATTAATGCATTTATCTGCGCTGCAAACGATCCTAAAAATGTAAGCAATAAAGTAGCAATAACCATCTTTCTGTAAGGCCTAACAAAAGGAGTTATTTTTTTATATAAAACGGATACCTGCATTTATTTTAATTTTAGGCAACTTATCAAATATAAGAATTCTAAATTTGTGTTTCAAATAACTCGGAACTTAAAATATATTACAATGCAACTTGTTTTCGCTTCAAATAATCTTAATAAAATCAAAGAAATTCAAAGTATCTTAAACGGATCTATACAATTATTAAGTCTCTCAGACATTGGCTGTCATGAAGAAATTCCTGAAACAGCAGATACTATTGAAGGAAATGCGATTTTGAAAGCTAATTATGTAACTGAAAAATATGGTTACAATTGTTTTGCAGATGATACTGGTTTAGAAGTTATATCTTTAAACGGAGAACCTGGAGTATATTCAGCGAGATATGCCGGCGAACAAAAAAATGCAGACGATAATATGAATAAGCTTTTAGAGGCGCTAAAAAACAAATCAGATCGCAGTGCACAGTTCAAGACCGTTATAGCCTTAAATTTAAATGGAAAACAGCATTTATTTACCGGAATTGCAAAAGGAGAAATCACATTAAACAAAACTGGGAATCATGGTTTTGGCTATGATCCTATTTTTAAGCCTGAAAATTATACCGAAACGTTTGCCGAATTGCCTTTGGAAATCAAAAATAAAATTGGCCATCGCGGAAAAGCAACTTACCAACTAATTGATTTCCTGAACTCCACAAAATAATTGTTTAAAATACAACATTTTAAAGGCAAAATTTTATATTTCACGACGTGTTTTTTCGGGATTTTCTTCAATTTCTGGTATAAATCATTTTACATTAAACATAACTTTTTGATTATCAAATCATAAGAAATACATAATTCTTAAAATTGCATTAGTTTATGTGAATAATTAACAGTAATTTTGCACCCTATTTTAAATACACATATGAATAAATTTGAACAATTAGGATTGAATGAATCGTTACTGAAGGCGATTTTAGATCTAGGATTTGAAAATCCGTCAGAGGTACAGGAAAAGGCGATTCCCCTATTATTGGAAAAAGACACAGATATGGTTGCGTTGGCTCAGACAGGGACAGGGAAAACGGCAGCTTTCGGTTTTCCGCTAATTCAAAAAATTGATGCTGACAATAGAAACACACAAGCATTAGTTTTATCGCCAACACGAGAACTTTGTTTACAGATTACCAACGAACTTAAAAACTACTCAAAATACGAGAAAGGTATTAATGTGGTAGCAGTTTACGGCGGGGCTAGTATTACAGAGCAAGCTAGAGAGATTAAAAGAGGAGCACAAATTATTGTGGCAACTCCAGGAAGAATGCAAGACATGATCAACAGAGGTTTAGTAAACATTAAAAATATAGATTACTGTATTTTGGATGAAGCTGATGAGATGTTGAACATGGGATTCTATGAAGACATCGTATCTATTTTATCAGATACTCCAGATCAAAAAAGTACATGGTTGTTCTCTGCAACTATGCCACAAGAGGTTGCTAGAATTGCAAAACAATTCATGAGCGATCCAGTTGAAATTACTGTTGGAGCTAAGAACTCAGGTTCTGCAACAGTTTCTCACGAATTTTACTTAGTAAATGCTCGTGACCGTTACGAAGCTTTAAAACGTTTAGCCGATGCAAATCCAGATATTTTCTCTGTGGTTTTCTGTCGTACTAAAAGAGATACACAAGCTGTAGCTGAAAAATTAATTGAAGATGGATACAGCGCTGCTGCATTGCACGGAGATTTATCTCAGGCGCAACGTGATGGTGTAATGAAATCTTTCCGTGGAAGACAAATTCAGATGCTTGTTGCTACTGACGTTGCTGCACGTGGAATTGACGTTGATAATATTACTCACGTAGTAAACTACCAACTTCCTGACGAAATTGAAACTTACAATCACCGTTCTGGACGTACTGGTAGAGCTGGAAAATTAGGAACTTCTATTGTTATTGTTACAAAAAGCGAGTTGCGTAAAATTTCATCTATCGAAAGAATCATCAAACAAAAGTTTGAAGAAAAATCTATCCCGTCTGGAATCGAAATTTGCGAAATTCAATTATTGCACTTAGCTAATAAAATTAAAGATACTGAGGTTGATCACGAAATTGACAATTACTTACCAGCAATCAACAACGTTCTTGAAGGTTTATCTAAAGAAGAGTTGATTAAGAAAATGGTATCGGTAGAATTTAATCGTTTCATCGCTTATTACAAGAAAAATAGAGATATTTCATCTCAATCTGGTGAAAGACGTGAAAGAAGTGATTCTGAGCCAAGAGAATTCAACAATAACGGAGCAGTTCGTTATTTTGTAAACATCGGTTCAAGAGACAACTTCGACTGGATGACACTTAAAGATTACTTGAAAGAAACATTAGACTTAGGTCGTGATGACGTTTTCAAAGTTGATGTAAAAGAAGGTTTCTCTTTCTTTAACACTGATCCTGAACACACTGATAAAGTAATGGAAGTATTAAACAACGTACAATTAGAAGGACGTCGTATTAATGTTGAAATTTCTAAAAATGATGGTGGCGGAAGACGTGACCATAACGGACGTTCTGGTGGCGGAAGAAGTTCTGGAGGACCAAGAAGAGAAGGAAACTTTGCTCCAAGACGTGAAGGTTCTGGTGGCGGAGGTTTTAGAAGCGATAGAAACGCTGCTCCAAGAGAAGGCGGTTTCAGAAGCGACAGAAATTCATCTGCTCCAAAAAGAGAAGGTGGTTTTAGAAGCTCAGCTCCAAGAAGCGAAGGTGGTTCAGACAGAGCTCCAAGACGTTCTGAGAGCTTTGGTGATTCACCAAGACCAAGAAGACCAAGAAGAGACTAAATAAGTCAACATCTTAAAATATAAAATCCCAGATTCCAGACATAATTGGAATTTGGGATTTTTTTTTCAAAAAATCTTCATTCAGGCGGATGAGTTTTGTAATTCAAAACAATTTAATTTAAATCTTTTATCTCTTTTTAGTTAAATACTAAAAGCAACACTTCTTTCGTCTGTTAATTTTCTTATAATTATATTCGAAGACTGCGAAATATTTAATCCCTATTTACTACTTTTAGTGCTTTAAATCAGGATATGAAATATTTCGCAGTTTTCTTTTTTATACTACTATCAAGCATTGGTTTTGCCCAAGAGACAGAATCTACAGCACCTCAAAGAGTTTCTGGCTATATCTTTAACGATAATACCAAACAGCCTCTTCCTAACGTAAATGTCATAAACAAAAACAAAGTTCTCGGCGCTATGTCTGATGCTAAAGGTTATTTTGAAATTGATGTACAGCCAAATGATACCCTTCATTTCTCCATTTTAGGATTTCAGTCGCTTCGTATTAGAGTAACCAATGACTGGATAAAAAACAAAATCACAAGAATTCAGCTTACAGAAAAAGCAATTGCGCTGGAAGAAGTGGTTATTGCACCTTTTAATTTGACTGGATATCTTGAAATCGATTCAAAATTAATTCCAACAAAAGAAAACTACCGTTATAGTATTTCAGGCCTTACACAAGGTTATGAAGCAGGTGAATATTCTCCAAATGCTTTCGGAAAAGTATTGGGATCTATTTTTAATCCGGCCGATATGCTCTACAATTTCTTTGGAAAAAACGGAAAAGAACTCAAAAAGTTAAAAGACATGAAGAAAGATGACACAATCAGAAATCTTCTTGAAACTAAATATGACCGTGAAACACTTGCCATTCTTTTAGGAATAACGAAAGAAGAAATTCCAGAGATTCTGCAACGATGCAGTTATTCTGATTCTTTCATTCAGACTGCTAACGATTTACAAATCTTAGATGCAATCAGCGGTTGTTACGAACAATATAAAGTATTAAAACGTAATTAATTTACTTTTAAATAAAAATAAAAATCCTCATTTTCGAATCGTAAATGAGGATTTTTTATTTTGAATATTAACAACAAAAAACAAAAGTATGAGTGCAATACCTTTTCAAACCATTGATTGGAATCTTATTAAGAAAACTGAACATCCGGGAGAAAGCGGAACAGCTTATTGGCAAACATTACAATTAGGAGGTTTGCGTATTAGAAAAGTTACCTATTCTGAAAAATACACTGCTGATCACTGGTGTCAAAAAGGGCACATTGTACACTGTCTGGAAGGAGAATTTATAAGCGAATTAGAGAATGGACAAGAGTTTAGACTTTCAAAAGGAATGACTTATGTTGTTTCTGATGATCTTAGTTCTCACCGTTCTATTACAGCAAAAGGCGTTGAGTTATTAATAATCGATGGAGACTTTCTAAGATAAAATTGTAAACAAATCAGAATATTATAGTTACATTTACTTACAATCAAAAAAGAAATTAATTAAATTTAAATATTATGGCAAAGAGTCAAGATGCTAAAAAAACAGCAAAAAAAGAACCGTTAAAAACGGCTAAAGAGAAAAAAGAAGAAAAAAGAGAGAAGAAAAATACTCCTAAAAGAGATTAGTTTTCAGTTGCAGTCGCAATTTTCAGTTTTTATGAGACTGAAAACTGCGACTGAAAACTGAAACTAAAAATTATTTCACTGGAATATTTGAAAGAATTTCTAAGACAAATTTCCAATATTTTTGAGCAGATGAAATACTTGCTCTTTCATCTGGTGAGTGCGCACCGTGAATAGTTGGTCCAAAAGAAATCATATCCATATCCGGATAATTTGTTCCTAAAATACCGCATTCTAAACCAGCGTGACAAGCTACTACTTTTGGTTTTTCTCCATTTTGCTTTTCATAAATACCTACTAACGTATCTAATATTTCAGAATTTACATTTGGTGTCCAGCCTGGATAAGAACCAGAAAGTTCTACTTCGCAGCCTACTAATTCAAAAGCAGAACGAAGAGAATTAGCTAAATCAAATTTTGAAGTTTCTACAGAAGAACGCGTTAGACATCCAATAGATATTTCACCATCTTTTATGATAACACGAGCGATATTATTTGACGTTTCAACCAAATCAGCCATATCTGCACTCATTCTGTAAACGCCGTTATGAGCAGCATAAATAGCACGAATAATTCCTTCCTGAACCCCTAAATCCATCACTTTTGCAGGTAAATCGCACTTCACGATTTCGATAGATAAATTTGGTTCTGTTGTTTTATATTCTGCTTTAATATCATTAATGATTTCCTGCATATCAAAAATATACGCTTCATCGAACATTTCAGAAATAATCACTTTTGCTACACTTTCTCTCGGAATTGCATTTCGCAAACTTCCTCCATTAATTTCTGCTACTTGCAAACCGAAGTTTTCAAAAGCATCAAACAACAGGCGGTTCATGATTTTGTTAGCGTTTCCTAAACCTTTATTGATATCCATTCCTGAATGACCTCCATTTAAGCCTTTCACTGTAATGATATGACCTACTGATCCTTCTGGAACTTCTTCTTCATGATACGTCCTTGTAGCTGTCACATCGATTCCGCCAGCACATCCTATATCAATTTCATCATCTTCTTCAGTATCTAAATTCAAAAGAATCTGACCTTGAAGAATACCGCCTTTCAGGTTTAAAGCACCTGTCATTCCTGTTTCTTCATCAATTGTAAACAGTGCTTCGATTGCAGGATGCGGAATATCTTTACTTTCTAAAATAGCCATAATTGTAGCCACTCCTAACCCATTATCAGCACCAAGTGTTGTACCGCGCGCGCGAACCCAGTCACCGTCAACATACATGTCAATTCCTTGGGTATCGAAATCAAAAACCGTATCTGCATTTTTTTGGTGCACCATATCAAGATGTCCCTGCATTACAATCGCTTTGCGATTTTCCATTCCTGCAGTTGCTGGCTTTCTGATAATTACATTTCGAATTTCGTCTTCAAAAGTTTCTAAACCTAAGCTGTTTCCAAAGTTTTTCATGAACTCTATTACACGTTCTTCTTTCTTTGACGGACGAGGAACAGCATTCAAATCTGCAAATTTATTCCACAGTGCTTTAGGTTCCAGATTTCTTATTTCCTGACTCATTATATTTTGTTTGAAGTTTAACAATTAAGAATGTCAAAGTTACAAAGTTTATATTTTTTTCTGCCACAAATTTCACGAATTAGCACTAATTATATGCTTTAAAATCAAACTCGATAATTACAATCTTTTTTTAGTTAGAATATTGTATTTATATTTACGTATCCAAAATTTATGATGTGAAATCAAAATACATTTTACCTTTATTTTTAGTAATTCAAATTATCTTTTTAAAAGTCCTTCCCTTCTTTCCGGATTTTGTAGAAGGCGCCTATAGCAACAACCTGTACATCCGAATTTCGCACTTTCTGAGAACCATTTTTGGTAAAATTCCTTTTTCTGTTGGCGATCTTATTTATGGCATTCTACTCTTGTCTATAATTAGCTGGTTTTGGCAAATCAGAAAAACATGGAGAACAGACTGGAAGGATCATCTTTTAAAAATTTTAGGCAAAATTTCCGTGTTTTATTTTTTCTTTCATATTCTTTGGGCATTCAATTATTATCGTGAGCCTTTATTTCAAAAAATGGATATCAAAAGAGATTATACTGATGCAGAATTGCTTGCATTTACAAAAAAACTAATTGTAAAGACAAATGAAATTCAATTTCAAATCACGAAGAATGACAGCTCTAAAATAGTTTTTCCATACTCTCAAAAAGAGGCTTTTAAGATGAATTTAGACGGATATAAAAATCTTGCAGAAGAACATCCGTACTTTAAATATGAAATTTTAAGCGTGAAAAAATCCCTTTTTAGTTTGCCTTTAACTTATATGGGTTTTGGAGGTTACTTAAATCCGTTTACGAATGAAGCTCAGGTTAATGATTTATTGCCAATGTATAACTTCCCGGCCACCACTTGTCACGAAATGGCGCATCAAATGGGATATGCGAGCGAAAGTGAATGCAATTTTATTGGCGTTTTGGCATCAATTAAAAATAAGAATTTATATTACCAATATTCTGGTTACAGCTTTGCTTTACGGTATTGCTTAGGCATTTGGCAAGTTAAAAATGAGAAAATTTTTAATCAACTGAAAAAAACGGTTCATGTCGGAATTTTAAAAAACTATCAGGAAAGCCATGATTTTTGGAAGCAATATGAAACACCAATTGAAACTGGTTTTGAAATCTTTTATGATAATTTCTTGAAAACAAACAATCAAAAAGACGGAATGGACAGTTACAGCAAGTTTGTAGATTTGATGGTGAATTATTATAAAACTCGAAAATTATAATTATTTTTCGCTGCAGATTATATTATTAAAATAATTTATCTGTCGCAAAAAAACAAAACGCATTGTAACAAAATACATTACAATACTACTAATACATTATGAGCGAAAGTCTAGAACAATCATTTGTTGCGCAATTGCAGGCAAATCAGAATATAATCCACAAGATTTGTAGATTATATACTGCCGGCGAAGACGCTCACAAAGACTTGTTTCAGGAAATCACAATTCAGCTCTGGAAAGCATATCCTAAATTTAGGGGCGACAGCAAATTTTCGACTTGGACGTATCGCGTTGCTTTGAATACCGCAATTACCTTATACCGAAAAACCAAACGAACCGTATCGACAGTAGAATATGAAAGTCATCAGCACTTTGTAAAAGATGTTGATTACAATTATGAAGAGGAAGAACAAATTAAACTGATGTACAAAGCGGTTTATCAGCTTAATGACATCGAAAAAGCATTAGTTTTTATGTATTTAGAAGACAAAGATTATCAAGAAATAGCCGAGACCTTAGGGATCAGCGAAGTGAATGCGCGCGTGAAGATGAACCGAATTAAAGGGAAACTTAAAAAAATACTAAATCCTTAAAAATTATTATGAAAGAACTGGATTTATTAAAAAAAGATTGGAAAAAGAACTCGGATTCTTTTGAGCAAATTTCTGCAAATGAAATCTACAAAATGATTCACAAAAAGTCCTCTTCAATTGTGAAGTGGATTTTGATTATCAGTATTTTGGAGATTTCATTTTGGACTTTTTCAAATTTATTTCTCAATACGGATGATCTTTTTAAAAAAATCAATCATCCAGGAATTGTTATGACACTTGAATATTTAACCTACTTCAATTATTTAGTTGGTTTAATTTTTATATTCATTTTTTATAAAAACTATACAACTATTTCTACCACTATTGCAACAAAATCATTAATGGGTTCTATTCTTAAAACCCGTAAAACAGTTCAGTACTATGTTTGGTACAACTTAGGGATGATGGTAATTATAGCAATATTAAGCTTTTTTGTTGCCTTTGTTTACAACCCTGACATGGATTTTTTACGAGAAAAACTGGCAGTAAACGGAAAAGCAATGTTTTTTACTATCGGAATTTTAGTACTGATAATTTTAGGTTTATTTGGAATGTTCTGGTGTTTTTACCGATTACTTTACGGAACTTTATTACGCAGATTGTACGCTAATTATAAAGAGCTGAAGAAGATAGATTTTTAAGAAATGCACAAAGAATCAGAGTTGCAAAGTGGTAAAGGTTTTTTAAAAACTTCAATATAGAAATTCGAATTAGTGAAACTAGAAAAAATCTAAAATCCGAAATTTAGTAATCCCATTGTCTTAACTTATTAAGTTCTTCCTGTGCTTTGATTTCTTCGGCTGGAATAACTTTTAAGAATGATGGATGCTGTTCGATTGCGTATTCTACTTTTTCTACGATTTGGTCGATGGTATCGTTTTCATAATCAATATCAAGTGGTTCTTTGATGATGAATGATTGCAGAATTCCTTTCTTTTTCATTCGCAATCCTTTTTTATCAAACGAACGGCGGAAACCGTCAATAACTATCGGAATGACAATTGGCTTATGCTGTTTAATAATATGTGCAGTTCCTTTACGAACAGGTTTAAACGATTTGGTAGTTCCTTGCGGAAACGTAATTACCCAGCCATCTTCGAGAGCAATTTTAATATTTTCTGTGTCATTTGGGTTGACATCGCGTTTTTCAGTTACATCAACACCTTTTGCGCGCCATGTTCTTTCAACAGTAATTGCTCCAACATATGCTAAAATTCTCGGTAATAAACCAGCATGCATTGTTTCTTTGGCCGCGACATAATAGATATTCATTTTAGGCTCCCATAAATAGCCAATGTTCTTAATGGTATCTTGACGTCCGCTTAAACTTGCGTTAAACACATGAAACATCGCCACCACATCAGCAAAATAAGTTTGATGATTGGATATAAACAGAACATTTGTATCTGGCAATGTCTTAATAATTTCAGATCCGTCAATCTGCAAATCATTAAAACCTCTATATCTTCTATGAGTCATGGCTCCTAAAATTCGGATTAACCACTTCTTGATGAATAATATATGTCCAAAAGGATTTCGTTTAAACAATCCCATAGCTGTTTATTGTGTTTTTTTATTACGTCGCAAACATACAAAAATTATTCTTTTAGCAATAGTACTAAACAATTTCAGAAATAAATTACTATCACAATGAATATCAAATTGTTAAATTTATGTTTTTACAGATTTTCGTTAAAAGTTGTTTTCAAAACATCTCTAAGTTCGCTTAAGATCATAGCTGTTGCTCCCCAAACAACATGATTTTGAATATTAAACGCCGGCACTAAAACATTGGCAGCATAAGAAGTTGACAACGTGGCTTCGATAATAATTTCGTCATCTAAAAAAACAGATAAAGGCAGTTCGATAATAGAGGCAACTTCTCGAACATCTGGAGAAAACAAAAGTTCTTCTTTCGCAATTCCCAAAAAGGGATGAACCAAAAAATTACTTGGCGGAATGTACATTGGCGAGAACTCCTTGATCACTTTAATTTTTTCAGGAAGAACTCCCACTTCTTCATGCGTTTCTCTTAAAGCAGTAGCTTCAAAATTAACATCTGTGGTTTCATATTTTCCTCCAGGAAAGGCAATTTGTGATGAATGCACGCCATTATAAGCATTTCGAACAATCAAAACTAAATGTGTTTCTTCATTTTTAGGGTAAAATAACATCATTACCGCCGCAATTCTCGGATTTTTTGATGTTATATCAAGACTTTTAAGCTCTTCTATTCTGCCTTTTGGTGCCATTTTAATATGCGCAAAAGTCGCCGGAAGTTCAACTGGAATTAAATTAGGAACATATTGCAAAAAATCTTGAAAATCCATAATCAAAGTTTATTTTTGTACTTTCAAATAAAATATAAATATAGTCTAGAAAACGCGTTTCTACAAGTTTTCTAAAACCAAAGCCTTAAAAATGTACAGTAGAGAAGAATCACAAAAGATAAAAAGAGAATTTTGGGTGGCTTTCGCCGAGAAATATCCGCGCAAATGGGTTCTATATGACACCAAGATTAAAGATTTCTCTTTTAAATTTTATGTGGATAATAAAAAAGCTCAAGTTTTAATTGACATCGAACACAGAAGTGATGAGAAGCGAAATGCTTATTATGAAAAAGTAGAAGCTTTAAAAAATATTTTGGAAGAAGAATTTATCAAAGATTTGGTTTTCGAAAAAAATCACACTTTGGAAAGCGGCAAAACAATTAGCCGAATTTGGGTAGAGAAAGAAGGCGTAGGTTTTAGTAATAGAAATAATTGGGATGCTATTTTTGATTTCTTTTTCGAAAAAATGCATGCGCTCGAAATGTTCTATTTAGAATATGATGAGTTTATTAAAGATATTGAGTAAGTCCTTTTGCAAATTACTATCCCGAGTTTAGGGAATAAGTTTTTACAACAACGGCGATAAGTTTATTGAACTTATTGCCGTTGTTTTTTTATAGAGAATAACCAAATATCAACACTATTAATATCACAGTAAAATCAAGACATTACAACGCTAATTCTATAATTTTAAGATATTTAAAAAATAATTAATAAAGAAATACCTATAATCGATACAATTTAGGTCAAAATTTTTATATTTGAAAAACCTAAATCTGTAATGAAGAAAATTTTATTGGTGTTTTTTTTAGTTTCATTTTCAAAAAACTATGCACAAACTGATTATGCTTACGTTTACAACAATGATTCTATAATTAGTAAAGGGAACAACTTCTACAACGATAAAAAATACGATGAAGCCCTAAAAGAATATAATAAAATCAGCAAAATAGATCCTAGATATCTAAATGCACAATACGAAATAGGTTTAACACTCAGCGCTCAAGAAAAGAAAAGCGAGGTAAAAGCACTTCTGGAAAATTTATATGCAAATGGTAAAATGCAGGAATATCCAGAATTGTTTAAAATGTACGCTATTTTTTTAAGCAACGAAAAGGAATACGATTTATCTGAAAAAATCTTCAAGGAGGGCGAAAAATATATGCCAAATTATTCTCCTTTTCTATACAATTTCGCAATCTTATATATTAGAAAAAAAGAAAATCAAAAGGCTCTTGAGCTTTTAGAGCGTATTATTACAAATGATCCAAATCATGCGGGATCTCATTATTTATTAGGAATAATGGCTTTTGAAAACGGAAAAATTGTAGAAGGAACTCTTGCCATGATGAGTTATCTTGTTATTGCTCCAACCGGTCAATTTGCGAGTCAGGCAGTTTTAAACCTGAATGCTAATTTTGGACAAAATTATCTGGAGGAAAACAAACTGGTTTTTTCAAAATCTGGAGATAATTTCGAAGAGATCGAAACCATTTTACGAAATCAATTACCTCTAAAAAAAGTATACAAAATAAAATCAAGTATTGATGATGTTATAACACGTCAGGTACAAGCTGTTGCAGAATATGCTGCAGAACACAAAATGAGCGATGGTTTTTTTGAAACTACATATCTTCCATGGGTTAAAGATCTTGTTGCAAAAAATCAGTTAGAAGGATATTCTTATTACAGTTTGCTTTCTATGGAAGACAAAATTGGTAAAGAATTAGCCAAACAAAAGAAAAAAATGACTTCTTTTCGTGATGATTATCTCTTGAAAGATTTTTGGTCTTCTTTTGGAAAAAGAAAGTTAGATGTTTTTGGAAATGTTGAAGATGTCGTAGTTTCTGTTAGAAATGAAAGACCTTTTATAATTGGACCGCAAATAAATGGAGAATTTCAGGGAAAGAGCAAATATTTAAATGTACTTGGCAATTTAAATGGAGAACTTAATTTTAAAGATGGACTTCTTGACGGTCTTCAAAAATATTATGATGAAAAAGGCAAGCTTATAGAAGAAAAATATTTTACTGCAGGAAAATTAAATGGAAAGAGAACTACTTATTACGAAAACGGAAATATAGCTTTAACAGAGAATTATAAAGAAGATAAGCTTGACGGCATCAGTACTTCTTATTTCCCAAATGGCGGAAAAAACTGTGAAATAAATTTTACAGAAGGGGAACGAAACGGAACTCTGGTTTGTTTGTATGAAGTTGGAACTAAAAAAAATGAAATAGATTATGCAAACGGAAAACTAAGCGGAAAATACAACTCTTACGACGAATCTGGAGCGCTGACAGAAACTTATAACTGCTTAGATAATAAAATTGAAGGAAACTATTTAGAATATTTTGACGGCAAAACGATCAAAGCTGAAGCTCTTTACAAAAATGGTTTTATCGAAGGAAGTTACAAATCATATTATTCAAATAAAACACTGGAAAAAGAAAATATTTGTGCTTTAGGATCTATTCTGAAATCTACAGAATACTTTCAAAATGGTAAAAAATCATTTGAAAGTATTTACAATAATAAAGGAGAACTTGAAACCTACAGTTGTTTTGATACTTACGGAAATAAATATTTTGAAGAAAAACACAAAGGCGGTGAATTAAAATCTGGCACTCAATTTACTGCAATTGCTCCAAAAGGAACCGAAGTAAATGTTACTAAGAAAACTTTTGAAATGAAAAATTTTGACGGTACTCCTAGAATTAAAGGTGCTTTTGAAAAAGGCAAAAAAACAGGCGAATGGAATTATTTATTTTCATCTGGAGTAACACGCCTAAAAGAGTTTTATATTAATGGAAAAACAGAAGGCCTAAGTACAAATTACAACACAAATGGCCAATTGTCAAGCATTAGCAATTTTAAAAATGATACCATCAGCGGCCGTTACGAAGTTTATGACGGAGACAAAGTAAATCAGCTTTATAACTATGAAAAAGGACAGCAAAACGGACCTTTTAAAACTTTTTATGCTGATGGCGCAGTAAGTACTGAAGGTTATATGATAGCAAATGATGTTGCTTATGATAAATACACTTACTCTCAAGATGGAAATATCTCGATTATCGATCATTACATAAACAGTTATGTGGCAAGCCGAAAAACATTTGATTCTAAAGGAAAACTGGAAAATGAAATTGATTATAAAAACAAATCCGGGAAATTTAATTATTCGTTTAATGGCGGTATTTATACCAAAAATTATGAACTGAAAAATGGAATTTTAAATGGAAAACTTATCTCTCAGGACAAATTTAAAACGAACATAATCGAAGCTGAATACATTAACGGGCTTCTTCATAATTCATATAAAAAATATAGTCCTGTAGGATCTCTTTTATTTGAGAAAAGCTACTATTGCGGCAGATTAAACGGTCTTAACAAATATTACGATTATGTTGGAAATTTAAGGCTGACAGAAGAATATACTTTTGGCAGTGAAAACGGAAAAACCATTCGTTATTACAACAACAAATCGAAGATGATGGAATATACACAGGTAAACGATGCAATTGAGGGAGAAACTATATATTACAATCAAAAAGGCGAACCTTTGGTAATTCTTGGTTATGAGAACAATATGCCAAAATATTTTATCAGAAAAAGCAAAACGGGCGAATTAAACGACAAAGTAAACATTGAGAACCAAACAGCTGAAATTTCATCTTCATATCCAAACGGAAAAATTGCAATTCAATTTGCTATAAGCAAAGGAAGTTTTAACGGTAAATTCATCATCAACAATGTTGAAGGAAAATTAGAATACGAATGCACTTATAAAAACAGCAATTTAGAAGGAGACAGAATTGAGTATTATGCTAATGGAAAACCTTATAAAAAAGAACACTTTATAAATAATTCTTTTGAAGGACAGCAGCAATACTTTAAGGAAGACGGAAATCTTTGGGCTGATGTCTCTTTAAAAAGTGACGAACTGCACGGAAATACATTAATTTATAATGCTGGCAAACTAATAGCAACAAAAAAATATGATTCAGATGAATTGGTCGAAATTATCAAATAAGCCTTTTATTTTGATTGCTTTTTTTGTTTTTTATTCCATTTCGAGTACAGCACAAAAATCTTTTCAGGATATTAAAAATCTATATCCAGATCACAACGAAGTTGTTCTGGATAATTATGAATTGTATGATATTTCGATTGAAAACAATTCTCCTAAAATCATTCAGGACAATCATTATGAATCGATAATTTTAACACAAAACGGAATTTTCAACAACAAGGAATCGTTTTCCTATTCTGATTTAATTCCGCTAAAAAGTTACGATGCTTATACCGTTATCAATGAAAACGGAAAAGAGAAAAAGATAAAAGTTACACAGACAATTGAAAAACAGTCTGAACAAAGTTCTGTTTTTTATAATGATGTAAAAGAGCGCCAGCTTACGTTTCCTAATATCGAAACTGGGGCAAAAAAAGTATACAATTATCAAACGCAATTTTTAGATCCGCATTTGCTTCATAAATTTATATTTGGAGGTTCAATGCCTATTCAAAATTCTACATTAGAAGTCAGAACAGACAAAAATATTGTGATTGACTACAAAATTTTTAATGATCCAGACAAAACAATCGTTTATTCTAAAACAGAAAAAAAAGGAAAATGGGTACACAAATGGACTTTGTCTGACATAAAAGCAGCCAAATTTGAAGATAATTCTCCAGGCTTTTTATACCAAGTACCACATGTCGATTTTTATATTAAAGAGTATACTTCAAATGGAAAAACTACTCCAGTTTTAGGAGATATTCCGGAATTGTTCAACTATTATAAAGATTTTGTAAAAGACCTTAATAAAAAAGAAGATCCAGAATTAAAAGCGCTTACTTTAGAAATTACAAAAGATAAAGGTACAGATGAAGAAAAGGTAAAGAGTATTTTTTATTGGGTAAAAGAAAACATTAAATACATTGCTTTTGAGAATGGTTATGAAGGATTTATTCCGCGTGAAGCCAGTTTGGTATTCGAAAGAAAATTTGGCGACTGTAAAGATATGGCCAGCATTATTTCGTGTATGGCAAAATATGCAGACGTAAAAAATGTAACTGTCGCCTGGATAGGAACACGCAGTATTCCTTATTCGTATAATGATTTGGCAACGCCATCTGTAGACAATCATATGATAGCACTTTTCAAAAAAGGTGATACTTACGTTTTCTTAGATGGTACTGATAAAGAAACACGTTACGGAATACCAACTGCTTTTATACAAGGAAAAGAAGTTCTTTTCAGTGAAAACGATCAATATAAAATTTATCCCGTTCCTGTAGTTCTAGCAAATCAAAATGAAGTTAAGGAAAAAATTGATTTAAAAATCGAAAACACAAAGCTTACAGGAACGGCAAAAATGGATCGTTTTGGTTATAACCGAAGCCACATTTTGATGCAAATTGGAGACGCATCGAACAAAGCGCGCCAAGAAATGATCAAATCTTTGGTTTTAAAAGGGAATAATAAATTCAATTTAAAAGATTTTAAAGAGGAAAATTTAAATGATAAAGAGCTTCCTTACTCTATTGATTATACTTTTGAGCTTGACAATTATATTGTAAAAGTCGATAAGGAAATTTATGTGAATTTATTTTTAGATAAAATTTTAGAAAAAGCCACTATTGCAAAAGATAGAGTCGCTCAATATGAATTTGATTATTTAACCCAATTTACAACGCAATACGCGTTAGAAATTCCTAAAAACTGCAGCATAAAATACTTGCCAAAAAACTTTGATTTAGACAATGATTATTTGAAAGCGCATTTTACTTATGAATTGAAAAATGATATTTTATATTTAAATGTCAGCTTGGCGCAAAAAAAATTATTACTAAACAAAGCCGATTTTGAGCCTTGGAATGAAACCATCAAAAAACTAAAAACTAACTATAACGAAACCATAATTTTACTAGAAAAATAATGAAAAAACAATTATTAAAAACCATTTTTACCTTTGTCGCACTGCTGAGTACGTCGGTTTTTTTTGCTCAAGATTACAGTTTTAAAAATTACGACTGGAACGAAAAAGAAACTAAAATTGAGGTTCCGAAAAAGTACGAGACAGAAAAAGAAATTATTTTAAGCCGTAATGTAAAAATAGAGGTTGTAGTGAATAAAAATACTGCTACCCAATATCGTTTGATACACGAAAAAAAATACATCAACTCTGATGACGCAATTGAACGAAATAATAAAGTTTATATTCCTTTTGGAGACGAAGAGAACGTATTGATTACCAAAGTTCGTGTAATTCTAAAAAATGGAAAAGTAATCAACTTAGACAAAAAAGATATTAAAGAAGAAGTTGATCAGGAAAAAGGTATGAAATACAACTATTTTGCGCTTAACGGACTTGAAAAAGGTGCTCTAATCGAAAAGTTGTACATTATAGAAGAAGCTCCAGATTTAAAAGGAAACACTATTAAGATGCAAGATCAGTATCCTATAGCTGATTTTAATTTTGAATTAATTGCTCCTGCACATCTTGTTTTTAAAACCAAATCGTACAACGGATTAAGCGAGCCTGTTTTAGATGAAAAAAAGATCGAAAACAAAAAAGTATGGAGCATTTCTGAAAAAGACATAACTGCTTTAAAAGATGACGAAGCTTACTCTAACTGGGATGTCAAATTAAAACTTTTTCGCTATAAATTAGATGCCAACTTATTTTCTGGAGGCAAAAACTTGAATAACTTTAAAGAATATGCAACAACAACTTATGAAAGAGTCAATCCTGTTTTAGACAAAAAACAAGAAAAAGCAATTGCCACTTTCTGCAGTTCTATACCTGATTCTAAAGATCCTCAGGAACAAATCTGGAACATCGAAAACAAGATAAAAAAAACGATTATTTATGATAAATACATCGATTCAAAAGAAAACTTAAGCGATGTTATCAGTACAAAACAGGCAAATAGTTTAGATATTATTAAATTGTATGTGGCTGTTTTTAAATATTTTAAAGTCGAACAAAACCTTGTTTTTACCACAAGCCGTTACAAAGTTCCTTTTGATAAAGATTTTGAAAGCTATGAAAACCTAAATGACTTTTTATTCTATTTTCCTGGTATAAAAAAATACCTTTCTCCTACTGAAATTGAATACCGTTTACCACTTTTCCCTAATTATTTAGGAAATAACAACGGATTATTTATTAAAGAAAAGGTGTTTGCCGGCGTATCAATGGGAATTGGAGAAATTAATTTTATTGAGATTCCCGGAACTGAAATCACGCATGATTTTATGGATATTACAGTTGACTTTACTAAAGACCTTGAAAACCCATTAATTACAAGTCACATGACGTACGGAGGATATTCTGGAATGAATTTTCAGCCTATAAAAGATTTTGTTTCTGCAGATCAGTATAAAACCATGCTGAAAAGTATTTCTGAGAATTATACTTTACAAAGTGAATACAAAACACTTACGACTGAAAATGACGGAACTGAATTCATTGGTAAACAGCCCTATAAATTGAATTTGACTTTTGATGGAAAAGATATGATTCAGAAAGCTGGTGAAAATTATTTATTTTCTGTTGGACAAACAATTGGAAGACAAATGGAATTCTATCAAGAAAACAAACGTGTGCTTCCTATAGAGATTGATTATCCGCACTATTACACGCGTAAAATCAAAATAATTTTGCCAGACGGAGCTAAAATCAAAAATCTGGATAAGTTTGTAATGAACTTTAAAACCGATTTAAACGGAAAAACTGAAGCTGCTTTTACCAGTAATTACGCTCAAAACAAAAACGAAGTAACAATTGAAAATACTGAATTTTACAATATTATCAATTATCCTTTAACAAGCTTTGAACAATACAAAGCAGTTATCAACGCTGCTGCCGATTTTAATAAAATTGTGGTTATTGTGACGCAGTAAAACTTAAAGTTTTAAATAACAAACCCGACAAGTTTTTTGAGATTTGTCGGGTTTGTTGTTATGAATGGTAGACAGATTATAAATTATAAAATTTATGTCTTACTATTATTTTTAAAAAGATTAATTATTTTCTGTTCTTTAATTGTATCTATACCAAACATATAGGGAACTCGGCCTTTTGATGTTCCAATATTTCTTAAATTAAAAAACAATTTATCCTCAGTAGAAATTATTGTCAGTTTGTGTCCTATAATTCCAAATATAATTGGGATATAAAATTCGTAGTAGCCTTCTAAATCAATGGTTTTAATTGTCCATTTTTTACTTTTAGCAATATTTTCAATCAAAATATTATTCTGATATTTATTTAATAATGTATCAATCCGTTTAATTTTTTTCTCATTTAATTTTAGGAAAAAAACATAACCTATCAATAAAAAAATTGCGATAAACAAAATTATGTTCTCTTTTATAATAACCATTAAAAGAAATAATGGTAAAAATCCAAAGAAATTATCCCAGAAATTATCAAGTTCATCTTTTGGTAAAACTCCCTCTTTTAATATTTGTTGAATTTTTTCTTTCACTTTTATATTACCTAGTCAAAAAATATATTACAAATCTGCATAAAGAATTTACGTTTTTAGTGAACTATACAGTAAAAATATTATAAACAATAATACGGTCGTCGTAGTTAATATAAAGCTGTTTGCGGTAGTCTTGTTTTTTTCGGGTAATAATCGAAAGCTTGCAGTCTCTTCCGTCGTTGTCTTTGCACATGAATGAATATACAACATCGGTATCGTTTTCTTCGCGTTCAATATAATCTAAAATATTAAAAAGCTGAATTTCCTGAGAGTATACTACAATTCTGTGTTTTTCTGTATCTAAAACTACTGAAAGGTTCACCAAATCAAGATTAGACCATTCGCCCCATTTTCCTTTTCCTGTTTTTTCTAAAACGCTAAAACCAGAAGTTTTAAAATGATATGACTGGCTTTGAGCCTGTTGCAGACCAAATACTAAAAAAAGTAATACTATATAAGTGCGAATAGAATTCATAATATATTTCTTGCAGATAATTAAAACTCAAATTTAGCTTTTTCTTGGCAGGCAGCTTCAAATTCGGTCATCATTTCTTGAATAATTTGTTTAACTGGCAAAATTTCATGAATCAATCCTGCAATTTGACCAATTTCGAGTTCGCCTTCTTCAAGATCGCCCTCAAACATTCCTTTTTTGGCTCTTGCTCTTCCTAAAAGCTGGATTAGATCTTCTTTTGATGGACCTTTTTCGTATAATTCCTGAACATCTTGATAAAACTTATTTTTAACCAATCGAACAGGAGCTAACTCTTTCAATGTCAATTGAGTTCCACCTTCTTTAATAGTAACTATTGTTTCTTTGAAATTATTGTGCGCTGAAGATTCTAAAGAAGCTGCAAAACGACTCCCAACCTGAACACCGTCGGCACCTAAAATCATTGTGGCAAGCATTCCTCTTCCGGTCGCAATTCCACCTGCAGCAATAAGCGGAATATGGATTTTTTCTTTTACCATCGGAATCAAAGTCAGCGTTGTAGTTTCTTCTCGCCCGTTGTGTCCGCCTGCTTCAAAACCTTCTGCAACAACAGCATCTACTCCTGCTTCTTGGGCTTTTAAAGCAAATAAACTGCTAGAAACTACATGTACCACCGTAATTCCTTTTTCCTTTAAGAAAGAAGTCCAAGTTTTAGGATTTCCAGCCGAAGTAAAAACAATTTTCACACCTTCCTCAACAACGATATTCATAATTTCTTCAATGTTAGGATATAACATCGGAATATTTACTCCAAATGGCTTATCAGTGGCTTTTTTGCATTTCTGAATATGTTGGCGCAAAACTTCTGGATACATAGAGCCGGCACCTATTAAACCCAATCCACCAGAATTACTAACTGCAGAAGCCAGTTTATAACCGCTGTTCCAGATCATTCCACCTTGAATTATTGGATATTTTATATCGAAAAGTTGTGTGATTTTGTTCATTCAAATATGTGCTTATTGTTTGATTAGCTTTCCTGTTTTGTGCAAACCTTCAGCATCAAAAGTATAAAAATAAAGACCACTATTTAAGGCTTCAATAGAAAGAATCGGATTCTGATTTGTGATTTGTTTTTCGATTAATTTTTGCCCTAAAAGTGAAAAAATTGAAACTGAAGCAGTATGATTTTCATCTGAAAACAAAAAGGAAATCGTTGTTTTTGCTGGATTTGGAAACATCGAAAAAACGGTTGAGTTCTGAAAATTTTCAATTCCAAAAGTAGACCCAAAATTTGGTATTCCGTAACCATAATTATTATCTGGCAAGGTATATCCATCTGATGATCTTAAGATTATTTCACGGATTTCCTTATTTGTTTTAGAAGGAAAAGCTTGCCATAAACACGCAATCATTCCTGCCATCACCGGGCACGAAAAAGAAGTTCCACTTGAAGTTCCGATATTGCCTGAAGCATCAGAAACTACAGTAGCAGTTCCCTGCGCCATTACATCTGGTTTTATTCGATTATCGAAACTGGGTCCAATTGAACTGAAGCCTGATTTTACTTTTGAAGAAGTCACTGACCCTACAGTAATTACAGAAACAGCATCTGCCGGCCCGCCAATATGTGGTTCAGCAGTATTTCCTTCGTTTCCTGCGGAAGCAACTACAATTATACCTTTACTAAAAGCTATTTCTGCGCCCCGCGAAATAAAATTAGTATTGCCATTCATATCGCTGTAAGTATGACTGTAGTTAGCGTTATCAAATTCAAAATAACCTAATGAAGTTGTAATAATATCTACGCCAAGACTATCTGCTTTTTCGGCTGCCTCAACCCAGAGTGATTCCTCTACCGGATTTTCTGAAGCATCATTTTCTGTAATAAACAAATAATAAGAAGCATCTGGAGCAGTGCCAATTAAAGCGTTTTCTTTATAACCAGCCATTGTCGAAAGTACAAGAGTTCCGTGATCATCACCAGTATAAAAATTAGCATTTCTATTTACAAAATCATAGCCTCCTAAAATTCTGTTAGCAGTAAATAAATTTTGAAAAGGCTGTGCTGTGTTTACACCCGGAAAACCAGCATCTAAAACCGCAATTACTTTTCCGGAACCAGTATAATTTTGCTTATGCAAAGCCTGTCCGTTAAGCATTTGAATTTGATTAGCAGAATTTCCATAAGCATAATCAATTGCAGTTTTCAGCTTGTCGTTTGTTTGAGAAGTACGATTTTCGTTAGTTTTTTTTGCGGTTGTGTTTAAAGTTTTATTTGCAAAAACCACTTTATCAACAAATGAAAGTGCTTTTAATGCAAAAATACTAGCTTGGGTTCCTCTTATATGAAGTGCATTTAACCACTTTGATTTTGCCAAAACAATAATTCCGGAACTTAGTTTTACTTGATTTATATACGCCTTTTCGACAGGAACGTCAGTATTGTTTAAAACAATATTCTGATTTGTTCTTCTATCTAAAGAACGTTGTGTGAGCATGTAAGAAGGTTTATCTAAATAAGCTTGAGCATTTGGTTTATCTTTAAAATAAACCCACGCATCTTCTTGCGAAAACATCGCAGATGAAAATAGCAGTAAAAGAAATACGTAAAAGTTCTTCATAATTTACTTTTTTAAAAGGCAAAACCCTCGTAAAAAAGTATAAAGCTAAGAAATTACTCCCGAACCAACTAATTCATTATCGAAATACCAAGCTGCAAATTGGCCTTCAGTTATGGCAGATTGCGGTTCATCAAAACGAACATACATTCCGTCTTCAAATTGATGCAACGTAGCTTTCTGCAAAGGCTGACGGTAACGAATTCTCGCCATTACTTCCATAGTTTCCCCTACTTTCAAAGCAAGATCAGTACGAATCCAGTGTACTTCAGATTTTTCGATAAATAATGCTTTCTTGAATAAGCCTGGATGGTTGCTTGTTAATCCGGTGTAAATAGTATTAGTTTCAACATCAGTTGCTATAATAAAAAGCGGATCTGTTGTGCCTCCAACATTTAAACCTTTTCTCTGACCAATTGTAAAATAATGAGCACCTTGATGTTTTCCTACTACTTTTCCCATTGTCGGAAGATAATCTAGCTTTTGAGCTTCTAATTTTAAATCTTCTTCTATAGATAATAAAGCAGGTTTCTCAAAAGTATAAATTGGATCATTTTTATCAATCTGAACAATTTTTCCATCTTTTGGCTGTAATTTTTGTTGCAAAAATTCAGGCAAACGTACTTTTCCGATGAAACATAATCCTTGAGAATCTTTCTTTTCAGCAGTTACTAAATCCATTTCAGCAGCAATTTCACGAACTTCTGGTTTTGTTAAAGCGCCAATTGGAAATAATGATTTTGCCAATTGTTCTTGAGATAATTGGCATAGAAAATACGATTGATCCTTATTGTTGTCAGCACCAGCGATTAATTGGTAAATTGGTTTTCCGTCAACTTCAATTTCATTTTTTTGACAATAATGTCCCGTTGCAACATAATCTGCACCTAGACTTAAAGCAATTTTCATGAAAACATCAAATTTAATTTCACGATTACAAAGTACATCAGGATTTGGAGTTCTTCCTTTTTCGTACTCGTTGAACATATAGTCAACAATTTTTTCTTTGTATTCTTCGCTTAAATCGACAGTTTGAAACGGTATTCCGAGTTTTTCAGCTACTAATAAAGCATCATTGCTGTCTTCTAACCAAGGACATTCGTTAGATATAGTAACTGAGTCATCGTGCCAGTTCTTCATAAAAAGCCCAATAACTTCGTAACCTTGTTGCTGCAATAAGTAAGCAGCAACACTAGAATCCACTCCACCAGAAAGACCAACAACTACACGTTTCATTTTAACTCCTTTATATTTTTATAAGGGTGCAAAGGTAAGGCATATTTTAGAAAATTGTAATGGTTTCAATTAGTTTATGCAATCTCAGTGTTGATAAAATTTATTGTTTAAAAAAAAATACTTTTTCAAATAAGTATTATTCCATTTTAGGCTTTGAGTCAGCTTTATAATTGCTTTTTGGATCACTCATATTTACTTCTTTAGTCAATTTTCCTTTTAAGAAAAACTGCCACATTCCGACTTTTTTTCCGTTTAGAAATTTACCTTTAGAAGCGACTGCTCCATCAGAATCATAGAAAAGTGCTTCGCCATTATATTCATTATTTTTATAGGTGCTTTGCTCTAAAAGAATTCCATTTTGTCCATATTTCTTATAAATACCTTCTTTTAAGCCATTTTTATAAGTCATTTCTTCTGCAATTTTAGCATCTGGATAATAAACCGATCTTGTCCCTTCGAGTTTTCCATTTTTGTAGTTTTCAAGCGTCATTATAACTTTTGAAGCTTTGTGGTAGTATTTCCACTCGCCTTCTCGAGCCTTGCCAACTTCTTTTCCTTCACTTACTTTATTTTTATTTTGATCATAAAAAATAGTAAATGAACTGCCATCATTCGCAGTAAAATCACGAGTTGCTACAACATCTCCCTTTTTTGTATCATCAAAAAATTTAAAAATACCTGTTTCTTTTCCGTGAGTAAAAGTTCCTTCGTAACGCGGACGTTTTGATACTTCGTAAATTCCTTTCCAAACCCCATCTTTTTTTCCGTTTGCATCTACCTTATTAACATCTTGTGCTGTTGCCAAAATACTGCTTAAGAAAAGCATTGCAAATAGTAGTTTTTTATAAATCATATTAAATTCAATTTTAAGCTTTAACGAAAATGAATTCCATTAAGTATATTTTACAGCATTTAAAGTTAAAAAAATACTGTAAAATTACAATTTGAAATCGTGCATGAAATAAAAAATCCCGATAAATCGGGATTTTCTAAATGCGTTATTTCTTTTTATTTTGAGCTTTTGCAGCTTCCTGTTGTTCCATAACATCTTGAAGACGTTGTTGGAATTTACTTTGCTTTTTAGGCTCTTTCAATTTATTTTCTTGAATCTGAGCATGAATTTTATTTGTATCAACAATATAATTTTTGATTACAAACATAATTCCAATCGTAATTAAGTTTGAAATAAAGTTATATAAACTCAAACCTGCTCCATAACTATTAAAGAAAATCAACATCATTAATGGTGAAACATAAATCATAATTTTCATCATTTTTGCCATATCCGGCATACCTTCCTGCTGTGGTGCTGCCATTTGCTGATCTCCAGAAGTCATTTTCATATAGAAGAAAATCGCAATTGCTGCCATAATAGGAAACAAACTGATATGATCCCCGTATAATGGAATGTGAAATGGTAATTTTACAACAGCATCAAATGATGACAAATCGTCTGCCCAAAGGAAGCTTTTTTGTCTTAACTCAAAAGCTGAGGGGAAGAACTGAAATGAAGCATACATAAACGGAAGCTGAATCAATGCCGGAATACATCCTGCCATTGGGTTCACCCCTGCTTTGTTATACAGCTTCATTGTTTCTTGCTGCTTCTTCATTGGGTCTTTTTTAAATTTTTCTCCCAACTCTGTAATCTCTGGACGTAAAACTTTCATTTTAGCCTGAGACAAGAATGACTTATATGTAATTGGCGACATTGCCAATTTAATAATAATTGTAAAGATAATGATGGCGATTCCGTACGCAATATAAGAGCTTAAGAATCCGAATAATGGAATAAAAATCCATTTGTTGATCCATCCGAAAATTCCCCATCCTAATGGAATAATTTTCTCAAAATTTTTATCGTAAGATTTTAAAACTTTATAATCTGATGGTCCAAAGTACCAGCTCATTTTATAGTCAATTTCTCCATTAGTGAAAGCCAAAGGAACTGTTGCTTTAAATTGCTTTATATAAGTAGTATCAATATTTTCATCTTTAACTAAATCGTCAGATTGTAATTTAGATTTTTCAAATGCCTTATCAGTAGATAAAATTGCAGCAAAAAAGTGTTGTTTAAAAGCTATATAACTCACTTTTTCAGGAGTTTCTTCTTTTCCTACACCGTGATTTACTGAACTGTATTTTTCATCACCATATTCATATTCAATTTGAGCATATCTCTTTTCGATCGAAACACTTTTCTCATTTCTATAACTTTTTAAATCCCAAACTAAATCTAATGGTTTAGCAGCATTTAAGACTTTATTTAATCCTTGCGAACGAATATCAAAACCAACTAAGTAATCGTTTGGTTTAAGAATATATTTGTATTCTAAAAACTCATTAGCGCCAGCTTTCAAACGCATAGTCAAAATCTGATCTGCTCCGATTTTCGTCAAAGTTGGTTCAAAATACAAATCTTTAGAATTTAAAGTTCTGTTATCTGTTGTTAATAATTGAATGTTTAAATTAGAATTATTGTCTTTAATCAATTCTACCAATTGTCCAGAATTAGCAGAGAATTTTTTAAACTCTTTAAGCGTAGCTTCAACTATATAACCACCTTTATTAGCGATTTTAAGTTTAATCTTTTCGTTTTCGATTGTTGTAAAAGATTCTTTTGCAGAAGGAAGTGTAGCTGAATAAGCAAATCCACCTAAAGTTTTTTGCAATTTCGCCAACTGAAGCGTATCGCCAGGAACTGCAGTTGCAGCAACAGGTAAAACAGCTGTTTTAGTTTTATCAGCCTTGGCTTGTGCTTCTTGTTTAGCAACTAATTCTTTCTTTGCTTTTTCAGCAGCAATCTCTTTATCTGAAGGCTGATTTTGGTACATAATCCAAATCAAAATTCCAAATATCAATACAAAACCAATGATTGAATTAAGATCAAATTTTTTTTCTTCCATTATAGTTTAAAAAAGTTATTCGTTATAAGGCTATTAGTTATGAGTTCAGCTCAAAAGTTACATCCTTAAGAATATTAATTATTATTTTTTATGCGAATTTACCGCTGCAGCCACAAAATTTACAAAAATTGGATGTGGGTTTGCAACTGTACTTTTGTATTCAGGATGGTATTGTACTCCAATGAAAAACGGATGATTTTCAAGTTCTATAATCTCAACCAGACCTGTATCAGGATTAACTCCAGAAGCGATTAAACCTGCTTTCTGCAATTCATCTTTATACTTATTATTATATTCATAACGGTGACGGTGACGCTCAGAAATAGTTTTTTGACCGTAGATTTTATGTGCCAAAGTATTTGGTTTAATATCACATTTCCAAGCTCCAAGACGCATAGTTCCGCCTTTGTCTGTTATTGTTTTTTGTTCTTCCATCAAATTCACAACCGGATGTTTCGTTTTATCGTTCATCTCAGTAGAGTTTGCTTCTTTGTAACCTAATATATTTCTAGAATATTCGATAACAGACATTTGCATTCCTAAACAAATTCCGAAAAACGGAATATTATTTTCACGCGCAAAACGAACCGCTTCGATTTTTCCTTCAATACCTCTTTCACCAAAACCTGGAGCGACTAAAACACCGTCAAGAGTTCCTAGTTTTTCCTCTACATTGTCAATATTGATGTGTTCTGAGTGAATAGAAATTACATTTACTTTAGTTTCATTCGCAGCACCTGCATGAATAAACGCCTCTAAAATAGATTTGTAACAATCCTGCATTTCTACATATTTACCAATCAAACCAATATTTACCGTATGTTTTGGATTTTTTAATCTGCGTAAAAAAGTATTCCAGTTTTTTAAATCTGGAGATGCTTTTTTAGGTAAATCTAATTTTTTCAAAGCGACAACATCTAATCCTTCTTCAAGCATTAAATTTGGAACTTCATATATTGTTGAAGCATCAATTGATTGAATAACTGCTTCTTTCTTAACATTACAAAACAAAGCCAACTTTTGACGAAGTTCCTGAGACAATTCATGCTCCGTTCTGCAAACTAAAATATCTGCTTTGATTCCGCTTTCCATCAAAGTTTTAACCGAGTGCTGTGTTGGTTTTGTTTTCAACTCACCTGCTGCAGCCAAATAAGGAACTAATGTTAAATGAATAACAATTCCGTTATTTTCGCCTAACTCCCAAACCAATTGACGAACAGACTCAATATAAGGCAAAGACTCAATATCACCAACAGTCCCGCCAATTTCAGTAATTACAATATCATAATCGCCTGATTTTCCAAGCAATTGCATTCTGTCTTTGATCTCGTTTGTAATATGAGGAACAACTTGAACCGTTTTTCCTAAAAATTCTCCTCTTCTTTCTTTCTCAATAACCGAAAGATAAACTCTTCCTGTAGTAACGTTATTTGCCTGAGAAGTAGGAACGTTTAAGAAACGCTCGTAATGACCTAAATCTAAATCTGTTTCAGCTCCATCATCCGTTACATAACACTCTCCGTGTTCGTAAGGATTTAAAGTACCCGGATCTACATTTATATACGGATCGAATTTTTGAATAGTTGTACGGTAACCTCTTCCTTGTAACAATTTTGCTAAAGATGCCGCGATAATTCCTTTTCCTAAAGAAGAAGTCACACCGCCTGTAACAAAAATATATTTTGTTTGATTCATTCTGTTGTTGTTTGTATTGTAGTTGTGTAAAAAACTTGGCAAAAGTACAAATTTAATTAGACAATTTATCAATTAGAGAATGAGATAATTTGCATTTTTTTAAAGAGAACTATTACTTGGTTTTGTAATCGATAATTTTAACTTTTAATTAGAGTTTTTTTTGAATATATCTTAAAGCAAAATATCATATCGCTATACTCAATAAATAAAAAAACAATGATTGAAGATCGTTTCCTGCTATTTCAAGGTTTGTAGTATTACACGCAAATAACATAAAAGGTGTACTATAAAAGTTGCAATAACAACTTTATTGAAGTAAATTTAAAATAAAAAAATATTATAATTTTAAAACATCGACTTGTACACATTTACAAATTCAGTCTTGAATTTTGTGGTGTCAATTTGTTTTTAAAAATTATAATATTTTTTATGTATCAAATATTACAATTTCAAAATATTGACTTGTACACATTTATAAATTCAGTCTCGAATTCTGTGGTATCAATTTGTTTTTAAAAATTATAATATTTTTGTATATCAAACATAAATAAAAAAAATCAAATAACCAAGGATTTTTCTTACTATTTATTCAACGGCTTTGGATATTGCTTTTTTATATTCCGAATTAACTCTTCCAGACCATTTAATTTCAATTCATAAATAAGCTGTAATTGCTGTCCCAATTCTCCTTTTGGAAAACCTTTATTCTGATACCATACCACATAATATTCCGGCAAATCGATTAAAAATCGGCCTTCGTATTTCCCGAAAGGCATTTTAGTGTGCGCTAATTTTATCAGCAGTTTTTTGTCTTGTTCCATTTTTTTTAAAGAAAAAAAGAAGCAAGATGAAAGAATATCGATTGATTCTTTTTTCTTGCTTCTAATTGGTACAAAGCTATTGTATTTTTTTATTTTTTTGCCGCAGACTTAAAAATAGTTTTCTGTCTCAATAACAGTTTACAGTTGAAATTGGTACTGAAGACTGAGACTTTAAACTGTGACTAATATTCCCACTTCACAAAAGCTTCCATAGCTGCATAAGTTGCCAAACCTAATTGCTGGTATAAAGCAGCGGTTTCGGCATTTCGGTCTTCAGCTCTTTGCCAAAATTCTCTGGCATCAGTTCCCTGAAAAACAACGCCGTCTTTTTGAGACTGATGTTTGAAGATTCCGTGGCGTTTTGCCAAAACCTGATCAGGACTCATTGGTACTGCCATTTCGACTTCATCAATTCCCCATTCCTGCCAAGCACCTCGGTACAACCAAAGCCAGCAGTCATCCATAAATGATTTTGGCTTTAATGCTTTTACAGCTTCAAAAATAGCATCCAGGCATACTTTGTGTGTTCCGTGCGGATCAGCCAAGTCTCCTGCAGCATAAATTTGATGCGGTTTGATTTTTTCAATTAAATCCATTGTCAATTGAATGTCTTCTTTTCCGATTGGTTTCTTTTCAATTGTGCCAGTTTCATAAAAAGGCAGTTCCATAAAGTGAATCTGATCATCAGTTAAACCAACGAAATGACTTGTTGCTCTTGCCTCTCCCTTTCTAATAAGCCCTTTTATGTAACGAACTTCTGGGATATCGATTTCACTGTTCTTTTTGTTGGTTAAAAAAGTTACTGCTTTCTGATAAATATTTTCAGCCTCAGCACTTTTAATGCCGAATTTTTCATTGTAATCCGTTACGAATCTTGCAAAACGCAACGCTTCATCATCCGCGACAGCGATATTTCCAGAGGTTTGGTATGCAACATGCACTTCATGCCCTTGCTCCTGCAGACGCATAAAGGTTCCTCCCATACTGATAATATCATCATCCGGATGGGGACTAAAAATCAGCACGCGTTTTTTAGCAGGTTCAGCCCTTTCTGGTCTATTAGAATCGTCTGCATTTGGTTTTCCGCCCGGCCAGCCTGTAATCGTATTTTGCAGTTTATTGAAAATTTTAATATTGATATCATATGCCGGTCCAGAATCTGCCAATAAATCGCTCATTCCGTTTTCGATATAATCGGCATCAGTAAGCATTAAAATTGGTTTTTTAAGATCAAGTGCTAATCCTAAAACTGCTTTACGGATTAATTTGTCTGTCCAAATTACTTTTTCAACCAGCCAAGGTCTGTTGATTCTTGTTAGTTTAGAAGAAGCTTCTTTATCTAAAACAAAAACGGCATTATTATGTTCCTGTAAAAATGAAGCTGGAATCTGGTTCGTTACTTCATCCTCAACAGATTTCTTTATAATATTTGATTTTCCTTCTCCCCAAGCCATCAAAATAACTTGTTTGGCCTCCATAATTTTTTTTACTCCAAGTGTAATTGCAGTTCTTGGCGTATTGCTCAAACCAGAAAAATCTTTGCTTGCCGCAACTCTTGTAATATGGTCCAGCGCCACCAGTCTTGTTTTTGAATTTTGAAGCGAACCTGATTCATTAAAACCAATATGACCGTTTCCTCCAATTCCAAGAATCTGCAGATCTATTCCGCCTAAAGCTTCAATTTTTGCCTCATAATCGTGGCAATAATCTGCAATTTGTTCTTTTGTTAAAAGGCCGTCCGGAACATGATAATTTTCAGGCAAAATATCAACATGATCAAAAAGCAGTTCTTTCATAAAACGAACATAACTGTTGATTGAGTTTGGCTCCATCGGATAATATTCATCCAAATTAAAACTGATTACATTTTTAAAACTCAAACCTTCTTCTTTATGCAGACGAACTAATTCTGCATATAATCCTTTTGGGGAAGAACCAGTTGCAAGTCCTAAAATACAAGGCTGATTTTCTTTTTGTTTGGATTGAATTAAAGCCGCAATTTCCTGAGCAACTGCTTTTGAAGCATCAGAAGAATTTTCAAAAACAACCGTATTGATGTTTTCGAATCGTTTTTCGAATCCTGTTGCTTTGTCAATTTTACTTTTTAACATGATATGATTTTTTAATTTTTCTAATCGTAAATTCTTATCAAAAATTTAATTTTATTTGAGTAAAATGCAGGTTATAATTTTACTAAAAATTTAACAATCAACATCATATAAAGATAAATTCTTTATAAATGGAATCCAACAAAATTTAAATATTGATTTGAAGCAGAACTTTGGAATAATTTTTATCTGTTAAAAAATGTTCCAAAAAAATATTGAAGAGAACTCTTTTCAGCTTCAATACTTGCGTTATTTTTGCATTAAAATGCATTTTTTTTGCAAGGCAAAGATACAGGATTATATTTTTAATGACCAAAATTTGATATGAATATTTTGTTAATTTTTTATCATTATCGAAAAAAAATTACAAAAAAAGCCGTCAAAGTGACGGCTTAAAATTTTATGTTTTTTAACAATTAATTCCAGTTAAAAGTAATTCGTTTTTCAATTTCTGAGCTTAAACTTAAAAACACTGGACAAGTCATGGCTGCGCGCTCTAGAATTGTTTTATTTTTTTGATCAACTTCGCCTTTCATTTCAAATACAATTTCTATAGCTCCAATTCGTCTTGGTTCTGCATTCATTATTTTGGTTACTTCAGCTGTCGAATCATTAATATTCACTTGCATATCACGAGCTTTTATCCCCATAATAGTCATCATACAGCTTGCCAAAGCATTCGCAACCGTATCTGTTGGAGAAAAAGCCTCACCTTTTCCGTTATTGTCCAGCGGTGCATCAGAAATGATTTCACTTCCGGATTGCACGTGGATTGATTTTGTTCTTAAATCGCCTAAATAGGTTACTTTTGATGTCATTAATTTGCTACTTTTAAAGTTAAATCGCTATCGTAATATAAAATGTAAACACCTTTGTTTGCGTGTCCGCCATCTTCTTTTCTGTAAAATTGAAATTTATTATCAACTTGTTCTGTCGTCATTAAATCTGCTGTTTCCTGATACGTTTTTCCTTGTACCAAACGCATCATAGTATCAAAAGTTACGTCAAATCCGCGAGTTGCATACGTACCTGGATTTACCTTATTTTTCAATCGGTATTCTTTATTAAAAATCAAAACTGCTGGTTCATCACTTTCACGAGTTACGGAAGGAAACATTAATTTTAATTTGACTAAACTTTCAAAACTAATTTCATCTGTATCAAGCGTACTGTTTGGTTCTAAAATCACTAATTGAACCTGACAAGATTTTTGAGAATCAAGCAAGGCTTTAATTGTTGTTTTGATCATGGCTGTATTTCCAGTTTCCATTACCACATAATTCATTCGGTTTGGAATCAATAAACTTTTTAAGTTTGCAACATCCAAGCCTCCGGTTTCTGATAATGCTGCAAAAACAACACCTTTCTGATTTTGTTTAATGTAACTGATAACCGATTCTTTTTTCTTGTCTACAACTGCAACAATATTTCCGTTTTTAGAACGCATATAGTCAAAAATCGAATTTCTAACTACATCATTCGATGGTATCGTTTGATATAAATTATCGATAGGATTTGCTGAGTCTTTAGACAATGGAGAAATTACAGGAATATTATACAAACGCAATGTGTTTGCTGTAGTTTCGGCATTATTTTGGTAAAATGGCCCGATAACAGCATGTGCATCCTGAAGTTTATTTTGAGCAATTAAACTCGAAACATTAGAGTTCGTTTTAGTTTCTCCCGAATCATAAATCGCAACATCGATTGGCAATTTTAAGGTTTTCGCCGAATCGATAGCCATCATCGCACCTGAATAAAAATCCAGCGTCATGTTTAAAAATTTATCATTTTTAATTCGGTTTGCAGCACTCATAGTATCGTTTTGCATTTTAGCCAAATTAAAAGGCAATAATAAAACTAATTTTTTACGATCGTTCTGTCCCCTTTTTTTAGTCAATTCAACTACTTCTGGATTTGCAGAAACAGTTTCAGATTTCACCTTTTCTAAAATCTTTATACCGCCTCCACTTGAATTATCAATTGATTTCTCTATTGGTTTTTCAATTGGTTTTTCAACTGGCTGTGATTGTGCAATTATTGGCGCTGGCGTAAGATATCCTGACGGAACTTTTAAAACCATTCCTTCTTTTACACCTTCAGAAAGGGACGGATTTAACTCTGTCAATTCTTCTTGAGTGATATGAAAGGTTCTTCCTAAGCTATAAAAAGTTTCTTTTGGCTTAACTTGATATTCCATATAAGTAGTTACTCTTTTTGGAGTTTCAGCTGCTTTTTTAGTTTCAGCTGGCTTAGCAGCATTTGCAACTGGAGCAGGGGTATCTGTTTTTGGAGCCGTTCCTTTTATGGTAATTCTATAACCAACTGGCAAACTCGAAACAATTTCAGGATTGCGTTTTTCTAAATCTTCAACTGTTGTATTATATTGTTTTGCAATCGAGTATTTAGTTTCTTTAGCAACGACATCATGATAAATATATTTTTCCTGAGCTGCAGTTTTAGCTGGTTTACTATAGGAAGCAACATTTTTGCCTGAAGAGCCTTTTGCTGGAATTACTAATTTTTGCCCTATTTGAACACCATCTTTTTCTAAAAAAGGATTTGCTGCTTTTAAAGCTTCATCTGAAATTCCGTATTTATGTTCAATACTATAAAAAGTTTCTTTTGGCTGTACTTCATGAATAATATCTTTTGTATTTCCAGCTGTTTTCGCGACAGACGCTTCTGTTTTTAACGCGGTTTTTGTCGGAATAAGCAAAACGGTATTTGGTTTTACTCCATTACGGGCGTCTGGATTCAACTGATAGATATCGTAGGGCGTAATTTTAAATTTTACTGCAATCTGGTTAACGTTTTCTCCACTTGAAACAGTGTACTTAACCACTTTTTCTTGTGAAAAAGCAGAACAGGTAACCATAAAAACAAGCGACAATAATGTTGAATAATATTTCATAATAAGACTTAAAACAATTTAATTTTTAATTCAAAACAAGTTGATAATTCTTGTCAAGCAAGATTCGGGCCACTTGTTGATTTGCGCAAATTTATTGCCTCAGATCAATTTCTGCTTTGGCAATAATAATTTCTTTATATAACTCATCTTCTTCTTTTTTCTTGCATTTATATAAAACTTCTTCCATATTTTGGAATTTATCTGAATAAACATAATATGAAAGACTGTTTATATTGAAGAAGAAACTAGCGTTAAAATCACCAGAATCAATGAGTTTCATAATAAACTTATCTCTAAGTGTTGCGTCTGTAAATATACCTAAAACTAAATAATACCCGTTTGAAACTTCTTTAAGATTATCATAAACTTCAACCTTTACCGTTTTATCGGTTCTCAGCGGATTATCCTTCAATTCTTGTTTCATTTCTTCTAATGAAATTGTTTTTGAAGTTTCAGCCGAATTTTGTTTTTTAACTGCTTCATCCTGATACTTTTTCAATTTTACCAAAGCCAGTTTGTCATCAAATTTTCGTGCTTCCATACTATAATAAGAAGCTTTGCTGATGTGTCTTTTTACTTCAATTTTCTTTTGAATATCCAGCGAATCAATTTTAGCAATCAAAAGCTGATTTTTTTCATCGCCTTGTTCCTGCTCTATTTTGTAACGTTTAATTTCTTCTAAAGAAAGGCGCTGCTGCAAAGAAGTTACGTTATTATTTTTTTCGCTTTCGCGGATTTTCTTCTTGTATTCCTGATTTTCTTCAACAGCAATTCTTTCTACTTTATTCATTAAACCGGCATATGCTTTTCTGTTTTCTGCCAATTCTTTTTTTAATTGAGAAGAAAGCTCGCTGGTCTGCCCAATGCTTTCGTAGGATTTCTTTTCTAAGCGTTTTGATTCGTCAACATTCAAAACGTCCATTCGTTTTAAATCAACCAAATCATTATTCATTGTATTGACTAATGAATCTAATTTTGCCATTAAAATATCCTGAACATTTTTATTGGCTTCTAAAACCAAACGAAGTTTTTCAACCGAATTTTCTTTAGAACCGTTCATTTCATTTAAATTGACTTTCAAATCATTAATTTTTATGATTTTCTGATTCATTTCTTTCTGAATAACCAATCTGTCTTTCAAATCATCAATTTCAACCGTTTTGGCTTTTGTCTTTTCTACAACAACCTGCTTTTCAGCAAGAGCCATCATTAGTTCTTCACTTTCATTTGCTGGTTTAATTTCTTTTGTATTGATAGCTAATTTATTTCCAACTACTAAACCATTTACAATTTCCGGATTTTGAGATTCTAACTGATCAATTGAAATGCCGTATTTTTTAGCAATGGAAAATTTGGTTTCTTTAGGCTCAACAACATGAAAAAGCGTTTCTTTATTAATAACGCGAACTCGCCCGTCTAAAGTTTTTCTTTTATTCGGAATTGTAATAGTCTGACCAATCTGTAAACCTGCTAATAATAAATCTTTGTTCAGATTTTCAAGATCTTGTACCGAGACATTATATTGTCTGGCGATACTAAATAAAGATTCCTTTGCAACAACTTGATGTGTCGTTTTTAAAGAAGCTATATTTTCAGTTTTAGGAAGATTTGTTGGATTTTGCGGGATAATTAACTCTTGACCAATTTGAAGTCCGCTGGCAAGAATTTCGGTGTTTGCATTCTGAATAGCTTCAACAGAAACATTATATTGTTTGGATAAGCCGTAAAGTGTTTCTTTTGCACCAACAACATGAATAGTTTGCTGATTTTGATTTGGTTTTTCTGCAACGTGAACAGGAATTTTAATTACCTGATTATCTTTTACACCGCTTTGTGATTCGGGGTTAAATTTGTAGATTTCTTCAATAGAGACCTTATATTTTTGGGCGATAAAATAGGCGGTTTCTCCTTTTTGAATTTTGTGCTCAATAAATGAATCTTGCGCAGCTATTTTGTTAAAAGACAAAATAAACACAAGAGAAATCGTTAAAAGTTCTCTCATAAATAGTAGGTTTAAAAATTAAGGCGTTACAAATGTAACGCCTTAATTTGAAATATATTACTATTCCCACTCAATTGTTGCAGGTGGTTTTGAACTAATATCATAAACCACACGGTTCACGCCTTTTACCTTATTTATAATGTCATTTGACACTTTCATCAAGAAATCATACGGTAAATGAACCCAGTCAGCAGTCATTCCATCTGTAGATTCTACAGCTCTTAGCGCTACTACTTTTTCGTAAGTACGCTCATCACCCATCACACCAACAGAATTTACTGGAAGCAAAATTGCTCCAGCCTGCCAAACTTTATCGTATAATCCCCAAGATTTTAATCCTTCAATAAAAACAGAATCAACATCTTGTAAAATTTGTACTTTTTCTGGAGTAATATCTCCTAAAATTCTGATTGATAATCCAGGTCCTGGAAAAGGGTGTCTTCCTAACAATTCTGGATCTATTCCTAAAGTAGCACCAACTCTTCGAACTTCGTCTTTAAACAACATTCTAAGCGGCTCTACAATTTTTAATTTCATATAATCTGGCAATCCGCCCACATTATGGTGCGATTTAATCGTTGCAGATGGTCCTTTTACAGAAACCGATTCAATAACGTCAGGATAAATAGTTCCCTGCGCTAACCATTTTACATCTTCGATTAAGTGCGATTCATCATCAAAAACTTCGATAAATACACGTCCAATGGTTTTACGTTTGGTTTCAGGATCGCTGATTCCGGCTAATTCACCAAGAAAACGATCTCCAGCGTCTACTCCTTTTACGTTTAATCCCATTCCTTTGTATTGATCTAATACATTTTGGAATTCGTTTTTACGAAGCAAACCATTATTTACGAAAATACAGTATAAGTTTTTACCAATTGCCTGATGCAGTAAAACTGCGGCCACAGTAGAATCTACTCCGCCTGACAATCCTAAAACTACTTTATCATTTCCTAATTTCTCTTTTAATTCTCCCACCATTTCTTCTACAAAAGCGTTTGGTGTAAAGTTTTGAGGAACTTCGGCAATGTTTACCAAAAAGTTTTCAAGCATTTTTGATCCATCAGTAGAATGGAAAACTTCTGGATGATACTGAATCGCATAAGTGGTTTCGCCTTCAATTTTATAAGCTGCATATTCTACATCATGCGTGCTTGCTAATTTAACTGCATTTGTTGGCAAAGCTTTGATACTGTCGCTATGACTCATCCAAACTTGGCTGTTTTCTGAAACTCCATTAAAGAAAGTTTCGCCTTCTTTAATATAAGATAAATTTGCTCTACCGTATTCTCTGGTATTCGAAGCTGCTACTTCTCCACCGCTAAAGTGGGCTAAATATTGTGCTCCGTAACAAACTGCCAACATTGGAAGCTTGCCTCGAATTTGAGATAAATCAGGATGTGGAGCATCTTCTGCACGAACAGAAAAAGGGCTTCCTCCTAAAATTACGGCTTTATAAGGTGATAAATCACTAGGAAAGTGATTGTAAGGGAAAATTTCGCAGAATATATTTAATTCGCGAACTCTACGCGCAATAAGCTGAGTATATTGCGATCCGAAATCTAAAATAAGTACGTTGTGTTGCATGCGCAAAAATACTTTTTATATTCCAAAATGAAAAATCGGAACAATGAAAAAATAATATTTTTTTTCATTGTTCCGATTTTTTAGGCACAAAGGTTCAGAGTTACAAAGGTTCAAAGGTCTTTAAAATGTATCTTTTACCAAATTATATTCGAATAAAGGCGTTCGTTTTCCTCTTTTTAATTTATTCCATTTCGATCTGCATTAAACCCATTGCAGATTGCTGGCTTCCTTTATCAGCACCAGTATTCCATAACTCTTTAGCTTTTTCTTTATTTCCTAACAGGTAATAATAGGCTCCAAGAACAGTATAACCTTCAATTTCGCCTTGGGCAATAATTTTGTTTCCAAGGGCAATAATAACAGGATTAATTGGTTTTGATTTTTCATTTTTTTGATTATTTAATAAGGTTTCAAAACCTTGATCTTGCAGAAGCAGCATACCAAAATAATCCAAACAGGCTTTACTTAATCCTTGATTGCACAACTGGCTTATTTTTTCTGCATGTGCTTTTGTATCAGTATCACTCAGCATATAATCAAGTGCCGTTCTCGAGTCAGTTATCTTATAATATTCGTTTAGCAAAACCGCATTTTTTTGCGATAAAACAGCATCCTTTCTATTATTGGCAACAACGGTATCTTTTTTAATCCAAGTTTCATTTTCTACCCAGCTTGAGGCTCCAATAAGTGCATTATTTTTGATTTTGAATTTAAAAAGACTTTTATCAGGATATACAATAAGCGAATCGCCTTTGGTAAAATAATAACCTGTTCCAATACCAACAATGTTTACTTTTCCGTTACCATCAAATTCAAAAAAAGAGTACATCGCCGAATCTGATTTGGCTTTGTAATACCCTTGAAGTTTATTGTCTATAACTTGGCCATTAATTACATTGCATAAAGAAATTATCAATAATAAAATGTTTACTTTTTTCATCTTAAAGTGTTTATTAAATTAGCTCATTGAGTTTTTCAGAATATTTTTTTTAGATCTGTAATTCAAATCAAAAAAAGCCAGCGCAAAAAATTAAAATTTTTCGTACTGGCTTAGTTTTATTTTTATTTGATGAAATCAAATTTGTCTGTAAATAATTTACCAACAACAGGAACAGGGATTTCTTGTTCGTTATTTGCATTAATGATTCCCATAATCCATAATACTAAAACACCAAGATTTGCTAAGCTTAAAATACTTGCCAAAGTTGGAATAATAACTGCGATAATTGTTAATGCAACAGAAACTGCAATTCCAAGAATCGCGATTCCTAATCCTTGTTTCAAATGAAACTTAGTTAACGAATCTTTTACAGTTAATTTGTTGTAGTTTACATAAGCAATAATCCATCCGATAATAGTGATGTAAGAAATAATTGAAAGCGTTCTTTTGTTCATGATAATTGGGTTTTTATATTCAAAACAAAAGTAATCCTGCAATTCAAAAAACTATCAATTCGAGCATCTACTAAATATCTACAGCAATCATTGTAGTATCTATTTTATATCTACAAGAAAATAAATTGAAGTTAAAAAAACGGCTTACGAATTGATTTTACTGAACAGATGTAATATAGGTATCCAAATCAGTTTCGCGGTCGAGATTTAATTTTTGTTTAATTCGGTAACGCGCCATTCTCATACTTTGGGTTTCAATATTCATGTGATTAGCAATTTCTTTAGTACTCATGCCTAATTTTATGTAGCCGCAATATTTAAAATCAAGTTTGGTTAATGTGCCTGAGGCTTTTTCCTGTAAAGTTGAAAAAAATATAGGATTGGTATTTTCAAGACTTGTTTTTAGTAATTCGAATTCGTCATCGACTTCCATGCTCTTATCAATCGTTTTTGAAAGGTTTTTGATGTCTGAAGATTTTTCTGTTTTCATTACCTGAAGTTTGTTCTGAATATCTTTTAAAACCTCATTTTTCTTTTCTAATTGCAGGTTATTGGTCATTAATTCCTGTTGCAACTTAATTTTTTCCTGTTCGTTTAGTTTCTTTTCTTGAATAGCAATTTGAAGTTCTTTCTCTATCAATTCTGATTCCAGCAGGGCAATCATCGCTTCTTCCTCTTTTATTTTGGACAAAAGATTTGCTTCTTCGTTTGCCTTGTTAAGCAATAAATTTGTTTTAATATATGATTTTTGCCTAAAATGATAGGAACGCAACATAAATAGAAGCGTAAAAAAAATAAAAACAGAAAGCGCGATATATAAGTAGCTGATTTTTTTTCTTGATTCTAAATTATCTGTCAGCAACTGAATTTGCTGTGATTTTTTCTCGGTTTCAAAACGCACAGAAGCATTGTATTCTTTGGCTCTGTTTTCCTTTTCAACCATTACCATAATTGCTTTATCATATAGGTTAAAGTATTTTCTATAAGATGGAAAATCATTTTTTATTTCGGCCAAATCCATATAATTTTTATACAGCAAGGCATAATATCTCGGATTTACTTTAGGATCTTTCGCAATATTGTGCTCCACTTTTTTTAATACCTTTTCAATGTTGGCTAAGTCATTTAAATTGGTGTAAAATTGTGCCTGCTGGCCGTACATAACCATTAACTGCATAGGAACATTCAATTTTAAGCAAACTTCTTCGGTTTTTTTGAGGTATTCTAAAGTCTTTTCAGGTTTAGTTTCAAAAAAATGATACAAATAAAGACTGGTAAGATTCAAACAGGTTCTTCCATAAGATATATTAATATTGCCTTTCTTTTTTTCATTTTCAAATATGGCAATCGCTTTTAAATAATCGGCTTCTGCGGTTTGCAGCAGCTTCATATCTGCCGGTGATTTTTGTTCAGCACTATTTACTAGAAAAAGAGCCCAGCTGGTTAAAGCGTTGGCTATATTTACTTGGTTTTTACTTTGGTAGCTTAAGTATAAAGCTTTTTTAGTATATTTTTCGCAGAATTTAAAGTCGTTATTATCACTAAAACTAGCACCTAGATTTTCATATCCATTTACCAGCTTATCGTATCTCATTTTGTGTTTTTCAAAATAAGACAAAGATTGCAGCATATAATAAATGTATTTTTCTTTGTTGCCAATCGTTTCATGTTTATAAGCCAAGGCATAGTTCGCATATGCCATTGCTTTTGGATCTTTAGATTTGGATGCTAATAAGTAACTCGAATCGGCAAATTTTATTTGCTGCCGAACATTATCTGTAAATCGGGCAATATCTGATAATGATTCATACGTGATGGCCTGCAAGCTGACAGCATCGATTTCTTTTGCAATTTGCAAAGCCTGGCGCGCACAAGCATACGCTTTTAGTGTATCTGTTTTTTTATAGTAAGAACTGAGTTCACACAAATAATCTGCCTTTTTTTCTAAAGCCAAATCTTTTTTTCCTACCAACTGAAGTAATTCTTGTTTTGTCTTTTGTGCGTAAGAAGAATTAACGATTAAAAAATGAACAAGTAGGATATAGAAAAGGTTTTGAAGGCGAATTTTAATAATACTCATTAGAAGAATTTAAAATTTGGAACTATTGTTTTGCAAGTTAGAAGAAATAATAGCCGTTCAGAATTTGTACTTTAAGCAAATGTATTTACAATGCGCAGGATAATCACAAAAACCAAAGATATAAAAATAGTATTACCAAAAAAGGTTCAAAGGCTCAAAGGTTCAAAGTTACAAAGGTTAAAAAATATCAATATCATTTTTCATATGCTTTATGCCTCTGAATGATCCTTTGTAACTTTGAGCCTTTGTAACTTTGAACCTAAAACAAAAACCATTTCTAAGAAAAAATCGTAATTAGAGAAAAACCATTTTATGAAATCAAAACTAATTGCCTTTTCTCTTTTTTTGTCTTTGTTTTTAACTTCTTGCGATGCTGTTGATGACTTATTGACTTTTAATATCTCGAATGAAACTTCAATAAAAATCAAAAGCACTTCGCCTATTAATTTGCCTACTGAAATTATTATGCCTGATGTTACTACAAATTCATCAGCTCAATTTGAAAATAATAAAACGAAAGCAAGCTTAGTTAAAGATGTAAAATTAAGATCGCTTAAATTATCTATTTCTGATCCTTCAGATAAAACATTTACTTTTTTGAAATCCGTTCATTTGTATATTTCGACAACTGATTCTGACGAAATAGAATTAGCCTATCAAGACAATATTATGGCAACAACAAATATGATTGATTTAATTTGCACCGATAAAAAACTAGATCAATACATAAAAGCAGACAGCTATAAAATTAGAACACAAGTAACATTAAAAGAAACGCTTACTAAAGATGTAACTGTAAAAGCAGATATGAAGTTTAAAGTTACTGCGGATCCATTCTAGTCAAAGGTTCAAAGTTGCAAAGCAACAAAGGTTCAAAGGTAAACGAAGTGTAAACTTTGTTGCTTTGAACCTTTGTTGCTTAGTAGCTAAAAAAAAACCTTTGTGACTCTGAACCTTTGTGACTTTGTCCCTTCCTAAAACCAATTCTTTTCCTTAAATTTATAGAACTATACCAAAATTGCTTTTACATCATAACCAAATGTATCTTAAAATGTAATCATTAAGAGAGTAAACTGCATAACCAATGTTATACTGTCGAAATATTAATTTTAAAACACAATCATGAGTAAAATAGTTGCAGAACAATTAGTTGACATGTTGGTAGAGGCTGGTGTAAAACGCGTTTATGCCGTTACCGGCGATAGCTTAAATCATTTTAACGATGCAATACGAAGAAACGGAAAAATAAAATGGATTCATGTACGCCATGAAGAAGTGGGCGCTTATGCCGCCGCTGCTGAAGCAGAATTAGACGGTTTTGCTGTTTGTGCCGGAAGCTGTGGTCCTGGCCATGTACATTTAATCAATGGTTTGTATGATGCGCATCGCTCGCATATTCCATTATTAGCAATAGCTTCTACAATTAATACGAGCGAAATGGGAATGGATTATTTTCAAGAGACCAACACCATAAAACTTTTTGACGATTGCAGCTGTTACAATCAGATGATTATGACCGCTGAGCAAGCGCCTCGAATTATTCAGACTGCAATTCAGCATGCTTTGGGCAAAAAAGGTGTTGCGGTTATTGGTTTACCTGGCGATGTTTCGCAGCTAAAAGCGGTTGAAAGCAATATATCTACTCAATATTTTCATTGTAATCCTGTTATTCGGCCTTCGGATACTGAATTACAGCATTTAGCAAAAGCTATAAATGAAAGTAAAAAAATCACTTTATTCTGCGGTATTGGAGCTGAAAAGGCGCATGATCAAGTAGTTCTATTATCAAATCACATAAAAGCTCCAGTTGGATATTCTTTTAGAGGAAAAATGAGCATTCAGCCTAATAATCCTAATGAAATTGGAATGACGGGTTTGCTAGGACAGCCTTCTGCTTATCATAGCATGCACGAATCGCATTTGGTCTTATTATTGGGAACAGATTTTCCATACGATAAATTCATGCCGACTGATAACAAAATTATTCAAATTGATACCAGTACTGAACGTTTAGGAAGAAGAGCCAATCTCTATATGGGATTATGTGGCGATGTAGCTAATACGATTGAAGCTTTACTGCCTCTTTTAGAAACCAAAACTGATGATAGTTTTTTACAGGCACAGTTAAAATTTTACAGCAGCGTAAAAGAAAATATGAATATTTATATTGATGATAACGGTGGAGAAGACACAATTCAGCCTGAATATCTGGCGCATGTTATTGATAAACTAGCTGATAATGATGCTATTTTCACGGTAGACACGGGAATGACCTGTGTTTGGGGAGCCCGATTTATTAAAGGAACTGGAGAGCGAAAAATGCTGGGTTCATTTAATCATGGATCAATGGCAAATGCAATGCCAATGGCAATTGGAGCTGCTCTTGCACATCCTGAACAACAGGTTATTGCAATGTGCGGTGATGGCGGTTTATCAATGCTATTAGGTGATTTGGCGACAATTCAGCAATACAATATCCCGATTAAAATTATTGTTTTTAATAATCGCGCTTTGGGAATGGTAAAACTTGAAATGGAAGTAAACGGTCTGCCAGATAACGAAACCGATATGGTTAATCCTGACTTTGGTTTAATCGCTCAGGCAATGGGTTTTCAGGGAATAAATGTTCATAAACCTGAAGATGTCGCACAGGCAATTGAAAATGCTTTTCTGCATAAAGGTCCTGTATTATTAAATGTATTTACAAACCCGAATGCATTGGCAATGCCTCCAAAAGTTGAATGGGCTCAAGTAACTGGAATGGCAAAATCAATGACTAAATTAATGCTTGGAGGTAAAATGGATGAAGTTTTTGATACTATCAAATCTAATTATAAACACTTGAAAGAAGGATTATAAACAAATTTCTCAGCTGGTGAGTTGCTAAGTTTCTTTTTTATAAAAATCTTAGCAATTTTAAAATAATTCAAATCAATTTTATTTTTTACCTACTTTCGTATCTTCTTTAATAATAACAAATTTAGCTTGTACTCCAGTATTAAAATTTTGCCATAAATCAGATAAAATAAATTTGCCCTCAGCATCATATATCTGAAATTGTCCAGTATTTCCACCATACTGGCCTTTATTAAGTGCTATCATTTCAAATGTATTAATTCCTTCTTGAAGAAATATCTTGAACTCTTGATATTCATACTGAAGTAACATTCTTTCTTTTATAACATCTTGATTTAAAACAGCCTTTATTAAGTCACCATCAATCGCTCCATAATCACGGCATTTAATAATAAAATAAGAAGAGTTTGTTCTAATATCTCCATAATTTACATCTTTCATAACCAATGCTTGTCCATCCTCTTTTAAACCAGCATCTTTCAAAGCCCGATCCAAATCTTTTTCCATTTTAGCTACATAACGATCTCCTGGATTAGCAAATTCAGTTTCGGTCGACATGGTAAATTTGCTCTTTTCTTCTCCTATCTGAAATTTAGATTTGGTCGTAATGCTGGTATTATCGTAAACGTTTGGCGTTTTTATACTTGGAATTTCTGCAAGATCAGCTTGTGGATCTTTTATTTCAGGAGTTGGTGCCTTTTTAGGTTTCGAATTAAATTTAGGGGCAGGAATACTCTTGTACTTAGTACTAAATTCCGTTTGAGCTGATACTGTTACAGCAGTAAAAAATAATATGAAAAATAAAATGTGCTTCATTGAATAAGTTTTATCGAATCGGCTTTTATAATTTTATAAGTATTATAGTATAGCAAAGCAAAAATAGCATAATTTAATTACTCACTTTAACTTTAAGACTTTTATAACAATATATTAGGCTAATTTTTGGAAAACAAAAAACCTGCCAAATATTATTCAAATCAAATTCTAATTAAAATTATTCTAATTGCAAGTCAATATAAATACATATTTATCATTTGATAATTAGCAACTTATTCTTAACTTCAATATTTTAATTTACCTTTATTAAAAATACAAACAAAATGGATTATATCGACTATTATAAAACATTAGAAATAACAAAAGCTGCGACGGAAGCTGAGATCAAAAAAGCATACCGCAAATTAGCACGCAAATATCATCCAGATCTGAATCCGAATGATAAAGAAGCGGAGAAAAAATTCAAAGAAATAAATGAAGCAAACGAAGTTTTAAGCAATCCTGAAAATCGTAAAAAATACGATAAATATGGAAAAGACTGGAAACATGCTGAAGAATTTGAAAAGGCAGGATACGACCCAAATCAGCAACAGCAATATTCTAGACAACAACAGGGGAGTGAAGATTTCTCTGGTTTTGGAGGGGATTTCTCCGGAAGCGATTTCTCAGATTTCTTTAATTCAATGTATGGCGGAGGTGCACGAAACAGCAGAAGCCAATCAAAATATAGAGGTCAGGATTTTAATGCTGAATTGCAATTAGATTTAGCAGCAGCTTACACCACACACAAACAAAGTTTAACTGTAAATGGAAAAAACATCAGAATTACAATTCCGGCTGGGGTTGAAAATGGTCAAATCATAAAGATTCCCGGACACGGTGGACCAGGTGCTAACGGTGGCCCAAATGGCGATTTGTTTATCACTTTTATAATCGAAAATAATTCTGATTTTAAAAGAGAAGGAAATAATCTTTATGCGGATATCGATCTTGATTTATACACCGCAATTTTAGGAGGAGAAATGTATGTAAACACTTTTGATGGAAAAGTAAAAATTAAAGTTCCTGAGGAAACACAAGCCGGAACGAAGGTAAAACTGAAAGGAAAAGGATTTCCGATTTATAAAAAAGAAAATCAGTTTGGAGATTTATACATTACCTATAAAGTAAAAACACCGACAAAATTGTCTCAAAAAGAAAAAGAATTATTTCAGGAATTAGCTAAAATAAGAAATCATGAACAGTAAAAATTTAATCCAAATAAAACAATTTTGTATCTACCACGGAATTGAAAATACTTTTATAACAGAACTGCAAAACTATGGATTGGTTGAAATTATTTTTCAGGAAGAAGATTCATATTTACATCCTAAACAGCTTCCTGCAGTCGAAAAAATGATTCGCCTTCATTATGACCTTAAGATTAATATGGAAGGAATTGATGCAATCGCTCATCTTTTAAATAAAATTGAAACATTGCAGCAAAATCTCAATTCAGCGCAAAATAAACTTCGCCTTTTTGAACATCACTTAATAGAATAATGATTTCAAAATATCACAAAAAAGAATGAATTTACGAAATGATTCGGCTCTTTTTATCTGTTTTTAACGGTCAAATTTTATAAATTGCAAGGAATTAAATAACTAGAATTTGCTCAAGAAATTAAACTGATTAAATTCGAAAAAAATATAAAATGAAAAGAGAAAACATCTTAACAGGATCACCTTGGGAAGACAAAATGGGATATTGCCGTGCCGTGAGAATTGGTAATATTGTTGAAGTTTCTGGAACTGTAGCAATTGTTGATGGCGAAAAAGTAAAAGCTGACGATGCGTATGCACAGACTTATAATATTCTCGAACGTGTTGAAAAAGTGCTTGAAGATCTCAATGTTGGAATGAAAGATGTAATTAGAACTCGAATTTTTACAACCAATATATCGACTTTTGAAGATGTAGCAAAAGCACACTCTGCCTTTTTTAAAGATATTAAACCTACAACTGGCTTTTACGAAATAAGCAAGCTTGTCGCTCCTGAATATTTAGTTGAAATTGAATTTACTGCTGTAATTCAGTAACTAAAAAGTTGCCACAAATTCACGAATTAATATCTCGAATTAACGAGCAAATTGATTATTTTTTCTTTAAATTCGTGAATTCGTGGCTAAAAACTTTCTCAAAATAATTAATGACTTCTCATAACCTAAAAGTAATATTCCTGACAACTTTCAAATGGATTTTGATTTGTACTTTGATAGGTATTTTATCCGGATCTGCATCGGCATTTTTCTTAGTTTCTTTAGAATGGGTTACTCAATTTAGAATTCATCATGATTGGATTATTTGGCTTTTGCCTTTCGGCGGACTAATTGTTGGATTCACGTATTATTATTTTGGAGAATCTGTTGTAAAAGGCAATAATCTATTGCTCGAAGAATATGAAAAGCCACAAAAAGTTATTCCACTTAAAATGGCTCCTCTAGTACTTTTAGGAACTTTAACAACCCATTTATTTGGAGGTTCTGCCGGACGCGAAGGCACCGCTGTACAAATGGGAGGCGCAATTGCAGATCAGTTTACAAAACTTTTTAATCTAGATAATTCCGAAAGAAAAATTTTGATCATTCTCGGAATTAGTGCTGGTTTTGCCTCTGTTTTCGGAACACCTTTAGCAGGCGCAATTTTTGCTTTGGAAGTTGTATATTTCAGTAAAATTAATTTTAAAAGTATCATTTTGTCTTTTTTAGTGGCTTATGCAGCTTATTTTACTGTAGAATTTTGGCACATAAAACATACACATTACAGCATTCCCTTCATTCCTGAATTTAATTTAAGTACATTATTATACACTATTCTAATTGGAATTTTATCTGGTATAGCGGCTTTGTTATTTTCAAGAACCACACATTTGTGGGGATCTCTTTTTTCAAAGAATATTAAATATCCGCCTTTAAGACCTTTTATTGGAGGAATATTTTTAGCTATAGCTTTTGCTGGTTTTGGATTAACAAAATTTTCCGGATTGGGCGTGCCTATAATTGTCGATTCGTTTTCTAATGCTAGCCAATGGTATGACTTTTTACTAAAAATTTTATTTACCGGATTTACTTTAGGTGCAGGTTTTAAAGGTGGAGAAGTTACTCCATTATTTTTTGTAGGTGCAACTTTAGGAAGTGCTTTATCATTAGTAATTCCGTTGCCAATTGCTTTTTTAGCTGGATTAGGTTTTGTTGCTGTATTCTCGGGCGCAACCCACACTCCTATCGCCTGCACTATTATGGGAATAGAATTATTTGGCCTTCAACCGGGAATTTTTATAGCCGTTGCCTGTACAATTGCTTATTTCTCGTCTGGTTCAATAGGAATTTATAAATCACAGATTGTAAAAGGAGCTAAATATAAGTTGTACCAAAAATTAAAGCAAAGAGAATTAGAGCAGCTGTAGTATTTTTTTCTAATAATTAAGACTTTTTTTGTAGTATTGTTTTTCCTAAATCAAATCTTTCAACAATGGCATTTGGATTCCCTGCAACTTTTTCACAATTAACTCCCTTAAATAATTTATCTAAAACCTCTTTTATTTTATCTGCGATAGAAATTTGCAAAAAACTAAACTGGATAATTATTACTGTTGATGAAAATGAATTAATCGCCGTTTCAAAAAGCAAAAAAAATACTTGGAATGAAAATATTTCTTTTTCTTTTGATGAAGATGCTGTTCAAATTACAAGTTCATCTAATGGAAATCAGATTTATGATCGTGGTCGAAATAAGAAAAACACAGATGCCTTTTTAGAACTCTACTTTGAAAAATTAAAAGATATTTCAAATCCAACTTTAGATCCAAATAGTCTTTTGGAACAAATTAAAATAGAGAATGAAAATATTTCAGAAGAAAAGGAAATCAAGCCCACTATTACCGTTTTCTACTCCTTTCTTTCAATCTTTATCCCAACGAAAGATTACTTTATTACGCCAATATTAATTTATTTAAATATACTTTACTATTTTATTATGGTTTTTTCTGGAGTTCATTTTTTTGCTCCTGAAACGCAAGAAATAATTGATTGGGGAGGAAATTACGGTCCGTTGATTTTTCAAAATCAATGGTGGAGACTGCTTTCTGCTTGTTTTATTCCTGTCGGATTTTTTCATTTAGTGGCCAATTGCATAGCATTAGCATATGTTGGTTTATTATTAGAACAGTATTTAAAAAAATGGGCATTTCTTATGATCTATTTATTTTGTGGTGTAATAGCAAATTTAAGCAGTTTATATTGGAACAAAGATATTGTAAGCGCTGATGCATTTGGTGCTATTTTTGGCATGTACGGAATTCTAGCAATTGCTTTTATTTTCAAAACCTTAGACTTCAAAATAAATATTAAAATAATAATCAATATTATCTTTTTGCTTGGACTAAACATTGGCTTATGTCTTAAAGATGAAATCGATGGCGAGGTAAAAATCGCGAGTTTTATAACAGGCATTATATTTGGTTTGGCGCTTTGTATTTCAGGCAAAAAACGAGATCATGGGTTAGCTTTTATTACATCGACCGCAACAATTATCATTCTTTTTTTGTTCATTAACTTTAAAAATTCTCAAGTTTATATTTATCAGGTTATGGAATATGAAAAGAGAATGCAAGAATTTACAAATATGGAAAAAATGGCATTAGAAGCCTACAGTATTCAATATGACTATTCGTATACTGAAAACAAAGAAAGCACCTTGTACCTTATTAAAGATAGGGGTATTTATTATTGGAATGAAAATATTACTTTGATTACAGAACTTGATAAATTGTACCTGCCAAAAGAAATTCATGATCAAAATGAATTGCTTATCGAATATTGTAAACTGAGAATCAGCTTGTATGAGATGGCTTATAAAAAAATCGTAGAAAACAGTACAATATATGATGAAAAAATGCTTGCCCTTAACTTTAAAATAGCGAGTATTGTAAATCAAATAAAAAAGGCGCAAAATAAGGTTTAATTCAAAATAAATTTCAATTTTATCAGCAGTCTCCAAACTTAAAACTGAAAACCATAAAACTCACAATTCATAACTCCTAACTCACAATTCTAAAAAGTGTGTTAATCTCTAAAATGATTTCAACATTACATTAAAAAAATGTAAATTCGCACACTATGAAAATACAAGATATTCAAGCAATTCAATTGTTGCTTGCGACCCCAAAGAAAATTGCAATAATTCCGCATAGAGGACCAGATGGAGATGCCATGGGTTCTACCTTAGCTTTATACCACTTTTTACTCAAAAACAATCATCAGCCTACTGTGATTGCTCCTAATGATTTTCCTGATTTTTTGGCTTGGCTTCCGGGTTCTGAAACAGTAAAAATATTTGAAAAAGACACTGAAAACTGTACAAAAATATTACAAGAAGCCGAACTTATTTTCACGCTTGACTTTAATGCTTTTCACCGCACTGGCGAGATGGAACATACGTTAGCAAAGCTGACTGCTCCATTTATTATGATCGATCATCATCAAAAACCAGATGATTATGCTGCTTATATGTATTCTGATACTTCATACGGATCGACTTGTGAGATGATTTACAACTTTATTACTTTTTTAAATAAAAAAGAAGATATCGACAAAACCATTGCAACTTGTATCTATACTGGAATATTGACTGATTCAGGTTCGTTTCGTTTTCCGGGAACAACTGGAAATACACACCGAATTATCGCAGAATTAATTGATTTAGGAGTAGAAAACACTCAAATTCCGGTTTTATTATTCGATAACAGCTCATATAGCCGTTTACAGTTATTAGGACGCGCTTTACAGAATATGAAAGTTTATGAAGAACATAAAACATCTTATACATCACTTACTCAATCTGAATTAGATGCATTTGATTATGTTAAAGGCGACACCGAAGGAATCGTAAATTACGGATTAAGTATAAAAGGAATTGTTTTTACTGCTATTTTTATAGAAAATAAAGACGAGAAAATTATTAAGATTTCTTTCCGCTCTCAAGGCGGATTTGATGTAAATCAGTTTGCAAGAGATCATTTTAATGGCGGAGGCCACAGCAATGCAGCAGGCGGAAGATCTGAATTATCTATGGAAGAAACGCTGAAGAAATTTGAAGATTTAGTAACAAAACTAAAAATATAACCGAATGAATTATTTAAAATTAAGCTTGTACAGCCTTCTTTTTAGTGTTTTGCTTATTAGCTGCAAGCAACATGAAGAAGCAAGAAGACCTCTTTCGAGAGCTTCAGGTACTTTCATGAAGAAATCGGCTGACCGAAATAAAAAATTAGTTGCTAATGAAGAGGATGTCATCAAAAAAATCATCAAAAGCAACCCGAAGGTAAAATATTATGCTACAAGAAAAGGATATTGGTTTTCATATGATGAGCGAAATACAGCCGAGACTCAAACTCCGCATAAAGGCGATATTGCATATTTCAATTTAGAAGTAAAAGATATAAGCGGAAAAATTATTTATTCTGAAGCTGATCTTGGACCACAAACCTATTATGTAGACAAACAAGATATTATGATGGGATTGCGAGACGGTATTAAGTTTATGCATAAAAACGAAACCGTAACATTCTTATTTCCATCGCATATTGCATACGGATATCATGGAGACAATAACAAAATTGGCCCGAACGAGTCTTTAATGTGTACTGTTACACTTCGTAATTTTGTACCAGATCCAGCAGCTCCAACGACGGCACCTTCAGCAGGCACAACTCCACAAACTGCAACAGCAGTAACACCCGCAGTGGCTGGACAAACTCCAAAACCTGCAACGCCAAAACCTGCAGCTGCAAAGCCAGCAGTTCCAACTAAAAAAGATACAATAAACCCATAACAAAACATTAAAAATGAAAAAGAGTATTTTATTATTACTACTAGCCGTTACCTCATTTTATTCTTGTAAAGACGAACACAGCAACTTGCCTGATGGTTTATATGCCGATATTGAAACTAATAAAGGGCATATTATTGTTGAGTTAGATTATAAAAAAGCCCCAATTACTGTAGCCAATTTTGTAACCTTGGCAGAAGGTAAAAATGAATTTGTAACTAAAGAATACCTTAAAGGGAAACCTTTTTATGACGGATTAAAATTCCATAGAGTTATTGAAGAATTCATGATTCAAACTGGAGATCCTGAAGGAACTGGTTCTGGAGATACTGGATATAAATTTAAAGACGAAATCACCGATTTAAAATTTGACAAAGCTGGTGTTCTGGCAATGGCAAACAACGGTCCTGGAACAAACAGCAGCCAATTTTTTATTACTCACGTTGAGACTCCTTGGCTAGACGGAAAACATACAATTTTTGGTCATGTAGTTGAAAAAGGTCAAGAAGTAGTAAATCAAGTAAAACAAGACGATACAATAGTTTCTGTAACTATTGTCAGAAATGGTGAAGCTGCTAAAAAATTTGACGCTGTAAAAGTATTTCACGATTATTTTTCAGAAATTGAAAAAGAAAAAAGCAAATTCGCTGGAGTTCAAAAAGAGAAAGTAGCGTATTATGCAGCTTTAAAAGCAAAAGCTACTAAAACAAATTCTGGTTTAGAATTTGTAGTTACAGAAAAAGGATCTGGTAAAAAACCAGCTATCGGAACTCAAATATATATTCATTATGCAGGTTTTCTTGAAGATGGAACCTTATTTGATACTAGCTTAGAAGACGTAGCAAAAACGTTTGGAAAATTTGATGCAGCAAGAGCTGAAGCAAAACAATATCAGCCAATTCCTTTTCAAGCAGGACGTAAAGATGGAATGATTCCCGGATTTATTGAAGGAATTGAGCAATTATCTTTTGGAGATAAGGCAGTAATTTTTATTCCATCTCACTTAGCTTATGGAGCAACTGGAGCCGGAGGAGTTATTCCGCCAAACGCTAATATTATTTTCGAAATTCAATTATTAGAAAAACCACAATAATAATTATATCATAGACATAAATTCGAAACAAAATGAAGTTTAAATTTCTATTTTTATTCTGTCTGGCTGTTGTAAATTTACAGGCACAAACGACAAAAAAACCTGTTGCAAAACCAAAAGCAACAGCAGTAAAAACAGTTGCAAAAACAGATCCTAATGATGGTATTTTTGCTACTATTTCAACAACAAAGGGAGATATAGTAGTTTCTTTAGAATATGTAAAAGCTCCTGTAACAGTTGCCAATTTTATTACTTTGGCAGAAGGAAAAAATCCTTATGTAAAAGTTGAAAAATTAAAAGGAAAACCTTTTTATGACGGCTTAAAATTTCACAGAGTGATCAATGATTTTATGATTCAAGGCGGTGATCCTGACGGAAATGGTTCTGGCGGTCCTGGTTATTCATTTAAAGATGAATTCGTTGAAGAATTAAAATTCGAAAAAGGCGGTGTTTTGGCAATGGCAAATTCAGGTCCTGCAACAAACGGAAGTCAATTCTTTATCACACATAAAGACACACCATGGCTGAACGGAAAACATACTATTTTTGGTCATGTAGTTTCAGGAATGGACAATGTAAATAAAATTGTTCAGGATGATATTATGACAAAAATTACCATCACTCGAAAAGGTGCAGCTGCTAAAAAATTTGATGCTGTTAAAGTTTTTAATGATGATGTAAAAAAACAAGAAGCTAAAAAATTAGAAGGTCAAAAAGTAGTTAAGGATAAAGCTGCATATTTTGCTGCAACTAAAGCAAAAGCAACAACTACTGCATCTGGTTTAAAATACGTAGTTACACAAAAAGGTACTGGAGTAAAAGGTGCTGAAGGATCTACTATTTATTTTCACTATGCAGGTTATTTTGAAGATGGAAATCTTTTTGACAGCAGTATGTCTAGCGTAGCAAAAGCATACGGTAAATACGATGCTAATAGAGATGCGCAAGGCGGATACAAAGCTTTTCCTTTTGCAGTTGGTAAAAAAGACGGGATGATTCCTGGTTTTATTGAAGCCTTAGATATGATGACTGACGGAGAAAAAGCCATTTTCTTTCTTCCATCAAATTTAGCTTATGGAGAAAAAGGTGCTGGAGGTGTAATTCCGCCCAATACAACTTTAATATTTGAAATTGAAACGTATACAAATCAGCCTACGAAGTAATTGATTCTGATTCGTTTTAAAAATACTCAAAGCCATCAAATATAAAATTTGATGGCTTTTTTTGCTTTAATTTAGTTTTCTATATTTCTATCAAATCATCAATTTTAAACATTAACCAAGACACTCAGCTTCACTAATAATAACGTTTAACATGATTTATTATTAAATCCTAAAGAAAATAACTTACCTTTGCCGGCTTGAATTTTTAAACAAATAAGTTAAGATGTCACAAAATAACGTATTAAAAGGAGTGTTTCTAGTTGCTTTAGGAGCTACAACTTACGGAATGTTAGCCACTTTTGTAAAAATGGCTTACGCTGAAGGATATACCACTGCAGAAGTAACGACATCTCAATTTGTTCTGGGAATAATTGGAATTTTACTGATTAATACTTTCCAAAAGATAAAACATAAAGAAAATGTTGTAAAAGCTACATCAAAAAACATATTCAATTTAATGCTTGCCGGAACTTCATTAGGAATGACCAGCTTATTTTATTATTTGGCTGTAAAATTTATTCCTGTATCTATTGGAATCGTTTTATTAATGCAAACCGTTTGGATGGGTGTTCTTCTTGAAATGATTTTGGAGAAAAAACTGCCTTCTAAACAAAAAGTAATTGCTGTATTTATCGTTCTTTTAGGGACAGTCCTGGCAACTAATATTATTAATAACGACATAAAATTAGACTGGCGAGGAATTGCTTGGGGCATAATGGCTGCAGCGTCTTTTACAACTACTATGTTTACTGCAAATCGTGTCGCTACCGAAATTTCATCTGCTCAACGCAGTTTATATATGCTTTTAGGCGGTGCTATAATCGTGTTTTCATTTGCATTTGCTACTCAGGTTACACCTTTTAATCTGGAAATTTTCATGAAATGGGGAATCGTTTTATCTCTATTTGGAACCATAATTCCGCCAATGCTTATGAACGCTGGTTTTCCTTTAACGGGAATTGGTTTAGGAAGTATTGTTTCTGCACTTGAACTTCCTGTTTCAGTTATGATGGCATATATTCTTTTAAATGAAAAAATTATCTTTTTACAATGGGTTGGAATTGTATTAATTATTCTTGCTATAATTATTATGAATGTAAACTTTAAGACTAAAAAGTAACTCATTTTCGAAGACCATTAAAAAAAACAATGTGAAAAGCAATAATTGTTAATTTTTTTATAATTTCGTGATAAACAATAAGATATCATGAATTTACCTTGGCATTTGTATTTAATGGCTTTTCTTTACATAATTGCCGGAATTAATCATTTTAGAAACCCTGGAATGTATATAAGAATCATTCCTCCAGCATTCAAAAACCCCAAATTAATTAATACCTTAAGTGGAGCTGCTGAAATAATACTAGGCATACTCCTAACAATTCCTTTTACCTCAATATTCGCCGCGTGGGGCTTAATAGCATTGCTAATTGCCATTTTTCCTGCCAATTTGTTCATGTATCAAAATAAAAAAGCAAGTTTCGGCTTGCCTAAATGGATTTTATTTGTACGTTTGCCCTTACAAATTTTGTTGATTTTTTGGGCTTACCAATATACATTCAACTTTAACCATTAAATTATTTTATTATGAAAAAATTATTTGCAGAATTTTTCGGTACCTACTGGCTGGTATTCGGAGGTTGTGGAAGCGCAATTTTTGCAGCTGGATTTCCTGAATTAGGTATTGGTTTTGCTGGTGTTGCTCTAGCATTTGGTTTAACTGTATTAACGATGGCTTATGCTGTTGGACATATTTCTGGCGGACATTTTAATCCAGCAGTTTCATTTGGATTATGGGCTGGCGGTAGATTTCCAGCAAAGGCCCTTATACCTTACATTATTGCACAATGTATTGGTGCAATCGCTGCAGCAGGAACTTTATACACTATTGCCTCAGGAAAAGCTGGTTTCGCAATAGACAATACTAAAGCGGGAGCTTTTGCTTCTAATGGTTTTGGCGCATTTTCTCCAGATGGTTACTCATTAGAATCAGCATTTATTGCTGAGTTTGTATTGACATTATTTTTCTTATTGATTATTTTAGGAGCTACTGATAAATTTGCAAACGGAAGATTCGCTGGTATTGCAATTGGTTTGGCTTTAACTTTAATTCACTTAATCAGTATTCCAATTACAAATACTTCTGTAAATCCTGCTAGATCATTATCTCAGGCAATTTTTGTTGGTGGAGGTCCGCTTTCACAAGTTTGGCTGTTCTGGGCAGCACCAATTTTAGGAGCTATAGCCGCTGGATTTATATATAAGACGTTGCTTCAAAATCATGCAGAAGCATAACAAAAGCAAAAAAATAATTAAATAGTAAAATATGGGATTTTTATATTTCTTACTTATTGGAGCAATTTCTGGATGGCTAGCAGGGCAAATATGGAAAGGTGCTGGTTTTGGACTAATTGGTAATATCATTGTTGGTATTATTGGTGGAATTGCTGGTGGCTGGATTGCTGGAAAATTAGCCATCGGAGGTGGCGGACTTTTGTGGCAAATTCTAATTGCTGCTGGGGGTGCCTGGGTTTTATTATTTATAATTAGCCTAATCAAAAAAGCGTAAATATTTCACTAATACTATATTCTGAAAAGAGAAAATCTTATATTTATATTTGATTTTCTCTTTTTTTATTTCAATACCTAAATGTATAGCTGTTTTAAAAACTCAGAAAACATTATTATTACTTAAAAATTAATGTTTACTATGAATGAGATTATTAATTATTTCAGCACGATTCCCTCATCACATCGAAGTTTAATTTTGGTAGGAGGAATTACAATCTTTTGGATAATAGAAAATACCTTTCCCTTATTTCAGATGCAATATAGAAAATGGCATCACGCCGGAATCAATATTTTCTTTACCATTACCACTATAATCGTCAATTTTATTTTGGCTTTCATATTAATTAAGACGGCCAGCTGGACAACTGAGAATCATTTTGGAATACTGCAATGGCTTCCTAAAATTCCTATTTGGCTTTATACTATTATTGGCTTACTTTTATTAGACTTAATAGGAGCTTACCTTGCCCATTTTGTACAGCACAAAGTGAAATTTTTATGGCGATTTCATCTTATTCATCATACAGATACTTGGATTGATACCACAAGTGCCAACAGACATCATCCTGGAGAAAGTATTATTCGTTTTATTTTTACCACAGCAGGAGTTTTAATCGTTGGAACTCCAATGTGGATGGTCTTTCTTTATCAATCTTTATCTGTAATTGCTTCACAATTTAATCATGCTAATATTTCGATGCCACATAAACTTGATGTAATACTGACTTTATTTATAGTTTCTCCTAATATGCATAAGGTACATCATCATTATGTACTGCCTTATACAGATAGTAATTATGGGAACATTTTTTCATTTTGGGACCGCCTTTTTGGCACTTTTACAACCTTGCCAAAAGAAGAAATAATTTATGGCGTAGATACACATATGACGCCCGAAGAAAACAATAAATTGAAAAATTTATTAAAAATTCCGTTTCAAAAATCAAGATCTGCAAAAAACATTTAAAATCAGTAAAAAAAACATACTTGATCGAACCAACTAATTATTTTTTTTATTAATATTGATATATAAAATGAAAATCAATCTATAAATCATTAACCCTCTATTTTGAATTAATTTTCACGAGATGAAAAAGAGTAACCGCAAAGAATTGAATTGGGAACAAACTGAAAAACTTGTTTCTCTAGCTTTAGAAGAAAGAAATCCATTTGAAATTATAAAAAAAGAATTTGGATTGGCAGAAAAGGAAGTTCTGGAAATCATGAAGAAGAAAATGCCTCTAGAAAAATTTGAGATGTGGAAAAAAAAGGCCATTGCAAATAAACCAAAGCCAAAACCAGTTAAAATAGATGATTTTGATGAAGATTTGGACGGAAAATATTATATAAAAAACAAACTAGACTAAAACAAAGCTCCTGATTTTCAGGAGTTTTTTTTTATATTTATACATAGACTGTAACATTTTGATAATATGTCAGTCAAATACACATAACTAAACGCGAACAAATGAAAAAAATAATTTACACTTTAGCTCTGGCAGTCTCGCTTTGGAGCTGTAAAACGGGTAGTACATCAGGTGGAGCAAAGAGCAATACCGTAGATGTAAACATTAATCTTGTCGATGTAAAAGATGACAAAGTTTTGGTAACCGTTACGCCTCCAGCGATTAAAACAGACGAAATTATCTACAGTATACCGAAAACAGTTCCTGGAACTTACTCTACAGACAATTATGGTAAATATTCAGATGGTTTTAAAGCTTTTGATGCTAAAGGAAATGAATTAACCGTAAAAAGAATTGACGATAATTCATGGTCTATTTCAAATGCAAAAACATTAAAAAAGATTACCTATTTAGTTGGTGATACTTTTGATACTGAAAAAGGCGGCGGTTTTGGCGGCGGCGATGTATTTTCGCCTGCAGGAACTAATATCAATGCGGGAGTTAACTTCATGGTAAATACGCATGGTTTTGTTGGATATTTTCAAGATAAGTTAGAGGTTCCTTATAAAGTTACTATTACACATCCTGACACACTTTGGGGTGCAACTTCAATGACTGATGAAGATGCGAGCAAAACAAGTGATGTTTTTACTACATCTCGATATGCTGTTTTGGTTGAAAACCCAATTATGTACTCTAAGCCAGATTATACTACTTTCAACGTAAATGGAATGGATATTTTGATTGCTGTATATTCTCCAACAGGAAAATTTACTGCGGAAAGTATTACGCCAGAAATGAAAACGATGATGACGGCTCAGAAAAACTTTTTAGGAAAAGTAAATTCTAATAAAAAATATACGGTTCTATTGTACTTATCAAGCATGGCAAAAGATGATGCTCACGGTTTTGGAGCATTAGAGCACCCAACAGCTACAACAGTTGTTTTGCCTGAATCTATGCCGAAAGAAAAATTGGTAGAATCAATGAAAGATGTTGTTTCTCATGAGTTCTTTCATATTGTAACACCATTGACAATTCACGCAAAAGAAATTCAGTATTTTGATTATAATGCACCAAAAATGTCAGAGCATTTATGGATGTACGAAGGTGTAACCGAATATTTTGCTAATCTTTTTCAAATTAATCAAGGTTTAATTGATGAAGCTGCATTTTACACTCGTATTGCTGATAAAATTGAGCAGTCAAAAAGTTTAGATGATACAATGTCATTTACAAAAATGAGTGCAAATGTTTTAGAGCAGCCTTATAAAGACCAATACTTGAATGTGTATCAAAAAGGAGCGCTAATCGGAATGTGTATTGATATTATTATCAGAGAAAAAAGCAACGGAGAAAGAGGAATTCTTGATTTAATGCACAAATTATCTACTGAATATGGTGTTGAAAAACCATTTAACGATAATGAGCTTTTCGCTAAAATTACACAATTTACATATCCAGAAGTTGGAGAATTCTTAACTAAATATGTTGCTGGAACAACTCCAATTCCTTATGATTTTTATTTAGCTAAAGTGGGTGTTACAAAATCATCTGAGAAAAAAGCTGGTCCAATTTTCTTAAAAGGCCAAACCCCATATATTTCTATTGATAAACAAACAAAAGAAATCGTTGTTCGTTCTGATATTGAGCAAAATGATTTTTTCAAAGCATTAAATTTAAAAGGTGGAGATATTATTGTTTCTATAAACAACACACCTTATTCAGTTGCTAATATTTATGATTTAATTACGATAAGCGAAACTTGGAAAGACAATGATCCTATCACACTTAAAATTAAACGTGGCGGCGTGGAGCAAACTATAAAAGGAAATATAAAATTGCCATTCGAAGAAACAGAAACTTTTAAAGCTACAGATGCGTCAAAAGAAAAACTTAAAAATGCGTGGTTAAAAGGTTAATCTTTTAATTATTTATTATAAAAAAAACCGACAAGAGATTGTCGGTTTTTTTGTTTTTATTTAAGCGTTATTTGTCATTTCGAGGAACGAGAAATCGCACTTAGAAGCTCAACAAGGATTGGCTATTTACTTTACGTAATTTCGAGTGCGATTTCTCGTTCCTCGAAATGACAAACTTTTTTCTTAATACTAGATATTTTTATTTCTTAACTGGAAATTTCCAATCAAATTCGTCTTTATCATTGATGATTGCTCCTACTTCAAATTTTACCACTTCATCATATTCTGTTTGAAGGATGAACCAGTTATCTTCGTTGAAATAATTTTCAAACGTATCAAAAGTTTCCTGAGTGTATTTTGTGATTCCTTTTGTTGCCAAATCTTTCTTTACATCAGCAATTTTTCTTCCAATTAATTTGAATCCAAAAACTTCCAAATCAGGACTTGACGCCACTAAATAACCTAATTTCAAGTCTTCTTCTTGATAAAATGTCAATCTGATTTTGTGAGCGTTGTAAACAAAAATCACATTATCATCTTCGTCTTTATAATTTTTATCAGGTTTTCCTAAAGCAGCCGTTACATCGTTTTGCTTCATTCCGAAAAGCAATTTATCAATTCCTGATTTTAAATTTATTTTCATATTTAATGTCTTTATTTGAAATGCAAATTTCGTGAAGTTTTTTAATTATTTGCCACGAATTCACGAATTATACTAATAAATATTATTCTGAAACCTAACAGGTTTTTAAAATCTGTTAGGTTTGGTTTAATCTAATACTTTTTCTTATTCGGTTTACTGCTCATATAAAATGTAATTTTCCCTCCATTCATAACATCTGCATGCTTTAAGAAAGGCTTAGAAAGTTCTTTTCCATTCAACAACACTTTACTCACAAACACATTTTTCTCTGATTGATTTACGGTTTCTACTTCGAAAGTTTTGCCATTTTCTAAATTAAAAGTCGCCTTTTTAACCAGCGGACTTCCTAATGCATATTCATCAGATCCGGGTGCAACGGGATAAAACCCTAAACTGCTGAAAATGTACCACGCACTCATTTGTCCGAAATCGTCGTTTCCTCCTAAACCGTCAGCACCATTGCGATACATTTTTTTCAGAATCATCCTGATTTTATCTTGAGCTTTCCATGGAGAATTTGTCCAATTGTATAGATAAACGACATGATGAGAAGGTTCATTACCGTGAACATAATTTCCAATAATTCCCTCTCTTGTAATATCTTCTGTATTTTCAAAATATTTATCTGGCAAATGCATGCTGAACAATGAATCTAAGCGAACATTAAATTTGTCATTTCCGCCCATCATTTTAATCATTTCTGCAGGATCTTGCGGAACATACAAACTGTAATTCCAAGAATTTCCTTCGATAAAACCCTGTCCGTGTGTATCTAGCGGATCAAACTCTTTTTTGAAAGTTCCGTCATTTAATTTTGGACGCATAAAACCTGTTTTTGCATCGTAGACATTTTTGTAGTTTTTAGATCTTTCGATAAATTCATTATAAATATCGGTATTGCCTAATTTCTTTGCTGCTTGAGCGATTGCCCAGTCGTCATAAGCATATTCTAATGTTTTAGAAACCGAAGAACCATTTTTATCTTCGGGAACATAACCCATTTTCATATAATACTCCAAGCCGTCATAATAGGGAACTTTTGCAGTATTAACACAGGCTTGCAGTGCTTTTTCAGGATCGAAGTTTGTATTTCCTTTTACAATTGCATCGGCCACTACAGAAACTGCGTGATACCCGATCATACACCAGTTTTCATTAGCATAATGTGACCATATTGGCAGCATTTTATGTACACTTTGGTCTGAATGTGCCAGCATAGAACTCACCATATCAGCATTTCGGGTTGGCTGTACAATATTGAAAAACGGATGCAAGGCTCTGTAAGTATCCCATAATGAATAACTTGTATAATTTTTAAAGTTTTCTGCCTTATGAACGTTCATGTCTAAACCTTTGTAATTTCCATCAAGGTCCATATATTCTGTAGGGCCTAAAAAAGCATGATACATTGCAGTATAAAAGTTTACAAAATCTTCTTTTTGAATCGTTTCAATCTGAATTTTATTCAGCTCGTTATTCCACACTTCTTGACTTTGTTTTTTTACTTTTTCAAAATCCCAGCCCGGAACTTCTTTCTTCATATTTTCAAGAGCACCTGCAGAACTTACTGGAGACAAAGCCATTTTAATTTTGATTTTCTCTCCTTCTTCAGTATTAAAATCAAAAAACAATTTTAAGTTTTGACCAGCCATTTCAGGGAAATTCTTAGTTTGATCAAATCTTCCCCAAAAACCTCTGTACACACTTTTTTCCTGCGCAGCCTGTCCGTAGCTTTTTATTGGTTTGCTAAAAGACATGGCAAAATAAACTGTTCTCGTTCTTGCCCATCCGTTTGTTTGGCGGTATCCTGTAATTACCGTATCGTTTTCAACACGAACAAATGTCCAGACATTTTTTTTATCGTAATTGTAAATTCCAGAAGTCAGATCTAAAATAATATGTGCTTCATCTGATTTTGGAAAAGTATACTGATGCATTCCAACGCGTGTTGTTGCCGTTAGCTCTGCCTTAATATGATGATCTTCTAAAAGTACGCTGTAATAAGCCGGTTCAGCTTTTTCTGTCGCATGTAAAAACGCAGATCGATAACCCGAAAGTGGTTTGGATGCTACTCCAGGATTTAATTGCAGTTTTCCGGTTGTTGGCATAATTAAAAAATCGCCTAAATCAGAGTGACCTGTTCCGCTGAAATGTGTATGACTGAAACCTACAATCGTTTTATCTTCATACTGATATCCTGCACAATATTTATAGACTTCTCCGTTGTATTTACCATTGAGACCGTAGGCAATTGTGTCCGTTTCAGGACTCAACTGCACACTGCCAAATGGCACTGTTGCACCCGGATACGTATGCCCCATTTTTGCCGTACCAATCATTGGATCAACGTATTGAATCAAATTTCGTTTTTCAGTTGTTTTTTTCTGTGCTGAAGTTGTATTGCTATAACCAAACATTAAAAAGGAGAGCCCAAAAAGAAAACTTTTGCTTTGTATAGTATTCATGTGGTAATTTTTCTTAATCAATATTTTATCTAATATCATTATCAGATACTTACTAAAACGATTTTTCTGTAATTTTAGGTTAGAAAAATACAACAAAATATGCTTTTTAAAAAATATAAATTTCTAACAACTAAAAAGGTTTTAAATATCTTTGATTTTCTAATAATGTTAGTGCGCTCATGAAAAATTATATTTTATTTTTATTTCTTGCTTCTTCTGCAATTGGTTTTTCGCAGAAAATCGAAAGTTATCGACTGACAAAAGAGGAAATTGTTGAAAGAGAGTTAAATGGAGTTTCCGATTTTCCTATTTATAAAGCATTTGAATATCAGGATAAGGGCGGTGTATATGAATTGCTGTTCTGCGAAAATCAAAAAAATATTTCTAAGAAAGATACTTTGAACACTAAAATTCAGGCCATTTGTACAATGAATGATCATGGCGGTTTTCTAGAAAAATGGAGAATTAGTGATTTATTAGAAATTACTGAACCTAAAGAAACCAATATTTGGTTTTGGACAAAATACTGCAGCACAAAAGATCTTGACGGCGACGGATATATTGACCCCATAATAGTTTATGGAACAAAAAATGAAAATGATGAAATTAGACGTGTAAAAATAATTACAGTTTATAAAAATCAAAAATATGTTATTCGTGCAGTTGAATGTACTTTAGATGATTGCAGAAATTTTAAAAAAGATAAAAACTGGGATTCGTTACCACAAAAGATAAAAACATATGTAGATCAATTAGTGGTAAAACTACGAAAAGAGCAAGATTTATTATTGAAAAATGGATAATTGTAAAATGTGAATTGTGAATTGTGAAATGTGAAATTTGATTCTTAAACTGGATTAAAATCCACTTCTACAATATGGATCGAGCCAATGGTTCTTTTTTTTAGAGTTTACGCTTTAGGTTCTCTTTTACTTCATCAAACCATTCATCTTTAAGAATACTTAACACAATAGAATCACGACGCACTTCTCTATTGGACGTTGGCATATGGCTTCTTAAAACTCCTTCGACTTTACAGCCAATGCTTTTCATCGCTGCAATACTTCGCTCGTTGTTATTATCTGCACGAAATTCTACACGTTCCATTCCAAGTGTTTCGAAGGCAAATTGAAGCAATAAAAATTTACAGTGTTTATTGAGACCTGTCCCTCTAAAGGCCGATCCGTACCAAGTAAAACCCAATTGTACAGTTTTATATTCGAGCTGAATATCATAAAAACGAGTCGAACCAGCATATTTTTGAGCTTTTTTATCAAAAACTATAAATGGAAATTCTCTCTTTTCTTCTCTTGCTTTTATTGCTGCTTTGATATAGTTGATTAAATTCTCTTTTCCGTCTGCACCAACTAAAGAATATTTCCAAGTTTCAGGTTCGTTGATCGAGATTTCTATTAAGTTATCTACATCTGATTCTTGCAAAGGGCGCAATAAAACCAAATTGTCTTCGAGAATAATATTGTCTGAGAAATTAAAATTTGTTGTCATAATGGCTTTTTGTTTTAGTTTCTCTGTAAAATCTTTGTTTAACATTTATGTACTCTTACTTCACAGAGATTCGCTAAGATCAACAAAATAGAGTAAATTACTCACTCATTTCATCGTAACGCTCAGGAACTTGAGGGTCGTACAATGGGCATTTGAATTCTTGCATAACCTCAACTAATTTATTCATGGTTTTTCCTTCGGTTCCGTAGCAGTCTATTTTAATGCTTTGCGGAGTTGTGATAACCTGAAATGCGCCTTTTCCAGAATTGTTTTTCCAGCTGTTTTCATCCACTCTTTCCCATTGCGAAAAAACAGAATTGATACGATTGATAATTACCTCAACAGGAAGTGTCTCAAGACCTTCAACATCTTCTCTTTCTACAAGGGCTTCGTAAACTTCGTGATGGTTTAAGTAAACCTCTTCTAAATATCTCCAAAAAAGTAATTCGTACATAGCCTGGTGTTTTTTAGCCCCGATAGTAGTGAAAATCCTTTTATTTTTTTCTTTAAAAAATAAAAGATTGTAACGGATAGCGGGATTAGCTCCTTAAAAAAAGCTAATTATTAATAAAAAAGGTTCTGTTTAAACTCCAGTAAAAAACCTTTGTAACTCAGTCCCGAAACTTGGGGATTGAACCTTTGTATCTCAAAAAATTAATATTCGAATGTTCCGTATTCGCTCGTGATAGTAAGTTTTTTAGCATCTGCCGCCTCTACTCTACCTACGATTTGTGCATCGACATTGAATGATTTTGAAATTTCAATAATATCTTGTGCAATGCTTTCAGGAACGTAAATTTCCATACGGTGTCCGCAGTTGAAAACCTGGTACATTTCTTTCCAGTCTGTTTTTGATTGCTCCTGAATTAACTTGAACAATGGCGGCACCGGAAATAAATTGTCTTTTATAATGTGTAAATTCTGAACGAAATGTAAAATTTTAGTCTGTGCTCCTCCACTGCAGTGCACCATTCCGTGAATATCGTTTGGCGTATATTTGTCTAAGATTTTCTTGATGATTGGCGCGTAAGTTCTGGTTGGAGAAAGTACTAATTGACCAGCATTTATTGGGCTGTTCTCAACTTCATCTGTTAAATTTACCTGACCTGAATAAATCAATTCTTCAGGAACAAGAGCATCGTAGCTTTCTGGATATTTTTTAGCCAAATATTTTCCGAAAACGTCATGACGAGCAGATGTTAAGCCGTTGCTGCCCATTCCGCCATTATAGCCTTTTTCGTAAGTTGCCTGACCAAAAGAAGCCAAACCAACAATTACATCGCCAGCTTTAATATTAGCATTATCTACAACGTCGCTTCTTTTCATGCGAGCAGTAACGGTCGAATCAACAATAATTGTACGAACTACATCACCGACATCTGCAGTTTCTCCACCTGTTGAATGAATGGTTACGCCAAAAGATTTTAATTCGTTAATTAATTCTTCGGTTCCATTAATAATTGCTGAGATTACTTCAGCAGGAATTAAGTTTTTATTTCTTCCAATTGTAGACGAAAGCAAAATATTATCGGTTGCTCCAACACATAATAAATCATCAATATTCATGATTAAAGCATCTTGAGCAATTCCTTTCCAAACAGAAATATCTCCAGTTTCTTTCCAATACATATACGCCAAAGACGATTTTGTACCTGCACCATCAGCATGCATAATTAGGCAATGCTTGTCGTCCTGCGTTAAATAATCAGGAACAATTTTACAAAATGCCTGCGGAAATAAACCTTTATCAATATTTTTTATGGCGTTGTGTACGTCTTCTTTTGATGCCGAAACACCTCTTTGTGCGTACCTTTTGCTAGAATCTGAACTCATGAAACTTAGTTTGTGTTGATGTGGTGCAAAGATAATCCCTTTTTTTAATTCTCGGGCTATACTATTTAAAATTGAAGATTTGATTCATAAAAAAAACGGCAGGTATTAAGTACTGCCGTTTTTTTTGGTTTATTATTCTGAAATTTGGTTTATACACTTATTCCCAATCTGGCATTGCTGTTCCAGAAAACATAATCATTCTTGAGTTGGCAACTCCTAAAGTTGTTTTCACAATGTTTTTTATTGAGATTCCATCATTTGAGGTATTGGTAAAAATAAGATCTGATTCGTTTGGAGAATATCTGACATCGAAATCATTTGTGCCTAAGGTTTTCTCAGTTATGATTTGAGTAGAAGCTCCCGTCGCAAAATTGTATTCAAAAATTCTGGAATCCAGCTGACGATAATTAAAATTTTCAAAACCAGAAACATCTCTTGTATATACTAATTTTTGTCCTGTTACCGAAAAATTTAATCCACCTGCAGCTCCAGTTTGCCCTGAAAGAATTGTGGTTAGTATTACTCCTGAAATATTGATAACATATATTTCTACATTATAACCGTTCGAGTCATTTACTTTTAATGCTATTTTAGTTCCATCGGCGCTCCAATCGCATTCTGATATAAATTTGCCATTTGGTGTCTGGAATATTTTAGATAAACCACTCCCATCGCTGCTGATTTTATATAGCTTATCAAAATTTGGATAAATGAATTCACTTCCGGAAGCGTTCCAGGAATAACCTATATATTCTGAATTAAAACCAGCTATAGGTACTGTACTTGTAATTCTTTTAACTTCTGTTCCGTCGTAATTCATCGTATAAATATCATTTTGAGAGCCATTTGTACCTATAAAAGCAATTTTTTGGGCTTGATTATTTCTCCTCGGACGCCAATAATTTTTATCTAAACTGGTTAATTGATATTGTTTTCCTGCATCATCAGCAGTAAAAATCACATTATTATTGTTTACTGTTTTTACAAATAAGTATCTTGTATTTGGAAATGCAATTGTTGTAAAAGCATTGGCAACACTTAAAACAGGCGTATTTATACCATCTGCAACTTCTACTTGCCAGTAGTATTTTGTGCCATATAATAAGTCTGTCAGTGTTATTTTTTTTTCTTTTATTCCATCATAAACTTTGATATCACTATTAGTGCTATTTCTAAGGGTTACTTTAAAAGTGAGTACATCATTATCAGGATCTGTATCTGTCCACGTTAAATCTAATGAAACTGACTGGCCAGTACTATTATCAATCGGGCTAACTAATACTGGAACTGTTGGCGGTTTATTGTTAGCGGTTGCTTTATTGAGCTCAAAAACTATTTCTGAAGTATTGTTTGCAGTTATAGTAGCAGCTTCAAACTTGGCTATAAAACCATCTTTTTGAGCCTGAAAAGAATATTCTCCCACTTTTACATTCGAAACTGTAAATTTACCGTCGGCATCTGTAAATACAGTACTGCTGGTTGGACTGGAAAGTATCTTAACATTTTCCATTGGTTCAAAAGTAGCGGCATTGACTACTCTTCCGGTAACGGTACCAAATTCAGAATCTCCGATTTTTTCTTCGCTGCACGAAACCACAAACAATAAAAAAAGTACAGTCGGTATTTTGTATAAATACTTCATTATTAATTTATTTTTAATTTTAAACTTCGTCGTTGTGTTTTAAATTGATGGTTTTTCAATTACACTATTTTTTCTTTTTTGCAAAATAATAGGTAAGCCCTAATCCGAATTTGTAATAATAATCATCTCGGGATCCAGCTCTTATGTAATCAACATTATCACTGAAATTGATATTTTGTTCAGCAAATAATTTTATTCCGATTCGGTCTGATGCCATATATTCTAAACCCGCGCCGTACTGAAATTTAGCGTATGTGTTTTCAAATTTTCTATTCATTGCATAACCGCCACCGCCATAGAGATAAGGCGTAAATCGATCTTTAGGCAGTAAAATCCATTCGAGATTAAGGTCATAAGTGATATAGCCAACATCGAGTAAATTTTTATTGGCAAGATTAACAACATTTGTCGAAGCACTGACATTAAAACTAGGCGTGATAAAGAACTTTAATGCTCCGCGTCCGAAAGGTCTTAAAAGCGGGTCTTTGTAATCACCATCCATTAATGTTGTACCGCCAGAAATTTCTATAGCAAATTGGCTTCTTCTATTCTCCAAAACCCTTCCATAAAGTCCAGTGACATCAGCAGTTTTATTTTCTTCATCGTAAGCCTTAACTAAATTATCAACTTGCCATTTTGGTGCGTCTGCTTCCCAGATATTGTCTTTTATACCTTCTAAAACCAATGATTCAACAGCCTTTTCGATTGCTTCTGTAACAGCCATATGAACAGGTTCATTCGTTGTATAACCAGTTTCAACTTCTAATAATCTTTTGAAATTTACATATCGAAATAAACTCTCATCAATAGCTTGAGATAAAATAGTTTTAGAAATATAAACCGACTTCAAAATTTTTCCGTTTGAAGTTGAAATCATTCTCAGATAAATGGTCACACGATCCTGACGGTATTTTACAGATGCACCGGCACCAAAATATCGGGCGCCAAAACCGCCGGTAATAATATTAGAATCATATGAAACAATGCCGCCTTCTAACAAAACACCTGCATATAACAATGGGGTTAATTGCGGTTCATTCGGATCAGCATTTTTTACATATTCCTGACGAGTTGCCCGAATCAGATTTCGCTCCTGAAGCAAGTTGCCAATATTTTCACGTTCAATTGGTACAAACCATTTCGAATCTTCCAGCGCTTTTATCAATATAGAAGTTGCACCCTGAGTTACGGCTGTACTGAAACTGCTTCCATTTTCCTGTGGTTTATATTGCCCTGTTTGGTCTCTAAATTTATAGACACCCACCACAACTGGCTCTTTTGGTTTTGGCAAACCTTTTAATAATGAAGTTGCCGGAGTACCTTCTCCTAAAATCGCTTTTTCAACTCCGGTTGGCTGATTGTAATAGGCACCGCAACCCGAAAAAAGAAATCCGAATAAAATTAATAAGTAGTGATGTAATCTCATGTTATTGATTTGGGATAATTACTTGAGTCTGTTCGCCGGTATTGGTATCTAAAATATTGAGTGTTAGCCCGTCTGAAGATGGGTAAACATCGACTGAATAGCTCCCGAAAGTGTAAGAACCTTCTTTTATGCCATCAGTACCAAATTGCTGTTTGTAGAGTGTACTTGAAATCTGACTTAGTAATTGCGAATTTAAATTAGCTTTAAATCGTTCCAATTCAGTTTGTGTTTTTATTTCAGCCGTTTTATCCTTTTGCTTATTTTGAGCTTCGGCACTGCTCAAAAGCCATTGATAATTAAAAGTGTCTCCACCAAATGCCGGATTTACAGGTTTATAAACTAAAGCCTGAGCATTTATAAACGGAGAAACAAGCAGTATTACTGCAAGGGTGATTATAAATTTCATGTCGTTAATAATAAAATTAATACTGAGTGAAATATTTGCGCTGTTTTTCTTTCTCTTTCAAATAAGTGAAGGTGGCATTCACAGATTCTTCTGCAACTGCATCTAAAAATTCATCGTCTGGTCTGGCCAGAAACTCATAAATAACTTCATTGTCGATACTTATGGTTATAGCGGTGTTTCTTGCAAAACTATATTCTTCACCTATTGTAACTATTTTTTCAGCGTTGATTCCAATATCATTGTATTTGTAATAATATCTGTCGTAAAAATCTTTTCCCACTTTTGTTTTAGTATCGTCCGTAATAATTCCTCTTAACATAAATCCGTCAAGAGGCAATACAATTACATCTTTTTTTTTTCTTCACCCAAAACCACACGATCTTTTGCTATTATTTGTTTATTTTCATCATAAAACAATAATAAAACGATGACCTCATCATCTGCAGAGAGATTAATCTGAGAAGTAGATAATTTTTGTTTTTCGTTTGGCTGTAGGGTAAAAACACCAACCTGGTCATTATTAGACTGATTATTACTTTTATTATTATTTTTTATAACAGACATTTTGTAGGCAGCACCTCTGATGACATCAGTAAGATTCTCGGCAGTACCTGTAATTTTTATATTGCCTTCAATTTTTTCAATTTCCAGTCTGGCTTTTATTTTGTCTTGAGGAACCTGACCATAGCCAATGAACATAAAAAATAGAAATACGAAAATAATATGTCGATATAAAAAACGCATGTTTTAATTTATTTGTTAATAAGAATTATTGAAGCACCATTTCCTGTTTGTGTAATTTTCATGTTTTTTGAAAGTGAATTGGTCCCAATACTTTGAATGTTTTGATTGTCTCCTTTTTGTATCATTTCCATGTTTATATTGTAATTGGTGTACAATGTAAAATCTGAAATTTTATTATTATCTCCTTGCTGAACAATGTTTTGTGTAATGGATTTAGCATCTTTATCCAATAACAGTAAATTACGGTCGCCATTTTGATCAATAGCAACTTTTATTTCATTTGATTTTAAATTTGCTATAACTTTATTCAAATCCCCTATTTGCTGTATTAGAATCCCTGACTGAATTTTTGAATTCAAATCATTTTGTGCTTTTTTATCCATAGCAGAAACTACACTAAGTGCTTTTTCTTTCGAATTAAAAACAGATGAACTGTAGGGTTTAAAATCTGAATTATCATCTTTTTCCTGGGCATAAAACACAGAAGAAAAAAGTAAAAAGACTATACTATTTATAATGAAAGTTCTCATCTTGATGTATTTTAGATTAAAAAATGAGATAGTCACGTTCTATGACTATCTCATTTAAGATTTTTTCAAATTACATACCTGATTGAGTAACAGTAATTGTATTTAAATTTCCGTTTGAAAACGCAACACTGCTATGAGAAGCACCAGTTTGAGTTACAGTTGCAGTATTTTTATTTCCAATTTGTAAAGTACTTTCTTTTAATTTAGTACCATCTTGTGAAGTTGTAGCGCTATTTTCTTCACCATATTGATAGTGGTATGATTTGTTACCATCTGCTACAGCAGTCCCAGCAGGAGCTTTTTGTGTTTGCCAAGATTTATTTTTAACACCACCCTGAGTAGCATAAGCATAGTTGCCATCTCCATTTTGAGTTTGAGTTGCTTCATTAGTGTTATGAGGTGCAAATGGCACACTTACAGCATTAACTGCAGCTAATTGAGCCGCATTGAAAGGAGCGCCTGTTGGTTTTTCGTTTCCAGTAGTACCTTGGTCAATAATAGCTTCGTTGTTTTTTCCGGTTTGTACTTGAGTTGCTTTATCAAATCCGCCTAATGCTGTTACTGGAGGAGCAATTTGATCTTGCCAGATTGTTGCTTTATTTGAATCTCCTGTTTGTGTTTGATACGCTTTGTTATCATGATTACTTTGAGAAGCAAAAGCAGTATTACCATTTCCTTTTTGTTTTACGTCAGCCATGTTGTTTTTAGCGTTGTAAATTCCCGGTTGAACCCCTTGATAAACTTCAGATTTGTTAGTGTTGCCTAATTGGTCAATTTTAGCGTCATTTGTTCCTCCGTTTTGAGTTACAATACCAGTATCAGAGTTTCCTACCTGATTTACTGATGAAGTGTTTCCTTGTGCAATTGCTGCAGCCCCGACAAATAGCATCGCTGAGATGCTCAAAATTACTTTTTTCATAATAGATATATTTAATTGGTTATTAATACAACTTATTATGTAGGTCAGTGTGATTTGGGGTGAAAATCAGGCCATCAAAATCGTCATTTGAAAAGGAAAGCAGAACGCTTATTTTCTTTCTTCATGACCAAAATTAGAAAACTTATCGAAAAACAAATCAAGTAGAAATACCTATTTTTCAATAACTTAACCTCTTTTCGATGAACTGTAAAACTATCTCGATGAACTGCTAAAAGCGCTAAAAATATAAATAAGAAATTACTTACTTATTACAATTTCTTTACATTTACGGCTTCAGTTCTATTAAAATACCATTTATTTTGCAAAATTTTAGTATTACGATAAAAAAACCCATCGGTTATCGATGGGTTTTTCAGATTGTTAATTAATATTTACTTTGTAAACAACAGTTCTCTATACTTAGTCAATGTCCAGCTTTCGTCATCAACTAATAATTCTAGTTTATCGCAGTGATTACGAATATCTTCAAAATACGGTTTTACTTTATTGCAATACACTTCGGCCATTTTTTGAGCATCAGTCAATTGATTCGCAATTCTTCTTTCATTAGTCATCGCCAACACTTTAGAATTGATTCCTTCAATGTGGCCTGAAATTTCTTTAATCAAAACAATTTGTTCTTTTGCAATCGTTTCAAACTCTTTTCCAAAAATCTCTTTTAATCCCTTTACATTTTCGATTAAAGTGTTTTGGTAACGAATTGCAGTCGGAATAACATGATTTCTAGAAATATCTCCTAAAACTCGACCTTCAATCTGAATTTTTTTAGTGTATTCTTCCAATTCAATTTCGTAACGCGCTTCCGCCTCGATATGATTTAGAATTCCTAATTCATCAAATAAATCAAGAGCTTGTTTCGAAACTTTGGCCTTAATTGCCTCAGGCGTTGTTTTAAAATTGCTTAAACCTCTTTTAGCTGCTTCTTTTTCCCAAGCTTCACTATAACCGTCTCCTTCAAAAAGAATTTTTTTAGATTGTTTAATATATTCTCTTAAAACATTAAAAATCGCATCATCTTTTTTCATGTCTTTAGAGTCGATTAAATTATCAACTTCTATTTTAAAATCTTTTAATTGTTTTGCTACAATCGCATTAAGAGTTGTCATTGCATTCGAGCAGTTTGCATTTGAACCTACAGCTCTAAACTCAAATTTATTTCCTGTAAAGGCAAAAGGCGAAGTTCTGTTTCTATCTGTATTATCTAAAAGAACGTCTGGAATCTTCCCTACAACATTCAATTTTAAATCGGTTTTTTCTTCTGGAGATAATTTTCCAGTTGTTACGCTTTCTAATTCACTTAAAACTTTTGTCAGCTGTTCTCCAATAAATACCGAAATAATAGCTGGCGGTGCTTCATTTGCTCCTAATCTATGATCGTTGCTTGCTGTTGCGATAGAAGCTCTTAATAAAGTTTCATAATCGTTAACTGCTTTTATTGTATTAATAAAGAAGGTCAAAAACTGTAAATTACTCATTGGCGTCTTGCTCGGACTCAATAAGTTAACTCCAGTATCTGTTGCCAGCGACCAATTATTGTGTTTTCCTGAACCATTTACACCTTTAAAGGGTTTTTCATGAAATAATACTTTAAAATCATGTCGCTCTGCCACTCTCTGCATTACATCCATTAATAAAGAATTGTGATCTACGGCAAGATTTGTTTCTTCGAAAATTGGAGCAAGCTCAAACTGATTTGGCGCTACTTCATTATGACGTGTTTTTACAGGAATTCCCAATAACATACATTCTTGTTCTAAATCTCTCATGTACGTTAAAGCACGCGTCGGAATAGACCCAAAATAATGATCGTCAAGCTGTTGCCCTTTTGCAGAAGTATGTCCTAATAAAGTTCTTCCGGTCATCATTAAGTCTGGACGAGAATTGGCCAAAGCTTTATCAATCAAAAAATATTCTTGTTCCCAGCCTAGAGTTGCCGTTACTTTTTTAACGTTTTTATCGAAATATTTACAAACTTCTGTAGCAGCTTCATCCATGGCAGATAAAGCTCTTAACAACGGAATTTTATTATCCAAAGCTTCACCTGTATAAGCAATAAAAACTGTTGGAATACATAAAGTTGTTCCGTAAATAAATGCGGGAGAAGTTGGATCCCAGGCTGTATAACCGCGAGCTTCAAAAGTATTTCTGATTCCTCCGTTAGGAAAACTTGATGCATCTGGTTCTTGCTGTACTAATTGTGCTCCGCCAAATTTTTCTACAGGATCGCTTCCGTCGTATGAAGTTTCGAAAAAAGCGTCGTGTTTTTCTGCCGTTGTTCCTGTAAGAGGCTGAAACCAGTGCGTGTAATGTGTAACACCTTTTGATAACGCCCACTCTTTCATTCCCATAGCAATATAATCTGCCAGTTTTCTGTCTATTTTAGTTCCGTGCTGAATCGCATCTCTAACTCCTTTTAAAGCATCAGAAGTTAAAAACTGCTTCATTGCTTTCTCATTAAACACATTTGAACCAAAAATGTTAGATTTTCTATCCATTTCTTCAAAATGTACTGGCTTTCTTGTAGAAGCTTCTTTTAAAGCTTGGAAACGTAATGTTGACATGTATATAAGTTTAAAATTCGTAATAATTTTCACTAAAAAAAGAGGCACAAATATAAACAATTTAAGTGCCTTTTTAAAGGATAAATTTTAGATTTTTATGCGAAGATTTTTCAATAGAAGCCGACTTTTACAAAGAATAATGAAACAGAAATAAAGAAATATAACAAAATCCAGAGGCATTCTCTATTAAATAAACATTTTTTCATAATTTCTTAACCCAGAAATTCAAAAAAGAGCTTTAATTTTTGCGAATTTATTTTTTAAAGGTATTAAAAATTGCTTTTTTTAAAATATACCCCTTTAAAAATTGCGCTTATCTAAAAAATAATACAACGTTAAACAAAATAGCCCCCTAATTTTTAGGACTAAAAAAATAAATCTATATTTGACCCAACGAAAAAAAAACAAAAAAATTAATTTATATTATTATGGCTAAAATTAAGTTAGAGTACATTTGGTTAGATGGATATGAACCAACTCAAAATCTTAGAAGTAAAACTAAAGTTGAAGAGCACGAAAATTTCAAAGGAACATTAGAAGAACTTGGAAATTGGTCATTTGATGGTTCGTCAACAAAACAAGCTGAAGGTGGTTCTTCTGACTGTCTTTTAGTGCCTGTTGCTATTTATCCAGATCCAACTCGTATCAATGGATATTTAGTAATGACAGAAGTTATGTATGCTGACGGAACTCCACACGCTTCTAACGGAAGAGCTACTATTGATGATGATGGTGATTTCTGGTTTGGTTTCGAACAAGAATATTTCATCATGGATACTAAAACTTTATTGCCATTAGGTTTCCCTGTTGGAGGTTATCCTGCTCCACAAGGTATGTACTACTGCTCTGTTGGTGGAAAAAACACTCACGGAAGAAAATTAGTAGAAGAACATGCTGACTTATGTATCGCTGCCGGAATTAACTTTGAAGGTATTAACCAAGAGGTTGCTTGCGGACAATGGGAATTCCAATTATTCGCTAAAGGCGCTAAAAAAGCTGGAGACGAAATCTGGGTTGCTAGATACTTATTAGATCGTTTGACTGAAAAATATGGTTATTATATCGAATATCACCCAAAACCACTAGGAGATACAGACTGGAATGGTTCAGGTATGCATGCTAACTTCTCTAACGAAGTTTTAAGAACATGTGGAGACCAAGCAACTTACGAAAGAATTTGCGAGGCTTTCCGTCCTGTTACTGCTGAGCATATCGCAGTTTACGGAGCTTACAACGACCAACGTTTAACTGGTAAACACGAAACTGCATCTATACACGATTTCTCTTACGGAGTTTCAGACAGAGGATGTTCTATCAGAATTCCTTTAATGACTGTTCAAAGAGGTTGGAAAGGTTGGTTAGAAGACAGAAGACCAGCTTCAAACGGAGATCCATACAAAATTGCTGCTAGAATTATCAAAACTGTAAAATCAGCGCTATAATTCATAGTTCAAATTATACTATAAAGTGCCATCTTAATTGATGGCACTTTTTTTTTGTTTCTATTGTCACACTGAGCGAAGTCGAATTGCCGCACAGCAAACCCGACAGGTTTAAAAACCTGTCTGATTTAGGATCTTGAACCGATCGAATATCCTAAATTGCAATAAAATTTTTAAACGCCTAATATTTCGACTTCACTTAAGATGATTGAAAGACTTAAATCTTAACTAAAATTTGAAAGTAATTTTCTAATAATTAGTTTTTAAGTTAAACTTCAAAACCTATCTTTGTAAATCATTTAAAAAATAGCTTATGTTTGTCTGGATTTCATTTTTATTAGCTGTAGTACTTATTCTTGCCTTAGATTTGGGTGTTTTTAACAAAAATCCACATATTATCAGTACCAAAGAGGCAAGCAAATGGACTCTGATCTGGGTTACTTTATCCTTCTTATTTTCAGGAGTAATTTACTGGCTATATACTACAGATTATATTGCAAATCCAGATAAACTGAAACCTGCTGTAGCTTCAATGAAGTTTATCACCGGTTATTTAATCGAATTATCTTTAAGTGTCGACAATATATTTGTAATCGCTATTATTTTTGCTTCTTTCAAAATACCTCAAAAATACCAGCACCGTGTTTTATTTTGGGGAATTTTAGGTGCAGTTATTTTCCGTGGATTAATGATTTTCTTCGGCGTTATGCTGATCAATAAATTTACGTGGACAACTTATTTATTTGGTGGTTTCTTATTATTTACTGCAATTAAAATGTTGTTTTCTGGCGAAGATGAAGATTTTCAGCCGAAAAACTCTTTTGTATACAAAACATTAGGAAAGGTTATTCCGATTACTTCTGAAATGGATCATGAGAAATTTTTCATTTTAACTGAAAAAGGAAGAAAAGCAGCAACACCATTATTCGTAGCTTTAATTGTAATTGAGGTTATGGATGTTCTTTTTGCTGTAGACAGCGTTCCTGCAATTTTAGCCATTACATCTGATCCATTTTTAGTATTCAGTTCTAATATATTTGCCATTTTAGGATTGCGTTCTATGTATTTTTTCCTAGCGAATATGCTGGCAAAATTCAGTTATTTAGAATACAGCTTAGTTGCTATTTTAGCCTTTGTTGGATTAAAAATGCTGCTTCATGAATGGATTCTCGTTCCGGAATGGGCTTCATTAGGATTTATAGCTTTATCACTTTTAGTCGGAATCTTGGTTTCATTAAAATTTGGAGAAGAAAAAGAACTTACAGATACAGATTTAGGAGAAGAATAATATTCTTTGAAACATATATTCATAAAAAAAAGGAAATCGTAAGATTTCCTTTTTTTATTACTTCACTTATTTAGTTTAGCTTTTTAACATTGGTGTCATCAATATTATATTTTGCAATAACAGCGTTGTAGTCGGAATAATCTGGCTTAACTGATTTTCCGGTTGTAGAGAATGCACCTGGCACAATTACAATTCGAAAAACTTGATTTGTTCTAAATCCTGCTGCAACTGTTCCTAAGTCATTACCATCCATAAAAATGTTAATGTCATCTTGAGAAAAGTCAAATTCATAACTAAAATTTCTTGTACCGTCAGCAAAAAAGTAAGTATCAGGAAGTAATTTCCAAATGTCTCTTCCGTTGTCTACTGCAGAAAGTCTGTAAACCAATATTACGTCTGAATCATATATAGAAGGATTTAAGTCTACCAACGTACTGAAACTGTTGGCTGATGTAAAGTTAACGCCGGAAACTTCAAAAACCTCGCTGATTGTATCTCCATCACCATTATTATCATCTGAACAACTCGAAAAGGCTAAAAGGCCTGCAACTGCAAAAAGGGTAAGTATCTTTTTCATGGTATTTGTGTTATTATTTGTTTTTAGATTATACATAAAGGTATTCCAAAAATCAAACCAAAAAAAATATTTAGCTGTAAAATCGTTAAAATTTTTAGCTACTTTTTCGCAACTTGCTGATTTTTAAGCAGGATTTTATTAAAAAACAACACATGATAAGGCAGAGAGTTTTCCCAATAATCCCAAGTATGTGCTCCAGGACGTTCGGTATAATCGTGTTCTACTTTATTATAGACCAATCTTCGGTGTAATTCTCTATTTGGTTCTATTAAAAAATCATCAACACCGCAATCTATAATTAGCGGCAGTTTATTCGATTTTATTTTATCTAACATTCCCATAACGGCATATTGCGCATACATTTCTGAGCTGTCGCTTTTATCGCCAAATACAGGTTGCATTAATTTAACTACTTGGGCAGAAGATTCTCTATTTAGCATTGTACTCATGTCTACAGCACCGCTCATGCTTCCGGCAGCGCAAAACAATTCAGGATGTTTCGCAGATAAATAAAGTGCACCATGCCCGCCCATCGAAAGTCCGGTAATTACCCTTCCGTTTTTGTTGCTGATTGTTCTGTATGTTTTATCGACTTTCTGAATGACTTCCTGCGTAATAAACGTTTCAAACTGACTTTCTTTATTTACGGGGCTGTCCAAATAAAAACTGAAAGTCTCGCCTTCAGGCATTACAATAATTATATTGTACTGATCTGATAATCCTTGAACTAATTTTTTATTCGGGGTATTTTTTAGCCAGTCGCTAAAATGTCCGTAAGCACCATGCAATAAATACAGTACAGGATAAGCTGTTTTTGTCTTGGAATAAGAATTTGGCAATACAACGGCAGCTTTATAGGTTTTGCCCATTGCTGTACTTGCAACTTGCAAAGTATCTACTTTTGCTGCGTATGTCATGGATGAAATGAACAAAACAGCAGTAAACACTAAAATTTTAAAGTTTTTCATTTTTATAATTTTTCTGATTAGGGATTGTAAATATACCTTTTTCGAATAAATTATATGAAAAATCCGACCAGTTTTTCACCAATCGGATTTGTATTTTGTTTGATTATTTGTTTTGAAAAAATTCGGTGTTCAATAACAAACACTAGCTAATAATAATCTTGTGTTCATGACGGTATTGTGATGCGCTCTTACCAGTATACTGTTTGAATGATTTACTAAAATGGCTAAAATTATTAAAACCGCTTTCATAACAGACTTCATTTATGCTCATTGGTTTTTCGGCCAAAAGTTTTGATGCATGAACCAAACGATATTCGTTTACAAACTCCGTAAAGGTTTTATTTGAGATTTTTTTAAAATATCGGCAAAACGAAGGCGTCGTCATACTTACCAAACTTGACACTTCATCAATAGCAATCGATTCCTGAAAATGATCTTTAACATAATTAAAAACCACATTAATTCGATCGCTGTCCTGTGTCTGCAATTCTAACGAAAAACCATCCGCGTTCAAAACCGTATAATCTTCTGAAGAATCTAATTCATCTAAAATGCTCAAGAGTGTCAGCAAACGCTCAAACGGAAGCTGTTGTTCCATCATTTCGATTTTTTTGCCAATTTGTTTCTTAGTTTCACCGTTAAAAGCAATACCGCCTTTTGACTGACTAAGAATATTTTGAACCTTTTTCATTTCGGGAGCGATAAAAAAATCATTCCCTAAAAATTCAGGTTTGATATGAATAACGGTTTCATTTTTATTACCCGTTTGTTCATTTGTAAATCCACAATGTGGCAAATTAGCGCCTATTAAAATCAAATCTCCGTTTGTATAATAAGAAACATGGCTTCCTATTTGTCTTTTTCCCGCACCTCCATTTATATAAACCAACTCAATTTCTGGATGATAATGCCACAAATGGGCTTTACTGTTGGTCTTTTCGGCATGTTTAGTGTAGGTAAAAGAACTTCCGTATGAGTTTGATATCACTTCAAGAGCTGGGGCAATTGTCTTCATGATAAATTCTTTAAATAATAATAGCAAATTTAACAAAAATACCTAATATAATTCAAAATTTAACCTATAACGGTTTCGTACTTGCGAATATTGCACAATAATACATTTAGAAATAATATCGAATTCAATCATATTTAGTCGTTTTTTATACGACCCGTATTTTTATCGATGATTTTTTTAATATATCGTATTTAATAAGTTCTTTTTATAAATATACAGCATTTTTGTAAGAATGTTGGATGATTATAAAAAATGTGTATATTTGAATTTTATTGAAAATAAATAGCCGAATTAACAAAAACACCTAAAATAATTCAAATTTTAACCTATAACGGTTTCGTAAATGAGAATATAGCACATAAATTGGCAAATAGAGTTGTGAAAAAAAATACATAACTAAGGTAATTTAGCAGCAGAGAATTAGAACTAATAATTTAAAACATAAGGAATATGAAAAAGATTTTAAAATTAAGTTTAGTAGCTGCAGTACTATTATCAGGAATGAGTACTTATGCAATCGATGGTGAAGGAGAATTTGGTCTTCATGTATTGAAAGGAAATGCAAATGGAAAACTTGTTACGTTTGCCTTGAACCAGACAAAAAAAGCCAACCTATCTATTTATGATAAAGATGGCAACTTATTATATTCTGAAAACGCTTCAGGAAAAGACGGAATTTTAAGAACTTTCAGTTTTGAAGAATTTCCAGCAGGAACTTATATATTAGAAGTTGAAGACAGCGTGAAAAAAGTAAGACACGAAATTACAGTTACTGATAACACTTCTGTTTTATCATCAAAAGCAATTTCATCAGTTTACAAAGCTGCAAAAAATACAAGCGTAGCAGTACGCTAAAAAAGTTATACTCTTATACAGTATAAAATGAGGTTAGATAGTTAGTAAAGTTTAAAAACTGAAAAGTTTTTCAAAACAGCTCTTTGTGGTTATTGAGCTGTTTTTTTTATGTCTTATTTTTTCTGATAAAATAACATTAACCACTTCAATTTTTATCCTTGCAATAATTACCTAAACATTAGCTTATTGTAAACTTAAATACCATAATTCATTAAAAAATAATAACTGATTTAACAAAAACGATAAATATAATTTAAAAATTAACCTATAACGGTTTCGTAAATGAGAATACAGCATCGAAATTGGAAAATAGAGTTGTGTAAATACAAATAAATCATAACTAATTTAGCATCAGAGAATTAGACCTATTAATTAAAAAAACTAATGCTATGAAAAAGATTATAAAAACGAGTTTAGTATGTGCATTGCTTTTCAGTGGAATAAGCACTTATGCAATTGGCGGAAAAGGAGATTTGAATGTTCATGTATTAAAAGGTAACGGGAAAGTGATTACGTTTGCTCTTAATAGAATCACAAAAGCAAGTGTTTCAATTTATGAACAAGATGGAACTCTAATTTATTCTGAAAATGCTTCAGGTAAAGATGGAATTTTAAGAACTTTTAATTTAGCAGAATTTCCAGAAGGAACTTACTATTTAGAAGTTGAAGACAATACAAAAAAAGTTACGCACGAAATTACGATTAATAACGGTATCACTGTTTTATCTGCAAAAGCAGTTGCTACTGTTTACAAATCTGGTTTTGAAAAAAATTCAAGCGTAGCGGCGCGCTAAAAAGTTATACTTATATATAGGTATAAAAAATGAGGTTAGATCATTAGTAAGTTTTAAAACTTTAAACCTTTTAAGAACAGCTCTCTGTGGTAATTGAGCTGTTTTTTTTATGCCTATAAAAATCTGAAAGAATATTAGCCATGAAGCCTTATACACAAACAAATAAAACATTGAAAAATAATAATCAATTTAACAAAAACGATTAATATAATTCAAACTTTAACCTATAACGCTTTCGTAAATGAGAATATAGCATAGAAATTGGCAAATAGAGTTGTGCGAAACAATCTTTTCCTGAAGTAATTTAGCATTAGAGAAAGAGAATTAAAACTATTAATTTAAAAACTAATGCTATGAAAAAGAGTTTAAAATTAAGTTTAGTATGTGCAGTACTTTTTACAGGAATGAACAGTTTTGCAATTGAAGGAAGTGGAGATTTGAATGTTCATGTACTTAAAGGAAATGGAAAACTAATTACGTTTGCTCTAAATCAGGTTAAAAAAGCCAATTTAGCTATTTACGATAAAGATGGTAATCTTCTTTATTCTGAAAGCGCTTCAGGTAAAGACGGAATTTTGAGAACTTTCAGTTTATCCGAGTTTCCAGCAGGAACTTACTACTTAGAAGTTGAAGATAATACAAAAAAAGTAAGACACGAAATTACAATTACTGATGATGCTTCGGTTTTATCATCTAAAGCAATTTCATCAGTTTATAAAGCAGGTTATACTGCTAAAAATACAGGCGTAGCAGTACGCTAAAAAAGTTATACTCTCATAAAGTATAAATGAGGTTAGATAGTTAGTAAAGTTAAAAACGTGATTGTTTTAGAAACAGCTCTTTGTGGTTATTGAGCTGTTTTTTTTGTTTCAAACTGAAATAAAATTGACGCTAAATTTATTTCTGGAGAACTATTCTTAATAATTTTAAAAGGCTGATTAATAAACTTTTAAAAAAAAGCAAAAATAAACATCCAAGATTTAAGTTTTTACGTACATAGTGTAGTAAAAAGACAGAATCATCTTTAATTCAGCAACTTATCAACCTAAAAATGACATTTTATTGCCAAAAATTAAATTTCTTTTGTAGTTTTACCGTTCCACTATTTAGAGTAATTAACAATTAAAAACAATTTAAAAAAACATGACAAAATTTACAAAAATGGGCTTAGTTGTTGCCGTCTTATTAACAACAATCTTTACTTACGCAATTGAGAAAAAAGGGGATTATGTTTTAAACATAAAAACCGGAAATGGAAAAGTAGTTAGTTTTACTTTAGACACTATTGAAACATCAATTTTCTCTATCTATGATGAAAACAATAATTTGGTTTACAAAGGCGATTCTGCTTCAGACAAATTAGAGATTTCAAAAACAATAAGTTTAGAAGGTTTTCCAGCCGGAACTTATTTCTTAGAAGTAAAAGCGAATGATAAAGTTGTAAAACATGAGATTACTGTTGCAGCTAAAAAATCAAAAGCAATTAAGTTAGACGAATCAGTGAACGAAAGTCCTGGATTCCGCCGTTAATCACTCTTTTTGCCCGAAAAGTTAAAAAGCAGCTCTTTCCAGGAGCTGCTTTTTTTTATTCTTTATTAAAATTCTACATATTCCTTCTATACTGCCCGCCAACTTCAAACAATGCCGAAGTAATCTGACCCAAAGAACAAACCTTTGTCGCTTCCATTAAATGGTCGAATAAGTTTTCGTTTTTAATTGCCGCTTCCTGTAGTTTGTTTAAATGCTCGTTTACTTTTGCTTCGTGAAATTGATGCAAGTTATCCAGCATCGTAATCTGATATTGTTTTTCTTCTTCGGTGGCGCGAATTACTTCTGCCGGAATTACCGTCGGAGAACCTTTCGAACTCAAAAAAGTATTTACACCTACAATTGGAAAATCGCCGTTGTGTTTTAAGGTTTCGTAATACAAACTTTCTTCCTGAATTTTAGATCTTTGGTACATCGTTTCCATTGCACCTAAAACTCCTCCTCTTTCAGTAATTCTATCGAATTCTTGCAAAACTGCTGCTTCAACTAAATCAGTCAATTCTTCGATGATAAACGAACCTTGAATTGGGTTTTCGTTTTTGGCTAAACCTAATTCTTTATTGATAATCAACTGAATCGCCATGGCACGACGTACAGACTCTTCTGTTGGTGTTGTAATTGCTTCATCATAAGCATTAGTATGCAGTGAATTACAGTTGTCGTAAATCGCATACAAAGCCTGCAAAGTGGTTCTAATATCATTAAAATCAATTTCCTGCGCATGTAACGAACGTCCAGAAGTTTGAATATGATATTTCAGCATCTGTGCTCTTTCGTTGGCTCCGTATTTGTTTTTCATGGCTTTCGCCCAAATCTTGCGTGCCACACGTCCGATAACTGAATATTCAGGATCTACTCCATTCGAAAAGAAGAATGATAAATTTGGTCCAAAATCATTGATGCTCATACCGCGGCTCAAATAATATTCCACGTAAGTGAAACCATTAGAAAGCGTAAAAGCCAACTGCGTAATTGGGTTCGCTCCTGCCTCAGCAATATGATATCCTGAAATCGAAACTGAATAGAAATTACGAACATTTTTAGTAATAAAATATTCCTGAACGTCTCCCATTAATCGAAGTGCAAATTCGGTTGAGAAAATACAAGTATTTTGTGCCTGATCTTCTTTTAAAATATCAGCCTGAACTGTTCCTCTAACTTGAGATAATGTTTTGGCTTTTATTTCATTATAAACTTCTACAGGCAAAACTTCATCTCCGGTGACCCCCAAAAGCATCAAACCCAAACCATTATTTCCTTCTGGCAAATCGCCTTGGTATTTCGGTCTTTCTAAACCTTTGTCTTTGTATATTTTGTTGATTTTTATTTCAACTTCTTTTTCTAATTCGTTCTCCTTAATATAGTACTCACATTGCTGATCGATTGCGGCATTCATAAAGAAACCTAACAACATTGGCGCTGGTCCGTTAATGGTCATACTTACGGATGTCAAAGCATGAACCAGATCGAAACCTGAATACAGTTTTTTTGCATCATCTAAACAACAGATTGAAACTCCTGCATTTCCAATTTTGCCGTAAATATCCGGACGCAAATCTGGATCATTTCCGTATAAAGTTACACTGTCAAAAGCTGTTGAAAGTCGTTTTGCAGGCAATCCTGCACTTACATAATGAAAACGTTTATTGGTTCTTTCTGGTCCGCCCTCGCCCGCAAACATTCTTGACGGATCTTCGCCTTCACGTTTAAAAGGATATAATCCTGAAGCAAACGGAAATTCTCCCGGAACATTTTCTTGTAAATTCCAACGCAAAATATCGCCCCAAGCTTCGTACTTTGGCAAAGCAATTTTAGGAATCTGTAAGTGCGATAAACTTTCGGTATGTGTTGCAATCTTGATTTCCTTATCACGAACTTTAAAGCTGTAAACTGGATTTTTGTATTTATTTACTTTTTCATCCCAATTCAGGATAATTTCCCAATTGTACGGATCTAAATCCATTTTCACCTTATCGAACTGATTCAGTAAAAGATTTAAAAAGATTCTGTTTTCATCATGTTCCTGAATTCCAGTTGGCAAAACAGTCGAATCATCAATTCCTGCTTTATTAATCTGTGGCAATTTTCCAGAAACCGATTCTATTGTTTTAAAGATTCCGTATAGCTTCTGCGCTACTTTTTGCTGCGAAAGTGCACTTTCATCATAACTTCTATTATTCTCAGCGATTTCAGATAAATAACGTGTTCTGTGCGGTGGAATCACGAAGATTTTTTCGCTCATTTCACGCGTGATTTCAAAAGTCGAATTCAGGTTTGAATCTGTTTTTTCGACAATTTTATCCATAATTGCTTTGTAAAGCGTATTCATTCCTGGATCGTTAAACTGAGAGGCAATAGTTCCAAAAACTGGCATTTCATCTGGATTTTTATCCCAAAGATTATGATTGCGCTGGTATTGTTTTTTAACGTCACGAATGGCGTCTAAAGCGCCTCTTTTATCGAATTTATTCAATGCCACTAAATCTGCAAAATCAAGCATGTCAATTTTCTCTAATTGCGTTGCGGCACCAAATTCAGGTGTCATTACATATAAGGATACATCAGAATGATCCATAATCTCGGTATCTGATTGCCCAATTCCCGAAGTTTCCAAAATAATCAAATCGTATTTTGCTGCTTTTAGAACCTGAATCGCTTCAGCAACATATTTAGACAAAGCCAAATTCGACTGACGCGTTGCGAGCGAACGCATATAAACTCGTGGATTATTAATCGCATTCATGCGGATTCTGTCTCCTAAAAGTGCTCCTCCAGTTTTTCTTTTAGAAGGATCGACAGAAATTAATCCGATTGTTTTTTCTGGAAAATCAATTAAAAAACGGCGAACCAATTCATCAACTAAAGACGATTTTCCTGCCCCGCCCGTTCCTGTAATTCCCAGAACTGGAATTTTAGAATCCGTATTATTGGTATGAATCTGATCAAAAACTGGTTTTGCTATTTCTGGAAAATTCTCCGCTGCAGAAATTAATCTCGCAATTGCTGTTGGAATTTTATTTTCGATATGGTCAATTTCTCCATTTAGTTTATCTCCAATTGGATAATCGGAACGTTCAACCAAATCGTTTATCATTCCTTGCAGGCCTAAAGAACGGCCATCATCTGGAGAATAAATTCTGGTAATTCCATATTCATGCAATTCTGAAATTTCGCTTGGCAGAATAACACCGCCACCGCCGCCAAAAATCTTAATATGCCCTGCTCCTTTTTCATGAAGCAAATCATACATATATTTAAAGTATTCGTTGTGCCCACCTTGATATGATGTCATAGCAATTGCATTTGCATCTTCTTGGATGGCGGTATTCACCACTTCTTCTACACTTCGGTCGTGACCAAGATGAATTACTTCAACTCCTGTTGACTGAATAATACGACGCATAATGTTTATAGCTGCATCGTGTCCGTCAAAAAGAGATGCTGCGGTGACAATTCTTACTTTATTTTTAGGAATATATGGTATTTGCTGTTCCATTTTATGAATATGATAATTTTAAGGGAGCAATTTACAAAATATTTTAATATTTGTTCATCCTTATGGCGTTATGTTAACAAAAAAATGAAATGATGTTTATTGTAATGGGTAACAATTTCAATCGATATCGTATTTATTGTATATAGACCACGTCGACATGGCAATTTTGAAAAATTAAAATAAAATCCAACAACTTGTTTTCCAGACCCGTAAAGTAATTTAGCAGTGTAGAAAAGCCCCAAATTTTTACCAAAACTTTCATAACCTAAAAGTATAAACGTAAAAATTTACAAAATGAAAACACTATATCCAATCACCGTAATTTTAGGTTTGAGTTTTTTTGTATTGTCATTTAATACAACTGAAAACGATATTCATTCATATAAAAAAACTTCAACTTTTACAACCAAACACAACACTTCAGATCCTAATGACGCTGAAGAAATTTCAAATGATTTCTTCAAAAGATATTCGGATTTAAAAAAATACAAATCTGATGTCATGTCTTTGTATAAAAATAGAACTTTAGGATCTATTTGGCTTGATGAAGATAATGTTAATGAGTTTGGAGCTGTTTTGTATGAAAAAGCAAAAAAAACAGACGATTTGGTTATTCCTTATCAAAACGAAATCGATCAGCTGTTTGACTCTTCGTCAGAAACAAAACTTTCCAAAACAGATGCTGATATGCTTTTAAGCTCATTATATGTATTGTATATCAATAAAAGTAATGCAGAAGCTAAGAAAAAATTGTCATACAATGATTTGTTGAATGATTTCTTTAACTACAGCACGATCGAAGAAGCAACTGCTTCAAAAACCGATAATGTTAAAGTAGAATACGATCAATATTACAAATTACAAGACTTTTTAAATAAATACAAAAAATTAGAGCGATCAAATAAATGGAAACCAATAGTTCCAGAAGAAACACCTTATAAAGATTTACGACCAGATGCTGTTTCTAGCACTATTGCCCAAGTTAGAACTCGTTTGTATTTATTAGGAGATTTAAAAAATGATTCTAAAAGCAACGTATATGATCGTGAATTGATGGATGCTGTAATGAAATATAAAGTTCGTAACGGATTTAAACCCAATTATATTCTTGCAGAAGAACATATTAAAGAAATGAATGTGCCTCTTGCCGATAAAGTGGAGACGCTTAAACTTAATATGGAAAGATGTCGAGCTATTGCCACTCAAATTGCAAATAGTGATGAGTATGTTTTAGTAAACGTTCCTTCTTATGAATTGGTTTATGTTAAAAACGGAAAAGTACAATTAAGATCTAGTGTTTTTGTTGGTTCTCCTCTTACTAAAACAACCATTTTTAATAGTGAAATTGACCGAATTGTTTTCAGCCCTTATTGGACTGTGCCTCAAAGCATAGTAGAAAACGAATTAAAATCTAAAATGGCTGCTGATAAAAATTATCTTGCCGATCATAATATGGAAATTGTAAAAGGTCAGGTAAGACAAAAACCAGGTCCAGACAACTCTTTGGGACTAGTAAAATTTATGTTTCCGAATCCAGATGATATTTACATGCATGACACACCGTCTAAGACTTTATTCGATTTTGAAAAAAGAACTTTCAGTCATGGTTGTGTTAATGTGAAATTAGCAAAAGAATTAGCTGTTGCAATGCTTAAAGATTATCCTGAATGGACTCAGGAGAAAATTGATAAAGCTATGGCCGGCAAAACAGAAAGCAGTTTTAAATTAGCTAAAAAAGTTCCAATCTTCATTTCGTATTTTACTTCAATGGTAAATGAAAATGGTGAAATTGGTTTCTTTCAAGATGTTTATGAAAAAGACAATGAATTAAATACTATTTTATCCTCAGAATCTGTTTCATCAAATTAATTTAGAAAATAAAAAAATACAGAATCGGAAATTCATTTATTTGATTTTCCGATTTTTTTTTATTTACATACCATAAAAAACCCTAACTTATTAGTTTTAAAACTTTTATAAGCAAAAATCCTTTACATATTAGTTGACCTTTGCAAAATAATTTACCACTCTTTTATATTCAAAAAGAAGATTATGAAAACAAATAATATCGAAGGATTAACACTATTTGAGATAAATGTATTAATCCAGCAAGGGGGAAGATTTGTAATTTTTCCAAATACTATATCAAACCTATTTAAAAAATTTAAATGCTCTAACATTTATTTTGTTCGTCCTGAAGAAAATACGTTTAAATATGGTTTAAAACATTTCTTTAAAAATTTGGCAATTGGCTGGCGCTTTTTTCCTTCAGGGCCAATTTATACTCTTAAATCTTTGTTTTATTTAATAAAAGGAGGCACAGATTATACACAAATTATTTTAGACGAATTAGATCGTGATAATCCTATTTACAATCCTGATTTGCATTATTTAAAATATGCTTAGAGGCAACCAATACCATTCGTTTTTATTGTCTTAAACTACTATTTTAAAAACGTATCAAAGCTATAATAGTGATTGTATAAAAAGAGATTTGCCAAAATTTTATAAAAAAAATTCCAAATCTTTTTTTACTTAAAATCATATGAAAAAATACATTTTACTTTTTAGTATTGCAACAGCTATGTTCTCATCTTGCAACAAGACTGATTTAGGCAATTTAGTTTCAAATGATAAATCAACCCAAAACGGAGAAGCTTTTACTAGACCTAAAACCCCAAAAGCACAAGGAACTCCACGTATATTATTTATAGGAAACAGCCAAATAGAATATTTTGTGAGCGCGCCAGTATTGTTTGAAGAATTTTGCAATGCAAACAATCAACCAATGAATATAGATCAGCTATTAACCATGGGAGTTTCACTTGAAAAAGTTTATGATACTAACAAAACAGAGGCTAATCAAAAATTTTCTAATATCGATAAAGATGGAAATTATTATGACTATGTAGTTATTCAGGAATCAACTCCTGTAGCCTTATCTGAAATTGATAAATACAAAGCGAATGTAAAATTGATTGTAGAAAAAATACATAAAAATAGTCCGGATGTGGCCGTTTATATTTATCAGGGAATATCACCCGAATCCTATACAAATCCGGATTATATGCAATACCATAATGAACTGCGCAAAAATGCCATTTCAGTGATGGGGTTTATAAAAAATGCAGGTTTATTAAGAGTTGGCGATGCTGTTAAAGATGCTTATGAAGGTAAAAATGGTTACAAGTATTTAGTTGAAGATAAAGACAATCTACGATATGGTAAACATACCCTTCATCTTATAAACGATGGTGGTTTTATGCAGACAGTTTTACTATATGCTACAATTTTTGACAAGAAGCCAATAATACCAAAAAAATTAATTTTAGCAACAGGAACTACATACTTTGATACTACGAGAAAACAAGAGGTTATCAAAGCAATTAGTAACCCAAAAGCTTTAGAAGAAATTGCTTTTAGTAATCGATAAAAAATACTAATAAAATTTAAAAATCATCTTATAAATTTATGAGGTGATTTTTTTTGTTTAAGTAATTTATGAATTTATAAAAGTTCTTTAAAATATATTATAAAAAAATCCTAAGAAGTATTTTTAGATTTGAAAGATTACTGCTATCTTCCTGACGTTTAACCCCAAATCTAAAATTACCTTTTATGGAAGACAATTACAACGAAGTTAGAAAAAACTGGTGGGACAGAAACTGGAAATGGTTTGTACCAACAGGATGTTTAGGCCTTTTAGTACTTTTTGGATTATTTATAGCCGGAATATTTTTCGGAGTTACATCGATGATGAAAGATTCTGATGCTTATAAAGGTGCCATGAATGAAGCACAGCGCAATAAACTGGTAATCGAAAAACTAGGAAAGCCGATTGAAACTGACGGAATGGTTTCCGGAAGTATTAACGTGAGCAACGATACCGGAAATTGCGATTTGCAGATTCCGATCAAAGGTTCTAAAGGAAAAGGAACCTTATTTGTAGTGGCCAACAAAAGAGGAAAATGGAAATACGAGGAAATGTCTGTTTATCTTGAAGATACAGATGAAGAAATTGATTTATTGCAGAAATAAATTTCACGTCAATTTAATCAGACCTAATCTGTTTTAGATCATAAAAGAATTACTTTTGTCTCCAATTAATCTCCAGATAACATGAATATACGCCTGCTTTTTTTTCTAATCTTTATATGCACCAATACTTTATTTTCTCAAACCTTAAAAAATAAAAAATCAGGAACCGTAAATAATAATACCGCGGCTGTCACAATTCCGGATTATATTAAAATACTTTGGTTAGATGAAAATAATGCCCTTCAATTAAACGAAAATTACCTCAAAAACGCAACCGATCAACAGCGTGCAGCGTTAGGCTATATCGCAACTTCTGTAGGCAGTGAATGTTATTGGGATGGAGATAAAAAGGCAGATGAAAGTAATTTAAAATGCAAATTGCTTTCTGCACTTAATTTGGGATACCAATGTTCTGAGAAACACTTATCTTTTTTAAAAGAATGGTTTAAAGGAGATCAGAAAGTGATTGAAAGCCTTCAATATTGCAACAAAACTGAAGCTGCAGCAAAAACTCAGGATCGATTTATTGCACTTAAAATGGCAACCAGCAAAAACAGCATTACGATTATTTATACTGCTATGGGCGTAGATTTAAATCAAGGAAGCAATTGGAAATGGACTGAAAAATCTACTTATTCTTTTTCAGAAACTGAAATCAAACAAACTGACAGAGAAAATATTCAAGGGAGCTTTTATTAAGTGCTGTTCAGCTTTCTTATCCATCTGCAAAAAACGATTAAATGAAATCACTATTAATTTTATACCTCACTTTTTTTCAAAGTATGTTGCTGTTAGCGCAGTCTGATACTCAATATCACATTTATACTAATAGAGTTGTATCATTTTCAAAACCAAATAGAGTTTTATTTAATAATGTTGATAAAAAAGGAAATGGATCTATCGAATATACAAATCCGAAAAAACAAGTGCTCCGTTTTCGGGTATTAAAACACAAAATTCAAATGCTTCATGGCGCTATTGCTTTTCAATTATTTTCTTATAAAAATGGCTATCTGGAAAAAATAGAAACGTTTGATATCAACGGAAAGTTATCTGGTGAAAGAGAAGCTGCAAATGAAGCTGTAACAAAATTTATAATTGATAAAAACGAAGAATACCTAAAGAAAAAAAAATTGATCGATGATGCTGAAGGCAATATTGATATGAAAGATGATACCAATGAAAAAATCATCAGAATTGAATTATTTGATGCCAATAAATCTCCAATAAATACCTTTCAGGCAACTTATATTGCTAGTAAAACTTATTGGAATTATAACGAAAGAATGTATTGGCCTTGACTTTATTATCTATAAAAATTAAAACAAGAAGTTACTAAGTTGCCACCTTTTTATAAAATTTGTTAATTATCACACAAATGTTTCTGTGCTACAATAAAATTGTGGCTTTGTTTTTGAATAAGTAGTATTTTTGAAACTCATAAAAACCCCAATAATGAAAAACATTTTAATTTTAGTTCTTGTATTTTCTCTTAGTTCATGTGCTCAGGTACAACAAACGCTAAATCAATTGCCTCAAATATCTTCACAGCTTCCCGGAATTGGCGGCGTAGACATTGCTGCGGGACTTAAAGAAGCTCTAAATAAAGGAATTACACAACAAGTAAGCAAACTGACTGCTGTTGATGGTTTTTATAAAAATGAAGCTGTAAAAATTCTATTGCCTGCTGAATTGCAAAAAGTAGACGCTACTTTAAGAAAAGTTGGTCTTAGTTCGCTTGCGGATGAAGGAATTAAAATGATGAACCGTGCTGCAGAAGACGCAGTGAAAGAAGCTACTCCAATTTTCGTATCGGCGGTTAAAAATATGTCGTTTACTGATGCTAAAAACATCTTACTAGGAAATGACAGCGCTGCAACAAGTTACTTACAAGGAAGTACGACTACCGCTTTATACGGAAAATTTAATCCGGTAATTAAAAGCTCTTTTGAAAAAGTTGGTGCTGATGTGGTTTGGACAAAAATCATCAATAAATACAACACTATTCCGCTAGTAAAAAAAGTAAATCCAGATTTGACTGATTATACAACAACACAAGCTTTATCTGGCGTTTTTAAAATGATTGCTGTAGAAGAAAAAGAAATCCGTAATAATATCAGTGCAAGAACAACGCCTTTATTGAAAAGTGTGTTTGCAATGCAGGACGGAAAATAGTTTTTTTAAGGCTCAGAGGCGCAAAGGTTCAAAGTAGCAAAGGCCACTTTGTAACTGTGCACATTTGCACCTCTGTCACTAACCAAAATAACCAAAATGCAAAAAATAACCATTCTAATTCACTGCAAAGACCAAAAAGGAATTATTGCCGCAGTGACCACATTTATAGCAAAAGTAGAAGGAAATATTATTTATATTGATCAGCATGTTGATGTGGAGCAAAATGTGTTTTTTATGCGATTAGAATGTGAATTTGCTAATCCGAAAATTACAATTGAAAGCCTAAAAGAAGAATTCGACAAAACGCTTGCTGCCGATTTTAATATGTCATGGGATTTGTACAATCAGGAACAAAAACCAAAAATGGCGTTATTTGTTTCTAAGTATGATCATTGTTTGTTTGACATTTTAGGGCGTTACAGCGCAGGTGAATTGAATGTGGAGATTCCGGTTATCATAAGCAATCATAATGATTTAAGATCAATTGCAGAACGTTTTGATATTCCGTTTCACTGTGTTCCTTTTACAAAAGATAATAAAGAAGAAGGCGAAGCCAAGCAAATTGAATTATTAAAGCGATACCAAATCAATTTTATTGTTTTAGCGCGTTATATGCAGATTATTACACCAAATTTAATTTCGCTTTACGAAAATAAAATTATTAATATTCATCATTCGTTTTTGCCAGCTTTTCCGGGTGCAAAACCTTACCACTCTGCTTTTAAGCGTGGTGTAAAAATTATTGGTGCAACAAGCCATTATGTTACCGCTGAATTAGATGAAGGTCCGATCATTGAGCAGGATATTGCTCGTGTATCGCACATACATTCCGTTGACGATTTTATCATGAAAGGCCGCGACTTGGAGCGAATTGTTTTAGCTCGTGCTATTAAATTGCATGCAGAACGCAAAACAATGGTTTATAGCAATAAAACAGTTGTATTTTCTTAGGCTAAGAAAGACAAAATTCATAAAAGTTAAAATTTAAACCCGATAGGTATTCAAAAGCCCTTCGGGTTTCTTTATTTTTATCAATTAGCAAAAGATCAACATGCAAAAATAGAGAAGCTTTGCTAAAGCAAAAACAAAGTTTTCATAGAAATTGTTAATTTCTATTCAAGTATAATTTATTGATTTTTAACATATTACTAAATATAAAAACTATTCTTTACTATATTAATAGGTAAAACTGATTGCTCTTATATTTTAATAACAAAAAGTTATTTAACGCTGCAGAAAGCTCAGAAAGCACAATTTTCAAATCTTAACTTATGTCCAACAAACTAATAACAAAACCTTAACAGCGAAACATTCATATATGTTGGATCTTTGTATTGTAATAAACTGGTTATTTATTATTTTGGTTTTGGTTAGTTAAATGATGCCGGCGTCTTCGAGATGCCGGCATTCTTTTTTTGTACTAATTTGGTTTCAGTTTTTTTTCTTTATACATATATTTTACAATAAAGCTACACGAAGATTTTCAAAGAGTTTCGCAAAGTTTTTATTAATTTTCTTAAGTATCTCTGTGGTAGAAAACCTGTAGTCTGAAACAAAAAACCGTAAAACTCATTCTGGATACAATTACAAGAGATATAGCTACTTTATAAGAGCAATACTTGCAGATCTTTGTCTTACTCAATTTTTATCTAAAAAATTAAAAAAAGACATTATGAATAGTTTAAAAAAAATAAAATTAGGAAGCCAAGGACTTATTGTTCCAAATATTGGTTTAGGCTGTATGGGAATGACTCAGATTGCCGGAATGGATATTTATGGCAAAGCCGATGAAAAAGAAGCAATTGCAACTATACATCGCTCACTTGAATTAGGAGGAAATTTTCTGGACACAGCCGATTTATACGGTCCATTACACAACGAAAGATTAATCGCCAAAGCTATAAAAAGCAATCGCAACGCTTATACATTAGCGACAAAGTTTGGTTACGAAATTGATGATAGCGAACGGCTTACATGGCAATTTAATGGCAAAAAAGAATATGTAAAAAAAGCGGTAGAACGTTCTCTTAAGAATTTAGGAACAGATTATATAGACTTGTATTATTTACACCGCTTAGATCCAAATACTCCAATTGAAGAAACGGTACAAGCTATGGCTGCTTTAGTCAAGGAAGGAAAAGTGGGTTATATTGGACTTTCAGAAGTTTCATCAGAAACGATTAGGAGAGCACATAAAATTCATCCTTTAACTGCTGTACAAACAGAATATTCTTTATTTGAAAGAACTATTGAACAATCAGGTATTTTAAATACATTAAATGAACTAGGAATTGGTTTTGTCGCTTACTCCCCACTTGGCAGAGGCTTTATCTCTGGCGATATTCAAACTCCAGATGACTTTTCAGATAATGATTTTAGAAAAGCAATTCCGCGTTTTCAGGGAGAACAGTTTCAACAAAATATTGAACTGGTAAACGAAATCAAAAAATTAGCAGATGAAAAACAAATTACTGCTTCGCAGTTAGCATTAGCATGGATCGTTTCAAAAAAAATTGTGCCAATACCGGGAACGAAACGTGTAAAATATGTAGAACAAAACATTGCTGCAGCGCAAATGGTTTTAACTTCAGATGAAATGAATCGACTGGAAAAAATCATTCCGCTTGGCACTCAAACCGGAGCCAGATATGACGAAGCTAATATGGCCGGAATTGATCAATAAAATACTAAGGAAAAGTTATCTTTACGGTAGCTTTTCCTCTTTATATATTTTTTAAATATTCTTAAAATGAAAAAAGAAGTTCATATTCCGTATCACATACAATCTATTTCAGAATTACATTCGCTGCTTAAAATTCCAAAACCAGAACATCCGTTGGTAAGTTTTGTAGATCTGAGCAAGATAACCTGTCATTTTGACGACAATCTTAAAAGTGTTGTTTATTCTTTTTACACGGTCTGTATCAAAAAAGGGTTTACCGGAAAAATGAAATACGGACAGAATTTTTATGATTTTGATGAAGGCGTTATGACCTTTATGTCGCCGGGCCAAGTAATCTCAACAGAAGTAAGTGTCGATAGTGCAGTCTATGGCGCCATGCTTGTAATTCATCCTGACTTTATTCAGAATTATGCTTTAGCAAAAAACATTAAAGAATATAGCTATTTCTCGTATGCAGTTAGTGAGGCTTTGCATCTTTCTGAAAAAGAACAAACCATGATTACCGGAATCATGAAAAATATAGAGCAAGAATATTCTTCTTCAATTGACGCCTTTAGCCAGGATGTAATGGTTTCTCATATTGAGCTGCTTCTTAATTATTGCAACCGTTTTTACAACCGTCAATTTATTACCCGAAAAAGCGCTAATAACACACTTTTGGTTAAACTAGAAAATCTCTTATCTGATTATTTTGAAGGCGATAAAGTTCAAAAATTAGGTTTGCCTACTGTGGCTTATATTTCAGATGAATTGAATGTTTCGCCTAATTATTTAAGCGATCTGCTTCGGTCACTTACAGGCCAAAGCACACAGCATCATATTCACAACAAAATTATAGAAAAAGCAAAAGAATTGCTTACCACCACCTCATTAAGTGTCAGCGAAACTGCTTTTCAATTGGGTTTTGAGTATCCGCAGTCTTTTAATAAATTATTTAAAAATAAAACCAATGTTTCACCTTTAGAATTTAGAAGTTCATTTAATTAGCCTTTTAACTTGAATAACAGCAAAGATTAGTAAAGAGTTACGCAAAATGCACAAAGTTTTATATACAAAGATTTAATTTTTCAGTCTTTCATGAAGTATTTTAAAATAAGCAAAAGCCTTTAATAATCGGCTTCCATGCCAGGAAAACATTTCGCCGTCGACGAAAATTGTTTTGGCGTGATGTGTAAAACGGCCAATTTCGAAAGCGTCTTCTTCCTTAAAAGGATAAGGTTCTGAAGAGAGAAAAACCAAATCTGGATCGCCTTCTAAACGCATTTTTTTAAGTTCAATTTCAGGATAACGGCCTTTTTCTGAATAGATATTTTGAAAATGATTTAACTTTAATAATTCATTAATATAGGTATCATTTCCAGCAACCATATAAGGATTTTTCCAAATAAAATAGGCTGCTTTTTTTACGGGAATATCTTGAACATATTTTTTGAAATCGCTCAAGCCGAAAATCAATTTGTCATTCCATTTTTGAGATTCGGTACGGCAATTAAACAATTGTCCGAAATCTGAAATCATCTGAAAATTATCTTCCACAGAAACAATATTGGTTACCCAAACCGGACAGATTTCCTTTAATTGCTTTACGATTTCTTCTGTGTTTTCTTCTTTATTGCAAATGATAATATCAGGCTGCAATAATTTTATTTTTTCGAAGTGAATTTTCTTAGTTCCTCCAACAATTTTCTTGGTAGATTTTAAATGATATGGATGCACGCAAAACTTTGTGATTCCGATTATTTTATCTTCTAAACCTAAATCATATAGTAATTCGGTTTGAGAAGGAACCAGCGAAATAATTCGTTTTGGAGCAGTTTCAAATGTATGCAAAGTGCCAAGCTGGTCTTTTAGTTGTTTCATGTTTTGTTTATTTCAGGTTTCAGGTTTCAGGTTGCTGAGTGTGGTTTTAACCGCAAAGTTCGCAAAGCTTTGAGTTGGATTTTGCTTTGCGAACTCTGCGGTAAAATTTTTAAGTTCAAAGTAAACCAGAAACTTTAAACTTTAAACTTGAAACCTAAAATTTCTTCCATTTCCTGCTGTACTTTCAAAGCTTCTTCTCTTGCCTTTTCTGCAAAATCAGTTCCTTTAGAAGCGTATATAATTGCTCTTGCAGAGTTTACCAATAAACCAACTTTATCGTTCATCCCATATTTGCATACTTCAGAAAGACTTCCGCCTTGAGCACCGATTCCGGGAACTAATAAAAAACTATCTGGAATAATTTTTCTGATATCGGCAAAATATTCGGCTTTTGTAGCTCCCACAACGTACATTAAGTTTTGGCTGTTTTTCCAAGTTTTAGACGTTTCCAAAACTTGTTTGTATAATTCCGTTCCGTTTGTGGTTAAAGTCTGAAAATCAAAAGCGCCTTCATTAGACGTTAAAGCCAGCATAATTGTGTGTTTATTTTCAAAAGCCAAAAATGGCTCAACAGAATCTTTGCCCATATAAGGGGCAACTGTTACACTATCAAAATTTAAATCTTCAAAAAAAGCTTTTGCATACATACTTGACGTGTTTCCGATATCGCCACGTTTAGCATCAGCAATCGTAAAAATTTCTGGAAATTTTTCGTTAATGTAATTGATTGTTTTTTGAAGTGACATCCAACCTTTTAAACCGTATGCTTCAAAGAAAGCTGTGTTTGGCTTGTATCCGACAGCCAAATCATGTGTTGCATCGATTATGGCTTTATTGAATTCGAAAATAGGATCGTCAGTTTCTAATAAATGAGGTGGAATTTTCGTCAAATCGGGATCCAATCCTACGCATAAAAATGATTTTTTTAAAAGAATTTGTTCGTGTAGTTGTTGTGTTGTCATATTGTATTTGCTAGTGCGGCAAAATTACAAATAATTTTTGAGGTTGCAGGTTGGAGTTTTCAAGTTTCAGGTTTCAAGTTTCAAGTTTCAGGTTTCAGGTTTTAAGTTTCAAGTTTCAGGTTTCAGGTTTTAAGTTTCAAGTTTCAAGTTTCAGGTTTAAGGTTCACACACATTTTCACTTTAATTGTGACTTTTCACTTTTCACTTTTGACTTTTGACTTTTGACTTTTGACTTTTGACTTTTCACTTTTGACTTTTCACTTTTGACTTTTCACTTTTGACTTTTGACTTTTGACTTTTGACTTCTCACTTTCCCAACATTGAATTCATATAACATCTTGCCAAAATTATGTAAGAAAAAAAGAGACCGACTAATCTATTTTTGTTACCGAACCTTAAATCAGACAATTATGAGCCCAAATATTGGAATAACGCCGAAAAACCTTAAGAAAAGTACACACATATTAGCCACGATTTTATCTAACGAAATGACGTTATACGTTAAGACAAGAAAATTTCACTGGAATATTTCTGGAAACAGTTTTATGGAGCTTCATAAATTATTTGAAGATCAATACCGAGTTTTAGAAGCTAATATTGATGAGGTTGCAGAACGCATTAGCCAATTGGGAGAAAAAACTATTGGTACGATGAAAGAGTTTATTGAAAATTCGACTTTAAAAGAATCTCCAAAAGAATATGCATCACAAAAACATATGCTGGAAGAACTTTTAGATAATCACGAACAAATGGTTACAGAATTCAGAGATTATATCCCTGTTTTTGAAGAAGATAATAATGATTTTGGTTCAGCTGATTTTGTAACGGGATTATTGCAGGAACACGAAAAAATGGCTTGGATTTTACGTCGTTATCAAGTTTAAAAAAATTCGAATGTGAATTATGCAGCGCTCGGCTAAATTGATGTAACACTTTAGCAATTGAGAATTTGCAATTTTACGATACTATTAATACATAAAATTTACGATCATGAATACTACAGAGATAAAAGGAAATTGGAACGAGTTAAAAGGGAAACTTAAACAAAAATATGCTGACCTGACAGATGATGATTTACTGTATGAAGAAGGAAAGGATGACGAAATGTACGGAAAAATCCAACAAAAATTAGGTAAGACAAAAGATGAAGTTAGAAAAATCATTGCAGATTTGTAAAACTCTCTAAATCAAACACAAATACCGTCTAGTAAAAATATTAGGCGGTATTTTTTTGAAAAATTTATTTACTTTTTTAATGTTTCTAAATCTATAACAAGCATTAAAGGCTTGAACCAAAAATAAATTAATTATCTTTAACAAAATTTTCTACAAAATGAAACTATTTATAAAGTTTGACATCAATACCATTTGCTCGCTTTTTTTAAAACATAACCTGGATCAAAATAATATAAATTTTACAAGTCTAGGGTTTGGCGAGATCGAGATTAATGATAATCTTGATGCTGATGCGATCGAAGCTTTAAAAAATAAATTGAGTCCTTGTGGTTTTGAGATCGTTGAGAATCAAAAAAGTGTTTTAGTTCAAAAAATTAAAGACGCAATAATCGAGCTTGTTTTTATGGAAGACAGCAATAATTATAAAAGTTCTGTATTTTTGGCTGAAAAATTAAATCACAGTTATGGTTACTTATCGAACGTATTTTCAGAAGTAACTTATTCTTCTATTGAAAATTTTATCATTTTACAGAAAATTGAAAGAGCCAAACAATTAATTATTATTAATGAAATGAGTTTGACAGAAATTGCTTTTTTACTAAATTACTCCAGTGTTGCGCATTTGAGTACTCAGTTTAAAAATACAACCGGAATTACGCCATCGGCCTTCCAAAGAATAATAAAGAAACGAAGAGAAAATTTAAAATAAAAACCCAAATACCATATTAAAATGCAAAAAAACGCATTATACATTTTATTGGCTGATGATGATGAAGATGATCGTCTTTTTTTTAAGGACGCTTTTGAAGAAATAAAAATTCAGACTAAAGTAGATTTTGTTCACGATGGGATGCAGCTCATGGATCATCTACACAACACAGACAACAAACTGCCTGATATCTTATTTCTGGATTTAAATATGCCGAAAAAAACAGGTAAAGAGTGTTTGATAGAAATCAAAAAAACGGATCGATTAAAAGACATTATTATTGCGATCTACTCTACTTCATCTTCTGAAGAAGATATTGAAGACACTTTTATCCAAGGCGCGAATATTTACATCAAAAAGCCGAGCGACTTTAATACGCTTAAAAAAATAATAAATGAAGTCGTGACCGTAAACTGGCACTATCATACCTCCGGGTTAAATCGTGATAATTTCTTGCTGCGACTAAAATAACATTAGCATACCACATGAAATGGATACCAAATTTTAATTCTTCAAACTCATTGAGAGTTATTTTTGTAATCGCAGTTTTCATCCTGTTATTTCTTTCCTCTATTGGTTACAAACACAATCAAGATTTAAATGAATCTAGTAAGTTGGTAATGCATACGTATGAAATTAACATTCAATTAGAAAAATTAATGTCGGCGATTAAAGATGCCGAGACGGGCCAGAGAGGGTATATTATTACCCGAAATGGCAGATTTTTAAGTCCGTATCTTTATTCGCGCGACAAGGTAAACGCCTCTTTTATTACCTTAAAAAAATTAACTGCTGACAACCCTGTACAGCAGCAAAACTTGGAACGATTATTCAAATTGATTATTCAGCGATTCGTTTCTTTTGAGAATTGCCTAAAATATGCCGATCCTAAAACATACGATAAAAGAAAACTCGACAATCATATGTTTGGGGGAAGAATCCTAATGGAAAATATTCGCTTTCAGGTAGACAAAATGAATGATATCGAAAAGAAATATTTAGACAAAAGACTAAAAATTTATGATGAAGAGATCTCATTAAGTCCGGTCTTTTCTATTTCTTTATTTTTAACAGCTCTTCTTTTTATTTTATTAGCTTACAGACAAATCAGCAGAGATATTGAACGATTGAAAGTCTACAATAAAAAACTTTTAATTTCGAGCGGCTTAATGGCCGAATCTGAAATTATAGGTAAATTCAGTACTTGGCAGTGGGATTTAGATTCTGATAAAATCGATTACTCAGACAATCAATTTCGTTTACTGGGAGTTGAACCTGGCTCTTTTGTTCCAGAAAAAGAAAGTTTTCTAGATTTTGTACATCCTGATGACAAAGATGCTATTGCTAAGTCGATGGCAGGCATTATAGAAAAAAAACAATTGCCATTTATATACTATAAAGTTTCTCGTCCTGATCTTGAAATCAGATATTTTAAATCGACTGGAAAATTATTGACAGATCAGCAGGGGAGCAAAATCTTACTCGGAATTAATTTTGATATTACAGACGAGCATCTTTTAAATATTGAACTTCAGGAACGAAATAGAGAATTAGAAAAAAGCAATAAAGAACTCGCATCTTTTAATCATGTTGCAAGTCATGATTTGCAGGAACCGCTTAGAAAAATTCAGACTTTTATTTCGAGAGTTCCAGAAGCTGACAAAGCAGTTATGTCTGACAGTGCGCGCGATTATATTTCTAAAATTGAAGTATCGGCGAAGAGAATGCGTGTTTTAATTGATGACTTATTACTATTCTCGAGAACGAATACAACGAAAAAAGAATTCATAAAATCGAATTTGAATGAACTGTTCGAAAATGCTGAATCTGAATTAACAGAAATCATCCAAGAAAAAAAAGCGGTTATTCAAGTTTCAAAATTGCCAAAACTTTCGGTGATACCGTATCAAATTGAACAACTTTTCATCAACCTGATTGGAAATTCTTTAAAATACAGCCAGCCTAATACTATACCAGAAATTACGATTGAAAGTGAAAAAGTACTTTCTGCAGATTACCCTGATTTATTAGATCAGTCTGTGAAAAAATTTCATAAAATTATTTTTACAGATAACGGAATGGGTTTTGATCCTCAATTTAAAGAAACCATTTTTGTTTTGTTTCAGCGGCTGCATTCAAAAACAGATTACCCAGGAACCGGAATTGGTTTAGCGATCTGTAAAAAAATTGTCGAGAATCATAAAGGATATATTTTGGCAGACAGCACTATCGGAAAAGGGTCAATATTTACCGTTTTTCTTCCCGAATAAAACATAGAATTTGTAAGACAAGCGTTTACTGTTAAAGGAGTTATCTTTTAAAGTAAACGCTTTTTTTATGTATTAAAACCTACCTGAAAAAAAGCGTAAAAAGCGTTATATAAATCCATTATGGGAATTATATAACGTTTCTTTTTTATGCTGTAAAGCAAAAGAAGGTATTCGTTAGCATCTTTGTAATGTAATACTTTATGAAGTAATAATGAAAGCAATGCGCCTGTTAAGAGCAACTATTTTTAAAGTCCTTTTCTTATTGATTTTCGTATTTTCTTTTTCATGTAAAAGGAAAGAACATCAAAAGATAAACCCTTTAAAATCGGAAACTTTTAATAAGAATGATACAGAGCAAGCTGAAACTTATTTTTTTATAACAGTCGCAAATGTAAGTAATTCAATTATTTCAAAAAGTAAAATTGCACAACAAAAACGTTCAGAAAATTCGATACAGGAATTAAGCAAAAAAATTGAAAATCAACAGAATCAATTGCTGCAGACAGTAAATGAAATGGCTAATAAAAGGCTCATTATAATTACAGATATAAATGCAGCTCATAAAAGAGATTTATACAAATTGATTGATACTAATGATTCAAATTTTAATACCACGTTTCTTAATTTGATTTCAGAAGATTTATCAGAACAGATTAAAGTGTTCGAAAAAATTTCAACTGAAACTAATGATGAAACCATTTTAAAATTAGTGCTTCAATATTTGCCTCAACAGTACGAATTGATACGCGAAATTGAAACAATTAAAAACAGAGTTTAATTAAAAGCCTTTATACAAATTATTATTAACTAAATTTTTTAACTATGAAATTGCAATCAAATTTTTTATGCGCCTTAACCCTTTTTATGACAGCTTCATTTGGAATGCTTCACGCTCAGGACAATAATGTAAATACCGAGTTTGGTATAAAAGGAGGTTTTAATATGTCTAATTTTTTATCAGACGATGATGAAGCAACTGACGAAAATATTTTATATGGTTTTAATGCCGGTGTTTATGCCACATTGCCAGTATCAGATTTTGTCGCTATTCAGCCAGAAATTTTGTTTACCACAAGAGGTTCAAAATTAGAATATAACAATGATGCAGCTAGTGGAAACGCAAAATTCAAATTAAACTATATCGAAGTTCCATTATTAGTAAGAGTAAATATTACTAAAAACTTTAATCTTCAGGCTGGTGGATATGCATCTTACCTTGTAAGTTCTAAATTAACCGGAGACGGATCAGCTAATTTTGATGAGGATATCGATACAGATGACTTAAACAAATTTGATGCAGGTATTGTAGCAGGTGTTGGAGTAGATTTTAGTCCAGTTAGTATTGGTTTACGTTACAACTACGGATTAACAACTATTGGTAAAGAAAGAACTGTTCTAGGACAAACTTATACTTTTCCAGATGCTAAAAACAGCAACTTATCATTATACTTATCGTATAAATTGAATTAAGAATAATTAATTAACCCCTTAAAATATAAATACCATGTCAAATTTATTATATACAATCGCAGTGATTTTGGTTATACTTTGGGCCCTTGGGTTCTTCGTGTACAGCTTCGGAAGTATCATTCACATATTATTAGTAATTGCTATTATCGCAGTACTATTCAGACTTATCAAAGGTCGAGACATTTAAAAACAAATATTATTAAATAATTTATATTAATCACTAAATCAAATATTATGAAAACTAGTAACACAATTTTAGGAATTTTAGGAGCTGCAGCTGCAGGAGCATTTTTAGGTGTATTATTCGCACCAGACAAAGGGTCAAACACAAGAAAAAAAATCTCAGATAAATCTAAAGATTACGGAGATAATTTAAAATCAAAATTTGATGGAGTTGTAAGCACAATTACTTCTAGCGGAAAAGATATTATCGAAGAAGGAAAAGCAAAATTCAATCAAGCAAAAGAAGACTTCAACACTATTAAAGATGAAGCAAAAACTGTAAAATCGAACTATTAAAAAGTGAAATTTTTAAATCATAAATACCCTCTATTATGGAAACAAATGCAACAACAAACGACAATTTAAATCTTTATGAAAAAGCAGAGAATTATACTAAAACGAGTTTAGAATTACTTAAACTTAAAACAGTCTCTTCTGTAGCTGATGTTGTTTCATCACTAACTTCAAAGATAGCAGTTGGAGCTGTTGTTGCATTTTTCACCTTATTCCTTAACATCGGACTTAGTCTGTGGATTGGAAAAGAACTTGGAGAGTATTATTACGGTTTTTTTATCATGGCGCTTTTTTACTTAGTTGTGGCAATTGTATTGCTTAAAACACAGCATAAGCTAATAAAAACACCTCTTGGAAATATGATTATTTCCAGCATATTAAAAGAAACAAAAGACTGATTTAATAATTGATAAAAAAAGACTGTAATGGAAACTGTTTACACAATTGAAACATTAAATCAGCAAATAGCACTGTTAGAAACTAGGCAAGATGCCGAATGGTGCGCTATAAAGGATGAAATTGATGGCATTAAAGAGAATTTAAAACCTCTTAATCTTATCAGAAATACGGTTGAAGAAATTAATGAGACGGTAGGTTTTAAAAGTCATGTAGCCCAAACTGCAATAAGTATTGGATTAGGGTTTCTGGCAAAAAAACTAGTAGTAGGAAAAAGTGATTCAATGCTTAAAGGCGTTTTTGGTTCTCTTTTACAATTAGTTGTTACCAATTTGGTATCAAAACCGCATCATCAATCTCCTAACCAAGAATCATCACAACACGAATCATCAGAAGAGTAATTGTATAACTTTAATTTATTATGTATTATGGAAAAGTTTAGCGAAATAGTATTGAAAAATGGTGTATACGTTTACTCGAATCTATATAAATGTTTTGAATTTACACGAGTATTTCTAGGTATCTAACTTGCTTTATACGTTTTGAAAATTTTAAATTTAAACAACGGTTAAACAGTTAATATCCTTCACTATATTTTATCACAAAAAAGGTTCTAAGATACTAAGACACTAAGTTGCTAAGTTTAAAAAGCTTAAAGATTTACCTTAGTCTGAACCACAAAAGAGACTGTCTCACATTAGTGAAACAGTCTCTTTTCATTTAAATAATCTTACTAACCCAGTCACTAAGCTTCAGGATAGAAACTTAGTATTTCTAATTGTAATTTTGATAAATCGGAAGTTTTAATCCAACATACAAATTACAGGCTTTCGCATCATTTGAAAATAAATTAGAAATCAGTGAGCCAGAACCAATAAATATCGGACCCGCTCTAAAACCGGTTCCTACTTGAGTACCGCTGTATTCCATCCAGGTTACCGGAAGATAAAAACTAAACTGTCTTGTTTCATATCTTGGCGTAAACGAAACCGAATTGGCAATAGCGGTTGCATTTATTTTTTTCGCATCGACCAATCCGATATCTGTACTTAAATTCAAATAAAATCTATTATCAATATTCCAGTCAAAATTAGTGTGCAGGGCTGTTGGCAAATTCGCTTGAACTCCTTTTCTTGATGAAGTTTTGGTATAATGCGTATTAAAAAATTCGAAAATATCATCAGAACTGTCGATATCATCCTGCGTTACGCTTCCGGTTAGGTTATAGGTGTTTTCTATTGCATTTTTATAATTCAATTTTCCGATATCTGTTATAGAAACCGCTGCTTTCAATTTATATCGGTTTCCAATACACGTGTGGCAGTTTGTGCGGTATTCATACGTAAAACCCAAATCAACGCCTACTCCTGCAGAAGTCGCGTCAAACTCAGGATTTTTTCCGTTTTCATAATCATAACTTGCAGACGTTCTAAGCGTTCCTGTTGAGTAATATTGGCTCAAAGCTGGATTAGCATCATTTTTATTAAAAGCAATACTCAAATCGTTTCCGTTGATGTATCCATTGGTTCCTGCCATTAAATATTTTAAAGTAATACCGGCTTTTATAAAATGATCTTCGCGATCTAATAAGACGGTCGCATAGCTGGCGCCAATTTCAGCCCAAGAATTACTGACTGCATTCGGACTTCCACCTGTAAATAAAAAACTCTTAGATCCGTCGATATCCTGATTTACCTGATTAACAAGTTCTCCGTTTACATCCAATACATTGGTTACGCTGCGAACTCTCGAAAAGAGTGCAATAGCATGAGTCGGTGCCAGATTCAGCATAAAAGAAGGCCCTAAAATATCGGCATTAAAATTTCCTCTATTATTCGATTTAATGTGTTTGTTTGCATCCGTCTGCAAATCATAACTGCCGTCTAAAAGTTCTGGAAAATTAAGACCGTACAAATCATTTTGTACCGTCGCGCTTGCTGAAGCTACAGTTACATCGGCTTTGTATTTAGAATCTACGATCGCAGACGGGTTAAATAATACAGCCTGAATTCCAGCGTAATTATCATCTCTAAACCCAAAATACGATTGCCCGCGCGCATAAAAAAAGCTTCCAAAGAAGCAACATAATAATAAAGTTCTCTTCATAAATTTTAATTGGTTGGTTGGTTGATAAATTCTGTTACTAATAATAGAAAAGAACTTAACAACAAAAAAAGCAAAAAAAATACAACTTCCTAGAGATTTATTAGGATTTAATGTTAAAACGCTGATTTTCTTAAAATTTTTAAGAAGGTTCTTGCAAATTGGAAGGTATTGAGATACTGAGGTATTAAGTTTGCAAAAATAAAAAAATAAAAAAGCCGAACAAAAGTTCGGCTTAATAGTATCTAAAGTCTAAGAAGTCTGATATCTATAACTCTAAGAAGTCTAAAAAAAATTAGAAAACTTCAGACGCCTCTTTCAATTTCTCCATGTTGTTTACCAATTGTAATTCGGCAACAATTTTCTGAATGTCGCCATTCATGATATTTCCTAAATCGTATAAAGTCAAACCAACTCTGTGATCTGTTACACGACCTTGAGCGTAGTTGTATGTACGAATTTTAGCCGAACGGTCACCAGAACTTACCTGAGAGGTACGTTTTGTAGCATCTTCCGCTTCTTTCTTTGCCAATTCTTGTTCGTACAAACGAGAACGCAAAACGTTCAACGCTTTATCTTTATTTTTATGCTGTGATTTCTGATCCTGACATTGCGCGACCAATCCTGTCGGAATGTGCGTTAAACGTACTGCAGATTTCGTTGTGTTAACCGATTGTCCTCCAGGTCCTGATGAACAGAAGAAATCTACACGAACATCATTCATATCGATTTGAACATCAAACTCTTCTGCTTCTGGTAAAACCATAACCGTTGCTGCAGATGTATGCACACGGCCTTGCGTTTCTGTCTGAGGAACACGCTGTACACGGTGCACACCAGCTTCAAACTTTAAAGTTCCGTAAACATCTTCTCCAGAAACTTCAAAAATAACCTCTTTGAAACCTCCAGAAGTTCCTTCGTTCATATCGACAACCGAGGTTCTCCAACCTTGATTCTCGCAATATTTAGTATACATTCTGAATAAATCACCAGCAAAAATACTAGCCTCGTCCCCACCCGTTCCGGCGCGAATCTCAACCATAACATTTTTAGCATCTTCAGGATCTTTAGGAATCAACATAAATTTAATTTCTTCCTCAAGTTCCGGCAATCTTTCTTTTGCTTCGTCTAATTGCATTTTGGCCATTTCGGTCATATCTGCATCACTTCCATCCGCAATAATTTCGTTTGCCTCATCTATATTAGCCATCAAAAGCACATATTCATCACGCTTTTCAGCCAATGCTTTTAAATTTTTGTACTCTTGATTCAATTGCACATAACGTTTCTGATCAGAAATAACATCCGGCTGGATAATCAAATCTGAAATCTCGTCAAAACGTTGTTTTACTATTTGAAGTCTATCTAACATTTTATAATTCCTTTTATTGGAGTGCAAAATTACAAAAAAAAAGTAATCAGTTCACAGTTTCAAGTAATCAGATTACGATTATGATAATTTGTCGGGATTTTGTTGGTTTTAGCAGGCTGAATTCTCCCGAGACTTCGGGATCCGTTAAACACGAGCGATAGCGAACTGACGAAGTAATCTTTTATGCCGAACCCCGGCACAAAAGGATTTTCACTTCTATCAGGGCTAGGGAAATCGTTTTGAAAGAAAATATATAAAATTATTTATTGCATTTTGAAAATTTTAAAAGTTCTTAGTTTTAAAATCAGACTTAGTTTTAATTCTATTTTATACAAATACCGTATAAATACTCGCTATTTTTTTTTAATTATTATCTACACTTGTTGTAGGCATTTTTTACGTATTATGGATTTCCGTAAAATAATTGATAATTAAAGAGTAATCTTTGACAATTATAAAACAAATGATCTCGAATAGATGTGTCAAAGTTTCTATTAATCCTAAATAATAATTAACAGATTATGTTTGATCCTACAAATAGTCGTTATCGCTTTAATGAAATGAAAAGCAAGAAAATTTACCGACGATATAAACAAGAAGATAAAAGCATTAACTTAAATATATTAGAACCAATTACAATAGAAATACCATCACATGGTAGCTATGGTTCTTTATTATTTACTACTGAATGGAAAAATAAAAGAATTCAAATTCTTGATCGTGATCAAAAATGTCTAATTTGTTTTTCGATTGAAAATCTTCAAGTACATCATAGACAATATCACTTTATAGTTCGAGAAAATAAATTTAAACTTCCTTGGGAATACGACGAATATTTACTGATAACGCTATGTGAATCATGCCATAGACGTGGTCACTCAAAATATAAGGTACCAACAATAAACATTTAAATTTCAAAAATATGGGTCTATTTAATCTTTTCAATAGTAAACAAAATTCAAGTGGTAACTCAATGAATTATAAACAAGATAACTCGAATTCACTTGTAGAAATTCCGGAAAAAGTCTTTCTTGAAAAAGAAAAACTGACAACAGACTCAACTCAAACTGATCGTACAGTATCAAATTATGAAAATGGAATATCTCTATTATTTACTTTTATCGAAAAGAACTATGAAGGAAAAGGTTATGACGATGCCTTAATCAATCCTGATAATATACATTTAGAACAAAACATTGAGGCATTAAAAAATGATTTAGAAAGAACAATCAGAAAAATAAAAACATTTTATGAAGATTTTATCCGTGAAATAAATTTTCATATTGAAACCAGAAGCCGAAGTGGAATGGTAGATACTGTTGAAGAATTAACTGTAAAAAAAGATACAGCGGAAGAACACATAAATCAAATATTGGTAATTGAAAAAGATGCAAAAGAAAATAAAGGTATTGGCTATGGAATTATCTTAAGTTATAAAAGAGGATTTCATAATGGCTTAGCAGCAATTTCTCATCATTCTATAATGAAAAAGAGCTTTTAATTATGAAAAACATATGGGTAAGATTTGGTTGTTTCCTTACAGGATATAACTATGCAATTGTGCAGAATTGCAGTGAAATTTCAGTTAAGGCTGTAAAAAGATATACTTCTGCATTATTAATAGTTTGCCTTCTTTGGGCATTTATTGGATTTTCTTTTACAAGTAGATATCTTACGGGAAGTCTGGCTGCATCACTTTCTGGATCAATAATTTTTATAATAGTTATTATACAAATTGAAAGACAAATAATATTAGCAATTAATCCAAATAAATGGCTTTATTTAACTAGAGGGATAATTGCAGTAACCATGGCAATTATTGGATCAGTTATTCTTGACCAAATTATTTTTCAACAAGATATTGAACTTGAAAAAATCACCTTTATTGAAGCGAGAGTTAACAAAGTCTTGGATTCTAAAACTCGAGAACTGAGAACTCAAATTGATGATTTACAAAAAGCAATTATAAAAAAAGAAACTGAAAGAAAAAATTATATTACTGAAATTGCAAGAAATCCTACATCAATAATATATTCCACCACCTCCAGTAATCGAACTGAAAAAAATGTCACATTTGATCCAATAACTGGAAATAATGTCACAACTGAAAAATCAGTCCCTGTTAAAGTTATTAATAGTTCAAATATGCCCAATCCAAAAATTTCTATGATTGTTCCATTAGAAAAATCTATTAATGAATTAAATATTCAAAAATCAAAGAAAGAGTCTGCTCTTCTAAATATTCGTCCTCAATTAGAAAAAGATATTTCTAGTAAAATAGGTTTTTTAGATGAATTAGAAGTAATGTGGAGTTTAATTTCGAAATCTGGTGTTGCATTAGCAATATGGTTAATTTGGTTTGTACTTCTTTTTGGAATTGAAATGCTAGTTTTAGTAAGCAAACGTTTCGAGGATGAAAATGATTATGATCGAATTGTTAAGCATCATATGGTACTACAAATGAAAAAACTTGATTTATTTGAACAAATGGCTAAAAATTATACACGATAGCGCGTATTAAAATAAAAACAGTGCTATGCATTGTATATCCCCATTATCTTATCCAGTATATCAAAATATAAAAAAATACAATGCAAAAAATTTTATTTATAGCTTTTCTGTCTATATTTTTTTCAGTTAATGGACAAAATAGGATAAATGATAAATTGCCCATCATTTCAAAAAAGAATAATGCATTAATAAATGCTAATGGTTGGTTAAAAAATCAATCCGGGCAATGGATTAGTGGTAAAAATAAAATCCCGCAAGATTTAGGTGAAAATCAGAAACTACTTGGTAATTACGAAAGTTACGGCCTTGGTAGTGACAATTTTACATCACTTGAAATTAAAGATATTACTATTTCTGACAGTACGTATGCTATTTTAATAAAAAAATACAAAGATGGATTTTATACTTATTCATCAATACAAAAAGGTTGGAATAATCGTATCAGTTGTAAGTATTTTGTATTTTCAAAAAGCGAGCTACAAAAAATTAAGAGCATAAAAAATGATACTTTAAATAGAATATACTTCAAAATAATTTATCAAGGTGATTTGTTATTTACAAATCCAAATACATTTAACGATCTTGTCATTGCAAAAGATATTTTAAAACAAGTAAAGGATAAAACAAATTTTGACTATACAGAATTGTTGACTCAACAATTGGGAGTTAATATATATTATTTTAAAACCAAAAATATTGTACAATTTTATTTTTATGATGCATTCCGATATTTTCTGGAAGAAATGAACGAAAAAACAAATTTAGAAAAAGACGATGAAAATAAATATTATGAAATCGATGCAATAACTTTTAAAAAGTTTATAAACTTTTAAAATACACTAACCAGATCGCATGGATAATTTTTAAGTTCCATAACTTGGATTTACAACCAGATTGCGGATATCTTTTCACATTCGACAGCGCGGATTTGCAATCCGTGCCTACAACAATGAGATACAATATAATATTCTAAGTAAAAAAGCCGAATTCGTATCTTTTCTCTTTTATGTTATTCTATTATATAACTTGATTCGACCTGAACGTATCTCTTTTTACCATTCACATCTTTAACTAAAACTATGGTAAAATCCGTAAGGTATTTCCAAAGGGTATAATCATTTAATTTTGGGTTTTTGTTTTTATTATAAAACTTAGAAGAGCGTATAAATTTTTTAAGACAGATTTCCTTTGATTTTACACTTGGATTTTCCAAAGTTTTTATTTCAGTAAAATAAAAATTACCATTATTAGAACCGCCGCCATCTTTTATATAAAAATGATTTGGAATCTCAACATAGGTTTTAATATACTTATCATCGTAAGTGAAAAATAGTGTGTCTTTTGGTTTTTCTTGCGCCTTAATAAAGGTTGAAAATAGAGATAGTAAAATAATAATGGCTGTTTTCATATATGTTGAAACTGTTTTAGTAATTAACCAGATCGCGCGGATTGCAATCCGTGCCTACAATGAGATACAATATAAATATTTAAAGTAAAAAAGCTACAAAGATCATGTAGCTTTTTTATATTTATAAAAAATTAATCTTTGCGGGCACGGATTGCAAATCTGCGCTATCGAACTAAATGTCTTAATTCAAAACCAGCCAAATACAAATGAAAATTATCTACACTTTACTTTCGTTCTTTGTTTTACAAACTATTTTTTCGCAAGCTGCTATTAAATCTAAAAGTTATGGAACTTTAAAACTTAAAGAACTTGACTACGGCTTGGCAAAAGTCGAAGATGGCACAACGGAACAAGTTAACAATACTCCAACAGGCACTCATGGATGGTTAAAGGATTTTGTTATAATCAAAAATACCGATTCGATTAAGGCTATAAAAAAAGCAAATTTTGGAGTGGTTTATATCGTAAAAGCCAAAGACACTGTTAATCTAGCGATCGACATTGAAAGTAACAAACAATAAAGGAGAATAATTTAAAAGTATAAAATATACCACTCAAAGACCAACAAATATTCCTTCTGCTTCTTCTTACAGCTTAGACGAACCTTATGAGTTAATTAAAGGAAAATGGGAAATGAATCTTTATATCGAAAATAAACGTGTGTACAGCAAGACATTTATTTTGTACTAACAGATTTTGATTCATTAATGTAAGGTATCTTATTTAACGAAATCTATCAAAATACCTACACCACTAATTACCAATCATTTCATGAACTGGAAACGTATATTTAAATTACTCCTAACCCTATTTTTAATTTGGTTTATTGGCCACACCGTATTTATAACCGTTGATGGTTTGAGCGATAACGGAAAAAATGCTGATGTTGCGGTTATTCTTGGAAACAAGGTAAACGAAGACGGAACACTCTCAGAACGTCTTAAAAAGCGCTTAGAATGCGGACTCAGTTTATACCAAAATCACCGCATAAAAAAAATAATAGTAAGCGGCGGTTTAGGCAAAGAAGGCTTTTTTGAAGGAAATAAAATGAGAGCTTTTTTAGTGGCAAATAAAGTCCCTGATTCGTTAATTATTGTCGACAACTTCGGAAATAATACCCGCGCAACAGTAAATAATACAATGAAACTAAAAGATAGTCTGCACTTTAAAAGCATTATTGTCGTATCGCAATATTTTCATGTAACGAGAACAAAAATGTTATTTAAGAAACAAGGTTTTCAGAATGTGAGCAGTGCAAGTCCCAATTATTTTGAAATTAAAGATGTATATTCGATTATCAGAGAATTTGCAGGGTATTATACACAGTAATTTAAATAGCGCGGATTGGCAATCCATATTATCGAAACACAAAAATTATTAAACAGATATTATGGAAAAAATATACTTTAACTTTTTATTGCTTTTTATTCCCTTTTCTTGCTTTTGTCAGCAAAAACAAATTAATCCTTCGAATAAAAAGCTACAAAAATCATGTAGCTTTTTGTTTACATTTACCAGCAAAACAAACTTTGAAGGCATAGATTACAAATCCGGGCTATCGGAAATCCTATAATTAATAGTTAAATGAAACTAGAAGACCATCCATTTTTCAAAAAATATAGAGTTCTTAAATATATATTATTAGCTCATCTAGCATTTTCGCTTTTTATTTTTGTTTCACATTTAGTGCATGGCATTACAGACAAAGATATTTTAAGACCTTTTGAAATAACTTTTGAAAATTATAAAGCATTTCACGATCCTCAAAAATACCTCAAAAAAGAGTTTTTTGTGGTAGATACCGCTTTTATTGCCACAGAAACATCTTCGAGTCAGGGAAAATCTACTTTTAAAGATATTACAGTAATTAGAGGCAATCTATTGAATTCAACAAAGAAGCAAGAATTAATATATAGAGGATTCAATGGAAATTTCTTTAATGATAACAACATTTTTAACGAAAATATAAAAACCATTAAAGTGTGGAGAAACATTATTAATGATGAAGTTTTTTTAGGAAACGAACAGGAGTTTGAAAGGAAAAAAGATAGTGCTACTGGACTTATATACTTTTATTTTTCACTTATTCCACTTATTATAATTCTACTAATTTTAAAAAAGAAATCAGAAAAACAAGCCTGATGTATCCCCCGTGAGCTTGAGCGCCCCGCCCGCGCATGCAATGAAATATGACACAACAATAAAAAACAACTACCAGAGTTATCCTTTCGTTAGCGATAAAATCATTCCACATCCAAATAAGGATTTAAAACTTCGGCCAATTTATTCAGCCAATAAAAACTATTTTCCAGATTTGCTCTATTGTTTTGAAGGGTTTCATGTTCTCTCATGACTCCTAAAGAAACGATATAATTGAGCTGTCTTATTGCCTTTGCCATTACTTCCGGCTCAACAGATTTATTAAAAAAATCAATTAGTTTCTTTTCGGTTTCTTTTGAAAGAGTGTTTATGCTCATAATTCTAAATTTTGAAATATTAATTTCCTTTTTTCATGGCAACGAAATTATAAATAAGCGATTAGTTATATGTGATCGTATACGCCTGATTGTATACAACTGATGCCTTGTTTATGATTGACGAAAATCTTCATTTTTTTGTCATCCTGAGGAACGAAGGATCACACTAGAAATTCGACAAAGATTGGCATTCGCCGTTTTTCAAAAACCACAATTTTTGAATTGCTTTGTCGAAATACTTTGCGTAGTTTCTTGTGTGATCCTTCCTCCGTCAGGATGACAAATATTGTGTTGAGAATTTTTTTGCCGAGTTTCTTGTGTGGTCCTTCGTTCCTCAGGATGACAAATGTTTCGTTTTGAATTGCGTTTTGCGTTACTTTGCTGTAATTGTACTTTGTTCAGGATTGCAAAACCAAATAGCGGAGGCTTTCCTTACTTGCCTACAAAAATCATCAAAACAAAAAGCTTATATTGCATTGCATAAAACTTAAAAAATGAAAACGTACTTTGTAGACTCCTTTACGAATGAAAAATTTAAAGGAAATCCGGCTGCTGTCTGTTTACCCGACACAGAACTTGATAGTAAAACGATGCAAAGCATTGCAACAGAAATTGGCTTTTCTGAAACTGCTTTTATAAAACAAATCTCAGATAACGTTTACAGCATTCGTTTTTTTTCTCCAAAGACCGAAATTCCGTTATGCGGGCATGCTACACTGGCTTCGTCTAAAATCATTTTCAATACGACTTCATTTCAAAATATAAAATTCATCAACTGCAATAATGTTGAATTACGTATTGAAAAAGAAGGCAATAAAATCAAAATGCAATTTCCTGTTTACGAAACAGAAGAAATTGAGGTCCCTCAAAATATGCTGAAAGCACTCGGAATTGCTGAAATTGAAGACCGAAGATACAGCCCAAATAATAAAATCATTTTAATCGAAATTAAGAGTGCAGTTGAACTCGCTAATTTAAAACCAGATTTTACAGCATTGCTAAATTCGCACGCAGGAATTAGCGGAGTGCTTGTAACTGCTGTTTCAGACCATGAAAATTTCGATTTTCATTACCGTTATTTTTGGCCATGGGCCGGAACGAATGAAGATCCGGTAACAGGCGGTATTCAAACCTTTTTGACAAAATATTGGGCTAAAAAATTGAATAAAACAAAATTCAGAGCGTTTCAGTCTTCATTACGAACAGGAACAATGAGTACGGAACTTGTAGATGAAAAAGTTTTTATTTTAGGAGAAGCTGTAATTGTTTTGGAAGGGGAATTTGTTTTATAATTACGTTTGGTCTAAAAAACCATTTAAAAATAGAAAGACTTCTATGAACATCCAAAAACTAAAAATTCAACCTGACGAAAACTTTGATAATTTTAGAATTGCTCTTTTGAAAGAATTGAATTTATTTGATTATAATAAAAACTGTCTGCAGGATTTTGAGGACAGAATTGACAATTACTTTAAAAGAAATAAAAAACTGAAAGTCGAAATTGAAATTGACGCTGTAAGATTATTTGATGAAATTTACGAGAAAAAATTCTGGAATATAAAGGAATACAAACAAGAAATTCCAGAAGACTATCCGTGGGGCAGATCTAATATGGAAACTCAGAATTACGCTAATCCATATGTTGTCGATAATACATTTCGTGACAATCAGGAAAAAACAAAAAAGGAAACACAGCTACTTGTAGATTCAATTCTTAAAGAACTCAAAAAGCTGAATAAAAAAGAAAACATCGAAATAAAATTAAAAGGTAAAAACATAAATATAGAACCAATAAACCCAAAACAGCATTTTGAAATTCTCGACGGTTTAAGAGGAATCGCTGCTTTAGCCATTGTTGTTTTTCATTTTATGGAAATCGTTTATACGCCAGAAAAAAATTTTATTGCTCATGGATTTTTAGCCGTTGACTTTTTCTTTTGCCTTTCTGGATTTGTCATTGCGTATGCGTATCACGATCGTATTGCCAAAATGAAATTTACCGATTTTTTTAATTTCAGATTAATCAGATTGCATCCTTTGGTTATTTTTGGCTCGGTTTTGGGTTTGCTGGCTTTTCTTTTTGATCCGTTTGGCGGACATGCTCAAACGTACCAAACTGGTAAAATAGCATTGCTGTTTTTGAGTTCGATTCTCTTGATTCCGTTTCCGGTAATGGCAGATCGTTATTTCAATTTGTTTGGCTTAAATGCGCCTGCCTGGTCTTTGTTTTGGGAATATGCTGCTAATATTCTATACGCGGTTTTTCTTTACAAATTAAGCCGTCGTTCCCTATTTATATTAACTGTTTTTGCTGCAGTCGGAATTTGTTTTGTCAGCAATCGCGCAGGCGGTTCGTTATTGGGCGGTTGGAGCGGCGAAACCTTTTGGGACGGCGGAGCGCGAATTTCCTATTCTTTTTTAGCCGGTATGCTGCTTTACCGTTCTAATTGGATAATTAAATCAAAACTGGGTTTTATAGGTTTATCTGTATTGTTGCTCCTAGCCTTTTTACTTCCTTTTTCAAATTTGAATTGGCTGACAGAACCTGTAGTCGTTTTGCTCTATTTTCCATTATTAATTGCATTAGGAGCCGGAGCAAAATTAAGCAGCGGATTCAGAAAAATATGCGTCTTTTTCGGAAAAATATCATACCCGTTATACATGACGCATTATGCCGTCATGTGGATGTTTGCGAACTATTACGCAAAGTACAAACCAGATGCAAATCAACTGTTTTTTATTATAACTTTAGGCACAATTATCCTGCTTGGTTTTGCTTATTTAACCATGATTTTTTATGATATTCCAATTCGAAAATATTTAACAGAAAGAAAAAAGAAAGCTTAGTTTTATAAAATTCACGCTTAATCTTGTCATCCCAAGTAACGAGGGATGACATAAAATGGATATAATTAAAACCAATAAAAAACTGCTCTTTGCGGTAAAATCTACAACAACAATGAACAACCACTTCCATTACAGATTCATCGTGCCAGAAAAACCACTGGCTGACTTTGTAGAAAACATTGGAATGTTTCAGAATCTGTCAGATAAACCTAAAGAAGTCGTATTAATGCCTGACGGAAGAATTGATTTGTTTTTTCTGCAATCTGAAACAGCAGCTTTTCATGTCACCTTAATCGGATTAGAAACAGTTCCAGAACAACGCGCTATTCCGCCACACACCATTGCCTTCAAAGTCAGTTTTAAACCTTTGGGAGTTGAATATATTTTACAGACTTCTATTGCCGACATAGTAAACAGCGCAAAAAATCTCTCAACAGATTTTTGGAATGTTAATGTCAATGATTTAAAAGATTTTGATGCCTTTCATCAAAAAATAATCTTAAAACTAAGCGAACTTTTACCAAGCAAAATCGACGAAAGAAAATGCCAGCTTTTTGATTTAATTTACGCTTCAAACGGCGAAATCAAAGTACAGGAGCTTTCTGAAAAAATAGCTTGGAGCAGTCGAGAAATCAATCGTTATTTCAATAAGAAATTCGGACTTTCATTAAATGCTTTTTGTAAAATTCTACGTTTCAAAGCGTCTTTAGAACATATTGCTCAAGGCCGACTTTTTCCAGAATTAAACTTCGCAGATCAAAATCATTTCATCAAGGAAATCAAAAAATTCTCTGGCGTTGTACCGAGCGAACTGCTAAAAAATAAGGATGACCGATTTATACTATTATCCGTTCTAAAAGAGCAATAATTTTGTCCCGATACAAAGCTGAAAAGCTGACCGGATAAATTAAATCTAAAAAAAACGGAATGTTACTAGAAAATAAACAAGTCGCTATTATTGGCGGCGGTCCAGGCGGACTTACTTTAGCCAGACTTTTGCAATTGAAAAATGTAAATGTAAAAGTGTACGAAAGAGATTTAAATAAAGAAGCAAGAGTACAAGGCTCGCCATTAGATTTGCATGACGAATCAGGTTTGGCAGCGATTCGCAAAACCAATTTATTTAATGAATTTAAAAACAACTTTATGCCGGGTGCTGATAAAACATTGATTTTAGACGAACAGGCAAAAATATTTTACAGCGACCACGAAACAAATCTTGAAGAAGATTTTGACAATGAATATTTTCGTCCTGAAATTGACCGCGGTGTATTACGAAAAATTTTACTGGAATCCTTAAAACCCGAAACGATCATCTGGGACAGTCATTTTATTTCGATGGAAAAACAAAATGGAGGCTGGTTATTGCATTTCAAAAACGGCTCATCAGTTTATGCAGATATTGTCATTGGTTCTGACGGTGCCAATTCGAAAATTCGTCCCTACATTACTGATATCAAACCATTTTATTCAGGCATAACAATGCTGGAAGGCAATATTTATGAATCTAAAAAAACGGCACCGCATATCGATTCGTTGCTGAATGGCGGAAAAATAATGGCTTTTGGAAATGAGAAAAATATCTTGTTGGGACAAAAAGGAGACGGCGCTTTAGGTTTCTACGCCAGTTTTAAAGCCGATGAAAATTGGGTGCAGAACAGCGGTTTAGATTTTTCTGACAAATCTCAAATAGTAGAATGGTTTAAAAAAGTATATCCAGAATGGAGCAGTACTTGGTATGAACTTTTCGAAAATGTTTCTGCAGCGTATATTCCGCGTCCTATTTATTGCATGCCTTTAGATCAAAACTGGGAAACGCTTTCTAATACAACTATAATTGGAGATGCTGCACATGTTATGCCTCCTTTTGCCGGCGAAGGTGCTAATATGGCGATGCTGGATGCTTTAGAACTGAGTGAATGTCTTACATCTGATCAATATTCTACAATTCAAGAAGCTATTGCTGTTTATGAATCAAACATGCGTAAAAGAGCTTCAAAAGCAGCACAAGAGTCACTTGAAAATGGTGAGAAAATGCATTCGAAAGACTCATTAGAAACAATGTTGGCGTTTTTTAGCAGAGAATAAATAATAAAAGAAAAACTTTGCGCTTTTGCGAGATTATTTTTGCTTTAATCACAATGCACAATTTTCTCGCAAAGTCGCCAAGACGCTAAGTTTAAAATTAATAAGGGAAAACTTTGCGCTTTGGCATGAGCCCAAATAAACCTTTGTCCCTTTGTCCCTAAAAACCTTTGTCCCTTTTCTTATAAAAAATTCCTAATTTCGCCTTTAAATCAAAATAAGAAATGAAGGTCTGTATTGCCGAAAAACCAAGTGTAGCACGTGAAATAGCATCCGTTTTGGGCGCCAATACCAAACACGATGGCTATTACGAAGGAAACGGTTATGCCGTAACATATACTTTTGGACATTTATGTACCCTGAAAGAACCGAACGATTACAAACCACATTGGAAAAGCTGGGATTTAAATAATCTGCCTATGCTTCCTGAAAAGTTTGAGACAAAAGTGGTTCAAAATTCAGGAATCCAAAAGCAATTTAAAATTGTAAAAAGCCTATTCGACAAAGCCGAAGTCGTTATAAACTGCGGGGATGCCGGACAAGAAGGAGAATTGATTCAGCGTTGGGTGATGAATGAGGCGAATTATAAAGGCGAAGTACAGCGCTTATGGATTTCATCTCTAACCACCGAAGCCATAAAAGAAGGTTTTGAAAACTTAAAACCATCGAATAATTACGATAATCTCTTTTACGCCGGATTTTCGAGAGCGATTGGCGACTGGCTATTAGGCATGAATGCCACACGTTTGTATACCGTAAAACACGGCGGTTATAAACAAGTATTGTCTATCGGACGCGTGCAGACCCCAACATTAGCAATGGTTGTCGACCGTTTTAAAGAAATTGAAAATTTTAAGCCCCAACCCTATTGGGAATTACAGACTTTATATAGAGAAACACTTTTTAGTTATGAAGAAGGCCGTTTTTTAAATAAAGAAGATGGAGAAGTTTTAGCGAACAAAGTCAAAGAAAGCGATTTCGAAATTGTTTCAATTGATAAAAAAAACGGAAATGAATTTGCTCCAAAACTTTTTGATTTAACTGGCCTTCAAGTATATTGCAATACAAAATTTGGATTTTCGGCAGATGAAACGCTTAAAATTGCGCAATCGCTGTACGAGCAAAAAGTGGTAACGTATCCTAGAGTTGATACGACTTTTTTGCCAAATGATATTTATCCGAAAGTACCTGGAATTTTGCAAAAACTGACGAAGTATGCAGCTTTGACGCATCCCGTTTTAGAAAAGAAGATTAAAAAATCACCAAAAGTTTTTAACGATAAAAAAGTTACGGATCACCACGCTATTATTCCAACCGGAATCGAAAGCAATTTACCGTACAATCAGCAACAGGTCTATGATATTATTGTAAAACGTTTTATTGCCGTTTTTTATGATGATTGTTTGGTTGCAAATACAACAGTAATTGGAAAAGCTGACGATGTAATGTTTAAAGCAACGGGAAAAGAAATTCTAAAAAAAGGATTTCGAGTAGTTTTTGAAGATCCAAATGCCAAAGAAAAAGAAGCTGATTTATTGCCCAGTTTTGTTGTTGGAGAAAAAGGTCCGCATGAACCTTCATTTTTAGAAAAAGAAACCAAACCGCCAAATCAGTTTACAGAGGCAACTCTGCTACGCGCCATGGAAACCGCGGGAAAACAAGTTGATGACGAAGATTTGCGCGAACTAATGAAAGAAAACGGAATTGGACGTCCGTCAACACGCGCGAATATTATTGAAACGCTTTTTAAACGCCAATATATTGTTCGAAATAAAAAGCAGGTTTTGCCAACTCCAACGGGAATTCAGCTGATTGATACGATTCAGAATGAACTGATCAAATCGGCAGAACTTACAGGTTCCTGGGAAAAACAGCTAAAAGATATTGAAAAAGGTACTTTTACAGCCGGTGCGTTCATAAAAAACATGAAACGCATGGTAGAGGCTTTGGTAACAGAAGTTAGAAGTGAAACCCGACACGCCAATATTTCGCACGCTGCAACGATTCAAAAGCCAATCGTAAAAGCGGAGAAAAAGAAAGCTTCCGGAATTTTGGCAGAAACGTGTCCCAAATGTAAAAAAGGCAATCTGATAAAAGGAAAATCGGCTTTTGGATGCAGTGAATATAAAGCCGGTTGTGACTTTGTACTGCCGTATGTTTTTGCCGGTAAAAAAATCACAGAAAGTCAGTATTTAAGATTGGTTCAAAAAGGATCGACAGTAAACATAAAAGGTTTTAAAACCGATTCTGGAACTGTTGAGGGTTTGATTCGTTTTGAAGAAAACTATAAACTCAAATTAGAACCGAAGAAAACAGCAGTAAAACCAGCTCCGGCCTCAACATCAGATTCTTTAACTTGCCCTAAGTGCAAAAAAGGAACTGTTATGAAAGGAAAAACTGCTTATGGTTGTGGCGATTATAAATTAGGCTGTGATTTTAAAGTCACTTTTGATGATGTCAGGGCAAAACTTAAAGATCAAAAACCGACTAAAGAACTGGTGCATTCTATTTTACAGGAAAGCGTTTAATTTTTGGTTCAAGAATCAAAGTGATTTTTTTTCACGCAGATTTAAAAAGATTTAAGCAGATTCACGCTGATTATAATCAAAATTAAAATCTGTCTAAATCAGCAGCATGTGGTGGGAAAAATAAAAAATTAGCGTAATTACTGGCTAACTTTTTTTTCATACTTTAGTACTTCAGTTTAACATCAAAAAACCAAAAATATGTTTCAGAAAATAACTCTTTTAGCACTTGTATTGGCATTTGTTTCTTGTCAAAAAAAGGAATCTACAGAAAAAGATAAAATCAAAATAGCCGACTGGCTAATCGGAAATTGGGAAAATAAGTCAGATGATGGCGTACTTACCGAAAACTGGGAAAAAGTAAACGACAGTACTTTTAATGCGACTTCGTATTTTATAAGATCAAAAGACACTTTGCATTTCGAAAAAATAACTTTGTCTCAGCATGGCGAAATGCTAATGTACAGCGCAACTGTAAACGGACAAAACAATGACAAAGCAATCGATTTTCCATCTACTACAGAAACCGCAAACAAATTGGTTTTTGAAAATCCGTCACACGATTATCCTCAAAAAATAACGTATACAAAAGGGGCAAATAATACTCTAACAGCTGAAATTTCTGGGAATTTGCAAGGAAAAGTGACTAAGGAGAAGTTTGTTATGACGAAGAAGTAGATTATAGTATCTTAGCTTCTTAAAAAGTTCAAAAAAAAAAAAACTACTCATTCTCCCCGATCTTATTCACCATAAAAATCATCAGAATTCCTAAAATTGCCATAATTAAGAATGCCCATTTCATACTTAAATATTCAGAAATAAAACCAACCATTGGCGGCACCAATAAAAATCCTAAATAACCAATAGTTGATATCGATGTTAACGCAGAACCACTGCTTAATTTTGAAGATCTTCCTGCAATACTAAACACTAATGGAACCACGCAGGAAACTCCAAAACCAATTAAAACGTAGCCAAAAATCGTTGGGTAAGCATACGGCAGGATAAAACAAATGCCAAAACCAACAGTAATTAATATGCCGCTGTAAAGCAGAATTTTTTTAGTTCCAAATTTCATTACACCATAATCTCCAACCAGACGTCCTAAGGTTACAGCCGTTGCAAAAAATACAAATGCAGCACTAGTTAACTTTGGCGAAGCATGCAGTATATTTTTAAAATAAATACCGCTCCAATCGTACATCGTATTTTCGCAAGCCATAGAAACAAAACAAATCAGGGCAAATTTGATCAAGTTTTTTTCAGGCATCGAAAAGAATTTCTTTTTAACTGGTGTTGGTTCATTATGAATACTTAATGGATAAAAACAAGCTGTAAGCGCCATCATAAAAACACTTACTCCTAATAAATGATGAGATGGTGCAATACGTTGTGTCACCATTACATACCCTAAACCTGCTCCTGAGAAAACAGCAATACTCCAAACCGCATGAAAACGGGTTATAATAGATTTTGAATATAATTTTTGAACCTCGAGCGATTGTGCATTAATCGATAAATTGAAAATATTTCGAGAAGCTCCAAAGATTAAAAGTACAATTACAAGCTGCCATACAAAAGCAACTAAACCAGGCAACGATAGAACAATATTAAACATAATAGCACCCAACAGCATAATATAACGACTGCTGTACTTATTTAATAATCTTCCTGTAAAAGGCATTGTCAACATCAAGCCAATTGGAAATGCGAATAAAACAGCTCCAAATTCGGCTTCAGACAAATGCAATTGTGCTTGTATGTGCGGAATTCTCGAAACCCATGAAGAATATCCGAATCCGGACAGGAAAAAAAACACAGTATTTGCTATTCGGAAACCTCTTGGTGTATTTTGAATTCTTTTAAAGAAAGGTAAAATCATGAAGCCAATTTTTCAGATTGCAAATTTATGGTTTTTAAACCCAATTTTTAGCCTTTTAATTTTTTGTCTCATTTAATCAGAAACAGATTTTCAAGCAAATAGATAAATATCAGCACTTTATGCAAGAAGACTTTTATTAGAAACTTTCAACCCAGTTTTAATTCAGAAAAATTAATTTCGCATTAAATGCGTTTCTCAAAGAAATATTGGTTTTTTATTTTTAATTATTCTAAATAAGGCTTAAGTTTGCAAAAACAATCTCAATTTATTCAACTTAAACTTCATATTATGAAATCTAAAACTTTAAAAAAACTAGCATTTTTACTTTTAATGTTAGTTGCAACTCCACAACTATTTGCTCACGCCCTCTGGATAGAAACTAAAGCAACAGGAACAAAAGGAAAAGCACAGGAAATTTCAGTTTATTTTGGAGAATTTTCAGAGAATGATATTACGAAAGCGGACAAATGGTTTTCAGATTTAAAAGATTTTTCTTTGGTCGTAATCACTCCATCAAAAAAAGAAATCAAACTTACAGCAAAGTCTTTAGAGAATAAATACCAATCTTTTTTTACACCAGATGAAGATGGTGTTTATACAATAATTATGCATCACAAAGTAAAAGATGTTTACGGAACTATGGTTTTAGATTATAATTCTAGTGCTACCGTTACAGTTGGCAATGCGGCAAAAGGAAATGAAGCTGTAGCTAACTCAAACATTATTAGTTTATTTTCTAAAGATGTTTTAGCGGCGAAACAAAATACAAAAATTAGTGTAAATGCCTTGTATGATGGCAAAATCGCTAAAGAGCAAAAAATGAAAGTAATTGCTCCAAACGGATGGGAAAAAGAATTATGGAGTAACGAGAATGGGGAGGTTTCATTTACGCCAATCTGGCCCGGAAATTATATGGTTGAATTCGCGTATACAGAGAAATCATCTGGAGAACACAATGGTAAAAAATATGATGAAATCTGGAAAATGGCTACCTACCTGATTTCAGTAAAATAGTAATACCCTTTATTTAATACAATTGTTTAGTTAAAAAAAACCTTGTTCTTGAGCAAGGTTTTTTTATGGCAAAAGTTTAAAATTTAACATTCCTAGATTAAAAAAAACAAACAATAACGATATTTTTCTTACTAATTAAAAAATCAAAAAACTATTAATCAAACTGTTACATTATTAATAATAATTAATCTAAATAAACTTTGTTAAAAAGAATACAGCTATTTATCTTTGCGCCATTATTTTTAATTATTCTTAATAAACGATATGAAATACATTTTACTCATCTCAGTAGCACTTTTAAGTTTTACTTCATACAGTCAGGAATATTCAAGTACAGATAACGGAATTTCTATAAATGATACCGTAAAAAATAAAAAAGGAGAAACTCTTAACGAAGTTTTAATTACAGCGAATAAGCCTAAAAAACCAATTGAAGCCGCACGTTCAGGAATAAAAGTGATGGACTTGCCACAAAGCGTTCAAATAATTGGAAGCGAAGTAATAGAACAGCAACAAGCCATCAGATTAAGTGAAGTTGTAAAGAACTTAAACGGTGTTTATGTAGGATCTGCTCGTGGTGGTGCGCAGGAATCCTTCTTTTCGAGAGGATATGATATGTCGGCAAACAATATGTTTAAAAATGGTTTTCGTTATAACGCGGGTTCAATACCAGAAGTTTCATCTTTAGAAAAAGTTGAATTCTTAAAAGGAGGTTCAGCTTTACTATACGGAAATGTGGCACCGGGAGGTATTATGAACTTGGTTACCAAAACACCAAAATTTACAAGCGGTGGGGAAATTTCCATGCAAATGGGAAGCTACAATTATTACAAACCTTCTATTGACTTTTACGGACCTTTAAATAAATCAATAGCATATCGATTTACAGGATCTTATGAAAACTCAGAAAGCTTTAGGGATTTCGTGAAAAACGAACGTATTTACATCAACCCTTCGTTTCTTTTTCATATCTCAGATAAAACTCAAATTACATTACAAGGAGATTATTTAAGCGCAGACTGGACGCCGGATTTTGGTACGGGAATCTATGGAAAAACAATTTTAGACTTGCCTCGCAACGAATTCTTCGGAGCGCTTTGGTCGACAGCAAACACTAAATCTTCTAGTGCGTCTTTATTGTTTAATCACGATTTTAATAAAAACTGGAAATTAAATTTCAACTCTTCTTATCAATCTTACAGAAGAACACAAACCTCTACAGCGCAATTAAGTACAATTGAAACCAATGGAAACTGGAAACGCGGTTTAACAAAGTCTGATGGTGCCGAGCAAATTTTTGGTGATCAGTTAAGTTTGCAGGGAACTTTCAATACGGGAAGCATCAAACATCAAATCTTTACCGGAGCTGATTACGAAAATTCGATGGCTCCTAGTTATACGTATGGTTTTTATGCAACACCAACTGGTACAACTGCCATTACAACCGAAGCTACAGCAATAAATCTTTATACTTACGATTATAGTACACAAAGTCGTGTTATACCTTACCCAACAAGAGCAACGCAATTGGCTACTACCAATACACAGCGTTTTGGTGCTTATGCTCAGGATTTAATTTCGGTTACAAAGCATATTAAAGTTTTAGCCGGATTACGTTGGTCATGGCAGGAAAGTTATGTTACAACTTCTAAAGAAGTAGTTACAAAAGGGGTTATCACAACTTCGCTTGAAAATGCAGAAGCAGTAGAAGGACTTAAAACCGTAAACAAAGCTTTTTCTCCTAAAGCAGGATTGGTTGTACAGCCAACTAAAGATTTATCGCTGTTTGCAAGTTATTCCAACTCTTTTACCCCAAATACGGGAACTACAGCAGATTTAAAACCTTTAGACCCTTCGATTATTGATCAATATGAAGTGGGTATTAAAAAAGATTTCTGGAAAGGTTTATTGAGTACAAACGTAACCGTTTATCAAATAACGAATAACAATTTAGCGCAGACTGCACAATTTTTAGCAGATGGAGTGACGCAAAATGCTAATACTGCTATAAAAGAATTGGTAGGAGCTACAAAAGGAAAAGGGGTCGAAATAGACATTACGGCTACACCTGTTGAAGGATTGAATATTATGGCCGGTTATAGTTTTAATGAAACTAAAGTATCTAAATCATCCGGAACAAACGGAAGTCTTGTTGTTGGAGATGTATTGGCAAGAACTCCAAAAAACACTGCCAACTTAAGCTTTTTCTATAAATTACAAGACGGATTCTTTAAAGGAGTAACTTTTGGAGCTATCGGAAATTATGTTGGAGATCGTACAGGAGGCTGGAATGATGATTATTTATGGACTGCTGTTGTGCCTGCAACCAATCCGCCAACTTATACAGTAACGATTAGAGATCGCGATATTCCGTTGGAAGGATATGTTACAGTAGATGCTTCTCTTGGTTACGAATGGAAAAAATTCTCTATCCTTTGCAGATTATCAAACATTACAAATGAGCTGAATTATACTGTTCACGAAAATTATAGTGTGAATCCAATTGCGCCTCGTCAAGTCATGACAAGTTTGAGATATAAATTTTAAAATTTGAATTAGATTTTTTTTATTCCAAAGCTTTCTGCATTTCATTTTTGAAAAATAAAAGGAGTTTTGGTTTTAGATTCAAAAACCTCATTTAGCAATAGATGAGGTTTTTTGTTTTGATAAAAGAAAGTACTCTAATTATATTTACTTTTGTGACACCATTTCAATTCTAACAAAAACAAAATTCTACCTATGTCAGATTCCACAAAAAACCAATTAAAAAAAAGCCTAGGATTAAGTTTTAATATTGCAGTATTGATTGGAGGAACAATTGGAGTTGGAATTCTAAGAACACCCGGAAGTATTGCTGGTCTTCTAGAAAATTATTGGCTTATCATTGCTTCCTGGCTTTTTGGAGGTTTGTATATTTTAATTGGTGCTAATTCTTATGCTGAATTGGCTACAATGTTGCCAAAAGCGGGAGGATCATATAATTATATTAAAAGAGCTTTCGGAGATTATGCAGGATTTTTATCAGGTTGGTTTGATTATATCACAAATGTGATTCCGCCAGCTTTTTATTGCATTGTAATTAGCGAATATTTAATTATTCTGTTTCCAGATCTGCGCAACTACTCTACTGTAATGGCCATTTCATTATTAATTGCTTTTTTATTGCTGCATTTAAGCGGTGTAAAAAACGGAAGTGCTTTTCAGCAGATTACCAGTTTTATTAAAGTAATCTGTTTTGTTTGTTTAGTTGTGGCGTGCTTTATGTATTCTGGAGTAAAATTAGCACCAATTCAAACCGATAATTCCTTCTTTCAAATCGGATTAGTATTTGGATTTTTCAAATCATTGCAGCTTATCATCGGAACTTATAATGGCTGGAACAGCGTTTGCTTTTTTGCAGAAGAAAATGATGATCCGAGCAAAAATATTCCAAAATCATTATTTAGCGGTGTATTGCTTGTCATAGCGATTTATGTTTTGGTAAATGTTGCCTTTTTTTATGTGCTGCCTGTTGAAACTGTCGCTAAATCGAGCTTGGCCGCTGCCGATGTTGCTAAAATTCTTTTTGGCGAAAACGGAGCCATAATTGTAACGGTAATTTCTATTTTCTCTTTAATTAGTATTCTGAATGCTTTTATGATGATTCCGCCAAGAATTTTATACGGATTAAGCCGTGACGGATTTTTTATAGAAAAAGGAACAACAGTCAATAAAGGTGGAACTCCTATTGTATCGCTGTTAGTTTCAGCTTTTATCAGCTTATTATTAATAATCTGTATTGGTTCTTTTGAAGTCTTATTTTCATTTGCCGCTTTTATCTCTATTATTGTTTGGGGATTAGCGTATGCTTCGCTTTTAAAACTTAGAAAATCAGAACCTGAATTGGCAAGACCTTACCGCTCAGCCTGGTATCCGTGGACAACGATAATTGCTATTGTCGCTTCTATTGCTTTATTGATGGGATTTATTTACAGTGATCCTACCAGTTTTATTGTTATTATTGGAATTACGATTGTATCTTATCCTTTATTTTTGGTTTTGAAGAAGAAGAATAAAAGATAATTGTGTCATTTCCAGAAACTAGTAATAACACGCGAATTCAAGAAGGAGTGTCACCAATCTTTGTAGAGTTACTAGTGTGATTCCTCGTTCCTCGGAATGAAAAAACAAAAAAAGCTGTCCATTGGACAGCTTTTATAATAATAAAAATGTAAATCTAATTCTTACTTCAAACCAGCAATACTCTGCTCAATTGTAGCAATTTTTGCTAAAGCATCTGCTTCTTTTTGTTTTTCGTTTGCTAAAACTTTCTCTGGCGCTCCGGCAACAAATTTTTCGTTTGATAATTTTGCCTGAACCGATTTTAAGAAACCTTGCGTGTAAACCAACTCTGCAGTTAGTTTTGCAATTTCTGCTTCAACATCAATATTTCCTCCCGAAATCGGAATGAAATATTCATTTGATTTTACACGGAAAGATAACGCTCCGTCTACTTTAGCAGAAACATATTCGAAAGCTGAAATGTTTCCTAATTTCGTTACAATTGTATCAAAATAAGTTGAAATGTTCTCGCTGTTAATTGCTTTTAATTCGATAGCATCTTTAAACGGAATATTTTTATCTTTTCTGATCGTTCTAATTCCGGAAATTACTTCGATTGTATTTTCGAAATCAGAAATTAAGCTCGCGTTAAAAGGTTTTAATTCTGGCCATGTTGAAACGATTAAAGCTTCTTCTGCAGTTCTGTCAGCAATTAAATGCCAGATTTCCTCCGTTAAGAAAGGCATAAATGGGTGAAGCAATTTCAAGTTGCTTTCTAACATTTCGATTGCTTTATCAAACGTTGCTTTATCAATTGGCTGTTGATACGCCGGTTTGATCATCTCTAAAAACCAAGAACAGAAATCATCCCAAACCAATTTATAAATTGCCATAAGAGAATCTGAAATTCTGTATTTCTCAAAATTATCCTCAATATCAACTAAAGTCTGTTGTAACTTCGCTTCATACCACTCGATTGCTACTTTTGATGATTCAGGCTGTGCGATAGTTTCAGAAACTTCCCATCCTTTAATCAATTTGAAGGCATTCCATATTTTATTAGAGAACGCTTTTCCTTGGTTACATAATTCTTCATCAAACATAATGTCGTTTCCTGCAGAAGCGCTTAAAAGCAATCCTACACGAACACCGTCAGCTCCGAATTTATCGATCAAGTCTAAAGGATCAGGAGAATTTCCTAATGATTTAGACATTTTACGACGTTGTTTATCACGAACTAAACCAGTCAAATATACATTTGTAAATGGTTTTTCGCCTGCATATTCATAACCTGCGATAATCATTCTCGCAACCCAGAAAAATAAAATATCTGGACCTGTTACCAAGTCATTTGTTGGATAGTAATATTTGAAATCTGGACTTTCTGGATCCATAATTCCACCGAAAACTGACATTGGCCACAACCAAGATGAAAACCAAGTATCTAGAGCATCAACATCTTGTTTTAAGTCAGCTGTTGTAAGTGAGTTGTTAGATGTTTTTTCTTTTGCTAAAGCTAAAGCATCTTCGATATTTTCAGCCACTACAAAATCTTCTTTTCCGTCTCCGTAATAATAAGCCGGGATTTGTTGTCCCCACCATAATTGACGAGAAATGTTCCAATCACGAATATTATTTAACCAGTGCGCATAAGTGTTTTCAAAACGTTTTGGATGTAATTTAATATCTCCTGTTTCTAAAACAGACTTAATTGCCGGTTTTACCAATTCTTCCATTTTCAAGAACCATTGATCCGATAATCTTGGTTCGATTACAGCTTTTGTTCTTTCTGATGTTCCTACTTTATTCAAGTGGATTTCTGTTTTTGCTAAAGCTCCAATTTCTTCTAATTCTTTTGCAATTTCAGTACGAACTACGAAACGATCTTTTCCTTGATAATGCAATCCGAAACTATTTAAAGTTGCATCTTCATTAAAGATATCAACGATTTCAAGATTGTGCTTCTCTCCTAACGTTTTATCGTTCATATCGTGCGCCGGAGTTACTTTCAAACATCCGGTTCCGAATTCTACATCAACATATTCATCTTCGATAATCGGAATTACTCTTCCACAAATTGGAACGATCGCTTTTTTACCTTTTAAATGTGTAAAACGCTCATCGTTCGGGTTGATACAAATTGCAGTATCTCCGAAGATAGTTTCTGGACGTGTTGTTGCAATCGTCAAGAAATCTTCTGAACCTTCAATTTTATATTTTAAGAAAAATAATTTTCCTTGTTGTTCTTCGTAAATAACTTCTTCGTCAGATAAAGTTGTTTTAGCTTCTGGATCCCAGTTCACCATTCGGTATCCTCTGTAGATTAATCCTTTGTTGTATAAATCTACAAACGATTTAATTACAGATGCAGACATATCTGGATCCATTGTAAATTTGGTTCTTTCCCAGTCGCACGACGCTCCAAGCTTTTTAAGCTGATCTAAAATTACCCCACCATATTTATCTGTCCATTCCCAAGCGTGCGCCAAAAATTCTTCACGCTTTAAATCATTTTTATTGATTCCTTCTGCTTTTAATTTTGCTACAACTTTTGCTTCAGTTGCAATAGAGGCGTGATCCGTTCCCGGAACCCAGCAAGCATTGAAACCTTTAAGACGTGCACGGCGAATTAAAACATCCTGAATAGTATTGTTCAGCATATGTCCCATGTGCAATACTCCAGTGACATTCGGCGGTGGAATTACAATAGTATAAGGTGTTCTATGATCTGGCTCAGAATGAAAATAGTTATTTTTCATCCAGTAATCATACCATTTATTCTCGATCGTCTTAGCGTCAAATTGTGCTGGAATTGTCATTTTATAGTGGATATGTTTAATCGTTAATTTGTTGATTTGTTAATATCTGATTTGTTTATCAGTTCTTTATTAATCGTTATTTTGCGAATTAATAAAAAGACAAACAGTCAAACAAAATAAACCAAAAAAAACTTTGGTTCAATTTTTGTAATTATAATTGACAGCAAAAGTAAATAATTAAAGACACTATAAAAAGCGATTTAATAATTTGTGTGTTAATTAAAAGAATGTATATTTACTTACAACTTAAAAACAATTTCAAAATGAAAAATGTTGCCTCTTTTATTGCTATCGTATTGTTTAGTGCAATAGGTTATGCACAAAACGGCCCAAAAATTGAATTTGCAGCCCAAGATAATACTATTGATTATGGAAAAATTTCTAAGAGTGACAACGGAGTTCGCTCCTTTGAATTTACTAATACCGGAGATGCGCCTTTGCTTATCCTTGGTGCAGAATCAACAGTAAGTTCTATTATTGTTACAAAGCCTGCGACAGCTGTAATGCCAGGAAAAAAAGGAAAAATTGATGTTAAGTATAATATGGTTTCTGGTCCTATTCGCAAAACAATAACAGTTGAAACTAACGCTGTCAATTATCCTGACGGAAGAGTAGCCTTAAAAATTAAAGGTGAAGTTTTATAAAAAAATTAAAGTTTAAAATAGCAAAAGCCGTTTCTTGAATAAGAAACGGCTTTTTTTGTTTTTCTCTGATCCGTTTTTATTTTTCAACGCAATCAACAGTTTCAAATTTATATTTTACGCGGTCAAAATCGATAGGCTTATCTTTAACCAAATAAGTTACTCCCATAGTAGTCTGCATTGTTCCGTTTCCTAAAATAAGCTGTTTGTCTTTTTTAAGAAATGCCATTGGGTTCTTGAAGGTTTTATTTTTATTAGTTACTTCAATAAAAGTATAATCTACAAATAAGGTATCACCATGAAATTCTCCACTGATTTCACCAGTTTTCTCCGTTGCTGCAGCTGCCTTCATTACCATTTTTCCACTTATTTTACCGCTTTTTAAAGTATTCAATTTTAAATCAATAGTATCTTTTTCATAAATGGCTTTGTAACATTGGGTACTTACAACCTTTTCAGCATCGGCAGGAACAGCATCAACTTTTTGGCTTTGCTCTTTTTTACAGCTTTGAAATCCTATGCAAGCTAAAAGCAAACAAGGTATTACTAGATTTTTCATAATTTATTATTTTAAGTAGATTGTTATCTTATAAAATTAAATAAAAAAGAAGCCAAAAAAAAGGCTTCTTAATTAAAATCGTATTTTTTAATTCATTATAAATTTTTAATTACAAATTCACTTCTTCTGTTCAATTCGTGGTCTTCTTCAGAACAAGCATCATCTGTTTTGCATTTCACAATTGGCACTGATTCGCCATAACCTTTAGCAACAACTCTTTTTGCATTTATACCTGACTCTATGATAAATTCTCTGGTTGAGTTGGCTCTTTTTTGAGATAGATTTTCATTAAACTTAGCATTTCCACGTGAATCTGTGTGTGAGCCAATTTCAATAACCATATCAGGATATTTATTCATCAAAGCTACTACTCTTCCTAAAACCACTTTAGATTCTTTACGAATGTACCACATGTTGTAATCAAAATAAATAGGATCTGTTTTAATTATCAGCCTGTCTTTATTATCTTTTACTACATCTTTTTCCTGTGCAATAATTTGTTTTACTTTCTCTTTTTTCTTGGCTTCTGCCGCAACGATTTCATCTGCTTTTGCCTTTTTAGTTGCTTCATTTAAAGCAATAATAGCCAATGCATCTTTTTTCTTCTTTTCTTCTTCTAGAATAATTTCTTGTTTTCTTTTATTCTCAGCAATTTCTTTTTCTTCTAATTTTATTGCTTCTAAAGATTTCAATGCTAAAGAACCGTCATTCGTTACATTTCTAACTTTTCCTATTACAAAAGATTTAGATTCGTTAGTATATTTTTCTTTAAAAGCTACAACGCTATACGAACTTTCGCAGGCAACTGTAAAACTGAATTTTCCATCTGCCGAAGTTGTAATAGTATTTAAAGTATTTTTGTTTGCATCTTGTAAAATTACCGTCGCATTTTCTAGAACTAAATTAGTATCAACGTCTGAAATTGTACCAGCAATAAACTGTTTGCAGTCTTCTACAATTAAATCTTTAATTTCTTTAAATTGATAAATATCGTCTTTTCCCTTTCCTCCTTCTCTATTTGAAGCAAAATAGCCTTCTTTTGTATTTGAATCAATATTAAATGAAAAATCATCTAAATTAGAGTTTAGTGGTAAACCAATATTTACCGGTTCAGAATACTCATTCCCTTTTATATCAGAAACAAAAACATCAAGTGATCCGTACCCTAAATGTCCATCTGAAGAAAAATATAGCTTGTTGTCATTTGAAACAAACGGAAACTGTTCTCTTTTTTCTGTATTAACAATTGGCCCTAAATTTCGAGGCGTATCATATGCTCCTTTATTAATATTTACCGAGTAAATATCAAAAGAACCTATTGTTCCTGGCATATCAGAAGCAAAATACAATACTTTTTCATCAGCACTTAAAGCTGGGTGTTCTACAGAATAATTTGGACTGTTGAATGGAAGCGAAACAATATTTTTCCATTTTCCTTCAACCAACTCCGCTTTAAAAATTTGAAGATTTGAAACTTTTTGATCATTTCTTTTCTTCGTTCCGTTTTTAGAATTATTACGCGTAAAATAAACGGTCTTGCCATCTTTTGTAAAAACAGCGTTTGCTTCGTGCATTCCTGTTTTTAATTCATCAGCAAAATAACTAACAAGTACATCTGGAGTATTTATACTTTCAAGTGGAACTGAAACTAAATTCAAATATGTTTCATTATCCCATTTATATTTTTTATCAAACAATCCTGGTTTTAGCTTTACGCCAGCAAATACTAAATTGCCGTTAAACTTTACAGCTCCAAATTCAGAATTTGGTGTATTTATAGCCAGATTTTTAATCTCAAATCGATTTCCAATAGCCGAAACATTTTCAAGCTCTTTCAGTTCATTTCTAAAATAAATAGAGTCTTTGCTTGTAGTTGATTTTGCATAATACTCTTTTAAGACTGCATTTGCATCAGCATAACTATTGCTTGCTTTTAAAGTTTGAGCATATCTAAAATAGTATTCTCTATCTAAATTTTGATTGTAATTCTGAACTAAAAGACGATAATAACGCTGTGCCTTAATCAAATCATTTGTGTAATAATAAGAATCCGCCAAGTTTTTTATTACTTCTTGAGATGGACTTTCGTCAGCTAATTTTTGATATAAAAGAATAGCCTCACTGTAATATGTTTTATCAAAAAATCGCTTCGCTCTTGTTAACTCTTTGCTTTGGGCGTTTATAAACTGTATTGAAAATACGAATATAATAACTAGTAGTTTTTTCATATTTTTCATTTTAAAAGAATCTAGGTGATTTATCATATCCTTTTCCTAATAAATCTAAATCAAAAAGAAGCATAATTTCATGCGTTCCAGAATTAAACTGACCTAAGTTTGAAAGTGTATAATCGTATGCATAACCAACTCTCAAAGAAGGCGTAACATTGATATTTGCTAAAGCACTTATACCATCATTAATTCGATACGCTGCACCTAACTCAAATTTTTCATTGTATAAAACATTAGCCGTAATATCTACAGAAACCGGAGCACCTTTGACAAATTTTGCCATAGAAGCAGGTTTGAATTTCCACATATCATTAAGCTGAAAAACATATCCGGCGGTTAAGTAAGTATGAATTTCTTCAGATCCGTAAGCGTTTATTCCTGATTTTTCTTCAATTTGTTTTGATTTTAACAAATTGGGAGCTGATAATCCTACGTAGAAATTATCTCTAAAATAGTACGCGCCTATTCCAATATTTGGTTTAGTTACGTTGATATCTTCTGCAAAAGCTGCATCGGTTGCTGCGTTTCCGCTTTGGAGCACAAATCCGTTAAAATTAGTCTGCAAAGCTGAGAAACCTGCCTTAAGTCCGAGGGAAAGTTTATTTTTTCCGCCTAAATTCAGCACATAAGCAAAATCTGCATAGAAATTATTTTCTTTTTTGGCTCCGTCACCAATATCATCAGATACTAATGACAACCCCACTTCTATTTTTTCGCTTAAGGCAGTATGTCCGAAAAACGTGAAAGTCTTTGGTGCTCCAACTGCTCCAACCCATTGTGTTCTGTACAAGCCTCCAAAATTCATCATAGCCGGAGTTCCAGTCGCATACGCCGGATTTACAACACTCATATTATACATGTAGTGTGTATATTCAGGATCTTGCTGGGCGGAGGCTGTCGTTATGTAAAAAAGAAAACTTATAAAGAATATTATTTTTTTCATTTGAAAATTGTATTAAATAATGTAAAACGGAATTATCTATTTAAATAAAGGCGGCCTTGTTTAGGAGGCTTGTTATCTTTATTAAAATGGAGAACATAAAAATAAACTCCGTTTGGCGCAATTCCATGATTTAGGCCTTGCGTTTCATAATTTAATCCGTCCCAGCCTGGTTTATCTTTTCCGCCTCTGTACATCCCGTTTCCATATCTATTGAAAATTTCAATAATATAATCAGGATACAGAAAGTCAATATCCGGAATAACAAAAACATCGTTTACTCCATCTCCGTTTGGTGAAAATCCATCAGGAATAAAGAAAGTACTAGGCACTTCAGGACAATTAGTTAGTGAAACTATAACTTTCAGGCTATCAAAAGAACGACAGCTTGGTGTTGCTGTTGAAAAATCGTATCCAATATATTCCTTTTTATCAATTAGAGGATTTGTTGACGCCTGTAAAATTCCATTCGAATCGTACCAAACTATTGAAGATGATGCGTTTGTATTATTCGATAAATCGGCAATAGTTGGTGAGTCTAATCCGCAGAATTTTTCCCCATCCTGATTTAATTCAGGAGCCGGAATATCATTTAAAGTAACTGAAATTTTTGTTGCCTCAGATGTACATCCCAAAGCAGTTTCTTTCACATAATAATCTTCTGATTTTAATAGATAAGCACTTGCAAGAGGCGTTGTTGCAGTGGCAGAAATGTACCAGCTAAACTGCGCACCATTTGGCACTAAATTGGCAACGGTAGGGAGATCATATTTACAAAAAGATTGATTGACAGCAACTGGTGCAACTGGAATAGGATTCAATGAAAAAGGATCAGACGCTCCGGTAACATCAGCAGAACAGCCTGTAACATTGTTGATTAAATTTGTAACTGTAGCAGTTGTCAAGCCAGTATTTAGAAGCAAATTTGCTGGAATTGTAAAGGTAGCATTTCCGTTTACAGGACTTAAGTCAATTGTCTGCACCGTGGCTGTATTACTGCCAGAAAGGACATATGATAATTTTACATTCGTTAAAGTTCCTAATCCTGAAACTGAAGCGTTCACTGGAGATCCTAAGCAAATAGCATCAGGAATCTGTATTTTTACATTCGACGCATTTGGAAGTGAATTTACAAGCAAATCGCCTCTTATATTAGCGGTATTTGTACATCCTCTAATTCCAGAATCTACATGTGTTATATTAGTGATAACAATTACACTGCCACCACTTTGAGAAGTTAGAGAAGACGGGATCGTAAAAGGTGTGGCAATACCACCAGTAAAAGTAATTTGAGCTGAAAGTGAAGATCCATTATTGACCCCTGAAACATTATAAAGAATTTCATAAGTACCATCTCCCATTCTATTCGCATCATATATATTTACTGAAGGACTTGTGTTCTGGCAAGTAGTTACTGTTGCAATTTTAGCTCCTATTAAATCAGGAATTGGAACTATACTCAATACATCTGACAAATTCATTATATTTTGACATGCTTTAGCACTATCAGATAAATACATATTATAAATACTTACTGTATAATTTCCAATTTGTTGAAAATATTGAGACTTAATTGGAAAAATAAGAATTCCATTAGTAAAACTTGCTTCTATAATCTCTGAACCTCCATTTCTTCCAGAAACAGTAAAACCGACAATGTATTTTCCATCAGGAATTACAGCTGTTTTTCGATCAATTGTAACATAATAAGTAGCTGTTGCAATTTCAGTTTCACAGATATCAGAATTCACTTTAATAGTAGCCCCAGTAAAATCTAGCTTTTTTTCAATTATTATTTGAACAGTAGCTTCGTCATCTGAGCAAATAGAATTTTTTGTAGATAAAACTTTATATTTAAATCTATAAGTTCCTAATCCAAACTTGTTGAATATTTTTTGAGCATCAACAAAGTGATCTCCAGTAAAAGTTAGCTCGCCTGTACCGCTTTCATCTGTCCATGTACCATCAGGATCTTGTCCAGAAAGCAAACTTTCCAAATCTACATTCGTATAACCTGATAATCCGTCTGTGGAGCATAATAGTAAACTTGTTGCATCTCCCGCTTCAGGTGCTTCAAAAATAGATATTACCACACTTGATGAAACTGCTGGGCATGTACCAATAGCTGGCATTGTATAAGTAAATGGATAATCTCCTTCTTTTAATCCCTCAACATTAATATAGGATACACCCGGCGGCAAATCTTCATTTTTAGTATCATCATGCCATATTCCATTAGATTGGGCTCCTAAATAAAGACCGTTAAAAGCTTGAAAAAGATTATACATTTTAGTAGAAGTACAGACAACTGCATTAGAAGGAACTCCTGCATAACCACCTACTGTTACTGTTACTGTTGCGGCATTATCAGGACAAAGACCAATTCCGTCAACTGTATAGGTATAATGATATATACCACTTCTGCGGATTTGCTGTACATTTAAAACTCCTGTAGTACTATTTAGTCCCCCCGAGCTATTATCATCGTTCCAAATTCCTCCAGTAAGTGGCGATCCTGTTAATTTACTGAATAGATCAATTGTCTTACTGCTGGGATCTGTAATATTACAAACAGTAAATTGTCCGTCTTCACCTGCACATTGTGCAGACATAGTATTGGGCATTAAGGATAAAAAAACAAAAATTAAGGTTATTTGTAAGAAATTAATGTATTTTTTGGCCATAAAGTTATATTTTGCTATAAACTTAATAAATTAATACCGCTAGATAAACAAAAAAACGATTTTAACAGTTAAATTTTCACAAAATTTAATTAATATCAAAAATTAGCTCATAATATTAATTTAAAAATCAAAACAAGTTTTATATTAAAAACATCTTTTACAATTCATCTTCTAATTTAAATCTAAATTTTAAGACCAGACTATTTCTTTCTACTTCCATTGTTATCCAGACATCATCTTCTGATTTTAAGAGATTATTCAACTGTTGAAGAGAATATTTATAGGGCAAAGTATTGTTTATGCTTACTATAATATCTCCTTTTTGCAAACCACATTTTTCAGCAGTAGAATTTTTACGAATATTTACAATTTCGTATACTGGTTTTAATGAAAATTTGTATTTAAAATTATCATCATTTTTAGCATCATAACCCACATCTGACATAGAATTAACCACTTGTACTGTCTCTAAATGAACCGTTTCCTGTACCCACTGCAAACCATTATGCTGAATGGTAATCCCACTTTTATTATAAGTAAATGGTTCTGAAAATTTATTGTTTTTTTTGAGATAGAGTTTTTCGTCTGTGTAATCCAAAACTAAAGTGAAGCGTTTTAAAACTTCTCCTCCTATCGAACCTATTCGACCAGGAACCATTGCAACATTTCGGATAGAAGTCGAATCTGGAAAAGAAACAATCGGATTTTTAAAGTCGAATTCATCTATTGAAATTTTGGCAATCTTAGCCCGGTGACCTTCAATATCGCCACTAAAACCTTTTCCTAAAAAGTCAGGAAAATTCTTTTTAGGCAATTTGATTTTATTATTTTCGAAAATCCAAAACGCATCACTATTTCCAATATCAATAAGTAATTTAGCTGATACACTAACGCTATCCACAATTGCTGTAGTAGTGATGTAAGGCTTAGATTTTTCGATAGAAATTGGAACCGATTTGAATTTTTTTTGCAATTTTTCCTTAATTTTTCTATCGTTTTGATATACGTATACCTTTTTCTTTAGATAATTAATTTCTACCAAATTGTTTTTAAAAAATTTATACCCAATTATGCCGTTTACCGGAATTCCGATGTGTGATGATAAATTAAAATTTTGATCTAAAATAATATAGACCAAATGATTTTTAGAAATTAAACCATGCGTTTCTAAAATATTGTTAGTCGATTTCAACCCTTCTATTTCCTCTTCACTTCCTAAACCTCTTAATCTTATTTTTTCAACATTATTAAAGCTAACCTCTTGTTTTTCTTCCATACTAAACAAAATAGTTTCCTCTACACCAGAATCAAGTAAGAAATTCAATTCGACTCCATTTACTTTTATCGGAATAAAAACAAGATTATTTATCAATTTAAAAGGAATTGTAGTCTTAGTACTATAACCTGCAAGGTTAAAATCCTCTTGAGCATAACTGTTAAAAGACAAGAAAAGCCCAAAAAACAATACTAAATATTTTTTCATTTATGGTTTTTATTATAAAATTACTAAAAATAATGTTAATTGTTACATTTTTACGAGTACCTCTAATGTTTAGATTAAATTCGAAAAAAAAATGCAAATTTGCACTTCAATAATTTAATCTCATGCCAACAATTTCAAACAAAGGCAGAAACATGCCCGAATCTCCGATACGCAAGCTTGCACCTTATGCAGATATCGCAAAGCAAAAAGGACACAAAGTGTATCATCTAAACATTGGTCAACCGGATATCAAGACACCCGAAGTGGCCATCGAGGCGGTAAAAAATATTGATTTGACTCTTATAGAATACAGTCCATCTGCCGGATATGAAAGTTATAGAAAAAAATTAGCGAAATTTTACCAGCGCCAAAATGTAAACGTAAACGCAGAAGACATCATTATTACTACTGGTGGCTCTGAAGCCTTGTTGTTTGCACTGGCCACTATTACAGATCCTGGAGATGAAATCATTATCCCAGAACCTTTTTATGCTAATTATCATGCGTTTGCATCGTCAACGAGCGCAACAGTAATTCCTGTTATTTCTACAATTGAAAGCGGATTTGCCTTGCCAAGTATTGAAGATGTTGAGAAATTGATTACACCAAAAACTAAAGCAATTTTAATTTGCAATCCAGGTAATCCAACAGGTTATCTATATTCAGAAGCTGAAATTAAGCAATTGGCAAGCTTGATCAAAAAACACGATTTGTATCTAATTGCAGATGAAGTATATCGTGAATTTTTATATGATGGAGATGATGTGCACTATTCAGTAATGAATTTAGAAGATGTACAGCAAAATGTAATTATGGTAGACTCTGTTTCAAAACGCTATAGTATGTGTGGCGCAAGAATAGGCTGTTTAGTTACAAAAAATAAAGATGTGCTGTCAACCGTAATGAAATTTGCACAGGCTCGCTTGAGTCCACCAACAATTGAGCAAATTGCATGTGAAGCGGCTATAGATACACCTCAGAGTTATTTTGACGAAGTAATTGCAGAATACAAAAGCAGACGTGATACTTTAATTACAGAATTAAATAAAATCGAAGGCGTAATAGTTACCAAACCAAAAGGAGCCTTTTATTGCATTGCTCAATTGCCAATCGAAAATTCTGATTATTTTGCGCAATGGCTTTTAGAAAGCTACGATTTGAATGGAGAAACTGTCATGGTCGCTCCTGCAGCTGGTTTTTATTCCACTCCAGGAATGGGACTCAATCAAGTAAGAATAGCTTATGTATTGAATAAGCAAGATTTAACAACAGCTGTTAATATTTTAAAAGAAGCGCTTTTAGCTTATAAAAAAAGATAAAAGCTAACAAAATAAAATCTTAAAAGGCAATAATGTATTACCTTATTGCCTTTTCATGTCTAAAAAAACTTCCTTTTTATTTTATTTTAAATTATATCCTAAAAGGAGCAATTAAATAGTAAAAACCATAGAAAAGGTTTCCTTTTTATTAATTATCTTTACCGCCTTAAAAAGATATACCCATTATAATAGTAGTTTTTAATGATAAATAACGAAGATTTTTTAGACGAAATTGGTGACAGTCATTTCAGCAGCAACGCGAAAAACCCTGTAAGACAGGACGCTTTTGACTTAAGCGATGACGAAAAAATAGAAAAAATAAAAAAAGATGTCGAAAACATTCTCCAAACACTTGGAATGGATTTAACAGATGACAGCATAAAAGGTACTCCAAACCGAGTAGCAAAAATGTTTGTAAAGGAAATTTTTGGTGGTTTAAATCCTTCAAAACAACCAAAAGCATCAACTTTTGAAAATAATTACAAATACGGTGAAATGTTAGTTGAAAAAAACATTACCGTTTATTCTACCTGCGAACACCATTTACTTCCAATTATTGGAAGAGCTCATGTAGCTTATATTTCAAGCGGTAGAGTTATTGGTTTATCTAAAATGAACCGAATTGTAGAATATTATGCAAAAAGACCTCAAGTGCAAGAGCGCTTAACAATGCAGATTGTTCAGGAACTTCAAAAAGCTTTAGGAACAGAAGATGTTGCCTGCGTTATCGATGCAAAACACCTTTGTGTTAATTCAAGAGGAATTAAAGATATCGAAAGCAGTACAGTTACATCTGAATTTGGCGGAAAATTTAAAGACCCTCAAACTAAAAGAGAATTTCTAGATTACATTAAATTAGAAACTCAATTTTAGTTTATCTCGTTACCACCAACCAAATCAGATATAAACAATTAAACGATTAAACAGCAAAAATAAATATGCCTTTATATACAAGTCAACATCTAAAAATATACAATTCACTTTCGGGTGAAAAAGAAAATTTCAGCCCAATTCATGAAGGAAATGTTGGAATGTATGTTTGCGGACCTACGGTTTATAGCAATGTACACTTAGGAAATGTTAGGACTTTTATGTCTTTTGATGTAATATTCAGGTATTTTTTGCATCTTGATTATAAAGTCCGCTATGTTCGAAATATTACCGATGTTGGTCATATTGTAGACGATGTTGATGAAGGTGAAGACAAAATTGCAAAAAAAGCACGTTTAGAGCAGTTAGAACCAATGGAAGTTGTACAGCGATATACTGTTGATTTTCATGAAATCCTAAAAGCTTTCAACTTTTTACCGCCAAGTATTGAGCCAACTGCTACGGGACATATTATAGAGCAAATAGAAATTATCAAAAAGATTATTGATACCGGAATTGGCTATATTGCCAACGGTTCAGTTTATTTTGATGTGGTTAAATACAATGAAACAAACAATTACGGAGTTTTAAGCGGCAGAAATATCGAAGACATGCTTGCTAATACCCGTGATCTTGATGGCCAGTCTGACAAGAGAAACCCACAGGATTTTGCACTTTGGAAAAAGGCAGAACCAGAACATATCATGAGATGGCCTTCACCGTGGAGCGATGGTTTCCCTGGATGGCACTTAGAATGTACTGCAATGAGCACAAAATATTTAGGAAATCATTTTGACATTCACGGAGGCGGAATGGATTTAAAATTTCCTCACCACGAATGTGAAATTGCTCAAAACGAAGCTTGTACTGGTCAATCACCAGTAAATTACTGGATGCATGCCAATATGCTTACTTTAAACGGTAAGAAAATGGCAAAATCAACTGGAAATAATATTTTGCCAGGTGAAATCTTAAGCGGAGACAACAATATTCTAAGCAAAGCTTTTTCAGCTTCTGTAACACGTTTTTTTATGCTGCAGGCACACTACAGAAGTATTTTAGATTTTTCTGATGACGCCATTGTAGCTGCAGAAAAAGGTTATAAAAGATTGATGGAAGCTGTTGACGCATTACCTAGTATCTCAGCAAGTCCGACTAGCTCTCTAGATATTGCTTCTTGGAAACAGTTGTCTTACGATGCTATGAATGACGACTTTAATACACCTATTTTAATTGCACAATTATTTGAAGCAGTTCGATATATCAATTTATTGAAAGAAGGAAAAGAAACTATTTCTGCCGAAGATTTAAAAACATTTTCGACAACAGTAAATGCTTTTGTTTTTGATGTTTTAGGCTTGAGCGATGACAAGGCTTCTGACAGTCATAATGATAAATTAGAAGGCGTTGTAAACATGCTTATCGGAATGAGAAATCAAGCAAGAGCTGATAAAAACTTTGCCCTTTCTGATCAAATTCGTGATCAATTGATTGCTTTAGGCATTCAGCTGAAAGACGGAAAAGAAGGAACAAGCTTCTCTATATAATTTATTTAGCATCTAATAAACCATGAAAGCAACTACTCCATTTGTTTTATTAGTTCGGTTTTATCAAAATGCAATTTCGCCATTTACTCCCGCATCATGTCGCTTCGAGCCAACGTGTTCGAGCTATATGATTGAGGCACTGCAAAAACATGGGTTATTCTACGGAGGATACCTTGGAGTCAAGCGTATTTTAAGCTGTAATCCTTGGGGAAAAACAGGATATGATCCGGTTCCTGAGAAGAAATGTTCACATAAACATTAACTTTTTATAAAGACGAACTCTACTTTAAATATTTATTTTTACAACTAATAAAAAACATAATACTACATGGCACAAGCTTTAAACATCGTTTGGAATCCCTCAGAAGGAATCGATTTAGGATTTTTTATGATTCGTTATTACAGTTTAATGTTCGTAATCGCCTTTGGATTAGGATGGTTTATAATGAAAAAGATTTTCGAACGCGAAAATGAATCGATAGACAAATTAGATTCTTTATTTGTTTGGACTGTTTTAGCAACTTTGCTTGGTGCTCGTTTAGGACATGTTTTCTTTTACGATTGGGAATATTTTAGAAATCATCTGCTTGAAATCTTTTTACCATTCAAATTTGAACCTAAATTCGAATTTACAGGCTTTCAGGGCTTAGCAAGCCACGGTGCTGCAATAGCAATCATTCTTGCTATGTACTATTACAGCAAAATGATCTTAAAACGTCCTTTATTATGGATTTTAGACCGTGTTGTTATTCCAGTTGCAAGTGGTGCTATTTTTGTTCGTTTGGGGAATTTTTTCAATTCTGAAATAATTGGGCATGAAACTACTTCTGCATTTGGAATTCGTTTTTTACACGATCAATTTAGCAAAGCCGAAGCTGTAAATGCAACTCAGATAGCGAACCCAAAAGATGCATACACTGCTATTGCAACTGACCCTAAATTTGCTGATTTATTAGCACAAGTTCCCGCAAAACATCCTACTCAGTTATATGAAGGAATTTGCTACATCTTTGTATTTGCAATTTTGTATTTCTTATATTGGAAAACGAATGCAAGACTTAAATCAGGATTGTTATTTGGATTATTCTTAGTTCTTTTATTCGTAGTGCGTTTCATCGTAGAATTTGTAAAAGAAAGCCAAGGCGGTTTTGAAAACGAATTAGGTATTTTCTCTACGGGACAATGGTTAAGTATTCCTTTTATCATTATTGGCCTTTTCTTTATCATTAGAGCACAAAGAAATCCTTTAGCCACTTCTTAAAAACAGAATTCAAAAATAAAAGCGCCCAGTATCAAAATATGATATTGGGCGTTTTTTTTTACAATTATCTTAGGAGCAGAAATAGTCATTTCAAAAGAATGTTATGTCCCGCTGTACACTATATCTTTTTCTGTCTAAAGAAGCCAGAAAAAGGATACCGTTCCCATCGGGGCTAAATGAGAGAGTCTAATTTTCATAAGCTATTTAAAACCTTAAATCATGTCTTTAATTAAGTATAAAAATATTAGCAAACAAAATTATACAAACAGAAATATCTCAGTACAAAATCATTCAATTGGCGTTTTGAAGTATTATATCAATATTTCAAACCTTAGTTTAAAAAAAGTTAAAAAAAAAGATCCAACTTTCGTTGGATCTTTTTTAGTATTTAAATTGAAAGCAATTATGCTTTATTATGCTTGTCTTCAATTGTGTGTTTATCATCTTTAGAAATCGTATCAACCAATACTGGCGTTGCGATAAATAATGAAGAATAAGTTCCTACCACAATACCAATTAACATTGCAAAGATAAATCCTCTAATAGATTCTCCACCAAAGATAAACATCGTTAATAATACAATGATCATCATTAATGAAGTATTCAATGTTCTTGATAATGTAGTATTAATAGAAGCATTTACGATATCTTCAAAAGTTCCTTTACGGTTTCCGATGATGAACTCTCTAATTCTATCAAATACAATTACAGTATCGTTCATAGAGTAACCAATTACAGTAAGAATGGCAGCAATAAAGTGCTGATCCATTTCCATGTGGAAAGGCATGAATTTATAACATAAAGAGTAAATTCCTAATACAAAGATTACGTCATGCGCAACAGCTGCAATCGCACCTAATGAATATTGCCATTTACGGAAAGAGATCATTAAGTATAAGAAAATAACTCCCATCGCACCAAGAACTGCCCAGTATGAGTTTGTTTTAATATCTTCAGAAATAGAAGCTCCAACTTTAGAAGATTGTAAAACACCTATTTTTTTACCATCAAAAGTGTTCGTGAATTTATCATAAGTTACATTAGGGAAATACTTCGATAATGCAGCATATAATTTTTGGTTCACTTCCTCATCAACAGCTACACCATCTTCTTTGATTTTGTATTTAGTGGTGATTTTCAATTGATCATCATCACCTAAAATTTTAGCTTCAACTGGAGTACCAAAAGCAGCAGACAATTCATCAGAAATTACAGTAGCATCGATTGGTTTTTCAAATTTAACTTGAAAAGTTCTACCTCCAACAAAATCAACACCTTCATCTAATCCATTAACGAAGAAGATCGAAATTAAACTTACAACAACTACAATTGAAGAGAAGATGTAAGTGAACTTTTTGATTTTGATAAAGTCAAAGTGGAAATTAGTAAACCAGTTTTTAGTGATATTTGTAGAGAAAGTTAAATCACCTTTTCCAGCAATATTTCTGTCAATAAAAATTCTAGCAATAAAAATTGATGTAAACAATGAAGTTACGATACCAATAAGTAATGTTAAAGCAAAACCTTTAATTGGTCCTGTTCCAAAGATAAACAAGATTGCTCCAGTTAAAACGTGAGTTACGTTCGCGTCGATGATAGAACGCATTGCTCCGTGCCATCCGTATGAAGCAACAACTGCTTCTGATAATGACTTGCCTTCACGTAATTCTTCTTTTGCTCTTTCAAATATAATAATGTTGGCATCTACCGCAGTACCTAGTGTTAATACGATACCTGCAATACCTGGTAATGTTAATACAAAACCAAAACTTGCCATAATTCCGAATAAGAAAAGTAAGTTTAATAATAATGCAAGGTTAGCGTACCAACCTGCTTTACCATAATAGAAAACCATCCATAAACAAACTAATAAAAACCCTAATACAGATGAAACTGTTCCAGCATCAATTGCAGCTTGGCCCAAAGATGGCCCAACAACAGTTGATTGAATAATATCAGCAGAAGCTGGTAATTTACCTGCATTTAATACGTTAGCTAAATCTTTAGTTTCAGCAACATCAAAAGAACCTGTAATTTCAGATCTTCCTCCAGCGATTGGACCGCTTGTAACACCAGGAGCAGAATAAACAATATTATCTAAAACAATAGCAATATAACTTTTTTGAGAAAAAGCTCTACCTGTTAATTCTTCCCAGATTTTAGAACCTTGACTGTTCATTTGCATAGAAACAGCTGGTTTTCCTAATTGGTCGAAAGTATCTTTCGCATCAGTTACAACACCACCGCTCATTGCAGGAGAATTGTCTCTGTTACCTTTTAAAGCATATAATTCTACTGCTTCAACTTCTTTTCCTTTAGCATCTTTTAATGTAGTTGGCTTACTCCAAACAAATTTTGCATTGTGTTGGTCAGCAGCCAATAAAATTCTAATTTCTGGTCTTTTAAAATAAGCATTTACAGTTGCAGTATCTTTTGGTGCAAAATAACCTAAAACTGGTCCGCCACCTTGACCGATCATTTTGTCAAATAATGGATTGTTCCCTTTTTTAGTATCAACAGAATCTTTAGCATCAGTTAATAAAGCATTCAATGAATCTTTAGCAACAGTTTTAGTTTCTGTTTTTTTGATTTCAGTCTTTTTTAAAGCTTCATTAGTCGCTACTAAAAAATTTCCAATTTCTTCAATTTTAAAAGTTTCCCAAAACTCTAATTGAGCTTTTCCTCCTAATAATTTTTTAATTCTATCAACATCTTTAGCACCTGGAAGTTCTACTAAGATTCTTCCTGTTTCTCCTAATTTTTGAACATTTGGCTGTGTAACACCAAATTTATCGATACGCTCTCTTAGTACTTTATAAGCACTTTCAACAGACTCATCAACTTTTCTTTTAATTACTTTTTGAACTTGCGCATCAGACATTTGAAAATCGATTCCACCTTCTCCTTGTAAACTTCTGTTTGCAAAGATATCTGGCGAAGCTAATTTTGTAGTTCCGTTTGAGTTCGCTTCAAAAGCTTCGAAAAACTTATTTAAATAGGTTTTGTTTCCTTCTAAATTTGCACTTGCATCGGCTAATGATTTATTAAATACTGGATTTTTAGAATTGTTAGATAATCCCTTTAAAACATCTTTAATAGAAATTTGAAGAATAACGTTGATTCCGCCTTCTAAGTCAAGACCTTTATTAAGCTGTTTGTTTTTTACTTCATTATAAGTAAAATCCGTAAACCCAAGATTTACCACTTTTTCTTTACCAATAGAATCTAAATATTTTAGCTCTTTATCAGGATTGTCTCCTGCAAAAGCTTTAGCCTCACTTTTGACGTTATTTGCCACAAAAGTGAAAGAAAGTTGGTAAATACTTACCAATGCAAATAGAATTGCGAAAAATTTAATAAGTCCTTTATTCTGCATTATTACTAAAAATTAATTATGTTTTATTGTTTGTTTTTGTTTTAAAGTCCCATAAAATAAGCCCTGACATGAGTTTTTAAAACTAAAAAATCGAGATCACGAATTACCACATTTTTTTTAAACCGAGCAAATATATAATTAACGAAAAGATTAACCAATTTATTTATTAATTAATCTCAAAAAAAAGACTGCAAAAGTGCAGCCTTTCTCTTTTTTTTACCAAATCGTTATTATAAAATCGATTTTAAAGCATCATTCATTCCACGAACAGCATCTGCACTTTTAGCAAATAATGCCTTCTCCTGATCGTTTAACTGAATATCCAAAATTTCTTCAACTCCGTTTTTACCTATTATACAAGGTACTCCAATACAGATATCTTTTTGTCCATATTCTCCTTCTACAAAAACAGAACAGGCAATCATTTTCTTTTGATCATTTAAAATACTATCTACTAGATAAGCAACAGAAGCTCCTGGCGCATACCAAGCAGAAGTTCCTAAAAGACCTGTAAGAGTAGCTCCACCAACCATTGTGTCAGCAGCTACTTTCTGCAATACTTCTTCTGAAAGAAATTCAGTTACAGGAATTCCGTTATAAGATGCCAAACGTGTTAATGGAATCATAGTAGTATCACCATGTCCTCCTATAACCATTGCTGAAATATCGTTTGCTGGTTTATCTAAAGCCAAAGAAAGATAAGTTCTAAAACGAGAGCTGTCTAAAGCACCGCCCATACCTATAATTCTGTTTTTTGGCAATCCAGTTGATTTTAGTGCTAAATATGTCATAGTATCCATCGGATTCGAAACAACAACTATTATAGTATCAGGAGAATATTTCAATACATTTTCAGCAACTGTTTTTACAATTCCTGCGTTTATACCAATCAATTCTTCACGAGTCATTCCTGGTTTTCTTGGAATTCCAGATGTAATAACTACTACATCACTTCCAGCAGTTTTAGAATAGTCGTTAGTTACACCAGATACTTTGGTATTAAACCCAGTATTTGTTGCACATTGCATAATATCCAATGCTTTCCCTTCGGCAAAACCTTCTTTAATATCCAACAACACTACTTCGCTTGCAATTCCTCTATAAGAAATAACATCTGCACATGTAGCTCCAACATTTCCTGCTCCTACAATGGTAACTTTCATATTTTATACTTTATCGGTTATTAATTAGTTTGTTTATTTGATAAATCGACAATTCGTTTAATCGTTTAAGTAAATTTAAACAATTAAACGAATTGAAGGTTAAACTTTGTTATGCATCTATATTTGCGTAAACTGCATTTTTCTCAATGAATTCTCTACGTGGTGGCACTTCGTCTCCCATTAACATAGAGAAAACTCTATCAGCCTCAGCCAAACTGTCAATAGTTACCTGACGTAAAGTTCTGAAGTTTGGATCCATTGTAGTTTCCCATAATTGCTCCGCGTTCATCTCTCCAAGACCTTTATAACGTTGGATAGCTGCACTTCCTCCCATTCTTTCGTTAGCTTGATCACGCTGTACATCATTCCAAGCATATTCTTTTTTATTTCCTTTTTTAACTAAGTATAAAGGCGGCGCTGCAATATAAACGTGACCTTCTTCGATCAATTCTTTCATAAAACGGAAGAAGAACGTTAATATTAAGGTAGAAATGTGACTACCATCGACATCGGCATCACACATGATAATTACCTTATGATATCTTAGTTTCTCAAGATTTAAAGCCTTACTATCTTCTGCGGTTCCAACTGTAACTCCTAAAGCGGTGAAAATGTTACGAATCTCTTCGTTTTCGAATACTTTATGGTGCATCGCTTTTTCAACATTCAAAATCTTACCACGTAATGGCAAAATCGCTTGAAAATTACGGTCACGACCTTGTTTTGCTGTTCCTCCAGCCGAATCTCCCTCGACAAGATAAACTTCACATCTTGCAGGATCTTGTTCAGAACAATCAGATAATTTCCCTGGTAATCCTCCACCGCCCATAACGGTTTTACGTTGTACCATTTCACGTGCTTTTTTCGCCGCATGACGAGCCTGAGCCGCTAAAATTACTTTTTGAATAATGATTCGGGCATCATTTGGATTTTCTTCCAAATAATTTTCTAGCATTTCTCCAACTGCTTGAGAAACTGGAGAAACTACTTCTCTGTTTCCAAGTTTAGTTTTTGTCTGACCTTCGAATTGTGGTTCCGCAACTTTTACAGAAATAATAGCTGTTAAACCTTCACGGAAATCATCTCCTGCAATTTCGAATTTTAATTTATCCAACATTCCAGAGGCATCTGCGTATTTTTTAAGGGTTCTTGTTAAACCACTTCTAAAACCTTGTAAATGCGTTCCTCCTTCATGTGTATTAATATTATTTACGTATGAGAAAATATTCTCTGTATAACTTGTATTGTAAATTAAGGCAACTTCAACAGGAATTTCACCTTTTTCGTTATCCATGCTGATTACGTGAGAGATAATTGGCTCACGGTTTCCATCTAAATAACGGATGTATTCTTTAAGACCTTCATCAGAATGAAAAACTTCAACTTTAAATTCTCCTTTTTCGTCTACTTCTCTTTTGTCTGTAAATGTGATTGTTATTCCTTTGTTTAAGAAAGAAAGCTCACGCATACGAGCTGATAACGTATCATAAGAGAACTCTGTAGTTTGAGTAAAGATGGTATCGTCTGGGTAAAAAGTCTGACGTGTACCCCTTTTATCTGTTTCTCCGATTTGTTTTACCGGATACATTGCTTTACCTCTTTCGTATTCTTGCTCGTAGATTTTTCCGTCTCTGAAAACTGTCGATTTCATGTGAACCGAAAGTGCATTTACTACAGAAACCCCAACACCGTGCAAACCTCCAGAAACTTTATAAGAATCTTTATCAAATTTACCTCCGGCACCAATTTTAGTCATTACTACCTCAAGAGCAGAAACTCCCTCTTTTTTATGTAAATCAACTGGAATACCACGACCGTTATCTTCAACTGTTACCGAACCGTCTTCGTTAATTGCAACACCAATGGTATCACAATGTCCGCCCATCGCCTCATCAATAGAGTTATCAACAACCTCATAAACCAAATGATGCAGCCCTCGAACCCCCACATCTCCAATATACATCGACGGACGCATTCTTACGTGCTCCATTCCTTCTAATGCCTGAATACTATCTGCTGAATAATTGTTCTTCTTGATTTCTTCGCTCATATAATTTATTCTAAAAAATGTAATTATTGTCTAACACGCAAATATATAAAAACGCAAATTATATATCCGTTAAAATACGATTTAAAGCACTTAAGTTATTAACACAATTGTCTGAAAAACCAAAAAATAAATTCCAAATTCAAAAAATTGGTGTCTTTAAAAAACCAAATTCCAAATTCTTGCCAAAATTCCAAATTCATAAAGATAAAACAATATATAAAATCAAATAATGAAACTCCATTTTAAAAAAACAAAATCCGAAACAACCAAATGTCATTTCGGATTTTATATTTTAAAACTAACAAACAATGCAATCCAATTGGAATTTGGAAGTCACGATGTTTGGAATTTCTTTTTATTATCTTTTATTAAAATCTCCAGCGTAAACAGATGTCATTTTATCTAAGGTTAAATATTTCTTTAAAACAGCATTCACTTCTTCTACTTTTAATGCTTTAACTTTATTTTCTAAAGTATCATAATCTTCTAAAGGAATTCCGTATTCTAAATAAGTATTCACTAAATTCATCAAAGTGTCATCATTTCCTAATCTTGTTTTTCTTTCATTTTGCCAGCTTTTTAAGTTTGATTTTAGCTCTTCATCTGTAAAACCATCTTTTAGCGCTTTTGCAATTTCTTCTTTAGTCGCCACTTCTACAGCACTCTTTTTTGTCGGATTTAAAAAAGCATAATATTCCCAATACGCTACATCATTTGTAATAGGCACATCAATGAAAGAACCTGCTCCATAACTTATCCCTTCTTTCTCTCTCAACCTCATTGGAATTCTAGCACTCAGAAAACCACCGCTTCCTAAAATTTCATTTGCCATAACAAATGCAGGAAAATCAGCACTGTTTCTGTTCATTTTAAAACTTATTTTTCCTAACGCTACAGCATTTTCTTTGTCTGGCGTAACAAAATCTTTATCTAGTTTTTTAGTTTCAAAATAAGTAGGTTTCGCAAGTTCGTATTTTGATTTAGAATTCCACTTTCCAAAAGTATTTTCTAAAATTTGTACTGTAGATTTTGATTCTAAATCTCCAACTACACTTCCTACTCCGTTGTTTCCTCCTAAAATATTTGCATAAAAATCAACCAGCTCTGATTGTTTTATTTTTTTATAAGCATCTATTTGTTCCTGAACTGTCGATGTATAAAAAATACTTTCTTTAGGATACGAAGATGTTTGTCTTGCTATCTCATTTACAGCAATAGATTGCGGATCATTAAGATTAGCCTCAAGATAGGTATTGTATTCACTAATTGTTTTAGTTAATTCGTTTTGTGGAAAAGTTGAATTTACAAGCAAATCGCCTAAAATCTCCATCACTTCTTTAAAATTCTCCTTGTAAGTATTGATGCTAACACCTAAAACCTGCCCAGAATAACTAAAATAGATACTAGATTTTAATTGATCTAATCGATCCTGAATCTGTTCTTTGCTTTTCGTTTTAGTGCCTGTTTTAAGAAGCTGTGCCATGATAGCTCCAACATCTGTTTTTCCTTGTAAATCTTTTTCGTTACTTACTGGAAATTTAAAATTAGCCTGAACTTTCCCTCCTTTTATTTCTTTTTTAATCAATCCGTATTTTAAGCCATTGCTAAGTTTTCCTTCTGTTAAGTTTTGTTTTAGATTTTTGATCGAAGCTTCAAATGGAGCCGCTTCTTTCTCCAAAGCTTTTCCTTTATAATCTTTCGTTAAAGCCACAACTTGCTCATCTGTATACTCAATAGATTTTACTCTTTGTTCGTCTTTCGACGGAATAAATATTCCAACTGTTCTATTATTGCTTCTAAAATATTTCTCTGCAACTCGCTGCACATCTTCTTTTGTCAATTTTTCAACAGCATCTCTGTACAAATATCCCAATCTAAAGTCACCGGCACCAATAATTTCGGTAAGATTAATAGCAAAAGAAATGGTATTATTTTTTATTCCATCTATTTGTTTTATAAGCTTCGCTTTAGCTCTCTCTACATCTTGATCTGTGTATTTGGTCGTCGCAATTTTATCCAATTCTCCTCTCACAATATCTTTTGTAGTTCTAATATCCTTATCGTTTGGGACTGCAACTCCAAAATACATAAAACTTGCATCTCTAACATTTGGCTGCCATACATACAAACTTGAAACTTTTTGGGTTTCTACTAAAGCTTTATATAAATATCCTGATGGATCTGAGGTCAGAATTTCACCCAACGCATCAATCGCAGCAAAATCTTTATCTGCATACGGCACTGTATGGTATAAGGCTCCAACATTTTTGCTGTCTCCTGCTCTATTTAACTCTACAAATTTTTCTCCATCTTGTGCTGGTTCAATAGTATACGTTTTATCCAAAACTCTTTTAGGTTTCGGAATAGCTCCAAAATATTGCCCAACATACTGCAAAGCTTTTTGCTCATCAAATTTACCAGCAATTATTAAAGTCGAATTATCTGGCTGATAGTACTTTTCATAAAAAACTCTAAGTCTATTTGCTTTTACTCTTTCTATATCTTCTTTACTTCCAATGGTGCTTCTGCCGTAATTGTGCCATAAATAAGCTGCAGAAAGAATTCTTTCCTGCAAAACACCATCTGGATTATTTTCTCCTATTTCAAATTCGTTTCTTACTACTGAAAATTCTTTGTCAAGATCAGTTTGTAAAATAGTAGCATTAATCATTCTGTCAGCTTCCATTTCAAGGCTCCATTTTAAGTTCTCATCGCTTGACGGAAAAACTTCGTAATAATTAGTTCTGTCCAACCAAGTTGTTCCGTTGGCATTTCCTCCTTTGTCTGAGAGCATTTTTTTAATGTCACCTAAATTTTTAGTGCTTTTAAAAAGCATATGCTCTAACAAATGCGCCATTCCTTTTTCACCATATCCTTCATTTCGAGAACCAACACTATAAACAATATTGACTACCATATTGCTTTGAGAAGCATCTGGAATTAAAAGAACTTTCAATCCATTATTTAATGAATATTCTTTAACACCTTCGACATTTGTAATGTATTTGGGTGTTTCAGCTTTTTGCGCATAAACTGAACTCAACGAAACGAATGAGCAGTACAAAATTCCACTTAGTATTAGGTTTCTCATAGATTGTGTTTAATTATTTGGATTTAATTATTCTTGGTAATCAAATATAGTATTTTTCCTAAACACGCTAAACTGAAATTAACTTAGTTTTAATAATTTAGCTCAAAATAAAATGGCAATATTAAATTCTAATTTTTGAAATTCGAAATTCCAAAAATTGATTAAAAAAAAAATCCGAAACAACATTTCAAATGTTAGTTTCGGATTTTGTATTTCTTTCCTAATTGGGATTTGTAATTTAATTTTTTTTTAAATTTAATCTAAATGCTAATAATAGATTTCAAAGCATCAGCTCTTACGTGTGCAGCATTTGCTCTTCCGCTCGGATCAAGATTGTCTTGCCATTTCGGAATCCATTTGCGAACCGTTTGCGCCGCACTAACCTGTGGATAAAATTTATGAAAAATGGATCTGTATAAATAAGCTTCTTTTGTTGTTGGCGAATTATACGGAAATTCAGCAGCAGCGCCAGCCAATTGTTCATCTGAAACTTGAGAAGCACAATATTCGATCAATTCATCAACCCAGCTGTAACCAACTCCGTCAGAAAACTGCTCTTTTTGACGCCATAAAACTTCCGCCGGCAAGTACGGGTTTTCGGGTGTATCAAAAGCTTTTCTTAAGATATATTTTTCAATTCCATCATACGTTTTTGGCTGTTTCTCCTCTGTTTTAATTCGGATTGATACATCTAAAAAGGCTGCGTCTAAAAAAGGAGTTCTAGCTTCTAACCCATGAGCCATTGTTGTTTTATCCACACGCAATAAATCGGCAGTAAATAATTTTTGAACTCTTTCGATTGTTTCATCTTGAAATTCTTCTGTTGAAGGGGCGTTTCTAAAATACAAATGTCCTCCAAAAATCTCATCAGCACCTTCTCCAGATAAAACTACTTTTATTTCTTGTTCAGCAATCGCTTTAGAAAGCAAATACATTGGAACTCCCGATCTTACCGAAATAATATCATAAGTTTCTATATGATAAATTACTTTTTCTAAAATCTGGACCCCTTCTTCTACCGTAAAATGAACTTCATGATGTTCTGTTCCTAAAAACGCCGCTGCTATTCTTGCAGCTTTATTATCAGGAGCATCTGCATCTAAACCAATAGAAAACGAATGCAGCTTTTCGCCTTTATCTTTTAACAATCTCGAAGCAATTGATGAAATTAAAGAAGTATCTAAACCGCCTGATAACACAACTCCAACTGGAACTTCGCTCATTAAACGTTTACGAACCGCCTCGATTAAAGTTTCGCGTATTAAATCTAAATCAAGATTTTCAACCGCATTTCTGTGATCTTCGTATTCAGGCTGGTAATATTTTACAAAACCTGTTTTAGCAGTATAATAATGTCCCGGAGGAAAAGTCGAAAATGATTTACATTGATCTGCAATTGATTTCATTTCTGAAGAAAAATAAATTCTTCCTCTTTCATCTAAACCATAATACAAAGGCTTCACACCAATCGGGTCTCTTCCTGCAATATAATCATCACCGTCAATTATGACGAAAGCAAAATCTCCATCAAGTTTGTTACAGAAATTATAACCGAATTCCTCATACAAATGCACGATCACTTCAGAATCGGATTGCGTTCTAAATGTATGTTCTTTTAAAACCGTGTTTTTTAATTCCTGATAATTATAAATCTCACCATCGTGTACCATCCAAGCTCGGTTTGTTCCTTGAATTGGCTGTTTTCCAGAATGCAAATCAATAATTGATAAACTTTCATGGCAAATAACACTGCCGTTATCCATAATATGCAAGTCACGTTCATCAGGCCCTCGATGTGACATTCTGTTAGAAAGCTCTTTTACGAGTTGCGGGTCTTTTCCTTTACCAATAACGGCCAATAATCCAGACATACTCTTCTATTTTTTATTTATTATTTTTTTAATCGCTTCCCAAATAAAGCGAAGACTTATAAAACTGATTATAATTATGCAATATTTCGCAAAACTAATATTATTTTCTATTTTTCTTTACTATCAATATTATAATCTCACCGATTTAACTTTATTTAAGCAAATGCCAAATATAAAAAAGTAAAGCCAAATAATTGCCGAAAATTATTTTTAAGTAGTTGAAATAATAGAATTTAACAATTTAAGACACAAAAGACGTTCTCGAGGAGAACGTCTTTGCTTAATATATACTAAATTCAAAAATTAATTATTATACTTTGGCATAGGCATCGTCATGTACACTTGCTACAGCTCTGCCTGACGGATCGTTCATGTTTTTGAAAGCTTCATCCCACTCTAAAGCGATTTTTGTACTGCAGGCAACACTTGCTTCCTGAGGTACGCATAAAGCGGCCGCATCACTTGGGAAATGTTCAGCAAAAATAGAACGATAGTAATATTCTTCTTTAGAAGTTGGCGTTTGAAGCGGGAATTTATATCTCGCATTTGCCAATTGTTCATCTGAAACTTCTTTAGCTACAACTTCTTTCAAAGTGTCAATCCAGCTGTATCCTACACCATCAGAAAATTGTTCTTTTTGTCTCCATGCAACACTTTCTGGAAGCATATCTTCAAAAGCTTTACGAACTACCCATTTTTCCATCGGGTGTTCTTTGTTGATCATTTTATCTTGTGGATTGATGCGCATTGCAACATCCATAAATTCTTTGTCTAAGAAAGGAACACGGCCTTCGATTCCCCAAGCTGCTAAACTTTTGTTGGCACGCAAACAATCGTACATATGAAGTTTTCCTAATTTACGAACGTTTTCTTCATGAAATTCTCTAGCATTTGGCGCTTTGTGGAAATACAAATAGCCTCCAAATAACTCATCTGCGCCTTCTCCAGACAATACCATTTTAATTCCCATTGATTTAATAACTCTAGCCATTAACCACATAGGAGTTGAAGCTCTAACTGTAGTAACATCATACGTTTCTAAGTTGTAAATAACATCACGAACCGCATCTAAACCTTCTTGAATTGTAAATTTAATTTCGTGGTGAATCGTTCCGATATGCTTTGCAACAATTTGAGCAGCTGCTAAATCAGGTGAACCATCTAATCCAACTGAAAAAGAGTGCAATTGTGGATACCAAGCCTCTGTAGTATCATCAGACTCAATACGTTTTTGTGCAAATTTTTTGGCAACAGCCGAAGTGATAGACGAATCTAGACCTCCAGAAAGCAAAACTCCATAAGGAACGTCACTCATCAATTGTCTGTGAACTGCCGCTTCTAAAGCTTCTTTAATAGCAGGAATACTTGTTTCGTTGTCTTTTACAGCATCGTATTCTGTCCAGTCTCTTTTGTACCATTGTACAAATTCTCCGTCCTTGCTTGTCATATAATGTCCTGGAGGAAACAATTGAATTTTTGTGCAATATCCTTCTAATGCTTTTAGCTCAGATGCTACATAAAAAGTTCCATCCTGATCCCATCCAATATATAATGGAATAATTCCCATATGATCGCGGGCAATAAAATACTCGTCTTTCTCAACATCATAAATTGCAAATCCAAAGATTCCGTTCATTTCATCCACGAAATCAGGTCCTTTTTCTTTGTAAAGAGCCAAGATAACCTCGCAGTCGCTTTCAGTTTGAAAGTTATATTTTCCTTCAAATTGTTTACGCAATTCTCTGTGGTTGTAAATTTCACCATTTGCAGCCAAAACCAATTTTTTATCTTCTGTAAATAAAGGTTGTTTTCCTGAAGCTGGATCTACAATTGCCAAACGCTCATGAGATAAAATTGCTTTATCATTACTGTAAATACCGCTCCAGTCTGGTCCGCGGTGACGAATGATTTTAGACATTTCTAATACTTGAGGTCTTAAGGTTTCGGCTTTTTGTTTTAGATCAAAGGCACATACGATTCCACACATAACTATATATTTTTATTTTTAAATTTTATTTTGATAGGGCAAAGATGCAGTATTGGTTATAATTGAAAAACACAAATACGCATTTCAGTTATAATTTTAAATCATTGTTTTGTTTTTACATATAAAATGTAAAATTTTAACAGCAAAAAAAGCCTTGAACTTGAAAATTTCAATTTTCAGGCCAAACCACGAGTTAAATTGAAGGTTTTGAAGAAATCTTTGAATTAAATCTTAAGATTTAAAATAAACGGTAAAGAATTTTCAATAGGAAGGACAAATCTTATTTTGAAATTATTTTATGCTCAATATTTTCAAACTTGTCACAAGGTTAATTTAAACTATTCAATACTTTGAATAATGTAATGAGTCTTATTAATTTCGAATTGAAACCCAACTTTATTTCCCATTAAATGCGAACCCAAAGGAGATTGTGGAGAAAGTGCAATAACATTAATACCGTCAATGGTAATTTTTGGCAATGCTACACTTACATATAAATAAATTCCGTTAGCCTTAACCAAACTTCCAGAAATGATGTTTTCAGTAATTTTAGCATCATCTATTTTATCTAAAATTGCTTTTTGATTTATAGCTTCTTTTAGTTTATTTGTCAATTTTTCTTGTTCGATATGCATCATAGACAAAGCAGTTTCGTGTTTGTCTCCGGCAGAACCTTTTGCATCATTTTTAGAATCTTCTGTCAAAGCCGAAATCATGTCTCTAAAAACATCTATTCGATCTTGAACCATTTGCAAATAATAAGAATGTATTTTTTGTTTGAAAGTCATTTTTTTGAATAGTGAGGTTCTGAGTTACAAAGATGCAAAGGTTTTTGAGGATGCAAAAAAAAATAGCCACGAATTCACGAATTTACTCCAAAAAATTCATGAACTCATGGCTGAAAGGCACTTTTATAAAAAACTTTGTGCCTTAGTTTCTTCCTGGCAAAACCTTCTTAAAAATCGAATTTATAATTTCCTCCAACTAAAACTTGGAATCCTTGAACTGGGTAGTTCAACCATCTTTCGTAGGCTTGATTCCCAATATTATTCAATTTCAAAAAGAAAGTCAAACGTTCGTTATATTTGTATCCTAAATGTGCATTTGCATCAAAATAACTTTTTAAAGTAACCGGAACTCCAAGAGTTGCCACATCAAAATTAGTCTGCATATCTTTACGTTCTCCAACAAAGAAAACATTCAAACCAGCATACCATTGTTTTGTAATATTTACATCTAAATTTGAGCTTAATTTCATCGATGGCAAGTTCCAAGCTTCTAAACCGTCTGTTTTATAACTATTAAAAGTTCCGTTGATTCCGAAAGAAACATTTTGAGAGAAATCAGCTTTTAATTCTGCATAAAAACGAAGTGTTCTTACGTCATCATAAACCACTCCAAACGAGTTTCCAAAGGCATAATTTTGATTTGAAAAATCTTCTGTATAATCATTGCTTTTAAACAATGCTTTATCTTTTTCATTCAAATATGAACCTGTCAAATTATAACTGATATTATTGGCTAATTTTCCTTTTAATCCAGCAAAAACATTATATTGAGTACTGCTTGGTCTCATATTTAAAGTTGGAGATAAAAACGGATTGTCAGTAACAAAATCAGCATAAGAATTTTGATTTAAACTACCATTTACACCTGTGTAAAAAATCATTAAATCGCCTACTAATTTATACGAAGCATTTACTTTTGGATAAATATAAAATTTGTTGCCACTGTTCTCAGAATCTAAGCCGTAAAATAATCCAGCTCCTAATTCTAATGTCCAATCGTTTTCATGAACCACAAAACTTGGTTCAATTCCAAAATTAGTCAAACTGTATTTTACAGGTTCAATATTCGTTAAAGCATAATTATTTTCAAAAGATCCGCTAACGTGATCTACGATAATATTTGTGTTTATTGATTGATCCATTACATCCACTTTAAATGAAGGTTTCAAATAAAAACGATTTTCTGAAGAAGAAAAACTATCTGAAAAGTGTGTAAATCTGGTTGAAATTTTATTAAAAATCCCTTCATTAAATTCGATGTTTCCTCCTAATGAAATCGTGTTATAAGAATGATTTGGGTTAATTCCCCTAATTAAATCTTCCTGCTGTTCTGGTGGTAAAGTCATTCCGAAATCAGCCGGCAATCCGTACCAATTGTATATTTGATTTTGATAACCCAAATCGACACTCCATGACATATCACGATTGTTTACGCCATAACCAACATTTAAGGCAGTATCATAAAATTCGTCGTTTAGGTTCACATCTTTAATTCCGCCCTGAGACGAATGATGACGAAACATTCCAGCCACATAATCATTATTACCTAAATCTTGTGTTACAAATAATTCTGCATTCAGTGTTCCGTAATTTCCAACTCCTAAAGTAGCATAATTATTAAACAATCTTTCTTTTTTAGATTTTTCAACACCTTCAGCTTTCCCTTTTGAAGGGGTAAAAGTCGATGCAACAGGAACAGACAGAATACTATATTTAATAGTTTCTTTAGGCTGATTTCCTGAATCGTCAAGCGAAGGTGTTTCCTTTACTTTAAACGCATCAGATATTGTTGGCGAATATGGTTTTACTACGTTTACCGTTTCAGTTCCAATTGTTTCATTTTTCTTTTGAGAAAACGAAAGCTGAACAACAAACAACAGCAGTAAAATGATAATTTTATTTTGGCAATTAATTTTCATATTTCTTTATTTTTTTCAGAGAAAAGAAAATCGAATAAAGAGAATATACTTCTCTCTCTTTCTACAATTTTCTTATTTCTTGACTCTATTTTCTTTTTCTAAAATCTATATTCTATTTTCTAAAATCTTTGTTCTTGGCTCTATTTTCTAGTTTTCCCACTCGCCTTTTGCAACAAATTGCGCTTTTCCTCCAATTTCAATATCAAACAAATTGTCCTTTACTTTTCCTTTAAAATAAATTTGGGACGGACGATTTATATAATCTCCCTGATAATTGATTAATTCAAATTCAGGTTTATGATATTTTAATAGAAAAGCCTGAAGGCATGTACTGGCACTTCCTGTGGCGGCATCTTCTACTAATTGATTGTGCTCGATACACAACATTCTGCTAAACAATTTTGAGCCTTCTAAATAATAAAAATACAAGCCTCTGTGCGTTGTTTTACAATTCTTTTTCAGCCATTGATCTGTTTTATCTTTATCTAAAACTAAATTTTCGAGCGCTTTTTTATTGCTCAATCCAACCATTACAAAGGCACTCCCTGTTGTAACTTCCTGAATTGGAAATTGGTTTTCAAAATCTTCTTTTTTCAGATTACTGAATAACGTGAAATCTTCTTTCGAAAAAATATCCCAAAATTTCGGCTGTGCTGCTTTTAACCAAATTAAATCTTCCGTTTGATGAATTGGAATTTCTCCGATCGGAACATTCAATTTTATATTTTCAGGCGAGTTATCAAATATCTTATTAATCAAAACCCATGAAGTTCCAATTATCGGATGACCCGCAAACTGCATTTCTTGAGATGGTGTAAATATTTTAATCGCTGCTTTATTATTTTCCCTATCGAGTTTGGTAACAAAAGTGCTTTCTGCAAAATTAATTTCGCGAGCAATATTTTGCATTTCTTCTGAACTCAAATTTTCTGCATCCAAAAAAACGGCCAGCTGATTTCCAGCATATTTCTTATCAGCAAAAACATCAATTATATAAAAAGGTAAACTCATGATTTTTTTATTGGTGAAATGATTTTGTGAAATGTAAAATGTTTGTTTTGTATACATTTCACATTTTTACATCTCACATTTTACATCAGACTATTTATTAATAGACGAATTGGTTTTAGATTCTTCTAATTTAATAGCGCTTAATTCTTTTTTGGCTTCTTCAACGACATCTGGATAATCTGTAAAATTGTTTATTACGTTATCTAAAATATAAGTTGCCTGATAACTGTCTTTTAATCCGTAAAAGTTTTTCGCCATTAAAACTAAACTCTTCGCTCCGTAATATTTATAAGCCGAATAATTCTTTGCTAATTTTTGAACAGAAACATTCGAAGCATCAAATTTGCCTTCTTTTGTTTTAAAGTACGCGTCGTAATACAACGCTTCTGCCGCTAATTCTCCTTTTGAAGTTGCTGATAATTTAGCGTAAGCCGATTTAGCTTTATCTTCATCTCCAGTCTGCATTGCTGCGCGTGCTACAATAATCTGTGCATCTGCTTTTACATTCACATCGGCTTTTGGGTTCTGCAAAACCTTGTCTGCAAAAATTACTGAGTTGCTATAATCTTTCTTATCATAATAACATTTCATCAAATTAGCTTGAGCAAAGTTTTTATTTTGCGGAAAATCAGCTTCATTTTCTAAGCGTGTCAAGACCGGAATCGATTTGTCGCAATCTTTAGCTTTTAGGAAAATTTGAGCCAACCTATTTAATGATTGTTCTGTAAATTCATTTCTTGGCTGATCAATTACATATTGATAATTAGGCACTGATTTAGTTTCTGAACCTTCAGCATAATACAATTGTGCTAAGTAAAAATTAGCTTCTAAAGAATGCATTCCTGATGGAAATTTATTCACATAACCCATAAAACCTGTAATTGCAAGTTTGCTGTTATTTTGACTGTATTGTTTGAAAGCCGCATCATAAGTATCGTTATCTAACTCAGCATCTGTAACCGAAACAAAATCTAACGTACGCACCCAAGTTGCATATTCATCTACTTTTCCAGAATCAACATAAATTAATCTTGCTGTAGAAACTGCCTCTAAAGCTTCTGGAGTTTTTGGAAACTCAGCCGCTACTTTTTTGAATTTCACTAAAGCCTGCTCGTCACGATCTGAGTTGTAATAAATCAGACCTTGTTTTAAAATAGATTTTGAAGTAAATGATCCGTTTTTATACTCTGAAATCAGCTGATCGTACGTTTTAATCGCCTGATCGTTCTTTTTCTCTGCTACATACGTATTTCCTAATTCATACAAAGCATCATCACGATATTCTGATTTTTTGTACATCTGAAGAAAATTATTCAGTTCGTCAACTTTCTTGTCATTTTTAGACATAAAACCGTATGAAATTGCTTTTTGAAATTGAGCATAATCAGCATCAACTCCTTTTGCCTCAATCGCTTTTGCATAAGCTTCATTCGCCTGAGCATATTTTGCACTTACAAAACGGCAATCTCCTAAACGCAAATACGAATCATTTAAACGTACTTTGTCTTCTTTTGAATTGTCAATCTGAGCTTGAAAGGAGTTCGCAGCCTGATCGTATTCTTTCAATTTAAAATAGGTGTAGCCAATATTATAATTGATATTTTTATATTCATCAGTTGATTTGGCTGCTGCAAGTCCAGCAAACTGTTTGTAGCTTAATAAAGCATTCTGAAAGTCATCTGTAACGTATTCTGTTTCAGCTTTCCAAAAAGTAGCGCGAGCTGTAAATTCAGGTGTTTTTTGTTCGCTGACAGCGCTTTTAAACATTTTTCCTGCTTCTGAATAATTTGATTCATTATACAATTCTAAACCTCTGTAAAAAAGCACTTTTTGATAAGCTGCCTTATTTTCGGCAGATCTGTTTTTCTCTAATAAAATTAAAGCTTCTTTATAGTTTTTAGACGAAATATAAGAATCGACCAATAACTTTTCTATTTCAGATTTACTTGAATTGTTTGGATATTTTTTCAAGAAATCAAGCAAAATTCCAGGAACAGTTTGGTAAGCATTTCCTATTTCATAACTCAATTTTGCATAATTTAAAGCAGCATCTTCTTGAATCTGCGCATTAAATTCCATTTCAGAAGCGTTTTTAAATGCATTTAATGCTTCTTGTTTTTTACCGGTATTCAAATAACTTAAGCCTAAATGGTAGTAAGCATTTTGTGCAACGAAATCTTTTCCTTCAATAATTTTATTGAATTGAGAAATTGCTTTTTCATACTCCTTTTGCTCATAATAAGCATAACCTAATTGATAGAAATCAGTATTATTCCACTTTCCTTTTTTACCTTCGTATTGCTCTAAAAACGGAATCGCTTTTCCGTATTGCTTTAAATTGAAATAACTTTCTCCGATAATTTTATTAAGTTCTGATTTTTCAATCGCATTCGATTTAACCATTGCAGTTTGACCTAAATCAATAGCTTTTTGAAAATTTCCTAATTTGAAATTCATATCAGCCTGATAATACGAAAGCTTTTCTTTGTATTTTTCCTCGCCTGAAACTTCGTCAAAATATTTGGTAGCCTCTTTATAATCATCGCCTTCGTAAGCCATAAATCCTAAATAATACTTGGCTTGAGAACCAAATTCAGGAGAATTCACTACCTTGTTAAAATAAGTAGTCGCTTCTTTTTTCTTTTTGGCATTGAAATAACTGTAACCTTTTTGGAAATTAAATTTATCCGAATCCGATTTGCTCATGTAGCTTTCATCGACTTTATCAAACCATTGCAAAGCTTTTGGGTAATTTCCCTGCTCGAAGTAAAACTGAGCCACTTCGATGTAAGCTTGATTTTGCTTTGTACTTGTTGGATAATCATTTACAAATTTTTCCATCAAGGCATCGGCATTTGCCTTATTGGTTCTAATAGCACAATTGGCAATGTAATAAGCACAATCTGACTGAACTTCTTCAGTTGTTGCATTGTTTTTTACATGCTCAAAAATAAGTTGTGCCGAAGCATATTGTTTGTCATTATATAAAGTCAGTGCTTTGTCAAAATCCTTTAAGTCGTAAGTGTAAATAGCTGATTTTTGTGCCGAAACTGTGGTCGAAATAAGGATTATTTGGAATAAAAAGAACCAGGAAAATTTACGCATTGCAATTATATTTAGTATTCAAATGTATCATTTTATACCGTCTATAACGAAACGTTTCTGGCTTTTATTATAAACTTTTTTTTAAATAGTCGTGATTTTAGACCGTTCTTACAGATTAAGTTTAACCATTGAGGTCATTTAATTAATTATAAATTAGATGCTTCTATATTATTCTCTGATGATGAACTTAGATGACTTATATGGTTTGAAATTTTTATTCAGAAATGATTCAAATTTATTTTGAATCCAAGCGTTATCTTATTACTTTTACAAATCAAATCAATTTTACTATGTCACAAATCGTACTATCTCTTAAAGAAGTCACTATATATCAAGAAGGAAGAAAAATTTTATCTCATATTAATTTAGATGTTCAACACGGTGAATTCATCTATATTATCGGAAAAACGGGTTCAGGAAAAAGTAGTTTCATGAAAACTTTGTACGGAGATCTTCCTTTAACAGAAGGAGAAGGCCATATAGTTGAATTTGATTTGGCTGCTTTAAAAGAAAGTGAAATTCCGTATTTAAGACGTAAAATCGGAATCGTATTTCAAGACTTTAAATTGCTTCCAGACCGTTCTGTAAAAGACAACATGCTTTTTGTCTTAAAAGCAACTGGATGGTCTGAAAAAGAAGCAATGGAACATAAAATTGACGAAGTTTTGGATAAAGTAGGCATGAAAGATTTTGTAAACAAAATGCCTCACCAACTTTCTGGAGGAGAACAACAGCGTGTTGCAATTGCAAGAGCTTTGCTGAATGATCCTGAATTTATTTTAGCCGATGAACCAACCGGAAATCTTGATCCGCAAACGAGTTCTGAGGTGCTAGAAGTATTGAAAAAAATTAACGCCAACGGAAAAACGGTTATCATGGCGACTCACGATTATGCTTTGTTGATGAAATTCCCATCTAAAACTTTAAAATGTGAAGATGAAAGAATTTTTGAAGTAGTGCAAAGAAGCGTGTAATGCTTTCCATTTTAATTCCGGTTTATAATTATAATGCTTTACCGCTAGTTACTGAACTTGTAAAGCAATGTAATTTTAATGGAATTACTTTTGAAATTCTTTGCCAAGACGACGCTTCAAACTCTCAAGAAAACATTCTAAATCAAGAAATTAATCTTATTTCCAATTCTTCTTTTTTTGTAAATGAACGGAATTTGGGAAGAGGAAAAAATATCAACTCATTAGCGTTAAAAGCAAAATACAATTGGCTGTTAATTTTAGATTGTGATACTTTCCCGACTGCAAATAATTTTATTAAAAAGTATGCTGATTTAATTTCAACTGCAACTAAAAATATCTTTTTTGGCGGCATCATGTATGAAGATAAAAAGCCTGAAAAAGAACAGCTTTTACGTTGGATTTACGGGAAGAAAAGAGAAGCTGTTTCTGTTTTGACTTCTAATTTATTAATTAAAAAAGAAGTTTTTCTTCAATATCCTTTTGATGAATCGATCACAAAATATGGTTATGAAGATTTGCTCTTTTTTTCGGTTTTAAAATCAAATCATTTTCAATTTTTACAAATAGATAATCCCACTTATCATTTGAATTTAGAAACTTCCATTTTATTTTTAAAGAAAACTAAAACAGCTTTAGAAAACTTGGTTTTTCTTTATAATTCAAGGAAAATCTCCAAAGAAGAAAGTAAAATCATAAAAGCTTTTGAACTTTTAAAAAAGCTAAAACTAATTCGTTTTTCAGCTTTTCTTTTTAATACAAATCAAAAGAAAATCGAACGAAATTTGTTATCTCAAAAACCTTCTTTACTCCTATTTGACCTCTATAAACTGGGGTGTTTTTGCAATTTAAAAACTATTGCCAAGATTTAAATTTTCTAAAAAAGTTTCCCACTTCTTCATTACTTTATCAATATTAAATTGTTGTGAAGTTTTTTTCGCATTCAAACTAAATTTCGACCTCACTTCTTCATTTTCAATTAAAAAAGACAGCTTTTCTACAAACATTTCCTCATTATTATCAGGAATTAAAATACCATTTTCAGCATTTGTAATTATGGTTCTTGGGCCAATCGGGCAATCATAAGCAATACAAGGCAAACCCAAAGCCATAGCTTCTAACAAAACCATCGGAAAGCCTTCGGTTCTTGAAGTCATAGCGTAAATGGAAGCTTCTAGATAATTCTCTTCAATATTATTTACAAATTTGAAATAATTTATTCCAGATTTTATTCCCAAGCTAATTGCTTTTTTCTCTAAAGATTGGATATCATCTGTGTAAATATCCAAAGTCCAATCTGGGTGTTTTTCACCAGCTTTCTTCCAAATTAACAACAAACGGTCTAATCCTTTTTCATATGAATTTCGGGCAGCCGTAATCACTTTTTTATTTTTTAAATCAGAAAAATTTTCGGTCTGAATCCAAGACGGATTCGGAATTACAACGCCATTTTCAACATTCCATTCTTTTAAACTTTCATCAGATAAAGCTACTATTTTAGTAAATCTTCTAACTGCAAAATCTTTGAATCTATATTTTAATTTTTGAATTAATTTGGATAATAAATTAGTTTTCTGACTTTGTTCTTCAATAAATTTAGAACCGTGACATTCAAATACAATGGGAGTTTTGGTTTTGATTATAAATGGAAAAACAAAAGCTTTTAAACCATTATCTGCAACTAAAATTACATCTGGATTAATCTGTTTTATTTTTTGCTTTACTTCTTTCTTATATGATTTTAAAAACTGAAAAGTATTGCCTTTCAAAATCATATTATGAAATACAACTTTAGAACTAAAATTATAAAAAGACAAATCCGTTTCTTCGTTTTGAGATAAAATATGAACTTCATACCCAAAATTCTCTATAAAATAATTTGCTTTTATAGACAAAACCCTAGCCACTCCGCCAGCATTTTTTATTTTGGGAACAATGTAAAGGAGTTTCATTTTTTAGAAATCAAAAAAGTTCCAAAATCCCTTATATAATCTGTTTCTTCAAACACATCTGAAGCCAAAACCAGACAAACGGAGCCTGACGAAAAATTTTCTAATTCTCTCCAGATTCCTTGTGGCAAATGCAAACCTATATTGGGTTTATTCAATAAAAAGCTTCTTTTACTGGTTCCATCATTCACTTTCACCTCAAAACTGCCGCTTAAAGCTATTAAAACTTCGTGTTGTTCGATATGCGAGTGTCCGCCACGAAAAGCAGAACTCGGAACATCAAAAAGATAGTAAACACGCTTAAATTCAAACGGAAGAATATCGTTTTGAATGAACGCTAAATTTCCTTTCAAATCTTCTACAACCGGAATTTTAAGGACTGTTATATCTTGAATTGTAGTCATATTTTTAATTTGCTTTCATCAAATTTAACCATTGCTGTCCAACTTTTTCTAATAAAAAAGGCTGAATGCTTTCAAATGCATTTTGTTTGCAATTTTGATATAAAACTTCATCTGAAACAAATACATTCATTGCTTCAGTCAACTTCTCCCAATTTTGATTTTCTACTAAAATACCATTTTCTAAAGATGTAATTATATCTCTTGGTCCAAAATCGCAATCAAAAGAGACAACTGGAGTTTTGCAAGCTAATGATTCTAAAATAACATTCGGAAATCCTTCGTTTTTACTGCTTAAAACTAGAAATTTAGCTTTGCTTACATATTTAAAAGGATTGCTTTGATAGCCTAAAAGATGAACAAAATCAGAAACTTTATTCTCTAAAATTGCTTTTTTAAGTTTTGATTTATCTCCATTTCCCACAATAACGAAATGAATATTTTTTTGAGGCAAAATCGATTTTGAATAACTTGAAATTAATTGATCAAACTGTTTTATTTGATTTTCATATTGTCCTACGGCGATAATAAAATTGAAATTAAAATCTATATTTTCATTTTGCTTATTCTGAATTTCCTCTACATAAACAGGGTTATGAATCGTGACCACATTTTGTAATTGATGTTTGTTTTCAATCAGTGTTTTCATTTCATCAGAAATAGCAACATTTGCGTAACAATGATTATACATCAACCTTGTCAGCCGAGAATTGTTTGACATATAATGATCAATCAAAAAACTGTGAACCGTAAAGATTGTTTTGGTATTATAAATAAATCTCGCCAAAATAAGTTCCTGAACAATCTTGGTACGAAACCGAAAATCAATTATAAAATCAAATTTATTTTCGTTTAAATACTTCCATAAAGCCCATAATCTCTTAGCTTTATTAAAAAGTCCATTGCTTTTATTTTTAAGCAAACCAAGATTTACTAATTTTCCTGAATACGGAAAACTAACTTCGTCTAAAACAATAATTATATCCACTTCAAAACCTTGATTTTCAAAAAAAATAGACAAATTTGCCATAACTTTATCACTTCCGCCTCCGCTTAAGCGATAACCAATTAAAGCAATTTTATTTTTTTTGTGAGACAATATCATTCGTGATTTATTATTTTCGTATCAAATATATAACTCTTTAAAAACAATATGCAAGATAAATCATTAGTGACCATTATTTGCTTGTGTTACAATCAAGAAAAGTATGTTGTGGAGAGTTTGCTTTCGGCTGTAAATCAAGATTATCCGTTTATTGAATTGATAATTGTAGATGATTTTAGCACGGATAATTCTAAAGAAACAATTCAAAATTGGCTTGTCGATTATCCTGAAATTCAATTTATTGCAAACGAAACGAATTTAGGAAGCACAAAATCGTTTAATAAAGCTTTAAAATTAGCCAAAGGCGATTATATTATTGATCTGGCTTGTGATGATATTTTATTGCCCAATTGTGTTTCATTACAACTAAAAGCCTTTCAGCAAAACCGCTTTAAAAATTTGGGAATTGTTTACGGAAATGCCGAATTAATTAATGAAAAAGGTAATTTTTACTTTTATTATTTCCCAGTTGATGCTTCAAAAAAAACAATCGAAAAAAGACAAATCGGAGATATTTATTTGAGTGTTATTTCAGGAGGCAATAGCATTTGCTCAGTTTCTTCAATGGTTAAAAAAACTGTTTTCGACGATCTAAAAGGTTATGATGAAGATTTAGCTTATGAAGATTTAGATCTTTGGATTCGTGCTTCTCGCAAATATGACTTTGATTATATTGATGAAATTTTAATTAAAAAAAGAATCTCAACAACATCTTTTGGAACTCATTTTCATTTAAAAAATGATTCAAGATCTAAGAAAATAAATTATTCTACGTATTTGATTATTCAAAAAGCAATTCATTTAAATAGATCTAAAATTGAGCATAAAGCCATTTTAAAAAGAATGCATTTTGAAATGATTTTGGCTTATAAAACAGCAAATTATAATTTGTTATTCAAATATATTTTGCTGGAAATAAAACAGCGTTTCCGCATAATAAAAAAAGGCTTTAGCGAATCTGTATCATACGCGTTGCATTTTTAAATTGTCAAAAAATCATCTAACTGCTGTTTTTCTCCTTGCCAGTCTCTTGAAATATTAGACCGAATTAATTTTGCTGGAATTCCTCCAATCAAAATATTTTTACCTAAAGAAGTATAATTTTTTGTACACAAACTATTCGATGCAATTGTACAAAAATCAGATGTTTGAGTTCCTTTTAGAACTGAAACTCTATTGCTTGCAAAATTGTAATTTCCGATGAGAATTGGTGCTGATTTCTCAAGTTTTGCGCCTGTTTCTGTGTCAATTAAATCATGAAAATTAGTGTCTATGATTTGAGCTTCTGAACCAAAGCGTGCATAATCGCCCAAAACAATTTTTTCAGTACAAATTATTTTACCGCTTGATGCTATCGATGCCATATTTCCGAGTTCGCAATTTGCATTTTCGCCAACGAAAACAAAACAATCCTTACCAAATTGAAATTTTCCTTTAAACGTTAATTTTCCTAAAATAAAAATTTCTGAAATGCCTTTTTGAGCTTTATTCAATTCATACGGCTGACCAAAACCAATCATGCCCTTTTTAATATTTCCGTCAATTTTAATTTCGCCAGCTATTGAAGTAAATTTTACTCTTCCGTAAAAGAAAACAGGCAGTTTTTTAGCAATTTGAAAAGGGAATTTCTTAAAATTAAAATATAGCGTCTTTGTCCAGTTTACCGAATAGTAAAACTTGAGTGTGTGATAAAAAGACCGGCATTTTCTATAACTATTCTGAATCATTTTTATCCTTTTTTCTTTGAACAAATGACGTGAATATTTCCCTTAAATTCATCTTTTTATTAATTTGATAAAAACTGAAACTCAGAGAAATAAAAATCATTAAAGTCAATAAACTGTATTTTAGAGCTGAAATTTCAATATAACGAATTAAAAAAGTACTAATACAAATTAAAAAACAAACAAGATAAGTTTCGTAAAAATCTTTGTCAAAATAGAAATTATATCTTTTTTTAGTGATGATTTTTAATCCGATAAAATGAAATAAAAAATAAAGACAAAAACTAAAGCCCAGCCCCTCTAATCCGTAAAAATAATAGCAAAAAATATTCATTATCAAAGACAAAATATTGAAGCCAAAAGCAGTTTTTAGGAACATTTTAGAATCGCCTTTTGCAATTAAAATAAAGCCCATTGCCCAGGAAACTGCCCTGAATAACATTCCTAAAATTCCAAAACAAAGCATAGACGTTATTTCATTAAATTTTGGTGTGTAAATAACTTTAATTATCAATGAAATAAAAGTCAAAAACAAAACAATTATAGGCGTGATAATTAGGATTGATACAAAAGCTTGCTGAACAACACTGGACCTAATTTTTTTATTATCAGAATTTATCGAAGCTAATTTCGGAAAATAATCGGTACTCATAACGGTAAAAATAATTCCTACATACGAATTTAATAAAGTGAAACCTGCGTTATAAAAACCAACTTGTTCCAATCCTCCGTTTTCACCAATATAGATCTGAATTAAATACGTTGATAATAGTGTTAAAACACTGCTGATCGTCAGCATAAAACCCAATTTCACAATAGCTTTTCCTTCTTCTAAAAATACGGTTTTTGAAACTTTTTGTTTTTCAATTATTACTTTATTGGAATAATAAAAAGAGAAAATCAAAGCAGACAAAGAAGCAATTATAATTGTTGGAATTATGGCATCAATCTTTAAAAAATAATAAAGCGGAATCGAAAAAAGCAAACCAAATAAATTGCCGTACAAATTAGCTTTTGCTAAAAATTTCATCTGTCGCAAACCTTGCAGAACAGCCAATTGTCCAGATGATAATTGTTTGAATAATACTGTTATCGCCAGAAATATAAAGGTATAGGTTTGACTAGAATCTCCAAAAGTAATGATACTTAGTGCTTTTGAAAAAATCGTAACAAGCAGCATACCTAAAATTCCTGTAAAAAAAACAATCTTTTTTACAATTTGAACTGTTATAGAAACTGTTTTTAAATCTTCTTTTTTATAGTTTTCGGAGATGTTTTTTACGGCACTCGTTTCGATTCCTAAACCAGAAATTCCACTGACAAGACTCAAAGTTGAATTTAATAATGCTATAATTCCCATTCCGCTTGGGCCAATAAAAACAGCTATCAATTTGGTTCTGATAATCGAAACTAAAATCGTAAAAAACTGTACGCCACCAAAAATTGAAGTTGTTTTTAGGATTTCTTTATATGAAGTTTTGCTGTCAGACACGAATTAATATTGGTTTAAAATTTCGATGATAAAGCTAACTTCGTCATCTGTCAAAACTGGACTGATCGGCAAACTCAAAACTTGGTTGTGGATTTTCTCTGTAATTGGAAAAAGTAGATTCTTCCATCCCGAAGTCTCAGAAGAAAATGCTTTTTGTTTGTGTGGCGGAATCGGATAGTGAATTACAGTTTGAATATGATTATGAGTTAAATATTCTTGTAAACCTTCACGATTTTCAGTCCGAATTACAAATAAATGAAATACATGATTGTTCGAAAAATCCCAAAACGGAAGGATTATTTTGTCATTTTTAATTTCAGACAAATAACGTTTTGCAATAGCGCGACGTTTGTCATTGTCCCTATTTAAATTTGGTAATTTAAGATTTAAAAACGAAGCCTGAAGTTCATCTAATCTCGAATTTACGCCAATATATTCATTATGATATTTTTGTTCAGAACCATAATTGCGAAGCGAAAAAAGCACTTTTGCCAACTCTGAATCGTTTGTGGTAATCGCACCGCCGTCGCCTAAACAGCCCAGATTTTTTCCGGGATAAAAACTGTAAGCAGAAGTATTTTTTAAATTATTAATTATTAATTGTTCATTGTAAATTGCCCCATGTGATTGGGCAGCATCTTCTACAACAATCAAATTATTTTGTACTGCAATTTCATCTAGCCTTTCCATTTCAGCCAATTGTCCATATAAATGAACGGCTAAAATGGCTTTTGTTTTTGGCGTAATTTTCTCCTGAATTAAATCGGGATTTATGTTGTAGGTTTCTAATTTTGGTTCAATCAAAACTGGAACTAAATCGGCTTGCAGAATGGCTAAAATAGTAGCGATATATGTATTTGCAGGAACAATAACTTCGTCGCCTCTTTGAAGTTTTCCGAGTTGAATATATCCTTTAAAAATCAAAACTAACGCATCAAAACCATTCCCCACTCCAATGCAGTATTTGGTTTGGTTATATTCGGCGAAAGCTTTTTCAAATGTTTCCAGTTCTTTTCCTAAAATATACCAGCCATTATTTAAAACCAATTTCAGTTTTTCCTGAAATACAGTTTCATAAGGTTCGTTTATTTTTTTAAGGTCAAGAAATGGTATCATTTTATATCGAGTTTATAAAAATCCTGATTGTAAACGGAACAGCCCAATTCTTGTTTTTGTGTCAAAAGGCCCAAATCATACTCTTTTTCGTTATCTGAATTTACGATTCCCATATCAAAAAATAATTTACCTTTTCTTTTGTATTTATGGATCAAATTAATGAATAAAAAATCAACAGCACGCGCTTCTTCTCCTTGTTTAGAAGTAGCTGCATATTGTGATTTTATTACATTTTGGGTTTCAAAAATAGTTATTCCGGCAATAATCTTATCATTTTGGCGAACAGAATATTGTCTAATATTTTGAGGAAAATTTTGCTTCAACCAAGCCATTTCTTCTTTGGTATGAACTGGTTTCGCATCAAATTTTTCTAATAATCTCGGCTCTAAAATTTCATTCCAAAAAGGAGAAAAATGTTGTTCTTCTATAATGTCTAAATCAAGATTTTCAATTCTTCTGAAATGCTTCATTTTACTTTTCGAAATCTGCAAAGGCAATTGCAAATTAATGGCCAAATTCATTTCTTTTCGCTCTAAAACTGCTCCTCTTTTAAACAAGAAAAAATCTATTTCGTTGTTTCCTTCCGGAAAATAAAAACTCGGAATTGGCTTATAATAAAAAGTTTCGATTTGATTTTCATTAAAAAAAACTAAAATCGAATCTAAAATAGATTCCACTTTTTCACCTTTCAATTTAGAAGAAAAAACCAAACCTCCATATGTTAGACCTTGATGTGAGTAAACTGAATTTTCTTTTTTATTGGCAGGCAAAACTGCTTTTAATTTTTCACCTTCAAAAATCAAAAGCGAGAAATCTTCAAAACGATCTTGGTGATATTCCATAAAATCGCGATGAAATAAAAATGTGGCGTTTTTAGCTTGAGCGATAAATTCGTTCCAAGTTTTGTAATCGCTTTTATGGTATTTTTTTACGGTATACTTTGTCATTTTCTTGCCACAGATTTATTTGATTCCAATGATTTTTAATTCTAGCCAAAAAATCTTTTTTAATCTGTTAATCTGTGGCTAATATATTATTTTAAAATCTCATTTATGCTCAAATGCTGGTAAATACCATTTGAATTTTACCGCCATCAAACGTACAGTGATAATTACTATTGAAGTTAATAAATACAAAATATCGTCTTCTAAGTTTAGTTTTTTTAAGACAAAAAATACAATTCCGCCAAAAATGCAAATCGTGGCGTAAATCTCTCTTCTAAAAATAGTTGGAATTTCTGTACATAAAATATCTCTGATTACACCTCCAAAACAAGCCGTCATCGTACCTAAGGCAATGCAAATGACTGGATGCAAATCAATCGAAATTCCTTTTTCGAGTCCGATTAAAGTAAAAACGCCAAGCCCGATTGTATCAAACAAAAACAATGAAGTTCTGAGCCTGTCAAACTTTTTTCTAAAAAGAATAGCCAGAATAAAACCTAAAATAATTACATAAACATACTGAAGGTCAAGCATCCATCCTACGGGCGTCCTGCCAATCAATACATCACGAAGCGTTCCGCCGCCTACCGCAGTTACAAAAGCAATTATAAAAACCCCAAACGGATCTAGTTTTTTATGCATTGCCGTTAAAGCGCCAGACATAGCAAACGCCATTGTACCAATAAGATCTAATAAGTGAAACATTTTTTTAGGTTCAGAAAGGCAAAGGTACAAAGGTTTTTTTTCTATTAGGTACAAAGGTTCAAAGAGACAGAGCAACAAAGATTATATATGTCTTGATTCTTTATTCTTTATTCTTGTTTTTTGTTTCTATATTCTTTCTTCTTGGCTCTTTCTTCTTGTCTCTTTCTTCTTGCCTCTTTCTTCTTGCCTATTACCTTCTAAAAAAACCTACTTCTTCACATAAATCGGACTTCTTTTTAATAAATATGAGATAGAATCGATCCAGCTGTCTTTTAAGTTAAGGAAAGGTTTGCGGGTTTGTGAGTAAATTTTAGTATTATTTCGGTACATATCAAAATACACATTATAGTAATAATACATTTGTGAATTGGCAGTTGTTGTCGAATAATCATTTGACTTAATCTTTTTATCATTGTTACTTACAGTAGTGCTTCCGCTTCCGTAAGTTGATGCAGTTGAACTAGTTGACATTGTGTATGAAATTTTAGCAGCAACAATATTGTCTACCCCTAGAATTTTTTCAAGATCCTCAATTGGGGTTTCATCTATATTGTTATGATTTATTCCTGCTTTGTGCAAAAGGCTGTTAGTTGTTCTTAAATCCTGAACTGTTAGCGGAAAAATATTTGCCGATTTATCTAACAATTTATTATACAAATCGTTTTGAGCAAATTTAGCCATATCTTCCGAGCTTTCCTGAGTGTCTGAGTTTAAGTACGGCACGGGTAAAACAGCGATTGTATTGGGTTTCATTTCTGCAGTGGCTAAATCTTGTCCCGAATTATTTGCAGATGAGCTTGATGCTGAAACATCAAAAGTTTGCGAACGCCCGCTGGCAAAATCAATTCTCGCGATCTGAGAAACATCAAGAGAAATCAGCAAAGTTTCGCCGGGCAGAGAATATTCAACCGTTTTATCAGATATTTTAGAAATAGTTCCTTCAATTATCTGATAATCTCTTTTAATTATTTTATCTAATTTTTTTCCGCCTTGAGCGAAATTAAAAACAGAAAAAAGCAACATAATTATAACTGCAAAAGTTTTTTTAATTCTCATAGTATTTCTAATTAAGTTTTGTACTAGGTTTTTCAGTCTGCCATTTACGAGCAAATAATCTGTTAATTGTTCGCTTGTATAACAAAGTTAAGAAATCATCCAACGTTATTCTTGTAGAAAAGTATTTTTTTGTAAGAATTAGCACAAATTTAAAGAGGAGCTGTTTCCTGCTGTCCTCTATATCTTTTCCTGGCTAAAGAAGCCAGAAAAAGGATACCGCTCCCATCAGGGCTAGGCAATACGTTTTCAATTGATGAATTTAGAAAAGTAAAAATGTTTTTTTTTAGCAAATTTCATCTTAAAAAACTTTCTACATATTTTGAGTATAGTAGTTGTAATCTTTTAAAACCACGCGAATAAAATCACTGTTATCTCCAGATTGGTTTTTAATTCCTGTTACGCTTTCAATTTTGGCAACCAATTTATAAATGATTTCATGATCTTTTTTGGCTACAGCTTTTTTAAAGGTTTCTTTAATGATACGCATATCATTATCTGATAATTTAATAACCAAAGGATATGTGGGCACGTATGAAGTACCGATTTCCTCTAAAATAGTATGACTTATATTAATTCTGTTTTTTAAGGTAATCACAGCCGTTCCCGCTGCCATATCGCCCAAACGCTGTGTTTTTTTGCTAGAAACCATAGCGATGAGGCCAACAAGTCCGTACAATGCTGTAAAATCAATTATTCTAAAAAACCAGCGGATTAAATAATCTCCAAAACCGGCTTGATAACCATCTATTTTAACAACTTTTATTTTTATTAGTTTTTTGCCAAAGGTCTGGCCTTCAAAAATACTTTCTAAAGTTATCGAATATATTAAAATAGGAAAATACGCAATTATAACGAGTGCTCTTATCGTCCAAGAACCTGCTCCATTGAAAAATTTCCCTAAACTTAATACATAAAAAAATAGTCCGGTAAGTACCGCAACATAAGAGAATTTAATAAATAAATCGATAAAATAAGCACCTAGTCGTTCACCGACAGAAGCTGCGATAAAATTTATTTTAACATTTTGTGTTGTATTAATAGATAATTCTGACATATTTTATATTTTAGCCTGCAATGAGAGAAGTCGCCTTCATAAAACAAAATAAAGAAAAATGGCTGGAATTTGAGCTAGCTATTTTTGGTAAAGCTAAAAAAAATCCTGACGAGTTAGCTAATTTGTACATTCAAATGATGAATGATTTGTCGTATGCGCAAACGTATTATCCAAAAAGTAAAACAGTTATTTACTTGAACCACCTTGCGTCGCAGATTTATCAGAAGATTTACAAAACCAAAAGAACGGAGAAAAATAGAATCGTGGAATTTTTCGTTACTGAAGTTCCATTGCTTCTTTATGAATATAAACGATATTTGCTTTATGCCTTTATTCTTTTTGTTGCTCTAGTTTCAATTGGCGTCGTTTCTGCAAAATACGATCCAGATTTCGTTCGATTGATTTTGGGAGACGATTACGTAAACATGACTTTAGAAAACATCAAAAAGGGCAATCCAATGGCGGTTTATAAATCAGACACAAATTGGGGAAGTTTCGTCGGCATTACTTTTAATAACCTTTATGTAGGTGCAAAATGTTACTTTTTCGGAATTTTTGCCGGAATTTTGACTTTTTACATCTTCATGAGCAATTGTATTATGCTGGGTTCGTTTCAGTATTTCTTTTATGAACAGGGCGTTTTCTGGAAAAGTGTTCGAGGCATTTGGATTCACGGTTCTATGGAAATATTTGCCATTGTAATCGAAACTGCTGCCGGATTTATTCTTGGCGCATCTATATTGTTTCCAAAAACTTTTTCTAGATTAAATTCTTTTAAAATAGGTTTTAAAAACAGTTTTAAAATATATTTAAGTACAATTCCGTTTACTATAGCCGCCGGATTTTTAGAAGGTTTTATTACTCGATATGCTAACGAAATGCCAAATTGGTTAAGCGTGTCTATCATCTTATTTACATTAGGAATAATTTCATTTTATTATTTGGTTTATCCTTTTATTGTCCATAAAAAAATACAAAAACTATCAGCCTAATTGAATTAACTGGAAACCATAATGAATAGAATTTTCTTCATTTTTACTTTTCTTTTTTACTGCACTTTTTCAAATGCGCAGGATTCCTTGACGACTGAAGATCCGCCAAAAATAGATGCCGTAAAGTACACTGAAAAAGATATTCAAATCGACACAAGCACGACTGAAGCGAAAACCTTCGCTAAAGATTTCAAAAAAAAATATACCGATTCAGAATTTCAATACGAGCCAAAAAAGCCCGAAAGAACGTTTTGGGATGATTTTAAATCTTGGCTTGCAAGTATATTTAGAAAACTTTTTTCGTTCAGTAATCCACAGTCAGCAATAAACTTTGTTGGTATTTTACTAAGAGTATTGGCTGTATTGACTATTATGCTCGTTATATTCTTAATCGTAAAAGCGTTGATTAATAAAGAAGGACAATGGATTTTTGGAAAGAATTCTAAAAAACGTACCCTTTATTATTCTGATGCAGAGAAAAATATTCATCTTTTAGATTTCGAAAAATTAATAAAAGAGAGCATCCAGGCAGATGAAAAAAGAATTGCAATTCGTTATTATTATTTATGGCTGCTGAAAGTTATGGCGCAAAATAATTATATTGAATGGGATATCGAAAAAACGAATTCTGATTATTTATACGAACTTCAACGACCAATTCATAGAGAAGAATTTACTTATTTGTCGTACTTATACAATTATATTTGGTACGGAGAATTCGAAATTGATGAAGCTAAGTTCACCAAAACCGAAAACCGATTTAAAAAAGCAATAAAAACCTTTAGCAATGAATAAATCCATCAAAATTTATGTGGCTATTCTGGTTTTTGTTTTAGCCCTTATTATTATAACAGATCGCGATCAGCCAAAACCTATTGACTGGCGCCCAACCTTTTCTGTACATGATAAAATTCCGTACGGATTGTTTGTTTTTGACAAAGAAATCAAAGGACTTTTGAAAGGACAAAAAATAGAAAGAGTTTCTGCCGTTACGCCTTATGAATATTTAGATGCAAACTATAATTCTGATACTTTGGTAGAAGATTATAAAATAAAAGGAACCTTCTTTAATATTTCAGAATATGGTGCAATCGACGATCAGTCGGTAAAAGAGCTTTTTTATTTTGTTTCGCGCGGAAACAGCGTCTTTTTAAGCATGAGAAGTTTTCCACAGATTTTATTAGACAGTTTAAAACTAGATGTTCAGTCTAATTTACCAAGCTTAAACAGTACATCAATCTGGATGGCGAATAAAAAAGTCAGCACTAAAAAATATCTCTTTAAACAATCTGTAGAAGATTATTTTTCTAAAATTGACACTTTAAATACAACCGTTTTAGGCTATCAAAGCACAACGAAAAATGAGAAACATATAAATTTTATAAAAGTTCGTTATAGCGGAGGTTATTTTTATCTGCACACACAGCCCGCAGCTTTTACCAACTTTCATTTATTAAAAGGAAATCATTATCAGTATGCTGAAAATGTGCTGACTTATATTCCAAAAGGAAATGTTTTTTGGTATACGAAAGGGCAAAATGGTGAATCAATTTCAGGCTCGCCATTGCGTTATATTTTTAGTCAGCCTGGATTAAAATGGGCTTATTATTTTAGTATAATTGGCATTTTAATTTTTATGATTTTCAATGCCAAACGAAAACAGCGCATTGTGCCGATTATAAAGCCATTATCTAATTTGACCGTTGATTTTACAAAAACGATTGGAAATTTATATTATCAAGAAGGCGATCACGCCAATATTATAGATAAAAAAATTATATATTTCTTGGAGAAAATCCGAACGGAATATTTAATCGATACCACAAAACTGGATGACGATTTTATTAAAAAACTGCATCATAAAACAGGAAAAAATGAAACTGATATTCGAGAACTTGTATTTTTAATCAACGAACATCGAAATAGTTACCACGGAAGTCTCGAAGAAGATTTAATCCGAATTAATAATGCAATTGAAAAGATTTTACATTAAATAAAAACTGTCTGCTACAGATTAAAATAATTTTTAAATCTGTGAGAATCATTTAATCTGCGGCAGAAAAAAAATAAAATTCAACTTAAGAAACATACAAAACATGGATGATATTAATACCCCAGAAACCGAAATCACAAATGAAAATGTGAATTTTGAGACTAGAATAAATTTAACTCCTTTACTGGATCACATCAATATTATCAAAAAAGAATTAGAAACGGTAATTGTGGGACAGCATAAAATGATCGACCAGCTTTTGGTTGCTATTTTATCAAACGGACATGTTTTGCTTGAAGGTGTTCCTGGAGTTGCTAAAACTATTACAGCCAAATTACTTTCTAAAACATTGAATATTGGCTTTAGCCGAATTCAGTTTACTCCAGATTTGATGCCTTCTGATATTTTGGGAACTTCTATTTTCAACCTAAAAAGTTCAGAATTTGAGTTTAAAAAAGGCCCTATTTTCTCTAACCTGATTTTAATTGATGAGATTAACCGTGCTCCTGCCAAAACTCAGGCTGCACTTTTTGAAGTTATGGAAGAACGCCAGATTACGATTGATGGTTCTGCCTATCAGCTTGAAACGCCATTTTTAGTAATTGCAACTCAAAACCCAATTGAACAGGAAGGAACGTATCGTTTGCCAGAAGCCCAGCTAGATCGTTTTTTATTCAAAATCACAATTGATTATCCAAAATTAAACGAAGAAATTCTGATCATTCAAAGAGAACATTTATTGCAGGATCATGGCAAATTAGAATCCATTAAAACCGTTCTTTCTGCTGAAGAAATAAAAGGTTATCAAGCTTTAATAAAACAAATTAGAGTAGAACAAAATCTATTGGAATACATCGCTAGAATTGTGATCAATACTAGAGAAAATGCTTTTTTATATTTAGGAGCTTCGCCTCGTGCCTCTATCGCGATTTTGAATGCCGCTAAAGGTTTTGCTGCCATAAGAGGACGCGATTTTGTAACTCCAGAAGATATTAAGGAAGCTGCAATTCCGGTTTTACAGCACCGTGTTATTGTGGCTCCAGAACGCGAAATGGAAGGAATTTCGAGCACTGAAATTATCAAACAAATTCTTGAAACAGTAGAAATTCCGAGATAATTATTAATTGTAAATTTTTAATTATTAATACCATACAACCTTTTAAAAATGAGAGTATTTAAATTATTCTTTTTCTTCTTTATCGGAATTGTTTTGGTTGGTTTTAAACCAATTGAAAAAACAAATGCGTCAGTTTATTTCGCAAGCGACAAACAACAGCTCGAAATATTGATAAGAAAAGCGTATGAATGGATTGAGACTAAAAGCACGAAAACTGACTTTGACGTTGTGGAAAATAAAAAGGGCGACAAATATGTTGGACTAAATTTAAAAGCGCATAACAAAAAATTAGAGGAGCTTAAAAAAAGTAACTTTTTCTCCAAACAATTTCTTGATAATTACAATAAAATTGGATTGAAAATTGGCGACAATCTCAAAACTAATAAGATCGAATATTTTGTTGGCGACTTGCCTCCATATGGCAATGACACAAATTATTGGTGTGATTGTCAGGATAATCCGGAAGGATATTGGAAAACACTAAAAATAAACAATTTAAAAATTGAAACTAATAAAGCTAGTTTCTATTGGACATGGACGGAATGGAAAGAAACTCCAAAATATAAAGTAAAAGCCGTTAAGGAAAATGGAATCTGGAAAATTGATTATTTAGAGGGTTTGGATTATAACAGCCTGACTAAAGTATAAGCATTAAAACTTAAAATATATTTTAAATTGAAATTCATAAAAAGTCTATATCTCAATAACTTCTTCTTCTATGTGCTTTTGAGCATTATAGGCCTGTTTGTATGCGCATATATTTTTCCGAATTTATATAATGCCGTTTGGTTTGGTGTTTTGGTTTTGCTTACTTTTTTAGGACTTGATATTTTGCTTTTATACTTGTCAAGAAACGGAATTGAAGCTACGAGAACTGTACCTGAAAAACTTTCAAATGGAGATTTAAATCCGATTAGCATCAGCATAAAAAATCAGTATACTTTCCCTATTTTGGTTAAGATTATTGATGAAATTCCGGTGCAGTTTCAGGTTCGTGATTTTAAAATCGTAAAAACGATCAAAGCATCTTTTCAAGATGATCTTAAATATGAATTACGTCCGACAGAACGCGGTGAATATCATTTTGGTTATTTGAATATTTATGTTTCCTCTCCTTTGAGGCTGATTTCGAGACGGTTTGTTTTCGATCATGATCAAATGGTTCCAACTTATCCTTCTTACATTCAATTGAGAAAATATGATTTATTGGCTTTTTCGAATAATTTGCATCAATATGGAATCAAAAAAATTCGCCGAATTGGACATACAATGGAATTTGAACAAATTAAAGAATATGTTCAGGGCGATGATCTTAGAACTTTAAATTGGAAAGCGACCGCGAAGAAAAATTCGCTGATGGTGAATCAATTTCAGGATGAAAAATCGCAGTCGGTTTATATGGCAATTGACAAAGGACGCGTTATGCAAATGCCTTTTGACGGATTGAGTTTGCTTGATTATGCAATTAATTCGACTTTGGTTTTATCAAATGTTATTTTGAAAAAACAAGATAAAGCTGGAATTTTTGCTTTCTCTAAAAAGGTCGAAAACAGAGTGTTTGCTGAAAAAAGAGGTTCACAGATGCAAAAAATCCTTGAAACTTTATACAACATTAAAACTGATTTTTTCGAAAGCGATTACAGCCGCCTTTATGTTGATATCAAGAAAAATATCAATCAAAGAAGTTTGATTATTTTGTATACCAATTTTGAAACGATGGATGGTCTAAATCGTCAATTACCCTATTTAAAAGGAATTGCAAAGAGCCATTTATTGGTTGTTGTCTTTTTTCAGAATACAGAATTGAATGATATCATTAATAAAAAAACAGATACCATTCAGGAAGTTTACGATAAAGTTATTGCCGAAAAATTCATGTTTGAAAAAAGACTGATCGCCAACGAATTGAAGAAATATGGAATTCATTCGGTTTTAACGCAGCCTGAGAATTTGACTTTAGATGCTATTAATAAATATTTAGAAATTAAGGCGAGAGGTATTTTGTAAGGATTCAAATGTTTTTCGATTAAAAAACAAAAAAGTATGCGTAACGGTACAATTCCTATTCTTGTAATAATATCCATTTTATTGTTTCTTATTTACAATTCAAAAAATGAATATTATAAAAAGAGTAAAGAATTTCATGAGAAGACTTTGAATGGAGAGATTCTTGAAATCGCAAAAAGTCGTGGAACAAAGATCTACTATGACAGAAACGATTTTTTTTATCAGAGTGATTATGAAGGTCCGGAATTATTTGTGGGTGATGTAATTAGGAAAAATGGAAGTGAAATAATGATTCTGCGAAAAGACTCAAAAGGTGATTACATTGAAGTTGGCAAAGGAAAAAGTGTAGAGCCTGAAAAAAGTTATTTCAATTACTTTTTTGGAATTTAAAGTCTTCTTAAAGAAAACATTATTAAAACATCAAATGCCCGTTGTAAATTAGAATTGATAAAAAAACTTTAAACCTTTGTCTTGTAAACTTTGTAACATAAAAGGCCATGAAAAAAACATTCTTAATTCTATTCATTTTAATCCGTTTTGTTTCACACGCACAAAAAACTGAAAACATAATCATCATCACAACAGATGGTTTTAGATGGCAAGAAGTTTTTAAAGGAATGGATCCCGCGATTGCCAATGACAAAAAATTCAATCAGGGCGACAGTACTTACATTTATAAAAAATATTCAAGTGCTGACTTCAAAGAAAATCGTAAAAAACTTATGCCTTTTTTGTGGTCAGAAATTGCTTCAAAAGGGCAAATTTATGGAAACCGAGATTTAGGGAACAAAGTAGATGTTTCAAATCCGTACTGGTTTAGTTATCCTGGATACAGCGAAATTATGACCGGAAATGTCGATGTCGAAATTAACTCAAATGGTTATAAACCAAATCCAAATATAAATGTTTTAGAGTTTTTAAATCAACAATCAAAACTAAAGGGAAAAGTTGCCGCTTTTGGTGCCTGGGATGCTTTTGACCGAATTTTAAACGAAAAAAGAAGCGGATTTCCGGTAATCTCTGCCTTTGATAATGTTGGAGGAAATAAACCAACTCAAACTCAAAAGTTACTGAATGAAATGCGTGACAATTCGTGTAAGCCTTTTCATGAAGATGAATGCCTTGATGTTTTTACTCATTATGAAGCATTAAATGAACTAAAAACCAATAAACCAAAAGTACTTTATATCTCATACGGCGAAACGGACGAATGGGCTCACGCTGGACACTATAGATCGTATCTTGATGCAGCAAATCAGGTTGATAAGTGGATTAAAGAAATTTGGAATTTTGTGCAAAATGATCCTCAATACAAAAATAAAACTACATTGCTGATTACCGTAGATCACGGACGTGGCGACAAAACCAAAACACAATGGACAGATCATGGCGCTAATGTTGTAGGCGCATCAGAAATTTGGTTTGCTGCAATCGGACCAGAAATTGCTCCAAAAGGCGAAATCAAAACAGAATCTCAATTGTATCAAAAACAATTTGCTCAAACTATTTCTAAAATTATGGGATACACTTTTACAGCACCACATCCTGTGGCTCCAGAAATTTCAGAAATCTTTCAAAAATAAACCAACAACCTTAAATAATTAACCATTTAAAACCAATCTATTTTAATGAAGAAAATTCTACTTACGTTATTTTTATCTGCTGTTTTTATTCCGAAAATAATAGCTCAAAAAAGTGACACTACTGCTGCATATTATGATAATATCGAAAAATCGATGAAGTACGAATCCGGAAAAATTAATTTAACCGAAGGAGACGGAACGCTAAATATTCCGAAAGGATTTAAATTTCTAAATGCAGAACAAACTCAAAGTGTTTTAACCAATTTATGGGGAAACCCAGAAGATAAAAGCGTTTTAGGAGCACTTGTTCCCGATGGAAAAGGCGTAACTCATAGCAACAGCTGGATGTTTATTATTACATATCAAGGAGATGGCTATGTAAAAGATGACGATGCTGACGATATTGATTATGATGATTTGCTGAAAACGATGAAAGAAGATACTCAGGTAACAAATGAGGAAAGAAAAAAAGGAGGTTATCCTGAAGTTCAATTAGTTGGATGGGCATCAAAACCTTATTATGACAGCAACTTAAAAGTACTGCATTGGGCAAAAGAATTAAAATTCGGCAAAGATGAAGTGAATACTTTAAATTATGATTTAAGAGTTTTAGGTAGAAAAGGAATGTACAATATTTCTGCCGTTGCCAACATGGGCGAACTTGCAGAAGTAAAAGCCAGTATTCCTGGAATTGTAAAAAGTGTAGAATTCAACGACGGAAACAAATATTTAGATTTCGATGCGGATACAGACACTGTTGCCGCTTGGACTATTGGAGGATTAGTGGCCGGAAAAGTTTTGGCTAAAGTTGGTTTCTTTGCTATTCTGGCAAAATTTGGAAAAATCATTGTCGTTTCACTTATTGCAGGATTTGCAGCTGTCAAGAAATTCCTTTTCGGAAAAAAAGATCAAGTTGTAACAAGGCCTGTTGAAGAAGAAACTGCTCTTTTAGAAGAAAACAATTCGACTGAAGAATAATTTAGCCCCCACGAATTTCATAAATTTTCACAAATAGTTAATTGCTTTTATGCAGTAAAAATTAGTGTGAATTCGTGAAATTCGTGGTTGTTTTTTTTTAAAAACCTCTGAACCTTTGCCACTCTCAGGCTTTGCCTCTATTTTAAAAAAAATCTCAGTACCTTAGCGCCTCAGAACCTAAGTACCTTTAAAAAAAATGAAACAAATAACTTCAATACAAAATCCGTTTATAAAATCGCTTGTTTTACTTCAGGAAAAGGCAAAAGCCCGCAAGCAGACTGGAACATTTTTGATTGAAGGTTTACGTGAAATCTCATTAGCTATAAAAGGCGGTTATGAAATAGAAACCGTTTTATTTTTAGCAGAATTGGTTACTGAAAATGAAATTAACAAACTGGTTAAAACACCTGTCCAATTAATTGAAATCAATAAAGAAGTTTATCAAAAATTAGCATATCGCGATACTACTGAGGGAATTTTGGCCATAGCCAAAACCAAATCGATGCAATTATCAGATTTAAATCTATCTGAAAATCCGCTGATTTTAGTGGCAGAAGCTCCAGAAAAACCAGGAAATATTGGCGCGCTTTTACGTACTGCTGATGCTGCAAATCTCGATGCTGTTTTAATCGCAAATCCTAAAAGTGATTTATACAATCCAAACATTGTGCGTTCGAGCGTGGGCTGTTTGTTTACCAATCAAATTGCAACTGGAACGACAGCAGAAATTATTGCTTTTTTAAAAGAAAAAAAAATCAATTTTTATTGTGCGACCTTGCAAAATTCAACTTCATATCATACACAAGATTTTACCACTCCAACAGCTTTAGTTGTGGGTACAGAAGCAACCGGACTTACACAGGAATGGCGTGATGCTGCCACACAAAATATCATTATTCCGATGCAAGGAGAAATAGACAGTATGAACGTTTCTGTTGCTGCAGCTATTTTAATTTTTGAAGCAAAAAGACAGAGAGGGTTTTGATTCTAGATTTTTAGATTTTTAGATTTTTAGATTTTTAGATTTTTAGATTTTTAGATTTTTAGATTTTTAAAAAATCGCTTCGCTCTTTTTTGTTGGAATTTTAAATCTTTAAATTTATTTTTAAATAAACATTTATTTAAGCAGACGGAGCGAAGTCGAAGTCTTTTTACACCTCAAAAAATCTGAAATCTATCCTGTCCCGAAGTTTCGGGATCTGGACTAAAATCAACAATCTTAAACCTTGCGTATATTCAAACTTATTCTTATTTTTAGTACTTGAACTATGCCGTTATGATAGAAATAGATATTGAAAAAGAAAACAAAGCAATTGCGCACGAATACAAAGAATTACTTCGAATAAGTTATCAGACTTTAAGCCCTGCTGATAAAAAATTAATCCGGAAAGCTTTTGATGTTGCTGTCGATGCTCATAAAGAACAAAGACGCAAATCTGGAGAAGCCTATATCTTTCATCCTATTGCAGTTGCGAAAATTGTTGCCTCAGAAATTGGTTTGGGAGCGACCTCTATTGCTGCGGCTTTATTGCATGATGTTGTCGAAGATACTCCAATAACGGTTGAAGATATTGAGCGTTTATTCAACCCAAAAGTGGCACAATTGGTTGAAGGTTTGACTAAAATTTCGATGGTTCAAAAAGATCTGAATGCATCCATGCAGGCAGAGAATTTTAGAAAAATGATCCTTACATTGAACGATGACGTTCGTGTAATTCTAATAAAATTAGCCGATCGTCTGCACAACATGCAGACAATGGACTCAATGGTCGAATACAAACAGACAAAAATCGCCTCTGAAACACTTTATATCTACGCGCCTCTCGCCCATCGTTTAGGACTTTACAATATTAAAACTAAGTTGGAAGATTTAGGATTAAAATATACTGAACCGAACGTTTATAATGATATTGTAAGCAAAATTCGAGAAACAAAAGAAGAACAAGATGCTTATATCAAAGATATTTCAGATGTTTTGAAAAAATCTTTAGACAATGAAGGCATCGATTATATCATAAAAGGACGTCCGAAATCTATTTATTCGATTCGACGAAAAATGCGCGCTCAAAATGTGAGTTTTGATGAAGTGTATGATAAATTCGCTTTAAGAATTGTCTATAAATCAGATCCGCATGACGAAAAATTTGTGGCTTGGAAAATATATTCAATCGTAACAGATCACTACAGACCGAGTCCGAGTCGTTTGCGTGACTGGATTTCATCACCAAAATCAACTGGTTATGAAGCTTTGCACATTACCGTTATGGGACCAAAAGGCCGTTGGGTCGAGGTACAGGTTCGAAGCGAACGTATGGATGAAATTGCTGAAAAAGGTTATGCCGCACATTACAAATATAAAAATGGAGCAACAGAAGAAAGCGGTTTGGATGTTTGGCTAAATTTACTTCGTGAAGCTTTAGAAAATCAAGAAACTAATGCGGTAGATTTTGTGGAAGATTTTAAAATGAATTTATATTCAAAAGAAATCTTTGTTTTTACACCGAAAGGAGAAATCAAATCCTTGCCAAAAGGAGCAACATCGCTGGATTTTGCTTTTAGCATACATTCAGAAATTGGAATTAAAACCAGAGGAACTCGTGTAAACGGGCGCTTAGTTCCGTTAAATCATGAATTAAAAAGTGGCGATCAAGTTGAAGTTATAACTTCTGCCAACCAAAAACCAACTGTAAACTGGCTGGAATATGTTACGACTTCGAGAGCAAAAAATAAAATCAAAAACGTTCTTAATGAGAACACTAAAAAAATTGCCGAAGAAGGAAAAGAACTTCTTACCAGAAAACTAAAACACTTAAAAGTAACTATAAGTGAACAAGTTATAAACGAATTAGTGAACTTCTTCAAACTAAAAACCAGCTTAGATTTATTTTACAGAGTTGGAATTGGAGCAATTGAAAATCAGCAATTGAAAGATTATGCTGCTCAAAAAAGCAATTCGTTTATCAATTTCTTCAAAAATAAAATCAAAAGAAATAAAGATACAACTACTGCTGCAGAAGATATTCACAAACCGGTCATCAGCAGTAATTATGATATGTTGGTTTTTGGAACCGAACATGACAAACTCGATTACAAACTTTCGCAATGCTGTAACCCAATTCCGGGAGACGACGTTTTTGGTTTTGTAACGATTAATGAAGGAATAAAAGTCCATAAAAAAGATTGTCCAAATGCAATCGGAATGCAGTCCAATTACGCGTACCGTATTATGAGTGCCAAATGGATTGATTCTTCTCAAGAAGAATTTAAAGCCATTATAAATATTACAGGAATGGATGTTCTAGGTCTTACAAATCAATTAACGAAAGTAATTTCGAACAATATGAGCGTTAATATCCAGAGTATTTCTTTAAGTACCGATGCTGGAATTTTTCATGGTCAGATTGCCGTAATTGTAAAAAATAATACCATTTTGAAAAAAATGATCAATGCGATCAAAAAAATTGACGGCGTTGATAAAGTAACCCGAGAATACAGAACGTAAGCTCTTTTTTTCTTTAAAAAAATAATTATGAAAACAGATTCTATAGAAATTCCTAAAATCAATTTTGATGAAAACGGAGCACTTTCAATTGTCGCTTCGGAATCTTCATCAAAAGATGATTTTGATTTTTTTCAGGGAAAATCTGTTATTCGGAATAAAAAATTAAAACAACGATTTGCAAATTCGAATGAATGGATTGAATTTCCGTCAACTCAGGAAATGTATAAGATTCTAAACGGAATTGGAAACATCGATAATTTTCTTGCCACTTTTGACGGAGAACCATTCGAAGGCATGACGGTTCGCCTTTTTAATCCGAAAACAAAATTGTGGAGCATTTATTGGGCTGACTCAAACACTGGAATTTTAGACAAACCCGTAGTAGGTTCATTTGAAAACAAAGTTGGGCATTTTTTTTCTAAAGATATTTACGAAGGCAAAAATGTGATTCAAGTTTTCCGCTGGGATGCCAGAGATGAAAAAAATCCGGTTTGGAGCCAGGCAATGTCTGATGATCAAGGGAAAACGTGGGAATGGAACTGGTATATGTACATGACAAAAACCGAATAAAAATTTGTTAGTTTTATCATAAATAAAAATAATTATGTTAATTAAGTTCTTCTAAAATTAATCGAATTAATTGTTCTCAAACCTTGTATTTGGTGCATTATTAGTAATCAAATCAAAATTTGAACGTTAAAGTTTAAACCCGAAACTTTTATTCATTAAAAATAAAAAATTATCTTTGCCGGATATGACACTCATTTCAACTGACAACACTAGAAATCAAGAAATTGTAAAAAATGTTTTTACAATGTATCTTGAACAAAAAGGGCATCGCAAAACTCCTGAGCGTTATGCTATACTTCAGGAAATTTACGATAGCGAAGAGCATTTTGACATAGAAAACCTTTATATCAAGATGAAAAACAAAAACTATCGTGTGAGTAGAGCAACTTTATACAACACGATTGAGTTATTGTTAGACTGCGCATTGGTTAGAAAACATCAATTTGGGCAAAATCAAGCTTACTACGAAAAATCATATTTCGACAAACAGCACGATCATATTATTATGACTGATTCTGGTGAAGTAATTGAATTTTGCGACCCAAGAATTCAAACCATCAAAAAAACAATCGAAGAAATATTTGATATCGAAATTACGAATCATTCACTTTATTTCTACGGAAACAAAAAACAAAAACAATAATCCAGAAAGGCATTATTCAAAAAATAAAAAAAAGAAAATTAACTACATTAATCAGTAGGGCAACTCAAATTGCCTCAACGCAAATTAAAACAGAATGACCGTAGATTTATTACTAGGATTACAATGGGGAGATGAAGGTAAAGGAAAAATTGTTGACGTTCTTACCTCAAATTATGATATTATTGCACGTTTTCAAGGAGGACCAAATGCAGGGCATACATTAGAATTTGACGGAATAAAACATGTACTTAGAACCATTCCTTCTGGAATTTTTCATAAAGATTCAATAAACATCATCGGGAATGGTGTTGTAATAGATCCGGTAGTTTTTCAAAAAGAAATTGAAGGTTTAGCAAAATTTAACCTTGACATCAAAAACAAGTTGATTATTTCAAGAAAAGCACATTTAATTTTACCAACACACCGTTTATTAGACGCAGCATCTGAAGCATCTAAAGGAAAAGCCAAAATTGGTTCTACTCTTAAAGGAATTGGTCCAACTTATATGGACAAAACCGGCAGAAACGGATTGCGTGTTGGAGATATCGAATTAGAAGATTTTAAAGAACGTTATAGAGCTTTAGCAGACAAACACGAAGCGATGATTGCCTTTTATGACGTTGCAATTCAATACAACTTAGCGGAACTTGAAAAAGAGTTTTTTGAAGCTATCGAAGAATTAAAAAAATTAGATTTTATTGACAGTGAAGAATACATGTACCAAGCTCAAAAAGCGGGTAAATCTATTCTATGCGAAGGAGCTCAAGGTTCTTTATTAGATGTTGATTTCGGAACTTATCCTTTCGTAACTTCATCAAATACTACTGCTGCCGGAGCTTGTACTGGTCTAGGAATTGCTCCTAACAAAATTAAAGAAGTATACGGAATTTTCAAAGCTTATGTTACTCGTGTTGGTAGTGGTCCTTTCCCAACTGAACTTTTTGACGAAGTTGGTGCTACAATGGCAAGAGTGGGTAACGAATTTGGATCTGTTACAGGAAGACAAAGACGTTGCGGATGGTTAGACATTGTAGCTTTAAAATATGCTGTTCAAGTAAATGGAGTAACACAATTGATGATGATGAAAGGCGATGTTCTTTCAGGATTCGAAACTTTAAAAGTTTGTACAGAATATAACTATAAAGGACAAAACATTTCTCACTTTCCATATAATATCGAGCCAGAAAATGTAACTCCTATTTATAAAGAATTTAAAGGATGGAAAGCTGATTTAACTGGATTGACAACTTACGATCAATTGCCAGTTGAGCTAAAAGAATATATTGAATTTATTGAAGCTGAAGTTGGCGTGCCAATTAAGATCGTATCTGTTGGACCAGACAGAAAGCAGACAATAACAAAATAACAATCTCTAAACGCTCTGATAATCAGGGCGTTTTTTTATATAAATATTTACGCCATGAAAAATCCGGAAATTAAAATCACCGAAACTTCTTTACTATCAGACAATTGGTACATCCTAAACAAAGTCACTTTCAATTACCAAAAAGAAAATGAAAAAATTCAAACACACGTTCGTGAAGTTTACGATCGCGGCAATGGAGCTGGAATTCTATTATACAATAAAACTAAAAAAATGGTTATTTTAACGCGTCAGTTTCGTTTGCCAACTTTCCTTAACGGAAACAAAACTGGAATGATGATCGAAGTATGCGCTGGACTTTTAGACCAAGATAATCCGGAACAAGCTATTATTCGTGAAACCGAAGAAGAAACGGGCTACCGCATTCAAAAAGTTGAAAAAGCATTTGAAACGTATATGTCTCCCGGAGCTGTAACAGAAATTTTGTATCTGTTTACAGGCGAATATGATGAAAGTATGAAAGTGAGTGAAGGTGGTGGATTAGCCTCTGAACAAGAAAATATCCAGGTTTTAGAATATACTTTTGATGAAGCTTATGCGATGATTGAATCTGGCGAGATTTCTGATGCGAAAACTATTTTGCTGTTGCAGCATGCTAAAATAAAAGGACTGATTTAGTCAGTTCAAAATATACGGTTATGATTGAAAATTCTAAGACAAAATTAATTTTTGGGAAGAATTCGCAAAAGAAAATAACGGCGTTTTTAAAGTAGGCTATTCTTGGATTTCTGATTCAGCAGAAATTGAATACAGAAAATGGAAAATTACTTTTGATAATTTTACTTTATGGTTGGAATTTTGTTTAAGATGAATACTATTAGTAAATGAAAATCAAACAAACAATTCCAGAAATTCTGTAATTCTTTTGAAGGGGTATTAAAATAACTTTACATCAATAAAAAACCAGTTTATGAAAAAGTTATATTACATATCAAATATCCTCCTTTTAGTAGTTTTAGTTGTGTTAGGTTCTTGCAAAAGAAACGAAACTGTTGCCAGAACCGAAAAAGCAACCCCTAAGAAAACAATTGAATATAAAAAGCCAGAATCATCTATTAGTTTTCATTTTGTAAAAACAAAACAATGGCTTGACTCTATAAAAAGTGATTCAACTAAACTAGATATAGCGTACGCTGTAAATAGAACTGACAAGGCGAATTTTGCCAAAATGGATTCAGTTGTAATTCCATCTGATCTAAGTGGTGATTTAGTTTATTATTTACCATTTCCTTTGCACGTTTCTGCTTTAGAAGATGTATCGAAAGTTTTAATATTTTCATATCCTACTCAAACTTTTGCTGCATATGAAAACGGTGAATTAGTTTATACAGGCCCAACTAATATGGGAAGAAAAAAAGATCAAACGCCAACTGGATTATTTTTTACCAATTGGAAAGCAGAAAAAACAACCAGTACGTTTAATGACGAATGGGACTTAAAATGGAATTTCAATATCGAAAATAAACTAGGTGTTGGTTTTCACCAATACGAATTGCCAGGTTATCCTGCTTCTCATTCTTGCTTGCGTTTATTAGAAAAAGATGCTAAATACCTTTACAAATGGGCAGACGAATGGATCTTAAAAGATGCAGAAAATGTAAAAGTAAAAGGAACTCCAGTTATCGTTTTTGGAAGCTACAATTTTGACGGACCAAAACCTTGGTTTGAATTAGTTAATGATCCTAAAGCATTAAATATCTCTGAAAGTGAATTAGAAACTCAAGTACAGCCCTTTGTTCAGAAGATATTAGAAAATCAAAAAGTAAGAGATACAGAAAAACAAACTGCTGCTCTTTAGAAAATATATTTTAAATAAAAAGGCGTAAGAATTTAGATTCTTACGCCTTTTTTTATGCAGAAAAACTAAAAATTATCTAGAATAATTTGGAGCTTCTTTTGTAATCGTTACGTTATGTGGATGGCTTTCAGTAATACCGCTTGACGTAATTCTAACAAAACGTCCCGTTTCTTGTAAAGTTGGAATATCTTTTGAACCACAGTATCCCATTCCGGCACGAAGACCTCCAATAAATTGAAGCATACTTTCGTTCAATTCGCCTTTGTAAGGAACACGGCCCACAATTCCTTCTGGAACTAATTTTTTAACATCATCTTCAACATCTTGAAAATAACGATCTTTTGAACCTGTTTGCATAGCTTCAACAGAACCCATTCCGCGGTAAGATTTGAATTTTCTTCCTTCGAAGATAATTGTTTCTCCTGGAGATTCTTTTGTTCCTGCTAATAATGAACCCAACATTACACAGTCAGCACCTGCAGCGATTGCTTTAGGAATATCACCTGTATAACGAATTCCACCATCAGCAATAACTGGAACACCAGTTCCTTTAATAGCTGCAGCTACTTCAAGAACAGCTGAGAATTGAGGAAAACCAACCCCTGCAACGATACGAGTTGTACAGATAGAACCAGGTCCGATTCCAACTTTTACACCATCAGCACCATTTTCTACTAAGTATTTAGCAGCTTCTGGTGTTGCAATGTTTCCAACAATAACATCTATTTGAGGGAATCTTGATTTTACTTCTTTTAATGTATTAACCACACCTTCTGTGTGTCCGTGTGCTGTATCGATAATGATTGCATCTACACCTGCAGCAACTAAAGCAGCCGCTCTTTCGACAGCATCACCAGTTACTCCAATTGCTGCTGCAACTCTTAAACGACCAAAAGTATCTTTATTCGCGATTGGTTTTTGAGTCAGTTTTGTAATATCTCTGAAAGTAATTAAACCAACCAATTCGTTTTTAGCATTTACAACTGGCAGTTTTTCGATCTTATGACCTTGTAAAACTACCTCAGCTTGTTCTAATGACGTTCCTTCGGCAACAGTAACTAAGTTTGTACTTGTCATTACCTCAGCAATTGGTCTTGCCCCATTTTTTTCGAAACGCAAGTCACGGTTTGTAACGATTCCTTTTAAGATTTTGTTTTCGTCAACAATTGGAATTCCGCCAATTCCGAATTCTTTCATGGCATTTTTTGCATCTGCAATAGTTGAATTCATCGGTAAAGTTACGGGATCGATAATCATTCCTGATTCAGCGCGCTTAACTTTTCTAACCTTCGCCGCTTGCTGTTCGATGGTCATGTTTTTATGTAAAACACCAATTCCGCCTTCTTGCGCCATAGCAATTGCCATTGCACTTTCAGTAACAGTATCCATAGCAGCTGATACTATAGGAACATTTAGTGTTATATTTCGTGAAAATTTTGATTTGATACTCACTTCGCGAGGAAGCACATTCGAGTAGTTAGGTACTAATAATACATCGTCGTAAGTTAAACCTTCGCCGATAATCTTGGAGTTGTGTGCTATCATGTTGCAATTTCTAGTTGAATTGCGTGCAAATATAGTGAATAAATTGCAAACTTGAATACTAACTTTTTCTTAAATTTCTCATTATAAGAAAGGTATTACAAAAGTATATTTCAATTTTTTAATTTGAATTTTAAAAATTTAATCTTTACTGTCTTGAAAAATAAAATTGAGTCCGAATTGAAATGCTAGACTATTGGCCTTCGAGACATCTTTATATTCGAAAACATTATCAACTAATGCATAAATATTAAATTTCCCGATTGTTCCTGAAAGCCCTAATCCGATATTAGTTTTTGAATAAGAATCGAATGTATAAGTCGCTTTAACATCAAGTTTTTCTAAAAGACTGCGCTGATAAAAAGCTGTTAAAGCCACAAAAGGTTCATTTGGCATTGTCATTGCAAACAATTGTCCGCCGACTTTATTTATATACTTTCTTTTGATTGATCCTTTGCAATTGCATTCGTCGTCTGATCTTGCTTCTCCAAAAGAATATTGTATTGAGGAATATAATTTTGTTGGACGCCAAGTAGTGTATTTATTATAAAGCGTATCACGCGGAATTGCTTTTTCGAAATCATCAATTACATTTTCCGGCTCATTTGTAAAGTCAAAACTAGGGTTTACACCTTCGTATCTATATTCGCCTTTGTATGTTATAGTTTCAATATCTTTAGACTGATTTATAAATCCGAGATCAATAATACTGGCCGTAAATTGAAGATTTTCTTTAAAATAGTATGTAATTCCAGCATCTATTCCCAAACCTAAACTTCCGTTAAAAAAGGTGTTGTGTGCGATATCACTAGCAATATCTCCTTCATATTCATCTTTTGTAAACTTGGCAATTCCAGAAGTTTTAATTTCTAGATTTGATGAAATTACTTGTGTATAAATATTAGGAGTTCCAGCATTTTGAGCAGTATAAACAAAACCCGAATTTCGAGTAGAAGTGGCATTTGCCCCACTGGAATAAAGTTTAGCACGACCGCCTAAAACGAGTTTTTCATTTAACTTTTTATGAAATCCGACGTGTAATACTGATAGTACTTCTGCCCTTACATTTATATCCGCTAAATTGAATGATTTACCAATATAATCTCTATTTCCGTCTAAGGCAAAAATGGCAGGATCTTTTGGAACGTACGTTAGAAAATCAAATTCCTGATAGGCTCCAAATGAAATATACGATTGACTTTCCTTTCCTCCAACTCTAAAACCACCTGAAAATAATTCGAGCTGTTCATTTACCTGAGCCTTATCTTTGCTGGACGATTTGTTTATAATGTTTCTGACTTTATCATTAAAATCAACTCCATTATCTGCAAATAAATCATATGCTGAAAAACTGCTTGATCCTAAATTTGCTGAAATTCCAGATAAAATTGGCACTCCAAAATAAAACTTGTACGAAACATCGGCACCGGGATTTACCAATGACGATTGCGGAATTGCTGTAAAATTATACAGTAATTGTTTGTTTTGCGAAAAACAGATAAGCTGTAAAAACAGCATTAAAACCAGGCTGACTTTTTTCATTCAATCTCCATATAAACGGTTGCACTTGATCGTAATTTTAAATTACCTGAACTATTCGCGTTTATTGGAGGTCCAGATGCCATTCTAACAAAAAAACCAACTTTTGTAGTTTGTTTTAAAAGTGCTAATCTTTGGTTTTCAAAAACCTCTGTAGGATATTTTATAACATTAGAACTTCCTGAATAAGCCGGAACTTCAAAAGTTAAGGTTTGAAGAATTTCATCATTATCATTTAAAAGCAATAAATTAAGGGTAAAAGCTCTAGAAATAGTATTTTCTATTTCAAAATCCATTTCTGCCTTAACCAAGTTATCTCTGAAGAATTTCTTTTTAAAGGCATCAAAGTCTTGTACATCAAATGCAATTTGCTGTTCAGCTCCATTATCGTAAAACTGATTGGCAGGAACATTAAAATAAGCCAGATTCGCTACAAAAACGGGTTCTAATTTTAGATCGTTAACCTGATCAAAATCTAAATCACTCGAGCATGAAAAAAACAAGCATGCAAATACTAAAATTTTAATTCTATTTAAGAAGTTTGCGCTCATAATTAATAAATTAAACGTCAGTGGTACCGTTTTTTATTGAAGATTATTACATAAGATAATAAATATACTGCTTTTTAATGAAACTTTCCGAACAATTTTGATGCTTCGTTGTAAGCGCTTTCAAAACTTAACGAATTTAAGCCCGTTGTTTTTTTATTGGCTGTAAAATAAGAGATAAGTTTCTCCGTAGGCATATTTCCCGTCAATTTATCAGTCGCCATTGGGCATCCGCCAAACCCTTGAACAGCACCATCAAATCGCGTACATCCTGCTTTATGTGCTGCATCTATTTTTTCGAACCAACTGTTTGGTGTTGTATGCAAATGTGCGCCAAATTCAATCTGAGGATATTTCGGAATTAAATTTGAAAATAAATACGTAATAACTTCCGGTGTAGAACTTCCAACAGTATCTGAAAGCGACAATATTTTTACGCCCATTTTAGAAAGTCTTTCTGTCCATTCGCCCACAATTTCAACATTCCACGGATCTCCATACGGATTACCGAAACCCATTGAAAGATAGGTAACTACTTCTTTGTTTTTTTTATCGGCGATTTCAAGAATTTCCTGAAGTGTTACTAAAGATTCAGCAATTGTTTTATGTGTATTTCGCATCTGAAAGTTCTCAGATATCGAAAAAGGAAAACCTAAATATTGAATTGGCTCATGTTCTGAAGCCTGCGCAGCGCCTTGCGTATTGGCAATTATAGCCAGCAATTTGCTTGTAGTCTGCGAAAGATCAAGCTGTGCCAAAACTTCGGCAGTGTCCTGCATTTGCGGAATCGCTTTTGGAGACACAAAACTTCCAAAATCAATAGTATCAAAACCTACTCGTAGCAAAGCTTGTATGTACGAAACCTTATTTTTAGTCGGAATAAAAGTTTTGATACCTTGCATGGCATCCCGCGGACATTCGATAATTTTGATTTCTTTATTCAAAGCTTATTCTTTAGTGAAGGCTAAGTTAGTTTCTTTTTTAAAGAAATAAAAGCTATAATTTTCATAAATTGAAATATTACCAAATATCGTAATACAAATAATTATTACTGAAAACCGTAATAAATATAAGTATTACTGAAAACCGTAATAATTAATTTTATTACGTATATTTGTAATATCAAAACTTAATTTATTTTTAATTATATTTGAAACTATGACAAGCGTAATTACTGGTGATATCATCGATTCGAGAAAACAAAAATCAAAAGACTGGGTAGAAGATTTAAAGAAAATCTTATCTCCGTTTGGCGAAACACCTAGTCAATGGGAAGTTTACAGAGGTGATGAATTTCAAATCGAAATAAAAAATCCTCAAGAAGCATTGTTGTCTGCTATTTTAATAAAAGCGCATTTAAAAGCAAAAAAATTAGATGCCCGAATGAGTATTGGGTTTGGAGATAAAACACACAGCGCCGAAAAAATATCTGAAAGCAATGGAACAGCCTTTATACATTCAGGAGAGCTTTTTGAAACTTTAAAAAAACAAAAAGTAACGTTGGCAATGAGAACTGGCGACTATAGTATTGATGAAAAAATAAACTTAATGCTCCAGCTGGCATTAACTTTTATGGACAGCTGGCTTGTGCAAGCAGCAGAATTTGTAGCTGTTGCCATAGAAAACCCAACTTTATCGCAAGAAGAATTGGGACAAAAATTAGGCATTAATCAGGCTGCAGTGAGCCGCAGACAAAAACGCGCGCAGTTTGATTTGGTTATGAATTTAGATCGTTATTTTAGAGCACAAATAAAACAAATTACAGCCTCATGATTTTATTTATAAAACTGCTTTTAGCTCATTTATTAGGAGATTTTATCTGGCAGCCCAACTCTTGGGTTGCTGATAAAGAAACAAAAAAATACAAAAGTATTTACTTGTATCTTCATATTTTATTGCATGGTGTTTTAGCTGCAGTTTTAGCTGGAGAAATCGAGTTTATTCCCTATGCGATTTTAATTGCCGTTACGCATGGCATTATTGATTTAATCAAATTAAATTTTCAGAAGAAAAAAACAAAACGCACTTGGTTTGTGGCAGATCAAATTGCACATATTTTGATTTTAATTGGAATTGTATTACTCTATCAAAACAAAGGCATTATCTATTTTTGGCAAGATAACGAATTTTGGATTTTAGCAACTGGAATTTTATTGGTTACAAAACCAACTTCAATTTTTATTAAAACCATAATTTCAATCTGGAGTCCTGAAAACGAAAATAGCCACAAGGACAACTCGCTTGCCAGCGCAGGAAACTACATTGGCATATTAGAACGTTTATTCGTATTCGGTTTTATCTTGACCGGGCATTTTGAAGCAATCGGATTTTTATTAGCTGCTAAATCTATTTTTAGATTTGGAGATTTAAAAGAAGCCAAAGACCGAAAACTGACCGAATATGTTTTGATTGGTACTTTAATCAGTTTTGGAATCGCAATAGTTGTTGGATTAATTGTTCAGGCACTGCTTTTACAATTGCCCTAAAACTTTTTTATTTATCGCCTTAATCAACGCTGGACCTTCATAAATAAATCCTGTATACAATTGTACTAAACTTGCACCAGCGTTTAGTTTTTCGATAGCATCATCTGCAGAATGAATTCCTCCTACTCCAATAATTGGGAATGCTCGATTACTTTTTTCCGAAAGAAAACGAATTACTTCTGTAGAACGTTTTGTTAATGGTTTTCCAGATAATCCACCCATTTCTGATTGGTTTTGAGATTGTAAACCATCTCTTGAAATTGTTGTATTTGTAGCGATTACACCTGCAATCTGAGTTGTTTTTACAATATCAATAATATCTAATAATTGCTCGTCTGTAAGATCTGGAGCAATTTTTAAAAGAATCGGCTTTATTTTTTGAGTACTTGTTTTTTGCTTTTCTACATTTCTATTCTGCAATGTTTGAAGTAAAGTTGTCAAAGGTTCTTTGTCTTGTAGTGCTCTTAAATTTGGTGTATTTGGAGAGCTTACATTTACTACAAAATAATCTACATGATCGAAAAGCGCATCAAAACAAATTACATAATCGTCTACGGCATTTTCATTTGGAGTCACTTTGTTTTTTCCAATATTTCCTCCAATCAAAATTCCTGAATTCTTTTTCAAACGTTCTACAGCTTCCAAAACGCCACCGTTATTAAAACCCATTCGGTTAATAATTGCCTGATCTTCTTTTAAACGAAATAAACGTTTTTTAGGATTTCCTTCTTGACCAACAGGCGTTACGGTTCCTATTTCGATAAAACCAAAACCAAAATCAGAAAGTTCTTTGTACAGCTTGGCATCTTTATCAAATCCTGCCGCAAGTCCAACTGGATTTTTAAATTTAATTCCGAAAACTTCTCTCTCTAATCGAGAATCTTTAACATCATAAATAGATCTTATGATTGAGGAAACGCCAGGAATTTTTGAAATGAATCTAACAAATGAAAAAGTAAAGTAATGTACTTCTTCTGGATCAAACCAAAAAAGTATCGGACGAATTATCAATTTATACATAAGAAAGCTGTGTTGTTTTTTCGGTTGCAAATTTAATTATAATACTTGAAAGACACTCGTTTTTATAAAAACAAATTATAAGACGTTGCAAATTATAAAATGAAACAAAGTCAAACCTTTACAAAGACTTGTAAAATCTATTTATACCTAATTTTGAAATATTTAAGAAAAAATTTATTTCAATTGCGTGTGATTTAAATAGTGAATTGCTTTTGAAGCAAAAAAATTACGAAGGAAATAGAAAATAAATTTAAAGTAAGAATATGTATAAAACCAGCATATTAATTCGTATTTCAAAAAATCTTCTGTCAGTCTTAATACTGCTATTAAGTCAAAATGGATGGACACAGCTGGAAAAAGACACAACCAAATTAATCAATGTCAGTTATGGAAGTAAGGGAATTGAACTGAGAACCAAAGACAATAAATTTCTTTTTCAATTACAAAGCCGATTGCAGTTTCGATTTTCTACGCCAAATGATACAGATCCGTTAACGTATGATGATTATAGTCAGGATAAAAAAACAACTTTTAAAATAAACCGCGCGCGACTAAAAGTAGGCGGCCACGCATTTGAACCTTGGCTGAAATATTATTGGGAATATGAACTCAGTCAATCTAATTTGCTTGATTTTAGAATTATGGTCGAAAAATGGGAATGGTTAAGTTTTAAAGCCGGCCAATGGAAAGTCGAATTTACCCGTGAACGTTTTATCAGCAGCGGTGAACAGCAAACCGTAGATCGATCTTTAATTAATCGCCCTTTTACGGCAGACAGACAAATGGGCGTTGAAATATACGGTCATCTTAAAGGAAGCGGTATTACTGATTTTAATTATTGGGCTGCCGCCTTAACGGGAACCGGAAGAGGAAATACCGCAAATGACGACAATAACCTAATGTATTTTGGAAGAGTACAATGGAATTTTTTAGGAAGATTTCTTGACTTTGAAGGGAGCGATATAGAATTTCACGAAAAACCAACTCCAATTATTGCCTTTTCGGCACTGACAAACCGAAGTCCATATACTCGATTTTCGCAATCTGGAGGAGGTTCGCTGGAAGGTTATGAAAATGGTTCACCCGGTCAATATCGCGTTAATCAGTGGAATTTTGAAACTGCTTTTATGTACCGTGGCTTTTCGTGGCAAAGCGAATGGCATACCAAATACATCATTGATAAACTGGATAACGATAAGACTACCACCTTAAAAGGATATTATGCTCAAGCTGGTTATTTTTTTCACAATACCTTTAACTGGTGGCCCAAACATTTAGAAATGGCCGGAAGATTTGCTACTTATAGACCGAATAATGACATAAGAGATAATCTGCAAAACGAGAGTACTTTAGCCTTTAACTGGTTCTTTAAAGGCCACAAAAACAAACTCACTTCAGAAGTAAGCTATTTTGATTATCAGGATAAAACGCTGCCACTTGCTCAAGGATGGCGTTTTAGAATACAGTGGGATATTTCACTATAGATAAACAATTAAAAATCAAATTATTAAAAACAAAATGGTATTGTATTTGCAACAATTATAATAGAATTTTTATCATTTAGTATGAAATGATTTTGGATTTTTATAAAGCATTCTTATTTTTTTTTAATAATTTTAATGAACATAAAACACTGAAAATGAAAAACATAAAAAAAACTCTTAGAAAAACAGCACTTATATGCTTTGTGGGATCATTTTTTTTGATTTCAATTGATAGTATAGCACAACATCGAGGCGGAGGCGGAGGTGCACGTAGAGGCGGAGGCGCAGTATCAAGGCCGGCTGTACAATCAAGACCTGCTGTAAGCAGACCGTCTGGCAGTTCAGGTATTAACAGACCAACTACAGCAAATAGACCTGGATCAAATGGATCTGTAACCCAAATTACTAGACCCTCTACAGGCTCTAACTCTAAAATTGCAAATAACAACAGAAACTCAAATAATGTAAACAGAAACAACACCGGTAATAGAAACACTAATATTAGTAGCAATACTGTTAATAGAAATAACATTAATGTTGACAGAAGCCGAGACATTACTATTAATAACAATCATAATACGGTAGTCAGAAGAAACACTGTAATATACACACGTCCTCCTTATAGATATGGCGGTTATAGATATAATACATTTCATCCCTACTATTTTCATCCTTACCATCCTTATTATTGGGGACCAGTTTGGCATCCTTGGGGATTTTTTGTTGCTACTTTAGCCGTTACAGCAATTGTAGTTAGCGTAGAAAGCACACAATATCATTATGATCAAGGCGTTTGGTATGCTCCATCAAATGGAGGTTACACAGCTGTACCCGCACCAGTTGGAGGAACAGTCAATAATATTCCGAGCGGGGCTGAAACGGTCAATACTGGAACCGTCAATAATTATTATTATGGAGGCACCTATTACGAAAAAGACGGAAGCTCCTACAAAGTCGTTCCTCCAACAGCAGGAACTATTGTAGAAAATTTACCCGAAGGAGGTAAAGAAGTAACTATTGGAGATGTCAAATACGTAAAATTTGGTGAAACCTACTACCAGCCGATTCAAGTTGATGGTAAATCTAAATATGAAGTTGTTCTCGTAGAGGAAGATAAATAAAACAATAGTAACCTTATCAAATAAATAGAGTTTGATAAGGTTATTTTTTTTAATTTTATCTTATTAATTGACAACCACTACTCTATAAAATAAATCTACAATGAAAACTAAAACTTATTGGATTTTTGCAATACTTACAATCTCCATTATAACTATTGCTTACAGTTATACTAAACTTATTGTTCCTAAACAAAAGTTAGCAGCAATGGATTGTGCAGAAACTCCAAATACTTCAGGATCTTCTTTGTTTAAACCTACAATCGAAAATAAAAACATTCCCGCCGGAAAAGCGCCAAAGGGAATGGTTTGGATTCCTGGCGGCGAATTCTCAATGGGAAGTAATGTGGAAGATGAAAGTTTATGCAGCATAAAAGGCGTTACAAAAGATGCAGCACCAATACATAGGGTTTATGTAGATGGCTACTATATGGATAAAACAGAAGTTACAAACGATCAGTTTGAAGCTTTTGTGAAAGCAACAGGCTATGTAACATTAGCTGAAAAAACACCTACACATGAAGAATATCCTGATGCTCCTTTAGAAAATTTAGTAGCCGGATCAGCCGTTTTTACTCCTACTCCTGCAAAAGTAGATCTGAATAATTATATGCAATGGTGGACTTATGTAAAAGGTGCCGACTGGAGACATCCTGAAGGGGCTGGAAGTTCTATAAAAGGCAGAGGCAATTATCCTGTAGTCCAGGTGTCTTATGATGATGCAGCGGCTTACGCTAAATGGGCCGGAAAAAGACTGCCGACAGAAGCAGAATGGGAATTTGCAGCTCGAGGCGGAAAAACTGGAGAACTGTACGCGTGGGGAAATACTTTAAAACCTAAAGGAAAATTTCAAGCTAATATTTATCAAGGCCATTTTCCGATTGAAAAAGGAGATACTGGTGAGGATGGTTATATCGGAATTGCACCAACAGCACAATTTGCACCAAATGGTTATGGCCTTTATGATATTGGGGGAAATGTTTGGGAATGGACAAATGACTGGTACACTGCTGATTATTACACTGTTTCAAGCCAAAATGGTGAGGTTGTAAAAAATCCTAAAGGCCCAGAATCTTCATACGATCCGGGTGAACCCAATCTTCCTAAAAAAGTACAGCGGGGCGGATCATTCTTATGTACAGATCAATATTGTACCCGTTATATGGTAGGCACAAGAGGAAAAGGAGATTATAAGTCGCCTGCGAATCATATTGGTTTTAGATGCGTGCAATAAACTATTCTATAATTTGAAGCTTAAAAACGCCTGGATATTTGTTTATATTTGCCTAAAAAATAAAAAATGCAACATATTATAGATCGATTTATCAGTTATGTAACAATTGATACTGAGTCAGACCCAAATTCTAAAACTACACCAAGTACTGAAAAACAATGGAATCTTGCCAATAAATTAGTTGAAGAGCTAAAAATAATTGGTTTAGAAGATGTTACTATAGACGACAAGGCTTATATCATGGCGACTTTGCCAAGTAATGTTGATCATGAAGTCCCTGTAATTGGCTTTGTTTCACATTTTGATACTTCTCCAGATTTTTCAGGAGCAAATGTAAAGCCTCAAATTATTGAGAATTATGACGGAAAAGATATTATTTTAAATGCTGATAAAAACATTATTTTATCTCCAAATTATTTTAAAGATTTACTGCAATACAAAGGACAAACCATTATTACAACAGACGGAACAACTTTATTAGGTGCCGATGATAAAGCGGGAATTACAGAAATTGTTTCAGCAATGGAATATCTAATTCATCATCCTGAAATCAAACACGGGAAAATCAGAATAGGTTTTACTCCTGATGAAGAAATTGGACGAGGAGCACATCATTTTGATGTTGAAAAATTTGGTGCACAATGGGCTTACACAATGGATGGAAGCCAGATTGGCGAATTAGAATATGAAAATTTTAACGCCGCTGGAGCTAAAATCACATTCAAAGGAAAAAGCGTTCATCCGGGTTATGCCAAAGGAAAAATGATCAATTCATTATTGATTGCTAATGATTTTATCAACGAGCTTCCAAAAGGAGAAACGCCTCAGGAAACAAAAGGCTATGAAGGATTTTTCCACGTTCACCATTTGACGGGAAGCATCGAAGAAACAGTTTTAGAATTGATTATTCGCGATCACAATAAGATTAAATTCGAAAAAAGGAAAGATCTAATTGAAAAAATTGCTAAAAAAATCAATAAAAAATATGCCAAACAATTTGGCGAAGATATTGTAATTACTGAAGTTAAAGATCAGTATTACAACATGAAAGAAAAAGTGCTTCCTGTAAAACATATTGTAGATATTGCTGAAAAAGCAATGCGTGAGTTAAACATTAAACCTATTATCAAACCTATTCGTGGCGGTACTGATGGCTCACAATTATCCTTTATGGGATTGCCTTGCCCGAATATTTTTGCCGGTGGTCATAACTTTCATGGAAAATACGAATATGTTCCCGCAGAAAGTATTCAAAAAGCAACTGATGTTATTGTAAAAATTGCCGAATTGACTGCAATTTCAGGCATTTTTGATGCTAGCGAAAAACCTAAAAGAAAAAAATAATTGGAACCAACTTCTGACAAAAAACACGTTTGGAATAAAGTCAATCAATGGGAAGAAGAACTTCTTTACCTGAAAGCAATTATTGACAAAACCGAACTTATTGAAACCATAAAATGGGGCGGTCCTGTGTATGTTTACAACAAGAAAAATGTGATTGGAATTGGAGGTTTTAAAGATTATTTTACCATTTGGTTTTTTAACGGAGTTTTTCTGAAAGACGAAAAAAAGAAGCTCATTAATGCTCAGGAAGACAAAACAAAATCTTTGCGTCAGTGGCGATTTACATCCAAAGAAGAGATTAATGAAAAAGACGTTTTAGAATATATAGCGGAAGCAATCGAAAACGAAAAACAAGGAAAAATCATAAAACCTGCAAAAAAAGAAGCCATAGTTTCTGAACTTCTTGAAAATGAAATGAATAAAAATCCAGCTTTAGCAGAAGCTTTTCAAAAATTCAGCGCTTACAAACAATATGAGTTTTTAGAATATATTGAAAGTGCCAAACAGGAGAAAACCAAATTAGCAAGAATCGAGAAAGTGATTCCGATGATATTAGCAAATATTGGTCTGAATGATAAATACAGATAGTTTTATTCAAGTCTAGCGATCATCTGTCACATCGAGTGGACAAATATTAACAACAAAAGTTTTTTTACGCTTTTTTTGTCATCCTGAGGAACGAAGGATCACACTAGAAGCTCGACAACGTTTTTCGACAATCTTTGAGGAATTCCTTGTGTGATCCTTCGTTCCTCAGGATGACAAGATTGGTTTAATACTTTGCAAATACTTCCTAAATCATTACAACAAGATTAATAAAAAAATCCCAAATTCTAAATTAGAATTTGGGATTTTAAATTTTATTGAAATTGAAAAAATTAAGCCTTTTTCAAAGCAGCACTCATTTCCATAGAAATTGCTGAACGCTCGATTTTTAATTTTCCAGACATTGTTTCGATGATTGCACTTGTTTCAGCAAGTTCAACGATTTTACCATGAAAACCACTTTTAGTGATTATTTTATCACCTACTTTTAGGCCGCTTTCAAATTCTTTCTCGTTTTTTGCTCTTTTTTGTTGTGGTCTGATCATGAAGAAATACAACACTACAAACATTAGTAAATAAGGAGCAAATTTCATTAAATCTTGCATAGTATTCAGTTTTTATTTTTGTTATTAAATTTGTTTTTGGCTTTTTAAAATATTACATCAAACCTCTTCCTACTTTAACCATCTTTTTATTGGCTGTAAGTTCCTTAACAAGGTTATCTAAAATACCGTTGATAAAAATACTGCTTTTTGGCGTAGAATATTCTTTAGCAATTTCTAAATATTCGTTTAATGTTACTTTTACTGGAATAGAAGGGAATTTTAAAAATTCGCAAATAGCCATTTTCAAAATAATGGTATCAATTTCAGCAATTCTTTCGCTGTCCCAGTTTGGCGTTTTATCATCGTATTCTTTTGCCAAGATTGATTCGTTTAAAACTGTTCTTCTGAACAAATCTTTAGCGAAATCTTTATCTTCAACATCTTTGTACAATTTTGGCACTCTAAAATCGTCTGGATCTTCAGTTTTTATTGCTTTTAATTGCTTAACAATATGTGTATTTACAACCGGAATATCATCAACCCAAGTCAATTTATCATCTTCTAAATACTCATATAATTTTTCGTTTGGAACAATTACTTCCGCGAACAAATCAATTATAAATTGTCTGTCTTCTTCAAAAGTATTAGTGGAAGTTGTCATGTATTTTGCATACAATTCGCTTGACTTGATATCATTTAAAAGCAATAAAATATAATCATCATTTAATGACCAGTTATTGATTTTACGATTTTCTAGAGCGATACTAAGGGAATTGCTTTCGGCAAGAAGTTGAAAAATTTTGTTTTTGATAAATTTTTCATTCGGATTACGTTCTGCAGCAGTTGCAAGATGTTTTTTGCTTGAAAGATGTAAAAAAACAGATTCTTTTTTGCAGATTTCAATCAATGAAGAAAGCATTATAAGATATAAATCCTGAATATTATCAATACTGTAAAAAAGAAATTTCTCTTCTTTTTCCATATTATCAGAACCGCTTTGATGCATTGCATAAATGGATTGCATTACTTTAACGCGTATGTGTCTTCTATTTACCACCTTGTAAGAACATTTAAAAATTAGTCTGCAAAATTAGGAATTTCAATCCTTAAAATAAAATTAAATCGTAAAAAAGTCGCAGTTTTCAGTCTCAGTTTTTAGTTTTAACTCAATAAATAAAAAAGTCTCAGTTTTCAGATAAGCTGAAAACTGAGACTGAGACTGTAAACTAAAAAAATTATTTCTTAGCAGCGTTTTCAATTCTTCTTGCATCAATACGATTTTGAGCAATTGTAAGCGCAGCTTTATGTGTTGTCATTCCGTTTTTCACAGCGTAATCGATAATTTCTAAAGTTGTGTTATAGATATTTTCGGTCTTACTCATGATTTCAGCTTTTCCGTAGTGCTCTAATTCAGCATACACATTAATGATTCCACCAGCATTGATCAAGAAATCTGGAGCATATAAAATACCTCTTTCCTGCAATCTTGCACCGTGAATGTTTTCATCCGCTAATTGATTGTTGGCAGCACCAGCAATAACCTTAGCTTTAATTTTATTAACTGTATTATCATTGATTGTTGCTCCCATTGCACATGGTGCATAAATATCAACATCCGCACTATACAAATCTTCACCTGTATAAATTGTTGCGTTGTATTTTTGAGCAACTTCATATAATTTTTCTTCGTTGATGTCAGCAATAGTAACCTTTGCTCCTTCTTTAGTTAAATATTCAACCAAAGCTTCACCAACGTGGCCAATTCCCTGAACCAAAACTTTTTTACCATCTAGAACATCAGAACCAAACTGGCTTTTTGCAGCCGCTTTCATTCCTAAATATACACCGTAAGCAGTTACAGGAGAAGGATTTCCAGAGCCACCTCTTTCTTCAGAAATACCCGTTACATAAGGCGTAACATCTCTTACAGTATCCATATCTTTAGTTTCCATTCCAACATCTTCAGCAGTGATATATCTTCCGCTTAAAGAGTGCACAAATTCACCAAACTTACGCATCAATTCTGGTGTTTTTTGCGTTTTTGCATCACCAATAATTACTGCTTTACCACCACCAATATTTAAACCAGTAATAGCAGATTTATATGTCATACCTCTAGAAAGACGCAAAACGTCGTTTAACGCTTCCCATTCCGTATTATAATTCCACATTCTAGTTCCTCCTAAAGCTGGACCCATAACCGAATTATGAATACCAATAATTGCTTTTAAACCCGTATCTTTGTCATTGCAAAAAACAATTTGTTCGTGATCGTCAAAAGATAATTGACCAAAAACAGGGTCCATTTTTTGAAGTTCCTTTCCAGTTGCGAAAGTTGCATCCATAGTGATAGTATTTATTAGTTATAAATTATGAATTTGTCAAAAAGACATCTCAAACTTAAACAAAAAATATATATGTGCTAATTTTTTATCTTTAAAATAACAATTTTACAATATAATTGTTTTGATTAAATTACATTTTATTATACTTTTAATTAAGAATAATTCATAAAATTCGATCAAGTCAATATTGAATCTCTTAAAAAAATGAAAGAATTAAGCTATTTAAACAAATATTTCATTAAATATAAATACAGTTTCTCCTTAGGAATTTTAATAACCATAATCGCACAAATATTCTCTTTATTTACTCCTAAGCTCATCAGCAAGTCATTAAACGCTATCGAAAAGTTTGATAAACTTCCTGAAGCACAACAAACTTCTCAAGTTATAATCGATTCTTATCGTCAAGATTTAATTCATAACGTACTGCTAATCATAGCAACTACAATTGTAGCCGGGTTTCTAACTTTTTTAATGCGCCAGACTTTAATCGTCATGTCACGCCATATTGAGTTTGACTTAAAAAATGAGGTTTTTAAACAATATGAAAACCTTTCACAGAACTTTTACAAACAAAACCGTACTGGAGATTTAATGAACAGAATAAGCGAAGATGTTTCAAAAGTTCGTATGTATGTGGGTCCGGCCGTAATGTATACCATAAACACGTTTATTCGTTTTGCCATTGTTATTATATATATGTATAGCGTTTCGCCTTTGCTGACATTATATACAATTTTGCCTTTACCAATTTTATCCTATTGTATTTTTAAATTGAGTTCAGAAATAAATAAGCGAAGCACAACTTTTCAACAATATTTATCGAAGGTTTCAAGTTTCTCACAGGAAATATTTTCAGGAATTCGCGTTATAAAAGCCTATTCATTAGAAAATCAGCATCAGAATAATATGGTGGCTCTTGCTGATGAAAGCAAAAAGAAAAGTTTAGATTTAGCCAAAGTACAATCATTATTTGGTCCTTTGATGATTGCGCTTATCGGAATCAGTAATTTGGTTGTCATTTATTTTGGAGGTGTTATGTACATTAACGGAACGATCCAAAATATTGGTACGATTGCCGAATTTATTTTATATGTAAACATGCTGACTTGGCCGGTCGCTTCTTTAGGCTGGGTTTCATCAATGGTACAGGAAGCAGAAGCTTCGCAAAAACGATTGAATGAATTTTTGAAAATCGAACCAGAAATTAAAAACAATAATCACGGTTCATCCGATATTCAAGGCTCAATTGCTTTTGAAAATGTAAGCTACACTTATGAAGATACTAATATTGAAGCTTTAAAAAATGTGACTTTTACAGTTAAAAAAGGAGAAACACTCGCCATTTTAGGAAAGACAGGTTCTGGAAAATCGACTATTTTATCTTTAATTTCGCGATTATATGATGTTACTGATGGAAGAATCGCGATTGACCAAAATGAAATAAGTACTTTAAATTTAAATGATTTAAGAAACAACATCGGAATTGTACCTCAAGATGCTTTTTTATTCTCAGACACTATTAAAAACAACATCAAATTTGGCAATCAAAATGCTTCTGATGAAGAAGTAATCGAAGCGGCTAAAAATGCTGTAGTTCATGATAATATTATTGCTTTCAATAAACAATATGACACCATTTTAGGAGAAAGAGGAATTACACTTTCAGGCGGACAAAAGCAGCGTGTTTCTATTGCGAGAGCGATTATTAAAAATCCAGCCATCTTGCTTTTTGACGATTGTCTTTCTGCAGTTGATACTGAAACAGAAGAAACAATCCTTAATAATTTGTTCGAAATCTGCAAAGACAAAACTACAATTATTGTGAGTCACCGAGTGTCTTCTGCTAAGAATGCAGACAAAATAATCATTCTAGAAGATGGCAAAATCATTCAACAAGGTTCTCATAATCAATTAATAAATCAGGACGGTTATTATTCATCGTTATATTTAAAACAACTTTCGGAAAAAGAATTACTTTAAATGTTGCGTAATAGATTATTTTTTATGATTTTTGAGTACTATTAATTCCAAAAATGATAGAACGTATTATGAGAGAAAATGACATGTTAGAAAAAGAAGAGATTTTTTCTAAAGTATTACGAGCAGGAAGAAGAACTTATTTCTTTGATGTGAGAGCTACTAAAGCTGACGATTATTATATCACTATTACAGAAAGCAAAAAATTTACTGAAGAAGATGGTTCTTTTCATTTTAAAAAACACAAAATTTACTTGTACAAAGAAGATTTTAGTGCTTTTGCTGAAATACTAGAAGAAATGACTTCATACGTCTTGAACCACAAAGGCGAAGAAGTAATCTCTGAAAGACACCAAAAAGATTTTAAAAAAGAATACGGTTCTGATAAACCTGAAGGACAAAGATCTAGTTTTACTGATATTGATTTTGACGATATTTAGTCCCAAATAACTTTTTGAAAAGTACAAGTCCAATATGTCCAGCATTTTGGACTTTTTTTATATATTTATTTCATTGTGAAATGTTATTTGTAAAATGTGAAACGAAACAAAAGAATTTAAGATGCTTCTTTTTCACATTTAACATCTTACCTAAAACTTCTAACAAACTAAAAATGAAAAAATTAATTCTTTTTCTTTGTTTCTTTTTTATCTGCATGAATTCATTTTCGCAGAAATTAGAATACGAAACAAAATCAAACATTCAATATTATAACGCAGCAACAAACAAATCTGACAGTTATATAAACGAAAGATGTGTTTTAGATATTTATTATCCAAAAAACGCAAAAGGTTTTGCAACAATTGTTTGGTTTCACGGCGGTGGATTAACCGGCGGAAGCAAAGAAATTCCAGAGGCATTAAAAGACAAAGGTTTTGCCATTATTGGCGTAAATTACAGACTATCACCAAAAGTAAAAGCTGCAAAAGCTATAGATGATGCTGCTGCAGCCGTTGCTTGGGTTTTTAATACTATTTCAAATTACGGGGGCGATACTTCTCAAATTTTTGTCTCAGGACATTCTGCGGGAGGCTATTTAGGTTTGATGATTGGTCTGGACAAAAAATACCTTCAGAAAGAAGGAATTGATGCGAATAAAATTGCAGGACTTATTCCGTTCAGCGGTCAATGTATTACGCATTTTGAAATCAGAAAAGAAAGAGGAATCCCTGATACACAGCCAACAATAGATGAATTTTCACCTTTATTTTACGTTCGCGCAGATGCTCCCCCTCTTTTATTAATTACGGGCGACCGCGAATTAGAAATGCTGGGCCGTTATGAAGAAAACGCATATATGGCAAGAATGATGAAATTAGTTGGCCACAAACAAACTAAACTATATGAATTAGACGGATATGGCCACGGCATGACTGAACCAGGTTTTCCGTTGCTTGTAAACGAAGTAAACCGAATTTTAAAAGAGAAACAATCTAAAAAATAAACATAAACTCCACGGCAATGGAAATTCAACTATTCATTTTACCCGGCTTAGGAAATTCTGGTGAGAAACACTGGCAAACCTTTTGGCATAAAAAATTCGAAAACTCAATTCGTTTAGTTCAAGACAATTGGGATGAACCTATTCGCCAAGAATGGCTTGAAAGATTAAATGAAGAAATTGCTAAACTAGACAAGCCTACTATTTTAATAGCACACAGTTTAGCTGTCTCATTAGTTTTGCATTGGGCCGAGTCAAACCATAACAAAAATATTATTGGCGCTTTACTAGTGGCTCCAGCTGATGTAGATTCACCTCAGCATACTCCAGAAATTATACGCAATTTTGCACCAATGCCTATTTATAAATTACCATTTCCGTCGATACTTGTGGCAAGCGAAAATGATCCCTATGCTTCATTTGAAAGAAAACAGTATTTTGCCGAAAAATGGGGAAGTGATTTTGTAAACGTCGGAAAAAAAGGCCACATCAACTCTGACTCTGACTTAAAATATTGGGAAGAAGGACAAGTGATTTTACAGCATTTGATTGATAAAGTAAAGTAGTATTCAGTCTCAGTTTACAGTCTCAGTCTTCTGTTGATACTGAAACTGTAAACTGTAAACTGAGACCGTAAACTAACCTATACGAAGTCCATTCGGTATCTTAAAATCAGGCGCCAATAAAATAACATCTCCCTCCTCACCTACAACACCTAAAACGAGGCATTCGCTCATAAATTTTCCTATTTGTTTTTTAGGAAAATTTACAACTGATACGATTTGCCTGTTTAACAAATCTTCTTTTTGATAACGTTTGGTAATCTGAGCCGATGATTTTCTTATTCCTATTTCAGCCCCAAAATCAATTGTGAGCTGATAGGCTGGTTTTCTGGCTTCGGGAAAATCATTTACCTCTATAATAGTTCCTACACGCATGTCGGTTCTTTCAAATTCATTCCAAGTTAAATCCATTTGTTTTGAAAATAGGTTATTTACAAACCTATTAATTTTGTAATTATAAATACTAATTCTATAACTGATTTTTTTAGTACTGCTTCTAATTTTACATATACTACACATTCTAACTAAAAAAATGTAAAATGGAAAATAGTCTTATTAATACAGCCCAATCTTTGAGAGATTCAGATTTTGATGTTCAAGAGCAAAATACTGATAAATATATAGAAACTGCAAAAAACGTAAAACTCTACGTAAGAGATTACGGAAAAGGAAAACCTGTAATTTTAATTCACGGGTGGCCATTATCTAATGAGATGTGGGAATATCAAATAGACTTTTTAGTACAAAATAATTATAGAGTAATTGCTTATGACCGACGTGGTTTTGGAAAATCATCTCAGCCTTGGAACGGTTATGATTACGATACACTAAGTGATGATTTAAGTGAAATCATTGAACAGCTGCAATTAGAGAATGCAACTCTTGTAGGTTTTTCTATGGGAGGCGGCGAAGTTGTACGCTATTTCAGTCGTCATGGAGGAAAAGGCGTTACAAAAGCAGCATTAATTTCATCAATCATCCCTTTTCTTTTAAAAACTGAAGATAATCCAGAAGGACGTCCGAAAGAAAAAGGAGAAGCAACTGCGGCTGCAATTAATGAAGACAGAATAGGATTTCTAGAAAATTTTGGCAAAACCTTTTTTGGAGTTAATATTATAAACAAACCCTTAAGTACGCCTTTGTTAGAATATTACAGAATGTTATGTTCATTTGCATCGCCTAGAGCTACGCTAAAATGTTCAGAAGCTTTAACGAATACTGATTTTAGAGATGAGCTTCATACTATTAAAGTTCCAACTTTAATAATTCATGGAGATGATGATAAAAACGTTCCTATTGAATTAAGTTCAGAAAAAACTGCTGCCGCTATAGCAAACAATACTTTCCTTGTTTATGAAGGTGCACCACACGGGCTATTTTACACTGAAAAAGACAAATTAAATCAAGATTTACTTGAGTTCTTGAATTCATAAATTTAATATACATATCCAAAGAGTTTAATAATTTCGAGTAAAATTCTCTTTGGATATTTTTTTTTCTGCTTGTGCTGTTCTTTTTCCAGAATTTAAAAGTTATTTTTGAGTAAATAATTCTTTAAAAATGGCACGAACTCCTTCAAATATGGTTCCACTTGGAACTCTTGCTCCAAACTTTAAGCTTCAGGATACCAATTCTAATAATGCTTTTTCATTTGAAGATTTAAAAGGAGCAAAAGGTACGCTTGTCATTTTTATGTGTAATCATTGCCCTTTTGTACTTCACGTAATCAAAGAAATTGTTATGATTGCCAATGATTATCGCGTACAAGGACTTGGGGTTGTTGCCATTTCGAGTAATGATATCGAAAAATTTCCACAGGATTCACCAGAATTAATGACAGAATTTGCATTTCAGAATAAAATAGATTTCCCGTATTTATTCGATGAAAATCAAGAAGTTGCTAAAGCTTATGATGCTGCCTGCACGCCAGATTTTTATTTATTTGATAATCAGAATCGATTGTTTTACCGAGGTCAATTAGACGATTCTAGACCTGGAAACGGAATTCCGTTAAGCGGAAGTGATTTAAGAAGCGCCATTGACGCCTTAATTTACAACCGAACTCTAAATGAAATTCAGAAACCAAGTATTGGCTGTAGTATCAAATGGAAATAAGGTTTTCTATATTTTAGAAAAATTTTCCTACCTTTGTATTTCAATAATCAATTCTCATAGTGAGCACTATAACAATAATTACAGTTTATATCCTGTTGTTTTCTTTAAAAAGAAAACCAATTATTGGTGCCTTTATATCACATAGCAAGGCCTTTATTAATTAGGCCTCCGTCTGTTTCAATATCTTCTTAAGGCGGAGGATTTATACCACATTTTAATTTTTATTTTATTTGGAGCTGCTTGCTTTCGAATAAATATTATCCTTACTCATCCTTATTTTCCAACTGACATTCTATTTTTAAATAGAGACAGTTGCCAATGTCATTCATATAAATTAGGAAAAAAATATTCAATATTAATAAATACAAATAGATATGAAACCAATACCAACTTTCTGTAAAACAGATTATCAATTTTTAAGAGAATTGATATTAAAAAGCAAAAATTCAACAAATGCAAAAGAAGCAAATCAGCTTTCGCAAGAATTAGATCGTGCTGTCATTAGCAAGGAAAGCGATTTAGACAGTTCAGTTATCAGGATTAATTCTTTTGTAACAATTGAAGATGTAAACGCAAAAAAACAAATGAAAATTCAAATCGTTTTACCTTCATATGCAGATCTAAAACAATCTAAAATTTCAATTCTAGCACCTTTAAGTGTTGCTATTATTGGTTTTAAAGAAAATGACGAAGTAGATTGGGAATTACCGGCAGGTATCAAAACTTTAAAAGTAATTGCTGTAGATAATTCGGCTGTATATCATTCTTAACTTTTTAAACACCTCATTTTGTGAAGGTGTTTTTTTTTATCTTCTTTAAACATAAAAAAAACTATTCAATATAATTATTGAATAGTTTCATTTAAATCTGCTTTCTAAACTTATTATAATTGAGAAGTAATATAATTTGAAATTGATGCCATTTGAGTGTCATCTAAATGTGCTTTTTTCTGCATTCTTGTCAAAATTGGCTTCCATTCTTCTTGAGAGAATTTCTTTGGCTCATATAATTTATGACATCTTGCACAACTATTTTCATACAAGTTTTTGCCTGCTGCCAATTCTGGAGTTAATTCTGTGGCTTTTACTGTTTCAGTTACTGCTGGAGCAACTGGGGCTGTTGAAGCAGTTGGCGCTTTCTTAGTACCGCACGAAACTAAAAGCATCGTTACGGCAGTTAGAGTTAAAATTTTTGATTTCATTACTTTGCTTTGTTTTATTTTGAGTAAATATAAAAAAAATCCCATTCGACAAGCGAATGGGATTCTTATTTAAAACAAAACTAGATTGCTCTAATTCCTTATTTTACTTCCATTAATTCAACGTCGAAAATCAAAGTTGCGTGTGGTGGAATAACGCCTCCTGCTCCAGAAGCTCCGTATGCTAAATCAGAGGGAATTACAAAACGAGCTTTGTCTCCAACTTGCAATAAAGCAATACCTTCGTCCCATCCTTCGATAACTTGACCTTGACCTAATCTAAATTCGATTGGTTTTTTACGTGGATAAGACGAATCAAAAACTTTTCCGTTTTCTAAAGACCCTTCGTAATGAACCGCAACTGTTTTACCAGCTTCTGCTTTTTTACCATCTCCTTTGTTAATCATTTTATAACGTAATCCGCTTTCTGTTTTATCAAAACCAGCAGCTAATTGCTCCATTTTTGCTTCAGATTCTGCTTTCAAAGCTGCGTCTCTTTTTAGACGTGCACCTTTTAAACCAACAAAAGCTTCGATAGCGTTAAATTTTTCAGCTTCTTCTCCAACTCTAATAATTTCTACAGTTTGCAAAGCATCACCTTGAGCAACAGCATCAACAACATCTTGACCTTCGATTACATGACCAAAAACAGTGTGCTTTCCGTCTAACCAAGAAGTTGGTACGTGAGTAATGTAAAATTGAGAACCGTTACTTGCAGGTCCTGAATTTGCCATTGCTAAAACTCCTGGACGATCGTGTTTTAAACTTGGGTGAAATTCATCATCAAATTTATATCCTGGGTCTCCAGTTCCAGTTCCCTTAGGACATCCACCCTGAATCATAAAATCAGGAATTACTCTATGAAATGTTAATCCGTCGTAGAATTTTTGTCCTTGAGGTTTTACTTTATTTTCCATATTTCCTTCTGCAAGAGCTACAAAATTCCCTACGGTTCCTGGTGTTAAATCGTGTGTTAGTTTTACTAAAATCGAACCTTTGCTTGTGTTGAATTTAGCGTATATTCCGTTTTCCATTGTTGTAATTTTTAATTTGAATGCAAATTTACAAATTAATTCTATATCAATTTGTGTTTTCTATTTGTTAGTCCCGACGTTTCGAGATTGATTTATAAGTAAGTCCATAAACTGTAAATGCCAATACTGACAGCCCAACACATCCGATAGTTACAGCGTGCCATCCGCCCAATTTCCAAAGTAATAATCCGTAAGCAGATCCTGCTGCAGTTCCTAAGAAGCTAAATGACATAAATACCGTATTTAATCTGTTTCTGGCTTCTGGCAATAACGAATACACACGTGTTTGATTGGAAATATGAACACCTTGAATTCCTATGTCAATAAATACAATTCCAATCGCAATTCCGATTACACTTTCTATTGAGAAATAAAAAATCAAAAAACTGACTAAAATTAATAAACAGCCGTAACCAACTGCAACTCTAGAACCTCCCTTGTCTCCCATTTTACCAACTAATGGTGCTGCTAAAGCTCCAGAAGCTCCTACAATTCCAAATAAACCAATTGTGGCACTGTTAAAGTGAAACGGTTCTCCTGAAAGCAACAAAACCATTGTAGTCCAGAAAGCACCAAATTGTGCAAAACTGAATACATTAATCAAAGTTGCTTCGCGCAAAACAGGCTGTGTTTTTATTAAAGTAAAAAGAGATTTAATTAATTGTCCATAAGTTCCTTGAAACTGCGGTTTGTTTATTGGAAATTTATTTTGAATGACGAAAAAAATCAAAAGACAAATTCCAGATGCTATATAAAACATTGATCTCCAACCTAAAACCTGACCGATAAAGCCACTTAAAGTTCTAGAAAGTAAAATTCCGACCAATAATCCGCTCATGATTGTTCCCACTACTTTTCCTCGCTGTTCCGGCGCACTTAAAGAAGCTGCCAAAGGCAAAATAAGCTGTGGTACAATTGATGTAATTCCGATTAATAAAGAAGCAATTTGCAAAAGGAAAAAACTTTTTGCCGTTGCTGCAAGAATTAAAGCAATTACAGAAGCGAAAGTCGTTATTAGAATTTGTTTTTTGCGTTCGATTTTATCACCCAAAGGCACCATAAAAAACAGTCCGATTGCATAGCCAGCTTGTGTTAGATACGTTATTGTTCCGGCACTGGCTTCGGGAATTTTAAATTCGTTGGCGATTAAAACAATTAAAGGCTGGCAGTAATAAAGATTTGCAACTATAAGTCCAGTGCAAGCTGCCATAAATAAGACATTCGTTTTGGATAAATTCATTTTACAAAAATACTACTCTAATTCGAATCAAATCTTTAAAAATTGTATTAATTTTAAAAACTTAAGTCTAAATTGTACCTATTTACTGTGAATTATACTGATTTTTAAAACCTTATTGTTTCATAAAATCTTCTCGAATAGGGCTAAATACATCTGTCAAAAGACCACTTTCCAAACAAACAACGCCATGAATTGCGTGTGGCGGAATATAAAAACTATCGCCTTCTTTTAATGTTTGGGTAACTCCAGAAATAGTAACATCAAATTTACCGCTCGAAATATAAGTAACCTGCGAATGATAATGTTCGTGTAAAACGCCAATTCCACCTTTTTCAAAATGAACATTTACCAACATGATTTTATCATCGTAGGCCATGATTTTTCGTTTTATTCCTTCTCCAACCACTTCCCACTCCAGCTCATCTCCTTTTATAAATTCTTTGCTTGTTCCAAAACTTTGCATGTCTACTTTATTTAATTCTTTACAAAAATAGTATTTAGATGATTATTTTAGAGCAATTCTTTTGAAATAAAATCAGAACTGGCTTTAATAGAAGCAAAAGAATTTACGGCAAAATTGTTTTCCTGTTCTACAAAAAAGTGTTTCATTCCAGATAATTGTGCTTCTTTAAAAATCGTTTTAAAATCGATAGAACCGGAACCAACTTCTGTATTTAGGGAAGGATTTATTTTATCCATATCTTTTACATGCCACATTTTAAAACGGCTTTGATTTTCTCTAAATAGTTTAAGTGGATCATTTCCAGAACGGACAACCCAGTATAAATCCAACTCAAATGAAACTAAATTTTTATCCGTTTCTTTTAATAAAATCTCGTAACCCGTTATGCCGTTATGTTTTTGGAATTCAAAATCATGATTGTGATACGCCAGTTTTAAACCAGCATTTTTACATAATTTTCCTGCTTCATTAAGTCGAGAAGCAATCTTTTTATAATCTTCTGTATTTTTTCTGAAAGTTTCATCGACCCAAGGAATCGTAAGAAATTCATTTTTTAGTGTTTTAGCAGCTTCAATCGCAGCCATAAGTTCTGCTGTATTTCCATCCGCTAAAAAACTTCCTAAATTATAATGTCCGCTGATTGCTTTTAAATGATTAGCATCTAAGATTTTTTTAAGCTCAATGGGAGTCAATCCCCAAAATTGATCTTTTATCGAAAATCCGTAAGTTTCAACTATAGTATAACCCGCCGCGGCAACTTTTTCTAAAACAACATTTACATCTTTAGATATTTCGTCACGCAGCGTATACAATTGCAGACCAATTTGTTTTTTATTCATAGTAAACGCTAATGAAGGCATAGCTAGAACGGCCGTTGCAGCTAAACTGGTATTTATAATAAAGTTTCTTCTAGTAACCATTTTTATCTTAAAATCGAAAAGTAAAGCTACTCTTTTTATTGAAATACTTTATAAGATACATTCAAAATTGATTTTAAAAATCTGTAAAAGATTCAAAATGAATTATTATTAAACAATTATTTTGACGTCAATAATTTCATATCAACCATTTTATTAGAATCTATTGCTTGTGGAGGATAATTTTGTTTTTCATTTCTAAAAGAAGAAACTTTTCCTTTTTTATCTACATATATATATCTGTAGTTCCAATAATTTGTGCCTGCCATTCTAGAATTATGATTTCTGTCTGAGCCATCATAAACTTGATCTGCATACACAAGTATTTCGCCATCCTTATCATTATCAAGGGTTCTAATTGGTGTGCCCCAATTTTTAATAAGACTTTGTTTTGTCTTTCCGATCCAGTTTTCGCTTATGTTTTGAGAACTTGAGCAAGCATAAAAAGCAAGTATAGCTATTAATGGTATAATTTTTTTCATAGCGTAAATATTTATGTTTTTGGTGAATTATTAATGCAAAAAATAATTCTGTAATGGTAGTTCAATTTAATGATAAAATATTTACATAACAAAATTAATATGTTATATAATTATTACTTTTCAACATGCAACACACTAGATACTAATACATTATATCTTTAAAAGAGAAAATGCTTTTTGAGTTTTGTTTTTAAATTTCACAAATATTTACTTTGTATATTTGCCTTCAAACTTTTGAAGAAGAAAAATGCGAATTGACATTATAACAATTTTACCAGAATTATTGAGAAGTCCGTTTGAGGCTTCGATTATGAAACGTGCTATCGACAAAGGTTTAGTTGAAGTACATTTTCATAATTTACGCGACTATACTACCAATAAACAAAAAAGTGTTGATGATTATCCTTTTGGAGGAGGTGCAGGAATGGTAATGACGGTACAGCCTATTGATGATTGTATTACCCATTTGAAAAGCCAGCGCGAATATGACGAAATTATTTATATGTCGCCTGACGGAGAAACATTAAATCAAAAAATGGCCAATACTATGTCAATGTATGAAAATATCATCATTTTATGCGGACATTATAAAGGTGTAGATCAACGCGTGAGAGATCATTTTATAACTAAAGAAATTTCCATTGGTGATTACGTTTTATCTGGCGGAGAATTGGGTGCTCTAGTTTTATCCGATGCTTTAATCCGATTAATACCTGGTGTTTTAAGTGATGAAACATCAGCTTTGACAGACAGTTTTCAAGATAATTTACTTTCAGGCCCAATATATACAAGACCCGCAGATTATAAAGGATGGAAAGTTCCAGAAGTTTTAACCAGCGGTCATTTTGCTAAAATTGATAAATGGCGCGAGGATATGGCGTATGAACACACGAAGAATAGAAGGCCAGATCTTCTTGAATAAATTCAAATTTATAATTCCAAATTCCAATTGATCAACTACTTAAAAAATTAGAATGTTGATTTTCTTTTATTGGAATTTGCAATTTATTTATTTTGGAATTTCATTTTTTTAATTACCTTTGCACCCGAATTAGACTAACCTCTGGCGAGATCCGTGAATGTTGCTCTATATAAAAACCATAATTATAAGATATCATGGCAGATTTAATGAAATTCGTTCAAACCGAATTAGTTGCTAAAAAAGATTTCCCTGTTTTTGGAGCTGGAGATACTATCACAGTTTTCTACGAAATTAAAGAGGGTGAAAAAACAAGAACTCAGTTTTTTAAAGGAGTTGTTATTCAAAGAAGAGGTTCTGGTAACACAGAAACTTTTACTATTCGTAAAATGTCTGGAGCTATTGGAGTTGAGCGTATCTTCCCAGTAAACTTGCCAGCTTTGCAAAAAATTGAAATCAACAAGAAAGGTGCTGTACGTAGAGCTAGAATTTTCTACTTCAGAGAACTTACTGGTAAAAAAGCTAAGATTAAAGATAAAAGAAGATAATCATTTATCTCTTTGTTATAAAAAACTCGTTTCAAGTAATTTGAAACGAGTTTTTTTTTGTGCCTAATTTTTAAAATAACAAAACTGCAATATTTTAATACCAAAATCATCGATTTAGCAATTTAAAGAGCTCGAAATAACAATCTGATAATTCCGGTATTTGTCTGGAAAACTACACCGTTTTCGAACTGATTTTATTATATTTGCTCCGCTCATTTTGAGCCGACTATACCATTTACATCGTTATTCCTTGACGATACGATTATAAAAAAAAAAAAAAATGACACAGAATTCAAAAATTTTTTACACCTTAACTGATGAGGCGCCTCTATTAGCGACTTATTCTTTATTACCAATTGTTCAGGCATTTACTGCTACTGCTGGGATTGCTATTGAAACCAGAGACATTTCGTTAGCAGGTAGAATTTTATCTAATTTCCCTGAAGTCTTAACAGATGCTCAAAAAACTGGAGATGCATTAGCTGAATTAGGCCAATTGGCAACAAAACCTGAAGCGAACATCATCAAATTACCAAATGTTTCTGCATCTGTACCACAATTAAAGGCAGCTATCACTGAATTGCAGTCACACGGTTACAACATTCCTAATTTTCCTGAAGATCCGCAAAATGATGCTGAAAAGGAAATTAAAGCAAAATATTCTAAAGTTTTAGGTTCTGCTGTAAATCCAGTTTTACGTGAAGGAAACTCTGATCGTAGAGCTCCAAGAGCAGTTAAAAACTTTGCAAAAGCAAATCCACACTCAATGGGTGCTTGGTCTGCCGACTCAAAAACTAAAGTAGCTTCTATGCCAAACGGCGATTTCTACGGAAGTGAAAAATCACTTACCGTTGCAGAAGCAAATGATGTAAAAATCGAATTTGTTGGAAAAGACGGAACAATAACTGTTTTAAAAGCAAGTACTCCTCTAAAGGCAGGTGAAATTATCGACAGTTCTGTATTAAACTTAAAAGCTTTAAAAAGTTTTATTGCTGATGCGATTGCTGATGCAAAAAAAGAAGGTATTTTACTTTCTGTGCACTTAAAAGCTACAATGATGAAAGTTTCAGATCCAATTATCTTTGGCGCTATCGTTGAAGTATATTTTGCTGATCTTTTCAAAAAATACGAAGCTTTATTTAATGAATTAAACATTGACACTCGCAATGGTTTAGGTGATATTTATGCGAAAATTGCCGGAAGACCTGAGCAAGCTCAAGTTGAAGCTGACATTACTAAAGCTATCGAAAACGGGCCAGCTTTAGCAATGGTAAATTCTGAAAAAGGAATTACTAACTTACACGTTCCTTCTGACGTTATTGTTGATGCTTCTATGCCAGCAATGATTCGTACTTCAGGACAGATGTATAACAAAGAAGGAAAACAACAAGATACTCTTGCTGTAATTCCAGATCGTTCTTACGCTGGAATTTATACAGCAACTATCGATTTCTGTAAAAAACACGGTGCTTTTGATCCTAAAACAATGGGAAGTGTTCCTAACGTTGGATTAATGGCTCAAAAAGCAGAAGAATACGGATCTCACGACAAAACTTTTCAAATGAAAGCTGATGGTGTTGTTCGTGTTGTCGATACAAACGGAAACGTTTTAATGGAACAAAACGTTAAAACAAATGACATTTTCAGAATGTGTCAAGCAAAAGATGCTCCTATTCAGGACTGGGTGAAACTAGCTGTAAACAGAGCTCGTTTATCTGATACTCCTGCTGTTTTCTGGTTAGACGAAAACAGAGCGCATGACAGAGAATTGATAGCAAAAGTTCAAAAATATTTAAAAGATTACGATACAACTAATTTAGATATTCGTATTTTAAACCCAGTTGCTGCAACTGAATTTACTTTAGACAGAATCATCAAAGGTCTAGACACTATCTCTGTAACAGGAAACGTTTTACGTGATTATTTAACTGACTTATTTCCTATTTTAGAATTAGGAACTTCAGCTAAAATGTTATCAATTGTTCCGTTAATGAATGGTGGTGGATTGTTCGAAACTGGTGCTGGAGGTTCTGCTCCTAAACACGTTGAGCAATTTACGGAAGAAGGCTATTTACGTTGGGATTCATTAGGAGAATTTTTAGCACTAGGTGCTTCATTAGAGCATTTAGGACAAACTTTAGATAATTCTAAAGCTATTGTTTTAGCTGAAACTTTAGACCAGGCTAATGACAAATTCTTAGCTAACGATAAGTCTCCAGCGCGTAAAATTGGTCAAATTGACAACCGTGGTTCTCATTTCTATCTTGCATTTTATTGGGCTCAAGCTTTAGCGGCTCAAAATAAAGATGCTGAATTGAAAGCGATCTTCACTCCTATTGCTGCTGAATTTGAAGCTAACGAAGCTAAAATTGATGCTGAATTAATTGGTGCTCAAGGAAAACCGCAAAACATTGGAGGTTATTATCAGCCAACTCCTGAATTAGTAAGCAAAGCAATGCGTCCTAGTGCAACATTCAATGCAATTCTTGCTAAAATAAAATAACAGAAAGCATTTATGCACTACAAATAAATAGTAAAAAGGACAATCTAAAACGGTTGTCCTTTTTTTATCTTAACTAATGTTTAACAATCGTTCCGCATCAAAGTTTAGTAAGAATTCTTAACTATGTAAATCAAAATAAAGACAATGATTCCAAAAAAAATTAGCTTTCTTATTCTTTTAATTTTTACTGCATTTACTTCATTTTCTCAAGAAAAATTTACACTAAGCGGGACTATAACCGACTTCAAAAGCAATGAAACTCTAATTGCTGTCAATATTTACATTCCGGCTTTAAAAATCGGAACCACAACAAACGAATATGGTTTTTATTCCCTTACAATTCCGAGTGGTGAACATCAAATTGAAATTAGTTATGTTGGCTATCAAACGATTCAAAAAACAGTAGTTTTAAATCAAAACACTAAGATAAATTTTAACTTAAACGAAGGTGGCGGTGAGGAACTTCAAGAAGTTGTAATTACAGATAACAAAGGCAAAGTCAATATCAAATCACCAGAGATGAGCGTTAACAAACTCTCCATCTCAACCATAAAAAAAATGCCTGTAGTTTTAGGCGAAGTTGATGTTTTAAAATCAATTTTATTACTGCCAGGTGTTACTAATGCGGGCGAAGGTGCATCAGGATTTAATGTACGCGGCGGCGGCGCAGATCAAAATTTGATTTTATTAGATGAAGCTACTATTTTTAATTCTTCTCACGTATTTGGTTTTTTCTCCGTTTTTAATCCAGACGCTATTAAAGATTTAAAATTGTACAAAGGTGGGATTCCAGCTCGTTACGGCGGAAGAGCCTCTTCTGTTTTAGACATTTATCAGAAGGATGGAAACAGCAAAAATTTTCATGTAAATGGAGGCATCGGACTAATTTCCAGCCGAATTTTAGCAGAAGGTCCAATTGTAAAAGATAAAGGTTCATTTCTAATTGGCGGACGTGCTTCTTACGCTCACTTATTCTTGAAATTTTCAGAAGATAACAAGGACAACTCTGCGTACTTTTATGATTTAAATACCAAATTAAGTTACAAACTAAACGACAATAACAGTTTATATTTATCCGGATATTTTGGACGCGATGTCTTTAGCTTAAATAAAAGTTTTACCAATATTTATGGAAATTCTACTTTAAATCTTCGTTGGAATCATCTGTACTCAGATAAACTGTTTTCAAATTTATCTTTGATTTATAGTGATTACTATTACGGACTCGATTTAGATTTTGTAGGCTTTAAATGGGATTCTGGAATTAAAAACTACAATATCAAATACGATTTCAAAAACTATATTTCAGATAAATTCAAATTGAATTATGGTTTGAACGGAATTTATTATGAGTTTAATCCCGGAACGATTAAACCAAGTGACGCATCATCTGGAATTAATCCTGATCAATTGGATAAAAAATACGCTTTTGAACCTTCCATTTATATTGATGCCGAAAATCAGATTTCAAAAAAAATCACCGTTTCTTACGGATTGCGATACAGTTTATTTTACCGTTTAGGAGCTTCGACAATAAATTTATATGAAAATAACAATCCTGTTATATTTAATACTGATTTGCAGATTTATGAAAAAGCAACTCCAATTGGAACAGAATATTACAGCAAAAACAAATCGATTAAAAATTATAATTATCTAGAACCTCGATTTGCAATTTCGTATCAATTAAATGATGATCAGGCGATAAAAGCCAGTTATAATAGAATGGCGCAATATCTTCAATTGATTTCGAATACCTCTTCTCCTACTCCGCTGGATGTCTGGATGCCAAGCGATAACTACATCAAACCACAAATTGCTGATCAGGTTGCGCTGGGATATTTTAGAAATATTAATAATGGCGCTTATTCTGTAGAAGTCGAAACTTATTATAAAGAAATACAAAACCGACTCGATTATATTGATGGAGCCGATTTGATTGCGAATAATGCCATTGAACAAGTTATTTTGAACGGACAAATGCGTGCATATGGTTTAGAAATTATGGTTAAAAAAAATGAAGGCAAATTTAATGGGTGGATTTCGTATACTTTATCAAAGTCGCAACAACAGACTCCTGGAAGAACGCCGGAAGAAACTGGCATTAACAACGGACAATGGTACAATTCAGCTTATGACAAAACACATAATTTGGCGATAACTTCGGCTTATAATTTAAATGAAAAATGGTCATTTGGCGCTAACTTTGCCTTACAGTCCGGACAGCCTGTTACTTATCCAAACGGTCAATATGAATATTTAGGAATTACTGTTCCCAGTTATGGTTTACGAAACGAAAACCGTTTACCTGCTTATCATCACTTAGATGTTTCGGCAACGTTGACTCCGAGAAAAAATAAAGACAGAAACTGGAAAGGCGAATGGGTTTTTAGTATTTACAATTTATACAACCGTAAAAATGCGGCTTCGATAAATTTCCGCCAAAATGTAGATACGGGCGAAAATGAAGCAGTTAAAACATCTATTTTCGGAATTGTGCCTGCGGTAAGTTATAATTTTAAATTTTAAGAACTACTTTCTCTCAAAAGAAACAAAAGATATATTATGAAAAAAGCAATCTTATTAATCGTATTTTTTATATCCATTTTCTTTACAAGCTGTGAAGAAGTTGTCGACGTCGATTTAGATACTGCTCCTCCAAAATTGGTAATCGAAGCCGCTATAAACTGGCAGAAAGGGACAAACGGCAGACAACAAACTATAAAACTGACGACAACAACCGGTTATTTTGAGAATGTTATTCCAACAGTTTCTGGGGCAACAGTATATATAAAAAACAGCCAGAACCAACAATTTAATTTTATTGAAGTTCCCAAAACAGGCCGTTATGTCTGCACTAATTTTAGGCCGGTAATTAATGAAAAATATAGTTTAACCGTAATAAACAATGGCGAAACTTACACTGCTGATGAAACTTTTCAGTCTGTGGCTCCAATTACACGAATAGAGCAAAATAATGAAGGCGGTTTTACAGGAAAAGACATTGAAATAAAAGCTTTTTATAACGATCCGGCAGATGCTGATAATTTTTATCTGTACAAATATGTGTATTCAAATAAGATAAAATCAAACTATTACGTTGATGAAGATAAGTTTTTTCAAGGCAATGAATTTTTTAGTATTTCGGATGATGACGAATTAAAAATTGGAGATGAAATTGAAATCACGCACATCGGAATCTCAAAACAATATTACAATTATATGAGTATTTTAGTCAGTATTGCGGGCAATAATGTTGGCGGACCATTTCAATCTCCTCCAGCAACAGTAAAAGGCAATATTATTAATACAACAAATAAAGCAAATTATCCGCTTGGGTATTTTTCGCTTAGCGAAACTGATTTAAGAAAATATACTATTCAATAAAATTACTAAATGGAAGCCCAGATCAGAACTTTAGCCGAGAAAAAATTAATCGGAAAACATATTATAATGTCATTTACTGAGAATAAAACTTTTCAATTATGGAGCGGTTTTATGCCAAGGCGAAAAGAAATCAAAAATACAGTCGACACTATTTTATACTCTCTTGAAGTTTTTAAAGAAGGCCATTTCGACAATTTTAATCCCGAAAAAACTTTTCAGAAATGGGCTGCAGTAGAAGTTACAGACTTTAAAGACATTCCTTCTGAAATGGAAACCTTAGTAATTCCGACTGGTTTATATGCCGTTTTCATGCATTACGGACCAGCGACTGACGCGCATAAAACGTATCACAGTATTTTTACAGAATGGCTTCCAAATTCTGAATATACTGTAGACGATAGACCTCATTTTGCCGTCATGGATGAAAGATATAAAAAAGACGATCCAGCTTCTGAAGAAGAAATCTGGATTCCGATAAAAAATAGAGCTTAATTTAAATACACTGAATCATGTTAATTGAAACTCTAAAAACGCTTTTTAACAGAGATCTCCACAAATTAAAAGTTGAAATTGAATCTTATCAAAACGAAAGTCAGATTTGGGCAATTGATAAAAACATTTCAAATTCAGGAGGCAATCTTTGTTTGCATCTTATCGGTAATATTAATACTTATATTGGAGCCGAAATCGGAAAAACAGGCTATATTAGAAATCGTCCTTTAGAATTTTCTCTGAAAGATATTCCACGATCAGAATTAATCAATAAAATTGAAGAAACCATTTTAGTTGTAAATAACGTTTTTAATACTTTGACAGAGGCTGATTTAGAAAAAATTTACCCGCAAATCGTTTTCGAAAAAGAAATGACAACTGGTTTCTTTTTAGTTCATCTTTCTGCACATTTAGGCTATCATTTAGGGCAAATTAATTACCATAGAAGATTGGTGATTTAAGATTTTTGAGTAACGATTTAAGATTTAGGATATATATCGTTTTAAAAAATCAAAAATCAAAAATCGTTAATCATCATTCATAAATCCTATCGTACATTTGCAAGCACATAAAAAATAATTCAATGTCATCACATCACATAGTTCGCGACGATCAGGAACCCGCTTTAATTATTGCCAATGGAGCGGCATGCAATCCTGAATTATTAGGACAATTGCTCGAGTGGTCGCCGCTTGTTGTTGTACTTGACTCGGCTATAGAAAGAGTGATTGAATTGGACATTAAAGTAGATGTTCTATTAGGTGACTTCGATCGTGGCTTCGATCCTGAAATTTACAAAACTTCACAATATCCAATAGAAATTGTGCACACTCCAGATCAGGATAAAACAGATCTTGAAAAAGCTTTTGATTATTTGATAGCCAGAAAAATTCCTGCTGTAAATGTAGTCTGGGCAACCGGAAAACGCGCTGATCATACCATTACAAATCTTACCAATATTGTTCGTTATCGCGATTTATTAAAAATTGTAATTCTCGACGATCACTCCAAAATATTTTTGCTACCCAACAAATTTGAAAAATGGTATACGGCAAAAACGCCAATTTCTTTAATTCCAATTGGTGTTGTAAACGGTATTCATTCTACTAATCTAGAATATCCCTTAAAAAATGACACGCTGACAATGGGATACAGAACCGGAAGCAGTAATGCAGTTGCAAAAGATGGTCTTGTTACAATCGTACATGATAATGGTGATTTGCTGTTAATGGAATGTGTTGATTAAAAGTCACCCCTATTTTCTGGAATTTGGAATTTTAAAATTGGAATTTCTAGAAGCTCTACTGAACATTTTTTTTATTACCGTTTCCTCCAAAAGGAATGACTATCTTTGCACGGAAATTCAAAAAAATGAAAACAATAGACAATTCTGAAAAAACCAATTTACATCCTCGAAATCTTCATCGTTCACGCTATGATTTCGAACTTCTTATTACGAATTGTCCTGAGTTAAAATCGCATGTTGCAATCAACACTCACGGAATTGAAACTATTGATTTCAGTAATCCCATTTCAGTAAAAATGCTTAATAAAGCTTTATTACAAACTTATTACGATATTCAAAATTGGTCTATTCCTAAAAATTACCTTTGTCCGCCAATTCCCGGAAGAGCAGATTATATTCATTATTTAGCTGATTTACTGGCTGAAACTAATAGCGGAATCATTCCGACAGGTTCAGATGTTCTAGGTTTAGATGTAGGAACTGGCTCTAATTGCATCTATCCGATTTTAGGAAATGCTATTTACGACTGGAGTTTTGTTGGAACCGACATTGACCTTCAAGCGATTCAAAACTGCAGTAAAATTATCGAAGCCAATCCTAAATTAATTGACGCTATAAGCTTACAGCAGCAAACGGAATCGAGATTTATTTTCAAAAATATTATTACGCCCGAAGACCGATTTACATTCACGATCTGTAATCCTCCTTTTCACTCTTCTGCCGAAGATGCTAATCAGAGCACTGTTCGTAAAGTTTCTAATTTAAATCCAAAGGAAAAGAAAAAGACTAATCCCGTTTTAAATTTTGGAGGTCAAAATACCGAATTATGGTGCGATGGCGGCGAAATTGGTTTTATAACGCAAATGATTTACGAAAGCGCAAAATATGCCATGCAGTGCTTATGGTTTACTACTTTAGTTTCTAAAAAAGAAAATCTTTCGAGTATTTATAAAACTTTAAATAAGGTAAACGCAGCTTCTATAAAAACTATTGATATGGCTCAAGGCCAAAAAACTAGCCGTATTGTTGCTTGGACATTTTTGAGTGAAGCACAACAGAAAAATTTTAAATTATAATAAAATTCTTTCAATAAATTAATTTTTGATTTATTTTTATTATCTTTGTTTATATAAATAGGTAATTCCTGATTGTACGTGGCGGTGAAACATCTACCATAAATGTATTATCAATACATCGTATTCGGGGGCTATTTTAAAAATACCAAAGGGCTATAAAGCCCTTTTTTTTATGCCGAAAAATGAAAATATACATTGATGAGAGCGGAGATTTAGGCTGGAAAATGGAGAAACCTAATAGATATGGTGGGTCAAGTAAATTCATTACAATTACTGGATTTATTATATCTAAAGATGAAGAAAAGTATATTTCGCGCTTTATTTCAGACATTTATAAAAAATACAATCTAACTCCAAATGTTAAAAAAAAGGAGCTAATTTTATACCAGAACATTCTTCTTTTATTACTTCTCAATTAACTAATAAGATAATTAATAAAAAGTACTTCATTCAAAATTATCTCTATTACTGTAAATAAAAGCAAAGTCTTTGATTCATTAAAAAAAGACAAAAATATATTTTACAATTATGTTCTTGGGCTATTATTAAAACCCGGGATAATTAAATTTGAAAGTGTTGAAATTATTCTTGATAAAAGAACGATAAAAGTTAGTCATGGGGAAAGTTTTCCGGATTATATTAAAACAGAAATTTGGGGAAATGGATTTGACATGACTATTTCTTGTAACTTTTTAGAAAGCACAAATAATAAAATGATTTGGTTTGCAGATTGGTATGCTAATTTTATTTGGAGATATCACGAAGACAAAGAATCCAGTTCTTATAATCAGATCATAAATCTTCCACAAGAAAGATTTTCAGAAAAAAGGCTATTTTTCTAATTATACTAAAGATTATAATTATGATACTTTAAAACAAAATTCTAATACTTTTTCCGCGTGCCATTATCGTACCTTTAAAGTAAATAGAATTTTATGACTCCAACTAAAATATTCGTTCGATTAGTATTGTTTCTTGCATTGGCAAGTTGTGCTTCTTCTAAAAAAGCAAAATTTGAAGACTATGTTTTTGAAACAAAAACTGAAAAACAAGCTTACTTAAATTCATACGATAAAGCATTAAAACTTTGGGATATTCCTTATACGGAAGAAAACATTCAAACTAGTTTTGGAACAGCACATATCATTATTGCAGGACCAAAAAATGGAAAAGATTTAGTTTTACTTCACGGAATGGACGCTACATCAACAATGTGGTATCCTAATATTAAGTCTTTAGCCAAAAATCATAGAATTTATGCCATCGATTTTTTGATGGAACCTGGAAAGTCAACACTTACAGCCAAACCTCTTTCTTCTGAAGAAATTGTAATTTGGTACAATGAAATTTTCAAACATTATAAATTAAAGAAATTTGATATTGTGGCTGCTTCTCGCGGAGGCTGGATTGCAACTTTATTAGCGATACAAAAAGAAGATTCAATTGATAAAATAGTCCTTCTAAGCCCGGCTCAAACTTTTAAATTTATTGATAAAATGGGAAAAACAACAACGGCATTAATGTTGAAACTTTTTCCAAGTGAAAAGAAATTTGGAAAAACATTAAAGACCTTTTCAACACATCCTGAAAAAATTAGTCCTATTTATAAAAGACAATTTTATTTAGCCAATAAATATGCAAAATCGAATTCGAGTATGCTAAAAATGACGCCTTTCTCAGATGATGAATTAAAGTCGATTACAAATCCAGTTTTAGTTTTAATTGGTGATAAAGATGTAATTAATTCTGACGAAAGTTTAGAACGTGCAGAAAAATATCTAATTCATGTCAAAACAAAAAAAATACCAGATGCAGGCCATTTTTTAACTATAGATCAGTCAAAAATTGTCAACGATGCAATTGCTGATTTTTTAAATTAGATCAATTTGTAATTTCTCAAGTTACACACTTTTAAAGCTTTTTTAAAGGATTCAAACTTTGTATCTTTACAAAACAAATATTTTATCGCGTAAAAATGAATTTTCAAGTATCCTCAGAATATAGTCCAAAAGGTGATCAGCCACAAGCTATTGAAAAGCTTTCGCAAGGAATTGTAGATGGTGAAAAATATCAAACTTTATTAGGAGTTACCGGATCTGGAAAGACATTTACAGTTGCCAATGTTATTCAGGAAGTGCAAAGGCCAACTTTAGTTTTGGCACACAACAAAACATTAGCTGCGCAGTTATATTCAGAATTCAAACAGTTTTTTCCGAACAATGCTGTTGAATATTTTGTTTCCTACTACGACTATTATCAGCCAGAAGCTTTTATGCCTGTAACTGGGGTTTTCATCGAAAAAGATTTATCTATCAATGAAGAGCTTGAAAAAATGCGTTTAAGCACAACTTCTTCTCTCCTTTCAGGAAGAAGAGATATTTTAGTTGTGGCATCAGTTTCGTGTTTGTATGGTATTGGAAATCCCGTTGAATTTAAGAAAAACGTAATTGCGATAGAAAGAGACCAAGTACTTTCCCGAACTAAATTTTTACACAGTTTGGTGCAAAGTTTATACGCCAGAACTGAAGCTGATTTTAATCCCGGAACTTTTAGAATTAAAGGTGACACGGTTGAAGTTTACCCAAGTTATGCTGATGATGCGTATAGAATTCACTTTTTTGGGGATGAAATAGAAGAAATAGAATCTTTCGATGCTAAAACTTCTCAAGTTATTGAAAAGTTTAAAAAGCTGACCATTTATCCAGCCAATATGTTTGTAACGTCGCCAGATGTTTTACAAGGCGCGATTTGGGAAATTCAGCAAGATTTAGTGAAACAAGTTGATTATTTTAAAGAAATAGGAAAACATCTTGAAGCAAAACGCCTTGAAGAACGCACGAATTTCGATCTTGAAATGATTAGAGAATTAGGCTATTGCTCCGGAATCGAAAATTACTCTCGATATCTTGACGGAAGAGAAGCTGGAACAAGACCTTTCTGTTTACTAGACTACTTTCCTAGCGATTATTTAATGGTGGTTGATGAAAGTCACGTAACCGTTTCACAGGTGCATGCTATGTACGGAGGCGATCGCAGCCGTAAAGAAAACTTAGTTGAATATGGTTTCCGTTTACCTGCCGCAATGGACAACCGACCTTTGAAATTTGAAGAATTTGAAGCCTTGCAAAATCAGGTAATTTACGTGTCAGCAACTCCGGCAGATTATGAATTGCAAAAAACGGATGGGATTTATGTGGAACAAATTATTCGTCCAACCGGATTATTAGATCCTATTATTGAAGTACGCCCAAGCTTGAATCAGATTGATGATTTAATTGAAGAAATTCAAGTTCGTTGCGAATTAGACGAAAGAGTTTTAGTGACCACTTTAACCAAAAGAATGGCCGAAGAATTAGCCAAATACTTAACTAAAGTGGGCGTTCGCTGTCGTTATATTCATTCTGAAGTAGACACTTTAGAACGTATCGAAATCATGCAGGATTTGCGAAAAGGTATTTTTGATGTTTTAATTGGAGTAAACTTGCTTCGTGAAGGTCTTGACTTACCAGAAGTTTCGCTTGTAGCAATTTTAGATGCAGATAAGGAAGGTTTCTTGAGAAACCACAGATCGCTTACGCAGACAATAGGACGTGCGGCTAGAAACCTAAATGGAAGAGCAATTTTGTATGCTGATAAAATTACAGGAAGCATGCAAAAAACAATTGATGAAACCAATTATCGCCGTACAAAACAGATTAATTACAATACTGAAAACAACGTTGTACCACAAGCCCTAAATAAAAAAATCGAAAGTGCATTTACTAAAAATCCTTTGGTAGAATATGAATTAGGACATACTTTATCTATTGCAGCTGAGCCAGAAACAAAATATTTATCTAAAGCCGAATTAGAAAAAATGATTCGCGAGAAAAGAAAATCAATGGAAAAAGCCGCAAAAGAATTAGACTTCCTGCAAGCTGCTAAACTTCGCGATGATATTAAAAAATTGCAGGAACAATTGGCTTAATTATGCTGTTCCTGAAAAACTTTCAATAAAACTTTAGGATCGATCATAGCGTTTGATGATTTTTTCATTAAATCGAGAACGCGTTTTACAGCACTTGGATTCAACCCCATTTCAATCGCAATTTGCTGAATGGCTTTTGCTTCTTTTTCGTGTAGAACCCCGTCACAATGCATGATCAGCGCTAATCTGTAAAATTGCTGAATGCGCTGAAACTCTGATTTTACAACTTTAGTGATGTGTTCCTGATGAAATAAATCCTGAAAAAGAGTCTTATCAATATTGAGTTCTTGCGCAACAAGCCATAAAAATTCTAGCTCGCGTTTGTGCAATTCACCATCAACAGTTGAGAAAGCGATCATTTCTAAAAGTAAACTTCTCTTTTCTTCTTCGGAATTCATCAAATTTGTTATTTTTAGCTAAAATATCATATTTAAATCTAAAACACAAAACAACTGATGATTAGAGGACTTTTCTTTTTTATTTTTCTGTGGATGGCCAACATTGGAAACGCACAAGAAAGCACAGCTTCAAAAAACGTGTCGACTTTTACTATTGAAGCTCCTCAACTCAAAACCACAAAAAAAATCTGGATTTATTTACCAGAAGGCTATTCGGCTTCAGCCAAAAAAAAATACAGTGTAATCTATATGCACGACGCTCAAAATTTATTTGATGCAAAAACTTCTTTTGTGGGGGAATGGAATGTAGATGAAAAACTTGACAGTTTAAGAGCACCGGTAATTGTCGTTGGAATCGAACATGGAAATGATAAACGAATTGACGAATTGACGCCATTTAAAAATGAAAAATACGGCGGAGGAAATGCAGATAATTATCTTGAATTTATTGTAAAAACTTTAAAACCATACATAGATAAAAATTACAGAACCAAAACCAAAGCCAAAAACACTACTATAATGGGAAGCTCGCTTGGCGGTTTAGTATCGTATTATGCAATTCTTAAATATCCGGAAGTTTTTGGAAAAGCGGGTGTGTTTTCGCCTTCATTTTGGTTTTCTAAAGACATTTACTCTTACGCAGAAAAAGTTCCTAAAATCAAAACCAAAATTTATTTTTTATGTGGAGACAAAGAAAGTGATGACATGGTAAAAGATTTAAGTAAAATGGAACGTTTATTAGATACCAAAAGATGTTATTGCCTTCATCTTAATAAAACCAAAATTGTAAAAGGCGGCGAACACAATGAAAAATTATGGCGCGACGGTTTTGTAAAAGCAGTACTTTGGCTAGGCTATTAAAAATATCAAAAAAAATAATCATATAATTATGAAACTAATTTTAAGAGAATACAACTTAAAACTAAAACACACTTTCACCATTTCGAGAGAATCAATCGATGTACAGCCTTCGCTGATTGTTGAATTGCAAAGTGAAGGATTTTCTGGTTTTGGAGAAGCAACTTCAAATCCGTATTACAAAACAACAGTTCCGATAATGATGGCAGATTTAGAAAAAATCAGAGCCATTATCGAAACTTCAGAAAATGAAACTCCAGAAGTTTTTTGGGCAAAAATATATCCGTATTTAAAAGAAGATATGTTTGCTTTATGTGCGCTAGATTTAGCCTACAATGATTTATATGCTCGTAAAAAAGGCAAAAAATTATACGAATTATGGAATTATACTACCGAAAGAAACCCATTAACTGATTACACAATCGGTATTGCTTCTATAGAAAAGATGGTTTCTAAAATGCAGGAACTTCCTTGGCCGATTTATAAAATTAAATTAGGAACCAAAGAAGATATTGCAATCGTAAAAGAACTCCGCAAACATACCGATGCCATTTTTAGAATTGATGCCAATTGTGGCTGGGGCGTAGACGAAACGATAAATAACGCAATTGAATTAAAGAAATTAGGTGTTGAATTTTTAGAACAGCCTATGAAAGCTGATAACTGGGAAGCGCATAAAGAGGTTTTTAAACATTCTGTTCTTCCAATAATTGCAGACGAAAGCTGTATTATCGAAGAAGATGTTGCTAAATGTTTTAACCATTTTCATGGAGTAAATGTAAAATTGGTTAAATGTGGTGGTCTGACTCCTGGAAAGCGCATGATAGAAGAAGCTAAAAAATTAGGCTTAAAAACTATGGTTGGATGTATGACAGAATCTACGGTGGGAATTTCTGCAATTGCTCATTTACTGCCTCAGCTTGATTATGTCGACATGGATGGCGCATTGCTTTTGGCTGAAGATATTGCAACTGGAGTAACTATTAAAAATGGTATTGTTTCTTATTCAGCTCTTAACGGAACTGGCGTTACTTTAATCTAATCAAAATGAACGTCAACCAATTTCCTGACAGAGTTATCGAAATCGACCAAGAACAGTATCTGTATTTTGGAGGAACTGCTTATTTGGGTCTGCCAACCAATATAGCTTTTCAGGAATTGGTTGTCAAAAATATTTTAAAATGGGGAACGACTTACGGAAGCTCTAGAAGTGCCAATATAAAATTGACAGCTTATGAAAATGGCGAAAATTTTTTAGCCAAATACATAAAAGCTGAAGCTGCTGTTACCGTTTCATCAGGCATGCTGGCCGGAAAACTGGTGATCGATGAAATAAAAAAAGCAACAGATTCTTTCTTCCATTTTTCAGATATTCATCCTGCTATTCAAACCAGTAATAGTATACCGATTTTTATAAATGGCGAAATAAATCCGCTTTTGACAGATTCAAAATCAGAGAGAATTACTATTTTGGCGGATGGAGTTCCTTCTTTTGAAACCAAAGCGATCGACTTATCTATTTTGAAGAAAATTCCAAATCATAAAGAAATTACTTTAATAGTTGATGAATCGCATTCGTTGGGAATCTTAAATAAAAATGGCTGTGGAATTTACGCTGAAATTAATTTTCCTATAAAAAGAAAAATCATGGTTTCATCTTTAGGAAAAGCTTTTGGCTTAACGGGCGGTGTTATTGCGAGCGATGCTATTTTTATAAATCAAATAAAAAAACTGGATACTTTTGTTTCTGCTGCTGGAATGAATCCTGCTTTTGTACAGACTCTTGCTGATGCTGCAGAAATTTATCCAAAACAACATCAAAAATTACTCGATAATTTGGATTATATAAATCACAAATTGATTAAAAATGATGCCATTAAATTTGATAAATACTATCCGCTGATTTATCTTAGAGATGATAATCTTATCGAAATTTTAAAAGCAAATAAGATTATTATTGCGAGTTTTAAATATCAGGAAAATTCAAATAATTTAAATAGAATTGTAGTCACAGCCAATCATCTTCATGAAGATTTAGATAAACTGATATCCGTAATAAATAAATATTATGCTTAAAAGAGGCAAAAAAACTTAACATATTTGGCTGCAATTTTAAGTGTAATTGCTTTTAAAACGTACCTTTGTAAAAAATTAAACGATGACGAACAACGATATATTAAAAAAACTTCGCGTGGCTTTGATGCTCCGTGACGATCAAATAGTTGAAATTTTAGAATTAGTAGATTTTAGAATTACAAAATCAGAATTAGGAGCTTTTTTTAGAGCCGAAGATCATGAAAATTACATGGAATGCGGTGATCAGGTATTACGTAACTTCTTAAACGGATTGGTAATTCATTTAAGAGGAACAAAAGAAAATCCTAAAAACCCGAATGATGTTTTAGCAAAACACAAAGCAGAAATTCCAAAAAAAGAGAGCACGAAAGAAAGACCTGAATTTAAAGCAAGCCCAAAAGATGCCGAAAAATCAAGAGGCGACCAAAGGCCATCAAAATCTGGAACTGCTGCTAAAAAACCTTTCAAGAAAAACAATTCTAAAGCGACACCAAAAATTCAGGTAGTAGAAAAAGTAATTTACAAAAATGGTAAGAATAAAAAATAATCTATATTACGAGTTATAATTTCATAAAATCCCTTCGAATATTCTAAGGGATTTTTTATTACACATCATTCATTCTCTATGATATACATCTCTAAAAAATATTCTCAAACGGAATACTTTACGTAATTACAAACAAAAAATCCCTCCGAATATTCGAAGGGATTTATTATATAATTGAAATCTTATTTTATTAAGATAATGCAGCTTTAACTTGATCAGCAGCTTCTTGAAATTGAACAGCTGATAAAATTGGCATACCAGAATTGTCAATTAATTCTTTTGCAATTTCAGCATTTGTTCCTTGCAAACGAACGATGATTGGCACCTTGATCGCGTCTCCCATGTTTTTGTAAGCATCAACAACACCTTGAGCAACACGGTCACAACGAACGATTCCTCCGAAGATGTTAATCAAAATAGCTTTTACGTTTGGATCTTTCAAGATAATTCTGAAAGCAGTTTCAACACGTTTAGCATCAGCAGTTCCACCAACGTCTAAGAAGTTTGCAGGCTCAAAACCAGCGTATTTAATTAAATCCATAGTTGCCATTGCAAGACCTGCTCCGTTTACCATACATCCTACAGTACCGTCAAGATCTACATAGTTCAAACCTACTTCTTTCGCTTCAACTTCGATTGGATTCTCCTCACGGATATCTCTCATTTCAGCATATTTTGGTTGTCTGTATAAAGCATTATCATCGATATTTACTTTAGCATCAACAGCCATAATTTTATTGTCTGAAGTTTTCAAAACAGGATTGATTTCAAACATAGAAGCATCAGAACCAATGTAAGCATTGTATAATGAATCGATGAATTTTACCATTTCTTTGAAAGCATTTCCAGAAAGACCTAAGTTAAAAGCAATTCTTCTTGCTTGAAAACCTTGTAATCCAACAGAAGGATCAACTTCTTCAGTAAAAATTAAATGTGGAGTGTGCTCAGCAACTTCTTCAATATCCATTCCACCTTCAGTAGAATACATAATCATGTTGCGTCCTGTAGCTCTATTCAATAAAACAGAAACATAAAACTCAGAAGTTTCACTTTCACCAGGATAGTAAACATCTTCAGCAACTAAAACTTTGTTTACTTTTTTACCCTCAGCAGAAGTTTGAGGCGTAATCAATTGCATTCCGATAATTTGTCCTGCAATTTCTTCAACTTGCTGCAAGTTTTTAGCCAATTTAACTCCTCCGCCTTTTCCACGACCACCTGCGTGAATTTGCGCTTTTATTACGTGCCATCCTGTACCAGTTTCGGCAGTTAATTGTTTTGCAGCAGCTACAGCTTCAACTGCATTATTAGCCACAATTCCGCGTTGAATGCGTACTCCGTAACTCGCTAAAATTTCTTTTCCTTGATATTCGTGTATGTTCATAATATAGAATTTGTCTGGTTCTGAATTTATTTCAGAATAAAAGTGCGACAAAAGTAGCAAAATTCAACTTAAAAGTAAAATCTTTTTCAATTAAAAAACGTGTGTGATATATATTGAAGGAATATTCTATTTTAAAGAAAACTAATCGTTAAACTATTGCATGTAAATTGTTAACTAAAAAACACTATTTCGTTTGAAATTTAACAAAAACTCCAATGATTTCAATAGCTGAGAAAGGATTTTTACTAAAATAATTTAAAACATATTGTGATTTTATCATTTCGCAATGCTTTCTACGAAATTATTATCATTTAAGAATCGTTTTTCTAATATTACAACAAAAATGTAAGCCAAATTACAATTTCACTACATTATGTTTAACGAAATCTCTATTTTTGTAGAAAAAATATCAAGAATGAAAGTTAAAGAACAAGGGCTTTATTTGCCTGAATTTGAACACGACAATTGTGGTGCAGGATTTATTTGTAATTTGAATGGTATTAAATCTAATGATATCATTCACAAAGCATTGGACATCTTAATAAAATTGGAACATCGTGGTGCAGTTAGTTCTGATGGAAGAACTGGAGACGGAGCTGGAATTTTATTCGACATCCCACACGCTTTTTTTAAAAAAGTATGTGATTTTGAAATCCCTGAAACGCGTGAATATGCAGTAGGAATGGTTTTTTTACCAAAAAGCAAAAACCAGGTTTCTTTTTGTATCAACGCTTTCGAAGCAACTATTAAAGATCAGAATTTAAAGATCTTAGGTTGGAGAGACGTACCTGTTGAAGTAGAAAATTTAGGGCAGATTGCCGCAGAAAAAGAACCTACAGTTAAACAAGTTTTTGTTAGCAAAAACGGTCAGGATTTAACTGAACAAGAATTTAATGCAAAACTTTTTGCAGCTAGAAAAATTGCTGAACATGCCATAAGGGGATCTAAAACCTCTGAAAGTCATATGTTTTACTTCTCTAGTTTATCGACAACTACCATAATATATAAAGGTTTATTGATGCCGGAAGACATCAGCCGTTATTATGTTGACTTAAAAGATCCAGATTTAGTGACTCGTTTGGCGTTAGTTCACCAGCGTTTCTCAACAAATACTTTCCCTTCATGGGAATTAGCACAGCCATTTAGATATATGTGTCATAATGGTGAAATCAATACACTTCGTGGAAACGTAAGCCGTATGCGTGCTCGTGAAGAGCTTATGCAAAGCAAGGTTTTTGGCGATGATATCAAAAAATTATTCCCAATTATCTTAGAAGGAAAATCAGATTCTGCTTCTATGGATATGGTGGTAGAACTTTTATTAATGACTGGCCGTTCATTGCCAGAAGCGATGATGATGGTGGTTCCTGAAGCTTGGGAAAAACACCAAACTATGTCTCCAGAAAAGAAAGCTTTCTACGAGTTTAATGCTTGTATTATGGAGCCTTGGGATGGTCCTGCTTCTATTCCGTTTACAGATGGAAACGTAATTGGCGCTTTATTAGACAGAAACGGACTTCGCCCTTCTCGTTATACATTAACAAAAAGCGGTTTCGTAATCATGTCATCAGAAATTGGTGTTCTTGATATCGATCCTGAAGATGTAATTCAGCACGGTCGTTTAGAACCAGGAAAAATGTTCTTGGTTGATATGAACGAAGGCCGTATTATTGAAGATGATGAAGTTAAAAAAGCAATTGTAACTAAGCGTCCATATAAAGAATGGCTAGATGCAAATCTATTGCCTTTATCTAAAATTCCGTACACTAATAATCCTACTCCAATTGAAAAATTAGATTTTCAAACAAGACAAAGATTATTTGGATATACGATTGAAGATTTAAAAACAATCATTAATCCAATGGGAGGCCAAGGAGCTGAAGCAATCAGTTCTATGGGTAACGATACGCCTTTAGCAGTATTGTCAGACCAGCCTCAATTGCTGTACAACTATTTTAAACAATTATTTGCTCAGGTTACTAATCCGCCTTTGGATGGTATTCGTGAGGAAATTATTACTGATATCAGTTTAGCGGTTGGTGGCGATTTCAATATTTTTGAAATTGAATCTAAACAATGCAAAAAATTAAAAATCCAAAATCCAGTTATTTCAAATGAGGATTTAGATAAAATAAGAAACATTGATCACGCAGATTTTAAATCTGCTACTATTACTACTTTGTATAAAATAGAAAAAGGAGTTAATGGTTTAGAGCGCGCGCTTGAAAAATGTGTTCAGGCAACTTACAAAGCTGTTTCTGAAGGATGCAATGTAATCATATTATCAGACAGAGGCGTAAGCGAAGAATTAGCTCCAATACCAATGTTATTGGCTTGTTCTTATATTCACCACTCTTTAAACATTTTACAGGTTCGTTCTAAATTCGGAATCATAATCGAATCTGCAGAACCTCGCGAACCACATCATTTTGCTTTATTATTCGGATACGGTGCGAGCGCCATCAATCCTTACATGGTAAATGAAATCATTCACGATCAGGTAAACCAAGGATTTATTAAAGGTGTAAAAGCAGATTATGCAATTGTAAATTATAACAAAGCGATTGCAAAAGGAATCGTTAAAATAATGAATAAAATTGGTATCTCTACTTTGCATTCGTACAGAGCTGCCCAAATTTTCGAGATTCTAGGTTTAAACAAAACATTTACTTCTAAATATTTCCCGTACACGCCTTCTAGAATTGAAGGAATTGGTTTGATGGAAGTTGAAAAAGAAGTTAAAAAACGTTTCCAAAAAGCATTTCCAAATTCAAAAGTGGCAAGTTTGCTTCCTTTAGAAATTGGGGGTATTTACAGATGGAGACGCGGTGGAGAAAAACACATGTTTAATCCAACAACAATTGCTAAATTACAGCAGGCCGTTCGCTTGAACAGCCCTGAAAGTTATAAAGAATACTCTAACATGGTCAATGAGCAAAGCTCTAACTTAATGACTATTAGAGGAATGTTTGAATTCAATAATTTAGATCCAATTTCTATTGATGAAGTAGAACCTTGGACCGAAATTGTCAAGAAATTCAAAACGGGTGCAATGTCTTATGGATCTATCAGTAGAGAAGCACACGAGAATTTAGCCATTGCAATGAACAGAATTGGTGGAAAAAGTAACTCTGGAGAAGGCGGAGAAGATCCTAAACGTTTCCAGAAAGAAATTAACGGAGATTCTAGAAACAGTGCAATCAAACAAGTTGCTTCGGGACGTTTTGGTGTTTCGATTAACTATTTGACAAACGCTAAAGAGATCCAGATTAAAATGGCTCAGGGAGCAAAACCTGGTGAAGGCGGACAATTGCCTGGAGAAAAAGTGGTGCCTTGGATTGCTGAAACAAGAAACTCTACACCTTATGTAGGTTTAATTTCCCCTCCTCCACACCACGATATTTATTCTATTGAGGATTTATCTCAGTTGATTTTCGACTTAAAAAATGCCAATCGTGAAGCACGTGTAAACGTAAAATTAGTTTCTGAAGTTGGAGTTGGAACAATCGCTGCCGGTGTTGCCAAAGCAAAAGCTGACGTGATCTTAATTTCTGGTTATGACGGAGGAACAGGTGCTGCACCATTAACTTCACTACAACACACAGGTATTCCTTGGGAACTTGGTTTAGCGGAAGCACAGCAAACTTTGATATTAAATGATTTAAGAAGCCGTGTAGTTTTAGAATGTGACGGACAATTGAAAACAGGTCGTGACGTTGCAATTGCTGCATTATTAGGAGCAGAAGAATTTGGTTTTGCAACTGCACCGCTTGTAGCTTCTGGATGTATCATGATGAGAGCTTGTCACTTAAATACTTGTCCGGTTGGTATTGCAACTCAGGATCCAGAATTGAGAAAAAATTTCAAAGGAACTCCAGAGCACGTAATCAACTTCATGTATTTTATTGCTGAAGAGCTAAGAGAAATCATGGCACAATTGGGTTTCAGAACTTTGAAAGAAATGGTAGGTCAGTCACAAAAATTAAATGTGAACAAAGCCATCAAACATTATAAAGCAAATGGTTTAGACTTATCATCAATTCTGTACAAACCGGAAAAAGCTAAAACTGAGCCAAATCATAATACAACTACGCAAGATCACCAACTTGAAAACGTATTGGATTTTGACATCATAAAAGAAGCAATTCCGTCAATCTATAGAAAAGAGAAAACAAGAGTAACTTTTAAAATTAAAAATACAGACCGTTCTGTAGGTGCGATTTTGAGTAACGAAATCTCAAAAATATATGGCGCACAAGGTTTACCTGAGGACACTATTTTAGTTGATTTTGAAGGTTCTGCCGGACAAAGTTTTGGTGCTTTTGCAACAAACGGATTGTCGTTTAAAATTCACGGAAACTGTAATGATTATTTAGGAAAAGGTCTTTCTGGAGGAAAACTAATTGTAAAAGTACCTCCTACTGCAACCTTCAAACCTGAAGATAACATCATTATTGGAAACGTTGCCCTTTACGGAGCTATTACCGGAGAGGCTTATATTAATGGAATGGCCGGTGAGCGTTTTTGTGTAAGAAATTCTGGGGCAACAGCAGTTGTGGAAGGAATTGGAGATCACGGATGCGAGTACATGACCGGTGGTACAGTAGTAATTTTAGGAAAAACAGGAAGAAACTTCGCGGCTGGTATGAGTGGCGGTGTGGCTTATGTTTACGATCCAAATCAAAGATTCGATTCGACTTTATGTAACATGGAAATGGTTGCATTTGATCCGATGGAAGATGAAGACGTTATCAAACTAAGACGATTGATCAAAAATCATTCATTGTACACCAGCAGTCCATTAGCAAAAAGAATTTTAGCAGACTGGGAAAATGAACAAAAGCACTTCGTAAAAGTAATGCCAACTGATTACAAAAAAGCATTACAACGAATTGCAGAAGAGAAAAAAATAGAAGAATTAATAGCTGATTAAAAGGTTCTGAGTTACAAAGGTGCAGAGGTACTAAGGTTGAGTTTATCAACTCACTTCTCACATTTCACATCTCACAACTAAATTTAATAAAAATGTCATGGGTAAAATAGGCGGATTTAAAGAATATAACAGAGCCGACGAAAGTAATTTAGCAGTAGCAGAACGTGTTTCGAACTACAACGAATTTACTATTCCGTTAGCAAAAGATAAAGTAAAAGAACAAGGTTCAAGATGTATGGATTGTGGTATTCCTTTTTGCCACAGCGGTTGTCCGTTAGGAAATTTAATTCCGGACTTCAACGATATGGTACATCAGGAAGAATGGCAGGGTGCATTAGAGATTTTGCAGTCTACCAACAACTTTCCGGAATTTACAGGCCGCTTATGCCCTGCTCCATGCGAAAAAGCATGTGTATTGGGAATCATAAAAGATCCTGTATCTATCGAAAATATCGAAAAAAACATTGTTGAAATTGGTTTTGCAGAAGGATGGATCAAACCTCAAACTCCAAAAACAAGAACAGGAAAAACAGTTGCTGTTATTGGTTCAGGACCTGCGGGACTTGCAGCAGCACAGCAATTAAACAGAGCCGGACATACGGTTACGGTTTTTGAAAGAGACAATGCAATTGGCGGTTTATTACGTTACGGAATTCCGAATTTCAAATTAGAAAAAGAAATTATCGACAGACGTGTAGCTATTCTTGAAGCAGAAGGAATCACTTTCAAAACAAACGTAAATGTTGGAATTAATTTTAGTGTAGCAGAATTGAACGTTTTTGATTCTATCGTTTTATGCGGAGGAGCAACAGAAAGAAGAAGCTTGCCAACTAAAGGAATCGAAAGTAAGGGCGTTGTTCAGGCAATGGATTTCTTAACACAGCAAACTAAAGTTTTATTTGGAGAATCTATTCCAGACCAAATTAAAGCAACTGGTAAAGATGTAATCGTTATTGGTGGTGGAGATACAGGTTCTGACTGTATTGGAACTTCAAACAGACACGGAGCAAAATCGGTAACTAACTTTGAGATTTTACCAAAACCTCCAGTTGGAAGAAGCGAATCAACTCCTTGGCCTTTCTGGCCGCTGCAATTGAAAACATCATCTTCTCACGAAGAAGGTTGCGACAGAAACTGGTTAATCAACACTAAAGAATTCATTTCTAACGATAAAGGCGAATTAACCGGATTAAAAACGGTTGAAGTAGCATGGAAAATGACTCCAGGTCAGCGTCCTGAATTAATCGAAAAAGAAGGTTCTGAGAAAATCTGGCCTTGCGATTTAGCTTTATTAGCTTTAGGATTTACAGGTCCGGAAAAAACATTAAGCGAACAATTAGGAATCGAAACTGATTTTAGAAGCAACTATAAAGCACACAATTATCAAACAAATGTTCCTCACATTTTCACTGCCGGTGATATGCGAAGAGGACAATCATTAATTGTTTGGGCAATTTCTGAAGGCCGTGAAGCCGCAAGAGAAGTAGATTTATTTTTAATGGGTTCAACCAACTTGCCAACAAAAGGAAACGGAGATTTACCGAGTTTGTAAACTAAGTTCCTAAGATACTAAGTCGCTAAGGTTCTAAGTTTTAGAAAAAAGGCACTGAGATACTAAGTCTCTAAGATTCTAAGTTTATTTTTCTTGGAATTTTAGAGACTTTTTTTTACTTCGTTAAGAATTGTACTAAAAACTTAGTAACTTAGTCTCTCAGCAACTTAGAAACTTTAAAAAAGATTTACAAAAATCTTTTTTTAGTCGATTTTTGTTTAAAAACAAACAATTTGTTACAATTTGTTATTTTTCTGCAAAAAATTTGTAGTTACTCAAAAGTGTAATAACTTTGCTCAAAATAGTTTAAAAATGCAAGCAAAAGATTTACTGCAGTTAGCAGACCAATTTGGAAGTCCATTATATGTTTATGATGCCGAAAAAATCCAATCTCAGTACAATAGGTTAACTAAAGCTTTCTCTAAGGTAGAAAACTTAAGAGTTAATTACGCCATGAAGGCATTGTCAAACGTTGCGATTCTTCAGTTATTAAAGAACATGGGGTCTGGTTTAGACACTGTATCGATTCAAGAAGTTTTATTGGGACTTCATGCTGGCTATGATCCTGACAAAATTTTCTTTACACCAAACGGAGTTTCTCTAGAAGAAATTGAAGAAGTTGCTGCAATGGGTGTTCAAATCAATATTGACAACTTATCTATTCTGGAGCAATTCGGAACAAAATATCCACAAATTCCGGTATGTATTCGTATCAATCCGCACGTAATGGCGGGTGGAAATGCTAACATTTCTGTTGGACATATCGATAGTAAATTCGGTATTTCTGTTCACCAAATTCCGCATATCTTAAGAATTGTAGAGAACACAAAAATGAGTATTGTTGGAATTCACATGCACACAGGATCTGATATTTTAGATATCGAAGTATTCTTGTATGCTGCTGAAATTTTGTTCGATACAGCAAAACATTTCAAAGATTTGGAATTCTTAGATTTCGGAAGCGGATTCAAAGTTCCTTACAAAAAAGACGATATCGAAACAGACATCGAAGAATTAGGTAAAAAATTATCTAAAAGATTCAATGCTTTCTGTGCAGAATATGGTAAAGATTTAACGTTGATTTTCGAACCAGGGAAATTCTTGGTGAGCGAAGCAGGTTTCTTCTTAGCAAAAGTAAACGTAGTAAAACAAACAACATCAACCGTTTTTGCTGGCATTGACAGTGGTTTCAACCATTTAATCCGTCCGATGTTTTACGGTTCACAACATTATATCGAAAACATTTCAAACCCAAAAGGAAAAGAGCGTTTTTACTCGGTTGTGGGATACATTTGCGAAACGGATACTTTTGCCAACAACCGCAGAATTTCAGAAATTACTGAAGGAGACATTTTAGCTTTCAGAAACGCCGGAGCGTATTGCTTCTCAATGGCATCAAATTACAATTCAAGATACAAACCAGCTGAAGTTTTATGGAAAGACGGAAAAGGAATCTTAATCCGTCAGCACGAAACTTTTGAAGATTTGCTTAAAAATCAAATTCCGTTGCCAGAAGAAGTTGCTGCAACAGTTTAAAATAAAAAAAAAGAGAATATCTACGAAGTCCCGTTTCTTAATTGAAGCGGGATTTTTTTTGTTTTTTTGTTTCACGCAGATTTTGCAGATTGAGCAGATTTTATTTTTGAATAATGTCAAGCTGGGCGAAGTCAAAGACTTTAATACAATCTTATTGTAGACTTCGGTAATTCTTAAGACTATAAAGTTGAGTTTACTGTCGCAAAATAAAACTCGATAGCTTAGATTTATAATCTTCCCCAGAAAAAGAATCTTTACTAGCGCAAACATCAAAGCTGTCATGAGCGAGAGACTCGCACTAGCATATGAATAAATCTTTAGTTTTTCTACACAAAAATGAACCTTAATTAACTCAAATAAAAATATTATTTTAGCAAAGTTCAAATTCAATTACTTTAGCAAGAAAGCTAGTAATTCAGAAATTTATTAAACAAAAAACTAACCTTTAAAAATGAAAAAATATCTTTTTATCTTATCGATCTTATTATTTTCTAATCATATCATTTCTCAAGAAATTAATCAAAAAAATATAATTGGAAAATGGAAAGTGATTAAAGTTTTAAAGAAGATTGACAATCCAAATCTAAAAGATATAGTTAAAGGTTTTAGTACCGCAACATTTGAGTTTAAGCAAAACTCAGATTTTAAATTAACAACAGAGAACGATTCAAAATCATTTTCAATGATTGCGAATATGACTAAAAATTCTAAATGGTTATTAAACAAAAACAATTATGTCATTCATATTGGCGAGAATATTTTAAAAATAATTATAACTGAAGTCAATGGTAAAACAATTTTCCATTTGAGCGAAACAGAACTTGATTTAGAAGTAAAAAAAGAATAAAAAAGACCAAAAACCAAACCTGAAAACCAATGAAACTCACCATTCCCCTATCAACACTCCTCCTACTTCTTACCACAAATTCATTCAGCCAGACCATTGCTGATTTAAAATTAAAACCTAAAGAAATTCCAAAAGGCTACACCTTAAGCGACGGTCAAATTTGCGTTACGAATGCGGCTTGTAATTTTTACACTGATATTGCCACTTACAGCAACATTATTGGAACCGTAAAAAGCAAAGCAATTCAGAGTTTTAAAAATAGAGCAGATAGCGGAAGTATTATGTATATTGAATTTGAAAACAGATTTAAAGGCGATAGATTTCTGCAAGGATTGCTTTGGGGAAAAGACGGTCAGCCAACAGACGAGCATCCGGAAGAATATCTTGCATTGGGAAAATTTCTGATTATATGGAGTTTTCATCCGGACAGTCCCGTCAAAGAAAAGTCAGAAACCAAAATAGAGGCGATTTTGCAATAATCAAAAAACATATTTCAGAAACTTCTTTTATTGTTTTTAAGTAACTTTACTGAAAAAATCATAATGAAACCACAAATACGAATTCTGCTTTATTCTATATTATTCTTTTTATACCTGATCTCAACGTCATTTTTACTGACAATAGGCGAAAAATTAAAAACAGATCCGTATATCACTTTGGGCTGTGGTTTTGCTTTTTTCAATCTCATTTATGCTTTCATGGCGCTAAAATGGAATGTTTTGTTAAATATCATCTGCTCTGTTGCAATTGCAGCATTAGCCTTGTTTTTAGCTTTGAAGTTTACAAATTTACATCTGCTTTTAAAGTACGATCCCTATCAGGTTAAAACTGCCATATTTGCCAATGCCATTTTTTCGATTATTTTTTGGGAAATTGTGTATCAGGTGAAAGTTAGAAAAAAATGAAACGCCTACCTTCAATAGATATAGTCCGTGGGATTGTAATGATCATTATGGCTTTAGATCATGTTAGAGATTTAATGCATATCGATTCAATTACTCAAGGTCCGACAGATTTGGCGACAACCACGCCTCTATTGTTTTTTACGCGCTGGATCACGCATTTGTGTGCACCTACTTTTGTTTTCTTGGCAGGAACATCCGTTTATCTTTCTTTAAAAAACAAAAATAATTTACAAGAAACGAGACAGCATTTACTCAAAAGAGGCTTGTTTTTATTATTGCTAGAATTTACTGTTTTCAATTTTGGATTGTTCTTCGATATTGGCTTTCATACACTTTTGTTTGAAGTAATAGCCACGATAGGTTTTGGATTTATTGTTTTAAGCTTCTTACTAAAAGTCCGTTCTCAAATATTGGGCAGTATTGGACTCGTAATTATTTTTTGCCATAATCTTTTAGCGCTTATTCCGTTTTCAGAAAATTCAGTTTTAAAAACCATTTTATCGCCTTTATTTGGTCCTGTCGTCTTTCCGTTTTCTGGAAGAGTATTTATAATGGGCTATCCTCCTATTCCTTGGCTTGGAATTATGCTTATTGGTTTTGCAGCAGGGAAATTCTTTGAACTCGCAGAAGAACAAAGAAAAAAAATATTCGCAAAAGTCGGTTTGAGTGCTTTAGCTTTATTTGTTGTACTTCGTTTTATAAATGTTTACGGCGATCCTGCTTTATGGGCTGTGCAGAAAAATGCCATATTTACCTTTTTATCTTTCATGAATGTAAACAAATATCCGCCATCGCTCTTGTTTGGTTTGATTACTTTAGGCATTATGCTTTTATTGCTTGCTTTCGCAGATCAATTAAATAATGGAATTAAAAAAGCAACTTCAGTCTACGGAAAAGCACCTTTGTTTTACTTCATTGTTCATTTTTATGTCGTTCACATTTTGACTCTTATTATGCTGTTTATGCAAGGTTTTAATTGGTCGCAATTCGAATTTGCAACTGGAACCTTTGGACGTCCAAAAGATTTGGTAAGCGGTGTTGCACTTTGGGCAATTTATCTAATTTGGATTTTTGTAGTTACTTTACTTTATAAACCATGCCAATGGTTTGGAAATTATAAAGCACATAATAAATATTGGTGGCTGCGTTATATATGATTTAAACTTTTTTTCTAAATTCATTAGACAAAATACAGTCCAGCTCTCTATTTTACTAAATCGGATAAAAAAAATCGCAAAACCGTTTTACGGAAATAAAAGTTATGTATATTTGCAACTGATTAGTTGCGTATTTAAATAAATCAAAATGAAACGAGATATTTTTCAAGCTATTGCAGACCCCACCCGAAGAGCGATTTTAGTATTAGTAGCTACAAATGCTTTGACACCAAATGCTATTGCAGAACAGTTTAATACCACGAGACAAGCTGTGTCTAAACACATTAAGATTCTCAGCGAATGCGAATTATTAGACGAACAAAAAGTGGGAAGAGAAATTTATTATCAACTTAAAATTGACAAAATGAAAGAAGTTGACAAATGGCTGGAACAATTCAAAAAAATATGGGAAAGCCGTTTTAGCCAACTGGATCAAGTATTAATAAATCTAAAATCTAAAGAAAATGAAATCTAATCTTTTAATGAATTTTACTGTAGACAAAGAAACGAGTACTGTTAATGTAAAACGTGAATTTAATGCACCGCTTTCGGCTGTTTGGTCGGCTTGGACAGAACCTGAAATATTAGACCAATGGTGGGCGCCATCGCCGTGGAAATCTAAAACAAAAAAAATGGATTTTACAGAAGGTGGGCGAAGACTTTACGCCATGATTGGACCAGAAGGTCAAGAACATTGGGCAATTGCTGATTTCACCTCTATAACACCGAAATCAAATTTTAAATATTTAGATGCTTTTTCAGACAGCGAAGGCAATTTAAATATTGATTTCCCACGTTCTGACTGGAATGTCAATTTCTCTGAACAAGGAAATTCTACTATCGTAGATATTGCCATTAAACACGATAAACTTTCTGATTTAGAAAAGATAATAGAAATGGGCTTTAAAGAAGGTTTCACCATTGCCATGGAAGGTTTGGACAAAATATTTGCTTCCAAAGACAAATAATTTTTTTTTCAATATCATAAAAAATCCCGTTTTCAATATAATCGGGATTTTTTGTTTTAAATCTAATTCAATTTCTGTACTTTAAATTTGTATTTTAGATCATCAGAAATATCATTTCTAATACGTAACTCAAGTTAATATCATCGTAAAAAACACTAAAGGAGATTTAGGCAAATCGTCTGATCCTGTTTTAATGAAAGCATTAACATTGGCGTAAAATAATTTTATACGAGATACTATTCATGGAAAAACAATCCGAGACAAAATTGGATAATCCGATTTGGAATGCACTTGCAGAAACTCATTCGGCATTTGCAATTGATTATGGAAATACAAAGTTTTACAATCCTGATTATTGTCCGTTTGGAGGTTTTTCGGAATTAGAAAGCACTTTTGATGCAACACGTCAATATGCGTCTTTAACTGAAAGTTTTTTTATTGTTGGAGAAAAACCTTCTCTTCCAGATTCGTTGAAAATTGAAAAAGAATTAGTTTGTCTTCAAATGATTGTTTACAACAAAATAGAACAACCCATAAATAATGAAATTGTAAAACTTACTCAAAAACACAATGATGATTTAGTTCATTTGGTAAATTTAGTACAGCCAGGATATTTCAAAAATAAAACGGCATCACTAGGAAATTATTACGGCATTTTCAAAGACAATCAATTAATTGCTGTAACTGGAGAACGAATGAAAATGAATGACTTTACAGAAGTAAGTGCCATAATCACACATCCTGACCATACCGGAAAAGGCTATGCAAAACAATTAATAGCTCATTGTGTAAATACTATTTTTGAGCAAAATAAAATTCCTTTTCTACATGTTGTTGAAAGCAATGTAGGTGCAATCGCTTTATATGAAAAACTAGGTTTTATAACCCGAAGAGAAATGAGTTTTTGGAATATTAAATAGTTACAATTAACAATTAACAATTAACAATTATCAATTAACAATTATCAATTATCAATTATCAATTAATTTACCCCAGCCACCCATCACGATCCAAACTTCTGTATTGAATTGCTTCGGCAATATGCTGTGAAACTACGGTTGGCGCTGCATCTAAATCGGCAATTGTGCGGGCGACTTTCAAGATTCTGTCATATGCTCTGGCAGAAAGATTTAAGCGTTCCATTGCAGTTTTCAGCAATTCTTTTGATTGTTCGTCGAGCGCGCAAAACTCCCGAATCAATTTACTGCTCATCTGTGCGTTATAATGTATATTTTCAATTTCTTCGAATCGTTTGGTTTGAATTTCACGAGCTGCGGTAACACGTTTTCTGATTTCGACACTGCTTTCGGCTTTTCTGTCATCTGCTAATTTCTCGAAAGGAACGGGAGTTACTTCAATATGAATATCAATTCGGTCTAATAAAGGTCCAGAAATCTTGCTCATATAACGCTGCATTTCATGTGGTGATGAAGTATTCGGCATGCTCGGATCATTAAAAAATCCGCTCGGACTCGGGTTCATACTTGCCACCAACATAAAAGAGGACGGATAAGTCACCGTAAATTTAGCGCGAGAAATCGTCACTTCACGATCTTCCAAAGGCTGTCGCATTACTTCTAAAACATCACGTTTAAATTCTGGCAATTCATCTAAAAATAAAACTCCGTTATGCGCCATCGAAATTTCGCCAGGCTGCGGATAACTTCCACCGCCAACAAGTGCCACATTCGAAATAGTATGATGCGGACTTCTAAAAGGTCTTTGATTCATCAATCCAACTTCTTTTAATTTTCCGGCAACACTATGAATTTTAGTTGTTTCTAATGCTTCGCGCAAAGTCATGGGTGGCAGAATACTCGGTACACGTTTGGCAAGCATTGTTTTTCCTGCTCCCGGCGGTCCAATCAAAATAATGTTGTGACCTCCAGCTGCTGCAATTTCCATACAGCGTTTTATACTTTCTTGACCGCGAACATCAGAAAAATCAAATTCAGGAAAATCTAAGGTTTTGTAAAACTCGGCTCGCGTATCAATAACAGTAGGTTCAAGCGTGCCTTTTCCTGCAAAAAAATCGATAACTTCCTGCAAGTTTGTAACGCCATAAACATCAAGTCCAGCAACAATGGCTGCTTCTTTTACGTTTTGAATTGGGAGAAAAAATCCTTTATAACCTTCTTCTTTTGCTTTTATGGCAATTGGCAAGGCACCGCGAATAGGCTGTAAACTTCCGTCAAGCGAAAGTTCTCCCATAATAATATATTCTTCAATTGCCGGCGCTTTTATTTGGTCAGAACCTACTAATATTCCCATTGCCAAAGGCAAATCGTATGCAGAACCTTCTTTTCGAAGGTCGGCTGGCGCCATATTGATTGTGATTTTTTTTCCCGGCAAACTTAAACCGTTGTTTTTAAGTGCGGCTGCAATTCGGTAACTGCTTTCTTTAATTGCATTATCTGGCAATCCAACTAAATGATAACCAATACCTTTATCCATATGAACTTCGACTGTAATCGTCGTTGCTTCTACTCCAAAAACAGCACTTCCGTAAACTTTTACTAACATAATAATTCTTTCATTAATTGTTTTTAAAACTAATGAAAAAATAATTATTGTAAATATTTTATTACAAATAAATTTAAATTAAAATGAAAGTCGAATCTCAATTTTAATCTTCTCCACAATCTTACTTAAATCCAAATTGTGATGTTAATTAATTATTGGTGTTAAACATTTTAAATGTTAGCCTTAGCATTTAATAATATTCGATATACAACAAATCTTTATTTATATTTTTTATTTCTGTATGAAATTGCTTCATTATTTTATTTATGTTTATAAAATAATTATAGCACTATTAATTATATTGTAAACCCTATACAAGGAAACTCTAATCAACAATTAGTTTAATGGAAGGAATTGAATTGATAAAATTTTTCAATGAGAATAGCAACGGAATTACAGCATTTGCTGCAATCGGTGCTTTAATTATTTCCGCAATGGCAATTAAAAGAGCAACAAATGACAATCGAAAACAAGTCCTCGCACATAAGATTGAAGAAATCTACGAATTATTAGTATCGTTAACAGCAGAATACGTTTCGTTATATTCAGTTTATAAACATTTAGAAGCATCAAATAACATCGAGCTTGAAAGTAAAGCACGATTTAATCTAAGAGCCCATTTTTTCGACTTAAATGGAAAGCTAAAAGAAAAAATTAATTTGGATGATTTGATAAAAAAATCAAGAAGATTAAATATTCTAGCAAATACCTATTTGAACGGTGAAACAAAATTTGATGTAATATGTTATTCACAAATTTTGATTGCAATTCTTTTCGTACTTAAATATGAAAACATTAAACAAAGAGAGCCAGAATTTAATGAACCTTTACCAAATGAAGATACAATGTATAATTTGAGCGAAGGACTTACTCAAAAGCTTATAGTAGAAATTGGATATGGGAATGTAAACAAAGATTTTTTGACGTATAGGAACACAACATTTAAAGATAAAATAAAAGAGATTAGTCAAGCAATATCAATAAATCAAACAACCACACATTAAATAAGTACAAAAGTACTAAATGTGGTTTACGATTATATTTTGGTGGCAACAATCAACTTCCTTAATCAATTGCTAAAATCTGTTTATTAGTTACAGAATAGGAATTCCTACCCAATGTATGACAAGCATTATTACAACTGTTATTCCAAAACTACACAAACTAAGAATACGCCAATATGTAGACCTTCCATTGCCAAATCTCCATATTCTTTCACCCATTTCTTTTCTGTTGGATTTCAAAGTATATTTCGCCAATAAATATGTCGAAACAACGTAAATAAAAATTGCAATTATCCAAAATATTAACATAATTTAATTTTTTAAAATATTTTTAAAGTTATGCATTTTTTAAAATTACCGCCAACTTATTATCTATAATTTATTAACTATAATTTGGGTAAAAATTCCATTGTAAATATCAGTAATCTAAACCATTAATTTTAATTTACATACCAACAATTAAATAAACACAACAATTTTTAAAGGTAGTCTAGGGTTAAATTAAAAGCTATTTTGACTCTTTCATATTCTTTTGCGAGTAGATTGTTGCTTTACAACTGATTTATAAATAACAATCACTTTATATCAAATATATTATTTTCTTTTTTCACATTAGAAAAGTACTCTTCCTTAATTAAATTGATAATCACATTACGTAAAACTTAACCCAATCTTATTTTTAATTTCCTCCACAATCTTACTCAAATCCAAACTATTCTCATGTGACCAAAGTGTACTTTCGATTTGATTGTTTCTAATGCATTGATGGCATTCAATCGCTTCATGCGTATAGCCTTTTCCCAAATTTGGCAAACTAAAATTTTCTTCTTTTCCATCTTTAAAAATAGAATATCCATCGGCAATGTACCATGGAGCGTTCAATTCAATTCGACCTTTATTTCCAGAAATTGCTGCTTTCATATCAGAATCAGAAACGATAGAAGCCTGCAAAACAGCTTGTGCATTTTCGTATTGCAAAATCATTGAAGTCTGCAAATCGATTCCGTTTTTATGAAAAATTGATTTCGCTACAATTTCTTTTGGAATCCCAAGCAGTATATAAGAAAGAAATAAGGGATATACTCCAATATCAAAAAGAGCACCTCCACCCAAATTTTTATCAAAAAGCCTTCCTCCTTCTATCTCATTTCCGTAAAAAGCAAAATCAGCCTTAACCGATTTAATATCACCGATTATTCCTCCATCTACTTTTTCTAAAACTTCACGAACCGTCGGAATAAATCTTGTCCAGAACGCTTCCATAAAAAATCTATTGTGCTTTTTAGACGCTTCAATCATTCTTAGTGAATCTTCATACGACAATGCCATAGGTTTTTCGCATAAAACATGTTTGCCATGTTCTAAAGCTTTAATAGCTAATTCGGCATGCGAATCGTGCGGCGTTGCAATGTAAACAATCTCAACTTGATCATCGGCAAAAAGTGCATCGTAAGAATCATATGTTTTTGAGCAACTGTATTTTTGGGCAAACTCATTTGCTTTGAAAATATTTCGAGAGGCAACTGCCACTAAATCCGCATCTTCCAATAATACTAAGTCGGCAGCAAATTGATTCGCAATATTTCCTAAGCCAACGATTCCCCATTTTATTTTATCTAAATTTCTCATACTGTTATTTTTAACGTTTTAATCAACGTTTTAGTAAAAACTTTAGTCAAAATAAAGAAAAAACATTTTAAAAAAATAAAAGCAGTATAACATATATTTCATATTTTTAGCAACAAATTAGCAAATACCATATGAAAAAAGCCCTACTACTACTCTTTTTGAGTGTTTTTTTAACAAAAACATACGCTCAAGATTATTTTCCTGTTAATGAAAGTGTACATAACAAAAGCAAAAATTACACTGTTTTTACAAATGCCACGATTTATGTAACCCCAACTCAAAAAATCGAAAAAGGAACTTTACTTATTCAAGACGGTAAAGTCGTTGCAGTTGGAACAACAGTTGCAATTCCTAAAAACAGCATTACAATTGATCTGGCAGGAAAAACAATTTACCCATCATTTATTGATATTTACACCAATTTTGGAATTGAAAAACCAAAAATGAACGCTACACCTGGACGTAATCGTAACCCGGTATACGACACAAAAAGAACTGGCTATTACTGGAACGAAAGTGTAAGACCAGAAGTTAACGGTTACGAAACTTTTAAATACGATCAGCCAAAAGCCGACGAGCTTTTAAAAGCTGGCTTTGGTGTTGTGGGAACTCATATTCCTGACGGAATTGCTCAAGGAACCGGAGCTTTGGTTGCCTTAAACAATGAAGACAATAGCAAACAAATTATTGCGAACAAATTAACAAATCACTTCGCATTTTCAAAAAGCGCACTTACTAATCAAGCATATCCAAGCTCTTTAATGGGGATGATGGCACTTTTGCGCCAGATGTATTTAGACTTAGACTGGTACAAAAAAGGAAATTCTGAAACTAAAGACTTATCATTAGAAGCATTAGCAAATAATGAAAAACTAGTTCAGATTTTTGCTTCTGAAGATAAATTAAACAGTTTGAGAGCAGCTAAAATCGCTAAAGAATTTGGTTTGAATTATGTTTTAAAAGGAAGCGGAAATGAATTTGAAAGAATCGAAGAAATTAAAGGAACGAATGCTAAATTCATCATTCCGATAAGTTTTCCTGAAGCTTATGATGTTTCAAATCCGTACTTGTCTAACCAAATTGAATTGGCAGATATGCGTTTCTGGAATCAGGCGCCAACAAACTTAAAAGTACTTTCGGATAACGGAATTGTTTTTGCCTTGACAACAGACAAATTGAAAAAGATTGAAGATTTTAAACCCAATCTTTTAAAAGCCATTAAATATGGTTTTGATAAAACAAAAGCTTTAGAAGCTTTAACCACTGTTCCGGCTGCAATACTTGGAAAAAGTGACGAAGTTGGAAGTTTAAAAACAGGAAGTTATGCCAATTTCATCATTACTTCTGGAGAAATTTTTGACGAGAAAACAGTTTTATACGAAAACTGGGTTCAAGGTTCTAAATTTATCGTAACAGATATTAACGCAAAAGATATTCGCGGCAACTACGACTTAACAGTTGGAAAAGATACGTATAAATGGAAAATTGACGGAACTCCGGAAGCTCAAAAATCTGACATAACTACTGTTGATGCTAAGAAAGTAAAAAGCACTTTTTCTATTTCTAAAAACTGGATTTCATTGGTTATCAAACCAGCAGATACCATCAAATCGAATTTTACACGTTTGACTGGATTTGTAGAAAAAGCAGAAAATTTATCCGGAAAAGCAGTACTATCAAACGGAGACGAATTAGTTTGGACAGCTGTAAAAACGAGTCCGTTTGTTGCTGTAAAAGATTCTTCTAAAGTAGAAAAACCAAATCCGATTATGCCTGTAACGTATCCGAACGTTGCTTTTGGTGATACAAAAAAACAGACTGCTCAGACTTTATTATTTAAAAACGCTACTGTTTGGACGAATGAAAAAGACGGAATTTTAACTGATACTGATGTTTTAATTAAAAACGGAAAAATCGCTGCTGTAGGCAAAAATCTTGCTGATGCCGGTGCAACTGTTATTGATGCAAAAGGAAAACACATTACCAGTGGTATTATTGACGAACACTCTCACATCGCGATTTCTAAAGGTGTAAACGAAAGCGGACACAACTCAACTGCTGAAGTTACAATTCAAGATGTTGTAAACTCAGAAGACATTAATATATACAGAGATTTAGCGGGCGGTGTAACTATTTCGCAATTATTGCACGGATCTGCAAACCCAATTGGCGGTCGTTCTGCGATTGTAAAATGGAAATGGGGTTCTTCTGCAGATGAAATGTTATATAAAAATCAGCCTAAATTCATCAAATTTGCTTTGGGTGAAAATGTAAAACAAGCAAATTGGGGAATTGATAATCCGACTCGTTTTCCACAGACAAGAATGGGTGTTGAACAAGTTTTTACTGATTATTTTCAGCTTGCAAAAGAATATGATGAAAGCTGGAAAAAATTCAACGCAGGTTCTAAAAAAGGAAAAGCCCCAAGAGTGGACTTAGAATTACAGACTCTTGCTGAAATTTTAAACAAAGAGCGTTTTATTACTTGTCACTCTTATGTAGAGTCTGAAATTTTAATGTTGATGAACGTTGCTGAAAAATTCAACTTCAGAGTAAATACTTTCACTCACATTTTAGAAGGTTACAAAGTGGCTGATAAAATGAAAGAGCACGGAGTTGGAGCTTCTACTTTCTCTGACTGGTGGGCTTATAAATTTGAGGTTAATGATGCAATTCCGTATAACGGACCAATCATGCATAACGAAGGTTTAGTTGTAGCTTATAACTCTGATGATGCAGAAATGTCTCGAAGATTGAATCAAGAAGCGGCAAAAGCAGTGAAATACGGAAACATTTCTGAAGAAGATGCGTGGAAGTTTGTAACACTGAATCCTGCAAAATTATTACACATTGATGATAAAGTAGGAAGTCTTAAAGTGGGCAAAGATGCCGATGTTGTTTTATGGAGTGAAAACCCATTGTCTATTTATGCTAAAGCAGAAAAAACAATTATCGAAGGTGTTGTTTATTTTGATATCGAAAAAGATGCTCAAAAACAATTGGCTGTTACTAAAGAAAGAAGTGCTTTGATTGGACAAATGCTGCAGGAAAAAAACAAAGGAAACAGCACGCAACAGCCAACTAGAAGAGAGAAAAAAGAATATCACTGTGATACTTTAGAGCAGTTATAAAAACTTTAGAAAACTCATAATGATAAAAAAAGACAACATGATAAATAAAAACATATATAAATTACTGCTGCTGTTTTGTGCTTCTGTACAAATAAATGCACAGCAAATACCGGCTCCAAAACAATCCAAATCGGTTTTGATTTTAAATGCGACGGCACACTTGGGGAACGGAACTGTTATTCAAAATAGTGCAATTGGATTTAAAGACGGGAAATTAACTTTAGTAGCCGATGCATCAACAATTAGATTGGCTGATGGCGCATACGACACCACTATTGATGCAACTGGAAAACATGTATATCCCGGATTTATTGCTTCTAACTCAACTTTGGGATTGGTAGAAATTGATGCCGTAAAATCATCAGATGACGAGGAAGAAATTGGAAGTTTTAATCCAAATGTAAGAAGTATTATTGCTTATAATTCTGAATCGAAAGTAGTCGAAACTGTTCGTCCGAATGGAATTTTAATTGCTCAGGTTACACCTCGTGGCGGAAGAATTTCTGGAACTTCTTCTGTAGTTCAACTAGATGCTTGGAGCTGGAAAGATGCTATCTTAAAAGAAAATGACGGAATACACCTTAACTTTCCATCAAATTTTAAAAGATCAGGAACTTGGTTTGAGCCTGGAGTTATTGAAGCAAACAAAGATTATCCGAAACAGGTTGAAGAAATAAATGCTTTTTTAATCAGTGCAAAAGCCTACAATCAAACTGCTCCTAAAGATAGAAATCTAGTTTTAGAAGCTACAAAAGGATTGTTTGACGGAACACAAACACTTTATGTTCACGCCGATGAAGAAAAGCAAATTGTAGATGCGATTCAATTAGCAACAGACAATCAAATCAAAAAGATTGTTATTGTTGGGGGATTTGAAGCTTACAAAGCAACAGCTTCATTACAAAAATATAATGTTGGCGTTTTATTAAGACGTGTACACGACATGCCGACAAGCGATGATCAAGATGTAAACTTGCCTTATAAAATGGCAAAATTGCTAGTTGACAAAGGTATTGTTGTTGGTTTGGAAAACAGTGGAGAACACGAACGTATGAGCGTGAGAAATCTTCCTTTCTTAGCAGGAACCTGCGCTGCTTTTGGCTTAGACAAAGAAGTTGCTGTACAGCTAATTACTTTAAATCCTGCAAAATTACTAGGAATTGATGCAACCTGTGGTACCTTAGAAACTGGTAAAGATGCAACTTTGTTTATATCTGAAGGTGATGCGCTAGACATGAGAACAAATAAATTGACTACTGCGTTTATTCAAGGAAGAGCAATCAATTTAGATACTTTTCAAAATAAGCTGAACAGAAAATTCAAAGAAAAATACGGTCAAAAATAGGTATTAAACTAGTTTTATTTTTTTATAAAAAAGGCATCATTTGAAAATTCATTTGATGCCTTTTTATTTGAAAACAAAATCATTTTAAGAATTTTATCAATTATTTAAACACAATTACTCTTAAATTTAAAATTATTTAACAAGTTTTTTATCAAGAACACTTCGAAATATTTCTATTTATAGTTTCAAGATTAATAAAAACCAAATTTTAAGTCCATTTTAACAAATACACGCAAATTAGAGGGGGTTAAATTTAAAAATTAACAAAAATTAAACATTAGACTCTATTTTTAATAGGGGTGTCGAATGATTTTATATTTTTATAAAAAATTTAAAACTAAATAACTATGCGAAAAATTATTTTAAGTGTGATACTCATCACAATTTTATTACTATCTATTTTTTCTCTCTCATTTGTTACTGAGTCAAAAACATTAGGCGCACACGTTGTCGAATTAAAACTTGACACCGGAGATACTGCTTGGATGGTTGTTGCAACCGCTTTTGTATTATTAATGACTCCAGGATTAGGATTTTTCTATGGAGGTATGGTAGGCAAGAAAAACGTAATTAGTACTATGCTTCAAAGTTTTATGGCAATGGTAATTGTTACAGTTCTTTGGGTAGTAATTGGTTTCGGATTGTGTTTTGGGCCGACAATTGGCGGCTTCATCGGAGATCCTTCATCAAATATATTTTTTCAAGGAGTAAGTGCCAACACTGCTTGGGAATTAGCACCAACAATCCCAATGATTCTTTTTGCTTTATTTCAAGCAAAATTTGCAATCATTACTCCAGCATTAATAACAGGAGCTTTTGCTGAACGTGTACGTTTCTGGGCTTACTTATTATTTATGGTTTTATTTATCATTTTCATTTACGCTCCGTTATGTCATATGACTTGGCATCCTGACGGAATGTTCTTCAAATGGGGAGTACTTGACTTCGCTGGTGGAACTGTAGTACACATGAGTGCTGGTTGGGCTGCATTAGCTGGAGCAATCTTCTTAGGAAAACGTAAAGTACAAAAAGTTAATCCTGCTAGAATTACGTATGTATTATTAGGTACAGGTTTATTATGGTTTGGATGGTTTGGTTTCAATGCAGGTTCTGCTGTCGGAGCCGGAAGTCTTGCTGCACAAGCTTTAGGAACTACTACAATCGCTGCTGCTTCTGCTGCTATGGCTTGGGTTTTCCTTGATAAAATATTAGGACACAAATTATCTGCTATGGGTGCTTGTATTGGTGCTGTTGTAGGTTTAGTTGCGATTACACCTGCTGCAGGTTTCGTTAGTATTCCTCACGCTCTGGCAATTGGTATTATTGCTGCAGTTATAAGTAATCTTGTAGTAAGCAAATTCCCTAAAGGAAAAATCGATGATGCTCTTGACGTTTTTGCTTGTCACGGTGTTGGTGGAATGGTCGGAATGCTATTAACTGGTGTATTTGCTTCTAACGCGGTAAACTCAGTAGTTGGTGAGCACCAAGGTTTAATTTTTGGTGATGCTACTTTATTCTTAACACAATTAAAAGCATTAGTACTTGTTTCAATCTTTGCTTTCGTAGGTTCTTACATTTTATTCTTTGTTGTAAACAAAATAACTCCTCTAAGAGTTACTGAAGAAAAAGAAGAATTAGGACTAGATATCTCTCAACACGGAGAATACTTATAAGAATTAATTTCCATTATTTGCCATTATAAAAAAAGTCCTCTAAGCATAAAAAACTTAGAGGACTTTTGTTATTGCAGAGTTAGATTGGAGATTTTAGAATTTAGATTTCAGAGTGTAATTCTGACTTATTCATATAACTAATAACTCATAATTCAATAGTTAACTTACTTGAAATTAGAGATCCCTTCTTTAAGCCAATTTAAATATTCTTCTGTACTTACATAACTAATGGTAGGCTTAGAATTGTTTAAATTCTTTCCTTCTAAATCAGTTATAACATATAAAGGCTGTGTATTTGTTTTGTATTTTGAGATCATAAAATCGGTCCATTTATCACCAACTGTTTCTATTTTATCTCCCGCTGCAGTTACAAATTGTTCTTCTTTTGGTAATTCTCTTTTATCATCAACATAAAGCGAAATCAAAACAACATCATTTTTTAATATTGGTAAAACCGTTGGATCAGACCAAACATTGTTTTCCATTTTTCTACAATTTACGCATGCGTAACCAGTAAAATCAAGCATAATTGGCTTATTAATTGATTTTGCAAAAGCCAAACCATCTTCATAATCGTGAAAAACCATAATACCATGTGGCCCTAATTCTGCACCTTCTGGCATACCTTTTATATCTCCATTAACAGTTGCATTGCTTGAACCTCCTACTCCAAACGGACTTTCGCTATATGTTGGCGGAGGCGGAAAAGCACTGATTAACTTTAATGGTGCTCCCCAAAGTCCTGGAATTAAATACACCGTAAACACAAGTGTAAGTAATCCTAAATACAATCTTCCAACAGAAATATGCTGTAGCGGGCTATCATGTGGCAAAGTAATTTTTCCAAATAAATAAAGAGTTAAAGCAGCAAAAATGGCAATCCAGATTGCAATGAAAACTTCTCTTTCTAATAAATGCAATTGTAAAACTAAATCGGCATTTGATAAAAATTTGAACGCTAAAGCCAATTCTAAAAATCCTAAAACAACTTTTACTGTATTTAACCAGCCACCTGATTTTGGCAATGAATTTAACCAGCCTGGGAACATAGCAAATAACATAAATGGCAAAGCCAATGCTGATGAAAACCCAAGCATACCAACAACTGGAGCAATTCCTCCGTTCGAAGCGGCTTCAACCAGCAAAGTTCCAACAATTGGCCCAGTACATGAAAATGAAACAATAGCCAAGGCCAAAGCCATAAACAATATTCCAATTAATCCACCTTTATCTGCCTGTTGATCTGCTTTATTTGCCCATGAATTTGGAAGCATAATTTCGAAAGCACCTAAAAATGAAGTTGCGAAAATGATTAATATTATGAAGAAAATCAAATTAAACCAAACATCTGTAGACAATGCATTTAACGCATCGGCTCCAAACACTTTCGTAACTATTAAACCTAATATTACATAAATTGCAATAATCGAAAGTCCATAAAAAATAGCATTACGAATACCTTTTGCTCTGCTTTTGCTTTGTTTGGTAAAAAAACTTACCGTCATTGGGATCATCGGAAAAACACAAGGCGTCAGCAAAGCGGCAAAGCCAGAAATAAAAGCGATAAAAAAGATCGACCATAAACTTCTTGAAGGCGCTGGTGCGGGCATATCATCTTTTGATATTGGCGCATCTGCAGTTGTTTTTACAACTTGTTTTTGAGCTGTATCTCCAGCTTTTTTTACCGTATCAATTGCCAAACCAGCAACTTTTGTTTCATCTAATTTCGACTCAACTATAGCTGGAACAGCAGACATTTTAAACGTTGACGGAATCGAGATGGAGAATTTTTTATTCGAATTGATACAAACTTCTTTACAAACCTGAAAATCAAAATCAACATCAACTGTTTTTAAATTTGGGTTGATGATCGTGATTTCTTGTTCGATGTGTGCTTTTCCTTCGAAGAAAGTTTCGTTTACTCCAAAAACATCATTAAAAGCCGTTTTGGTTTTTCCTTCTTTGGCTTTTCCAACCAATTCGTAATTCCCTTTTTGATTCTTAAATGCAATTTCCAGTGCGAGCGGTCCGCCATCTGGCGTAAATTGCGAATACATATGCCAGTCTTTTTCAATCGTTCCATCAAAAATTAAAACGGCATTATTTCCTGCTTTTTTTTCAATTTTAGCGGTCCATTTTACTGGCTCTAAAATTTGAGCATTGCCTTTTGCAAACGCAAAAAAGAAAAACAGTAAAAATAAAATGGATTTACTCCAAACACTTCTTGGCACTATCGCCTGACGGTCTTGATTAAAGTTCATTATTGTAGTTCTATTTTAAGTATTTTATTTGTGGTATTTTCGATTCTAAAACGTTCATCCTGTCTAATGCCGACAATCCAAACTATTTGATTATCAGAAGATAAAATCCAAGTCTTTTCTTTCTCAATCAAAGACAATTTTTCGTCTTTAAAGAGTTTGCTGACTTTTTTAGATTTTCCCTGCATTCCAAAAGGATGAAAAACATCTCCCTCATTCCATTTACGTAAAACTAACGGAAAATGGATTTTTTCAGCGTCAACAAATATAGCCTTATTTGAATCTATTGTTATATGATCTACTTTACAAAGGCTCAATTTTAAGGGAAAATTAACTTCTGTTTCGTTTTCTCTAATTTCGAATTCGTCTTTTTCTGACATTTCAGAAATCGGACTTAAAATCAATACATTTCTGTTTTTCAGCAATCTAAACTCAGTAGAAAAAACTTGTTTTCCCGACTGTCCTTCAACTAAATCATAGATATCATTCCATGCCAAAAAACCAAATTCATTCAACCATTGGTACAAATACGATTTATAATTGGGTAATTTTTTAAGTTGGTTTAGATCAAAATGAATATCTTCTTCCACTTCTTTCGCTACTTGCTGATAAATCATAATCGATGCATCTTCAACCATTTCTTTTGATTCTTGGAGATACAATTGCGTTTTTTGAAAAGCATTCAAAAAGTTCGGATTGATTTCTTTTAAAATCGGAACTAAATCATGACGAATTTTATTTCGGAGGTATTTATTCGAAGCATTACTGCTGTCTTCTCTCCACTTGATATTATTTTCTTGAGCATATTTCAGAATTTCTTCTCTTGAAAAAGGCAAAAGCGGACGGATAATTTTATCATTTTGTTCCAGAATTCCAGTTAATCCTTCTAAACCCGTTCCGCGTGTTAAATTGATAATAAAAGTTTCAAGATTGTCATCAGCGTGATGAGCCGTCAAAACATAATCAAAATTTTTGGTTTCTAAAAGTTCGTAAAACCAGCTGTATCTTAATTCGCGTGCGGCAACTTGGGTAGATAATTTATAATCTTTTGCAAAAGCTTCGGTATCAAATTGCGTGGTAAAAACTGAAATATTATTTTGATCGCAATATTCCTGAATAAAATTCTGATCGCCAAAACTTTCTAAACCGCGCAATTGAAAATTACAATGCAAAACTGCAATTTCATAAGGTAATTGATTTAACAAATGCAATAAAACCATGCTGTCTAAACCTCCGCTAACAGCTAAAAATAGTTTTTTCTCTTCCAAAAATGGAAATCTAGAAGTGATGTGATTTTTAAATTTTGAAAGCATTTGATAAATGTAAAAAATTAAACTCTATCTATTTTTAAATGAAATGTTAACCGTGTCTTTTTTTTGCTCCGAATATTTTCACGCAGATTCTGCACTAATTTGCAGAATCTGCGTGAAAAAAAACTTACTGCAAAACTTCGTGCATTGCTTTGGCTTTCAATAAGCATTCTTCATATTCTTTTTCAGGGATGGATTGCGCTGTAATCGCACTTCCGACAGAAAAAGAAACGTATTTATTTTCCTGATTGTACAAGATACTTCTGATAACTACATTAAAATCAAAATCACCTTCTGGAGTAAAATACCCAACTGCTCCGCTATACAAGCCGCGTTTGGTTTCTTCGAGATTTTCGATGATTTTCATTACCGAAATTTTTGGCGCTCCTGTCATACTGCCCATTGGGAAAGTAGTTCTTAGAACATCTATTGGTCCATATTGAGGATCTAATTTTGAAGTTATGGTTGAAATCATTTGATGAACTTGCAAAAAAGAGTAAATTTTGCAGAGTTCAACTACTTCTACAGAGCCTTTTTGTGCAGTATGCGATAAATCATTGCGAACCAAATCAGTAATCATGATATTTTCAGCACGCTCTTTTGAATCAGATTCTAAAAATTGTTTTGATTTTTCATCTTCAATCGAATCTTGAGATCGTTTTGAAGTTCCTTTTATTGGCTGCGAAATAATCTTATTCTCAATTTTCTTCAAGTAACGTTCAGGTGAAGCCGAAAGCAAATATTGTGTATGATTTTTAAAGAAAACTGAAAACGGCGCCTGTGAAATAGCATTTAGTTTTTGGAATTTCTCTAACGGATTTATTTCAGCATTTTCAGCAAAAAATTCCATACAGAAATTCGCTTCGTACATATCACCTTTATGAATATGCTCCAACATTATAGTTACTTTTTCAACATATAATTCTTTTGAAATTCGCTGTTTAATTTTCAGAGATGTTGTGTTTTCAACTTTTGTATCTAGACTACGGAATTGACTTTCAACTATTTCTTTGAAATCATCTTCGACCTCATCATCACAAAGCAATAAATATTGAATTTCGAGTTCATCTCCCTTTAATAAAAATATTTTTTTAGGCTGAAAGAAGAATAAATCCGGGAAGCCTAATCCATCAAAATTAGAGGATTCCAGTTCTTCTACATCATTTTTTAAATCATAAGAAAGACAACCAAAAAGCCAGTCTTTAGTTGTTTGCTGATATTGTTTTAAATCATCAAAAGCATTTTGAAAATCGGTTTTTAAAGACGTAAAAGCATCTACAGCTAATAAAAAGTCAAAGCTCGAATATTCTTGCGGATAGGAATTGCTATCTAAAAAAACGATTTCTCGAAACTGCTGTGACCAGCCTAAAAGCTGCTGTTTAAATTGTTCTGGATTTGAAATCTTTTTATGAATGGAAACTCTCAAAAATGAATGGATTTTAGACTTCAAAATTACGACAAAAAAAATCCTTCAATAAAAGAATCCTAAAAAAAATATTGGCACACTTTTTAGTACATCGAGTTTATATCAATTAATAAAAACAATTTAACAACAAAAACATATTTACATCGCGTAAATATTCTATTTATTAATCAAATTTTTAAAAATTTATGAAAACAATTGCAAAATTAGGCTTGACTACCTTAGTAATTATCGCATTACTATTTTCTTGTAAAAAAGCAGATTATGCTACTAGCAAAGAATCAGCAGATTACGCATCCGCAGCAGACAGCACTGCAGTATCTTCATCGGCAGCGGTGGAGAAAAAAGACAGCAAACAAAAATTCATTCGAACTGCTGATATTAAATTCAAGGTTAAAAACGTCGTCAAATCTACTTATGCAATTGAAAATGCTACCCAAAAATTCGGTGGTTTTGTTACTTATACCAATTTGCAAAGCAATATTCATGATCAGATTAAAACTAAAATCAGCCAGGACAGCACTTTAGAAACTACTAAGTATTCTGTCGAAAATAATATTACGATTCGTGTGCCTAATACCCAGCTCGATACCGTAATAAAAACAATTGCAAAACAAATCGATTTTCTTGATTTCAGAATTATCAAGGCAGATGATGTTTCTTTGAAGTTATTAGCCAATCAGCTTTCGCAAAAAAGAAGTAAGGTCAGCGAAAAAAGAGTCGAAAAAGCAATTGATGCTAAAGGCAAAAAAATTAATGATATTATCGAGGCTGAAAACTCTTTGGATGACAAAAAAGAAGCCAATGACAATCGCACTATTGATAATCTATCAATGCAGGATCAGATTAATTTCAGCACAATTAGTTTACAGCTTTATCAAAACGAAACCATCAAGCAGGAAATAACTGCCGGAGAAAGAGACAGTGCGTTTTACAAACCTAATTTAGGAATTCAAATTGTTGATTCTTTAAAAACTGGCTGGTACATTTTGCAGTCGATCTTGGTTTTCTTTCTTAACCTTTGGCCGATTATTCTAATTATTCTAGGCAGCATTTTTGTCTATAAAAAATACGGAAAGAAATAAGAAAAGTGTTAATAAAATAGCAATATCGTAAGTAAAAATTCGTTATATTTGATATAGCATTCAATTAATCCCAAAATAGGACAGTATTGATTGTATTATCCTCAATAAAATGGCTTTTAAAGTTGAATTTCATTTTATGAGAAGTTCAGATTATAATATTCTCAGCACATAAATTATATTTTTAACCTATTAAAATCCTAAATATTATGAAAATTGCTACTATTATTGTCCGCGTTTTAATTGGCCTCTTATTGCTTTTTGCCTCGATTAGTTATTTTTTCCATCTAATGCCAGAACCAGAAACGACAGGGAATTTTAAAGCCTTTAATGTCGGTTTAATGGCTTCAACTTATTTAATGCCTTTGGCAAAATCAATCGAATTGCTTTGTGGCATTGCATTTGTAACTGGGCGTTATGTTACATTGGCTAATATTTTGATCTTACCTATCACAGTAAATATTTTATTTATCAACTATTTCTTAGCTCCAGAAGGTTTGCCAATTGCGGCACTATTATTTGCTGCTAACTTATTTTTGATTTACAGATATTGGAATAATTATAAAAGTGTTTTCACTGCATAAAATCATAATCAATTAAAAAAAAACAAACCCGGCAGCTTTTAAACTGTCGGGTTTATTTTTTTAATTGGTTTTATCATGTTTGACCCAAACTAGATCGGTAACATTATAACCAATTTCTTGTGCTTTAATAAGATAATCTGCTTTTACACTTTCAGGAATTGTAACTTCTCTTGAAAGAATCCACATGTATTTTAGGTTTTCTCCCGCTACAAGTGCATATTTATAATCCGGATCAATGGCAATGACATTATATCCTGAATAAAAAGGACCAAAAAATGAGACTTTTAGCATTCCAACATCGTCCTTTTTGACAAACTTGGCTTTCCCAATGCTTTCTTCCCATTTGTCTTTTTTGACATTATAGCCCTTATTATCTACTTTTATTGTGCCGTTATCGTTTAGAGAATATTCGGCAGTTACATTGTCTAAATTCTTTTCCCATTTATAATCTAATCTGGCAATTTCAAACCATTTTCCCAGATATTTTGCTTTATCAAATTTTTTGACAGCCGCAGCTTTCTTCGGAATTGTTGATCCGCAAGAATAAAGTACAAACGCAATTCCTGCCCCAAGAAGAATTGGAGCTATATATCTATTTTTCATAACGTTATCTTTTAAAAAAAGTAAAGATAACACGAGATTGGCACATCTAATTTACAAAATTTTTATGAATTTTTACATTTTTACAAAGATTAAATTTCTTGAACAAAAAGAAAAAACCGCCAATCCCAAAATTATGGAAATGGCGGTTTAAAATATAATTTAAACGTAGATTATATGTGTAATGCTCTATTATCAGTAGCTGCTAATGCTGCTTCTTTTACTGCTTCGGCAAAAGTTGGGTGTGCGTGGCTCATTCTTGAAATATCTTCAGCAGAAGCTTTAAATTCCATCGCAGTAACTGCTTCCGCAATTAAATCTGCTGTACGAGCTCCAATCATGTGAACACCTAAAACCTCATCCGTCTTTGCATCAGCAATTATTTTTACGAATCCGTCTAAATCTCCGCTTGCTCTTGCACGACCTAAAGCTTTGAAAGGAAAACTTCCTACTTTATATTCTGTTCCTGAAGCTTTCACCTGCTCTTCAGTTTGTCCAACTGCAGCAACTTCAGGCCAAGTGTACACTACACCAGGAATTAAGTTATAATCGATATGTGGTTTTTGTCCAGCTAAGATTTCAGCAACCATAGTTCCTTCTTCTTCTGCTTTGTGTGCCAACATTGCGCCACGAACAACATCTCCAATTGCATAAATGTTTGGAACATTAGTTTGCAAATGATCGTTTACTTCAACTTGTCCTCTGTCAGAGATTTTAACTCCTGCCTTATCAGCATTTAATCCGTCTGTGTACGGACGACGACCAACAGAAACTAATGAATAATCTCCTTCAAGAGTAATTGTTTCTCCTTTTGCATTTTCAGCCTGAACTACAACAGCATCGCCGTTTCTTTCTACTGATTTTACTTTATGAGATACGTAGAATTTCATTCCTTGTTTTTTCAATACTTTAGTCAATTCTTTAGACAATGAACTATCCATTCCTGGAATAATTCTGTCCATAAATTCAACTACAGAAACCTGAGCTCCTAAACGCAAGTAAACTTGTCCAAGCTCGATTCCGATGACGCCACCTCCAATAATTACTAAGTGTTTTGGAACTTCTTTTAAAGCTAAAGCCTCAGTAGAAGTGATAATTCTTTCCTTATCGATCTTGATGAAAGGCAAAGAAGATGGTTTTGAACCTGTAGCAATTACAGCATATTTAGTTTCAATAGTTTCAGATGTTCCGTCAGCTTTTGCCACTGCAATGTGTGTTGCGTCTACAAAAGAACCTAAACCAGTGAAAACAGTAATTTTATTTTTATCCATTAAGTAGTTGATTCCACCTACGGTTTGATCTACAACTGCTTGCTTGCGCGCGATCATTTTCTCTAAATTGATTTTCACATCTCCAGAAACTTCAATTCCGTGATCTGCAAAATGTGCAATTTCTGCATAGTGATGAGAAGAAGATAATAAAGCTTTTGAAGGAATACAACCTACGTTAAGGCAAGTGCCGCCTAGAGAGTTATACTTTTCTACAATTGCAGTTTTGAAACCTAATTGTGCGCAACGAATTGCTGATACATATCCGCCAGGACCTGAACCTATAATGACTACGTCAAATGAACTCATAGTTTGTCTATTTTATTTTTAGCGATACAAAATTAAGGAATAAAGTTTTGTTTAAAGTTTAAATCTCAATGTTTTTTGTGTGAAATTTTGGAGGAAGGTTTTACCGCAAAGGGCGCTAAGAATTACGCAATCCCGAAGCCTCGGGACGCAAAGTTTTTTTTAAAATTAAAATGAATTGCATCCAGCTTTAGCTGGATGAGAAAAAAATTACAAACTCTTAGGCTTTAGCCAAACTTTGCTTTTTGGCTAAAGCCTTTTCTATATCAAATCTTAATTCCTCCAGCTAAAGCTGGAGGCAATTCAAAGTAGCTTTGCGTCTTTGCGACTTTGCGAGATTAAAAACTTAGAACCTTAGTAACTTAGAATCATAGTCTATCTTTTTTTAAAACCTTTGAACCTTTGTTTCTTTGAACCTTTGAACCTCCTAAAAAGAAATCACCGTCGAATTCTTCACCTCACTAATCATAAACATACTTTGCGTACTGCCAATATGTTGAAGCGAAGTCAATTTGGTAACCAAAAATTCTCTATACGCTTCCATATCTTTTACTAAAACTTTCAAGATATAGTCGTAATCGCCGCTTACATGATGGCATTCTAAAACTTCGTTTAGCTTAATGACTTCGCTTTCGAATTTTGTTAGGAATTCTTTGGTATGCTGAATTAATTTTAGATGACAGAAAACCACAAACCCCTTTTCGATTTTGGATTTATCGACTAGTGCCACATAGTTTTTAATGATCCCTTCTCGTTCTAGTTTTTTTATTCGTTCGTAAGCTGCGGTTACAGAAAGATTGAGTTTTAAAGATAATTCTTTGGTTGTTTTTTTACTGTCGGTTTGAAGTAAAACAAGGAGTTTTTTATCGATGGCATCAAGAGTCATATTTACGTCATTGCGAGGAACGAAACAATCTCATCCTCTGGTTAACATTTATTGTCTTTTTTGAATAGAAAGAAAATCTATTGAACTAGATCTTTAATGCCAAAATTAGATAAAAAATCATAGTAAATACATTTTTATAGTTTTAAAATCTAATTATATAATTTATAATTGATTAATTTTCTAATTAAACCTTATTTTGAATAGAATTTCTTAAAAATGAGCTTACTCGCTCTCAACTTGAAACCTGAAACTTGAAACAAACAAAAAACTAAACATATGAAAAACTTTAACCCAGCAGATAAAATTCAGGATTTGCAATACTTTGGTGAATTTGGCGGTGTGAATCCGTCGATTTCTGATTCTTCGACTTATACTTTTCTTTCGGCTAAAACCATGTTTGACACTTTTGAAGGCAATATGGAAGGCTGTTATTTGTATTCGCGTCATTCCTCACCCAGTAATTTGTATTTAGATCAGGCTTTGGCTGCAATGGAGGGAACAGAAACGGCTAATGTTTCGGCTTCGGGAATGGGTGCGATTACGCCTACTCTATTGCAGTTGTGTGGCGCGGGCGATCACATTGTGTCGAGTCGAACTATTTATGGCGGAACATACGCTTTCCTAAAAAACTTTACACCAAGATTCGGAATTGAAACTACGTTTGTTGATATTACGAAATTGGATGTTGTGGAAGCAGCCATTACGCCAAAAACTAAAGTTTTGTATTGCGAAACGGTGAGTAATCCATTATTGGAAGTGGCTGATATTGCAGGTCTGTCTAAAATCGCTAAAAAACATAATTTGAAATTGGTTGTTGATAATACATTTTCACCCTTATCTGTTTCTCCCGCAAAATTAGGTGCTGATATTGTCATTCATAGTTTGACAAAATACATTAACGGAAGCAGCGATACTGTCGGAGGTGTGACTTGTGCGTCTAAAGAATTTATTAATTCCCTGAAAAATGTAAATTCTGGTGCGAGTATGCTTTTAGGTCCAACGATGGATAGTTTACGATCTGCAAGTGTGATGAAAAATCTTCGCACGCTTCACATCCGAATTAAACAGCACAGTCATAATGCGCATTATTTGGCGGATCAATTTGAGAAAGATGGCTTAAAAACGGTTTATCCAGGATTGAAAAGCCATCCGAGTCATGAATTGTATAAAACGATGATTAATCCAGAATATGGTTTTGGAGGAATGCTGACGATTGACGTTGGCACTTTGGCGAAAGCCAATGAATTAATGGAGTTAATGCAAGCGAGAAACTTAGGTTATTTAGCAGTAAGTCTAGGTTTTTATAAAACGTTATTCAGTGCGCCTGGGACGTCAACTTCTAGTGAAATTCCGTTGGAAGAACAAAAAGAAATGGGGTTAACAGATGGCTTGATTCGTTTTTCTATTGGTTTGGATAATGATATTCAGCGTACTTATGAGATGATGAAGGCTTGTATGGTGGAACTTGAGGTTTTAAAGGGTTCATTTCACGGAGATTCACAGAGAGCTTTCGCAGAGAATCACTAAGAGTTTTTGTTTCTCTCGCAGATTTAGCAGATAATGCAGATTATTTTTTTAAAGATCGGCTAAATCTGCGAGAGACAAAATTTTTTTATCATTTCAATCTGTGACAAAATAAAAAAACCGTTCTGGTTAATCTCAGAACGGTTTCTATAATTTAATTTTGCTCAAAATGCCTAAAAGACTGCCAGTATTTGTCTTTGTAGATTTCATAACTTATCTCCAAAGAACCGCTGTATTTTTTAATTAATTGATCTGCTGTTTTTGATGGTTTTCTGAAGTCTTTACAAGCGAAAAAGATTTCCCTTTTGCTGTCTGCAGTTTCTCTTCCTATATTTAAATAACCTTCCAAATCTTTAAGATCCAATCCTATTTCATCTTCAATTTCATTTAATAATTGATAGGCTTCGTTATCTGGCATTCCATTATTATTATTTCCATCAAACGGAATCGTAACAATAAATACCCACGGATGAGACGCTTTTTTATCCCATTTTAAAAGATCTGTATTTAATATTGCAATAACAACTCCTCCATCTTTTGTAGTGGCCTCGTAACTTGAATAATTATCAGTATCAGTATTATGTCTAGTGCCTTCGTATTTTTCGACAAATTCTTTTTCTCTCCAAATTAAATAATCTTTCAATTTTTCAATCGGAATTAATTCTTCAGAGGTTTCATTTAGCCCCACTACCTTCATATTATCAATTAAAGTAACAGAATGTAGTTCACCTAGAAAATTATCCAGAAAAATATAAACTCCATTTGTCACCAATTGTTTTTTATCTTCTGTGAAATGGTTGTAAACAATGGTTAAATCAATTTCATCAGGATAACCGGTATGAATGTTAGGATAGAATTTTAAATTATCTTTATTAAATTCAAAATTCTCATAATTTATTCCAACATCTGTAATAGCTGATGCTGGTTTAAGAGCAGTAAATTTCCAGCCTTCCATTTTTGGAGCAGTATTGACTAACTCTTCTATTACATAAATATTTTTAATGGCTCCATCAGGTGTTAGAATAAGTTCGGCTGTTTGATCATTAAACATTCCAGTGAGAAAATAAATTCCATCGTGAATTTCGTCTAGTTTTGGTCCCAGTCTATTAAAAAAATCTTTATGTATATTTTTTCCGTTTTGAACAATCTTAAAAAACTCTTTTTCGTTTTTCAAAAACCAATTCCAAAAATCACTGTAGGATTGTATTGGAGATTCCTTTTTACCCAATATTTTATCAAGAAAGCCCATGTATTATAAATTAAATCTAAAATTTTTCTGAAACAAACTTAAGGAAAAGTGTTTTTAAAACATAAGAATATTTCTATAAACATTAAAAATAAAAAAGCCGCTCTGAGATTATTCTCAGAACGGCTTTTCACATATAACCTTTTACTTCTAACTCACAACTTGAGTATTTAGTTTACTATTTTTTCTGCTATAAGTAAAGTAAATCAATAGTCCGATTAATAACCAGATGGTAAAATAAATCCAGTTCCAAACGCTTAATTCCGCCATCATGTATAGACAGCAAATTAATCCTAAAAGCGGAATTAGAGAAAGATTTTTTCTGAAAGCCCAAACCGCTAATCCAACTAAAACAAATAAGAAAATCCACATCGGAATTTTGTGTTTGAACAAGCTGAAACCTGATTCGTATTTTAGTGAGTCATTGATTGGCAAACCTTTTACAACTTCGGCATATTTAGTGTCATCATCTTGATATTGGCTTAATAAATGCTCTAAATCTGAAGTTTCGGCAGTTTTATTTTTTACGTCAATACTTTCTAAATAATTGAAAACTTTTGCAGATTCTTCTTTATCTAAAGAAGTAATAATTGTCGTAGCATCATTTGTCTGTGCTTCGTTATTTATAAAAGCCATTGTTGCTTTATTGTTGAAAGCAAAAGCATAATACAATCCGGCAATCATTAAAACTGGCAATATATATTTTGAATTGACATAAGGCGTTTTGAATTTTCCTCTTGGAATTTCAGGTTTATTCTGCAGCACTAAAACTCCTGCACAAACTAATACAAAGGCAAATAAAGTCCCAATACTGCACAGATCCGTTACCATTGTCAAGTTCAAGAATAAAGCGGGAATCGCAACCACAAAACCGGTTACAATTGTAGCGAAAGAAGGTGTTTTGAATTTTGGGTGAACCGTAGAGAATTTCTTTGGCAATAAACCATCACGGCTCATGCTCATCCAGATACGAGGCTGTCCCATTTGGAAAACCAATAAAACACTCGCCATTGCAATTACAGCACTTACTGCAATAATTCCAGACATCCATTTTAGGTTTAATTTATCGAAAACAAACGCTAAAGGATCTCCAACATTCAATTCGTTATAACGCACCATTCCGGTTAAAACCAAGGCAATTGCAATATATAAAAGTGTACAAATTATAATTGCCCACATCATACCGCGCGGCAAATCTCGCTGTGGATTTTTACATTCTTCAGCAGTAGTCGAAATCGCATCAAAACCTATATAAGCAAAGAAAACAGCTGACACTCCTTTTAAGACACCGCTAACTCCATTTGGTGCAAACGGATCCCAATTGGCTGTATCTACATAAAATATTCCAACTGCGATTACTAAAAGCACGATACAAAGTTTTACAACAACCATTATATTACTCGCATTACGAGATTCTTTCATTCCTCTGTAAACCAATGCTGTAATTAAAACAATAATAAAAAGAGCTGGTAAATCAGCCACAAAGTGAAAAGAGCCAATCGTTGGCGCTGTTGTCCAAGCCGTATATGCTGCCTGTAATCCTGCACCTAAGTTTTCGTATGTTTTTCCGCCCTGCATTAAAGCAGTTGCATCTTTAAATCCGTTTGAAGCAGTTAAATAATCCATCTGAATCCATTGCGGTAAATGAATTCCGCCGCTCTGGAGCAGTCCTGTAAAATAATCACTCCATGAAATTGCCACGGTTATATTTCCAACAGCATATTCCATAATCAAGGCCCAGCCAATTATCCAAGCGATAATTTCTCCAAAAGCGACATAAGAATACGTATAAGCACTTCCGGAAACGGGAACCATTGAGGCAAATTCGGCATAAGCAAAAGCTGCAAAACTACACGCTAGTGCAGTAAATAAAAACAGAAAGATTACGGCTGGTCCACCGTCGGCACTTGCTTTTCCGATCGTACTAAAAATTCCTGCACCTACAATTGCTGCGATTCCAAAAGCTGTTAAATCTCTGGTTGTTAAATGCTTTCCTAATGCATTATGACCATCTGCTTCGTTCTTTGCAACTTGCTTCAGAATATCTTGTACCGTTTTTTTTCGGAATAAACCTGATAATGCCATATGTGGTTTTGCTTTTATAAATTAATATATTTAGGACTTTGTGGTTTTATTTTGCAAATAATGCAAAAATTATCCTGATTTCAAATATATAAAACCATTTTGTTTTAATGGGAATTATTTTTTGCTGTGAAGCCACTAGGACAAGAAGTGTTTTTGTCTCGAATTTCTCGAATTTCCGCAAAATTTTTTTGCCAATCGCAGGAATTATTTCTCACGCAGATTCGGCAGATTGAGCAGATTTTTCTCCGCCACTAGTAAAAAAAACAAAATTCATACAATATCAAAAAAAAGAATCTGCAAAATCTGCGATAAACAAAAAAGTCAGAATCAATCTACCCAACTCCGCCTCATCAGCTTGCCATCTTTTCAGCATAATACATTTAAAACAAACACAAATGTAACATTTATCAAAAAGAGCTTACTAATAAATTGATATTTAACTTAAAAGATAAACGATATGGAAAAAATTACAAGAAGATCCTTTGTGAATAAATTTGGAGTTGGGGTTGGTGCTTCGGTTATTATTACTACTCTTCCTTCTTTTTTATCGGCAACCGAAGAGAATAAAATTCCTTATACCGGAAAAAAATTGAATATCGCGCTTTGCGGTCTTGGCAATTACGCCTCTATGTTAGCAGAAGGAATTCAAGCTTCTGAATATTGTCAGCTTGCAGGAATAGTTACAGGCACTCCTGCAAAAGCTGAAAAATGGAAAACCCAATATAACATACCCGAAAAGAACATTTATAATTATCAAAACTTCGACGAGATTGTAAAAAACAAAGATATAGACTTGGTTTATGTTGTCGTTCCAAATGGTTTGCATAAGGAATTTACTATTCGTTCAGCAAAAGCTGGAAAACATGTTATTACCGAAAAACCAATGACCATAACTGTGAAAGACTGCGAAGAAATGATAAAAGCCTGCGAAGACAATAATGTGCAATTAGCGATTGGTTATCGTTTGCATTATGAACCAACTCATTTAGAAATTAAGCGATTAGGCCAAGAAAAAGTTTTTGGACAAGTCCGTTTTATTGAAGCTTCTCTTGGTTACAAAATACATGATCCTCTTGATACTAAAAGTACTATCAATAAAAACGACCGAAATGAATGGAGGCTTAACAAAAAGTTATCTGGAGGCGGTCCGTTAATGGATTTAGGAGTTTATTGCATTCAGGCTAGCCGTTACGTTTTGGGCGAAGAGCCAATTGCTGTTACGGCACAATTGGGCAAAGTGTATAACGAACAAATTTTTTCTGAAACAGAGGAAAGTATTTCCTGGCAGATGGAATTTCCGAGCGGTGCCGTATCAAATTGTACGACTTCTGTGAATTTTAATACGGATCGATTTTACGCTTCCGCGGATGAAGGTTCTTTTGAATTAAGTCCGGCTTTGAGTTATGGTCCGTTTCAAGGAAAATCTACAAATGGCCCTTTAAAATTTCCTGTTATAAATCAACAGCAAACGCAAATGGATGAAATTGCGAAAATACTATTAGAAAATAAAAAACTGCCCAATCATATTACTGGAGAAGAAGGGCTGAAAGATATTAAAGTAATAAATGCGATTTATAAGGCTGCAGAAACCGGCAAGAAAATTATAGTGTAATAGTTTTTTTATAGCTATTAGAATGATTTACACACATTTTTAAAATTTTCATTTCACGCAGATTTAAAAAAGATTTAAGCAGATGCGAGCAGATTTATTTATTTCTAAATTTAAATAAATCTGCTAAAATCTGCCAAATCTGCGTGAAACAAAAAATCATTTCAGGCAATTCCTCAAAATACTAACCGGATGCTGGGCTTCACGTTTTGTTCCGTCAAAAATTTGATGACGGCAACTGGTTCCTGCAGCCGCGATTTTCACATTTTCTGAAGTGGCACGCACTTTTGGAAATAAAGTATCCTCTCCCATTTGCATGCTTACCTGATAATGTTCTTTTTCATAGCCAAATGATCCTGCCATTCCGCAACAGCCTGAATTGTAAATTGTAACTGTATTATTGGTTGGTAAATTCAGCATTGCAAAAGTTGCTTCGACAGAACTTAACGATTTTTGATGGCAGTGCCCATGAATTTTGATTTCTTTCTTTTCTTCTGAAAAAGCATCAGGTTTGATTTTCCCGTCGATGATTTCTTTTTTGAAGAATTCTTCTATTGTAAAGGCACTTTGCGCTACTTTTTCAGCCGCTTCCTTATCATCTGCCAAACGTAAATATTCATCTCTGAAAGTCAGGATTGCAGAAGGCTCGATTCCGATTAATGGCGCTTTCGCGGAAATTAAAGCTACAAAAATATTGACATTGATATTGGCGATTTTTTTTGCTTCTTCTAGAAATCCTTTTGATAAATAGGTTCTGCCACTTTCTTCGTGATCTACAATTAAAACTTCGTAACCTAATTTTGTCAATAATTCAAAAGCGTCAATTCCGATATTTACGTCGTAATAATTCGTGAATTCATCGTTAAACAAATACACTTGTCCGTTCGGGAAATTGTTGTTTTGTGGTTTCTGATTTTCATACCATTTTTTGAAAGTCTTTTTTGCCAATAACGGCACTTGTCTTTCTGGTGCAATTCCCATGCTTTTTTTAACGAGCGACTGATTCGAAATAAAATTGGTAATAGACGGAAACAAGCTTCCCATTTTATTCAGTTTTGCGTTGTGTGCAAAAATCTTATTTCGGGTTGAGAAACCGTTTGCTTTTTGATATTGGTAGAGAAATTCGGCTTTTAAAGTTGCAACATCCACATTACTTGGACATTCACTGGCGCAGGCTTTACAGCTTACACACAACTCAAAAACTTCGTATAATTCTTTTTGGTCAAATTTATTTTCTTTTTCAGAATACGTTAAATATTCTCGCAACGCATTGGCTCTTGCACGCGTAGTTTCTTTTTCGTTTTTGGTTGCACGGTAACTCGGACACATCGCTCCGCCTGCCGATGGCAATTTTCTGCAATCACCGGATCCGTTGCATTTTTCAGCAGCACGCAAAATTCCTAAACTGTCTGAGAAATCCTGAAACGTTTTAATATCTGGTTCTACTCTGCCCGAAATTACTCGATGATTTTCGTCCATTTTTAAGGCGTTTACAATCTTCCCGATATTCAAAACCGAATTCGGGTCAAACGCCAATTTGATTCTTTTCAGCAATTCGTAATTCGTTTCGCCAATCATAAACGGAATAAACTCACCGCGCACAATTCCGTCGCCGTGTTCCCCGCTTAACGAACCTCTATATTTCTTTACCAAAATTGCCACATCAGTAGCGATGGTTCTAAACAATTTTAAATCAGAAGTTTTTTTCAAATTCAAAACCGGACGCAAATGCAGTTCTCCCGCGCCCGCATGCGCATAGTAAATCGCACTTTGCCCGTGGCGTAACATCATTGCCGAAAACTCTGCAATATAAGCCGGTAAATCGCTCAATTCTACTGCTGTATCTTCAATAGAATCAGCTGCTTTGTCGTCGCCAACAATACTTCCTAAAAGTCCGAGACCGGCTTTTCTAAGTTCGTTTACTTTTTCAATATCAGCTCCGTAAATTTTTACGAGCGCATAACCAAAGTTGTTTTTTTCTAAATCCGCAACCAAGGCATTTGCTTGACTTTCAGCATCGGCTAAATCATGCGAAGCAACCTCAAACATCATAATCGCTTTTGGTTCGCCAACCAAAAAGAATCTGTTTTTTATGTGTTCCCGATTGGTTTTAGTACAATCTAAAATCGTGTCGTCGATCATTTCGCAAGTGTACAAATGATGTTTCATTGCGACTACAACAGATTCTAGCGATTCCTGAATGCTATGATAATGCGCTACAACCATAATATTATGAGCTGGTGGCAAATCGTCAACTTTTAAGGTAATTTCGGTTGTAAAAGCCAAAGTTCCTTCGCTTCCGCAAAGTAATTTTCCGACGTTAATTGTGGGTTCCGTTCCGCCAAACAAATCTGATTTCAACAGAATATCGACGGCATAACCTGTATTTCTTCTGTGAATTTCCGGTTTCGGAAACTCTTTTATAATTTCATCCTGGGTAGCTTTTACCGAAAGTTCGTTGTAAAGGCTTTTGTATATTTTATTTTCTAAAGAATCGCCCTTGGTTTTTTCTATAAATTCAGCCGAAGTCAGTTCCTTAAAAACCGCTTCAGAACCGTCGCTTAAAATTGCTTTTATTTCTACAATTTTATCGCGCGTAACACCATAACGAATCGACGTGGTTCCAGAAGAATTATTCCCTACCATTCCGCCAATCATACAGCGGTTTGAAGTCGAAGTATTTGGTCCGAAAAACACACCGTGAGGTTTCAGAAATAAATTCAGTTCGTCGCGAATCACGCCGGGCTGTACCGTAACTGTTTTTTTAATCGCGTCGAAATTCAGGATTTTAGTAAAGTTTTTCGAAACATCTACCACAATTCCGTCGCCAACGGTTTGTCCGGCCAAAGAAGTTCCGGCAGTTCTTGGCGTAATCGAAATATGATGCTGCGACGCAAACCGAATCAGTTTACTAATATCTGCTATAGTTTTAGGCACGGCAACCGCTTTTGGTTTGATCCTGTATACCGAAGCATCGGTCGAATAAAGTGTTTTATGAAGATCATCGTATAAAAGTGTTCCTTCTAATGATACTGCTAATTGTTCTAAATCCTTAAGTATTGACATTTTTGCTGAATATGATTTCACAAAAATAGTTATTTTTTTAAGGTTCAAAGATGCAAAGGGACAAAGGTTGGAAGGTTTTTTTTTTTACGATTGTCATCCTGAGCATATCCTCCCGAAGTTTCGGGATCGGGAGAAGGCTTTGAAAATGTAAAAAATTGGGATTTATTTATTGGGATTTTCAGAAGCTGTTCCTTGTGTCCTTCGAAATCTTTTGTTGTGAACCACACAACAAAAGGATTTTCCTCCCGACACTTCGGAACCATCAAGGCTAGGAGACACTTTTTTAAAAGAAGTTTTATTGGTTTTGAAACTAAAAATGTAAAATTTGATAAACTAATTTTTCAACTCATTATATTTTGCAAAAAACAGATCTAGTTTTTCAGGATCAATTTTAAACTCCTTAGTAATAACATTATTATTTAACATGGCAAAAAACAGGTCTGATCTGCCAATAATTTTTGCATTTGAAAACTTCTTGTTTTCTGCAACAAATGTAATTACACTACTAAATTTACCATCGCCAAGAGAAGTAATATCTCCAATAATTAATTCATTATTGTTTAAATCTAAAACTAAGAAATGGTTTCCATCTTTTCTATAATTAAAAGCCTCTTTCTTTTCTAAAAGAATCTTATCCGATTTAAACTCTACTTCATTTATTATTCGCTCTACTTGCTCTTGAGCAGATATATTTATTGTAGCTAAAAAAGTCATAACAAAGAAAAAGCGCGTTATTTTCATGTATTTTTTTATTTTAAGTTTAAAATATAATTTCTACTCCTTTCCCCAAATCCTAGTATTCAAATCCAGTTCATGAACAATATCATGCATGAACTGAACTATCGAAAGATCGTCTGTAAGCAAATCTGGAACTAAAAGCGAAGAATGAATTGGCGGTTCAAAGTAATTGGTGCTTAACGGAAAAGCAACATACATTTTAGAATTTATAAACGAGAGCGAAATGGTATCTTCTGATTTGTTGTTTAAATCCAGAATTCTTTCCATCATGGCGGGCGTTAAAATGTATCTCGCTTCGATTTGGTTTTTGGAATACGTAACAAAAATATCATCAAAAATGGTGTTTTCTAGTTGAATAACTTCGGTATTTCCAAAACTGAAAACGTTTTTAGAAAACCACGCGCCAATTGCTGCGCCTACACCTTTTGGGCGAACAACTGTCGAAACTTCAAAGTTTTTATTAAAATCGGCCACAAAAACAATTCCTTTAAAAATCGTATGCCATTCTGTGCGCGTTCCGTTTTTAGTGCGCGTTTCCGTTTTGTATTCGGCGTGAACTTCGGCAAACCAAAAAGAAGTTTTATCTGCTTTTCCGCTTACTAAATCTTGGGTTTTATAGCGATCCGGATCGGTTGTAAAAAGTTCAGAACTTATAAATTCATATTCTGGAAGTCCGCTTTGAGGCGTAATCGTTAAAGTTTCGTTTATTCCTTTTAATGCCGATGCAACAACATTTGTTTTATAAGTCGTTTTGTATTGTACAACATCGTCATCAATCATGTAATACATGATAATCCCTATAAGTGCAGACACTAAACCGCCTATAATTCCTAAAACCGGAAAGCTGAGCAGCAGACCAACAATTAAGATTACAACCGCAAGACCAAATAATATGTAGCAGGTTGTGTGGGTATCTGCTATTTTTTTACGATCAACTTCTAATGTATTCAAAACCTCTTGCAAGGCTGTATTATGGGTAATTTCTGAATCCATTAATTATTAAAAAGCTCTTTTGCACTAATATTTTTACGCTCTTCTTCTGGTGTTTCCAGCACATCAATTTTAGCATAATTGAGCATGCCTGCAAACATATTTCCAGGAAACATCATGATAGCATTATTATAACTCGTAACCGAAGCGTTATAAGTTCTTCTTGCAGCAGCAATTTGTTCTTCGCTTTCTGTCCAAGTAGATTGCAAATTCAAGAAATTTGTGTTGGCTTTTAAATCTGGATAATTTTCAACAGTTACCATTAAACCTTTTACCGCGGTACTTAATTCAGTATCTAAACTTGCTTTTTCAGCATCTGTAAGCGAACCTGAACCTGCTTTTGCACGAAGTTCTACAATTTTAGTTAAAGTACTTTGTTCATAATTAGTGTATTGTTTGACAACCTCAACAAGATTCGGAATCAAATCAAAACGTTTTTTCAACATTACATCAATAGCTGAATAAGCATTGGTTACGTGATTTCTTTTTTCTATAAGAGAATTATAAATAAATACGCCAATTGCTATAAAAACACCAAGGATTATAATTATAATCATAACTTAAAAATTTAACTGGTTTGAAAGCAAATATATAGAAAAGGAAATAGGTTTTTATTTTTTTGTCAGATATATCACATTAGTAAAAACCGCATAAAAATGCATTTACACCTAACTTACAACACTTTAATTCCAGAATCGACAAAATTCTGAATTTTCGGACTATCAACATTTAGATCGGTTACAACAGCGTAAAGCTTGTCAAGATCACAAACTTTATGTGGCATTTTACTGTTCATTTTTTCAGAGGTTAAAAGCGCTATTACCTTGTCTGACGCTTTAATCATCTCTTTTTTAATTACTGAAACTTCGTAACCCATTTCGGTAAGACCTTGATTTACATCGATACTGCTGACACCCATAAAACATATATCAGCCTTGATTTTAGAGAGTACCTGAACCACATCGATACCAATGGTTACCATTGCCTGCTTTTGCAATTTTCCTCCAATAAAAATCAATTCTATATTAGGATGCTGCGATAACTGCATGGCAATTGGGAGACTATAAGTATAAATTGTAGCGGTAAAATTTATCGGAATGAATTTGCAGAAAGTCAAATTTGTTGTTCCGCCACTCATGATAATTACTTGTCCTTCACTCAAAAAAGAAAGTGCTTTTTTAGCCACCCTTATTTTCTTGTCTTCATTTACAATAGTAATATCAAAAACATTTTTATGATTGTTTTTGGCTAAAAATGCACCACCATACACTTTATTTATTAGCCCTTTATCATTTAATTCAATAAAATCTCTGCGAATGGTGTCTTCAGAAATATTCAATTCTAAAGCTAAGTCGATCGTATTTATTCTTTCGGCCTGTTGAAATTTATTCATAATAAATTGCTGTCTTTCCTTTTTGAGCATAAGATCTTCTTTTTTACAAATTTAGAAAAACATCGCAGTTATGAAAATGTGCCAAATGAAACTTTTTACGATTTACATATTACCAATTAATTGAAAAGAAATTATGCGTTTTTATGCATTATTGAATAGAATTTGTATAAATACCACATAATGTTGCATTTTTTTTAAAAATTATTTATACATTTCAAGTCTCTAACCAAAACAATTAACCCTTATGAAAAAAAAGTATTTAATTCTTCTACTTTTCTTTTTTGGAATGCTCGCAGGTTATTCCCAAAACACCACAGTAAAAGGTAAGGTAACAGATGGCGGCGGCAACACGCTTCCAGGCGCGAACATACTCGTTCAAGGCACTAAAGATCAAACCTCAACGGGATCTGATGGAACTTTCTCTATCAAAGCGCGTCAAGGCGATATTCTTTTAGTCTCTTATATCGGGTTTAACACCAAAGAAGTTATTGTAAACGGAACCGATTTGAAAATCGTTATTTCTGAAAGTGCCCAAACCTTAAACAATGTAACTATTGTAGGTGCTATGGGAATTGTGCGCAACAAATCTTCTTTAGGATATGCTGTACAAGAAGTAAAAGGTAAAGAAATCGCAGACACACAGCGTCCGAACTTTGCAACTGCACTTCAAGGCCGTGTTGCAGGTTTGACTGTTACCAGCACTTCTGGTGCTCCGGGAGCTTCTGCTGCGATTCAGTTAAGAGGTGTAAATTCGCTTAGCGGCAGCAACTCACCTTTGTATGTTGTTGACGGATTACCAGTCAGCAACGAAACAATGAACCAAGGTTTAACGATTTCTGATGCACCTAACAGAACGCAGGATTACACCAACAGAGGTGCCGATATTAACCCAGACGATATCGAATCTGTGGTTATCTTAAAAGGCCCTGAAGCGGCTGCACTTTACGGAATGCAGGCTGGAAACGGTGCAATCGTGATTACGACTAAAAAAGGCAAAAAAGGAGTGGGCAGACTTACCTACTCTACCAATACAAGATTCGACAATTTATACCGTTTTCCAGAAACTCAAAAAGTATATCAAAGAGGTTCTGACGGCGTAAACAATCCAGATTACAGAAGACAATTTGGAACAGCTTACGAACCGGGAACTAAATTTTATAATAATGTTGAAAATTTCTTTCAAACTGGAGTTTCAACCAATCATAATTTGTCGTTTGAAGCTGGTACAGAAACCACTTCATACCGTTTGTCTATTGCGAACTTAGAGCAAGAAGGTGTTGTTCCGAATACTGGATACAGCCGTTTGACTGCTAATTTGAATGCAACTGCAAAATTATCTTCAAAATTAAGATCTGAGGCTAGTTTTAATTTTACAAAATCAGACAATCAAAAAGCAGCAAAAGGAGCTGGATCTGCTGTACAGATTCCGGGTGTAACAAATGCAGGTTATCTGCTTTCATTATTAACTTGGCCGGCAAATGATGATGCCAGTGTTTATCTTAATCCTGACGGAACAAGACGAAAAATAACAAGCGGTGCACTAGATACTGAAACCGATAATCCATATTGGGAGGTAAACAAAAATTTATCTGAAGATTTTAATAATCGTTTTATAACCAATGTTGGCTTAGTTTACGATCCGTATTCTTGGCTTAATTTGACTGGACGTGTGGGCTGGGATGTAAATTCTGCTCAAGGTTACAGAGCCATTCATCCTGAATCTGCCGCGGGAATTTCTTCTGGCGGTTATATTGAATCTTACTATTCTAATACAAGTAATTTAAACACGACTTTATTAGTTACAGCTAAAAAATCTTTCGGAAAATTCAATACCAAACTTATGGTAGGTAATTCGGTTAACGATAATGATTATAAAATATTATCTACAACAGGAAGCCGATTTTTTGACCCTAACTTCTACTCGATCAATAATACAGATGCTACAACGCAAAGATCACAAGAGAGAATTATTCAAAGCAGAATCATTGGTTTCTTTTCTGAGATGAGTTTAGATTATGACAAAATTGTTTATTTAACTTTAACTGGACGTGAAGACTGGACTTCTGTATTACCAGATCCGTTTTTCTATCCTTCTGTTTCAACGAGTTTTGTTTTTACCAACCTAAACGGATTGAAAGACAAAGAAATTCTTTCTTACGGTAAATTGAGAGCTTCTTATGCTGAAGCGGCAAATATTCCTTCGCCTTATTCTGCAGAACCAGTTTTTAATCCACAATTGACTACCGATGGAGGTTATGCGTATGGTGTTACCGGTGCAAATCCGAATTTGAAACCAGAATTCCGTAAATCATTTGAATTAGGTACAGAATTAAAATTCTTTAAAAACCGAGTTGGATTAGACGTTGCGGTTTACAGCACCAAAACAATCGATCCTATTCTTAAAAATATGCGTTTAAGCTACGGAACTGGATTCGTTGTAACTTCTGCAAACTTTGGAGATTTACAAAACCAAGGTTTAGAGGTTACTTTAAACGGAACTCCAATTCAAAAAGATAATTTCTCTTGGAATGTTAGTGCGAACTTCAGCAAAACGCGTTCGAAATTATTAAATCTTCCTTCTGTAGTTTCTGAATATTATGTTTCAGATACTTGGCTTTACGGAAATGTTCGCGGCGGGGTAACAGTTGGAAATCCGCTGACAACTTTAACTGGAAATGATTATTTAAGAAATAATGCCGGCGAACCTTTAATTGACCCCAATACAGGATTTGCTTTAAAAGATCCAAACTTTAAAATTATTGGAGACCGAAATCCAGATTTTATGTTGGGTTTACAAAATACATTTACATACAAAAACCTTGCTTTATCTTTCTTGTTAGACATTAGAAAAGGCGGTGATATTTACAACGCAACCGAATTCTATTTATATCAAAACGGATTGTCTACTAAAACATTAGACCGTGATCAAACCAGAATTGTAAAAGGTGTATTGAGAGATGGTCTAGAAAATTCGGCTACCCCGACACAAAATAATATTCCGGTAAGACCAAGTGTTCAAAACGAATATTACAGAACTGGCGCTATTGATGCTGATTTTGTCGAAAAAGACATCAATTGGCTGCGAATGAGAGATATTACTTTAAGCTATCAAATGCCTTCAGAAATCTTGAAAAAAACATTCATAAACAATCTTTCGCTTTACTTAACGATGACCGACGTTTTCATTATTACCAATTATACTGGAGCAGATCCTTCGGTTAACGGAACTAATGCTTCAACTGGAGGTGCTGGAGGAACAGGTTTTGACTTTGGAGTAGTTTCTACACCAAGAGGTTTGAACTTAGGATTGAAAATCGGACTTTAATTAATTGACCATGAAAAACATAAAAACATATATAGCAGCATTAGGTCTTGTAACCACAATGATTTCTTGCAACGATTTAGAAGATATAAACGTAAATCCAAGTTTTCCTGTTGATGTTTCTGCAACAGCTTTAATGCCGCCAATCGAACAGCAAATGGCAGTTGGGCTACAATTTGACAACAGATGTTTAGGACGTTACATTCAAAATTTTAGTATTGCTACAACTGGCGCAGTGGGCAGCGAATGGGATCGTTTTGGCTATCAGGCAAACAGTGATACTGGTGGCGAAATCTGGAAAATGGCGTATTTTGCCATTGGTTTAAATTTAACCAAACTGCAGGAAAAAGCTGCAGCAGAACAACGTCATGATATTACTGGAATCTCAAAAGTAATCAGAGCTTGGTCTTGGCAGGTTGCAACAGATTATCATTCAGAATTGATTGATTTTGACCAGGTTTTCACACAACGTCTTTCTTTTGATTATGTTTCGCAAGAAAAAGTATATGCAGAAGTTGTTCGTTTGTTAGATGAAGGCTTAATAGACTTAAATCGTACAGACGGAAATGTGTCGCAGACTTACACGGCTGCAGGCGATAAAATGTATGGAGGAGACCGTTCTAAATGGATCAAATTTGCGTACGGCGTTTTAGCAAGAAACTTAAATAATCAAATCAATAAAGCTTCTTACGATCCTAACAAAGTAATTGAATACTGCGATAAATCACTTGCTTCTAATGCAGACAATGCGTTGATCAGATACAACGGAACAGTATCTGCCGATATCAATTTTTACGGTCCGGGAAGAAACAACTTCAGCACATATCGTCAAACTGATTTCGCCGTAAGAACAATGGATGGAACTATTTTTGGAGGCGTTAAAGATCCTAGAATTTCTAGAGTTTTAGCTCCTTCTGTAGGTCTTTCTGAAACTGCTCCGGCTTCTGCTGCAAATCCAGATCCTAGTAAATATACTTTTAATGGAAATCCGCTGAATACTACAGCTTCAACAGTTGCTACAAACGTAAGCCGAATCCCAAATATTTACGGAACCTATGCCGCAGGAACTATTACAACTCCGGGAAGATATATTTTTAGAGACAAAGCGAATTTTCCTTTAATGACCTATTCTGAAATTCAATTTATTAAAGCTGAAGCTGCTTTTATAAAAGGAGACAAAGCGATGGCTTTAGATGCTTACAAAAAAGCAATTGACGCTAACATTGATTTTGTAAATGCAAATACGGTTGTAAGTACTACTTTCCCTATTACCTCAACAATTACAGCTGCTGAAAAAACAGCCTTTTTAACGGATGTAAATATCGTTCCAGCTGCTGCAAACTTGACTATCAGCCATATTATGCTTCAAAAATATGTCGCCTTATTTGGTTATGGAATGTTAGAGACTTGGACAGACTTGCGTAAATATCATTATGATAATACGAATGTGTACAAAACAATGACTTTTGCCCCAAACGGAGGTTTATTTGTTGACAACAATGGAAAGTTACCCTACAGAGTTCGCCCGAGATTTAACTCCGAATATGTTTGGAATTTTGACGCTTTAAAAGCCATTGGAGCTGATAAAGTAGATTACCATACTGTCGAAATGTGGTTTTCTAAACCGTAATTTTTTATGAATTAAAAATCTAATCAGATGAAAAATATATTTAATCATTTTAAAAAGTTAATCATTCCTGCTTTAGGACTTCTTGTGTTTACGTCCTGCGGAGATGAGAACGATCAAACTCCTTACCAGACTAAGGATGGAATTGCAAATGCTTCTAACGTAAAATTTGTTCATGCGGCAGTTGGCCCAAACGGAACTAATTTTCAAATCAATTACTTTACAGGAACAGAAAAAATATCAGCAGTCGGCGTTACAACTGGAGTTCCTATTGGTATGAGTTATGGTGCTCAATATCCAATTCCAATCAATTATGTTTTAATGAAGCCTGGAACACAGCCTTTGAAAATTGTAACTCCTACAACGCCAGCAGTTACTATTTTTGACGGAAATATAGTTACCGAAACAGGAAAATATTACACCAGTTTCTTGCTGTCAACGCCGCCGTCTGTTACGCCTCCAGTATATTCTGTTTATCAGTTAAATGATGATTTATCAGTTGCCGATTTAGACAAAACTAAGGCTTACATTCGTTTTATAAATGTCATCAGTAATTCTGTTCCTGCAGGTTATGATTTAGGATTAATAAAAGAAACGTCAATTGCAGGTGCAACACCTGTGACTACACAAGAAATTTATACTTACAGAAATGTAACCTTTAAAGGTGGCAGTGAGAAATACATTGCGATTGAACCACAAGATCCAAAAGATACAAGAGGATATCAATTGCAGGTTCGTGTGGCTGGTTCTCCAACAAATGTACCAGGAACAATTACGGGAACTACAATTGCCAATCTTGCCAATTCACCAGCTAGTGCAGCTTTTATTCCTAGAGCGGGAAGGGTTTACACCATTTATTGCAGAGGAATTATAGGCGGATTACCAACGGCGACCTTAAACGCTCCATCGGTTACTTTCATCACGAATAAATAAGCCTTAAAAAATCGAACCACTTCAATCTAAAAGTGGTTCGATTTCATTACCTAATTTCGTTTTTTGTCCTTTATTAAACGTAATTTTAATCGTAATTTAAACTTTTGTGTTATGTTTCAATCCTTTAAAAAAATCGCTTTTATTTTATTTTTGATCATTTCAAGTGCGTCGAATGCCAATTCTTCAACAGAAATCATTCAAAATAAAATCAATGGCAGTAATGAAATTAAAACAGGAGCTGATAATTTCGAAAAATATCTTCCTTTATTAAAAGACAAAAAAGTTGGCATTGTAACCAATCAAACTGGAATTTTATCCAACAAAAAACACTTGGTTGATTTTTTATTAGAGAAAAAAATAAATATCAAAACCATTTTTGCTCCTGAGCACGGTTTTAGAGGAACTGCAGATGCAGGCGAGCATGTTGTTGATGGAAAAGATGCCAAAACCGGACTTTCGATTGTTTCGCTTTATGGAGAAAATAGAAAACCAAAAAAAGAACAATTAGCTGGAATTGATGTAATAATTTTTGATCTTCAAGATGTTGGTGCTCGTTTTTACACTTATATTTCATCTTTGCATTATGTTATGGAGGCTTGTGCAGAAAACAATATACCGCTTGTCATTTTAGACCGGCCAAATCCAAACGGAAGAATTACCGATGGCCCTTTGCTCGAAAAAGAATTCACGAGTTTTGTGGGCATGCACCCAATTCCGCTTTTGCACGGCATGACAATTGGTGAATACGGGCAAATGATTAATGGAGAAAAATGGCTTAAAGATGGTGCACAATGCAAATTAACCGTAATTCCATGTTTAAATTATAAACGAGAAATGAGTTACAGCCTTCTTGTAAAACCTTCACCAAATCTTCCTAATGATCAAGCTATAAATTTATATGCAAGTTTATGTTTATTTGAAGGAACCACCGTGAGCGTTGGCCGAGGAACCGAAAAACAATTTCAAATCTACGGTTCTCCTTATTTGCCAAAAGGAAATTTTTCTTTTGTTCCGAAACCAAATTTTGGTGCAAAAGATCCTCTTTATAATGGCAAAGAATGTTTTGGAGAGGACTTAACTGCTTATCCAAAACTGAATCAGCTCGAATTGAAATGGCTCATTAAAGCGTATCAAAATACTTCTGACAAATCTAAATTCTTTACTCCGTTTTTTACAAAATTGGCTGGAACAAAAAAACTGCAACAGCAAGTAGAAGCCGGAACTTCAGAGAAAGAAATTCGAGAAAGCTGGAAAAAAGATTTAGAAAACTTTAAAAAAATAAGAAAACCCTATTTGCTTTACTAGCAAAGGTGGTCATCAAAATAAACTTCCTCAAAACTGCCTATTCTTTTTATAAAATAGAACTTAACCTATTATTAACAATCGAAATTCTGAATCAGAAAAGTTTTTGAATTTCACGCATACCGCCTACAAAAAAAAGAAAAAATGAAAAATAAAAATCCTGAAACTGAGCAAGAATCTTTATACAAAGATTTAGATCAAATGAGCGTTAAGGAACTTCTCCTTAACATCAATACAGAAGATAAAAAAGTACCGCATATTGTTGAGCTGCAAATTCCGAAGATTGAGAAATTAGTAAAATCGATAGTGAAAAAGATGCAGCTCGGAGGCAGATTATTTTATATTGGAGCAGGAACTTCTGGCCGAATCGGAATTTTAGACGCTTCTGAATGTCCGCCAACTTTTGGAGTTTCACACGATATGATTATCGGAATTATTGCTGGAGGTGACACAGCGATCAGAAAAGCGGTTGAAAATGCAGAAGATGATACCGAACAAGCTTGGAAAGATTTAGCTAAATTTGAAGTATCGAGCTTGGATTTTATTATCGGAATTGCAGCTTCAGGAAATACGCCTTATGTTTTGGGAGGATTGAAAAAAGCAAAAGAAAACAACATTAAAACAGGAAGTATTTCTTGCATCAGCAACGGACTGATTGCTCAAGTTGCAGACCATCCGATCGAACTTATTGTTGGACCGGAGTTCCTTACCGGAAGTACAAGAATGAAATCAGGAACGGCACAAAAATTAGCTCTAAACATGATTTCGACAGCTGTAATGATAAAACTAGGAAAAGTAAAAGGCAACAAAATGGTAGACATGCAGTTATCCAACGAAAAATTAGTAAAACGCGGTATCAAAATGATAATGGAAGAATTGGAAATTGAATATGATCTAGCTGCCGAATTATTGCAAAAACACAAAAGCGTGCGTGCTGTTTTATCAGAAAACAGTTTAAAAAAATAACCAAAAACAACCTGATAACTAAACCAAAAACATAATGTCTTCAAGTACTATTTTAATTTTCATCTTTGTTTATTTTGGGCTTTTACTGCTCATTTCAAACATTACAAGCAAAAAAGGTCAGGACAATGATTCTTTTTTCAAAGCAAATAAAAATTCTAAATGGTACTTAGTTGCTTTTGGTATGATTGGCACCGCGCTTTCGGGCGTAACTTTTATTTCTGTACCGGGAGAAGTTGGTTCGCCAAACGGAGAACAATTCAAATATTTTCAGTTTGTATTAGGAAACGCAATCGGATTTATCATAATTGCTAAAGTCTTGCTCCCACTCTATTATCGAATGAATCTGACTTCGATTTATAGCTATATTGAGCAGCGAATGGGCGCAAACAGCTACAAAACTGCCGCTTCAATATTCTTGATTTCACGAACAATCAGTTCCGCTTTTAGGCTTTATTTGGTTGTCATTGTTTTACAGCGCTATGTGTTTAACTATTATCATATTCCGTTTCCACTGACAGTATTTTTAGCACTTACACTCATCTTTTTATACACTTATAAAAGCGGACTGAAAACTATTATTATAACAGATACGCTGCAGACATTTTTCTTGGTGACTTCTGTTTTTATCACCATTTATTTTGTCTGCGACAGTTTAGATTTAACAATTATTGAATCGATTTCCACCATTCAAAAAAGCAATTATTCTAAAGTATTTTTCTTTGATGATTTCTTTAGCAATAAATATCATTTTGTAAAACAAATTCTTGGCGGCATGTTCGTGACAATTGCAATGGTTGGGCTGGATCAAGATTTAATGCAGAAAAACCTGAGCTGCAAAAACATCGGCGAGGCACAAAAAAACATGTTTACGTTTACCGGAATTTTTGTTTTAATCAACATCATTTTTTTAAGTTTAGGCGCATTATTATACATCTACGCTAATCAAAATCATGTTGCAATTCCGTTAGATTTGGTAACAAATAAACCTCGAACCGATTTGCTTTTTCCAGAAATTGCCTTAAATCATTTATCTATTATTCCGGCTTTTGTTTTTCTTTTGGGAATTATAGCAGCAACTTTTGCCACAACAGATTCGGCTTTAACGGCACTCACAACTTCTTTTTGCGTTGATTTTCTCGGAATGGATAAATCTGAAAATTTAACCAATACAAACAATATTAAGAAAAGACATTTTGTGCATTTTGGATTTTCAATCTTGCTTTTTTTAGTAATTATTGTGCTGAATTCTTTTAACGACAGTTCTGTTGTAGCCCTAATTTTTAGAGCCGCATCTTATACTTACGGACCACTATTAGGATTATATGCTTTCGGATTATTGCAAAAATTAAGAAGAGTAAACGACAAATTGATTCCTATAATCTGTCTTATTTCTCCAATACTAACTTATTTTTTAAGCGAAAATTCAGCTCAATTGTTAGGATATACTTTTGATAACGAATTAATTATAATAAACGGATTATTTACTTACATCGGAATTTACTTTACCAGCAAAACTTCTGACGAAAAAATATCTTTTTAAAAACATGAAAAACAGCAATACAAATTCATTTAATTGATATTCTATTGCCAAAAAATAATTCAATGAAAAATTCAATTATAAAAATAGGCCTCTTTTTAGCTGTCCTTTTTTTAATTATAAACTGTGGCGTTTCTAAAAAAAATAAAACAAAAGCTATTGTTGACAAATCAATTTCAACAGAAAAAAAAGAAACCTACATTGCCAAAAACAAATCAGAAAGAAAGTCTTTTTTAAAAGACTCTGATGCTGAAAATCGTTGGGCAGACAGCATTTATTCTAAAATGGATTTAGATGAAAAACTGGGACAGTTATTTTTTGTTTCGGCTTATTCAAACAAAGATTCCGTTCATGAAAATAAAATAAAAGCTTTGGTTGAAAATTATAAAGTTGGCGGGATCATTTTTTTTCAAGGCGGTCCGGTTCGCCAGGCAAAATTGACCAATGTTTATCAGGCAAAAGCAAAAGTTCCTATGTTTATAGGACTAGATGCCGAATGGGGCTTGAGCATGCGCTTAGATTCAACATACCGTTATCCTTGGAACATGACTTTGGGCGCGATTCAGGATTTAAATTTAATTGAAAATGTCGGTAAAAATATGGGCGCCGAATGCAAGCGAATGGGAATCCACTTTAATTTTGCGCCAGTTTTAGACATCAATACAAATCCGCTGAATCCTATAATTGGCAATCGTTCTTTTGGAGAAAACAAAGTAAATGTGGGCAATAGAGCCGTTGCTTTAATGAAAGGAATTCAAAGTCAAGGCGTTCTTTGCACAGGAAAACATTTCCCCGGACATGGCGACACTTCTTCAGATTCGCATAAAACATTGCCAATCGTTTCTTTTTCTAAAGAACGTATTGACGAAGTTGAATTATATCCGTACAAACAATTGTTTGATGAAGGTTTAGCATCTGTAATGGTGGGTCATCTTAATATTCCGAGTTTAGAACCACGCGAAAATTATCCATCTTCTGCCTCTTATGAAGTGGTAACAAATCTGCTTCAAAAACAAATGGGTTTTGACGGACTAATTTTTACAGATGGTTTAGGCATGAAAGGCGCAAGCAATTTTAAAGGCGTTGGCGATCTTGAATTAGCCGTTTTACAAGCCGGAAATGATATTTTTCTCTGTCCAGATGATGTACCAACGGCAGTAGAAAAACTAAAGAGTTTTTACGCAGATGGTCAAATTACAGAAGATCGTTTGGCACATTCGGTTAAAAAAATTCTTCATTATAAATACAAGGCTGGCTTAAACAAATACAAACCTGCTGATTTACAAAATTTACAGCAAGATATTAACGGTCCGCAAAATGATGCGCTTCATTATAAATTATATGAAAATGCCATTACCGTTTTAAAAAATGAAAAAGAAATTCTGCCAATAAAAAATCTAAATCAAAAAATTGCTTACGTAAAATTAGGCGACGATGATAACAGCGATTTTATAAATGCATTAAAAAAATATACCGAAATCACTGAAGTTGCGAATACCAACGTCGACACTTTAAACGCAGAATTAAAAAAATACGATCTCGTAATAATTGGTTTTCATAAAATCAATAAACCTTGGGAAAAGCAAGATTTTACAGAAATGGAATTATTTTCGCTTCAAAAAATTGCCGAAAATAATAAAGTAATTTTAGATGTTTTCGCTAAACCATATTCACTGCTGCCAATACCTAATTTTGATGATATTGAAGGGGTAATTGTTTCGTATCAAAATGCAGCGATTTCTCAAATTGTCTCTGCCGAAATTTTATTTGGAGCAAAAGAGGCAAAAGGAAAACTTCCGGTTTCTATTAATGAAAATTTTAAAGTTAATGAAGGTTTAACAACTCAAAAAATAGATCGCTTAGGTTTTGAAACACCAGAAAACGTGGGAATGAATTCTGCTATTCTTTCTAAAATTGATGCCATTGCACAAAAAGCAATTGATGGCAAAATGGCGCCAGGAATGCAGGTTTTAGTGGCCAGAAAAGGAAATGTCGTTTTTCAGAAATCGTACGGATATCATACGTACGATAAAGATGTAAAAGTATCGAATACTGATTTATTTGATGTCGCATCGATTTCTAAAATGATTTCGACACTTCCAAATGTCATGCAGTTGTATGATAAAAACAAAGTTGCTTTAGACACAAAACTAGGAACAATGCTGCCTCTTTTTGCAAAATCAAATAAAAAAGATATTTCGTTTAAAGAGCTATTAAATCATTATGCCGGACTTATTGCCTGGAGTCCGTTTTACAAATCTACAATTGATGCGAAAGGTTATCCGCTGGCTAAATATTACAGAAAAATTCCAGAGAAAAATTTCACCACAAAAGTAGCTGACAGCCTTTTTATTCGAAATGATTATCACGACACGATCATGAAATTTATCGCCGACTCTCCAATTTCAATTAAAAAAGAATACAAATACAGCGATTTTACTTTTATCATTTTAAAAGAATATTTAGAAAGAGCAACGCACGAAAAATTGGAAGATTTAAGCAAAGAGAATTTCTACAACTCAATCGGAATGAATTACACTACATACAATCCGCTGTCGAGATTTGATAAAAATGCAATTGCTCCAACTGAAATCGATACTTATTTTAGACATCAGGTAATTCAGGGTTATGTGCACGATATGGCTGCGGCTATGGAAGGCGGCATTGCTGGTCACGCGGGAATTTTCTCGAATGCAATGGATGTTGCTAAAATGATGCAACTATTTTTGCAAAAAGGAAGTTATGGAGGCAAACGTTATTTTTCGGCTGCTACCTTCGATACTTTTAATACTTGTTTTTATTGTGCCGAAGGCGTTGAAAGAGGTTTAGGTTTTGATAAAAGAATGGGAAAAGATGGCCCGACTTGCCAATGCACATCACCTTCTAGTTTTGGACATACCGGATTTACTGGAAACATGGCTTGGGTTGATCCCGAAACTGAAATTGTATACGTTTTTCTGTCTAATAGAACCTATCCTGAAGTTGGCGAAGAAGGAAATAAATTAGCCAAAGAAAAAATTCGGGAAGATATTCAGAAAATAATTTATGAATCTATAATAAAATAATTTTGCCCTGTTAGGTTTTATTAAACCCATAGAAACATAGATTTTATATTTTGAATAAAAAAGTGTACGAAAAGAAACTATTTTCTAACACATAGAGCTATCTACTTTATTTTTAGTGAAAGGATTTTTATAAAGCTAATAAAATCTATGTCCTTATTTGTTAGAATTAATTGCCCCCAAGTGGTTAACTTTAGCATTTTAAATGAACTTTTATGAACAAAAACATTAAGGCACTTTATAAAATTGCCCAAAAGCAAACTCGAAAAATTATTGGGCTTATGTCCGGAACTTCTCTTGACGGCCTCGATATTGCGTTATGCGAAATCTCTGGTTCAGGCGAAAACACTGACGTGAAAATTATTCAGTTTGAAACCATTGATTATTCTGAGGAAATTAAAATTGAAATTCGAAAAGTTTTTGCTCAAAAAAATATCGACTTTCAACATTTGGTGCTGATTAACGAATGGATTGGTTTGCTTCATGCCGAAATGATAAACGAAAGCCTAAAAAAATGGAAAATTTCATCGGATGAAGTCGATTTAATTGCATCGCACGGACAAACTGTTTTACATGCGCCAAAATTTCTTCACAAGCAGGAAAAGTTCCCAAACGCTACTTTACAAATTGGCGACGGAGATCATATTGCGGTAAAAACAGGCATCATAACATTATCTGATTTTAGACAAAAACATATTGCTGCAGGTGGTGAAGGTGCTCCATTAGCCGTTTATGGCGATTATTTTTTATTCGGAAAAAAAGGAGAAAATCGTATTATGCTGAATATGGGAGGAATTGCCAATTTCACTTATTTGCCAGCGACTTTAAATGCCGAAGAAACTTTTGTAACCGATTCTGGTCCCGGAAATACTTTAATCGATCTTTTTGTAAAACAATATTATCCTGAAAAAAGCTATGATAAAGATGCAGAAATAGCCAAACAAGGAACTGTAAATAAATTGCTTTTGCAGCATTTAAAAGACAATGATTTCTTCAAAAAAAGTTTTCCAAAAACAATCGGCCAAGAATTATTTGGCGCCAATTATGTAAATACTGCTCTGGAAAAAAGCAACGTTCAGAATATTCCAGCTCCAGATTTATTGGCAACCTTAACGCGATTTAGTGCCGAAACTATTGCAGAAGCCATTCAATACGCTGTAAAAAACACTTCATATAAAATTGAAGATTTCAAAATCTATATGTCTGGCGGCGGAACAAATAATCCGTTACTGGTAAGCTGGCTAAAAGAATTATTGCCATGTCAATTTTATAAAAGCGATGATCTAGGTATTTCCAGCGATGCCAAAGAAGCTGTTTTATTTGCCGTTTTAGCCAATGAAACAGTTGCTGGAGGAGATTTTAATTTTGGTTCGCAAAAAATTCCATCTGTAACTATGGGGAAAATTTCGATGCCTAATTAAACCAAAAAAAGACTAACAAACCAAAATCTAACCACAAACCAAAAAAAAATGAAAGACCGCATCATCTCAGTTGATGTTTTAAGAGGACTGACTGTCTTATTAATGACACTTGTAAACAATCCAGGAAGCTGGAGTTATGTTTACCCGATTTTAGATCACGCAAAATGGAACGGCTGTACGCTAGCCGATTTAGTTTTTCCAACTTTCATATTTATCGTTGGGATCGCAATTCCTTTGGCTATGCCAATAAAAAAAGACGATCCTGAAAACTTCCTTAAAATAATAACACGCTCTCTAAGAATCATTTGTTTAGGAATGTTTCTCGGCTACTTCTATTCCATCTATTTTTTAGGATTACAGCCCGGATTGCTTCTTTTAAGTATCCGTTTGTTTTTTACCATTTTGGTGGGTTACTGTTTAATTGGAAATTTCAAACTCAAAACAAAAACCATTTTAGCAGTTTTAATTTTTATCACTCTTTTAGGATTAGCTTACAGCGGTCACGAAAACTTTGCTAAAGTTCGATTATTTGGCGTCTTACAGCGTATAGGAATTGTCTATTTTTTTGTCTCGCTTATTTATTTAAAAACAAATATCAAGACACAAATTATTTTAAGCGCCTCAATTTTATTGGGTTATTGGGCATTGATGACTTTAATTCCTGTTCCCGGCATTGGCTATGCAAATCTTGAACCGGTTACTAATTTGGCATCTTGGCTGGACAGTGTTTTGCTTGAAAATCATATGTATATCGAAACTAAAACCTGGGATCCCGAAGGTATTTTAAGTACTTTGCCTGTTATTGCAAATGGCGTGATTGGTTTATTAATTGGGCAATTGCTTATCAAGCCTTTGCCAAAATTACAAATTACCAAAACAATGGCAATTACAAGTATTGGTTTGATCGCTTTAGGACTGCTATGGTCTTTGGCTTTTCCTATAAACAAATCGATCTGGACCAGCTCGTACGTTTTATTCACATCCGGAATTGCTCTTTTAATCCTTTCTATAATTTATTATATTATTGATGTTCTCAGCTATAAAAAATGGACGCCTTTTTTATTGTCTTGGGGCGTTAATCCAATGATTGTGTTCTTTGTTTCCGGAATTTTACCGCGTGCGCTTACCATGATTAAAATTCAAGATCCTGAAAATATTGGAGATACAATCAACGTTAGAGATTATGCTTATCATTTCTGGATTAGTCCACTTTTTGAAAACCAAATGGTATCATCTTTGTTGTACTCAATACTATATATAATTTTATGGAGTTGTGTATTATGGTATTTTTATAAAAAAGGACTAATTTTTAAAGTATAAGACAGCCTCAAAATATAAGAACACTATTATAAAATTATAATTTCTTATACTCATCTAAAAAAACTATTTTTGGTTTTTGTTTAAAAAAGATTACAATGCATAAAAATCAGCAACTATTATTCTCTATCATACTTTTATTGTTCCTTGGATGGAGCGTTAACGCACAGGAAAAAGCACTTTATCCTAAAAACGAATTTAGAGGTGTTTGGATTGCAACCGTCGTAAACATTGACTGGCCAAAAACAGCAACAGATGGTGTTGAGAAAGAAAAAGCTGATTATCTTGAAATTTTAGATACTTATAAAAAACTAAATTATAACGCTGTAATTGTACAGGTAAGAAGTGTTGGCGATGCTTTTTATCCTTCTGAACTGGCACCTTGGTCTCGCTTTTTAACTGGGAAAGAAGGTCAGGCTCCAACTCCTTATTATGATGCACTTGCATGGATGATTGAACAGGCGCATGCGAGAGGTTTCGAATTTCACGCTTGGCTTAATCCGTATCGTGCGACTTTCGATTTGAATAAAAATCTGTTAAGTCCAAATCATGATATTTTCAAACACCCAGAATGGATGATTGAATATGGCGGAAAATATTACTACGACCCTGCTTTGCCTGAAGTTCAGGAACATTTAACTAAAGTAGTAAAAGAAGTTGTTGATAAATACGATATCGATGCGATTCATTTTGATGATTATTTCTATCCGTACGCAGTTCCAGGAAAAGTATTTAACGATACAGCATCTTATAAAAAATATGGTTCTGGTTTAAGCATTGGCGACTGGCGCCGTGCCAATGTGAGCAACTTTGTGCACACGATTTCTACTACCATCAAAGCAAGCAAACCTTGGGTTCAATTCGGAATTAGTCCATTTGGCGTTTGGAGAAATAAATCACAAGATCCGAAAGGTTCTGAAACACAGTCAACTTCAAACTACGACGATTTATATGCCGATCCTGTTTTATGGATGGACCAAAAATGGATTGACTACATTATGCCGCAATTGTACTGGAGTATGAATAATCCGAGAGCTTCTTATTCTAAATTGGTAAAATGGTGGGCAGAAAATTCTAATAATACTGCAGTTTATATTGGTCACGCTTCTTATAAAATTAGAGGCGACAGCGATAAAAGCTGGAACTTTGCAAGCGAAATTCCAACACAGATTGATTTTGCCAGAAGTTTCAAAAAAGTAGGCGGGAGTGCTTATTTCAGTGCCAAGTGGTTCATGACTAAAAACTTTGACATTGTAAGACTAATACAAGAAAATCAATACAAATATCCTGCACTTACGACTGCAGTTCCAAATTTAAAACACGTTATTATAGATACGCCGGTTGTAAATGAATATGCAAAAGACAGCATTCATTATACTTTTACCATTAAATCTCCGTACAATACAAAAGTCCGTTATATGGTAATTTACGGAGCAGATCATATTTCAAAGATTGATATTAACGATGCTAGGCAAATTGTTCAGAAAGTGTTAGTACGTGATAACGCTGAAACAATTGCATTTTCTATCCCTGCAGAAAAAATGAATCAGTATAAAGCTTGCGCTGTGACATTTATTGATTATTTTGCAAACGAAAGTACACCAACTATTATCGACTTAAAAAAGACATTTAAAATCTATTCCCCTGCTCAGCCTAATGAAAACAGATAATAAACCTTGGTATTGGATTCCGCTTCTAAATTTTGCTTCTGGCCTGCCTTACGCCGTAATTATTTCGGTTTCGGTAATCATGTACAAAAAACTTGGAATCTCTAACAAAGACATTGGTCTTTATACCAGTTTATTGTATCTGCCTTGGGTAATCAAACCACTTTGGAGTCCTTTTATCGAATTAATCGGAACAAAAAGAAAATGGTTTTTATCGATGCAATTGCTTATTTCAATTGCCTTTTTATTAGTCGGATTTACAATTCCAACAAGTGGTTTTTTCATGATGACCTTGGCCATTTTTTGGGTTGCCGCCTTTGCTTCAGCTTCAAATGATATTGCCAGCGATGGCTTTTATTTATTGGTTTTGCCTGAAGACAAACAATCATTTTTTATTGGAATAAGAAGTACTTTTTATAGGCTCGCAATGTTGGCCGGAAACGGATTAATTGTTTTATTAGCTGGATATCTGGAACACAAATATGGAGACAATACTAAAGCTTGGTCTTACACCATGATTGCTGTTGGTTTCTTAATGACTTTTATAACCGTATACAATTTTTTCTCCACACCAAAAACTGAAATAAACGCAGGCGAAAAACCTATAGATACAAATAAACAAAGCTTTGCAAGTATTTTTGCAAGTTTCTTCAAGAAAAAACAAATTCTTATAGTCCTTGCTTTTATCTTATTATTCAGATTAGGAGAATCGCAATTAATTAAAATGCTGACTCCTTTTTTAGTAGATCCAATTAAATATGAATTAGTTGAAACAGGATTGGGATTAGACGAAGGTCAGATAAAGGCATTAGAATTATACAATTCAAAGGTTAAAAACGGTGAAAGGTTATCGGATTTAGAACTACAATCGCTTTATTCTAAACTGCCTATTTTAGTGCAGATGAGAGATGAGACGAAACCGTTGGAAGAAGTAAAAAATAAAGATAAGGAAGAATATAAAAATGCAAATAAAGCCAGAATTGACTTTGTAAATTTATTGATTACTAATAAAGGAAATCAAAAAACAATCAAAAAAGGCGGTATGGGACTTGAAACCGAAGATATTGGTTTGATTTATGGAACTTTTGGATTAATTGCTTTAACCTTAGGTGGCATTTTAGGCGGAATTGCAATTTCAAAACAAGGTCTGACAAAATGGATGCTTCCCATGATTTTAACCATGCATTTGCCGATAATTGGTTTTATCATGTTAGCACATTTTCATCCGGCTTCTATTTATTATATTTATGCTGTTGTAATAATTGAACAATTTGGTTACGGTTTTGGTTTTGCTGCTTTTATGATGTATTTGATTTATGTGGCTGAAGGAGAATCTAAAACTGCACATTATGCACTTGCAACCGGTTTTATGGCAATGGGAATGATGTTGCCGGGAATGGTAAGTGGTTACATTCAGGAATATTTAGGTTACGGAAATTTCTTTATTTGGGTATTTCTGGCTACAATTCCTGGTATTATTTTATCACGTTTTTTAATTTTCCCGAAAGATTTTGGGAAAAAATCAGAAGAAGTTTAACCCCAAATCAAACATCTTACCTATGGAAATCAATGAAAATTTGCAGGCCGAACGCAACTTGAAAGGAGTTGAATTCGAAAAAACCGGAAATCTTGAAAAAGCAATTGAATTATATGAGGAAAATGTCGCGGAAAGCTTTAAAGGAAATCATCCTTACGATCGACTGGCTACAATCTACAAAAATCAACTCGATCTCGACAATGAAATTCGGGTTTTAGAAAAAGCAATAATTGTTTACGAAGAAATTACAATCGAAGACCGAATTGAAGGTTTGCCAAAACTTTTTCGTTTTAAAAACCGATTAGAAAAAGCACTTCAAACTAAAACTCAGCTTGCTAAACAAAAGAAAAGCAAACTCAAATAACAGCATAAATCTTAGCGCATTTAATCATGAGCAGCATAAAAAGAACAAACTCTGACGATAATGATTTCAAAAATCTGGTTGTTTTATTAGACCAAGATTTAGCAATTAGAGACGGAGATGATCACGCATTTTATAATCAGTACAATAAAACAGACAAAATAAAACACGTTATTGTTTTTTACGAAAATGACGTTGCAGTGGGCTGTGGCGCTTTTAGAGAAAAAGAACCGCAAACAGTCGAAATCAAGCGTATGTTTGTGCATCCAGATTATCGAAAAAAAGGAATTGCTTCAAAAGTTTTAGATGCTTTAGAAATTTGGGCAGGTGAATTAAATTATCCTTACACGGTTTTAGAAACAGGAAAAAAACAGCCAGAAGCCATTAACTTGTACCAAAAACTAGGTTATTCTATTATACCCAATTACCCTCCTTACGAAGAGATGGAAAACAGTGTTTGCATGAAAAAGATTTTATAATAATGAAAATGACGACTCAAGATTTAAAACAAAAGGTGGGACAATTTTTTTTCCCAGCTGTTTTTATAAATGACACCGAAGAAAACATTCAAGAAACGGAGCGTTTAATAAAAGAATATAACATTGGCGGATTGACTTTTTTTCACAGTCGTGCCAGTGCTGCAACGAACTACGAAAGCAAGAAAAAAGTTGTTTTTAATGATGATAGTTATCAAAAAATCAAAGATTTGATTATTCGTTATCAACAAGCCGCTTCTACTCCACTCTTAATAAGTATTGATGCCGAATGGGGTTTGGCAATGCGAATTGAAAAAACACCGCAATATCCGTATGCGATTACGCTTGGTGCTTTACCAGAAAATAAATCATACTTGGTTTATGAAGTTGGAAAACAAATTGGCTTAGACTTAAAAGCTGCCGGAATTCATTACAATTTATCGCCTTTGGCAGACATTAATAACAATCCGAATAATCCCGTTATTGGTTATCGCTCTTTTGGTGAAAACAAAGAAAAAGTAGCCAATTTTGCTGTTGAATATTTAAAGGGAATGTCTGAAGTTGGTATTTTAGGCTGTCTCAAACACTTTCCAGGACACGGAAATACGAATGTCGATTCGCATTTAGGATTGCCTGTTTTAAATGAAACGCTAGAAGAATTATTAGAAAACGAATTATATCCATTCATCAAAGGAATTGAAAATAATGTCGACTCGATTATGATCGGACATTTGGCTGTTCCTAGTTTAAACGACGGAAAAGATACATCTGCAACTTTATCAAAAGCGGTTATTCAAACACTTCTGCGCGAGAAATTAGGCTATGATGGTTTAGTGATTTCTGATGCCTTAAACATGCACAGCGTTTCTAAATTATACGAAACCAAAGGAGATTTAGAATGGGAAGCTTTCAATGCTGGAAATGATGTTTTATGCTTTGCTGAAAATGTTCCAGAAGGAATTGAAGCAATTCTTAAAAAAGCTTCTCTGGAACGCATTGAAGAAAGTTTCAATCGAATTATGAAAGCCAAAGAAAAAGTTGGAATTCTTTCTCAAAATAATTTTACTTCAGGAACATTAAATTTTGAAAAAGCATCAGAATTAAACTTTAAAATTGCTCAAAATTCAATTACAAAAATTATAGACAATTCGAATACAGAATTGGCTTTTGAAGCTCAAAAAAATAATCAATTAGCAAAGTTGAGTTTATATAAAAGTACTGAAAATACTTTTTTTGCAACTTTAAATTCAAAATTGCCCTCTCCTGAATTTGCTTTTGAAAATTTAGAAATTTCAGATAGTAAATCAATTGAAAAAGAGCTTGAAAATTTTGAAACCATAATTATTTCATTATTTGTTCCAAAGGCAAAACCATTGAATAATTTTGAAGTTAATGATGAAGTTTTTGCTTTGGTTTCAAATTTATTGCAAAATAAAAAATGTGTCCTCTATGTTTTCGGAAATCCGTATGTTTTACCTTTGATTCCGAATCTGAAAAAGGCTTCTGGACTTATACAAGTTTATCAGGACTTTGAAGAGTTTCAAAAAAATGCGGGAATTCAATTCTTAGAAAATAAAACTTGTAACGGATTATTACCAGTAAATATTGACCTTCAATAACTTACAAAACTCACAATCTAAGTCATAACTAAATACTATCACTAAATAAATATTAATAATCACATCTTATTGTGAGTAGCCCTACTTATGCCCTACTTTTGCAGCAGAAATAAATTTTTAACGTAAAACGAAAAATATGTCTTTAGTAGGAAAAAAATTCCCAAGTATTGCAGTAGATGCCATCTCAGAAATGGGTGATAACTTAAAAATCAACATTTTTGACGAAGCAGTAAACAACAACAAAAAAGTATTATTGTTTTGGTACCCAAAAGATTTCACTTTTGTATGTCCAACTGAATTACACGCCTTTCAATCTGCATTACCAGAATTTGAAAAAAGAAATACTATCGTAATCGGAGCTTCATGTGACACAAACGAAGTACACTTTGCTTGGCTAAACACTCCAAAAAACAATGGTGGAATCGAAGGTGTAACGTACCCAATCTTAGCAGATACAAACCGTAACTTAGCTAACATTTTAGGTATTCTTGATATCGAATCTACAGAATACAGCGAAGAAACTGATTCAGTTATTATCGAAGGTTCAAATGTAACTTACAGAGCTACTTACCTAATTGACGAAACCGGAAAAATCTTCCACGAAAGTGTTAACGATATGCCATTAGGACGTAACGTAAACGAATACCTTCGTATGGTTGATGCTTACACACACATTCAAGAAAAAGGAGAAGTTTGTCCTGCAAACTGGGAAGCTGGTAAAGAAGCTATGTCTGCAGACAGAGTTAGTACTGCTGAATACTTAAGCGCTAATTAAGCTGCTAAGATACTAAGATTCTAAGATGCTAAGTTTTTTAACTAAACTTTTGAATCTTAAATACAATTCTACAATAAAAGTCAAGAGATTCTAAGATTAAACTTAGATCTTAGAATCTCAACAACTTAAAAAACATCAAATAAATCCACACAAAGTTATTCGGTTCTAGAGCAAACTTAGCATCTTAGAACCTTAGCAACTTAGTGTCTTAAAATAAAAACTATGTTAATCGACTTAAACGAAGATACGTTAGCAGATTTAGTTGCTAAAAATGAAAAAGTAGTAGTACAATATTCAGCTTCATGGTGTGGAAATTGCCGTATTATGAAACCAAAATTCAAAAAATTAGCAACAGAAAATGAAGCTATCACTTTTGTTTTGGTTGATGCTGAAAATTCTCCTGAATCAAGAAAATTAGCCAATGTAAGCAACTTGCCAACATTTGCAACTTTCGTAAACGGACAATTAGTTGGCGAAACTCAAACCAACAAACAAGAAGTTTTAATCGATTTGGTAAACGCAATTGCTTAATTTAGATCAATTAGACTTGCTTAGATTTTTAGACATCTTAGATGATGTAAAAAATTAAAGAAAGTCTAAGAAGTCTAAGAATGTCTAAAAATCTAAGAAGTCTACAATTATGAAATTACCTGTAATAAAGCAATTGACCCAATTTATCGAAGAAAACGATCAGGATTATATCATTGAAACGATTGAAGTTCTAGAAGCGATGACTGAAATTCCGTCACTAAAAGATGAAGAATTAGATGTAATTGGCGAATTAATTTCGAATATGTATGGTGCACTTGAAGTTCATAAAATGGTAGTTCAAGGCACAGATAAAAAAGAAGCTTTGAATGCGTTTATGAAACGCGTTTTAGGTTCTATCGATAAATAACCTACCTATTTCCTGAGAAATAAAAAACATGACTAAAGAAGCGTTTCTGAATAAGAGGCGCTTTTTTTATGTCTGATTATCTGGGCGAGCCACCATTAGAAAAAGGGGCTAATATACCTTGCCTACATTTGCCCCTTTCCCTAATGCTGTCGGGCTGTCCGCGCTACTTCGGTAGCCTGCTCCCATCCCTCTCGCGGGCAAAACAAATTCCTGTCTTAAACTATACTTAAACCCGCAACAAATACTTTTAGATTCAAATATTAATCCTTACTTTTGAGCCTCATTAAATTAAACAAAAATCATGGCTTCAATAACATTAGGAGGAAATCCAGTTCATACATCAGGCGAATTACCAGCAGTTGGATCTCAACTTGCTGATTTCAAATTAGTACAAAACGATTTATCAGTTGCTTCATTAAGCAATTTCGCTGGTAAAAAACTAGTTTTAAACATTTTTCCAAGTGTTGATACAGGAACTTGCGCAACATCTGTTAGAAAATTCAACGAAAGTGCAAGCGGATTAGAAAATACTACCGTTTTATGTATTTCTAGAGATTTGCCTTTTGCTCAAAAACGTTTTTGTGGAGCTGAAGGGCTAGAAAATGTTGTTAATTTATCTGACTTTAAAGAAGGAAGTTTTGGTAAAGCAAACGGACTAGAAATTGTTGACGGACCTTTAGCCGGCCTACATTCAAGAGCAATTATTGTAGTTGATGCTGACGGAAAAATCACTCATACAGAACAAGTTGCAGAAATTGCAAACGAACCAAATTACGAAGCAGCTTTAGCAGCACTATAATATTTTCCTATAAATGGAGTTTCAAAAAGATAATACTTTTGTTACGGGCCGGTTAAAAAGCATGACGTATGCTTTTAACGGCGCTGTAAAACTTATTAAAACAGAACACAGCATTATGGTTCAATTCTCATTGGGGATTTTCATGACTATTGCTGGGTTCTATTTTCATATTTCACAAACCGAATGGCTATGTCAAACCTTAGCCATTGGTTTAGTTTTAAGTGTAGAAGGGCTAAATACTGCAGTAGAAAAAATTGCAGATTTTATTCATCCTGACTACAGCAAACGAATCGGATTTATTAAAGATATTGCAGCTGGGGCGGTATTTTTTGCCGCATTGACAGCTATAGCAATAGGCTTGATTATTTATATACCAAAATTTATTTAGGCAATAGTAAACGCAAGAATGGCAAAAACAACCAAAAAAGAAACTGTAGATAAAAAAAAAGAGCCAAAAACTGAGACTTTAAGATCTTGGAAAATAACTAAACAACAAAAATTTGTTTTAGGTTGCCTTTTGGTACTCTTTTCTATTGCATTATTAGTTGCATTTATTTCTTTTTATGTCAACGGTCAATGGCAGACAGATCAAAGTGCGGTAAGCCAGCTTGGCGATCGCACGGAAGAAGTACAAAATTGGCTTGGAAAATTTGGAGCTTATCTTGCCGATCTTATTGTTTATAGAGGTTTCGGTCTTGCTTCTTTTATATTAGTCCGTTTATTTTTCTTGACCGGACTATTTCTGGCTTTAGAAATGTCAACCAAAAGACTTAAAAGCATTTGGTTTTGGGACTTATTTGCCATTATTATCGTTTCTGTATTGTTTGGCTTTTTTGCTACTTCAGCTCCAGAATTAGGTGGCACAATTGGGTATGAACTTAATTTATTCCTTCAGGATTACATTGGAAAAACAGGTACACTACTAACCTTGCTTTTCGGAATAATTATTTATGTAATTTTTAAAATTAAATTATCTCCTGAAAAAATTCAATCTTATTTTCATTCGACTAAAGATCAATTTAAATCAGAATTGAATGCTATAAAAACACCTCAACAGCCTGAAAGTGCTTATAATTTAGAAGAATTTGCTATTGAGGAAGAAGATCCAGAATTAGACAATATCCATCTGAAAACAGAAGACACTCAATTCGAAATCAATAAGGAAGCTTTAAAACCAACGATTTCAAATCCGTCAGAAATTGATTTGAATCCGGTTTTAAAACCAGTGCAAATGAATATTAATCCAGCAACACCAGTAACCGTTCCAGTTCATACTGAAGAATTTGTTATTGAAAAAGCAGAAGAAGAAGATATCATTGAAGAGAATCTTGCTTCTCGCCTCGTTGCAGATTTTGGATTGTTTGATCCAACTTTGGATTTATCGAATTACAAATTCCCTACAATTGATTTATTAAAAGAATATTCGACTGGCGGAATTACAATTAATCAAGAAGAATTAGAAGAAAATAAAAACAAAATTGTAGATACACTTCGTAACTACAAAATTGAAATTGCTCAAATTAAAGCTACAGTTGGTCCTTCTGTAACACTATATGAAATTGTACCGGAAGCCGGAATCAGAATTTCTAAAATTAAAAGCTTAGAAGATGATATTGCTTTGTCATTATCAGCGTTAGGAATTCGTATTATTGCTCCAATTCCAGGAAAAGGAACAATTGGTATCGAGGTTCCGAATAAGAATCCTACTATGGTTTCTATGAAAAGCGTTATTGGTTCAGCAAAATTTCAGGAAGCTGAAATGGAACTCCCAATTGCTTTAGGAAAAACAATTTCGAATGAAACTTTTGTTGTCGATTTAGCTAAAATGCCTCACTTACTGATGGCGGGTGCGACTGGACAAGGAAAATCTGTCGGATTAAATGCTGTTTTGACTTCTCTTTTATATAAAAAACATCCTGCAGAAGTAAAATTTGTTTTGGTCGATCCTAAAAAAGTAGAGTTAACATTATTTAATAAAATTGAAAGACATTATTTAGCTAAACTTCCTGATACTGAAGATGCAATTATTACAGATAATGCTAAAGTTGTAAATACTTTAAATTCACTTTGTGTTGAAATGGATAATCGTTACTCTTTACTAAAAGATGCGATGGTTCGTAACATTAAGGAATATAATGATAAGTTTAAAGCTCGAAAATTAAATCCTGAAGCTGGACATAGATTCTTGCCTTACATTATATTGGTTGTCGATGAGTTTGCGGATTTGATTATGACAGCGGGTAAAGAAGTCGAAATTCCGATTGCTCGTTTGGCTCAGCTGGCCCGTGCTATTGGTATTCACTTAATTATTGCCACACAAAGACCATCTGTGAACGTTATTACAGGTTTGATTAAAGCGAATTTCCCTGCGAGAATTGCTTTTAGAGTAACCTCTAAAATTGACTCAAGAACAATTCTTGACACACAAGGAGCCGATCAGTTGATTGGGCGAGGAGATTTATTATATACGAATGGAAATGATGTTGTTCGTGTACAATGTGCTTTTATTGACACTCCAGAGGTCGAAAAAATTACGGATTTTATTGGTTCGCAAAAAGCGTATGCCACAGCTTATTTGCTTCCAGAGTTTGTTGGAGAAGAAACTGGCATCAATCTTGATATGGATATTTCCGAAAGAGATACCTTATTTAGAGAAGCTGCTGAGATTATTGTAAATGCACAGCAGGGTTCTGCTTCATTACTGCAAAGAAAATTAAAATTGGGTTACAACAGAGCCGGTCGTTTGATTGATCAGCTGGAAGCAGCAGGAATTGTTGGCCCCTTTGAAGGCAGTAAAGCGAGAAGTGTGAATATTTCAGATCTGAGTGCTCTTGATCAATTTTTTAATAATGAACAAAATTAACCCCATCATGAAAACAAAAATTCAGGAAATCAGAAACAATTCTATCACAAACATGACTAAAAAGTGTCTTCAAATGGCAGTTATTTTGCTTTTGAGCTTCACTTCTATTCAAGCTCAAGATAAAAAAGCCAAAGATTTATTGAACGAAGTAACTGCTAAAATAAAAAGTTACGATAACATTGTGATCGATTTTAAATATTCTTTGAATAATGCAAAAGAAAACATAAATCAGGATAGCAAAGGAAATGTAACTATGAAAGGAAATCAATATGTTTTGAATTTCATGGGCGTTACAAAAATATTTGATGGTCAAAAAACATACACAATTGTTCCTGAAGATGAAGAAGTTACTGTATCTAAAGTAAACGAAAAAGACGACAATGCTATTACGCCTTCAAAAATGCTTACTTTTTTTAACTCAGGATACAAATATAACATGGACATCGTTCAAAATGTTAAAGGAAGAAAGATTCAATACATCAAATTAGCACCAACTAATGCTAAAGATCAAAGAAAAGAAATTCTTTTGGGCATTGATGTTCAGACAAAACACATTTATAATTTGATTGAAACTGGTAAAAATGGAACAAAAACCACTTTAACCGTTAATTCTTTTAAAACCAATCAGCCTTTATCAAAAAATCAATTTACCTTTGTAGCGAGCAAATATCCAAAATACTACATCAACAAATTAGATTAAACCAAGGTTGAAAATTTTAGACAAATACTTACTAAAAACATTCCTGATTACATTTACTACGGTATTTGTAATCCTTTTTTTTATATTCATACTCCAGACAGTCTGGCTCTTTATCTCTGAACTTGCAGGGAAAGATCTAGATTTAATGCTGATTGTGAAGTTTCTTTTATTCTCAATGCCTCGAATAATTCCGCTGGTTTTACCGCTGTCTGTTCTATTGGCTTCAATTATGACATTTGGAAATCTTGCTGAGAATTATGAATTCGCAGCAATGAAATCTTCAGGAATATCATTACAAAGAGCCATGCGCGTTTTAATCGTTTTTATTTTTGTATTGAGTATTGTTGCATTTTGGTTTGCTAATAATGTGATTCCTTACGCAGAATACAAGTTTGTCAATTTCCGAAAAAATATTGCTCAGGCAAAACCAGCCATGGCAATTGCGGAAGGTCAATTTAATGATGTTGGAACTTATAATATTAAAGTAAATAAAAAATCAGGCGAAAACGGAAATATCTTAACCGGAGTTACCATTCATGAAAAAGCCAATAACGTTGGAGAAAATAAAACTGTTATTAAAGCAAAAAATGGTAAACTGATCAGTAATGAAAAATCAAGTATTTTAAAACTGGTTTTAAACGACGGTTATTACTACCAAGATGTCACCCCTAAAAAATATGAAGATCGTGCGAAATTGCCATTTGTAAAAGCGGCATTTAAAAAACAGATCATCAATATAGATCTTTCTGAATTAAATAAAGTTGATGAAGACAAAGAAAATGTAGGAAGTACAAACGGAATGTTAAACGTTAATGAGCTTCGCTATACTTTAGATTCATTAAACAAAAATTTAGATACTGAAATTCTATCTTTTTCAGAAAATATTAATCAGCGTGTTGGAATTAAAAAATCTCCAATCGAATCAAAAACAGATATAAAGAAAAAATCGTTGCCGAACGATCTTTTATCAATGTACACAAACAAACAAAAAGCGGATGTTTTAAGAATGGCCAGCGGAAACGTAACCAGTAACATTTATTCGATAGAAGCCACTCAAAAAGATTTAAAAGACAAGCAGCGTGACATTAACAAACACCTCAGCGCCTTATATGAGAAATTTGTAATTGCTTTTGCGTGTTTTTTAATGTTTTTTATCGGAGCTCCGCTTGGTGCTATTATTCGTAAAGGTGGTTTAGGACTGCCAATTGTATTTGCAGTTTTGATTTTTATTACCTTTCATTTTATCAATACATTTGGAAAAAGACTTTCTCAAGAAGGCGGAATGACCCCTTTTATGGGATCATGGATGTCCTCTTTTATATTATTGCCGTTAGCTATATTATTAACGTATCGTGCAACAAACGATAACGGATTAATAAACTTTGACGCGATTACAACACCAATATCACAATTCTTTCAAAAAATTTCCGAGCGCTTTTTTCCCGCTCAAAATCAACAATAATTATGTCAACAACAAAAATACAACTAAACACCATTGAAGAAGCTATAGAAGATATTCGTCAAGGTAAAGTAATCATTGTAGTAGATGATGAAGATCGTGAGAATGAAGGCGACTTTTTGGCGGCAGCCGAAAAAGTAACGCCAGAGATGATCAATTTCATGGCTACTCACGGACGCGGATTGATTTGTGCACCACTAACTGAAAGCCGTTGCAAGGAATTAGACCTAAGACCAATGGTTACCAATAATACAGATCATATGGAAACTGCTTTTACAGTTTCTGTTGATTTAAAAGGACACGGTGTAACGACAGGAATTTCTGCAGCAGACCGATCTAAAACTGTTTTAGCATTAACAGATTCGAGTATTAAACCACATGAATTAGCAAGACCTGGGCACATTTTCCCGTTAGTAGCTAAGCAAGGTGGTGTTTTAAGAAGAACTGGTCATACAGAAGCTGCAATTGACTTTGCAAGATTAGCCGGTTTTAAATCAGCAGGTGTTATCTGCGAAATTTTAAATGAAGACGGTACAATGTCTCGTTTGCCTGAATTGGCAAAAGTAGCTGAGAAATTTAATTTAAAATTAGTTTCGATTGAAGATTTAGTTGCTTACAGAATGCAGCACGATAGCTTGATCGTTAAAAAAGAAGATTTTGATATCGAAACTCGTTTTGGAACTTTTAGACTGAGAGCTTACGAGCAAACAACAAATAAACAAATTCATATTGCCTTAACAAAAGGAACCTGGAATCTTGGAGAACCGATATTAACTAGAATAAATTCTTCTCAGGTAAATAATGATTTATTAGGTACCTTAACTAACAATGCTGAACAGCAATTAGACGACATGTTTAAAGTAATTAATGAAAATGGCAAAGGCGCTGTTTTATTTATCAACCAAGATATGTCTGCTGTTAATTTGTTAAATAGAATTGCAGAACTTAAAACATTACAGGCAGAAGGTACAATGAAAGCTCCAAAGGTAATCATTGACAGCAAAGATTACGGAATTGGCGCTCAAATCTTACATGACATTGATATCTCTAAAATTAGATTAGTATCGAATACTGAGCAAACGAAACGTGTCGGAATGATTGGATACGGACTTGAAATCACCGAATATGTAAGCTACTAATATGGGTACAATCGAAGAAAGAATTATAAAATCTGAAACGCACATTTTTAAAGCCGTTTTTCCGAGTACAACGAATCATTATGACACTTTATTTGGAGGAACTGCACTTCATCTTATGGATGAAGTTGCTTTTATTTGTGCGACGCGTTTTAGCCGAAAAAAAGTGGTTACAATATCGACTGGCCAAATTGATTTTAAAAAAGCAATTCCAGCCGGAACTTTAATTGAATTAGTTGCAAAAGTGATTAATGTCGGAAGAACCAGCTGTAAGATTCATGTTGATATTTTCATGGAACAAATGTATTCAGAGCTTCGCGAAACTGTAGTTTCAGGAACTTTTTCGTTTGTTGCCGTTGATGAAAACAAAAAACCTGTGCCAATTTTAGACGATTTAAAATAATTTTCAAGAAATATCTTTTTCAGGAATACTGATAATTAAGCACTTGAAAATTTCTTAAAAAAAGTTTCAAAAAAAGTCCTGAAAAAGTTTTGATAACCGAAAAACCGTCTTATATTTGCACTCGCAATCAGCAAATGATCGCAACATACTGGAGAAATGGCAGAGCGGTCGAATGCGGCAGTCTTGAAAACTGTTGACTGTAACAGGTCCGGGGGTTCGAATCCCTCTTTCTCCGCGAAGGCCCGAAAACAAAGAAAAAATAAAATTTTCAAAAAAGGCCAAAAAGAGCGGTAAACCCTGCAAATCCAACGATTTGCAGGGTTTTTTCTTTTATTTCAAATTGTACGATTCGAAATCCCTTCTGTATGCAAAAGTCACAAAACTTTATCTTGCTTACAGCCAAAATAAATCTTGATTTAACTTTTGCAAACGAATTCATCACCGCGACAACCAAACACCTGATACAGATAATCCAAAGATTAAATAATTGCATTTTAATATCATTTTTAATATATTTATATGGATAAAAAACATTTACCGACTTAGATAAATTGATAAATAATACAGAAGACTAAGCAGTAACTTATTATAATTGAAACTCCTTCGACTACGATATTTATAATCCAGTTTGGCAATAACACAAAAAAATGTAAAAAATGATGAAACTAAAAATAACTTTAAGCATTATTATTGTGCTACTTAATATTATCTTAAGTAATGCGCAGGAAAAGAATAAGACTTCTGCAAGCGACTTTAAATTATTGGTTGGCAATTGGCAAGGTACTCTGACATATCTAGACTATTCATCAGGCAAACCTTATACGATGTCAGCAGAACTGGAAATTAAAAGGCTTGATAAAACAAATAAATTTATTTTTTCAAATATTTATCCAAAAGAACCTAGTGCAAATTCAGTTGATACTCTAACAATTTCATCTAACGGTGAATATATTGACAATGAATTAATAAAATTAAGGAAAAAACTAGAAAATGGCGAAATTGAAATTATTACCGAAAAACCAGGTAAAGATGGAAACGATAATAAACCAGCGATATTGAGATACACTTATACTATTAGTAAAACAGCTTTCAAGAAAAGAAAAGATGTCCAGTTTATAGGAGAGACTAAATGGATAAACAGGCATGAATATTCATATAAATTAAAATCCAGATCATAAACGGTTTGCAATATCAAAATACCTCTTTGCATAAACACCAAAACTTATCTGTAAATTAAAATTGTAAAATTTTGCATTCTATATTTGGTGTGTGAAAACAACATATCAATTATGGAATTACGCTTTTATTACAAAAATTAAGATTTTTTTTCTGTTATTTTTATAAAAAACAACTATATACCTTACTTAACAAACACTCTCCTTTTTTGCAGATCCTGACAGCAATACTATTGTTCAGGTCATGATAATGATTTATTTCCGCAAAAGGTTAATCATCAGCATCCCAAAAATGAATATCTTTGAGATTTATCTACTCAGATGATAACACCAAAATATAAAAGATATATTGCACGCATTTTACCATTTGGTATCATATGGCTTGTATTTAGTTTGATTTACACTATCCTTGAACGAGGACTTTTAGGTGAACTTAACTTTTATCCCTCATCGGGTAATGAATATATTTTTGGCCGAAATATTATAGTCATTCCACTGCTGGCTACTTTATTTGGAACCATAATTGGTATACTTGAAATCCTTTATTTTAAAAAATACTTCATCCATATTTGCTTCACAAAAAAGATTTTATATAAATCGTCTGTTTACCTGCTTATCATTATCTTCCTTCTCATCATAATATTTCTGACAACCGCTAAAGAAATGCCAACAGCAATTTACAGCAAGGGCTTTTGGCTTGTGATGTGGGCCTTCTTTAATGATTATTCCTTTCTTGGAATCCTAACGTACATTGCCAGCATTATTCTTATAGCCCAGTTCTATACCGAGGTAAGTGAAAGTATGGGTACTGGCCTTCTTACTAATTTTTTTCTCGGAAAATACTACAAGCCTGTAGAAGAAGAGAGGATATTTATGTTTCTGGATATGAAATCCTCTACACAGATTGCAGAAAAACTAGGACATGTAGTATATTTTCAGATGCTCCAACAGTATTTTTCAGATCTGAGCGACCCTGTAATTGAGTATTCCGGTGAAATATACCAATATGCAGGTGACGAGATGATTATATCTTGGAGATTGGAAAAAGGTCTTAAAAACAATACTTGTATACGCTGCTTTTTTGCTATGAAACAATCCTTGCTTGACAAATCAGCTGGGTATAAAGAAAAATATGGATTATCACCACAATTTAAAGCAGGAATGCATTGTGGAAAAGTTACAACGGGAGAAATTGGAGTATTAAAAAAAGAAATTATTTTTACCGGCGATGTACTTAATGCAACAGCACGAATTGAAGGACTTTGTAATCAATATAATGTTGATATTCTTTTATCTGGCCTGCTTGCTGAAAAGCTTGACCTTAATACATACTATAAAGTACAATCACTAGGAAAAAACACTTTGAGGGGCAAGGACGAGCAATTTGAATTATTTACTTTGAATTAAAAATAATTAAATTTGTATACTCTTACCTGACAATATTTAAAAGCTCTAAAATCAATTGATTTTGGAGCTTTAATTTTTGTGATCTATACTCTTCATTTTATGTTTAAAAAGAAATCCCTTTTTTCAACATTGCCCTTACTTCATGCTCCCTGCCAGTTAAGCAATGTTGTAAAACACAAAGACAGGGGATAATATTTTCTGCTTTTTTATTTAAAATTGTTTATTATTGTGCTCACTAATGAGATTATATTATGAACTGATACAATATTACAAACTATAAATCACTTACACTGGAAAGAAGGAGGCTTGTCTCAAAATTATACACCCTTGGTATTCCGGTTGCAATATTTACTTTAACAATCTCAAGTGGATTTATATTTTCAAGGTACATCATTAAGGATCTTAAACTGTTGCCATGAGCTACCAGTAATACATTCTCTCCTTTTTTTAATTTAGGCTCTATTTCTAATTTATAATAAGGAACTACACGGTTGTAAGTGTCTAAAAGGCTTTCTCCTCCGGGAGGACATATATCGTAACTTCTTCTCCAGATATCCACTTGGCCCAAACCATATTTTTGTGCTGTTTCATCTTTGTTTAGCCCTTGCAAAGTGCCGTACATACGCTCATTAAAAGCTTTATTTTTAACAATAGGAATCGTTGCCTTCATTTCATTCAGGATAATCTGCAGGCTCTCCTGTGCTCTTGTAAGCATCGAAGTGTATGCTATATTAAAAACATAACCTATTAATTTTTGTCCTGCCTGTTTTGCCTGTTCTTTTCCAAGATCAGTGAGTGGAATATCTAGAATTCCTGTAAAACGATTCTCTAAATTATAAAGCGATTGTCCATGTCTGACAAAGATTAATAGTGCCATTTTTTTTCTTTAAAACTAATATCAAAGCTAACGTAAAAATAGCTAAAAAAAAGTGTTCCAGATCACTTATTGCAATGTTTATGATCATTTCTCAATTGGTTGTTTTGGGTCAAATTTGCTAGACAGATTTAAAAATTCAATATTCTAAAAATTACAATCATGAAAACATTATTCGCACTTATCGCACTGGCCGCTTTGACAGCCACTATTCTTATGGATACTGTAGGCAGAAGAGTCAAACCCAGCTAAAACCAATAATTAACTCTATTTCCTTATGTGTTTTTCTGCTACAGCCAGTTTCACTGCTGGGATCGTCCTTTCAGTTATTGAGGTTGTCTCCATAAAAAAATACAACATCGCTCACTAGCTACAGCTGTTTATACCTAATAAAAATGGTCCTACATGCAAACCAGTATCACTTATTTTTATTTGATTATTGCACAAATTATATGGCCGGTCTGGGTTCAGAGTGCCATACTGCTAACTGACACAGTTCCTGCAACAGCAGATTTTATGCGTAAAGTAAATGAAATTCATAAATAAAAAAGTACCCAAAAGATGAAAAAACTGAACCCCTTCATTGCTGTCATTTTTGTAATCTCGATAAGTATAATTCTGCTCAACCGCTATACCCAGTTTAATATTAATGATTATCGGGTACATTTCTTTTTTTTGTTTTTTGCCACGTCATCATTGGTAATCATTATTGGTCAATTCTTTAAAAAATTACAAACCAACTGGTCTATTATTTCTGTAGCTATAATTATTGGTATCTTATGTGTACTCAAAGCTTTTTTTACATGGGGAGGAGACTGGAAAACTCAAACAGTGCTTTACAGCAATATCGACAATCCAGCTAAAACCATTAATTATCAGCTTAGAGGAGACCGATTTGCATTTGGCTACAAAAAACGTGTTGTCAGTATTTATCGTTTAGCACCTTTTATAGAGTGGACAACAGATATAGATACGCTTCATTTAGACAAAACAAAATGGAAAAAACTAAATCTAAAACTCAATGAAATGAAGCTCAAATAAAAAAATCATACTCTAAAAACTACTGAAATAAATTTAGATATACCTCAAAATTAAAATTTAAGTTTTAAAGTAAATACCATGATAAAATTACTTGTTACCACCGATTTCTCAAATATCTCAAGAGCAGGTATACGATTTGCCATCCAATTTGCTTCTCAAACTCCATGTGAACTCATATTTTATAGCGTAAACACAAAAACCTTTGAGGATAATATCGATAATTATTATAAAAAAACCACGCAGGATTATAAACTTAAAAAATTCATACTATCTATTTACAAAACAACTAAAAAAGAAGTTGGCAAAGTAGAATTTGTAACTGAGAACAATACTCAAGTGGACACGACCATTATTGCTTATGCTGAAAAATGCCATGCCGATTTTATTTGTATTAATACATCAGGTCCCGGAATATTTAATCATTTGATAGGAACTACTGCTGCAAAACTGGTTACTACTTCCCCTATTCCAGTTTTGCTTGTCCCTTATACCTATCGCATGAAGCCAATAAATCTTTTATTGTATGCCTCAGATCTTGTAAAACTAGGTGTTGAACTCCCTTTTGTTAAAAAATTCGCCACTCTGTTTGCTGCAGAGATTGCAGTGTATCACTACAATGATTTATTAGATCAGGGTGATTTTAAGGAAAGCTTTAATCAGATTGCACAAAACTATAAATCAGAAAAAGTCTCGTTTAATTTTAAAAAATTAAATATTGAATATTCTTTACTCAATCATTTAAAAGTAGATATCCTCAAGGTAAAACCCTCAATAATTGTGATGTTTACCAAACAAAACCGTGATTGGTTTGAACGTCATTTTCTATCGAGTAAAACCAAGGAATTGGGTTTTGACACACATACTCCTATTCTTGTTTTCAGAAAGTAAAAAAAGCAGCTTAATGATGATTACAAACAAATTCAATACAGATGGTTTAACAACTGCTCAAGTACTTGCGGCAAGAAAGAAATATGGTCAAAATGTATCTTTATATAAAAAGACGAACCGTTATACTCTTGCGATGATTCGAATAATAAAGGAACCCATGATGATACTGCTTTTCATTGCATCAAGCATTTATTTTCTTAGCGGAAAACTTGCTGATGGTTTCTTTTTAGCCTCAGCAATTGTTTTGATTGCGGCTATTTCATCTTATCAAAATGCCAGAAGTCGAAATGCTTTAGAGCAGTTGAAAAATTTCACCAGACCCAAATGCAAAGTCATTAGAAATGGTAATTCAGTAGAAATAAAAACAGAAGAGATTGTTATTGGAGACAGTCTTCTGGTAGAAGAAGGCATTTTAATTGCTGCCGATGGAATTATATGTCATTCTAATGATTTTTCTGTAAATGAATCGATTCTTACTGGAGAATCTATGGCAGTCAGCAAAGATAAAGCAACCGACGACAATGCAATCTATCAAGGGACGACTGTTGTAGGCGGATTAGCCATTGCAACGGTTACTGCCATTGGAAGCGAAACCAAACTGGGCAAAATAGGCAAAAGCCTGGAGGCAATAAAAGAAGAAAAAACACCTTTAGAAATTCAGATTAGCAATTTCGTAAAAAAAATGGCTCTCGCCGGAGCCATAGTTTTTTTTATTGTATGGGGGATCAACTATTTTCACACTTTTAATGTATTCGACAGTTTGCTAAAAGCGCTTACCTTGGCGATGAGTATCCTGCCTGAAGAAATCCCAATCGCTTTTACCACCTTTATGGCTATTGGCGCATGGCGAATGATGAAAGAAGGAATTATTGTCAAACAAATGAAAACAGTCGAAACATTAGGGAGTGCGACCGTAATTTGTATTGATAAAACAGGCACCATTACACAAAACAAAATGAGTCTGGCTAAAATTTTTTCTTTAAAATCAGAGAAAATTACAGACTTAGAGGGCTCAATATCTGAAGAGGAGAAAAAATTAATTACCCTATCAATGTGGGCAAGTGAACCCATTCCTTTTGACCCTATGGAAATCGCACTTCATGAAGCATATTCGAAAGTAATTGAAAAAGACCAGAGACCCGATTTCAAACTGGTACATGAATATCCTTTGTCAGGAAAGCCACCTATGATGACGCATATTTTTGAAAATAAATCAGGTACTAAAATCATCGCTACAAAAGGAGGCGCAGAAGCATTAATGAAATTATCCGTAATTACTTCAGATAATAAAACAATAATTCTAAAAGCAATACAAGAATTATCACAGGAAGGTTATCGCGTTCTGGCAGTAGGAGAAACTCACAATACCACTTCGCATTATCCTAAAACCCAACAGGAATTTAAATTTGAATTCATAGGATTATTAGCCTTTTATGATCCTCCAAAAAAAAATATCAAACTCGTTTTACAGCATTTTTATAGAGCTGGAATCAATGTAAAGATCATTACTGGAGACAATTCTCTGACTACTTCATCTATCGCTCAACAAATCGGTTTTAAAGGATATGAAAAAAGCATTTCTGGAGATGAGCTGATGAAACTCACTAACAAAAAACTCAAAAAATGCGTTAGAGACACTACTTTATTTACCAGAATGTTTCCTGAGGCTAAACTGAAAATTATCAATGCGCTGAAATCAAATAAGGAAATTGTTGCTATGACAGGTGATGGAGTAAATGATGGTCCGGCACTAAAAGCCGCTCATATCGGAATTGCCATGGGCAAAAAAGGAACTGAAATTGCCAAGCAGGCAGCGTCCCTTATTTTGGTCAATGATGATTTATCGAAAATGGTGCATGCCATTGCCATGGGAAGAAAGATTTATGCGAACATAAAAAAATCAATTCAGTTCATTATCTCAATACATATTCCAATTATACTTACTGTTTTTATTCCACTAGTAATGGGATGGCGATATCCTAATATACTTTCCCCTATTCACATTATCTTTTTAGAATTGATCATGGGTCCAACCTGCTCCATTGTATATGAAAATGAGCCAATGGAAAAAAACACTATGGCACAGGAACCAAGACCTTTCACTTCTACATTTTTTAATTGGAAGGAACTCTCCACCAGTATAATTCAAGGATTGATGATCACTATCGGAACACTGTTTACCTATCAATATTGTATCTATAATGGATATAACGAACAGTATACCCGGACTATGGTTTTTATTGTATTGGTAACTGCCAATATCTTTTTGACATTAATGAATCGCTCTTTTTATTATTCCATTTTTACAACATTACTTTACAAAAATAATTTAGTTCCATTAATTATAAGTATTACTATTTTCATTACCGGAATATTGCTTTACATAAAACCATTTGCAAAATTCTTTGCTTTCGAATCTCTTAGTATTCCTTTGCTGTGTATGGCAATTGGGGTAGGTTTTTTATCTGTAATCTGGTATGAATTGGTAAAATTATGGAAACGGAATTTTAAGGAATTCAAAGCCTGAGTTATTTGACTTTGAATTGTATTAGATGTCTGTAATTTCGAGTAAAACAGCATTTCATTGGCACCTTCTAAACTATTTAAGAAAAGGAATAAATAATACAGTAAAACCAATAATTGTTCCTGCATATGAATGCTGTTGAAGATATGAGTCGACTTGTTTTTAAATAACTTCTTTAGAATTTAGGACAAGAAATTCTAAATATCTAAGGTATTTCTATTTGCAGAATAATTTGCACAAAATTGTGTCGAATATCCAAAAGAGAACAGCCTATTAAAAAAGGGTTCAGCTAAATATATCAAATGCTCACAAATACTTTATACTCTAATTATGAATATGTTAAATAAACTTTATACATTTATATACTCTTAAAACTAATAAAATGATAAAGAACGGTAATATTCTAATAATAGAAGATGATGCAGATGACAAGGAGATTTTAGAAGATGTAATTGTATCTCTTGGCAACACTAACAAAATCGTCTGGAAAACTAATGGAGAAGAAGCACTTTCTTACTTATGTACAAGTAATGAAAAAATGCTGATTATTTTTTGCGATGTGAACATGCCAATTATGAATGGTCTGGAATTAAAGCGACTAATAGATGCTGAACCGGTTCTTAGAAAAAAAAGTATACCGTTCGTTTTTTATTCAACCGCCGCAACGGAAAATGCTATCGAAGAAGCTTATACTACACTTAGTATTCAAGGTTTTTTTAGAAAAGAAAATGACTATCATAAAACAAAATCAATTGTCAATACTGTACTTGAATATTGGAAAAACTGCGTTCATCCAAATACATAAATTTGCTGCTTTAAATATTCTAAAAGTGCTGCGTTTATCTAGAATATTAATCATTGCTTTCAATATCGCATTTATCTGCACACGTTAATCATACAATAATAAACAACAAGCTTTACAGAAGACAAAACTTTGAATCCTTTGCATTATCACAAATCATTTGTCTATATAAACTTAAAATCAAAATCTCAAAAAAATATCAAACGGGTTTAATCTTAATAGAAGTTGTTTATTTAATTTTAAAAACTAAAATTCCTTTTTAATAAAATTCGTGCACTTAATATTCATTAAAAATTTTAATTTTTTATAAGTAAATTCGCATTACTTTTTAGTAATTTATTTTATTAAAGGAATAAAAACATATACCTGATTCAGTTGAACATGAATGATAAACAGATCGAATTTATTCAATTAAACATACAAGAAATAAACGATGTTAATTTCAGCTTAAGCAGCAAAGAAGGATTAGCATTATTTGGCTCAATAACAAACTTAAAAACCTTTTTGAAAGGATATTTTATCACAAGATTAAATGAAGGTGAATTTAGTAAACAACTTATAAAAGAATTTACAGATAAGCATTTTGTAAAAGCCAAAATAACCGAAATTGCTAACCTGCATTTAATAGCAAAATCAGATCTGCAATCTTTTTATGATGAAGTACTTCAGAGCACTTTAATCAACGAAATAAACAAAGATGAATTCATTATTAACGCTTTGAATTTTATTCAAAACAGTATTTCAAATCAACATCAATTCGCATATACAAAAACTTCTTTAAGAAAAATATTAGAGAAACAATATGATTTCATTTTCTCAAACGGATTTCCAACAAATCTCTTAAATATAAATACAGGAGTGATGACGGCTAATGCTGGAGACAGTGCACAATTTTTATTTTTGGCAAGGGCAATTCTGGCTGGATATAACTGCTCGAATGTGGACGTTCGTTCTAGCAGATATGATGCTGTCGTCGATTTTAATAATGTTTTATTACGACTTCAAATTAAAGGTGTTTCAAGCAGTAATGCTATAAGTTTTAAAGACAGGGATCGTGGCGGACAAGGCATCGACCATACACATATAACAAACAAAGGAAAGCGAATTACTTCTGCAGATTGTGATATTTATGTTGCTGTAGATAAAGAAATTGGAATTTGCTATTTAATTCCGATGAGTCATGTAGATAGTCTAGACGAAAGCGAAATTACCAGCATAAATCTAAACACTTTAATACAATACAAAGAAAACTGGAATATAATAGCAGAAGTTGCAGAAACTAGAAAATTATGAAACTAGATTTTCAAAAAAAACTAGATGCTGATTATTACACTGTTAATAATCGAAAACCTTTTAAAGGCAGCCAAATAGATAAAACTGATTTAGAAAAAGTTTTAAACTTTGCTTATGAAATGTGCTTTGGAGCAGGTCATCACAGATCAACCAGAACTGGTGGCCAGTATGGAAGGAAAAATGGAGAAAAATTTTGCAATACTTTTCAGGGGAAATTAGCAGAAGTTATATTATACAATTATTTTAAATCAAACGCTATTAAATCTAGCGAGCTAGACTTTGGGATATATAAAGAAGGGATATGGGATGATTCTGATTTAACAATTAATGATAAAAAAATCAATGTGAAATCTGCAGCATTCCAATCTAATCTTTTATTGCTTGAAACTAAAGACTGGAACACAAAAGCACAATACATTCCAAACCTTAATACCGGATTAACATCTTCATATGACTATTTTATTCTAGTGCGCATTAATCCTGATATAAAAAGATTATTCCGAAACAAACGGCTAATATTCAATGACAGTATTCCGAAATCTGATATTCAAGAACTAATCTTTGCCTCAACTTGGATATACGATATTGCAGGATATTGTACCACAGATGATTTAATACAAACAATTTCAGATAACAATATATTGCCTCAAAATTCCATTTTAAATCAAAGTACTAAAATGGATGCTGAAAACTACTATATACAATGTGGATATATGAAAGACATTGAAGAACTTATAAAAACTCTTCAATAAAAAAATTATTTAATAGATTTTAGAACCTTCATTATATTTTTTGACACTGCTTCTATCACAGGTACACTAACCGAATTACCCGCTTGTTTATACAAATGTGAATTTGCAATTTTAGGAATTTTGAAGGTGTCAGGAAAACCTTGAAAACGTAAGCATTCTCTAGGTGTTAATTTTCTAAAGCCAAAATCTGTTTTTATCAAAGGGACATTATGTCCGCCTGTACCCATATTAGCCGTTAACGTAGGACAAACATTTGATTTGTTCTCCCTTACATATTGTCTTCGGAATTGATAAACTGTTTTATCAGAAGTCATTTCTTTTTGAAGCATATCAAACATGTAACGATCTTCTCTATAATAAAAATCATCTTCTACTTTTTCATTGATAACTAAATCCTTTATGGTTTTAGTTAATTTATCCTCTTTAGGAAATTCAAAAATGGCTTCTGGATTTTCAATTGCTAATGTGTCAAAGGCAACCATAAAAATACGCTCTCTATTATGAGGAATATTTCCATAATCCTTAGTATTCAAAACTTTAGATTGAAAAGAGTATTTCCTGTCTCGCAAAGATTTTTCAATAACTTTCATCGTATTCCCATGGTCATGAGTAACAAGATTTTTTACATTTTCTAAGAATACAACTTTTGGCCTCATAGTATCTACAAAGTCTAATATTCTAAAAAAATGATTTCCTCTGTTATCGTCAAAACCTTTTCTGTATCCAGCAACCGAGAAAGGCTGACAAGGAAATCCTGCTGTCAATACATCAATTTTAGGAATTCCATCGACATCTAATTGCAATACATCACCTTCAATTAAATTATGCTTAAAGTTTTCTCTATACGTAATACATGCACTTTTATCATATTCATTTGCCCAAAGTAAATCAAAACCTGACTTTTTAAATCCTAAACAAATTCCACCAATCCCTGCATATAGACTTCCAACAGTAAATTTATTGCTCATTTTATATATTGCTAATTATAGTATGCGACTCTAATTGTACGTAATCATTTTTACAAAGATAGCTATTCAAAATCGAATAAAATATTGCTTTTTAAAATTCAAAATAAAAACGATTTCAACTTTATAAAATAATATTTTTTAGCTAAAATATATTTTGAAAGTTCTTAATTCAGAAAATGCAGCCTTTACAGCCTTTAACATAATAACTTATATGTTTAATTCGTACTTTAGTTTTAAATAAATGCAGAAAGTAATAATCTTTAATTCTAAAAATATGCGTCGCATTCTACTTCTATCAGCAATAATATTAACTGCTTCATGTAAAAAAGAAAGCCAATCTGTTACATTGCCAGAATATTTTACCTACGAAAAAAATGGAAATGTAGAATCTGCAGGAGTTAAAATGATCCCAATAAAGACTCCAGTTGGCGAGTTTAAAGTTTGGACAAAACGTTTTGGAAATAATCCAAAAATTAAAATACTTTTATTACACGGCGGCCCTGCCATGACCCATGAATATATGGAGTGTTTTGAAACATTCTTTCAACGTGAAGGTTTTGAATTTTATGAATACGACCAACTAGGATCTTACTATAGCGATCAGCCAAAAGACAGCACATTATGGACAACAGAGCGTTTTGTCGAAGAAGTTGAACAAGTCCGTAAGGCAATAGGAGCTGATAATAATAACTTTTATGTATTAGGAAATTCGTGGGGCGGAATTCTTGCAATGGAATATGCTTTAAAATATCAACAAAATTTAAAAGGATTATTAGTTTCTAATATGATGGCAAGTGCCCCCGATTACGGAAAATACGCTAATGAAGTATTATCAAAACAAATGAAACCAGAGATACTCGCAGAGATAAGATCTCTCGAAGCAAAAAAAGATTTCAACAACCCAAGATACATGGAATTATTGATTCCAAATTTTTACAAGGAGCATCTTTGTAGATTAAAAGAATGGCCAGATGGACTAAATCGAGCCAGTAAACATGTTAATGGTGAAATTTATACCATGATGCAAGGACCAAGCGAGTTTGGAATCAGTGGACGCTTAGCAAAATGGGACATTAAAAATCGTTTACATGAAATAAATATACCAACATTAATGATTGGTGCAAAATATGACACTATGGATCCGAAAGCTATGGAAGAGCAGAGCAAATTAGTCAAAAAGGGTCGCTTTTTGTATTGCCCAAATGGGAGTCATTTAGCAATGTGGGATGACCAAAAGATATTTATGAATGGCGTTATTGATTTTATAAATGATGTTGACTCTAAGAAATTTTAAAACTACATAAAAAACAATCAACTCATTATCAAGAATATAAACCAAAAAAAAAAAAAAACTATATTCTCTTACCAATTATCTTTCTTCAGCATTCCGTCTTATTGAAAAAATAAAGGAAGATTAGAGATTCTAAAAAGCTTGCAATAAATGAAATTTTTTCTTTCAAAACATTTTTCACTTCAGCAGGTCCTGCCGGAGTATTTCTCAGGCATTATTTTTAGAAGAGTGTGCAAAACG